>CAWHLZ010000003.1:0-298062 GCA_963830345.1 uncultured Solirubrobacteraceae bacterium | reverse complement strand
CACACCCTCAGACCAGCCAGTGCCATCAGCGCCATCAGCAAAGGACTTGCAGCGACCATCACGAGCAAGACCACGCTGACGAGAAAACTCAACAAAGACTCCCGGCGTAGCCAACACCGTCACTCCACCCGCCAACGCCATCGAACACTCACCCGAACGCAACGCCTGACACGCCAAATGCAACGCCACAAGCGAGGACGAACACGCCGTATCTACCGAAACCGCAGGACCCTCCAAACCAAACGTATAAGCCACACGACCCGACGCCACGCTATTTGTGACACCCGTCATCCGGTAGCCGTCAAGACCCTCAGCAACCGACCCGGCCGCACCGTAGCCTGAGGAGCTTATCCCCGCGAACACGCCAGTCTGGCTGCCCTTCAGGGACGCGGGATCGATGCCCGCATCTTCAAAAGCCTCCCACGCGCCCTCCAGCAACAGCCGCTGCTGGGGATCCATTGCCAATGCCTCCCTGGGGCTGATACCGAAGAACCGAGCATCAAACTCATCAGCGTCATAGACAAAACCACCCTCACGCGTATAGCTCGTGCCAGGATGATCGGGATCAGGGTCGTACAACCCCTCCAGATCCCAACCACGATCCGTCGGAAACTCACCGACCCCGTCCGTACCCGAGCTCACAAGCCGCCATAGCCCCTCCGGCGAGGACACACCACCCGGATACCGACAACTCATCCCCACAATTGCGACGGGATCATCAACCGCCGTAATAGTCACCGTCGGTGCCCTGGACTCGACCTTCACACCTCCCAGCTCCCTTAGCAGATGGGAGGCCACCGCAAACGTCGTGGGGTAGTCGAAGACCAGCGTCGCGGGCAAACGCAGACCTGTCGCCGCGTCCAGGCGGTTACGCAGCTGTACAGCAGTCAGCGAGTCAAAGCCGAGCTCCTTGAAGGCTCGGTGCGTATCGATCGCCTCCGGCGAGACGTGCCCGAGGACTGTAGCTACCTGGACTCTGACCAGCCCAAGCACGACGCTCTCGCGTTCGGCCTCGGGAGTTCCAGCCAGACGCAGCGCAAGTGATCTACCCTCATCGCTTACGCGGCGAGCGGAGACATGCACCAGGTCACCGAACAGCGTCGGCAGTACCCCCATCCTGGCCTGGGCACGCAACAGCACGAGTTTCAAAGGGGCCCCCAGCATGAGCGCCTCGCCGCTGCCAAGAGCAGCATCGAAGAGCTCCAGCCCCTGCTGGGACGAGAGCGTGCCCATACCCGAGCGGCTTATCCGCAAGCGATCGGCATCGCTCAAGCCCCCGGTCATGCCGTTCACCCCTTCCCAGAGTCCCCACGCCATCGAAGTTCCCGTCAGACCCAACGCTCGACGATGTGCCGCCAGGGCATCGAGGAAGGCGTTTGCTGCGGCGTAGTTACCTTGGCCCGGTGAGCCGACCGTGCCGGCGACAGAAGAGAACAACACAAAAGCCTGCAGATCGGAGTGCTTGGTGAGCTCGTGCAAGTGCCATGCAGCGTCTGCCTTTGGCGACAGCACTCCGTCAATACGCTCCGGCGTCAACGAACCAATCACGCCGTCATCCAGCACCCCGGCGGCATGGACCACAGCTGCCAGCGGATGCTCGGTTGAGATCGAGTCCAGCAGCGCCTTCAGCGCCTCCCGTTGGGACACATCGCAGACGGCGATCCTCACGTGGGCACCTAAGGATTCAAGCTCCGTCTGCAACTCGGGAGCGCCTTCAGCCTCGAGACCCCTTCGGCCTGTCAAGAGCAGGTGACCCACACCGTGCTCCAGTACCAGATGGCGTGCGACAAGGCCACCTAGAGCACCCGTGCCACCAGTGATGAGAACCGTGCCCCGCGAGTCGATGACGGACGGCAGGCTAAGCACGATCTTGCCGGTATGACGCGCTTGGCTCATGAACCGGAACGCCTCCGGCGCGTGGCGGATATCACACGCCCTGACCGGTAACGGTTTGAGCACGCCGGCGCTGAATAGCTCCGCCAAGTTAACGAGCATCTCCTGGATGCGCTGCGAGCCCGCGTCCATCACATCAAATGCCCGATAGGCTGCCTCCGCATGGGACTCTGCGATCTCGCGCGGATCGCGGATATCGGTCTTGCCCATCTCAATGAAACGGCCACCCTCTGCGAGTAGGTCGAGCGAGGCGTCCACGAACTCCCCTGCGAGAGAATTCAGGACGACGTCCACACCCCGGCCGTCCGTCTGGCTAAGGAAGCGCTCCCTGAACTCAAGTGTGCGAGAGCAGGCAATGTGCGCCTCGTCCAATCCCATCGATTCGAGCGTCTTCCACTTCCCCGGGCTCGCGGTAGCAAACACCTCGGCACCCAAATGCATGGCCAGCTGAACGGCGGCCATACCGACCCCTCCGGCCGCCGCGTGCACCAGCACCCGCTCACCGCGCTTTACAGACGCCAGATCCATGAGGGCGTAGTAGGCGGTCAAGAACGCGATCGGCACCGTCGCTGCCTGGGCAAAAGACCACCCCTCGGGCACCGGGACAACCCAATGACGATCGGTCACCGAGACCGGGCCCAGGGCGGTCAACAACCCCACCACCCGGTCACCGACAGCGAGGTCCTCGATACCTGGACCGAGCTCCAGCACGACCCCCGCACCCTCGCCACCCACCCTCGCCTCGCCCGGATACGTGCCGAGCGCGATCAGCACATCACGGAAACACAGGCCACCGGCACGCACGCCGACACGGATCTGCCCAGCGCCAAGCGGCTCCGCCACCTCAGGGCAAGGCACCAGCGAGAGATCCTCGAGCGTCCCACTGTCACCCGCGTCCAAGCGCCATGGCGAAACACCGGCAGGAGCCTGCAAGGCACCGCGGCCCACACGGGCAAACCGCGGTACACACACTGCACCCTCGCGCAGTGCCAATTGCGACTCACCCAAAGCAAGGGCACCATCGAGCAAGTCGAGGGAGGTCTCATCGCCGTCGATGTCGATCAGCAGGAAACGTTCGGGGTGCTCGGACTGCGCCGAGCGCACCAGACCCCACACCGGTGACTGGGCCAGCGCCGGCACAGCCTCCCCCGGGCGCACGGACACGGCACCCCTCGTGATCAATGCCAACCGCGAATCGGACAGGCGCTCGTCAGTAAGCCAGCTTTGCACCACGTCGAGCGCCCGATGGGCCAGCTCGTGTACCAAGGCCGGCTCGCTGGAGCCATCGCGATCTCCAGAGGCCACCTCAGCAGACGCCCCTTGCGCGGACTCCCCGATCCCATCCAGCGCACAGTCCACGAGCACAACCTCGGGGACCGAGCCGCCACCGTCGAGGGACTCACTCAGGGACTTGAGGTCCGCATGCACCGTAACCGAGCGCCCAGCGCCATTCAGGGACTGGGCGAGAACCGAGCCCTCGCTACCCAGCAGCGCCAACTCGCCAGCGGCAGGCTGCGGGGAGACCGAGACCGTCGTCCAGTCCAGGTAGAACAGCGAATCGCTGTGAGCACGGCGGGCATCCCCCAGCTGCTCCTGGGAGAGCTCGCGCACCACCATCGCGTCAACCGCGGCGACGAGCCCACCGACTTCGTCAGCGACCACTAAGGAGATCTCGTCATCCTTCGTTGAGGAGACGCACACCCGTACCGAAGTGACACCCGATGCATAGAGCTCGACGGCACTGAAGGAGAACGGGAGGCGTACCCCGCCCGAACCGGCATCCGCGTCCGCAAGGCTCAGTCCGCTTGCGTGCAACGCTCCGTCCAGCAGCGCCGGATGCACACCAAAGGAGGAAGCCCCATCTTGCTGATCATCCGAGAGGGCCATCTCCGCGAATACCTCATCGCCCCGCCGCCATATGGCTCGCAGCACTTGGAATACAGGTCCATACTCAAAGCCCTGTTCAGCGAGACGGTCATAGAGCTCATCGACGTCCACGGCCTGCGCGCCCTCGGGGGGCCAAGAGGCTCCGGCAAATATCCTCGCGCGCTCCTCCAGCGCCGAGCGCCCAGCAGCGAGCGCATCGCCAGAAGCGAGTATGCCGCCAGCGTGACGCGTCCACTGCTCTTCAGAGCAGACACCATCGCTCGAGGCCTCCTCGAAACGAGAGTAGATACCGAGTGGACGACCGCCGGACTCATCGAGCTCACCGACCGAGACCTGCAATTGCACCGCTCCCTGCTCGGGCAAGATCAGCGGAGAATCCAAAGTGAGCTCCGCAAGTACCGGAGAGCCCACCTGGCTCCCCGCATGCAAGGCCAGCTCCAGGAATGCCGTACCGGGCAACAGGACTGTGCCCTTCACGGCGTAATCTCCTAACCACGGATGAGACCCGAGCGAAAGGCGGCCCGTGAACAGCCAGCCCCGATCATCGGCCAAGGTAACCGCGGCCCCGAGCAGTGGGTGATCGGCGGAGGCCTGACCGATCGAAGTGGCATCCCCTGAGCCTGGTGCGCAGAGAAGCCAGTAGCGCTCGCGCTGGAAGGCATAGGTGGGAAGCTTGATCATGCGGGCGCTCGAGCTGGTGAACAGCGCACCCCAATCCACATCGGTCCCGCGCGTCCACACCTCGGCCAGTGCGCTGATAAGCGCTCCGAGCTCCGCTCGCTCGCGGCGCAACAGCGCCACCGCTACGACAGCGCCCTGATCGTTGCCTTTAGCGGAACTGCCGCCAACTCCACCGTCAACGTCCTCGCCGCCAGCAGCAGCATGACGGACGCCTTGCTCGGAGGCCAGGCACTCCTGGGCGATCGCGCTGAGCACACCATCAGGGCCGAGCTCGAGAAAGCTCTTTACTCCTTGGGTGCCGAGCCAGCGCACCCCATCGGCGAAGCGCACCGGCTCACGCACGTGCCGGACCCAGTACTCAGCCGAGCAGATCTCCTCGACAGCGAGCGGCTCGCCGCTCACGTTTGAGATCACCGGAATCGCAGGCGGAGCGAAGGAGACACCCCGCGCCACCTCGGCAAGCTCCTCGAGCATCGGATCCATCCGCGGAGAGTGAAAGGCGTGAGAGACCCGCAAGCGCTTGGTCTTGCGACCCTGCTCCCGCCAGATGCCAGCCAGATCCAGAACAGCATCCTCATCGCCTGAGATCACAACCGCCGAAGACCCATTCACCGCTGCCAGCGAAACCCGGCCCTCGAGACCCTCGAGCGTCTTTAGCACCTCCTGCTCTGAGGCCTGCACTGAGACCATCGCCCCACCCTCCGGGAGCTCTCCCATCAACCGCCCGCGAGCTGCCACCAATTCACACGCATCCTTTAGCGAGAAGACGCCCGCCACATGCGCCGCGGTGAGCTCACCGATCGAGTGGCCGATCAGATAGTCGGGGCTTACCCCCCACGCCCGGACAAGCCTGAACAGCGCCACCTCGAGGGCGAACAGGGCCGCCTGGGTGTACTGCGTCTCGTCAAGCAACGAAGCCTGTGGTGAGCCCTCGACGGCGAAGAGGACCTCTCGCAGGGGCCTCTCGAGGTGCGTGTCGAGCTCAGCACAGAGCTCATCGAGCGCATCGCCGAAGACGGGGAAGGCCTCATAGAGCTCCCTGCCCATGCCCACTCGCTGGGCACCCTGACCGGTAAAGAGGAACGCCATGCCACCGACAGTCAAATGAGCGGCACCCTCGATCACGCCCGCTGCGGGCTCTCCTGCCACCAACGCACCAAGACCCTCAAGGAAGCTCTGGTGCTCGCCGGCCAGCACCACAGCGCGGTGCTCGAAGACCGAGCGGCCAGCCAGAGAGAAGGCTATGTCGGTGATCTTCAGCTCTGGAGAACACACTGCGGAGTCCTCCAGGTATTGGCCCAGGCGCTTGGCCTGAGCGCGTAGGGCTGGCTCACTCTTGGCTGAAAGCGGCCAGGGCAGAGCACCGGCTTCCAGGACGGCAGCGAGGAGGCGATCATCAGCCGGGACAGCGCCGCCGGCGAGGTCGAGATCATTCGCGCTGGCGCCATTCCCCGTGCCGGTGTCATCAACCACTACAGAAGAGCCAACGGTTGGGAGAGCCTCCGTCGAGGATGGCTTGTCCTGGAGCGTTGGGGCCTCCTCGAGGATCACATGCGCATTGGTGCCGCTGATGCCAAATGAAGAGACCCCCGCCCGACGAGATTCGCCGTGGTTCTCCCAGGGCACCTGCTCTGTCAGCAGGGAGATCGCTCCAGCTGACCAATCAACCTGCGAGGAGGGCTGATCGACATGCAGCGTCCTCGGCAACACACGATGACGCATCGCCTGCACCATCTTGATGACACCTGCCACACCAGCCGCTGCCTGAGTGTGACCAATATTTGACTTGATCGAGCCAAGCCATAACGGACGCTCCCGCGGACGATCCTGTCCATAGGTAGCGATCAACGCCTGAGCCTCGATCGGATCACCGAGCGTGGTGCCCGTACCATGAGCCTCGACCGCGTCCACTTGGGCCGTCGACAGGCGCGCGTTGGCGAGCGCTTGGGCGATCACACGCTGCTGGGAAGGGCCGTTCGGCGCCGTCAGTCCGTTGCTCGCGCCGTCCTGGTTGACGGCGCTGCCACGCACGAGGGCAAGCACCTGATGGCAGTTACGCTGAGCATCCGAGAGACGCTCAAGCACGAGCATTCCCACACCCTCAGCGAAACCCGTTCCGTCCGCCGTGGCGGAAAAGGACTTGCAGCGACCGTCAGGAGCAAGACCGCGCTGGCGGGCAAACTCAACAACTGTCCCCGGCGTGACCAGCACAGTCACACCACCGGTCAGCGCCAGCGAGCACTCCCCCGAACGCAACGCCTGACATGCCAGATGCAACGCCACAAGCGACGACGAACACGCCGTATCCACCGAGACAGCTGGACCCTCCAAGCCGAAGGTATAGGCCACACGACCCGACGCAACACTGCTCGTAGCTCCCGTCAACCGGTAACCCTCGAGCTCCTCAGCAACCGACCCGGCCACGCCGTAGTCCGAGGAGATAATTCCTGCGAACACCCCGGTCTGGCTGCCCTTCAGGGACGCAGGATCAATGCCCGCATCTTCGACTGCTTCCCATGCGACTTCCAGTAGTAGCCGCTGCTGGGGGTCCATTGCTAAGGCCTCCCTAGGGCTAATGCCGAAGAATCGGGCATCGAACCTGTCGGCGTCATAGATAAAGCCGCCCTCACGCGCGTAGCTAGTGCCGGGATGATCGGGATCGGGGTCATATAGCCCCTCCAGATCCCAGCCACGATCCATCGGGAACCCACCAATCCCGTCCGTACCCGAGCTCACGAGCTGCCATAGCTCCTGCGGCGAGGACACACCACCCGGATAACGACAACTCATACCAACAATCGCCAACGGCTCATGTGGCATGGCCAGAAGACGACGGTTCTGCTGCCTGAGGAGTTCCGCTTCCTTCAGCGATTTCCGCAGTGCTTTGACAACATCCTCAGTAGAGGCCGCCATCGCGCACCCCCTCCGCCGACTCCACCATGGATCCCTCGGCCGCCCTCTGAACCAGACTCTCGACATCCATCATGTCGATTAGGTGTATGTCATCATTGTCAATCGAGACTGCATCATTTGGATTAGCTAGCTGCAGCAGAATCTCCATCAACCCAGCCTCCCGAAGACGCGCAAGCGGAATTGAGGTGATGGCCTGACGGATACCATCATCTTCGGGATCTGAGTCGCTGATTGTGGGGGCGGTGCCTGTGAGTTCTGTGAGGAGGTGTTGGGTGACGAGGGTGCTGGTGGGGTAGTCGAAGATGAGGGTGGCGGGTAGGAGTAGGCCGGTTGTGGTGTTTAGGCGGTTGCGTAGCTCGACGGCGGTGAGTGAGTCAAAGCCGAGTTCCTTGAAGGTTTGTTGTGTGTTGATTGTTTCGGGGGAGGTGTGTCCTAGGACGGTGGCTACTTGGGTTCTGACGAGTTCGAGGAGGATGTTTTCGCGTTCGTTCTCGGGGGTTTCGGCTAGGCGTCTGGCGAGGGTTCTGCTTTCTTGGCTGGAGCGGCGTGGGGGGATGCGTATGAGGTCGCTGAAGAGTGTTGGGAGGATTCCTATCCGGGCTTGGGTGCGCATCGCTCGAAGGTCAAGACGGACGGGGAGGATCATCGCCTCGCCTGTTTTTAGGGCGTTATCGAAGAGTTCGAGGCCGTGTTCGGAGGAGAGGGCTGCTACGCCTGAGCGAGTCATGCGTGAGATATCGATCTCGCTCAAGTCTCCGGTCAGCCCGCTGGCTTGTTCCCAGTAGCCCCATGCCATTGAGCAGCCAGGCAGGCCTCGCACACGGCGATAGCAGGCCAGGGCATCAAGGAACGCGTTAGCGGCTGCGTAGTTTCCCTGGCCCGGGCTACCAAACGCGCCCGCTGCTGAGGAGAACAACACAAATAATGATAGATCCATGTGTTCTGTCAGTTCATGCAAATACCAGGCAGCGTCTGCCTTTGCCGTTAAGACTCGTTCAACGCGCTCTGCTGTCAACGAGTCGATCACGCCATCATCGAGTACGCCCGCGGCGTGCACTATCCCTGTCAGCGGATACTCAACCGAGACTGAGTCCAGCAGACTCTTTAGCGCCTGGCGTTGGGATGCATCACAAGCCTCGATCCTCACGCTGGCACCCAAGCCTTCGAGCTCTGCCTGCAGCTCGCTCGCGCCTTTAGCCTGTATTCCTTGGCGGCTGACTAGCAGCAGATGCCCGACGTCGTGCTGTGTGACTAGATGCCGCGCGAGCAAAGCACCCAGCGTGCCCGTGCCACCAGTAACCAGGACCGTGCCCTCCGGGTCTATAGCACGGGGTAGGCTCAGCACGATCTTCCCGATATGACGCGCTTGGCTCATAAACCGTAGAGCTTGGGGCGCATGACGGATATCCCACGCGGTAACGGGTAGCGGCTCAAGGACACCCGACGCGAACAACTCCAGCAACTCGCCGAGGATCTCTTGCATTCGTTGCGGGCCAGCCTCGATCAAGTCAAACGCCCGATAAGACACCCCTGGATGACTCTCAGCCAACACACCAGCATCACGAATATCAGTCTTACCCATCTCAATAAAACGGCCACCCTCAGCCAACAAATCAAGCGAGGCATCCACGAACTCTCCAGCCAAAGAATCCAAGACCACATCCATACCCCGCCCACCAGTCTGCTCAAGGAAACGCTCCTTGAACTCAAGCGTACGCGAAGAAGCGATATGCGCCTCATCAAACCCCAACGAGCGAAGCGTCTGCCACTTACCAGGACTCGCAGTCACGAACACCTCAGCACCCAAATACCGAGCCAACTGCACAGCAGCCATACCAACCCCACCCGCCGCCGAGTGCACCAACACCCGCTCACCCCGCCGCAAACCAGCCAAATCCACCAACCCATAAAACGCCGTCGAAAACACAATCGGCACCGACGCAGCCCCCACAAAAGACCACCCATCAGGCACCCGAGCAAGGAAGCGATAGTCAGTGACCATGACCGGTCCCAGCCCCGAGAACAAACCCATCACCCGATCCCCGACAGCCAACCCCTCCACCCCCGGACCAAGCTCCAAAACAACCCCAGCACCCTCACCACCAACAACAGCCTTATCCGGATACATACCAAGCGCGATCATCACGTCACGGAAGTTCAGGCCCCCAGCACGCACACCGATACGGACCTGTCCCGCCTGCAGCGGCTGCCCCGCCTCAGGGCTAGCCACGAGCGAGAGATCCTCAAACGTTCCCCCCGCACCCGCGTCCAAACACCACTGCCTAACACCAGCCGGGGCTACCAGCCCACCACCCGAACCAGCCCGTGCTAGCCGCGGAGCGAGGACCATACCCTCGCGTAACGCGAGCTGCGGCTCACCACACGCCAACGCCCCCGCAAACACACCCCAACAACCCTCACCCGCATCAACATCAACCAAACAAAACCGCTCAGGATTCTCCGACTGCGCTGAACGTACCAACCCCCACACCGGCGCCTGCACCAAACCCCCAACACCCTCACCAGCCCCCACACCCACAGCACCCCTCGTAACCAACACCAAACGAGCATCCACAAACCGCTCATCCGCAAGCCAACCCTGCAACACCCCAAGCACCCGCCGAACACCACCACGCACCAAACCCAACCCACCACCAACCCCACTGGCCTCGTCAACCCCGTCAACCCCACCGGCCTCGTCAACCCCGTCAACCCCACCGGCCTCGCTGGCCTCGTCAACCCCGCTGGCCTTGCTGGCCTCGCTGGCCGTGTTGGTGGTGCAGTCATAGAGCACTGCTGTGGGTAGCAGGGCTCCTTTATCCAATGCTCGCGTCAGGGTCTTGAGATCCGTATACACCTCGACCGTATGCCCAGCCTCACCCAGAGACCTAGCCAGCAACGAGTCACTCGCCCCTAACACCACCAGCTGCTGCGCAGCGGCTTCTCCAGTAACCGAGAGCTCTGACCAATCGATCCTGAACAACGAATCCCCACGCACATCACGCGCAGCACCCAACTGCCCCGCTGAGACCTCACGCACGACCAACGAATCAACCGATGCGACCAGCCCCCCAACCTCATCACCGACCACCAAAGAAATCGCGTCCTCGCCTACCCCAAGGAGCGAGACCCGCAACGAAGCAGCACCCGAGGCATACAACTCCACACCACTAAAAGAAAACGGCAAACGCGCGCCCTGACGAGAACCCTCACCCCCCGCATCCAACTCACCACCAGCCAAAACATGAAACGCCGAATCCAAAAGCGCCGGATGCACACCAAAAGCAGAAGCCTGATCACGCTGCTGCTCAGCTAACTCAACCTCCGCGAAAAACTCATCCCCACTACGCCAAGCAGCCCGCAACCCCTGAAAAGCCGGCCCATACTCAAACCCCCGCTCAGCCAAAACATCATACAAACCATCAAGATCAACCGGCTGCGCACCCACCGGAGGCCAAACACCATCCCCCAACCGCGCCGCCCGCTCTCGCATACCCCCAGCCCGACCATTCAAAACGACCCCCACCCCAGCCAACACACCACTCGCATGACGCGTCCACTGCTCAGACCCACCCCCAACCTCACCCTCCAGCCGAGAATGAATACCCAACAAACGACACCCCGACTCATCAAGCTCACCAACCGAAAGCTGCAACAGAACCCCAACATCCCCCGCAAACACCAACGGAGCCTCCAACGTCAACTCCCGCACAACACCACACCCAACCCGCTCACCAACACACAAAGCCAAATCAAGAAACACAGTCCCCGGCAACAACACACTACCCAACACCGCATGATCCGAAAGCCACGAATGACTCTGCAGCGACACACGCCCAGTAAACAACCACTGCCCACCATCAGCCAACTCAACCATCGCACCCAACAACGGATGACCAGCCGCAGACAAACCAGCAGAAGCCACATCACCCACACCCAACCCAGCATCCAACCAAAACCGCTCCCGCTGAAAAGCATAAGTAGGCAACCCCACACGCCTCGCACCAGAACCCCTAAACAACACACCCCAATCAACCTCAACACCACGCGTCCACACCTCAGCCAAAGAACCCAAAAAACGCTCCGGCCCACCCTCCCCACGACGCAACGAACCCACCACCACCCCATCCCCCGGAACCTCAAGCACCCCATCCATACTCTCCTGCACACCCACCGTCAACACCGGATGCGGACTAACCTCAACAAACGCCCGATACCCATCCCCAAGCAACACACGAATAACCCGCTCAAACTGAACCGTCTCACGCAAATTGCGATACCAATACTCACCATCCAACTCCGACATATCAACCAACCCACCCGTCACCGTCGAGAAAAACGGAACATCACCCCGACGCGGCACAATCCCAGCACACCCCTCCAACAACTCCCCCCGAATCCCCTCAACCGCAACCGAATGCGCCGCATAATCAACCGGAATCTCCCGCGCCCTCAAACCCTCCAACTCACACTCCCTAAGAAACTCCCCCAACGCCCCACGATCACCAGAAACCACCACCGAAGAAGGCCCATTCACCGCCGCAACCCCAAGACGATCACCCCAACGCCCCCCAGCACCCCAACGCTCAAAACACTCCTCAAGCACCCCCAACGACACACCAACCGAAACCATCCCACCCAACCCAGCCAAACCCACCAACGCACGACTACGCAACGCCACCACCCGCGCCGCATCCCCAAGCGAAAGCCCACCCGCCACACACGCAGCAGCAATCTCACCCTGAGAATGACCCACCACCACCCCCGGACGCACACCACACGCACGCCACAACCCCGCCAACGACACCATCACCGCAAACAACACCGGCTGAACCACATCCACCCGATCAAGCCCCGGAGCACCACCCACACCCCGCAACACATCCTCCAACGACCAACCAACAAACTCACCCAACGCCTCACCACAAACCCGCATCCCCTCAGCAAACACAGGCGAACAATCCAACAACCCCAACGCCATACCCACCCACTGCGAACCCTGACCCGGAAACAAAAACACAACACCCCCACCACCCCCACCACCCGACACCACACCCCCCGACACCACACCCTCCACAACACCCACACCCAACTCCCCCGACACCAACCCAGACAAACCACCAACCAAACCCCCAACCCCAGCACCCAAAACCACCGCACGATGCTCAAACACCGAACGACCAGCCAACGACAACCCCACATCCCCAACCCCCAACCCACCACCAACACCCCCCACAAACTCACACAAACGCCCAGCATACCCACGCAACGCACCCACACCCCGACCCGACAACACCCACGGCACCACACCAACACCAACAACACCACCCACACCAAACACACCCACACCACCACCAACACCAACACCACCCACACCATCCCCACCCACACCAACACCACCCACACCATCCCCACCAACACCACCCACACCAGCACCAACATCGTTCGATCCCCTACCCCCCGAAACCGAATCGAACACCGGAGCCTCCTCCAGGATCACATGCGCATTCGTACCACTAACCCCAAACGAAGAAACCCCCACCCGACGAGGCTCACCACCACCCTCCCACAACCTCTCCTCGGTCAAAAGCGCAACCTCGCCCGCCGACCAATCCACATTGGTTGAAGGCTCGTCGACATGCAGTGTCCTGGGCAACACACCATGACGCATCGCCATCACCATCTTAATAACACCCGCCACACCAGCCGCTGCACCGGTGTGGCCGATATTCGACTTCACCGACCCGAGCCACAGCGGGCGCTCCCCCGAACGATCACGCCCATAAGTCGCCAACAACGCCTGAGCCTCAATCGGATCACCAAGCGTCGTACCCGTACCATGCGCCTCAACCACATCCACCTGCCCCGGCGAAAGCCGCGCGTTAGCCAGTGCCTGAACAATTACCCGCTGCTGAGAAGGACCATTCGGCGCCGTCAACCCATTACTCGCCCCATCCTGATTCACAGCACTACCCCGCACCAACCCCAACACCTGACGACCATTACGCAGAGCATCCGAAAGACGCTCAAGCAACACCACACCCGCACCCTCGCCCCAGCCGACACCATCCGCTGTATCGGCGAACGACTTGCACCGTCCGTCTCGGGCGAGACCCTGCTGTCCGCTGAACTGCACGAACAGCCCCGGTGTGTCCAGAATCGTCACTCCACCCGCAAGCGCCAGCGAGCACTCCCCGGCCCGCAACGCTCCACACGCCAGATGCAACGCCACCGACGATGAGGAGCACGCCGTGTCCACGGAGATCGACGGGCCCTCGAGTCCAAGCGCATACGACACGCGACCGGAAACGACACTGCCGATGGTACCAGTGAGCCAGTAGCCCGCCAGCCTCTCCACGCCATTGGGTGCGGACCACAGGCCAGCTCCGAAATCGAACGAGGTAACTCCGGCGAACACACCTGTTTGACTGCCGCGTAACGAGGCTGGATCTATACCCGCATCTTCGAACGCTTCCCACGAGGTTTCCAACAGCAACCGTTGCTGGGGGTCCATTGCCAGCGCCTCACGCGGACTGATCCCAAAGAACGCTGCATCAAAATCCCCCACATCATAAATGAACCCACCCTCCCGCGCGTAACAGGTACCCGGCTGATTGGAGCCGGAGTCATACAGGCCCTCCAAATCCCAGCCACGGTCGGTGGGGAACTCCGAGATCGCATCTACACCATTTGCGACGAGCTCCCAGAGGTCATCCGGCGAGCGCACACCCCCAGGAAAGCGACAACTCATCCCGACGATCGCGATCGGCTCTTCGACGGGCACCACCGATACCGCGGGCCTGTCGACATTCACCTCAGTGTCGGAGACCTCACTGAGCAGGTAGTCGACGAGTGCGGTGGGAGTCGGATAGTCAAACACGAGCGTAGTCGACAAGCGCAGGCCGGTAGCGGCGTTCAAGCGATTACGTAGCGCCAACGCCGCGAGCGAGTCGAACCCAAGCTCCTTGAACGCCCGCTGCACTCCAATCGCCGCGGGTGATGCGTGTCCCAGCACAGTCGCCACCTCGGTGCGTACCACCTCGAGCACGATGCTCTTGCGCTCGCCCTCGGGCACGCCGGCTAGACGCCGCGCGAGCGATCCGGCCTCCCTGCCTTTTCGCCGCGAGGGAGCGCGGATCAGGCCGCGGAACAACGCCGGGAGCACTCCGTCGGCGGCCAAAGCGCGCAATGCTGCGGCATCGAGGCGCACCGGAAGTACCAGCGCCTCGCGCGTGGCGCTCGCGGCATCGAACAGCTCGAGGCTCTCTTCCGCAGACAACGCACCCACCCCGGAGTCAGCCATCCGTATCAGATCAGCCTCGCTGAGCTCACCGCTCATACCACCCTCCAGGTCCCACAGCCCCCACGCCATCGAGGTACCAGCGAGGCCTCGCGCCTGGCGATGCATGGCCAACGCATCCAAAAACGCATTTGCCGCTGCATAGTTGCCCTGTCCTTGAGCACCTAGCGTTGCCGTGACCGAGGAGAACAACACGAACGCTGACAGATCCAAGTGCTGGGTCAGCTCATGTAAATACAGCGCCGCGTCGACCTTCGGGCGAAGCACCCGATCGATCTGCTCACCTGCGAGCGACTCGATCACACCATCATCGAGTACTCCAGCGGCATGCACTACCGCGCCGAGCGGTCGCTCGGCGGGCACCGAATCGATCAGTACCTTCAGCTGCTCGCGGACAGTCACATCGCAAGTCGCGACCGTCACCTGCGCGCCCAGCCCAACCAACTCCCCTTCGAGCTCGCTCGCACCTGGAGCCTCGCGCCCCTGGCGGCTGGCCAAGAGCAGGTGACGCACCCCGTGTGCGGTCACCAGATGCCTTGCCAGCAGGCCGCCCAGCTCACCCGTACCACCGGTGATCAGCACCGTGCCCTGAGCATCAAACCACGCAACGCCCTCCTCAGCGGAGTCCTCTAGGCCTGAGGATGTAACCCGCGCAAGGCGGGGCGCGAACACGCCGCCCGCCCGTATCGCCAGCTGCGGCTCATCGCTTGCCAGCGCCGCCGGCAGGACGGCACCCGAAGCATCCTCCTGATCCAGATCAACCAGTATGAATCGGTCCGGATTCTCTGACTGCGCCGAGCGCACTAGACCCCACACCGAAGCTTGCGTCAAACCTGGTAGATCCTCACCGACGCGCGCGGCCACAGCACCTGTGGTCATCAACACCAGCCGCGAACCGGCGAACCGCTCATCGGCGAGCCAATTCTGCACCAGCCCTAGTACGCGGTGCACGAGCTCATGTGTCGCACCAGCGGTCACCGCGCCGGCCACCGCTCCCTCGTCGACTGCTCCAGCGCCACCGAGCGTACAGTCCACGAGTACCGTGCCGGGCGCCTTTCCCTCCTCGTCCAAAGTCGCACCCAACGAGTCCAGATCTTCATATATAGGCGGACGCGTTCCGCCTGCCAGCAGCGTCCTCGCCAGACCGTCTCCCTCGGTGCCGAGCAGCGCCCACTCAGCGATCGCCACATGTGGTGGCGTCGCCGCTGGAACCGCGGTCCAGTTCAAGTGGAACAGTGACTCTCGGTGGCCACCTTGCGCGCTCGCGAGTTGCTCCCGAGAAGCAGCTCGTAATACCAGAGCTTGCATAGAGGCGACCAGCGTGCCGTTCTCATCTGCCGCCACCATCGACATCCCACCGGCTCCCGCTGGTGAGACGCGAATCCGCAGTGCGCTCGCACCTGCGGCGTAAACCCTCATGCCGCTGAATGAGAATGGCAGCCGTAGCTGCTTCTCCTCCCGCTTCACATCCGCGCCAATGTCGGTCAGGCTCGCCACGATCACCTGGACGCCAGCGTCGAAAAGCGCCGGGTGCAGGTGGTAATCGCCGGCCTGCGCTTGCTCCTCCTCGGCCAGGGACAGCTCGGCGTAGAACTCCCCTCCCCGCCTCCATATGGCCCTGACCCCAAAGAACGCCGGCCCGTAGTCCAGGCCAATCTCAGTCAGGTGGTCATAGAAGTCATCGAGCTCCATCGCGACTGCATCCCCCGGAGGCCAAGCCTGTCCGGCGAGCGCAGCGGCTTGCTTCTCCAAGCCTGCGTGGTCACGCATCGCCGTATCAGCGCCAGAGAGCACGCCGCTGGCGTGACGAGTCCACGCATGTTCGGAGCGCCGGCCATCACCCGCAGCCCCCTCCGGGCGAGAGTAGATCCTCACCACCCGCCCATCGGACTCATCCGGCTCGCCAACCGAGACCTGCAGCTGCACGGGCGCCTGCTCGGCCAACACCAGCGGCGCTTCCATAACGAGCTCCTCCAGCAGATCACAACCCACCTGGCCACCGGCCCACAGAGCGACCTCAACGAAGGCCGCCCCCGGCACCACGATCGCGCCAAGCACCACGTGATCGGCCACCCACGCCGGCGCCTGCGACGACCAGCGGCCGGTGAACAGCCGCGCCTCATCATCGGCCAGTTCGACCGCGGCACTCAGCAGCGGATGGCCGGCTGAGGACTGACCGGCTGAGGCCATGTCTCCCGTGGCGGCCGCAGTCTCGAGCCAGTAGCGCTCACGCTGGAAGGCGTAGGTCGGAAGACCGACACGCCGGGCGCCCGAGCCCTCGAACAGCTTGGGCCAATCGATCTCGGTGCCATGCGTCCACACCACGGCTAGGGCGCCCAGCAGCGCCTGGGCCTCCGGGCGCTCGCCGCGCAGCAGCGGCATCGCCACGACGGGGCTCCCATCGGTACCGCCACCGGTCGGGGCGTCATCAGCATCGCCAACAGCACCGACGTCCTGGACACTCTGCTCTGACAGGCACTCTTGGGCAATCGCGCTGAGCACACCGTCGGGCCCCAGCTCCAGGAAGCTCTTGACTCCCTGAGCATGGAGCCAACGCACCCCATCCGAGAAGCGCACGGGCTCGCGTACATGGCTGACCCAGTACTCCGCCGAGCAGATCCGCTCAGCGGGCAGCAGCTCCCCGCTCACGTTCGAGACGATCGGTATCTCAGGCGCTTGGAAGTCGATGCTCTCAGCGACGCTGGCAAACTCCTCCAGCATCGCGTCCATACGCGGCGAGTGAAAAGCATGAGAGACGCGCAGTCGCTTGGTCTTACAGCCCCGCTCTCCCCAGACGCTCGCCAGATCCAGGACAGCATCCTCGTCACCGGATATCACAACCGAGGAAGGACCATTGACCGCCGCCAGTGAAATGCGCTCTAGTCCCTCGAGCGTCTTGGCGACCTCTTGCTCGGAGGCTTGGATCGACACCATCGCGCCACCCTCGGGCAAGGCACCCATCAGGCGCCCGCGAGCGGCGACCAATGTGCATGCATCCTTCAGCGAGAAGACCCCCGCCACGTGCGCCGCGGTCAGCTCGCCGATCGAATGGCCCATCAGGAAGTCTGGGCGCACGCCCCATGACTCGATGAGCCTGAATAGCGCCGTCTCCAGGGCGAATAGCGCAGCCTGGGTATAGAGCGTCTGATCCAGGAGTCCCGCATCAGGGCCGTCCTTGGGCACGGGCGCATTCCCGCCTGCGAACAGCACGTCAAGCAGCGGACGCTTGAGATGAACATCCAGCTGCGCACACACCTCATTCAGGGCGCTCCGGAAGACCGTGAAGCGCTCATAGAGCCCTTCACCCATACCGACGCGCTGGGCGCCCTGGCCGGTGAACAGGAATACCAGCCCACCGGCGACAGAGACGGGGGTCTGACCCTCCACGACCGCCGCCGCGGACTCGCCGCCGGCCAGCGCCGAAAGCGCGCCCAGCAATCCCTCACGCTCGCCGCCGAGCACAACAGCTCGGTGCTCGAAGACAGCGCGAGCGGCCAAGGCTAGGCCGACATCCGCCACTTCGAGCTCCGGGGTGTCGTTCACGAACTCCAGCAGCCTTTGCGCCTGAGCGCGAAGTGCAAGAGCACTCTTGCCCGAGAGCAGCCAAGGCAGCACGCCACCGTCGAGCACGCTGTCGCCGGTGGCCAGTTCGACGGTCTCGGCCACCGGGGCCTGCTCGAGGATCACATGCGCGTTGGTGCCACTGATTCCGAACGAGGACACTCCCGCTCGCCGCGACTGCCCATTGCTCTCCCACTGCGTCTGTTCCAATAGCAGCGCAATGGCGCCAGCAGACCAGTCCACGTTCCTCGACGGCTCATCCACATGCAGCGTCGGCGGCAACACACCATGACGCATCGCCATCACCATCTTGATCACGCCTGCCACACCGGCGGCGGCCTGTGCATGACCGATGTTCGACTTGATCGAGCCCAGCCACAACGGACGCTCACGATCCTGTCCGTAGGTCGCCAGCAACGCTTGCGCCTCGATCGGATCGCCAAGTGTCGTGCCCGTGCCGTGGGCCTCGACCACATCGACATCTCCGCCGCAGAGCCGTGCGTTCGCCAGCGCCTGGTTGATCACCCGCTGCTGAGACGGTCCGTTAGGCGCCGTCAGCCCGTTGCTAGCACCATCCTGGTTGACCGCGCTGCCTCGTACCAGCGCGAGCACCGGATGACCTAGCCGACGGGCATCGGAGAGCCGCTCGACCAGCACCACACCCACACCCTCAGACCAGCCCGTGCCGTCGGCCGCCGCCGCAAACGACTTGCACCGCCCATCAGGTGCAAGACCACGCTGACGGCTGAAGCTCACAAAGACCGCCGGCGAGGCGAGCACCGTAACGCCACCAGCCAACGCCAGTGAACACTCGCCGGCTCGCAACGACTGACACGCCAGATGCAACGCGACCAGCGACGACGAGCACGCCGTATCGACCGTCACCGCAGGTCCCTCAAACCCAAACGCGTAGGCCACCCGACCTGACACGACGCTGCCGGCGCCACCGGTCAACCCGTAGCCCTCTAGACCCTCAGACGTCGACCCTGCCAGACCGGCTCCATAATCGTGGTACATCAGACCAGCGAACACTCCAGTCTGGCTGCCATGCAGCACAGCGGGATCGATACCCGCATCTTCGAGCGCTTCCCAGGAGGCTTCGAGTAGTAGGCGCTGCTGAGGATCCATCGCCAGAGACTCCCGAGGGCTGATCCCGAAGAACTCGGCATCGAACTCTCCAGCGTCGTAGAGGAATCCACCGTGACGGCTATAGCTTGTGCCCGTGTGGTCCGGATCGGGGTTATACAGACGCTCCACATCCCAGCCGCGGTCACTGGGGAACTCCCCGATCGCATCGGCACCCGAGACGACCAGCTCCCACAGATCCCGAGGCGATGAAACCCCACCTGGATAGCGACAGCTCATCCCCACAATCGCAATCGGCTCGTCGATTGCGGCCACCGACATCGAGGGCTTAAAGGTCTCCGGCTGGCTGCCGGAGAGCTCCGCCAGCAGGTGGGTGGCCAACGAGTTTGGTGTGGGGTGGTCGAATAGAAGCGTGGGCGACAAGCGCAGCCACGTGACCGCCCGCAGACGATTGCGAACCTCCATGGCAGCCCGCGAGTCGACGCCCAGCTCCTTGAATGCACGCCTGCTCCCCACAGCCTCGGGCGAGTCGTGGCCCAGCACGATCGCCACCTGGGCACGCACCATCTCGAGCACGATCGGTTCTCGGTCGGCGATCGGAACGCCCGCTAGGCGCCGTCCAAGCGGCGAGCGGCTGGAGGCGGCGTCGCCCCGAGCATCCTCGACCTCTCGCTCCTCGGTCAGGTTTACACGACGGTCTGACTCGCCGAGATCCTCGCGCGCGGCGCCTGCTGGAGCTTGCAGCCAATGTCGTTCACGTTGAAAGGGATATGTCGGCAACTTCACGCGTCGAGCATCCGGCCGTCGTAGGACCGCGCCCCAGTCAACCGACACCCCGGCCACCCACGCCTCTGCGAGGGAGCACACGAAACGCCGCACATCGCCGCTGTCACGTCCAAGCGTGCCGAGCACTGCGATCTCCTGCGGTTCGGTGGGATCCGCTTGCACACCGACGCTCTCGTCGATGACTTCTTGTATGCCGGTCGTCAGAACCGGGTGCGGACTGACCTCTACAAACGCTTTCGGAGCATTCCTGAGCACACTGCGGACGGTGCGCTCGAACTGAACGGGTTCGCGCGTGTTGCGATACCAATACTCGTTGCCTAGTTGCGCGGTGTCAAGCTGCCCGCCGGTGACAGTCGAATAGAACGGCACGTCACCCGTACGCGGGGCGATACCTGCCAGCACCTCCAGCAGTTCGTCGCGCAAGGGCTCTACTTGCGGCGAGTGCGACGCCACTGTTGCCGGCACCTCACGCGCACGGATACCCTCGCTCCGACACTCTTCCAGCAGCTCCGACAGGGCCTCGGAGTCGCCCACGACCCCCACCGAGCCGGGACCGTTCACCCCTCCAACTGAGATCCTGCCACCCCACCGCTGAAGACGTCGCTGAACCCAATCGACGGGTGCCGCGACGGATGCCACTCCACCCTTTCCAACCAAGCTACACAACACGCGGCTTCGCAACGTGACCACACGGACCGCATCCTCCAGCGAGAGACCGCCCGCCACATACGCTGCCGCGATCTCCCCCTGGGAATGGCCCAACACCGCGACGGGCCGTACACCGCAGGCTCGCCACAAATCCGCAAGCGAAACCATGACCGCGAACAGGACCGGCTGGACGACATCGAGGCGCTGGAGCCCCGGCGCATCATTCACACCGCGCAGCACGTCCAGCAGGGACCAATCCACATGCTCGACGAGCAGCTCTGCGCACGCATGAATCCGTTCTGAGAATACGGTCGATCGGTCGAGCAGCCGCACTGCCATTCTCTCCCACTGCGATCCCTGACCCGGGAACACGAATACGACTCCGTCTCCACCGTCAGCCGCCGCGCCCTCGATCACATTTCCCGCTGGCTCCTCCCGGGCCAACATGCCAAGACCTGTAAGCAGCTCTTCGCGATCATCTCCGACGATCACCGCCCGTCGGTCGAACGCCGTGCGACCGACGGCCAGCGAATACCCCACATCCCGGGCATCGAGCTCGCCGTCGGCGCTGAGATGCTCGCCAAGCCGTTCGACCTGCGCATGCAAGGCTGTTTCCCCTCGACCCGACAACACCCACGCCAGCACACCTTCCCCGAGCGGTCCGCCGTTGGTCTGGCCCGCCGCGTCTGAAAACCCGAGCCCGTTGGACGCGATCGGCTCCTGCGCCGGCGGCTCGCCCAGCACGACGTGGCAATTTGTTCCACCCACACCGAACGAACTGACGCCGGCTAGCAGCGGCCTATCCATGTTCGGCCAGGCACCGTGTTGCCGCTGCACGCTGAGCCGCAGAGCGTCCAGCGAAATGCCTGGACTGGGCGTCTGAAAATTGAGACTCGGCGGAATCTCACGGTGCTCGATGGCAAGCGCCGTCTTGATCAGCCCAACGATGCCTGCAGCCCCCTCCAGGTGCCCGATGTTGGTCTTGACTGAGCCAACCGGCAGCGGCCTGTGCGAAGGTCGACCGGCCCCGAGCGCGCCGCCGAGTGCCGCCGCCTCGGTCAGATCGCCTAGCTTGGTGCCGGTGCCATGCAGCTCGATGTACTGGACATCGCCGCGCTCTACGCCCGCCCTGCGATAGGCGAGCCGCAAGACATCTTCCTGCGCAAGCTGGCTGGGCGCCGTCAAACCGTCGCCACCGCCATCGTTGTTGACCGCGCTGGCGCGGATCACGCAGTACACGTGATCGCCGTCGGCGACGGCATCGGACAGCGGCTTAAGCACGACCACGGCACCGCCCTCACCCCGGACATAGCCGTTGGCCCGAGCATCGAATGTGAAGCAGCGCCCGTCCGGGGAGAGGCCTTCAAATCTGGAGGCCACCACAGCGCTGTGCGGCGAGATGTTCAAATGCACACCGCATGCGAGCGCAAGCTCGGCCTCACCCCTACGCAGACTCTCGCATGCGAGGTGCACGGCGACCAGCGACGAGGATTGGCCCGTGTCCACAGTCAAACTGGGCCCACGCAGACCGAGGGTGTAGGACACCCGGTTGGCGATCATGCTTCTGTGCAGCCCCGTGAGACCGTGGCGTGTGACTGCTTCGTGGCCGTGGGACTGCAGCAGGTCGGCATAGTCGCTGGCGATAGCCCCGACGAACACGCCCGTCTGGCTGCCGTTGAGCTGAACCGGGGGTACTCCGGCGTCCTCGATCGCCTCCCAGCACACTTCCAGCATCAGCCGCTGCTGAGGATCCATGGCGGCAGCCTCGCGCGGGGAGACACCGAAGAACGCAGCATCGAATAGGTCTATGTCGTCGAGAAAGCCCCCTCGCCTGACGATCGACTCCTCCTCAGACACCGGACCGAAGAACGAGGCTCCCCCAGCGAGTGCTAGTCGCCGCTCAGAGATCTCCGTGACGGCGTCCACGCCCTCGTGTAGAAGGCGCCACAAGGTAGCCGGGCTCGACGCCCCCGGGACCCTGCAGGCAATGCCCACGACCGCAATCAACTGATCGACCGCCACAACCAGCGGGGGCGCCGAATTTTCACCATGAGCATCTGCCAAACGCTCACTCATGGTCACCGATGGTCACTGTACCTTTTGTGGCACACATGACAAAACGAGCGAGAACTCCAGGGGGGCGACTCGTGGTAATCTTCACGCGTCCGTCTCCGCGAGTTCGTTGGTATCAGCGCTACTGCTGATCACACAACGCTCAGTGATTGCGATATTACAATGTGTGAGCCTCCAGGAACTCGGCGCACGGTGACCGCGACCGCTGGAGTGATAGCACCCGGCAAAGCGGAGCCGTGGAACCCCTCTAACAGTCTGTCCACGTCTGTCCTGCCATGGCGGCTCACGGGATTCGAGGAGTTGGACGATGGGCGATGACATAGACATGTTCAACTACTAGAAGCAGCCCGAATCTATACCGTCGCAGGACAATCATGGTGCATCAATATGGGGCGGCGGGCTAGCCAAATGCGCCATAGTGGAGGATGGCCCCGGCCACCGTGGAACCTCGGTGGCAGGCCAGGTGTCACTCAGGCGATGAGCAGGAGCGGGGCGGCCTCGCGAACGACCGCCCCGACACGACCGCGCTCGACACGTGGCGACTCGCGAAGTGCTCGTAAGGTCTTGACCGGCACCTCGCCGCCCGCCGTCCTGGCCACGCGGCCGCTGCACCGCCACCCAACGCTAACCGAGCGTGACCTGCCCATCATCGCAGACCGACGCGCACGGCGCATGTTTACTTCTAAGCCGCAGTACCCCTTGACATCCTACGGCGCATCCAGCATGTCAGCAGCCCTCAAAGTAATCCAACCATTGCTCCGACTGTGCATTGTGGATTATGCGCAGCGTCCATCATGGAGCTGGTTGCAAGCTGAGGCTGAGCGAAAACAGTAACGCATTAACTGTCATCATTATGAACCCCTATAAAAATTCGGCATACGACATGCAGTTATACAAGACGTCACATCCATCCCGCCGATGCGGAGCAACGAGGCACCCGACGAACGGGCGGATCACGGAGTTAGCTGACCGCGGCTCCGAATAGCACCGCGCACCCCCGTAGCATCCGTGCGGCATGTGCAGTCAAGGCGCGCAAACGACGGAGGACTCAAGCGTGCCAATCAGCGCCAAGCAGAAAGCTCGATGGTAGATGTCCTGACTGAGCTTTGAGGATGCCGAAGGCAGGACTCGAACCTGCGACCTTGAGATTATGATTCTCCTGCTCTAACCAACTGAGCTACTTCGGCCGGATCAGGTTGTAAGTGTAGCCGCCGGTCAAGGGTCGCGGGCGCCTCGCTCGTTCGTCTGCGCCTTCCGCGCGACGCTTGCCCCGGGTTGCCATGACGCACCGTCGACGCTCATCCTGTCGTTGACGGTGGCGCGGTACGGCTCTCTCAATTCTCAAGCAATGGGCCACGCATGTCGTTGTCGAACTGGTGTCGACCATCTCCGCCCAAACAACGGGGCTCGACACCGCGCCCGCGCCGCCCGGCGAGCTGGCCGGCGCGGTTGCGCCCTCCAGTCCCATGGCGCAGGCCGCCCGGGCCTTTGGCGACGCCTACCCACCGATCAGCCGTCACTGGCTGCTGCGCGGCGCCGGGGTCGCATACCTGATCTCGGCGGCGATCTACCTGCCGTGGCTGTTCTCCTCGCTCAACCGTCATCTCCCGTGGCTGTCGTGGCCGTTCCTGGCCGCCAATCTCTTCACGCTCGCGACCACTCTGTTGAGCATCGTTAACCACTGGTGGCGAGCGGTGCCTGAGCCTCATCCGCTGCCACCTGGCGAGGAGTCGCCCGTCGGGATCATCATCCCCTGCTGCGGCGAGCCCGTACCGATGGTGCTGCGCACGATTACCTCAGTGCTTGAGCAGGACTGGCCGCGGGAGCAGATGGTGATCGTGGTCAGCGATGACGGCCACGATCCGGCGCTCGCCGAGGCCGTTAGCTCCTGGCCGGTGCTCTACCACTCGCCGCCGCCCCGGTTCGCGCCCGGCCGTGACGGCGCCGCCAAGGCGGGAAACCTCAACTCCGCACTCGAGCTGCTCATCGCCGAGCATCCGGAGCTGGTCTACATCGAGACGCGCGACTGCGACGACGAGCTCGGCTCGATGGGGTTCCTGCGACAGGTCATCGGTGCACTCGAGCACGACCATCGCCTGGCATACGTGCAGAGCATCAAGGAAACGCAAGTCAGCGCCGGGGATCCATTCAACAATCGCGAGGCGATGTTCTATCGCGGCCAGATGCTCTCGCGTAACGCCGCCAACGCGACCTTCCCGTGTGGCTCAGGCGTGGTCTGGCGACGCTCGGCGCTCGAAGACATCGGCCTGTTCCCAACCTGGAATCTGGTCGAGGATCTGCAGTCGGGCGTGGAGGCACTGCGGCGCGGCTGGCACAGCTGCTATCTGCCGATCGTTGGCGCGATGGGGCAGCATTCGCCCGAGGACGTGCCCAACGTGTACAAGCAGCGCGGGACATGGGCCATCGACACCGTACGCTTGATGATCTGGGGCGAGTTGCGCGGCCTGAACCTGCGTCAGCGAGCGCAGTTCTATGAGCTGCTCTGCTACTACCTGCAATCGTTCACCGTGCTCATCTACATTCCGAGCATCATCGGCGCCCTGCTCGGATACGTGCCGTTCACAGCCAGCGGACAGAGCTTTCTAGTTCACATGCTGCCGATCGTGCTGGCCACCGAGGCGTGGCTGCTCGCGATCAATCGCCCCTACAATGACCGCCGCCGCCAGCGTCATCCGATCCGCGAGCTGTGGCGGGTACGAATCATCTGGAGCGGCCTGGCGCCGGTGTTCATCAAGGCGTCGATCCAGGCGATCCTCGGGGGTCCGAGCCACAAGCCCACCTATAAGGTCACCCGCAAGCACAACGATGCGCGCTGGCACTGGGGGCACACACTGCCGCAGACCAGCGTCCTGATGACGGTGCTCGTCACGCTCGTGTACGCGCTGCGCAACGGCACCATGCCCCATCTCACGCTGCTCTTTCCGTTTGTCTACTGGGGCGGCCTGTACGTGGCACTGTTCGCCGGCTTCATCGCCCGCAGCTGGTACGGCGTGGTGAACCTGCACAGAACGATCGTGCCGGCTATCAGAAGGACGAGCAGCGCACGGGAAACCCCTCCGCGAGTATCCGAGCACGTGTGACGCCAGCGCTGCCGCACGGTCCTTGCACGTGCTTTGGGTTCGCTACGGCCTGCAGTCGTCGACCCGACATTTTCCTCGCAAGGTGCGGGTAGCGCGCAAGCGGCCCCCTTGCAATCTTGAGGCGGTAGTTCTAAGTTGACTTTAGACGCGGTTCCGAGCCGTCAAAGAGCGAGGCCGCTGAGGTGTGAGGCCGCGCCACCCGAACCAGAAGGCCCCCGGGCCGGAAGGGAAAGGTTCCTCAAGCGGCTCAGGACCGCGTCGCTTTCGTGCTCGGGTGCCGGCCACCGCCAACGGGTCGCGAGTCGCCCTGTACTACGGGCCGCCGTCACCGTGCGCCCTGCTTTCGGTCCTAGGAGAAGCAGGGTTCGAAGCGCTTCCCGTCGAGGGCGAGGTTGTAGCGTGCGCCCATGATCCCAGCTGCGTTGTCGGCCCCGCAGAACTTCGCAGTGGAGAGATGGTACTCAGCATTAAGCACCGGCTTGCCGGCAGCCAGATACGGCTGGAAGTCACCGCATTCGCGATATTGATTGCACTGCTCGCTCAGCGCGCCGTCGAAATACGCCAGTAATTCAGGCGTCTGTTCGCCGTCGTTCTTCTGCACGACAGCCATGCCTAACGAGTGGACCTCGTCGGCGACCCACTCGTTGTACCTCAGCTGCTCAGCGGCCGTCAGCGGAAATCCGGTCTTGTTCGCGTAGCCTTCTATGTTGTCAGGCTCAACCGCATCGAAGCCCTTTTCCTTGCACATCTGGAAGCGCGCCGTCATAATCGGCTCGAGTACGGAAAGCTGGCGAATGTCGAGCCATCTCTCCCCCGGCCAGCCGTTACCGCGCCCCAGCACCGACTTCGGGAACTCCGAATAGTCCGGACGGAACTTCTCAGCCGTGCCCACGTCGATGTAGCAGATCACGTGCTTACCCTGGCTGTGCAGCGTCGCCACCTCAACGGCGCTATTTTCGAACCCGTCGATGTCATAGGCGGCCACCGCCTCGTCGTTGTTGACTTTCCCCGTCAGCTGCCAGTACCACGTCAGTTGCTGCGGCGGCGTCCACCAGCCACCGTCCGCTCGCGCCTCCTCTGCGCCAGCGAGGAGCCCGCTGCCCACCAGCGCGGCGATCGTCACAACGGCGATCCATGCAGTTCGGAGCGACCGCGTCACCATCATCCGCTCGATGCTAGACCCATTCGATGGGCGTCCGCTGCACACGTTCAATGTCACCCACACAGGCATCGCCACGAGCGGCATCGGCCGCCGCGGCTGGCTCGACGCCGATGGACACCCGGCCCACCATCTGCTCGACCCCTCGACCGGCAGGCCCGCGTTTACTGGCATCACACGAAGTCGTGCAGCCATCCCCTGTCTTGATCGCTCGGCCAGCTCTCGAAGAAGGGGCGGCCGACGGCCAGCGGGACTCAGGAAACGGAGCTCGGCACTCGCGCCGGACCAGCATTAGTGTCGAGCTCGCTGGCAGCGATGCCGAAGCTTGCGACCAGTTGTGCCGTCAGCTCCTCGGCGGGCAGCGGTCGCGAGATGAAATAGCCCTGTCCAACTTCGCAGCCCAGGACGGCGAGATGCTCCATGACCGCCTCGGTCTCGATGCCCTCGGCTACGACGCTCAGCTCGAGATTGCGCGCGAGATCGATCGTCGAGCGCACGATCGCTTCGGCGCGTCTGTCGTCGAGGATGTCGGTGATGAAGGACCGATCGATCTTGAGCTCGCTCGCGGGGAGCGTCGCGAGATACTCAATCGAGGCATTGCCGGTGCCGAAGTCGTCGATCGACACACCAACGCCGCTCGCCCTTAGGGCCTCCAGCCCGGCCACCGCCCTGCCGCGATCGACCACTGCTGCACTCTCGGTGACCTCGACGATCAGCCGCTCGGCGGGAATCGCATGCTGCTGCAGCAGAGCCGTGACCTGGCCGGGAAGCTCAGGATCGAGCAGATTGCGGGCGGAGAGGTTGACCGACATCTCGAGATCTATCCCGCGCCTACGCCAAGCAACCATCTGTGTAAGCGCCTCGTCGATCACGTGCAGCGTCAGCGGACCAACGAGCGCGGTCTGCTCGATGAGCGGGATGAATCTTGGAGGGACCAGCAGGCCGTGCTCGGGATGCAGCCAGCGCACGAGCGCCTCGACGCCGACGATACGCCTACTCTGCAGGTCGACCTTGGGCTGGTAGTGGAGGATGAACTCCCCACACTCCAGTGCCGTGCGCACCTGGCCGAGAAGCACCAGCCGCGTGGCGTCAAAGCGGTCGCGGTCAGCCGAGTAGACCTCGATCCTGCTTCCCCGCGAGCGTGCGCGCGCAAGCGCCGCATCGGCGCATCGCAATAACGCGTCGGGGTCCTGCGCGTGCTCTCCCATCACCGCGACCCCGATGCTCGCCTCGACGTTCAGGGCGACGCCGTCGAGCGCGACCGGCGACTCCAGACTCGACTGCACGGCGGCGGCGGCGCTCAGCGCCGCTGAGATGCCCTGCGTGCGCGGGCACAGCACCGCATACTCATCGCCACCCAAACGCGCCGCCAGCCGGTCGCCCCGGCGCTCGCCGCGCAAGCGCCGAGCGACCTCACGGAGCACGCGGTCGCCATTTGCGCCGCCAAGCGTGCTGTTAATCTCGGTGAAACGGTCCAGATCGATCAGCAGCACCGCGACCGCTCCGCCGTCGGGATCTTCCCCGCGCACCGCCTCGGCGACCTGCTCGATGAACAGGGTGCGGTTGGGCAGCCCTGTCAGCTGGTCGTAGCGGGCCAGACGGTGGTTCTCGCGCGCCTGGCGGCGCAGCCTGCGCGAGGCTCTCACGACGATCCGGTACAGAATCGCCCATAGCAGTGCCAGCCCAAATGCCACGAGCAGTGCGATCGTCCGCTTGTCGCTGGCGATCGCGGCCGCAATCGGCCGATAGCTCAGATAGATCTCGAAGGCGCCTTCCGGGGGACCGGATGAGGCGAAGCGCAGCGGCACGTAGACCTCGACGAGCTGGCCGAGACCCACCTCGCTGGCAGTCTCTGTGTGAGGGCGAGGGGTGACGACGTCCGCGTCGTCGGGCCGGCCTGCGAGCGCGTTCAGTAGATCGTCGCTCGGATGCAGGGTGCGGCCGATTAGGCTGTGATCGTCGGAGTAGATGACCTTGTCGTGCGAGTTCCAGATCTTGATCCGGGCCAGGTCCTGCGTGACCGAACGCGCGCTCAGCTGCTGGTCCAGGGCGCGGATGCCCGCCGGAGTCAGACCGGTGCGCAGATCCTGCGGCGAGAGGTGGGGCTCGATGCCGATGTGCGCGATGATGCGCGCGGCCTCGGTCGCATCGGCCAATGTGCGCGAGACGATCTGCGCCTGCAATACCCGCGCGAGGATGAAGCCGAGCACGACGATCGGCAACAGGCTCAACAGAGCCACCTGCCGGGTCAGGCTCACACTTCCGCTCAGGCTGCCACGTTCGCGGCGTAGGCGCATGCAACTGCTTCGAAAGCCCACTTGAAAAGCTGGAGTTTGGCGGCTGAAAAGTGGACGACAAAGCCGCACCTGGACTGCGATCGACTGTCATACTCGAGCGCCGATGCGCGCGCTCGTGCAGAGGGTCAGCCGGGCCGCCGTGCACGTGGACGGGCAGATGCTCGCCGAGATCGGACCCGGACTGCTTGTGCTGCTGGGCGTCGCTCGCGAGGACCGCATCGCTACCGCCGACCGCCTGGCCGAGAAGGTCCGCGCGCTGCGCGTCTTCCCCGACGTCGACGGTCACATGAACGAGGCGCTGGGCGAGCGCGAGATCCTCTGCGTGAGCCAGTTCACGCTGTACGGCGAGACCCGGCGGGGCAACCGGCCGAGTTTTGTCGCCGCCGCCCCCGCCGCGCATGCCGAGCCGTTGTACGAGCGCTTCTGCGCGCGCTCGGGCGCGCGACGCGGCGTGTTCGGCGCACACATGGAGGTCGAGCTCGTGAACGACGGGCCGGTGACGCTACTGCTCGAGGCCTACACCTAGCCCTCAGAGAGCCAGCATGCCGCCTGCCACCGGTCGACTGCCGAGAGATCGGGCTCCTCCTCCCGCCGGTGGCTGGGCCGGAGCTACTCCTCGACGCTCACACCCTTCCAGAAGGCGAAACGGTCCTTGATCTGCGCCGCGGCCTCCTTCGGGCTCGGGTAGTACCACGCCGCATCCGGATTGACCTGCCCGCCAACCTGAATACTCTTGTAGCTCGCCTCCCCCTTCCACGGGCAGGTCGAGTGGGTATCGCTGTCAGCGAAGTACTCCACACGGATACTCTCGGCCGGAAAGTAGTGGTTGTTCTCGACCACAACCGTGTTGTCGCTCTCGGCCAGCGTCGCGCCATTCCAGATTGCCCTCATCAATGCTCCTTTCTGGGGTTGCCCTGAGCCAAGCGTAGAGCGTCAAGCGCGCCCGTCAGCCGGACGAGCCGCCGTGCACCTCGGCGAGCTCCAGACCACCGTGCTCGATGCCCGGCCCGGCTGCGCGCAGCGCGGGCACGATCTCGCTGGTCACGAACCCAGTCTCGCTGGTCATCTCATCGACGATCTCAAACCAGCGACGCATGTTCGCGGGCGTGTCGAGCAGCACCGTCAGCACCGGCACATGCCGGCGGATCGACCAGAAGCGTTCTCCGTGCGGACGGTGCTCGCCGTGATAGCCCCACTGGCCGCGCAGCGCGGTGGCGCCGGCAGCTCCCTCGCGGCGCAGACGGCGGATCAGTGCACTGTGCAGGGGCTGGTGCTCGTAGCGGGTCTGCTCGCTGGTGTAGACGACGAGCTTCTGCCAGTAGGCCAGGCCCGCTGCCGTCGGCGGCAGGCGGGCGCAGTGGCTCGGCCAGCGACACGCCGTCGCGCTTGCACACCCGCACGCGCTCGAGCGTCATCGCCGGCTCGCTCAGCATCCCCGCGATCTCCTCCAGCGCCCGCGCGATCGTCGCGCTCTCGCCGACGCTCTGGACCATCAGCGGCACCTGCGCGTTGCGCGCGAAGAAGCGTGCCGCGCCGACGCACGCCATGCGCCGTGCCGTCCAGGCCGAGCAGCACGCTCGCGCCGGCCACCCCGTGCCGATGCAGGCACTCGACCACGGCCATGTAAGCCGGACGGGCAGCCGACGCGCTCCTGGCGGCCGAGGTAGATCGTGAGCTTGACCGCGTCCGAGCCGAGCGAGACCCCGACCCGACGCCCGGCCCGCTCAGCAGACGCGCGCGCTCGAGCGTGATCATCCCGTGGCGACTGATGGCGCGCACCTCCTCGAGAACGCCCTCGATGCGCGGCGCGTGTCGAGCGCTAGCGCCAGCAGTGGCAGGTCTTCGGAGAGCTGTGAGCAGGCGCTCGGTCTGCAGCCGGTGCTTGATGCCAAAGCCCTCGATCCCGCGCAGCAGGACGCTCGTCCTGACGCCGTGATCGCGCGAACACGTCGATCAGCGCATCGGCGAGCAGCCGCCCGCCGGCGCGGTCGCGCTCCCCGAAGTAGCACGCTCAGCCGCAGCCCGTCCTCGATCATCAGCCGCCCCCGAGCAGCCGGCCCAGCGCGCAGCCGCGCCGACGCCCAGCATGAGGCTCAGCGCGACGTTCGCCCCGAGCAGCCAGCGCCGCCCGTCCTCGGCGAGGCGATGGGACTCGAGCATCCATGTGGAGAAGGTCGTGTAGGAGCCGATCACCGCGGTGCCAGCCAGCAGGTAGGCATCGCCGCTGAGAGCGACGCCCGACGAGCACGCCCAGCACGAGCGCACCCGAGAGGTTGACCACGAGCGTGCCCAGCGGAAAGCGCGCGCCAGTGCTGGCCGAGACGAGCGCGTCGAGCAGGAACCGCGCGATCGCCCCCAGCCCGCCGAGCACTCCGACCGCCAGCCACAGCAGCACGAAGCTCATCCCGCGGGCCTCGCGCGACGCACCAGCTTTGTGGCGAGGAAGACGGCCGCGAAGCCACCGGCAAGGCTCGCGCCCGCATAGGCGGCGGCCAGCGCGAGATGCGCGCCTTCGATCATCTTCACCAGCTCGACCATCATCGTCGAGAACGTCGTCAGCGCACCGCAGATGCCCGTGCCGAGAAACGCGCGGCGGTACAGCGACGGCGGCAGGCGCTCCTGCAGGCGCGTGATGAAGTAGCCGAGCAGCGCCGCGCCGAGCATGTTCACGATGAACGTCGCCCACGGCCACTGGCCGGGAGCGCGTGGCCAGGCTCTGCGCGAGCGCCGCGCGTGCGATCGCGCCGATGAAGCCGCCGGCGAAGATCGCCGCCGAGCTCCTGGCGATCCAGCGCGGCCACGAGCGCCCGCCAGTGAGCCTCCAGCCGGATTGACCTTCGCTGTTCGCCTATCGCGCTCCACGACGTGCCCTCACTGACGTTCGAGTGACGGTGACGTAGAAGCCATCAGCGGCCGGAAGCCGCGGTTATGGAGCGGGCCTCATCGCTGCGCGCGTAGCATAGCGCGCGCAGGCGTCATGCTCTGCACGTGGCGCTGGCGCTGACTGGCGAGCCGACTCCACCGAGGGAGCCAGGCCGGACCTCCAACTGCCGGGCCGGCGCCACCGGGAAGCCAAAGCCTGACCTGATAGACCCCGCATGATGGGTGCACGGGGGAATGTTCCGCTCCGATCCCGCAGACCCGTGCTCAAGCGCGCGGGCATCGTCGCTCGTGGCGATCCTGCTCGCTGCGCTGATCGTATTCGCGCTCTCGCGCCTGGAACTGCAGCGCGCGGGCCACGCTCTGATCACGGCCACGCCGGGCTGGATCGCGCTGGCGCTGGTGCTGATGTCGCTGGCGATGCTGATGCGCTCGGTCTCCTGGCACCAGACCCTGCGCGCGGCGCTGCCCGACACGTCGATACCGTGGGGGCCGGTCGTGCGTGCGCTGATGATCGGCGTGATGGCCTCCGCGCTCGTTCCGGGACGGATCGGCGAGCCCACGCGCGTGCTCGTGCTCGCGCGCAGGCTCGACGGCCGCACGAGCCGGCTGCTGCCGATCGTCGCGGGGACGGTGTTCTCCCAGACGCTGATCAACCTGCTCGCGCTCGGCGATCCTGCTCGCGGTGACGCTTCACAAGCGTACCGCTGCTGAACGGCCATCTGGCTGGGATCGCAACCGCCCTGCCTGATCCCGCTGGTCGGCGTGCGCGCTGGTGCTCGCCGGGCCCCGCCTGCTGGCGCTGGGACGGCGCTCGCGTTCGCCGCGCGTTGCGCTCGCGGCGAACACGATCGGCCGGATGCTGCACCTCGCCCGGCGGGGCCTGGTCGTGTTCACCCGCCCGCGGTACGGGGTCACAGCAGTCGCGAGCCAGCTGCTGGCATGGGCGCTGCAATGGGTCGCCTGCTACATGGTCATCCTCGCGCTCGGGCTCCAATCCCAGGCCAGCCTGGTGGCGGCCGCCGCGATCCTGCTCGCGATCAACCTCAGCGCGGTCCTGCCGGCCACCCCGTCGAACGTTGGCGTCTTCCAGGCCGCCTGCCTGGTGGTGCTCGCCGCCTATGGCGTCGGCGCCGGGCAGAGCCTCGCCTACGGCATCATCCTGCAGGCGGTCGAGGTGCTTACAGCTCTGATGCTGGGCGTGCCGGCGCTGCTCAAGGAGGGCCTGTCGTGGAGCGACATTCGGCACAGCAGTGCCGGCCCAGAGCCTGAAAACGGGCACTTAGAGGATCCTTGAAATAGAGCGCCTCCTCAGGGATCTTCTAGCCGGCGAGAGCGCGCAGTGACTGGCGCAGCGAGCGCGTCGTCTTCAGCACCGCCGTCGGCTCGTAGCCGCAGTGAGCCATGCAGTTCTCGCAGCGTGGGTCCCTGCCACGCCCATACTTGCTCCAGTCGGTCGTCTCGATCAGCTCTTTGTAAGTCTGCGTGTAGCCGTCGGACATCAGGTAGCAGGGACGCTGCCAGCCGAACAGCGAGTAGCTGGGGATCCCCCAGGCAGTGCAGTCGAATTCGGCCTTGCCCTCGAGGAAGTCGAGGAACAACGGGCTGTGGTTCAGCCGCCACTTCTTGCGCCGCCCGTCGGCGAACGCCTCGCTGAACAGCTTGCGGGTCTGCGCCACGCCGAGGAAGTGCTCCTGGTCAGGCGCTTTCTCGTAGGCGTAGGCGGGTGAAATCATCATCTCGTCAACCTGCAGGTCGTCGTTGAGAAAGTCGAGCACCTCGCGCACCGTCTTGGGCGAGTCGTGCGTGAAGAAGGTCGTGTTCGTCGTCACGCGGAAGCCGGCGGCCTTGGCCGCCCTGATCGCCGCGACCGCCTTATCGAAGACGCCCTCGCGCTCGACCGACGCGTCGTGGCGCTCGCGCAGGCCGTCCATGTGGATCGCCCACGCGAAATACGGGCTCGGCTTGAAGTTCTCGAGCTTCTTCTCCAGCAACAGGGCGTTCGTGCAGAGGTAGACGAAGCTTCTTGCGCTTGATCAGCTCCGCCGCGATCACGTGGATCTCGGGGTGGATCAGCGGCTCGCCTCCAGCGATCGAGACCATCGGCGCGCCGCTCTCCTCGATCGCCGCGATCGCCTGCTCGACAGGCATCCGCCGGCGCAGCTCGTGCTCGGGGTGCTGAATCTTCCCGCAGCCCGAGCACGCCAGGTTGCACTGGAACAGCGGCTCCAGCTCCACGATCAGCGGGAACTTCTCGCGTTTGGCCAGCCGCTGGCGCATCAGGTACCAGCCCATGCGCGTGCTCTGCCTGACCCGAACCGCCATGGCGCCTACCTTAGACCCCTGGCGCCCACTCGTGAAGGGCGCCAGCCACGCGCCGCAGCGCGAGCGCCGCACGCAGCGCTCCTGCGAGCGCCTGCACGCGCAGCAGCTCATGCTCGGGGCTGTCCAGCACGACGCGCACGACGCCGAACGGTCGCCCGCCGGCGCCGGCCGCAAGCCACACCGACTCCATGTCCACGGCGATCGCCCCGCCCGCGTGCAGCTCGGCGCGCCGCTCCCCGAGCGCCAGGCGCGACACGCACACCACATCGCCGGTGCGCACCTTCAACCCCCGCCCGGTGAGCCGCTGCACGAGCTGATGGTTCAGATCGCAGTGCACGCGCTCCTCGACGTGTCCTTCATCGCCTGCCGCATACACCTCCTTGGCGACGATCACTTCCCCTGGCACCGAGGTCGTGTCGAGCCCTCCGCAGAAGCCGAGCACCAGCATCGCGCTCGCGCCCTGACCGGCGAGCTCGCCGGCGGCCGCCTTGAACGCCTGGGTCCCATGCCGGTCTTGCGCACGAACGCCCGCCTACCCGCCGAGGAGATCAGCGCGGCCTCGATCCGCATCGGCGCGGCCAGCAGGAGCTTGCCTGTGCCCTTCAGGGTGCTCATCGCGCCACCGCCAGGGCACTCGCGGCTGCGGTGTGGCCGCTGCGGACTGCGCCCTCCAGCGTCGCCGGCCAGCCTGTGGCCGTCCATGCGCCGGCCAGCACGAGCCCGGGAACCACGGTCGAGGGACCGGGGCGCAGCGCGCCGGCGCCGGGCGCAGCGCGAAACGTGGCGGCGTGCTCGCGTGTGGCCACGAACAGCTCGACCTTCGCCTCCCGCGCCCGCGGGAGCAGCTCGCACAGCGCCGGCAGATAGCGCTCGCGCAGCCCATCCACGCTGATTCCCATCTCACGCTCTGCACCCGACAGCGACACAGCCAGATACTGGCAGCCGGCGGGCGCTCCGGCGGCGGCGGTGCGATCGAAGACGTACTGCACCGGCGTACCCACACCGGCCGCGAACTGCCAATCGCAGACCGGCCTGTCGTAGACGATGTGCAGGTTGACGATCGGCGAGCTCCCCAACCCGCGCAGCGCGCGCGCGGACTCCCCCAGCAGCGGCTCGAGCAGCGTCGCGGCCCGGGCGTGCGGCACCGCGAGCACCGTCGCCTGCGCACTTACGGTGTCGAGCGCCCCCGCGCTCTCACCGCGAGCCCCGCGGCCGTGCACCTCCAGGCCACCCGCGGTCTTCGCCAGGCGCTCCGCGCGCCAGCCCAGCCTCACCTCGACGCCCGCCTCACGCAGCGCTCGCTCCGCTGGCTCGCCGATCGCCTCGGCGAGCGTCGCCTGATGGAAGCCGATGTCGCCGGCGTTGGCCCCCGACAGCAGCCCGGTGCGAAACACGAACGCCGCGAGCGCCAGCGACGCCTGCGCGGCTGGCAGGTTGAGCGTCGGCAACGCGATCAGATCCCATAGCGCAGCGACTGCCCGCGGCCCCTGGCCATGCCGGGCGAGCCATTCGCCAAACGTCAGCGCCTCGAGCGACTCATCGTCCGCCCGCAGGCGCATCAGGCCGAACGCCGCCCGCGCGGCGCCCAGGCGCTCGGCGAGCGTCAGATATGGATAGCGAGCGAGCGCACCGGCCATGTGCAGCGGCGCGGGTAGCGAGCCCCGCCGCAGCGCCGCCGGCCGGCAGCCGGGCTTCAGCACGGGGATCTCCAGCCGCGGCTGCACCGAGGTCAGGTGCTCGCTGCCCAGGCGAGCAAGCAGCGCGCGGTAAGCGACGCAGCAGCGCAGGAAGACGTGCTGGCCGTTGTCCATGCGCAGGCCGTCGCGCTCGAAGGAGTACGCCGCGCCACCGAGCCTGCGCCTGACCTCCACCAACGTTACGTTCGCGCCGGCGGCAGCGCAGTCGAGTGCCGCCACGATTCCGGCGAGGCCGCCGCCGACGACGAGGACGCGGCGAGCGCCCGCGGGTCGACCAGCGCTCAAGCGCCGACCCCGCATCGTCCCCGAAGGGGGAGCATGCCACGTGCGGCCACCCAAGCCTTCTCGTACGCCGGCAGCGACAAGCGCCCGCGCACGGCCTCTTCGGGGTGCGCCTCGATGCGCTCAAGCAGTCGACGATAGATGCCTGCCATCGCCAGCACGCACGCGGCGCTGCGCCTATCCAGCAGCTCCGCCAGGGCGATCCCATGGTCGAACCATTGCGCCGCGCGCGCGGACTCGAAGCGCACCAGCGCGGACAGCCGCGCGAGCTGTTCTGTGTCGCTACCCGGCCCGTCCGCGGAGCCTTCGAGCGGGCGCGCCAGGGCGCCCAGCACCTCACAGGCTGCTGGCTGGCCGGGCTTTGACCCCCCATCTGCGGCGATCAGACCGAAGCGCCGCAGGTCCTCCGCCGGCAGATACACGCGTCCGTTGTGCGCGTCCTCGCGCAGGTCGCGCAGGATGTTGGTCAACTGCAGGGCCACTCCGAGATCGTCGGCGAGTCCTTCGGCGCGACCGGCATCGCCATCCGCATGCTCACGCAGGCCGAAGATCGCCAGGCACACCCGCCCGATCGCGCCGGCGACCCGCCGGCAGTACACGACAAGGTCCTCGAAGCCCTCGTAGGTGACGCCCATCACGTCCATGCGCACCCCCTCGATCAGCTCGTCCAGTGCGTGTACCGGTAGCGGAAACCGCCGCTGCGTGTCAGCGAGCGCCACCATCACCGGATCCCCGTTGTTGATCGCGCCCGCGTCGGTCGCCACCAGCGCCGCGAGCGCTCGCACCTCGCCGTCGAGCCGCCGCAGCTTCTCATCGCGCTCGAGCTTCCCGTCGCCAATGTCGTCGACGCGGCGAGCGAACGCATACACCGCGCACATTGCACGGCGTCGATCGCGGGAGAGCAGACGGATCCCGTAAAAAAAGTTCGCGGCCTGCGTGCGCGTCACCGCTTCGCAGTGGCCATACGCGTAGGTGATCTCCCCCGTCGCCTTCACGGCGCCGCGCTCCGACCGGAGGCACTCCGGCCAGCGCGTAGCAACGCCACCAGCGCCAGGACGCGTCGAACGCGCCCCGCTCGCGGTGGGCCGGCGAGCACGTCATAGCGCGCGCGCTCGATCGCATCCAGCGCCGCGCGCCCGCCGGCCACGAACGCCGCGACGGCGAGTCTGGGACGACCGTGCAGCTGAGCGATCAGCGGCGCGCCCTCAGCCAGCAGCCCGCGCGCGCGGTCGACCTCAAAGGCGAGCACAGCTCGCAGCGGGCCACTCGCGTGATCACCCGCCAGATCCGCGTCGGTGCAGCCGAACCGCGCGAGGTCCTCGAGCGGCAGGTAGACACGACCGCGGGCCAGATCCTCGGCTACGTCCTGGCAGTGCTCGGTGAGCTGCAGGGCCGTGCAGATCGAGTTCGACAGCGTGATCCGCGCCGGCGTGGCGAGGCCGAAGACGCCGAGCACCAGTTCCCCCACCGGATCAGCCGACAGCGCGCAGTAGCCCTGCAGCTGTGCCCACGTCCGATAGCGCTCGACGCGCTGGTCAACGCGGTTGGCCTCGATTAGGCGCACGAAGGGCTCGCGCGCCAGTGCGCACTCGCTCACGATCGCCCCCAGGCGCACGAGCAGCGGGTGCCGGGCCTCGCCGCGAAATGCTCGATCGAGCTCCTGCTCGAGCCAATCCAGAGCAACCAGCCGCTGAGCGGGCGGGAGTTCATCCGAGTCGCCCAACTCGTCCGCGAGTCGCGCGAATCCGTAGACGGCCAGCAGGTGAGAGCGCACGCGCCGCGGCAGCATGCGGCTGGCGACGGGGAAGTTCTCGGTCGCGGCCCGCGCCATGACCGCCTCCGCGGCGGGAGCAGCAATCGGCGCGTCGGCGATAAGGATCACTCCTGTCGCTCAGCGCCGTTGCCACGAGCGTCCTGCTGCGTATCCATGGCGAGGCAGCGGCCGAGAGCCATAATCGGGAACGTGAGCCGATAGAGGTGATAGTTGATGTAGTAGTCGGACGGAAAGCCCGTGCCGGTGTACTGTGGCTCATCCCAGCCGCCGTCCTCGCACTGTGTGGACACGAGCCAGGCCACACCGCGGGCAAGCGCCTGAGAGCGCTCCCCCTCCGGGGACGATGCGCCGGCGGCGTGCAGCGCGAGCAGCGCCCAGGCTGTCTGTGAGGCGGTGCTCGGGCCGCGACCGATCCACTTCGGGTCGTCGTAGGAGCGCGCGTCCTCACCCCAGCCTCCGTCTTCATTCTGGTGACGCTCCAGCCAATCCACCGCCCGCCGGATGCACGCTCGCGACGGATGCACCCCGGCAGCGATCAGACCAGGCACAGCCGCACCGGTGCCGTACACGTGGTTAATGCCCCAGCGCCCGAACCACGACCCGTCGGCCTCCTGCTGGTCGATCAGCCACTGCACCCCGCGCTCGGCCGCGGGCGTCTCGCCGAGTCCGAGCACGCCGAGCATCTCGACTGCGTGGGCGGTCACATCGGCGCTCGGCTCATCGATCACCTCCCCGAAATCCAGGAACGGCAGCTCGCGCACGAGCGCACGCGTGTTGTCGGCATCGAACGCGCCCCAGCCGCCGCCGTAGCTCTGCATCCCCTCGACCCAGCTCAGCGCACGGCCGATCGCGCCGTCGATCCGTGCTCCGAGCGGTGTCCGGCCCACGAGGCGGCGCAGCGCTAGCACGACCTCGACCGTGTCGTCGACGTCGGGGTAGTTGACGTTCGCGAACTCGAACGCCCAGCCGCCGGGCCGCAGGTTCGGCCTCCGCACCGACCAGTCGCCCCGCTCGGTGACCTCCTCGCCGAGCAACCACTCCGCGGCAGCGAGCACCGCCGGATGATCCTCCGGCAGGCCGGCGTCACTGAGGGCGAGCATCGCCAACGCCGTGTCCCACACCGGCGACTGACACGCTTCCAGACGCCTACCGTTCGGAGATCGACCAGCGCCCGCCGGTGCCCCCACGCCGTGAGAATCGTCGCGATCCTCAATCATGAACCGCTCGAGTCCCTCCAGGCCGCGTCTCATCACGGGGTGCTCGAGCTGATAGCCGGACAGGTGCAGCGCCATCAGCGAGTAGACCCACGGCGGCTGGATGCCGCCCCAGGAGCCGTCGGCCTCCTGGCGGCGCACGATCCAGCGCTCCGCCCTGGCGAGCGCCAGCCGACGCAGCGGCGCCAGCGACCGGCGCTCGTAAGCGCGCAGCAGGCGATCCAGGCGGCCGAGCCACACGCCGCGGCGGGAGATCGCGCGAACGGGGTGCCCTGCGGACAGGTCGGCCCGCGTCGCGCCATCCGCGCGCAGCTCCGCCAGGTCAAAGGGGAGCGGGCGCACAGGACGGTGGGCTTTGACGATCGCCAGCGCCACGATCGTCTGCCGCGCCCAGCAGGCGAAGTCGTAGACGTTCAGTGGGAACGACGCAGGCAGCAGGATGATCTCCGGTGGGAGCGCCGGCACCCGCTCCCACGACCACAGGCCAAATAGCGCAAGCCACACGTGGGTAAACACACGTGCATGCTCCAGGCCGCCTTCCCGCCGGATGAAGTCGGCCGCAGCGCGCATGTGCTCGGCCTCGACCGGATCGCCGGCTAGCCGCAGCCCCCAGTAGGCCTCGATCGTGGTCGACAGCTCGCCCGGGCCACCGTGGAAGTTTGCCCAGGTGCCGTCGGCGCGCTGCTGAGAGCGAATCCATGCCGCCGAGCGCTCCGTCTCATCCGCCCGGCGCGTGCCCAGGAACTCGCGCAGCAGCATGTCCTCTGCGTCCATCGTGACGTTGGTCTGCAACTCCCCCCGCCACCAGCCCGCGTCGTCCTGTAGGGACAGCAGGCGCTCACGTGCCAGCTCCAGCGCCACCTGCGCCTCGCTGCGAGCCTCCAAGGTCAACTGCGGCATGCGGAAAAACTAGATCTTTTCGTTCTGAAGACGACAGTTGTGTATGCTCGATCTTACCCGTGCGCCTCACGATGACACCTGTGAACCGGCGGGTACGAGCACGTCGGGACTGGCAAGCGTGATCACGTGGCGGCGCAGCGTAGCCTCCGTGACCAGCCGCGCAACCGGCGAGACGAAGCGGTAGACGATCAGGCCGTCGATGTCCAGATGGGTCAGCAGGCGAAAGCCGGGCGCAGGCGGCTCCCCGGCGGACGCACGCAGGGGCGCGTAGCCGGTCTCGTCGATCTCGCTCACCAGCACAGAGCTGCCCGCGCGTAGGTTGTGTAGCCCCGGCAGGTAGTACTCGAGCGGAGCGGAGCCCAGCTCGACGGTCGTGATCGTGCGCTCATGCGGCGCGCCACGCAGAGCCTTCGCGACATCCCGCCAGTTTCCGCGCTGCAGGCGCGGGCTCAGATCGACGTCGAGTGAGATCGCCAGGAACGCCAGCGCGATCGTCACAACGAGCCCGACCGCGACGACGGACACGCTGCGATCGATCTTGCCCGCCCACATGACCACCACCGCGATCACCACCGTGACCGGGATCATCGCCGCGACGAGGTTGCGCGGCGCCAGGTAGTCGGCGCCGAAGGCCACGAGCACGACCGGGATCAGAATCCCGCATGCGGCGATCTCCAGCGGGATCCGCGCGGCCATCATTTCGCCGTACTGAGCGATCGAGTATCGCTGGCGCCACGGCCCGCCGGCGCGTTCGGCCGCGTTGCCGCGCAGGCGCAAGCACCCAACCACGAGGCCCGCGAAGATCGGCAGCGCAACCAGCAACTCGACGCCGTGTCCGAGCGGCGCGCCCGAATAACCGGTGAGGTAATACTGCGGAATCGCCTCCAGCCGTTCGGACAGCGGCCAGCGCCCGATCCACTGTGTGCCGTGCCCTCCCTGGGCAGAGATCAGCGGCAGCAGCGCCGCGCCGACAAGCATCAGCGCGCCGATCGCGGGCAGCGCCGCACGGCGTGTGCGCGGCTCCCATGCCAGCAGCAGCGACATCGGGATCAGCAGGAACACGGCGAAGTAGTGCGTGAGCAGCGCCAGCGCGCCGATGAACGCGAAGGTCGCCATGCGCCCTCGTGTGGGCCGGTACTGAGCACGCAGGAAGCACAGCATCGCCAGCGCCCCCATCAAGACGAACAGCCCGTACGCGCGTGCCTCCTGCGAGTACCACACAAACAGCGGATTGACGGCGACGAGCGCGGCGCACACGATCGCCACCCGGCGTCCTCCCACGCTGCTTGCCGATCGCCCAGACAACGGGCACGGTCGCGATCCCGGCGAGCGCCGAGGGCAGACGCAGCGCGACCTCACCGGTCCCGAGCACGCGCGCGTCCGCCCACGCGAGCACGTACCACAGCGGCGGCGTGTTCTCGGTGTGAACGACCGACCGCAGCGTCGCCCACAGGCTGGGGTGCAGTACGTGGATGGGCGTGAACGCCTCGTCGTACCAGAAGCTCTGCAGATCGAGCGTCGCCAGGCGCAGCACGGCGGCCAACAAGGTCAGCGCGGCCAGCGGCCACCACCGCGGCAACCGGGACCCCGCGCGCGCCGCGGGGAAGATCCCCGCCCGCCCGTCTGTGCTCATCGCGGACATCGCCCCTGTCCTGCCGGCCCGAAGCAACCATAGCGCTCGCTAGGCAGATCTTCGACATATGGGGGTAGGTACCAGCCACCGTAGACCGTGCGCCTTCCGTTCACCACCGGCCCCCAGATCGCCAGGCAGATCTGCGACCTGGCATCCGGCCCGCCGGGACTGATGTTTCCGCACAGCACCTCGCGCTGGCTGTTGGCCCCGAGCGTTTCCTGGTCGATCGAGATGTTGTGGTAGTCGTGGCGCGTGTAGTACCGCCACGTGCGCAGATCCACGACCAGACGATGGTTGATCCCCGCCTGGCGGGCGAGGTCGTTGACCGTGGCGAACGCCAGCACCACACCGACGAGCACGAGCAGCGTCGTCTCGATCAGCCGCATACGTCCCGAGCCGTTCAGCTCGACCGCCCGCGGGCGTAGCCATGCCGGCAGGCGCTCCCAGCGGCCTTCCTCGACGGGCATCGATGCCTCGCTCATTGCACCGGCACCAGCAGCGGCGAGATCTGGTGGACCACGAACAGCGCCTGCACGGCGAGCGTGGCCGCCAGCAGGCGCCGATCGCGGGTGAGCACCGCAAGCGGCAGCGGCCACAGGATGTACCACGCCAGCAGCCATGTGCTGGTGACAGAGATCGCGAGCAGCGCCCAACCCGACGCGGCGACCCAGTCATAGCCGCGCCACGTCCGCCACAGCAGGTGCAACAGGATCAGCACGAGCCCAGCCTTGAGCAGGTCGTGGTCGATCGGAAACACCCCCGGCTTGCCGAGCAGGTGGGCGAGCTCGGTGGCGAAGCTGTCGGTTGAGACGAATGCCGCGTCGCGGTTGAGCGCCGCGACCACGTCGATCCCGTGGATGCCGAACGCCGCGTAGCCGATCAGCGCACCGAGCGTAACCGCCGCCAACGTCCCGAGAATCGGCGCCAGGCGCCGTTTGGAGACGATCATGAACGGGAGCAGCACCGCGACGGTGGCCTTGACGAGCGCGCCCGCCACGACCCAGGCCGCGGCGCCGGCTTCGCGACGGCCGCTCGGCGTGCCGAGGATGGTGAGGCTCACCGCGGCCATCATCGCGAGCATCATCAGTCAGGTCGTTGTGGGCGCCGCCCAGCCCGTAGATCACGAACAGCGGGTTGGCGCCGACGACGAGAATCGCCGCCACCGGGTCGAAGCCGCGCGCGCACGCGCAGCGCCATGTCAGCGCGAGCGTGCCGGCGCTGGCCAGCAGCGCCTCGAGCTTCATCCCCCACAGCGCACCCACGACCCCAAGCGGCGCCAGCGGGTAGGAGAGCAACGTGTAGAGAGGCCCGTACGCGGTGGCGACGCGCTCCCAATCGTGACCCACGTACGGGGAGACGGCGTCACCGACGATCGCCACGGGACCGTGCGTGTAGGGATTCAGGCCGTGCTCGACGCCCATGCGCGCGTAAGCGATGTAGCTGAAGACATCGGTGGACAGCAGGATCGGCCCAGCGAACACGATCAGCTGCAGCGCCGCGATCAGGACGATCGCCCACCGCCTGGAGATGAAAGCGTCGGATCGAACGCCGGATGAGCGACCGCGCGAAGCTCGACCGGCGAGGACAACCAGCCCTGCGTAGGCACAGCTCGAGACGAGCAGCGCGATCAGGAACACGCGGTAGCCCAGACGCTCGCCGACGCCCTGCAACCAGCCGGCGATCTGCGGCGACTTCGGGATCAGTGGCGAGAGGCCGGCGGCGCCATCGAGGACGATCTCCGCCGTGGCGGCCACCAGCAGCAACGCCAGCAGCACGGTGAGCGCAGGCACCCACCGCTGAGAGCGGACATGGGCAACGCCACGCTCGCTCTGAACGGCGACGCTCACGAAGCGGCGAGGGCCCTTAGGTTCACAGTGCCGTCCACACGGTCTTGGTCTCCAGATAGGCGTCGAGACCGTCGTGGCCGTGCTCGCGGCCGATGCCCGACGCCTTGAAGCCGCCGAACGGCGCGGACGGATCGACCACACCCCAGGTGTTGATGTAGACCATGCCCGCATGCAGCATCGCGGCCAGGCGGTGGGCGCTTGAAACATCACGTGTCCACACGCCGGCGGCCAGACCGTAGTCGCCCGCGTTCGCGCGCTCGGCGACCTCCTCGAGCGACTCATATGGCGAGGCCACGAGCACCGGGCCGAAGATCTCCTCGCGCGAGATGCGCAGATCGTCGGAGGTGGTGGCAAACAGCGTGGGCGCCACGAAATAGCCACCACTGTCGGTCAGGGCAGCCTCGCCACCGGCGAGCACCTCGGCGCCCTCCGCCCGGCCCGCGTCGATATAGCCCAGCACCCGCTCGTGCTGCTCAGCGGAGACCAGCGGCCCCAGCTGGGTGCCCGCGTCCAGCCCCGGGCCGAGCTGCGCCGCGTTGGCCGCGTCAGCGAGACCGCTCATGACCTCGTCGAAGCGCTCGGCGGGAACGAACAGGCGCGAGCCCGCATTGCACGCCTGCCCGGAGTTGAAATAGATCGCCTGGAAGGAGCCCTTGACGGCGGCGTCGATGTCGGCATCGGGCAGGATGATGTTCGGCGACTTGCCGCCGAGCTCGAGTGTCACGCGCTTGAGCGCCTTACCGGCCTTCGCGCCGATCTCGCGCCCGACCGCAGTCGAGCCGGTAAAGGCGATCTTGTTGACGTCGGGATGATCGACGAGCGCGGCGCCCGTGCTGCCATCGCCGGTGAGCACATTCAGCACGCCCGGCGGGAAGCCCACCTCGAGCGCCAGTTCGCCGACTCGCAGCGCGCTCAGCGGCGTCTGCTCGGCGGGCTTGAGCACGACCGTGCAGCCCGCGGCGAGCGCCGGGCCGAGCTTCCACGCGGCCATCAGCAGCGGGAAGTTCCACGGGATGATCTGCGCGCACACGCCGACGGGCTCGCGGCGCGTGTAGCAGTGCATGTTCGGTGCACTCACGGGCAGCACGCCACCCTCGATCTTCGTCGGCCAGCCGGCGAAATAGCGCAGGTGCCCGACGGCGCCGTTGACATCCACGTACTGGGCGAGGCCGACTGGCTTGCCGTTGTCCAGCGACTCGATCTGGGCAATCTCCACAGCGTGCGCTTCGATCGCATCCGCCAGCGCGTGCATCAGGCGCTCGCGCCCAGCGGCGGGCATCGAGGACCACGGGCCCTCTGCGAAGGCCGCCCGCGCCGCCGCGACCGCCCGCGCGACATCCTCGCGCCCCGCGAGGGCGACCTCGGCGATCTCCTTGCCGGTGGCGGGATCGAGTGTGAGGAACGTCCGCCCGTCGGCCGCGTCCGGACGCTCGGAACCGATCAGGAGACGATGTGGCTGGGAGATGAAATCGCGCGCCGGGGCGCTCAGCGCGTCGGGGAGGGTGTCTGCGGAGATAGTGGTCATCGGGGGAGCGTACCTCGCCCAGCGCGTATGCTGCGCTCATGGCCGAGCCCTCCAAGGCGGTGCTGGTGACCGGCTGCTCCTCCGGCATCGGCCGCGCGAGCGCGCTGCGCCTCGCGCGCTCGGGTTGGACGGTCTACGCGAGCGCGCGCCGGCCCGAGTCGATCGCCGAGCTGGGTGACGCCGGTTGCCACACGCTGGCGCTCGATGTGACCGACGAGGGCTCAATGCGCGCGGCGGTCGAGACCGTCGAGCAAGCAGAGGGCGCGATCGGGGTGCTGATCAACAACGCCGGCTACAGCCAGAGCGGCGCGATCGAGACGGTGCCAATGGACGCCGTGCGCCGGCAGTTCGAGACAAACGTCTTTGGCCTTGTGCGCCTGACACAGCTCGTGCTGCCGAAGATGCGCGCGCAGCGCTGGGGCAAGATCGTCAATCTGGGTTCGATGGGCGGCCGCCTCACGTTCCCGGGCGGCGGTCACTACCACGCGACCAAGCACGCGCTGGAGGCGATCTCCGACGCGCTGCGCTTCGAGCTACGCGGCTTCGGCATCGACGTGATCCTGCTCGAGCCGGGGCTGATCACGACCGCGTTCGGCGAGGCCGCAACCGCCAGCATGGCCGACGTCGAGGGCTCGCAGGACGACCCCTACGCGCACTTCAACGCGACCGTCGGCGCGGTCACCGCGGGCGCCTACTACGGCCCGATGCGCCGGCTCGGCGCGGGGCCCGAGCGCGTTGCGAAGGTGATCGAGCGTGCGATCACCCGCCGCCACCCGCCCGCGCGGATCACGATCACCGCCTCCGCCAAGCTCTCGATCGCGACCCGCCGCATGTTGAGCGACCGTGTGTGGGACAGGGCGATGCGCGCGCAGTTTCCTCAACCGCGGTAGTCGGTACAGCGGACTATGGCTACACGGTGCGGCCGAGGGATAGCGTCGGCTGCGGGCGCCCGACCTCGAACCCCTGGGCGTAGTCCACTCCGTAGCTGTGCAGCATGCTCAGCGTCATCTCGTCGCCGACGAACTCGGCGATCGTCTGCCTGCCCATGCCACGGACCACCCCGGCGAGCGCCCTGACGACAAGCTGATCGGTCCGCGAGACGGGCAGCAGACGGATGAAGTCGCCGTCGATCTTCAGATAGCTAAAGGGCAGGTGCTTGAGGTACTGGAACGAGCCGTAGCCGGCGCCGAAATCGTCCAGCGCGACCTCGCAGCCGAGCGCCAACACACCGGCGCAGAAAGCCTTCGCACTGTCCATGTCGGAGATCGCAGCAGTCTCTGTGACCTCGATCACCAGCCGCGACGGGTCGACCCCGTGCCACTCCAATCGGCGCTCGAGGTAGGTGAGCATCGTCGTGTCGGTGACCGACAGGGCGGACACGTTGACTGCGATCCTCGCCCCCCTCTCCAACTCTCCGCCCAGCAGCGCGGCAACCTCCTCGACGACCATCCGGTCGATCTCCCGGATCAGTCCATAGCGCTCGGCCGCCGGTAGGAACCGCCCGGGTGCGACCAGGCGCCCGTCGGGTTCGTCGGCGAGACGCAGCAGCGCCTCGTGGTGGGACACGCGCCGATCACTCACGGAGACGATCGGCTGGAAGTGCAGCACGAACAGTCCGCCGTGCAGCGCCCGGCGCAGGCGCGCCAGCCACGGGCGCCCGTGCAGCCCAGCCGGCGAGCTGAACCCTTCGCTCAGAGCCCGCGCATGGATGAGGCCGCGGGCGCCGTTGCCCGCCGTGCCCGGCATCCCCAGGAACAGACGGGGACTGGCGTCGGGTGTGGTCGAGCTCACCATCTCAGCAAGTGATCTTCGACGGCGGCGCGAGCTCACCTGCGGGCTGGGGCCACGTAGGGGCGGCGCGCGCGGTCGGAAACCACCAGCAGTAGTGCCACCAGCACGAAGTTCATCACCACCGAGGATCCCCCGTAGGCGACGAACGGCAGCGTCACGCCGGTGAGCGGGATCACACGCGTGACGCCGCCGACGATCACGAACACCTGTATGGCGATCACGAACGAAAGGCCGGTGGCAAGCAGCTTGGAGAAGGAATCCCGCGCGAGCACCGCCGTCTTCAGCCCACGCGCCACTAGCAGCAGGTAGACGAGCAGCAGCGCCGCGGCGCCCGCCAGACCCAGCTCGTTGACAATCACCGCGTAGATCGTGTCGCTTTCGGGGACCGGCAGGATCGGTTTCCCCAGAGCTTCGCGAAGCAGCGAGCGATCGAAGCCGGTGCCGAGCAGACCTCCGTCGGCCTGAGCGAATAGCGACTGCGCCAGCTGATAGCTGCCTCCGACAGGCCGTTCATAGAGTTCTTTGTCGAACGGATGTTCCCAGGCGAGCACCCGGGCCTGTACGTGACTGACGTGACCCGCGAGGTACCACGCGCCGATGGCGAACAGCACCATCCCTATCAGCGGGAAGGAGAAGCGCCCGGTGGCCACATACAGCAGCGCGAGGAACGCGCCGTAAAACATCAGTGAGGTGCCCAACTCGCGCGTGAGCAGGAGCGTGGCCATCGCCGCCCCCCACACGATCAGCATTGGGCCGAACTGCTTCATCGGCGGGATCGTCACCCCGAGCACACGTCGACCTGCCGTCACGAGGATCTGACGGTTGTCATGCAGGTAGCTAGCGAGGAAGATCACGATCGCGATCTTGGCGAGCTCGGCCGGCTGGAAGGAGACGCCGCCGACATGGATATCGAGGTAGGCGCCGTTGACTTCCTCGCCGATTCCGGGCACACGCGGCAGCACGGTCATGCCGATGCCGAGAACCGCGATCGTGTAGCGGTAGCGCTCGAGCACACCCACACCGCGCCGGCGCAGGGCGAGGATCGTCGCCGCGAACAGCACCAGTCCGAGCACCATCCACTGCGCCTGCTGGCGGGCCAGCGTCGGTTCGATGCGGTAGACCATCACGATTCCCACGCTCGCCAGCACAGCCACGAGCGGGAACAGGTAGGGGTCCGCGTTCGGTAGAGCGAAGCGGATCACCAGGTGCGCCGCCAAGCACAATCCGAGGAACAGCGCGCCGTAGGTGAGCGACACGCTGGAAGCGTGGTTGAGCGTCAGGCTGGTCGAGGCCGTCGGCGAGTTGCGCTGCGCCTGGATGAAGATCGCGGTGAAGCCCGCCGTCACCAGCAGCGCGGAGGGCACGAGACCTAGGAGCTCTCGGTTGCGGGGGCTGAGCATCGAACCGAGCGTACCCACCATGCCGGCGCGTGCGCTCCGATCGGCCCGCTACCCTTGCGCGGGAGCGCCTCGCCTTGGGGGAAGGTGGGTGCTCAACCTCAGGCCTGATGAGCTGCCACATCCCGATACCCCATGAATGACGAGCGCCCGCCCTCGCTTTGGTGGAGCATGTGGAAGCGATTCCTGATCGCAAGCGTCCTGATCGTGGCGCTAAGCGGTGCCGCGACGGTGACCGTGGCGCTAAACAAGATCACCACGCTCGCCGACGAGGTCTTTCCGTCGCTCAGCCACATCGACGCCCCCAAGGGCCTCGTCACGCCCGAATACGGCGGCGGCCCGCAGACGTTCCTGATCCTTGGCTCGGATCGGCGTTCCGGCTCGAAGAACGCCGAAGAACGCGAAGCCGCGCCGCACAGCGACACGATCCTGCTCGTGCGCTTCGACCCCGAACAGGGTCAGACCTCGGTGCTGTCGATCCCGCGCGATCTGATGGTCAACATCAGGGCGCCGAACGGCGAAGTCTACGAACACGAAAAGATCAACGCCGCGTACACGATCGGCAGCAAACTCGGGGGCGCCAATGGTGCCAGCGTGCTCGCCGCCGAAACGATCGTGCGCGAAGTCTTCCCAGAACTGAATGGTCAGCTCAACGGCATCATCGATGTCAACTTCGCGGGCTTCATCAAAGTCGTCGACACGCTCGGCTGCGCGTACGTCAACGTCGACCACCGCTACTACAACGAGAACGTCGGCACGACCGAAACCGACTACACGAGCATCAACCTGCAGCCGGGCTATCAGAAGCTCTGCTACGAAAACGCGCTCGACTACGTCCGCTACCGCCACACCGACGATGACTTCGTGCGCGTGGCGCGCCAGCAGGACTTCCTGCGCGACCTGCGCGAGCAAATCAACCCGGGCGACGAGCTCGGCCAGATCGACACCGTGGCCAAGGCCGTCGGGCACGCGATCAGGACGAACTTCCCGGCGACGGCCCAGGAGCTGATCCTGCTGGCCAAGCTGGTCGCGTTCTCGCAGACCAAGCCGCTGCGCCAAGTGAAGTTCCTGACGACCAACATCGACGACCAGATTCCCAACGGCGGCGACTACGTGACCTCATCCCCGGAACTGGAGGCGCAGACGCTGAACACCTTCCTCCACGGCCACGAACAGCTACAACTGCCGGCCACCGCGCCGAGCAGGCATACCACCAGTCACAGCCACCGCTCCGGCAACCATTCCGGCGCAGCTCCCTCGCCGGCGGCTATCGGCCTGTATCCGACCTCGTCCACGGGTGAGAGCGAAGTGGTGAAAGCGGCCCTCAACGTCCCCTTCCGCGTTCTGTACCCGACGCTGCAGACGGGCCCGGCCGAACAGCAGACGGTGCGCGCTTACAAGCTCAGGGACGAGCAGGGCAGACTGCACCACGCCTATGTGGTGGTCTGGCAGCAAAACTCAATCGGCGGCTACTACGACTTCGAGGGCACCGACTGGTTGGGTCCACCGCTGTTCGCCCACGACCGCAGCCAGATGATCGATGGCGTTACCTACAAATTCGTGAACGACGGCTCGCATATCCACGTCATCGGCTGGATCTCCGGGAACGTTCTGTACTGGCTCACCAACACGCTGCTCGAGGAACTGTCGAACGCGCAGATGTTCGCTATCGCCAAATCAGCGCAGCCGCTGCACTAGCCGGCCGAGAGGCGGCGCAATACTGCGTCCTCGCTCGCTCGCGTACCGAAGCCGGGAGACACTCGCTCCGCTCGCATCCCCGTTTCGGCCAGCACGCCACGCTCGTTGCGTCCTTGTCTTGCTTGCCTCTCGGCCGGCTAGGGGCTAGTGGCTGCCGCTTGATCGAGCGCCGCGTTGACGAGCGCGTCGGCTTCCGCGTTCTGCGCGCGCGGCACGGTGCGGATCGACCAGCGCTCGAATCCCCTGAGCGCCTGCATCGCCTCCAGGTGCAGCGGGCGCATCGCCGGATGCTTGACCTTGTAGACGCCCTGCACCTGCTTGGCGATCAGCTCGGAGTCACCGACTACCTCGACCTCGCTGGCGCCGAGCTCTTGTGCACGCGCCAGACCGAGCAGCAGCGCGCGGTACTCGGCCACGTTGTTGGTGACCTTGCCCAGCAGCTGCGCGCACTCGTCCACGACCTCGCCCGCCGGCGAGCTGAGGACGCACGCAGCGGCCGCGGGACCGGGGTTGCCACGAGCGCCGCCGTCGACATGCACGATCAGCTTCATCGCAGCGGGAGTATGAAGCTCGCCGGGGACGGTGCCGTCGACCGGAGCCCAGTCCTCGCCAAACGAGGCAGGCTCTAGGAGGCGCGCGCGAGCGGCAACAGATCGCCGGGCACGCGCGCGCGACGACGGTCGCGCACGATGCGCCGCTGCGTCTCCTCGGCGGAGGATGCGCCCGCGCTGGCGTAGCGTGCCCGTCGGTCGAACTTGCGCCGGTCGACGATCACCGTGACGTTCGTGTCATCACTGTAGTGCTCGACGAGCTTCGGATACAGCTCATCGGCAAGCGGTCTGGGTACCACGCAGTAGATCATCCTGCCTCGATGTTACTCCCCGCACGCAGATGCGCAAGCGAATCGCACCGAATCGTTACACGACCGACAGCGACTATGCGGCTGCCAGCAGCAGCATCCCCGACGCGCCGGCGGCAGCGTTCGCGAGCCGGTCCTCACGCGCGAGCTCCGCGAGCTCGGTTCCCTGGGCGATGACCTGGGCCTCCACGACCGCTTCGCTGAGATCGACCTCGTAGCGATACCAGCAAAGCTCCCATGCGACCACGATCGACACCACGCTGCTGAGATGTTCGGCCGAGCGGACCGTCACCGCCGGCGCACCCAGGGAGCGGGCGACGCCCGCCACCCGGCGCGGGAACTCGCTCGCGTTGAATACCGCGACCGCCTGCTGCGCGTAGGACGAGTGCCCGTCGAGCTCGTCGCGTTTCTCCGACGCAGGCTCGACGCGGTGCTCTGCGTCGAGCTGGGACCCAGCCGCGGCGGCCGGCTCGGCGAAGTCAGCCATCGGGGGCGCCTGCCTGGGCCCTTCGGGGTGCGTCGACTCGGCGAACAGGTCATACGGAGCCACCTCGCTCTCGGCGGATGAGCCGGCGCTCAGCCCGCCGCGGGCATCGCCGGGCGGCCTGCCTGTCTGTCTGCCTGCCTCAGCGGGACGCACCCTAAACGGCACGGGCAGACGCTCGAACAGGCTGCGTCCGCGCCGCGAGCGCATCGGCGGCAGGGTCAGCGACTGGCTGTCGGTCTCGCGCATCCAGCCCTCATGCGCAGCGCGCGGTGCGCATAGCTCGCACACGATCCGCCGACGCCCAGCGCCGACGAACACGTCCGGCTGCTCACCCCGCAGCAGCCGCCGCGCGCACACGTCGCACTCGACGTCGGGCTGGGAGGTGACGATCGTGCGCGTGGCCATCGACCCACCAGACTATCTGGACCTGTGGCAATGCGCAGCGAGGCGCTGCTAAGCGTGAACCGCCGCTCGCTCCTCGCCGGCCTGCTCGACCACCTTCTGGGCGAGATGGCCAGGGAGCTCCTCGTAGCGCAGAAGCTCGAGCGTGTAGTCGCCCTGCCCCTGTGTGATTGAGCGCAGGTCGGGGGCGTAGGTCAGCATCTCGGACATCGGCACCTCGGCCTTGATCTCGGTCATCGCACCCACCGGCTCCATCCCCTGGGGCCGGCCACGGCGGCTGTTGAGGTCGCCGATCACGTCTCCCACATGGGCCTCCGGCACCGACAGGGTGACCAGCATGATCGGCTCCAGTAGCACAGGGTCGGCCTGCTCGAGCGCCTGCTTCATCGCCTGTAGACCCGCCAGCTTGAAGGCGATCTCCGACGAGTCCACGGAGTGGTAGGCGCCGTCGAACAGCCTCACCCGCACGCCCTTGACCGGGTAGCCCGCTAGCACTCCGCTCTCCATCGCCTCGTGCACGCCCTTCTCTACTGCGGGTATGAACGAGCTCGGGATCACGCCGCCCTTGATCTTGTCGACGAACTCGAAGCCAGTGGGGTGGCTGGGGTCGTTCAACGGCTCAATCTCAATTTGGCAGTCGCCGAACTGGCCGCGGCCACCCGATTGCTTCTTGTGCCGGCCGTGGGCGGTGGCCGAGCCGCGGATTGTCTCCTGGTAGGGCACGCGCGGCGGCTTCAGCGTCACCTCAACCCCGAAGCGCTCGCGCAGACGATCGACGATCACTTCGACGTGCACCTGTGAGAGCCCCGCGACGATCTGCTCGCCCGTCTGCTGGTCGCGGTGCAGGTCGATCGTCGGGTCCTCCTCCTGCAGCCGACGTAGCGAGGCGAGCACCTTGTCCTCGTCGCCCCGACTCTTTGGCGCGACCGCGAACGCCATCACCGGAGCGGGTAGCTTCAGCGCGGGCATGTCGATCGGCTCATCTTGGGCGGCCAGCCAGTCTCCGGCGCGCGTCTCCTTGAGCTTGGCCACCGCGCCGATGTCCCCCGGCCCGAACTCCTGCACGTGCTCGACGTCCTTACCCGCGAACACGACAAGCTGACCGATCCGCTCCTTGACATGCGCACGCGTATTCAGAACATGGCTGTCGGCACGCAGAACCCCCTGATACACCCGCAGCAGGTTGATCCGCCCGGCGAACGGATCCGCCCTGGTCTTGAACACGTACGCGAATAGCTGCCCGTCCTCGGTCGGGCTGAGCTCCACCTCGCCCACCTTCAGCGAACCGTGCTTCACAGGCGAGGGCAGATCCTCGACGATCGCGTTCAGTAGCCGCGAGGTGCCGAGGTTGCGCGTGGCGACACCGCACACGACCGGGAAGATCTTGCCGTGGTTGGTGCCCTCCTTGAGCGCCCCCACGATCTCCTCGTGGGAGATCTCATCGCCCTCCAGGTAGCGCTCCATCAGCGCGTCGGACACCTCACACACCTCGTCCATTAGTTTCTCGCGGTACTCCTGCGCGCGCTCGCCCTCCGCATCCGGGATCGGGATCTCGCTCCAGTTGCCACGCTCCGGGGAATCCTGGCGGAAGGCCTTCATGTCGACGAGATCAACGACGCCCTCGACATCCTGCTCAGAGCCGATCGGGATCTCACTCGCCACCACGTGCGGCCCGAAGGCTCGCTTGAGCTGGTCCAGCGAGCGGAAGAAGTCGGCGCGCTCGCGGTCGAGCATGTTCACGAACAGCATGCGCGCGATGTCGAGCTCGGCCGCGCGCGCCCACAGGCGCGTGGTGGAGACCTCGACGCCCATCACCGCGTTGACAACGAACACCGCCGACTCGCACACCCGCAGCGCCCCCAGTGCGTCGGCGACGAAGCTCGGCTCGCCTGGTGTGTCGAGCAGGTTGAGCTTGCGCTCCTGCCACTCGAACGAGCTGAGCGTCGCCGAGATAGACATCTGGCGGGCCTGCTCGTCGGGGTCGGAGTCCGACACGGTGCTGCGATCGGGGACCGAGCCCAGGCGACTGCTCACACCCGCCTCGAACAGCAACGCCTCGTGCAGCGAGGTCTTCCCGGACCCTCGGTGGCCAACCAGGGCTACGTTGCGAATCCGGTCCGCTGCATGATGCATCGCGCTCTCCGTTCTCCGGGTGCGTGCACCATACCGCCGTTCGCACAGGCGCACCAGAGGTCTCGACGAACCATCGGCAGGGTGCTGTTCGGGTGGGCACATGTGCCCACCCGCGCCGAGCCGCATGCGGCTCGGCGTCGGACGGCGCATGCGCCGTCCGACCGGCAGTGCATGCACTGCCGGCTGCAGGGCCGCATGCGGCCCTGCTGAGGAGCGCGCACGCGCGCTCGCCGAGAAGGCGTCGCTCTCTTTAGGCTGGAACGAGAACGTGAAGCGACTGCGTCGCCGGAGTCACCGCCACCTGCGGCGCCGAGTCATCGTCGCTCGTGTAGAGCGCCCACGCCTCACCCAGAGACTCGATCAGCTCATCCATCGTCTCACCGGAAGCGAACAGGCCGGGGTGGCTGGGTACGTCTGCCCAGTACATGCCGTCCTCCTGGCGCACCTGTGCCACCAGCTCGATCTGACTTGCCATGACTCGTTTCATGATAGGCCCGCCTGCCTGAGTATCGCCCTCTCCAAACCCTTCCCGTAGTCGCGGCCGTTGTGCATCGGCAACGTGATCGGTCGATGCCCGGGCTTGACCATCTTCACGACGTGCTTTCAGCTATGGCCCACGTCGCATGAGCCACGCTTCCTGGCGTTCGAGAGCCAAGCCAGACAAGGACGCAGCGAGCGTGGCGTGCTGGCCGAAGCGGGGATGCGAGCGGAGCGAGTGTCTCCCGGCTTCGGTACGCGAGCGAGCGAGGACGCCGTATGGCGCCGGCTCTCGGGCGCCAGGTCAGTCGTCGAAGGACTCCTCTTGCATACGCGATCTGAGGCGCAGGACGGCCTTGGTATGCATCTGGGAAACCCGCGACTCGGTCACACCCAGAACCTCTCCGATCTCGCGCAGGGTCAGGTTCTCGTAGTAGTACAGCGCGATTACGAGCTTCTCGCGCTCGGGTAGCTTGGCGATCGACTCGGCAATCCGGTCCTTCAGGTCGCCCACGTCGAGTGCCCGCGCCGGGTCCGGCGCTCCGGGGTCCTCGATTGTGTCCATCAGCGAAACCTGGTCGCCGCTGGAGTCCGACACGCTCCACAGCTCGTCCAAGGCGACGATCGAGGAGTGCGAGATCGCCAGCAGCGACTCGTTCAGTTCGTCGACGGTGATGCCCAGCTCGGCCGCCAGCTCGTCGTCGGTCGGCGCCCGCTGCAGTGTGTGCTCGAGCTTTGCGTTCGCCCGCTCTACCTCCCGCGCGCGGGCTCGCACGCTGCGCGGCACCCAGTCGAGCGAGCGCAGCTCGTCGATGATCGCCCCCTTGATGCGCATGATCGCGTACGTCTCGAACTTGATATCCCTTGATAGGTCGAAGCGCTCGATCGCGGAGATCAGGCCAACGAGACCGTAGGAGATCAGGTCGGCCTCCTCGACATGCGGAGGCAGGCCCGCGGCCGTGCGTCCGGCGACGTACTTGACCAGCGGCGAGTACGCGACGACCAGGCGCTCGCGAACGCGACTGTCGCCTTCGGACTTATAGCGCCGCCACAGTTCGCGCAGCTCGATCGGTTTGACGTTCGTCTCCAGGGTTATCTCCCCCCTGAATCAGGCCCGAGGGTGGCTGCGCGCATACGCGCTTCTCAGCCTGGCGGACTCTACCCGAGTATAAATTTGAGTGCTGGACACACTCGCGTGCCCGAGCAGCTCCTGGATGCTGCGCAGGTCAGCGCCGCCATCCAGCAGATGCGTGGCGAAGCTGTGGCGCAGCGCGTGCGGCGAAGCACCCTCGCCGACGTTGACGCGCGTGGTCCACGCACGCAGCCGCCGCCGCACGTCGCCCGTGCCCAGCGGTCGCCCGGTCTTGCTCAGGAACAGCGCATCCAGCACGCCCAGCGCGTGGGCACCCGATTGCGTCGCCGGCGAGGCCAGCGCGGCCAACTCTGGTCGTGCGCGCTCCAGATAGACCTTCACGGCCGCCATCGCCGGCTCGCCCACCGGCACGAAGCGCGTCTTTCGTCCCTTGCCCTCGACCCGCAGTTGCTCGCCGTCGTAGTCGATGTCTGCGCCGCTCAGCGACACGAGCTCCTCCGCGCGTAGCCCGCACGAGTACGCCAGCTCGAACATCGCGCGGTCGCGCAGCTCGAGCGGGCGGGCGGGTGTCCCATTTGGGATGCCGTCGAGCAGTCTGGCCGCCTCGCGCGCGTTCAGCACGCGCGGCAGGTGTGAGCCCCTCCGCGGTGTCGACACGAGATCCGCCGGGTTGTGGGAGATCCGCCCGTGCTCGCGCTGGCTCGCAAACAGCGCGCGCAGCGCCGCCAGCTTGCGCGCTGAGGTGCTCGGCGCGGCGCTCTGGCCGACCGACGAGCGTTCGGAGAGATGCGCGATATAGCGACGCACTGTCTTTGGGTCCACCTCTCTGGGGGGCAGGCCCTGGGTGATCGCCCACCGCGCGAACTGGCCGACGTCGACCGCATACGCTCGGCGCGTGCGCGCGGCGGCGTCGCGCCGGCGTAGGTCCTCGTCGAGCAACGCGTTCGCCTCGGCCCAGGCGCCGCGCAGCCGCTCGTGCTCCCCGGCCGCCACCTGCTGCGCTGTGATTCTCATCTCGTGCAGTACTTCGCCGCCTCCGATGCTCGGCCTGCTTGGCGGAGCACCCCTCCACCTCGAGTAAGGTCAGGCGGGTGAGCGCAAATTCGGGCAGCCACACCGCGACGCGCGTACCCATCGGCGATACCAGCATGTATGGACCCGCTGGACGCTCGCCGTGGCTCGACGTCGACTGGCGCAAGCACCAGCGTTGGCTGATCATCGACGGCCAGCCGGTGAACACGATCGAGCTCGGCCCCGAGCGGGCGGCGGAGCAGGGAGCCGAAAGTCAGCCGCTGGTGTTTGTGCACGGGCTGTCCGGTTGCTGGGCGAACTGGCTGGAGCAGCTGCCCGTGCTCGCCGCCGAGCGTCGCGTGATCACGCTCGACCTGCCCGGCTTCGGCTACTCGCCGATGCCCGCCGAGCAGCATCGTCCCGGGACGGGGATCTCGATCTCCGGCTATGCGCGCCTGCTCGACCGCCTGCTGGGCGAGCTCGAGATCGACGCCGCCGCCGTCGTCGGCAACTCGATGGGCGGCTTCATCGCCGCCGAGCTCGCGATCGCCTTCCCCCAGCGGGTCGAGCGCCTCGTGTTGATCTCCGCTGCCGGGATCTCGACCACCGGTCATCCGGGTTCGATGCGCGCAGTACCGGTAATGCGCCGGCTGGAGACCGTGCTCGCCGCCACCGGCGCATGGGTGGCATCGAAGTCTGACACCGTCGCGCGACGTCCGCGTCTGCGCAACACGCTCATGTACGTCGTCGCGCGCCACCCCAGTCGCCTGCCGGCGACGCTCGCCGCCGAGCAGCTGCGGGGTGCCGGCAAGCCCGGTTTCCTCCAGGGTCTGCAGGCAGTGCTCGACTACGACATTCGCGAGCGCTTGCCCGAGATCGCCTGCCCCACGCTGATCGTGTGGGGCGACGGCGACCGGCTGATCCCCGTGCGCGACGCCGATGTGTTCGCCGAGCTGATCCCCGACTCGCGCAAGGTCGTCTTCGAGGACACCGGCCACGTGGCGATGCTGGAGCGCCCGGCGGCGTTCAACGCGCTGCTCAAAGACTTCCTCGCCGAGTAGCCTCAGCGCGCTCGCAGGGTGAGAGCCTGGGCCGTGGCGGCGTGGCCGTGCTCGGCGCACGCGCTGATCAGCGCGCGACGGCGCCTTCGGCGGCGCTGCCGACGAGCTTGGCGTACTTCTGGATGGCGATGTCCACGTGTGCGTCGGCACGCGGCGGCTGCCTGTAGGCACTCACGCGTGCGGCGATCTCCTCGTCTGGCAGCGCCACGTCGAGCCGGCGCGTGTCGGCATCGATTGTCAGCTGATCGCCGTCCCTGAGCGCGCCGATCGGGCCGCCGCGGACGGCCTCCGGCGCGACGTGAGCAACCATGAAGCCATGTGACGCGCCCGAGAACCGACCGTCGGTGATCAGCGCGACATCCTCGCCGATTCCCTCCCCCACGATCGCGGCGGTGACCGACAGCATCTCGCGCATGCCGGGGCCGCCCGCGGGTCCCTCGCCGCGGATCACGACCACGTCGCCCGCCTGGATCTCATGCGCGAGCACGGCAGCCATCGCGTCCTCCTCACCGTCGAACACGCGCGCGGGCCCGACGTGCTTGCGGCGCTCGTGCCCGGAGAGCTTCACCACGCAGCCGTCGGGCGCGACGTTGCCGCGCAGGATCGCAAAGCCGCCGGTCGCTTTGATCGGCTCGGCCAGCGGCCGCACCACGCGCTGACCGTCGGTCTCTTGCGCCTCCGCGGCGTGCTCGCCGATACTCCTGCCAGTAACGGTCTGCGCGTCGGCGTGGAGGATCCCAGCCTCGTTCAGCCGGGCGAGCACGAGCGGCACGCCGCCCGCCTCATATAGCTCGGTCGCAACATACTGCCCGCCGGGCTGCAGGTCGCACAGTAGCGGCGTGCGCTCGGAGATCGCCTCGAACTCGTCGATCTCCAGTGCCACGCCCATTTCGCGCGCGACCGCGAGCAGATGCAGAACGCCGTTGGTCGAGCCACCGCTCGTAGCGACCGCCGCGATCGCGTTTTCGAGTGCCGGCTTGGTGATGATCTCGCTCGGGCGCTGTCCTCGGCGCAGCACGTCCATCACAAGTTCGCCCACTGCAACAGCCACTTCGAGCTTACGTCCGTCCTCGGCGGGAACCATCGCGGAGCCCGCCGGTGAGATTCCCAGCGCCTCGAAGGCCATCGCCATCGTGTTGGCGGTGAACTGCCCGCCGCACGCGCCCGCACCCGGTGAGGCAGCCTCCTCGAGCTCGTGCAACTCCTGCTCGGTGATCTTTCCAGCAGCGAGCTCGCCGACCGCCTCGAACACCTGCTGGATCGTCACCTCGGCGCCCTTGAAGTGACCCGGCTTGATCGAGCCGCCGTAGAGCATCAGGCCGGGGATGTCCAGGCGCGCGAGCGCCATCACCGTGCCCGGGATCGTCTTGTCGCAGCCGGAGATCGTCACGAGCGCGTCGAACCGGTGGGCGCTAGCGACGAGCTCAATCGAGTCTGCGATCAGCTCGCGTGATACGAGCGAGGCGCGCATGCCAGCAGTGCCCATGGTGATCCCGTCGGAGATCGCGATCGTGTTGAGCTCCATCGGCGTGCCGCCGGCGGCGCGGATGCCCTCCTTGACCTTGGCCGCGAGTACTCGATTGTTGAAGTTGCACGGCATTGTCTCGATCCACGAGTGCGCCACGCCGACGATCGGCTTGGCGAGATCCTCGGCCGAGTAGCCGATGCCATGCAGGTACGCGCGTGCGGCCGCGCGCTCCGGTCCCTCGATCAGGGCGCGGCTGCGATGCTTGACGTCGAAGGCGCCGGGAGTACTCACGCGGCGCGCACGTTATCTGGATCTTGCCGGGGTCGATGGGAGATCGATTCCCGGACCTGTGGGGAGGCGAGGTCCCCCAAAAGCTCACGCTCCCAGCGCCGCAGCCGCACGAGGTCACGACGGACTCGATCGGGGTCGACCTGGCGACCGGGCAGGTGCATGTTGGCCTCGCCCACCAGGCGCCGCTCGTCGGCGGTCAGAGCCATCCACTTGGCGAGTACGTCGTCGGAGTCCGGCAGACGCGAGCTGCCGTACGGCTTGGAGTGGTCGGGGAACGCCACGCAGTACTCGTTGAGTAGCTCTCCCGTCTCCGGCACGAACGCGACGATCGGCTTGTGCGGATAGATCAGGTAGGCGTAGCCGGCGTCCGCGCCGCGTCCGCGATCACCCAGCCCGCCCCACACGCGTAGGAACCCGAGATCTCGGTACATCGTCCAATCGTGCTCAGTCACGCACGAGCGCAGCAGCACACGCGCGCGCTGCTCGGCGCGGCGCTCGCGCCCGGGGTCATAGCCCACCGGTGCGCTCCCGCGCCTGTGCGCTGCCCACAGCTGCAGGCCACGTGCGAGCGCACGCTTGAGCGTCGGGCGCGCCAGCTCCCACAGCAGCACGACGAGTACAACCGCCGCGGTGCCCAGCCCCAGCCCCACGGCCGGCTAGCGCGTCGCCGGGGGCGCGCCGCCGGCGGCTCGCGGGAAGAAGATCACGCGCTCGGCGTCGCGCGGCACTTCCGCGAAGCTCTTAACGAGCTCTGCCTCGCGACGCCCACCGGGCGTCTGCGTCGGTACCGCGGCCCACATGCCCGCGTCCAGCTCGCGCCGGAACGCCTCGATCAGCTCCCGCTCCTGCTCCGGTACCGCGATGTCGCCCTCGGCGAGAACAATCTCACCGTGACCCGGCTTCATACGCAAGAACTTCATCGAAGACCAGGCTTCATACGCAGCAGCTTCATCGTCATCCGATTATGGCAAACGGACGAGCGTTGATCTTCAGCAGGCGCGCATTCGCGTGAGCTCGAGGACATCGACCGGTCCCGCGCCCGCGCCGACGTCGCGCAGACCACCGGCCACCGCTGCTCCCGCGAGGCGACGGGCAGCGCGCGCGGCCTCCAACGGTGGATAACCAAGGGCGAGCTGGGCGGCAAGCACCGAGGAGTGGGTGCAGCCGGAGCCGTGCGCCGCGCCAGCGGGGTGGCGCACGCCGTCGATCTCGACCGCGGCACCCTCGCTCGCGCTATCCACGAACAGGTCGACCGTCCGTGCTCGATGCCCACCGGTGAGCACGACGATGCGCGGGCCGAGCACCAGCACCGCCCTGGCCAGAGCCTCAGCTTCGACATCCTCGTCGCCCGAGCCCGCAGGCGCGGGCTCGTGGCCGGTGAGCGCACGCGCCTCAAACAGGTTCGGCGTGAGCACGCTCGCCCGCGGCAGGATCTCCTGAACGAGCGCGCACTGAGCGTCCGGCGCAAGCAGCCGCGCGCCCGACTCGGCCACCATCACGGGATCGACCACCACGGGCGTGCCGGCGGGCAGCTCGTCGAGCGCCGTGACAACCGCCAACGTGACCGCGACGGTGCCAAGCATCCCCACCTTGACCGCATCGACGCGGATGTCGGACAGGACCGCGCGCACTTGCGCAAGCACGATCTCCGGCGGCACCTCGTGAACGGCGGCGACACCCACGGTGTTCTGGGCGGTGATCGCGGTGATCGCGCTCGTGCCGTGCACACCGCAGCGCGCGAACGCCTTCAGGTCGGCCTGGATTCCGGCCCCGCCGCCGGAGTCCGAGCCGGCGATCGTGAGGACCGTGGGCGTCAGCGCGTTGACGGGGTTGCGGGCTGCTTACGCGCGGGGAAGATCGTGTAGCTGCCGATCGCTGTCACGAGCAACCGCCCGTCCTCGTGGCGCACCTCGCTATGCATCACCGCGGTCGTGCGATTGCGGCGATCGAGCGTGGTGCGACATACGATCTCCCCATCGATCGCCGTCTGGATGTAGTTGATCGAGATCGAGATCGTCGCGATGCGCTCCTCCGAGGTTGTCTGGGCCCACAGGGTCGAACCCATGCAGTAGTCGACCATCGCGTAGGTGACCACGCCGGAGAGCAGCCCGCCGCCGTTGATCAGCTCGGGTCGAATCTCCAGACGGACGGTCTGCGGGTCCTCCCAGCGCAAGCCCATAAAGCCGCTGACGCCGTCCAGCTTGTGTCTTTTAGGGTGCGGGCCCCGCCCCACGGACCCTTTTTCCTCGCCGGCGCCGCCGTCTGCACTGCGCTCCGCTTCGCTCTGCAGGGCTGCGGCCTCGGCATTGGTCGGATCATCGGCCATGAGACGCAGGCTACGCGAGCGTGCCGGCGCATGCTCGGCGCCGGCACGGTCTAGCCTAGCCACTAGTATTTCTCATAATTATGATACGATTAGTAGATAATTACCTGTCCATCACGCCTGGTGCGCGAGCGCCCAGCAGGGCTCGAGCGACCTGCGTCGAATCGAATCGCCACTTGTCGACATGAACATGCGATGTCTACATATCTGACGTTTTCGTTTTGCTCCTGCCTCCCGTCTTGGGAAGGCGAGATCACACTCCCAGGACGCACTCTCGGGACGCACCCGCTCCCTCCCGACCGACATGCACACCGTCCCTGACCGCCAACCTCCCGAGGAAGGACAATCCATGCCCAGAATCATTGTCACCGCCGATCCAGTCTCATCCAAGCTGACCGACGAAACCCCCGTGCTACTCGACGAGCAGGTGCGTTCGGTGCATCTGAGCACCGGTCACGCCGCCGCACAGCTCGTCGAGCGACTCGCGTGGGCGATCAGCGACGCCGAGACCGCCGAGAGCGCTCGCGCCGGCCGCCGAGGACGCCAGGATCGACCGACGAGGAGCCGCAGATCCGTGCCGCGTACGCGCGCTCGCCGCACGGTCAGCGCGTAGGACCGCGTCGCGTACAGCCACGGAGCTCCTCACTCGGATAGGACACACCTTTGACACGACCGGCGTGCTGAATCGGCACAGATCGATCTCCCACGTCACATCAATCGGCCTAGCGTGCTGGTCGTGTGCACCAAGTCAGGCCCAACGCTGTCGACGCGATCGCGCCGCACCGACCCGCGCCGCACGCTCGGGCGTCTGGGCGAGGACCTGGCCGCCGCACACCTCACCCACCTGGGCTTCTCGACGCTCGCGCGCAACGTGCGCACCCGGCGCGGCGAGATCGACCTGATCGTCTTCGACGGGTACGTGCTCGCGTTTGTGGAGGTCAAGACGCGCCGCGCGGGCTACCAAGGACAGCGCATCCGCGCCGATCAGGAGCCGTTGCCGTGGCTGCGCCCGCGCCAGCGTGCACACCTGCGCCGGCTCGCCGTCGCCTGGCTAAGCGACGAGCGACACGATCGACCCACCGCCCACACGATCCGCTTCGACGCTGTAGGCGTGATCGTCGACGAGCGGGGGCAGTTGCTGCGCCTCGACCACCTCGAGGCGGCCTGGTAGTACGCACCAGCCCCTACGGTTGACGTGGTGATGTTTACAACGCCAACTGCTGGTAGGCGAGCGACTGGAAAGACATCCTGTGCAAGGGCGAGACGCCCTGACGGAGGATCGCATCGCGGTGGGAGGGCGTCGAGTAGCCGACGTGCTCGGCAAAGCTCCAGCCCGGGTGCTGGATGTCGGCGAGGCGCATGAAGCGGTCGCGGGTGACCTTGGCGACGATCGACGCCGCGGCGATCGCCGCGCTGGTGGCGTCGCCGTCGATGATCGCCCGCTGGGGATGCTCAAACTCCGCCACCGAGAAGCCGTCGAGCAGACACAGCACCTCGCCGGTGATCCCGGCGGTAACCCCGCGCACGGCGTCACGCAGGGCGGCCAGGTTCGTCTTGTGCAGCCCGCGGGCGTCGATCCCGCGCACGCATCGGGACACGACGACGATCCGGGCGGCGCTGCGCATCACGAGCGGATAGAGCTCCTCGCGCGCTTCGGCGCTGTGCTGCTTGGAGTCGTTCAGCGCACCGAGCGCGCGCAGCTCGCGCGTGGTGAGCGCCTCGTAGTCGAATAGCACGCCGGCTGCCACCAGCGGTCCGGCGAGGCAGCCTCGCCCGGCCTCGTCGGCGCCGGCCACCAGGCGAACACCCAGACGGCGGTCAAACGCGAACAGTCGCTTGCCGCTCCCCGCTCGGCGTGCACGGCGCCTGGCGCGCGCAGAGGCGCCAGAACCGGGTCGGGACGAGCTTGCGCCACCCTCCGTGCGGGCGCCCGCCTCGCTAGAAGATTCCGATGCGATCGGGCGGCCAGTAGGTGGCGACGGCCTGCCCGATGATCCACCCCGTGGGGACAGGCCCCCAGAACCTGCTGTCGTCGGATTCGCCACGATTGTCCCCCATCATGAACCAGTGACCGGCCGGAATCTTGATCGGGGTCGGGAAGTTGCACTCCGGGCTCGCTCCGCATTCCCGGATGTAGGAGTCCTTCTCGCGGACGAACTGGCTTGTGCCGGCGGCCTTGCGGAACACGTGACCTTCCTTGATATAGATTTCGTCCCCCGGACCGGCGACAACCCGCTTAATGAAGTTCACGCTCGACTTCTGCGGCACCGGCTGTGAGCACGCGGCACCGTCGAGCTTAATCACGTGAGGCGAGGGACCGCACTCCTCCTGCTCGGCGCCTTCGGGGGGGTGGAACACTGCGATCTCGCCAACGTGGGGTCCGCCGAAGTCCATGCCGATACGGTTGACCAGCACGCGCTGGCCGATCGCCAGGGTCGGCTCCATCGAGCCGCTTGGGATGCGATAGGGCTTGATGATGAACGCCTGGATGCCAAGCGCGAGGCCCAGTGCTACGGCAACGATCACGACCAGCTCGACGATCGAGCTGGTCGCCGATTTCTGGCGCTTCTTGGCCGTCTTCGTGCCGGTGCTCACGCCGCGGGATCGCCGCCGGCAACGTCTCCCTCAGCGTCGCCGGCATCAGAGGAGGTATCAGCGGCGCCTGCGCTCGAGGCCGAATCCTCAGGGGTCATATCGGCCTCCGCGCCTGTCTGCGCGCCCGCATCGATCACGCCCTCGGCGACCGCCTCCTCCGCGGTCATGCCGTCCGCGCCGGTCGCCTCAGAAGGCTCAGCTGGTCCAGGCTCGACTAGCAAGCCCGGCTCGACCGTCACCTCCGGACCAGCGTAACGGCGCTCGCGCACACGCGCACGCTTGCCGACCCGGTCTCGCAGGTAATAGAGCTTCGCACGCCGAACGTCACCGCGAGCGGCCAGCTCGATCCGCTCAATCTTGGGGGAGTGCAGCGGAAACATGCGCTCCACACCGACTCCGAAGGATTGCTTGCGCACGGTAAATGTCTCGCGCGCGCCGTGACCCTGGCGCTTGATCACAACGCCCTCGAACACCTGCACACGGCTGCGGGCGCCCTCGACCACCTGGAAATGGACCTTGACGCGGTCGCCCGGCGCGAAATTTGGGACGCGACGCAGCTGCGCGCGCTCGATGGTTGCGATGACGCTGCTCATGACAGTAAATGAAGGGCGCGCCGTTGATGGACCGGGGGACGCCCCGAGACGGAGATCGCGGCCCGCGCGAGGAGCATGGTAGCGGACAGTCGGCTCACTCCGCCGCACGTGACGGACGTGATCTCAGCGGCCGCCCTGCTCCGATCGGCCCGCGCCCCGTTCGCGGCTGCGCTCGCGCCGCCAGCGCTCGATCTGCTCGTGGTGTCCTGAGAGCAGGATCTCGGGCACGCGCCAGCCGCGATACTCCGCGGGGCGCGTGTAGTGGGGGTACTCCGGGTTGCCCTCCAGGACGGCGCTGAAGGACTCCTCGGCAGCCGAGCACTCGTGCCCGAGCGCACCTGGAAGCTTGCGCAGCACCGCGTCACAGAGGACCATCGCGGCCAGCTCTCCACCGCTGAGGACATAGCGGCCGATCGAGACGACCTCGCCCGCCAGGTGCTCGAGGATGCGCTCGTCGAAGCCCTCGTAGCGGCCGCACAGCAGCGTCAACGCAGACTCGCCGGCCAGCTCCTCGGCGAGCTGCTCGTCGAGCAACCGCCCACCGGGCGCCAGCGCGATCACGCGGCGGCTATGGCGCAACTCGACGGGATCAACCCCGTAGTGCGCACGCAGCGCGCTGTCCAACACGTCCACGCGCAGGACCATCCCGGCGCCCCCGCCGAACGGCGTGTCGTCGACCTGACCACCGCTTAGAGGCGTGTGATCGCGCGGGTTCACGCACTGCACACGCGAGCCGGCCGCCAAGACGTTGCTGACGTGACGCTGGCAGACGAACCACTCAAACCACTCGGGGAACAACGTGAACACGTCGATGTTCACGCGCCCGCACCGTCTCCGTGCTCGCTGCCCTCGCCGCTGCGCTCGTTGCCCTCGCCTACTGGGCTCGAGTCACGCGGGCGGGCCTCATAGCCGGCGAGGCCCAGGAAGTCCAGGTTCACCTCGACGCGCCCCTGCGCAGGCTCGACCCGGCGGATCGCGTCTTTGACCATCGGCACCAGCACCACCTCGCCGCCACCCGCCGGGCGCACCTCGAGCACCTCACACGAGGGGAGCTCGATCAGCCGGTTGACCGTACCGAGGAGCTCCTCTCCATCCACGACCACACACCCCTCCAGTTCGTGCGCCCACCACTCGCCCTCGCCCAGGGCGGGCGCTTCGCCGCCATCGACGGCCAGCTCCATCCCTCGCAGCGCCTCAGCCGCGGAGCGGTCCTCGACACCCTCCACACGTATGATCGGCCGCTGCTCGGTCCCCGACCTACGCACGATCGTCGCGGACCGACCCGCCACGGCTATCGTCACGCCGATCTGCAGCAGTCGCGGACGCGGACGCGTCACGTAGAAGCTCCCATCCAGTCCGTGAGGTCGCCCGACGCGCCCCGCCGGCAGGCTCTCCTGTGCACCGACCGTCGGCGCGCGCGTCTTTGGCTGCTCGGGCGGCTGCGTCAATCGACGATGTCGACGAGCACGTGGCTGCCCTCGCCCGCCGCCGCGGCTTTGACGACGGTACGCAGCGCGTGGGCGGTCCGCCCACCCCGGCCGATCACCCTGCCGTAGTCGTCCGCCGCGACGCACAGCTCAAGCACGACCGTGCCGTCATCCTCCTCGAACTGCTCGACCGCCACCGCGTCAGGATCGTCGACGAGGCCTTCGGCGAGGTACTCCAGCAGCCGCTTGGGACTCTCGCTTGCCATCCTGTTACCCCGCCCAGCTAGGGCTTCGCTGGGCAAGCGAGGCAAGGACGCAAGGAGCGTGGCGTGCTACGCACGCGAGCGACTGAGGACACAGCATCGCGCAGCACAGCGAGGCCCTAGCGCTCTATGCCTTGGATGCGCAGCAACTTGCGGACTGTGTCCGAGGGCTGTGCGCCTCGTGCCAGCCAGCTACGGGCGCGCTCCTCGTCGATCACGATCGTCGACGGGTCAGTCTGCGCGTTGTAGTGGCCGATCGTCTCGATCACACGGCCGTCGCGCGGAGAGCGCTGGTCGGCTACAACCACACGCCACCTCGGGTCCTTCTTGCCGCCCACTCGCGTGAGCCTGAGCCTGACTGCCACTTGATCCTCTCGTTCATAAATGAATCTGGCGAATGGGAGAGCTTAGACGGTTTAGCGCGCGCCCCGCATGAGCGCGCCGATGTCGGGCATCTTGCCGCGCCCGACCTGGCGCATCACTTTGCGCATCTGGCCAAATTGCTTGACCAGGCGGTTGACCTGCTGGACGTTGGTGCCGGAGCCGCGTGCGATGCGCAGCCTGCGTGACCCCTTGATCAGCTCGGGTCTGCGCCGCTCTTCTGGGGTCATCGACAGGATGATCGCCTGGATCCGGTCGAGCTCGCGTTCATCGACCTTCATGTTCTGGAGCTGGTGACCCGCGAAGCCGGGGATCATGCCGAGGATGCTTGTCAGCGGACCCATTTTGCGCAACATCTTCAGCTGCTCGAGGAAATCATCCAGCCCGAACTCGTTGCGGCGCAGCTTGCGTTCCAGCGCAAGCGCATCGCTCTCGTCGAGCTGCTGCTCGGCCTTCTCGATCAGGCTCAACACGTCGCCCATGCCGAGGATCCGCTGCGCCATGCGGTCGGGATGGAAGCGCTCGAACTGCTCGAGCTTCTCGCCTGTGGACGCGAACAGGATCGGCTTGCCGGTAACAGCCTTGACCGACAGGGCAGCGCCTCCGCGGGCGTCGCCGTCGAGCTTGCTCATGATCACCCCGTCGAACTGCACCGCCTCGGCAAAACTCTCCGCGACATTCACCGCGTCCTGACCCGTCATCGCATCGACGACGAGCAGGATGCTGTGGGGCTTGACCGTGTCGCGAATCCGCACCAGCTCGGCCATCAGCTGCTCATCTACATGCAGGCGCCCGCTGGTGTCCACGATCAACACGTCCTTGCCCTCGCGCTTGGCGCGCTCGAGCGCCCAGCCGGCAATCTCTACCGGGTCGCGGTCGGTGCCTTGCTCGTACACCTCAGCACCGGCCTGGGTGCCCACCTTCACGAGCTGCTCGACAGCCGCCGGGCGGTAGACGTCGCAGGCCGCCACCGCCACTGCCGAGGAGTGCTCCTCGTGCAGATACCGGGCGAGCTTGGCTGTGGCGGTCGTCTTGCCCGAGCCCTGCAACCCCGCCATCAGGATCACCGTCGGCGGCCTCGGTGAGAAGCTCAGGCCGGCCGCTGCCCCGCCCATCAGCGTCGTGAGCTCCTCGGCGACGATCTTTACGACCTGGTGTCCGGGGTTCAGCCCGCCGATCACTCCCGCTCCGAGGCAGCGCTCCTTCAGGTGCGAGGCGAACTGCCTGACCACCTTGAAGTTTACGTCCGCCTCCAGCAGCGCGAGGCGGATCTCGCGCATCGCGGCGTCGACGTCCTGCTCGGTCAGGGTCCCGCGCTGGCGCACCTCCGCCAGCGTCCCCTGGAGCTTCTCGGCGAGCGAGTCGAACATGACCGTCTATATCAGGCGTCGTGCTCTGCGGGCGGCGCCGGCGGGCGCCCCCGCACGGGCGGGGCGGGGCGGGCGAGTGGAGTCGGTGGGGCGGGTGGGTTTCCGTCCAAACGACCCTTCAGCGCCTCGCCGATGCCTCCGAAGGCCTCGGCGAACTCGGAGGGCACCACGAACACCTTGTTGGCGTCGCCTTCGGCTAGCTGGGGGAGCATCTGCAGGTATTCGTAGCTCAGGAGCGCTCGATCGGGTTTGCCCTCGTGGATCGCTTTAAAGACCGTGTCGATCGCCTTGGCTTCGCCCTCTGCGCGCAGGATCGCCGCCTGACGCTCGCCCTCGGCATCCAGAACCGCGGCCTTCTGCGCGCCCTCGGCGGTGAGCACCGCCGCCTGCTTTGCGCCCTCGGCGGTGAGGATCTGCGACTGCTTCTCGCCTTCGGCGGTCAGGATCGCCGCCCGGCGATCACGCTCGGCGCGCATCTGCTTCTCCATCGCCGTCTTGATGTCCGGCGGCGGGTCCACCGACTTGATCTCGACGCGGTTGATCCTAATCCCCCACTTGCCCGTCGCCTCGTCGAGCACGGTGCGCAGCTCGGCGTTGACGTTCTCGCGCGACGTGAGCGTTGCCTCGAGCGTCAGGCCGCCGATTACGTTGCGCAGCGTCGTCACCGTCAGCTGCTCGATCGCCTGCAGTGGGTTGGCGATCTCGTATGTCGCCGAGCGCGGGTCGGTGATCGTGAAGTACAGCACCGTCTCGATCCCCACGACCACGTTGTCCTCGGTGATCACCGACTGTGGCGAGAAGTTGACCACCTGCTCGCGCAGGTCGACCAGCGGCCGCACGCGATCGATGAACGGTGTGACGATCGTCAGACCGGGCTCCAGCGTACGGCTGTAGCGGCCGAGCCGCTCGACCACTCCCGCGCGCGCCTGGGGAATGACGCGAATCGTGCGCGCGGCCACCACCAGGGCGAACAGCACGATCACGATGACGACGATGAGAACGGCCATAGGTTCCTTTCAGTGCATTACGAGCGCGGTGGCGCCCCTTATCTCGACTACCTCGACACGCTCGCCGGCATCGATCACCTCGTCTTCGTCGTAGCTGCGCGCGGTCCATACCTCGCCGCCGTCGATCTTCACGCAGCCGACGCCCTCGTCGTTGGCGATCCGCTCGAGCACCATCGCGCGCCGGCCGATCAGCGCGGCGGCACCGGTGCGGATCGCGGGAGGCAGCCGACGATGGCGGCGCGCGACTGGTCGCAGCCCACCGAACGAGATCGCCGAGGCCAGCGCGAACACGAGCACGACCAGTGGCAGACCGACTCCGAGCACGCTCACCACTGCCGCAAGTGCGGCGCCAACCGCGAACGGCAGCAGATACAGGCCACCGGTATGCATCTCGCCGAGGCCAAGGACGCATGCGGCCACCACCCACAGGATCCAATCCATACCTTCAGATTACCCCTCCCGGGCGCCGCTGCGGCGATCACTCCTGCGCGATCAGCGCGCGAGCGAAGTCCTCGGCGTCGAACGGGCGCAGATCCTCGACGGACTCCCCCACGCCGATCAGCTTCACCGGCAGGCCGAGCTCGCGTGCGATCGCCAGCGCGATGCCCCCACGCGCCGTGCCGTCGAGCTTGGTCAGCACCACACCGTTCACCCCCGCCACCTCTGCGAACAGCCTGGCCTGGTGCAGCCCGTTCTGGCCGGTCGTCGCGTCGAGCGTGAGCAGCGTCTCGTGGGGGGCGCCCTCGAGCTGCCTGGCGATCACGCGCCGCACCTTCGCGAGCTCACCCATCAGATCGTCCTGGGTGTGTAGCCGCCCGGCCGTGTCGACGATCACAACGTCGATGTCCCGCGCGCGTGCCTGGGCGATCGCATCGAAAGCCACCGCACCCGGGTCCGAGCCCGGCGATCCCGTCACGATCTCGCAGCCCGCCCGCTGCGCCCAGCCCTCCAGCTGCTCGCCGGCGGCTGCCCTGAACGTGTCCGCGCCAGCCAGCAGCACGCTGCGCCCGAGCTGCTTGCGCAGGTGCCACGCGAGCTTGCCGATCGTGGTCGTCTTGCCGGTGCCGTTAACACCCACGGCCATCAAAACGGTGGGCTGAGGCCGGATGTCGATCCGCCCGTCTGCGACCCTGGCGGTCGCCGCCAGCAGCTCGATTAGACGCTCGCTGAGCGCCTGGCCGCCCTCGAGCTTGCCCGCGGATGTTTCCTCCTCGAGTGTCTGCACCACCGAAGCGGTCGTGCTAGCGCCGACGTCGGCCATGATCAGCGCCTCCTCCAGGCGTTCCCAAGTCTGCTCGTCGAGCACCCCGAACAGCGTCGCCTGGATCTCGCTGCCAAGCGCCTGACGGGTCTTGGCCATACTCTCGCGCAGGCGGCGAAACAGCCCGCCCCGCTGGCGAGGCGCTCCGCGCTCGTCCCCGCCGGCCGCCTTCCCCCCGCCCTCGGAGCCGTCGGTGTGACCGTTCTCAGCGGTTATGAACAGCTCGTTCCAGTCGCGCGCCACGGGGCGCGCGACGATAGCAGCGCCGCCGTCAGGCGACTTCGGCGACCTCGGGCGGCTGCGCCTGCTCCCCCTCCGGGGACGATGCGGCTGGTAGACGTCGGGAGAGCACCTTGGATACCCCGTTTTCGCCCATCGACACGCCGTATAGCCAGTCGGCGGCCTCCATCGTGCGTTTCTGGTGCGTGATCACGATGAACTGGGCACGGTCGGAATAGCGTCGCAGCAGGGTCAGGAAGCGATCGAGGTTGAGATCGTCGAGGGCAGCCTCGACCTCGTCGAGGATGTAAAACGGGCAAGGTCGCGCGAGGAACACCGCGAACAGGAACGCCAGCGCCGTCATCGACTTCTCCCCCCCGGATAGCAGCGTCAGGCGCTTGGTCGACTTGCCCGCCGGCGTGATCTCGATCTCCACGCCGGGAAGCTGCTCCCCCTCGCGCCCTCTCAGCTCCGCTTCACTCTCTGCCTCCGCCGCGGCCTCCCACTCCGCGGATGATGCGATCGCATCGGCGTCGCCGGTGTCGCCCTCGGGCAGCGGCTGACCACCAAGCACCGGCCTGGGTGTCTGCTCGTCGAGGACCAGCCGCAGGCGCCCGGCGCCGCCGGGGAACACGTCGCCGACCAGCTCCTCGAAGTTGCGTGCGGCCGCGTTGAAGGTCTCCTCGAACGTCTCCTCTATCTGCCGGTCGGTTTCGCGGATCACCGAGCGCAGCTCGCGCAGAGCCGTCTCGAGGTCGCTGCGCTGGGTCTCGAGCTCCTCGACGTGGGCGAGTGCCTCCGCGTACTCCTCCTGGGCAAGTGGATTGACGGGGCCGAGCTGCTCGCGACGGCGAGTCAGCCGCTGCACGCGCACCTGCAGCGCCGCCACCTCCTCCTCGGCAAGCGGCTCGGGCTCTACGCCATCCTGCCCGTCAACGCCCTGCCCAGATCCGGCGTCGGCGAGTCCCAGCCGCTCGGCCACGCTCGTCAGCTCAAGCTCGGCCTCGCTCGCCTGGTCGCGCAGGCGCTGCGCCGCGACCTCCGCGGCTGTGACCGTCTCGCCGGCGACGCGCAGCGTCGCCTGGATCTCGGCCTCCCGTGCTGCGCAGGCTCGCAGCCTCCTCGCCATCTCCTCACCGGCCTGGCGGTCGGCTGCGAGCTCTGCATCCAGCTGCCCGACCCGCCGCTCGACGCCTTGCGCCGCGCCCGCCAACGCCGCGGCGAGACGCTCCGCACGGGGCGCAGTGGCGACGTCGAGGGCGTGCTGGGCGCGCAGGCGCTCCAGTCGCGCGGCGCGTTCGGCGCGTTCGCGCCGGCGCCGCTCGACCTGGCGACGCTCGGCCGCCAGCTCCCCCTCCAGCTCGGCCTTGCGCACGGCCAGCGCCCCCTGTGCGGGGGCCACCCGCCGCTGCTCGATCAGCCATTGCGTCTGCCGCCTGATCTCGCCCGCCTCGGATAGCTCACGCTCGGCCTCACGCAGCGCCGCGTCCGCCGTCATGCGAGCCTCGTCGGCCGCGCGAAGCACGGCGAGCATCCGCTCGCAGGCACCCCGCGCGAGTTGCTCGCCGTGCGCCGCCCGCTCAGCGTCAGCGATCAGCCGGTCGCGTTCGTTGCGACGCGCCAGCACGCGCTCGGTCCCGCCCTCACTGAGCTGGCGAACCTCGCCCCAGGACGCGAACCACACGCGTCCGCTGCGGGTAACCGCGATGCCGGCGAAGTCTGCAGGAAGTTCCTCGAGGCGCTCGACCACCCAGGTGTCGGTCAGCAGCCGTCCGGCGAGCTCGAGCACTGCCGGCGGACCGCCGAGCAAGTCCAGCAGCCTGCGGGCGTCTGGGACGGGTGGGCGCAGTGCATCTGCGCTTGCGTGCGCAAGCGCCGACTCTGAGCTCGCCAACAGCGCGCTGCCGCCGTCGGGGCCGGCGCGGTCGAGCAGCTCCTCCGCGCCCGCCACATCCTCGACGAGCGCCGCGTCCAGGCGACCGCCCAAGGCGGCTGCCAGTGCCAGCTCGTAACCGTCCTGCACGCGCAGTTCCTCGCTGAGCGCCTTCGGGGAGCCAGCCTGATCGCCGCCGACGCGAGCATGCCCGCGAAGGAACTGATTAGCGGCGGCGAGCTCGGCGCCCACGCGCGCGGACTCGCGCCGAGCGTCCTGCGCCTCATGCTCCCCCGCAGCGAGGTCCCTGCGTGCCTGTTCGGCATGCTCGTCGGCTTGCACGCGTGCGGCTCGAGCTGCCGCGGCGGCTGTCTCGGCCTGCTCGATGCGCGCCGTCTGCTCGCCCAGCGCCTCCTGCAGCTCGGCGATCTCGCGCTCGATCTCCTGCTCACGGCTCGCGTCGATCTCGGCGAGCTGAGCTTGCAGGACGCCGATGCGCTCCTCGCCGTGCGCCGCCTCCTGGCCATCACCGTTCTGTGCCTCTGGCTGGGACAGCGCCTGAAGCTCCTGCTCGATGCGCTCGATCCTCCTGCTGAGCGCCTGCGCGCTCGAGCCGACCTGCTCGCCGCGTAGCGCCAGCCGCTCGTGTGCTGAACGGGCGTCGTAGAGCAGCCGGGACAGGGCATCGTGGCGCTCGGCGCGCTCGGCCAGCGCGCGCTCGGCGACTCCTCGCTCCTCGATCGTCTCCTGCAGCCTGCGCTCGATCTCCGCGCGTGCGGTTCGCGCTTGCGCGACGCTTGACTCTGCGCTGTGCAACTCGACGCGGCGCGCCCGCGACTGATCGCGCGCCAGCTCCCAGCGCGCTTGCAGGATCTGGCGCTCTAGGCGCTCATGCAGCTCCGCCGCTTCGGCCTGGCGCTTGAGCGGACGCAAACGGCTGCGCGCCTCGCGCTCGACGTCCAGCGCACGGTCGAGGTTCTCCTGCGTGCGCTCGAGCTTCAGCTGCGCGCGCCGCCGACGCTTGCGGTGCTTGCCGAGTCCGGCCGCCTCCTCGATCAGCAGCCGACGATCGCGTGGCTTGGAGGTCACGATCGCGTCCACCCGCCCCTGCGAGATGACCGAGTGGGTCTCCTTGCCCAGGCCGGTATCGGAGAGCACCTCGATTACGTCAGTCAGGCGGCAGCGGGCGCCGTTGAGGCGGTATCCACCCTCGCCGTTCCGGTCCAGCCGCCGCACGATCGAGATCTCGCTCAGCGGTACGTCCACGGTGCCGTCCGAGTTGTCGAGCACGATCTCCACCTCGGCCGCGCTGCGCGGCTGCACGCCCTTCCCGCCGCCGAAGATCACATCCTGCATCGACTGGCCGCGGACCGCCAGCGGCGACTGCTCGCCCATTGCCCACAGCACCGCGTCGGTGACATTGGACTTGCCCGAGCCATTCGGGCCCACCACAACGCTCACCCCCGGGCCGAAGTCCAGGTGGGTGCGATCGGGGAACGACTTAAAGCCGTTCAGCGTCAGCGACTTCAGCCGCATACCTTGCGCCCGATCATTCGCTGGCCAGTTTGTCGACCGCCACACGCGCGGCCTCCTGCTCTGCGTGCTTCTTGCTTCTGCCGCTGCCACTGCCCAGCTCGCGGCCGTCGACCCGCGCGACCACCGCATACGTACGCTCGTGCGGAGGTCCGTCCTCGCCCGTGATCTCGTAGCTGACCTCCGCGCCGCGCCGGGCGAGCAGCTCCTGTAGTGCCGACTTGAAGTCCACGGGGTGCTCCAGCGCACCCTCGATCTCCGGGCCGAATGCCTCCACCGCGGCCAGGGCGGTGCGCTCGTAGCCGGCGTGTAGGTAGCAGGCGCCAATCACCGCCTCGATCACCGACGCGAGCACGCGCTCGGTCTCCACCAGCGCGGCCGCGCTCTCGCGTACCCCCGCCGGCGCGGCCGCACGCAGCCGCTGTGGCAGTGCCAGCCGTTCGGCGACAGCCCGACAGGACACTCCGGAGACCGCCTGCGCGCGGATCTTGGTGAGCCTGCCCGCACCGAAGCGGTCCGCCTCCAGGCGCGGATACAGATACGCGGTCACCGCTAGCGCCAGCACACTGTCGCCGAGGAACGCCAGCCGTGTGTAGGAGCCGCTCGGACGCTCGCTCCAGGACGCGTGCGTGAACACCTGGCGCGCGAGCTCCTCGGGCAGCTCGTCCAGCAACTCGCCCAGCAGCATCATCGCTCCTCATCGACAGCCCCGTCGTGGGCGATCACGAAGTCCACCGCGGCTCCCACGGTCAGGATCTGCGCGGCCTGCTCGTCGGACATGCGCACCCCGTATGTGTCCTCGAGCTCCTGCACCAGCGTGTACAGGTCGAGCGAGTCCGCCTCCAGGTCCTCCTTGAAGCGGGTGCTCTCGCGGATTGCCTGCGGATCGACGTCGAGCTCGTCGGCCAGGTGGGTTCGGATCAGTCTCAGCACTTGCTCGCGGGTCATTGCGCCTGCGGCAGGCTAGCGGCCGACGCGGACACAGACGAATCGGCCACAGGCGAGCGCCTGAGCGCACCTGCCTGCTCGAGCGCCGCGTGCGTCTGCGCGACGATGTCCTCGCGCGCGCCGCGCTGCGCCCGCAGGATCGCCTGGGCGAAGCCCGCCCGCGTGAAGCGCCCATGTGGCACCACGCCCAGGCGGCGCAGCCCGAGCAAGTAGGCACCCCCATTGGCTTCCGGGTCGATCTCCTCGCGCAAGCCGCCGAGCGCGCCGCGCAGCAACAGGCCACCGAGCTTGCCCCGCGTCGAGGACATCGCCGCTCCCCGGATCGCGCCGAGCATCGTCTGCGACACCCCCTCCATCAGCTTCAGCGCGATATTGCCGGTGAAGCCGTCCGTCACGATCACGTCAGCCCGGCCCGAGACGATGTCGCCCCCCTCGACGTTGCCCACGAACTCAAAGGCGCTCAGGCCCGCGTCGGCGCGCTCGCGCAGCTCCGCGTGTGCCTCCTGCACCAGCGCGCTGCCGCGCGCGGCCTCCTCGCCGTTGGACAGCAGGCCCACTCGCGGCGCACGCACCCCGAGCACGGTGTGTGCGAGCGCCGCGCCCATGAAGGCGAACTGCACGAGGTGCTCCCTGCGAGCCTCTGCGCTAGCGCCGACGTCCAGCAGCGTCACCGGGTGCTCGGGCACGGGCAGCAGGATCGCGAGCGCCGGGCGATAGATGCCGGGCGCTCGCTTGATGTTGAAGGTCCCCGCCGCGAGCGCCGCGCCGGTGGCCCCCGCGCACACCAGCGCCTGCGCCCTGCCCTGCGCGACCGCCTGCGCAGCCTGCACGATCGAGGCCTCGGGCGTCGTGCGCGCGGCCTTCGCCGGGTCTTCAGACTTGGCGATCGAAACCGGTGCGTCGATGATCTCGACGCCTGGGGGCGGCTCGCCCAGCTCGTCTGCCGGGCCGAACAGCAACACCCGCGCGCCCCCACCCGCGGCGATTGCCGCACCCGCCGCCACCTCCGCCGCGCCGAGGTCGGCGCCGTTGCAGTCGACCGCGACCACCGGTGCCTCCAGCGCGTCCCGCTCGCGTGCTGGCGAAGGCGGCCGCGAGGACGAGGCCCCTGGCGTCACCGAAAGCTAGTCGTGGTCGTGATCGTGATCGTGCACTCCCGGCGTCACGATCTCGCGGCCTGCGTACGTGCCGCATACCGGACACACCCGATGCGGCCGGCGTGGGCTGTGGCACTGCGGACACGCGTTCACCGTGGGCGTGCCGATCTTGTGCTGTGCACGCCGCTTGGCGGTGCGACTGTGCGATTGCTTTTTCTTGGGGACTGCCATGGGCGTCAGAAGGGTAGCAAGCCCACCCAGAACGGCTGCACGGCGGGAGGGGACGCCGTCACTCGAGCTTCAGCTCCCGCAGCTTCGCCCAGCGCGAATCGGGTTCGGACTCGTGGTGGTGCTCGGGGCCAGCTTCGTTCAGATCCGCCGCGCATATCGGGCACAGTCCGGCGCAGTCCTCGCGGCAGAGAATCTTGACGGGCATTGCCAACGCGAACGCATCGCGTGCCCAACCCGCAAGGTCGAGCGTCTCATCGTGCACGTACGGGCTGTCGAGATCTTCCCCGCCGCCCGGGCGGTCGACCTCGCGCGACTCGACGTCCACGCGTGGGCTGGCCTGCTTCAGACAGCGCATGCACGGCCCGAGCACCGCCGCCGAGAAGCGCAGGCGCAGGGCATAGCCGCCGCCGGTCATCCGCGAGACGCTCAACTCGACCGGCACCTGCTGCGGCTGCGCGACGTAGCGCTCGCTGCCCAGCAGCAGTGGCTCGATCGGCGCGTGGAGCGCCAGCCGCCGGCCCTCGCCCGGGCTCAGCCGTAGGCCCGCGAGGTCGAAATCGTGCGTCGTCGAAGCCATCCTCCCTCCAGGCTAGCGAGGGCCGAGTGCCGCTACGAGCGTGTCTGCAGCTCCCGCTTGAGGACCTTGCCGGTCGCGTTACGCGGCAGCTCGTCGACAAACACGACGTCGCGCGGAACCTTGTAGCGGGCGAGGTTCTCCTTCACGTACGCCTGCACGGCCTGCGCCGTCAGCTCGGTTCCGTTGCGCGGCACGATGAACGCCTTCAGCCGCTGGCCGAACTCGCGGTCCTCGACCCCTACGACCGCCACCTCCTCGATCGCGTCGTGGTCGGCGAGCAGATCCTCGACCTCGCGCGGAAACACGTTCTCGCCGCCGCTGACGATCATTTCGTCGTCGCGCCCGTCGACGAACAGCCGCCCGCCGGAGTCCAGGCGCCCGACGTCGCCGGTGCGCATCAGCCCGCGCACGATTTCCTTGCCGCCGCCGTCGGTGTAGCCCTCGAACTGGAACTCGTTGGCGACGAAGATCCGGCCGACCTCGCCGCGCGGCACCTCGTGCCCCTCCTCGTCGAGCAGCTTCACAACGGTCCCCAGGGGCGGGTGCCCGGCGGTCCCCGGAGCCGCGCGCAGATCCTCGGGGGTGGCGATCGTCGCCCACGCCACCTCGGTCGATCCGTAGAGGTTGTAGAGCACGTCCCCGAAGGTGTCCATTGCACGCGTGGCCAACTCTCCGGGCAGTGCCGAGCCGCTGACGGCGATCACCTTCAGGCAGCGCACGTCGTAGCGTGCCAGCGTCTGGGGTGGAAGATCGAGGATCCGCTGCAGCATCACCGGCACCACGACCAGCGCGCTCGCCCCGTGCTGTGCGACCGCCTTCAGCGTCTCCTCTGCGTCGAACTTCCGTCGCAGCACGAGCGTCGAGACGAGCGGCAGGCTCAGCATGAAGTGGGCGAAGCCCCACGAATGGAACATCGGCGCGGCGATCACCGTCGTCTCGCGGGCCTTCAGCGGGATCTTCGAGAACAGCGCAGCGGCAGGCTCAACAGAGTCGCTCTGTGGGCGCGCGGCACCCTTTGGCGCGCCGGTGGTTCCCGACGTCAGGATCACAACGCGCCCTTTCTCCACGGGCGGCGTCGGCGGTGAGTCATCGCCGCGCGCGATCAGCTCCTCGAGCGTGGGCTCGCCTGTGCCCGCCAGCGCGGGCGTGGGCTCTCCCACCGGCTCGCGCCACGCGACGAACTGCAGCCTGCCCGCCGCCCCGGCGCTCACCAGCGCGCTGAACTCGTCGTCGTAGATCACCGCCACCGGGTTCTCGCGCGCGAGCACGTCGGCGATCTGCGGGGCGGCGAACGCGGTGTTCAGGTACAGCGCGCCGCGCTCCCAGCTTCGAGCACGCGACCGCCGCCTCGATGAAGCCGCGGTGGTTGCGGCACATGATCGCCACCCCGTCCCCTTCGGAGATCCCTGCCTTGCGCAGCTCATGAGCTAGCGCGTTCGTCCGCCGGTGCAGCTCCTTGAAGCTCAGGACGCCGCGCTCGTCGATCAGCGCTACGTGCTCGGGGTAGCGGGCCGCCGCGCTGGAATACGCGCCCGCGGGTGTAGCGCCCCAGCGGCGCAGCGCCGACAGCGAGCGCGCCATCCTGTCCGGGCGCGCCGGCTCGAACATGCCCGTGTCGATCAGCGCCCTGGCGACCTGCAGCTTGTGCCTGGCCATGCGCGTGACAGTTTGCGCGTTCACGTGTCGACCCTACCCAAAAGCGACGCGCGACATGCCAGTTTGCGCAGCGACTGTCCTAGCTGACTTCAGCGGGCTCGTCCTTGCCCTGCAGGCGCTCACGCCCGCGCTGCACGGCGGCGATGAACTTCGACAGGTTTACCTCGAGCGTGTTCAGGATCTCGTCCGCGTAGTCCTCGGCGCCGAGTCTGATCTCGCGCTCGCGGGCGCGGGCATCCTCGACGATGTCCTCCGCGGCCCGCTCGGCCTGCTTGGTGACCTCCTCCTCGCCCACCAGCCGCTCCTGGCGCTCGCGCGCGTCCTTGATGATCCGCTCGGCCTCCTTCTTGGCCTCCGCGAGCATCTCCTGGCGCTCCTTGACGATCCAGCGCGCCTGCTTAATCTCCTCGGGGATCGTCGCGCGCATCTGGTCGAGGATGTCGTAGATCTCCTCCTTGTCGACCCGCACGGAATCGCTCAGCGGGATCGTCTTGGCGTTGTGCACCAGGTCGTCGAGCTTGTCTATCAGTACTAGTACATCCATATTGGCGGTACCTTCGTCAGCGTCTGAGCTCTTCCTGCAAGCGCCTGGCCACCTCGTCGGGGACGAGATCGTCGATCCTGCCTCCAAACGTGGCGAGCTCCTTGACGCCGCTCGATGACAGGAAACTGTACTGCGGAGAGGCCATCAGGTAAACGGACTCGATCTCCGGATCCTGGCGGCGGTTGAGCTGGTTCATCTCCAGCTCGTACTCGAAGTCCGAGATCGCGCGCAGCCCCTTGACGATCGCCTTCGCACCGATACTCCTGGCGAAGTCGACGACTAGCGTCGAGAACGGCGCCACACGCACCGTCTCGAGGTCGAGGAGCGCGCGTTCGACGAACCCCACGCGCTCCTCGATGCCGAACAGCGCGCCGCTCTTGCGCACCGAGCGATTGACGACCGCCACCACGACTTCGTCATACAGCTCCGCAGCGCGGCGGATCACATCGAGATGACCGTTGGTTATCGGGTCATAAGAGCCTGGGCACACCGCTATCGAGTTCTGAGGTCGGGTCATTGATGGCGGTGGATTGTGATCGAAGTGTCGCCGTAGCCTCGTTGGCGCTCGAGCGTCACGTCGAGCTCCAGGACGAGCGCCGGTCGCTCTCGACGACAACGCGCGCACCGGGGCTCAGCAGCGACGGCAGCATCGCCGACAACTCTGCTCCCCATTCGTGCGCCTGTCCGTAGGGGGGATCGATGAACACGAGATCGTATGTCTCTTTGCGGGCTCGTGCACTCTGCAGGGCAGCCAGCGCGTCCACGCGACGCACCTCCACCGCCTCCGGGGCGATGCTGAGCGCCGCGAGATTCCCGCTCAGGACCTTCGCCACGCGCGCGTCGCGCTCGACGAACACAGCCCTCTGCGCGCCCCTGGAAAGCGCCTCGATGCCCAGCGCCCCGGTGCCCGCGAACAGATCCAGCACGCGCGTCGCCTCGACGCCGCCGAGCATCGCGAACACGGCCTCCCTGACGCGGTCGGAGGTGGGCCTGGTCACCCGGCCCACTGGTGCCTTCAAGCGCCTGCCGCCAAGACGTCCCGCTATCACCCGCATGCCACAACCGTAACGAGGACGAACGCTTCAGGCAGGGATCGGTTCGATCGCCTCCCCGCCGAGCTCGCGTTCGAGTGCCATGCTCAGCAGCGCATGCTCGGGCGCACACAGCTCGGGGTCGCTCGCGACAATCGCCTCCGCGCGAGCCCGCGCGAGCTCGAGCAGCTGAGCATCCTCGGGCAGGCGCGCCACGCGGAATTGCCCCACGCCCGACTGGCGCGTGCCGACCAGCTCGCCCTCCTTGCGCATCGCCAGGTCGATCTCGGCCAGACGAAACCCGTCCGCGTGCCGGACCAGCGCGCGGAGCCGCCCCGAGCCGGCCGCATCGGGGGAGCCGACAAGCAGGCACCTGGCGCGGTGCTCGCCACGCCCGACCCGCCCGCGCAGCTGGTGCAGCTGGGAGATCCCGAAACGTTCGGCGTTCTCGATCAGTATCACGGTCGCGTTGGGCACGTCGATCCCGACCTCGATCACGGTCGTGGCGACGAGCACGTCCGCTCTGCCGGATGCGAATGCCGCCATCGCCTCCTGCTTCTCGCGCGGGCGCATGCCACCGTGTAGGAGCGCCAGCTCATAGCCCTGCAGCTCTCCCTCTCGCAGGCGACCCAGCTCGGCGCCGGCGGCGCGCAGGCCAAGCTCCGACGCTGAGCGCGACCGCCTCACCGTGCCCGCCCGCGGCGCTCGCGTCAGTCTCCTCGGCCTCCTCGACTAGCGGACAGACCACATACGCCTGCCGGCCAGCCGCTAGCTCACCGCGCAGATCCTCATATGCGCGCGCGCGCTCGTCCTCACCCGAGACCAGGCGCGTCTCGATCGGCTGCCTGCCCAGCGGCAGCTCGCGCAATGTGCTCGTGTCGAGGTCCCCGTAACGCGCCAGGGCAAGCGTGCGAGGGATCGGCGTCGCGGTCATGTGCAGCGTGTGTGGTGGATGCGCGGGGTCTCGCTCGCCGAGCGCCGTGCGCTGGCGCACCCCGAAACGATGCTGCTCGTCGATCACCGCCACCGCCAGCTCCTGGAAGCTGACATCCGGCTCGATCAGCGCGTGCGTGCCGACGATCAGTGACAGCTCCCCGCTCGCGAGCTTGCCGAGGATGTCCCGGCGTCGGCGCGCGGGGGTGGAGCCGGTGAGCAGCGCCATTGCCACCGGCTCGGCGCCCAACAGCCGCTGAATCGTCGCGAAGTGCTGCTCGGCAAGCGTCTCCGTAGGTGCCATCAGCGCGGCCTGGAGTCCGTGTCCGACCGCCTGCAGCATCGCGTAGAGGGCAACCACCGTCTTGCCGCTGCCCACCTCCCCCATCAGCAGGCGCTGCATCGGCGCGTGCTGTTCGAGGTCGCCTGTGATTGCGTCGATCGCCGTGCGCTGGTCTGCGGTCAGCGTAAAGGGCAGCCCCGCGTCCAGCCAGCACCGACCAAGCGCGCCGCCGTCCGTAAGCACCGCGGCGCCCGTGCGCGCCCTGCGCCCGGCGCGGCGGCGCAAGAACACCAGCTGCGTCAGCAGTAGCTCCTCGAACGCCAGCCGCCGGCGCCCGGACTCGAGATCGCCGGGCAGGCGCGGAAAGTGCATCGCCGCCAGCGCGCTCGCGCGATCTGGCAGCCGCTCGGTCACCCGCGTCGCGGCCGAGAGCGCCTCGATCACGTCGCCGAGCGCGCCCCTCGCCCCCTGTACGAGCGTGAGGATCTGAGTCGAGGTGACGCCCTCTGCCGCCGGGTAGTGGGCAACGGCATCGCTGTCGCCCGTGCCCGCGTTGGCGACCTCCGCGCCGAGGGCATGATGGGAGACGCTGAAGCCTCCGCGGGCGTCGGCCTTACCGTGCAGTAGCAGACGTGTCCCCGGCGGATAGCGCTCCACCAGCCAGGGTTGGTTGAAGAAGGTCGCGCGCATCGTGCCGGTGGCGTCGAACACCCTCGCCTCCACCAACGGTCGCATGCCCCGACGCCGCACCGGCCGAGCGGCGATCGCACGCACTTCGACCGCCACCGTGGCCTGCTCTCCGGCTCGCAGCGCGGCGACCGTGCGCGCCTCGCGACTGTCGCTCGGCAAGTGCTCAAGCAGGTCACCGACCGTCTCCAGGCGGAGCGCCCGCATTCCGGCGGCCATCTTCTTGGCGGGAAGCTCGAGCGGGGCCTGCAGCCGCGAGGGTCGCGGCCAGCGCACCGGCGCGCCGATCAGCTCATCGCGGGTGAGACCGCGCATCGAGGCGAATGCATGCGCCAGTGGCCGGATGCGCTCCGAGCCCATGGCAGCGGCCGCTTCCGGCGTATCGGGCTTGGTCGCTGGCATTCCCTGTCCATCATGATTGCGGCGGCGGTCGTAATGCGTGTGCCCTCGGCGCGCGTCACTCCGCCGCGAGCAGCCACCAGTAGGCGGGCTGGCCGCCGTGACGCAGCTCGAGCTCAACGCCGCCGTTGATCATCCCCTCGATCTCCTTTAGACCCAGCGGAGCGTCCTCGCCATCTAGCACGCTGATTAGTTCGGGCGGGCCCTCGCCATTGCCTCCCGCCGCGAGCGTCCTTAGGACCGTCTGGAGAGTCCCGCGCGGGTCGCCCCAGGTGAGCACCTCGTCCTGCACGAACCCGACCGCGTCTCCGCGACTGAAGCGCCCCTGGGCGTCGTCGCGAGCGGCCGGCGCGACGGCGCCCGTACGTACCCGCGAGAGCGCCTGGCTCAGCGCCTGCGCGTTCTCCTCCACAGAACGGTCCCGCGCAAACGCCACGGCCGCGACGAGGCCGGCCTGCTGGCTGGTCGTGGGCGCGACATGCACCTGCTTATCCGACAGCCGGGCGGCGTGCTCGGCCGCCATGATCACATTCGCGCTGTTGGTCAGCAGCACGACCTCCTCCGTTGGCACGTCGTGGATGCCAGCAAGCAGATCGTAGGTCGACGGGTTCAGGGTCGGACCTCCATCGATCGTGTGCACCCCGAGCTCCTCGAATAGCTGGCGCAGCCCCTCGCCGCTGACCACCGCCACAGCGGCGCAGCGCACCTCGCCGCCGGAGGTATGCGCCCGCACGCCAGCGGCGTCCGCCCCGGGCGCCGCGCGGGCGCGCATGCGCCCGTCCCGTTCGGCTACCTGCGCGCGCATGTCCGCGACGTCCAGATGCGAGACCTCGCCGACATCCGCGAATACAGCGGTGGCCAGCTCCGGTTGATCGGTGTGCAGGTGCACCTTCAGCGTCGTCGCATCCCCCACCACGAGCACCGAGTCGCCGAGATCTTCCAGCGACACGATGAAGCTGGTAGGGCTCAGACCTGTCCCTGTGACGGCGAAGTTCGTGCAGAAACGGTAGGTGCCCGAGCTGTGCTCGGGGTGGGTGATGCGCGCCGGCGCGTAGTGGTCAAGCGGCGGCGGCTCCTCGCCACGCAGGGCGGCGACCACGCCGGCGAAAATGATCGTCAGCCCGTAGCCGCCGGCATCGACTACGCCCGCCTCACGCAGCGCGGCCAGTAGCTCGGGGCCACGCTTGACCGAGTCCTCGCCGGCCTGAACCGCGCGTTCGAGTGCGGCGGCGATCGCCCTGTCCTGCTCGCGCGGCTCGGTCGCAGGCCCGAAGCGTGGGCTCTCTGGCCCGTGGGCGAGGTCGGCGACAATCTTGTGCGCCATCTCGCGCGCCACCGTCAGGATCGTCCCCTCGGCTGGGTCGCGCACCGAGGAGTAGGCGCGGTCGGCTGCGTTCGCCAGCGCCGCGCCGATCAGCGGCGCGTCGATCAGCTGCCCGGGCCGGCTGACGAGCTCCTCTGCCGCCCCGCGAATCAGCTGGGAGAGGATCACGCCTGAGTTGCCGCGCGCCCCCAGCAGGGCGGCGCGCGCGACCGACTGCACGATCTCCTCGCGCCCGATCTCGTCGATCGTGCGGTGCTCGTCGCTGCCCTGGAGACGGTCGAGCTCGGCCAGCACGGCGCGCAGCGTGAGCGCCATGTTGTCGCCCGTGTCCCCGTCGGCGACGGGAAACACGTTGAGGTCGTTGACCTCCTGACGGCGCGATTCCAGATGGGCGAGCGCGCCCGCTACCGCCGCGCGGAAGCGGACCAGATTGGTATCCGTCACGGCGACAGGTCTATCACCTTCGCCGGGCTGCTCGCCAGGCCATGGACGGCGATCTTACGCTCAGAGCGTCCCTACAGGGCCTTTGTGACCTTGCCGGCCTTGAGACACCGGGTACATACGTAAACACGCTTAGGAGCCCTGCCCACCATGATCTTCACCTTCTGCAGGTTCGGATCGAAGCGCCGCTTGGTGGCGACCATTGAGTGGCTGCGACTCTGACCGAATGCCGGGCCCTTCCCGCAGCTGTGACACACCTTTGCCATCGGCGGCAGTCTAGATGGTTTTTGATGAGGACCCGACGAGGCCCCCACCCGCCCGCTTGGATGGCGCGGTTCAGCTCGGAGCGCCTGTTAGCTGCGCCCGCAGTGCGGCCAGCACGATCACGGCCTCGGCGGCGTGGCGGCCTTGGTCGCGCTTGTCGCCCCCGGCCCGCGCCAGTGCCTGCTCCATCGTCGCGCACGTGAGCACCCCGAACGCGCACGGCACGTCTGTATCGAGCTGCACCCGCATCACACCATGGGCGACCTCCGCGCACACGTAGTCGTAGTGGTCGGTCTCACCCCGGATCACCGCCCCGAGGCATGCCACGCCCGCGAAGCGACCCGTGCGCGCAGCGTAGCTGGCCGCGAGCGGCAGCTCGAACGCGCCGGGGACCTCGAAGACCTCCACGTCGAGGTGGCCCGCCCGCATGAACGCCGCCGTCGCGCCGGCCACCAGCCGCTCGGCGAGATTCTCGTAGAAGCGCGCGACCGCGATCGCGAACGAGAGAGAGCTCGCGCTCATCGTTTGCGGCGCTCTCCTTTACGGCGCTCTCCGTGCAGCAGCTCCTCATCGAGGTTCAGCCCCTGGTGATGCAGAGTGTGCCCCATGCGCTCGGCCTTGGTACGCAGATACGCCTCGTTGTGCTCGTTTGGGGCGTGTTCGATCGGAATCTGGGCGCTGACCGACAGTCCGTATCCCTCCAGGCCCCTGATCTTCTTGGGGTTGTTGGTCAGGATCCGGATCGAGCTGAGCCCGAGGTCCACCAGGATCTGGGCGCCGATGCCGTAGTCGCGCAGATCCGCCGGGAGCCCGAGGCGCTCGTTGGCTTCGACCGTGTCGAGCCCATCCTCCTGCAGCCGGTAGGCGCGCAGCTTGTTCAAAAGGCCGATCCCACGACCCTCCTGGGAGAGGTACAGCAGTACGCCCTGACCCTCGCGCTCGATCATCGACAGGGCCGATTCCAACTGCTCGCCGCAGTCGCAGCGCAGTGAATGGAACACGTCGCCGGTGAGGCACTCCGAATGCACCCGCACGAGCACGTCCTGCTTGCCTGCTACCTCGCCCTTGACCAGCGCCACGTGGTGCTTACCATCGATCAGAGATCGATATCCGACCGCCTCGAAGTTGCCAAAGGCGGTCGGCAGCCGTGTGGCGACAACCCGCTCCACCAGCTTGTCGTGGCGTCTGCGGTAGGCGATCAGATCGGCCACGGTGATCATGCTCAGCTGGTGGCGGGCGCAGTAGTCGACGAGATCGGGGACGCGCGCCATCGTGCCGTCGTCGTTCATCACCTCACAGATGACGCCCGCTGGGTTCAGGCCGGCGAGCCGCGCGAGGTCGACTGCCGCCTCGGTCTGGCCCGCCCGCTCGAGCACGCCGCCGGAGCGGCTCTTGAGCGGGAAAACGTGGCCGGGCTGCACAAGGTCTGACGGGCGGCTCTCCGGATCGATGGCCACCTGGATCGTGTGGGCGCGATCGTGCGCGGATATGCCGGTGGTCACACCTTCGCGCGCCTCGACAGAGACTGTGAAAGGGGTTTCGAACGGCGACTCGTTCTTGGCGGCCATCAAATCTAGGCCGAGCTCATCGCAGCGTTCGGCGGTCAGCGATAGGCAAATGAGACCCCGACCCTCCTTGGCCATGAAGTTGATCGCCTCCGGCGTGGCAAACTGGGCCGCGAGCGTCAGGTCGCCCTCGTTCTCGCGGTCCTCGTCGTCGCACACGACGACCATCTTGCCCTGGCGGATCTCCTCGATCGCCTGCTCGATGGTCGCAAACGCCGTTGTCGTCGGCTGTCCGCTCACGCTCTTGCCTCCAGTAGTCGCTCGACGTGCTTGGCCAGGATGTCAACCTCAATGTTGACGATTGCGCCCCCCCTTAGCTCGCCGAGACTCGTCCGCCTAAGTGTCTCCGGGATCAGCGAAACCGCGAAGCCGCCCTCCCGCAGCGCGCTGACGGTCAAGCTCACTCCGTCGAGGGCCAGTGAGCCCTTTTCGACCATGTAGCGTGATAGCTGCGAGTCGACTTCGATCTCGAGGACCCGCGCGAACCCCTCCTCGCGGATCGCGCAGACAATGCCGGTGCCGTCGACATGACCCTGGACGACGTGCCCTCCAAGACGATCCTGGGCGCGCAGCGCGAGCTCCAGGTTCACACGCGCGCCGGGGCGCAACTGCCCGAGCGACGAGCGCCTGAGCGTCTCGTTCATGACCTGCGCGTGGAAGTCGCGCTCGCCGACGGCGGTCGCGGTCAGGCACACCCCGTTGACGGCGACCGAGGCACCCTCAGAGAGCTCGTCCGCGAGGGTGCTTTCGATCTCGAGCGTCGCGCCATCCTCGTCGCGCTCGATGGCGGCCACACTGCCGAGGTCGGCGATCAGCCCTGTGAACACCGCGTCAACTCATCCTCTCCATTAGCGGCCCGATGGTCACGCAGGGCAAGCAGGGCTAGGACGCAGGGAGCGTGGCGTGCTACGCACGCGAGCGACCGAGGACAACGCCCTGCGCCGCCATGCGTGCCCATCGTCACCACTCGCGCAGCCGCGCCGAGATCAGCAGATCCTCGCCGATCGTCTCGCAGCAGAACGTGAGCGCGCGCAGCGCCTCGGAGATGCGCTCGACCCCTTCCCCCTCGAGCGGGTCGCGCGCGGCGCTCCCGCCGAGCAGCAGCGGCGCCAGGAAAAGGCGGATTTCGTCGATCTCCCCAGCATCGAGGAAGGCGCCCGCGAGATGCGGGCCACCCTCCAGCAGTATCGATGCCACACCGATCGCACCCAGCTGGTCGAGTGCAGAGCGAACCCGTGCGGGCTCGTTTTCGCCGGTGGCAACGAGCACCTGAATGCCTGCGGCTTCGAGCGCGTCGGTGTCGGCGCGCGCGGCCGCCCGCGAAACGACGATCGTGAGCGGGATCTCAGCCGAGGCGGCGACTAGCTGGGAGGTGGGTGGCAGACGCGCAAGCGAGTCGAACACCACGCGCCGGGGCTGCGCGCACGGCGCGGCCGGCAGACCGTCTGGCCTTGCGGTGAGCTGGGGATCGTCCGCGAGCGCCGTGCCGATGCCGACCACCACCGCGTCCACGGACGCCCGCCAGCGATGGGCCAGCTCGCGGCTGTTCTCGCCGCTGATCCACTTGGAGTCGCCGGTGCGTGTGGCGACCTTGCCGTCCAGCGTCATCGCCGACTTGAACAGCACCCACGGACGTCCCACGCGAGCGTGCTTGCGGAAGGCCTGATTGAGCAGGCGCGCGCTCGCCGCCAGCTCGCCATCGGCAAGCACCACCTCGACGCCCTCGTCGCGCAGGATCCCCAGACCGCGCCCGGAAGCCTTCTCGGTGGGATCGTCCGAGCCGACGACCACGCGCCTGATCCCTGCTTGCAGGATCGCCTCCGTGCACGGCGGCGTCTTGCCCTCGTGACAGCACGGCTCGAGCGACACGTACAGCGTCGTGCCGCTCAGATCCGCGAGGCCGCATGCCTCGATCGCGTTGACCTCGGCGTGTGCCGCGCCGTATTCCTCATGCCAGCCCTCCCCCAGGATCTCGCCGTCGCGGGCCACCACGGCGCCGACGACCGGATTGGGCTTAACGGTCCCCGTACCGTTGCGCGCGAGCTCGATCGCCCGCGCCAGACACGCCTTGTCGGTTTCGGTCGATGTGGGCATGTCCCCGTTCAGGATAACCCGGCCACGCCGCCGATCGATCTCAGCTTCGGCAGCGCCCCCCGCGCAGCCGATAGATCGTCATCTGTGGACCGGGCCGGCGGTAGGCCAGCGGGTAGTAGTCGAAGCTCCAGTCGAAGTTGAAGGGGACGGATTCCCGCCTACCCTGGCCGCGCGCGTACGGCGAGGCCCGATAGACGACTTCGCTCTGGGCGTCCAGTGCCCGGTAGTAGGCGATCGCCTGTGGCACCGCGCGCGGATCGGCGAACGCGCGCCCGGACTCGGTCGAGCCGCTGATGACCCAGCAGTAGCCTTCCTGCTCGTAGTAGCCAAGTAGCGCTGGGCGCAGTGTGCGCTCGTAATCCTCCAAGCCGACCTTGCTGGTGAAGCGCGGTTCGAGCCGACCGTTAGGCGCAAGCCGCGGGGCGAGCCGCAGGTACAGCGACGGGTACTTCGCCCAGCGCTCACCCCAAACGTCCGGCGAGACCGGCTCGACGACGATCCGCGACCCCGCCGGAATGTGCGCGAGCATCCAGTTGCGCGTCAGCGTGCGTGTGTCGGCCCGCGAGAGCACCAAACCCGAGTGGACGCTGTAGATCAGACCTTGGGCGAGCACCACCGTGACGAGCAGCGTCGTCAGCCCGATCCGCACTGCGCGCGCATCGGGCTCGCGCGCAGTGCCGCCCTGGGATGCGGGGGCGCGATCGCGCGCGACGGCGCCCGTGCCGGGCTCGCGTCCGCGCACACGCTCGCCGAGTAGGCGGGCACCGGCCTCGACGACCTGCAACGCGAAATACGCCGCCAGCAGGCACAGGATCGGGAAGATTGGCAGCAGCCAGCGCCCGAAATAACGTCCCTGCGTTCCCATGAACGCGAGGAACAGCAGCGAGGCGGGCACGAGCATCCACCACAGCCGTCGCTGCAGGCGCCACACAGTGACAGCACCGCCGAGTGCAGCCAGCGCGGGCGCCCAGCCCAGGCCCCACGTCAGCGACCACAGGTAGTAGGCAAGCCCGCCGTCTTTGGGGGCGCCGAGCTTGCCTTGGGCTTCGCCGGAGAGCGTCGACTGGTGGACGAGTTCGGCGTGGAAGGCGCTGTAGTCGAGCACCGCATATGGGTTGGCGATCAAGAACGCCACCAGCGCCGCGACACCCGCGAGCGCCAGCCCACCGAGCGCGCGCCTGCCCGCCGCTGGCGGACGGGCGGCCCTCGACTCGAGGTAGCGGGCGGTCACGGCAGCAACGAGCGGCACTATCACGATCCCGCCCGTGTACTTGCTTGCGCACGCAAGCCCCAACCCCACACCCGCGAGCAGGTGGTCACGGGCGCGTCCTTTGCGCAGTACGCCCGCGGTGCCCAGCAGCGAAAGCGTCAAAGGTGCGAGCGTAGGCGCATCGTTGAGCGCGAGGTGGGCGTAGAAGACCGGCAGGAAGGCCACCGCCTCGATCGCTGCCGCGAGCAGGCCGACCGCACGGTTGAACAGCCGCGTGCCCGCCGCATACAGCAGCCACAGCGCCACGGTGCCGAGTACGGCAACCACTACGCGTGCGAGTGTGTACACCGCCTCTGGGTGGCGCAGGTACTCGTGTGCGACCCCCGTGGCACCCCCGTAGGCGATGGCGTAGACGTAGTGCAGCAGATACGTGAGCGCTGGCGGGTTGGCGAAATAGTGCGGGTTGAGCGTGCCCTGCTGGAACATCTCGATCGCGTGCGGCACGAAGTGGTCGGCCTCGTCGCTGTTATAGGCGTAGGGCAGGCCTTGGCGTACACCCCACAGGCGCAAGCCCAGGCCGCCGAGCAGCACGGCGGCGAGCCCGGCCCACGCCCAGCGCCGCGCGCCCTGGGGGCGGGTCTGCGCATCGACCCGCGCAGTTGCCGTGTGCGGCGCCTCAGCAGTTGGCATACACCGCGTAGAAACGACTGCTGTAGATGCGCCTGAAGCCCGTGGGCGGAACCTGGTCGAGGGGATCGTCGCCGACGTCGACGATCGCGTCGACGAACACTGCGTCGCCGAGCGGATACACCGCCACGCTGCCCGAGCGGATGCGATCCTCGAGCGCGTGATCGCCGTGTTCGACGTCGGCGCGCGCTTGACTGCGGGCGACGATGTCCTGCTGTCCGACGCTGTCGAGGATCCAGCGCGCGTCGGGGATCAGCTTGTTGTCGGGCAACGAAAGCAGCGGACAGCGCCGCAACTGGGCCTTCACCGCGGGGCTCTCCAGCGCGACCGCCAACCCCTTGTGGAAGTCCTCGTGCTCGGCCAGCGTCAGGCGCAGGCTCGAGAGGCTCAGGGTGCTTGCCGCCGAGGCACCTCCGTAGACGACGAGCGCCAGCGCGCCGAGGATCCATGCCCTACGCAGCCACGAGCCGGGCTCCAGCATCGCCCAGCCGCCCATCGTGACCGCGCAGAACGGCAGCAGCACGGTGGCGGCGCCGATCAGGTAGCGATCGACCACCGACGCCCCGACGGCACCCTCGGCGACATACACGCCGATCAGTAGGACCAGTGTCGCCAGTGGCACGAGCGCTCGCCGCGGCGCCATCCATACCGCCAGCGGCACGCCGAGCAGCCCACCGAGCAGCACCGGCAGCTTGTCGATCCGCACCCCGTAGGTCCACAGCGAGCCCACGACGCTCGTGAATCCCTGCGTGCGTTCGAGTTCCACTGCCAACCCTGCGGTCGCGGTGAGGGAGTAGAGGGGATTGCCCGTGACCACCGCGTCCAGGCTCGCCCACACGAGCGGCGCGATTGCTGCCATCGCAAGGTATCTAAGCCCGAGCCTAAGCCGGCTGCTCGTCGTCTTTCGCAGCGACACTCCCGATCTGCGATCCGCGCGCGTCGGCCACATGCACCACAGCCAGTAGGCGCCGCTGAGCACCCAGGCATCGGGGCGTAGCAACCCGGCGGCGGCGAGCGTCAGGAGCACGGGTCCACCGCGCCGGGGGCGTTCGAGCTCGAGCACGATCGCCCACACGATCAGCGCCACGTAGGAGATGTCCAGGTAGCCCTGGGCCGCTAGGTTCTCGACGAAGAAGCGACTCAGCAGTAGCAGCGCGGCGAGGAGGCCGACGACCGGGCCGAAGCACAGGCGCCCCAGCCGGTACATGCCCGCTACGGCGGCGACGAACGAGGCGATCGAGCCGAGCACCATCAGCCGCGCTCCGCCCTGGCCGAAGATCGAGCAGAACATCCCGAAGGCGATCGCCAGCGGGTGCTCAGTTGGACCGCGATACACCCTGAAGTCGGGGAGGTGCAGGTGCAGCAGGTCGCGGCCCCACAGCAGAGCGTAGAAGGAGTCGTACGTTGGATACGTGGGGAAGGCGAAGTAGCCGATCAGCGCGCCGATGCATAGCGCGGCAAAACCGAGCCGAGCCCACGCCTTGGGCGGCACGGTACGCAGTCGCGTCAACTGGATCGTGCCCGGCGTGCGCCGGGTGAGTATCGCGCTTTCCATCTAGCGTCAAGTTGGGACACTAACCTGATCGCCATGAAGCTCATCATCCAGATCCCCTGCTTCAACGAGGCAGAGCAGCTACCGCAGACGCTCGCCGACCTGCCGCGCGAGGTGGATGGCTTCGACGTGGTGCAGTGGCTGGTCGTTGACGACGGCTCGACCGACGAGACGGTGGCGGTAGCGCGCGCGCACGGCGTCGACCATCTGGTGCGCCTGACCAACAACAAGGGCCTCGCTGCCGGCTTCCAGGCGGGCATCGACACCGCCCTGAAGCTCGGCGCGGACGTGATCGTGAACACGGACGCCGACAACCAGTACTACGGCCCTGACGTCGTCAGGCTCGTTGGTCCGATCCTTGCAGGACGCGCGGACATGGTCGTGGGCGACCGTGAGGTGGGCGGTATCGAGCACTTCTCGCCGCTGAAGAAGACCCTCCAGCGGCTCGGCTCATGGGTGGTGCGCCAGGCTTCCTCCACCTCGGTCCCCGATACGACTTCTGGCTTTCGCGCGTACAACCGCGAGGCCGCGATCCAGATGATGGTTGTGTCGAAGTTCACGTACACGCTCGAGACGATCATCCAGGCCGGAAAGCTGTTGGTGGCGATCGACCATGTTCCGGTGCGCACCAATCCGCAGACGCGCGAGTCGCGCCTGTTCCCGTCGATGGGCGCCTACGTGCGGCGTAACACGGTCTCGATCTTCCGCATCTACGCCCAGTACGAGCCGCTGCGGGTGTTTTGGAGCCTTGCGCTGCTGATCGGCTTGGTCTCCGTCGGGGTGTGGACACGCTTCGTGGTGGCCTATGCCGAGGGCGACGGCAAGGGCCATGTCCAATCTTTGATCCTCGGCGCGGTCCTGTTCATCGCCGCCGTCGTGCTGTGGGCGCTGGGTGTGATCGGCGATCTGCTGGCCGCTCAGCGGGTGATGACGCAAAGAACCTTCGAGCGTGTGCGCCGGATCGAGCTGCAGCTGGACGTGGAGCCCTCACACTACGAATCCGGCGATCAGTCCAGCGAGGTGGTGCGGCTGTGAACGGCGTCACCGTCTCTGAGGACGGCATCGTCACCGGCAACACCTACGACAAGTACGGTTCCAGCAACCCGGTGGTGCGCCGCCTGATGGCGGTCTTCGAGCGCGAGCTGGACGACCTGCTCGAGCTGGCCGCGCCGCGTTCGCTGCTGGACGTCGGCTGTGGTGAGGGCGTGCTGGTGCACCGCTGGGCGCAGCGCCTGGGCGAGCGCCGCGTGGTGGGCATCGACCTCGAGGAGGAGTCGATCCAGGCAGGTTGGGCCGAGCGCCGGGCGCCCAATCTCGAGTACCGGGTGATGGAGGCCGCGAACCTGCCGTTCGCCGCGGGCGAGTTCGACTTGGCGAGCGCGATCGAGGTACTCGAGCACGTGCCCGACCCCGAGCACACGGTGGCCGAGATGGCCCGCTGCGCCGCGCGGCACCTGCTCGTGTCGGTCCCCCGCGAGCCGCTGTGGCGGATGCTCAACCTCGCGCGCGGGGCCTACTGGCCGGCGCTGGGCAATACCCCGGGCCACCTTAACCACTGGTCAAGGCGGTCGTTCGTCAAGCTCCTCTCGCGCCACGGCGAGGTCATGGAGGTTCGCTCGCCGTTCCCCTGGACGATGTTGCTTGTCCGTCTCTAAACCGCCGGCCGGAGGGACGGTGGGCGCGGTCCAGCGTCCCTCCGGCTACGGCGCGGGCGCGCGGATCCTGTCGATCGGGATCGCCTCTACCGGCCTGTTGACGTTCGCGTACTTCTCGATCGCAAGCCACGTGCTCGGCGCGGAATCGGCCAAGCTGCTCGACGTGCTGTGGTCTGTGATGTTCGTGATCATCTCGGTGATCTACAGGCCGATCGAACAGCTACTCTCGCGCACGATCGCCGAACGCCGCGCGCGCGGAGGAGTGGGTGGACGGGCGTCAAATCAGCTGCGCGTGCCGATGCTGATCCAGGCGAGCTTTGCCCTTGTCTTCCTGGTGGTGGCACTCGCACTGCACGGTGAGCTGGTGAACCATGTCTTTCAACACCAGAGCGCCCTCTATTACGTGCTCGTGGTCGGAACTCTTGCCTACGCAGCCAGCTACTTCGCGCGCGGCTGGCTGGCTGGACATCAGCGCTTCGGCCTGTTCGGCGGATTGGTGCTGATGGAGTCGACTTCGCGCATCAGCTTCGCGATCGCGGTGGCACTCGGCGTGGCCAGCGGGCAGACTGCAGTGGCGCTGGGCATAGCCGCCGCGCCGTTCGTCTCGCTCGTGGTGGTCCCCGCGGCGTTCGCGCGAGCCGACCCCACCCGCCGCGAGCGTGCACCGCGAGACCGCATGGCCAGCGGCGCAGGGGGGGCGCTGCACGAGGCGCTGGCCGGGAGGGAGGGGCCGGCGGGCGGCACGCTGATAACCGTCGACGAGGCCGACGCCGCGCTCGCGGGGCCGGGGACCGAGGGCGTCCAGGAGACGGCGGCACACGACGACCTGTCGCTGCGGCGCGGTGGTGGCTTCGCAGTGTGGGTGTCGAGCATCATGCTCTCAGAGCAGGCGCTGCTGAACGCGGCGGTGTTGACCGTCGATGCGACCTCCCATCAGCGGGCGCTTGCGGGAATCGTGTTCAATGTTCTGCTGATCGCGCGCGCGCCACTGCAGCTGTTCCAGGCGATCCAGACCTCGTTGCTGCCCCACTTGACGGGCCTGGAGGCGACGGCAGGACACGACGCGTTCGCACGCGCGATCCGCATCACGATCCTCGCGATCGCAGGCTTCGCCGCGGTGGTGGCACTCGGCCTGCTGGTCGTGGGTCCGTTCGCGCTGGAGCATGTGTTCTTCGGGCAGGTCTTCAACTACAACCGCTTCGGCCTGGCACTGATCGGCGTCGGCATGGGCCTGCACCTGACCTCCGGCGCACTCAACCAGGCGGCGCTTGCACGCGACCGTGCGCAAGCGGCCGCCGGATGTTGGGGGTGCGCGGCGGTCGTGTTCCTCGCGTGGATGCTGATCGCACCGGTGGGCGAACAGCTGCTGCGAGCGGAGATCGGCTACGCCGGCGCGACCGCGCTGCTCGCGCTGCTGCTTGCGGCGCTCTACCGGCGAGGAAGCAGACAGCTCGACGCCTCAGTGGGTACCGCCGGCGCCGTCAGCTTGAGGTGAGCGAGCGGGCGATCGCCGCGTAGGCCTCGCCTGGGTCCTTCGCGCCGAATATCGCCGAGCCCGCCACGAACAGGCTTGCGCCCGCCCGCTGACAGGACGGGGCGGTCGTGGCATCGATGCCACCGTCCACCTCGACCGCGACGCCCTCGCCGACGAGCGCACGAACTCGTGGGAGCTTCTCCAGCGAGCGCCCGATGAACGCCTGTCCACCCCAGCCTGGGTTGATGGTCATGCACAGCGCAACGTCGATGGCGCCGACGAGCTCTGACAGCGCCGCGACCGGCGTGCCCGGGTTGACCGCCACGCCGACACACGCGCCACCCTCGCGAATCAGGTGCACGGCATAGGCGAGCTGCGGCGTGGCCTCAGCGTGAACGGTGATCGAGTGGGCGCCCGCTTTGACGAACTCGCTCACCTGCCGCTCCGGTCGCTCGATCATCAGATGCAGATCGAGCATTCCCCCCGCCTCGCGGACCGTTTCCGCCAGCGCCGCCACGATCAGCGGCCCAAGCGTGATCGGCGGTACGAAATGCCCGTCCATGACATCGACATGGATCACGCGCGCCCCCGCCGCCAGCACCTCTGAAACCTGCTCGCGCAGCCGCCCGAAGTCCGCGGACAGGATCGACGGCGCCACGCGCACCCCGCGCAGCAGCTCGCGTGGCTCGACGCTCATACGGCTTGGAGCATGGAGTCGCCGCAGTTGTTGCACTTCATGATCGCGGTCGAGGACATCCTCACGATCGTGGAGTGCTCGCCGCAGTTCGGACACACCGAGGTGAGCTCGAAGCGATGCAGACAGTACACGCAGCGGTAGCGTCCGGGGAGGTTCGTCGGGCGTAGCCATGGCTCGCCGCAGTTCGGGCACTGCGGCCCGAGGTCGATCGCGGCCTTGGCCGGCGTCTGCGGCTCCTCGCCCATCGCTCAGCTCTTTCGCAGGCGGGCGATGAAGAAGCCGGCGGTGCGGTCGCGGTGGGGTAGCGTCTGCAGCATGCCGGGCGCATCGGCGATGCGCTGCGCACCGGCGGTGTTGGCGAGATCGTCGAGACCGAATTCGGGGTGGGAGTCCAGAAAGTCAGCGATCAGAAGCTCATTCTCAGTCGGAGAGATCGTGCACGTAGAGTAGACAAGCACGCCCCCCGGACGGACAGCGGCGGCTCCCGCGGCGAGGATCCGGGCCTGGGTGTGCGCCATTTCGCCGATCGCCGCGGGCGTCACGCGCCAGCGCAGATCGGCGCGCGCTTGCAGCGTGCCGAGCCCCGAGCAGGGCGGATCGACGAGCACGCGGTCGAATGCCGGGATGTCCGGATCCCGCCCTGAACGCGACCAGCATTCGGCGTCGGCGACCTCGACGATGACATTGGCGGCACGCAGCCGCTGTGTGGTGCGCACCAGACTGCCCGCGCGGCGCGGGTTGCGCTCGACCGCGAGCAGCTCACCGCGACCCTGCATGAGCGCGGCCAGATGTGTGGTCTTGCCGCCGGGTGCGGCGCACAGGTCGAGCACATGCTCGTCGGGGGCCGGGTCGAGCGCGCGCGCGACGAGCATCGCCGCCCGCGACTGCGCGTGAAACCAGCCCTCTCGCCACAGCGCCGAGCTGTGCACGTCGAACGCCTCCTCCAGCACGAGCGCCTCCGGGATGTCCGGGTCGAGGTGTGTACGCACGGGTAGCTCGCCGGCGAGCGTGGCGGCGTCGGTGACGAGCGTGTTCGCCCGCAGCGCCACCTCCAGCGGCTCGTTGTCGCAGGCCATCAGCGCGCGTGCCTGCTCGGAGCCAAGCGACTCCCACCACAGGCGGGCGATCCACTCGGGATGGGAGTGCTTGACAGCGGCCTGCTGCGGTGTACCGTCGGCGAGCGTTGCCAGCAGCGCATCGGGCCCCTCGCGCGCGGCGCGGCGGAGCACGGCGTTGACGAGGCCGTGGCCGGCGCGCCCGTGCGCCTTGGCGAGCTCAACGGCGTCGGTGACGACGGCATAGTCGGGAGCGCCGCGCAGGTACAGCAGCTCATACAGTCCCAGCCTGAGCGCGGCCAGCAGCGGCGGGTCGAGCTGTCCGTGAGGGCGCTCGGCGAGCTGCTCGATCAGATGGTCGAGCGTGCCCTTGCGCTGAACGGCGCCGTAGGCCAGGCGCATCGCCAGCGCGCGGTCGCGCGGATCGAGCTGCGCGGCCTCTGCCGTGAGCGCGCGGTCGGCGTAGGCACCGTGCTCGAACACGCGGCGCAGGACGGTGTAGGCGCAGCGGCGCGCGGGGGCGATCGTCGCGGTGGGCGGGCTGGACATAGCGGGCATGATCGGCTATCCGCTGCGGCTGAGGGCGCTTGGGGCGAGGATCTCCGCCAGGTCGCCCGCCAGCCGCGCGGCCTCCTGCTCGGTGAGCGTCGCAGTGGTGACGCGCACACCCGGCGTGCTGCCGGGCAGGCGGTAGGGCGCCCCCGCTGCCAGCACCCAGCCGCACTGCAGCAGCGCGCCGACGATGGCCGTTTCCTCTTGCACCGGAATCCACACGTTCAGGCCCGACGCGCCGTGCGCGCGCACTCCCTCGCGTGCCAGACACGCCAGCAGGCGCTCGCGCCGTTGCGTGTAGGTTGCGCTCGCGTGCGCCACGAGCGCCTGCACGGCGGCGTCGCGCCACAGCCCGAGCACGAGCGTCTGCAGGATATGGCTGACCCAGCCGGGCCCGCACTGCTGGCGCCCCTGCACGCGGGCGATGGTCTGGGCGTCGCCTGCCAGCACGGCGAGGCGCAGGTCGGGCCCGAGCGCCTTGGCCACCGAGCGCGTGGCCGCCCAGCGCTCGCGGTCGATGACGATGGTGTGCAGCTCGCTGCCGGCGACCGGTCCGAGGTGGTCGTCTTCGATCAACAGCGCGTGTGGGAACTCGCCGAATACCGCACTCAACTCCTGCGCACGTCCACGATCGAGCGCCGCACCGGTGGGGTTCTGACCGCGGGGCGTGATGACGGCGGCGACCGCGCCCTTACTGAGGGCGGTATGCAGATCGGCGGCGAGCATCCCGCGGTCGTCGACCGCGACCGGCTCGAGCACGAGACCCTGGGCGCGAAGCAGGTCATACAGCGCCGCGTAGCCGGGGTTCTCGACTGCGACCCGGTCGCCGGGGCGCAGGTGGGCCGCGATGACCCGCTCGATCGCGTCCATGGTGCCGCTGACGATGCACAGATGCTCGGGAGGGATGCCGTCTGCGCGCAGTTGCTCGCGCGCGAGCTCCAGCAGTTCGGGCAGTGCCTGGGGCTCGCCGTAGAGGCGCGCGGGCAGCTCGCAGCGGCGCAGGGCATCGGCGAGATCGGGTAGCAGCGCCGGGTCGGGGTTGCCACGCGAGAGCTCGCGTGCACCCGGCGGCACCGGCAAGGGCGCGCGCGGCGATCCGATCGGTGGACCCTCGCCGATGCGGGTGCCACGCCGCGGCTCGCTCAGCACGACCCCGCGCCGGCGCAGCTCGGCGAGGCCGGCCGCGACGGTCGCTGGGCTGAGCCCAACCTGCACCGCGAGGCGCCGCACGGAGGGCAGGCGCTGTCCGGGAACGAGCGCGCCGCTGGCGACACCGCGCTCGATGCCGCGGACGAGCTCCGCTGCGCTGCCAGCCTTGATCCGATACTGTTTCAGTTCAGTCACAGGTTTGTACTATTACAGATTTTATACTTATAGAGAGGAGGACGACGTGTCCGCCCAGCCGCCGGTCCAGGCAACCCCCGCACCGCCCCCTTCCGAGCGTGTGCGGCTGCGCCGCAAGCGTGAACGCGGCAACTACGACCGCAGTGTGATCGACGCGATCCTCGACGAGGCGCTGATCGCCCACCTCGGCATCGTCGACGAGCACGGCCAGCCGTTCGTGATCCCGACGCTGCACGCCCGCAGTGGCGATCTCGTCTACTGCCACGGCTCGACCGCCAGTCGCACGCTGCGAGCGCTCGCCGGGGGTGCGCCGGCGTGCCTGACGGTATCGCTGATCGACGGGCTCGTGCTCGCGCGCTCAGCGATGCACCACTCGGCCAACTATCGCTCGGCGATGCTGATCGGGCAGGCCACAGCCGTTGCGGATCTCGACGAGAAGCGTGCGGCGATGCGGGCGGTCGTCGAGCACATCGTGCCTGGCCGCTGGAATGACGTCCGCGCGCCTACCGAGAACGAGCTGAAGGCGACATCGGTGCTCGCGATCCCGATCGACGAGGCCTCCGCGAAGCTCCGCAGCGGTGGACCGCTGGACGACGAGGAGGACTATGCGCTGCCCGCATGGGCGGGCGTGATCCCACTGTCGAGCCAAGCGCGTGCGCCCGAGCCTGACTCGCGGCTGCGTGTGGGCATCGCGCCTCCGCCCTATGCGACCGCCTACCGGCGCCCCGGTAATCCGTGACCGCGTAGATACGCCGAGGCGTCCATCGCACGTCCGCCCGGTGGCTGCACGACCAGCAGCTCGAGCACACCGGGGGCGCAGTCGAGCAGCAGGCGACCATCGCGCACGCTGGGGACTGGCTCGCCGCGTGCCTGCGCGCCTGCGCCACTCGCGTGCACGTGGGTCACGTCGTCGTCGTTTGCCGCGGCGTTGTCGAGCAGCGCGTCGTCGGCGAGCAGCGCCGCGCGGTGTACTCCCAGCAGGGTCCCATCGGCGAGCGCGACGCGCGCGCCGATATGTGGGTGCAGCGCGCGTACAACGCGCTCGAGCTCTACCGCAGGCCTCGCGGGGTCGAGCAGGCGGTCGGCGGGGCCGAGCTTCTCGGCGTAGGTGATGCCCTCTTGCGGCTGCTCAACGAACGGCGGAGCCTGACCGAGCGCGCGTACGAGCAGCTCCCCGCCGAGCTCCTGCAGCCGCGCGGCCAGCGAGCCGTAGCTGTCGTCGGGGCGGATCGGCTCGACCCCGGCAAGGCACACGGGGCCGCTGTCCAGGCCCGCGGTCAGGCGCATGATCGAGACGCCCGTGCGGGCATCGCCCGCCATGATCGCGCGCTCGATCGGCGCGGCTCCGCGCCAGCGCGGCAGCAGCGAGGGATGCACGTTCAGCAGCTCGTGCTCGGAGAGCAGCGGCTCCTTGATCAACGCACCGAACGCACACACCACGACCGTGTGCGTAGAGCCTGCCGCGGCGGTACCTACGACCGGCCTGCTGGTGGGACTGGCAGCCTCGCCGGCAGGGCTCACTCCCAGCGCACGTGCGATCAGCGCCCTGGCCTGCGGCTCGTTTACGTTCGGCGGCTGCTCTAGCTGAATCCCGAGCCCCCGCGCGCTCACGGCGACCGGCGGCGAGGACAGGCGCCTGCCGCGACCGCGCGGTCGATCGGGACGCGTGATGACGAGCGCCGGGCGGTGCGTGTCGCTATGCGCCAAGCGCTCGAGCACCGCTGCGGCGAACTCAGAAGTGCCAATGAAGACCGTGCTCAACGCGTTAGGCCCCGCCGCCTGCGCTAGGCGACGTCCGCCGAGCGATCCTCGGCCGACTCCGACCTGTGCCCTTCAGGATACCCGTGCCCTTCAGGGTGCGCCGCGCGCATCGCGCGCATCGCCTCCTTGCGCGCCTCGCGCGAGATGCGATCGAGCACGAGCATGCCGTTGAGGTGATCGATCTCGTGCTGGATCACCCGTGCCTCCAGCCCCTCGGCTTCGATCTCGAGCGGCTCGCCGGTCTCATCCTGTCCACGCACCCGCACGCGCGCGTGGCGCTCCACCTCGACGTGCACTCCCGGCAGGCTGAGACACCCCTCCTCGGCGGTCTCGAGCTCCTCGCTCATCCACTCCAGGACGGGGTTGACGAGCGCGGTGACCGGATCATCAACGTAGGCCTTGTACACGAGCACACGATGTAGCACCCCGAGCTGGGTGGCGGCGAGCCCAACCCCCAGCGCGTCGTGCATCAGCTCGCCCATCCGCTGCACCTCGGCCTTCAGGTCATCGTCGAAGCGCGCTACCGGCAGCGCGGTGGCGCGCAGCACTGGGTCGCCGAACTTGCGCACGTGGCGCAGCGCCGCGTCGCGGCGGGCGCGTGTCTCCGGGTCGAGCTCGGCGGGCTCGGGCGCGTCCTGCTCGCGCTCGACCTCCACGTCGGCCTCCTCAGAGCTCGGCGTCCGGAGCTCGAGCGATGTGTCCTCCTCGGCTGTGCGGTCATCTTCGGCCATTGTCCGCCTGAGTTTATGAGCAGCGGGCTAGCCTCGCGCGGGCCGTCCCTCTGCGGGGACGCTCAGCCGCTGTGTCCTCGTGGCTTTGGCGCGCGCAGCGTGACGATCGTCCGCGTAGTGTGGCTGGCGCCCTGCGGAGCGTGGGCGACGAGCGTAGCCCGGGCGCGCAGCGTGTGGGATCGTGCCAGCAGCACACGCGCCTTCGCCGACAGGTGCAGCGTCACCGCGCGCACCCGGCCGCCGAGCACCGTAAACGACCCCACGGCGAGCGTCAGCACGGAGGGTTTCTTCCTCGCGGCCGGCCCACCAGCGATCACGGCGTTGAGCGTGCGCAGCGTGATACTGCCCGAGCAGCTGCTCTCACCGGCAGGGCAGCTGATCTTCAGTGTCACGGTGCCCGAGGAGCTCACCTGGAGCGAGGTGCTCGCCAGCTGCGCATCGGGAACCGGCGGGGCGAGGCCCGCCTGAAAGCCACTCACTCCCTGGGCGCCCGAGTTGGTAGGCGATTTGGTGGGCGTTTCTTCTTGGTGGGTCGTGCTCGCGGCTTCTCCTGCGGCCACCGTAAGCGACTGCGTGACGGGCACACTCATCAGGCCGTAGTTGTCGGTGACCGTGAGCGTCACGGTGTACTCACCGGGCGCGGCATAGGTGTGCGTCGGCGCAGCCCCGCTGCTGACGGGCGTGCCATCACCCCAGTTCCACGAGTAGCTCGAGATCGACCCACCGGGATAGGGGTCGCTGGAGGCGTCGCCGCTGAAGCTCGCGGCGATGCCGGCCTTGGCCGAACTGGGCGGCGTGATCGCGGCGCTGGGCAACAGTGGTTTGAACAGACTGAGCCCGTTCGGTGTGCCAACGCCGGAGGGCCCGTCGAATCCAGGGGCGGCATTGCAGGCGGTGGTGCCTTCGCAGTCGACCCGCACCCCGAAGATCAGGTTCGCTTCGCACGCCAAGCCGTCGTCGTCACAGATGCCGTTGCCGCCTTCGGTGACGTCATAGAGAGAGGACGAGTCACCGAGATGGCCGTACAGCGTTAGCGACGGATAGCTGATCCCGTCGCTGCCGCCGGCGAGGGCATAGAGCGAGCTGATCAGCGGCGTGGCCAGCGACGTGCCGCCGACCGTCAGCCAGTCTTGGCCGCGTTTGAATTCTTCGCACCTTTTACCGCAGTTGTAAGTGTCGTAGATGTCAAAGCCTGTGCGCGGGTTCGCGACGGCCGCGACGTCGGCGGCAAGCCGTTTGTCGCCGCAGCCGGTCGCCGCGAAGCCGGTCGCGTTCTGTTGCCAGGGCTGGGCCGTGAACATCGTGCTACAGCCCCCGCCCGTTGCTCCTTCGTCTTCGTTTTCATCGAGCGGACCGTTGCCGTTCCATATCGTCTCGTTTTCCCGCTTCCCGTCTTCGGTGAGATGTAGTGTCGTCCCACCGACCGCCACGACCGTTGGCAGCGATGCAGGCAGGTTCGGCCGGGCAGGGGGTTCGAGGCCTTCGTTCAACACCGTCCAGCCGTCATAGCCGTCGTCGCCTGTCGCCGCCGCGATCACGACACCGGGATGGTTGTACGCGGCCTTTTCGGTCGCGCCGAGTTCTGCCTCAGGGCCGCCATAGGAGTTGGAGATCTCGGTCGCACCAAGGGTGGCCGCCTCGCTCACCGCCGCGGCGAGGTTCTCGAAGCTTGCGTTGTTGGCCTCGACGAGCAGGATCTTGCAGTTAGGGCAGGCCGAGTGCGCCATCTCCACGTCGAGCGAGATCTCGACCGACCAGCCTTCTGTGTCTGCTTTTGGCAACGACGTTGTGCTTCCTGTCTGAGAGACCTTGGCGAAGCAGCCGTTGGCCTTCGTGCACGCGGCGATCTCGTACTCGCTATCGAACGTGGCGAGGTCCTCTTCGATGTTCGGGTCGTCGTAGGCGTCGACGATCGCGATCGTCTGTCCGGACCCGCCTGCCGTCGGGTCATATCCGTAGGCGCTCGCCAGCTGCGCCGGCGTCAGGCCGCCCGCCGGTCCTGATTGGGTGGCTCCATCGTTGACTGTGTAGGGCCTGACCCCGGCCTCGCCAGCCGCAGCAGCGGACACCGGAACGCGCACGAGCGCGAGACACGTCGCGCTTCCCGGCTTCGGAACCGGACACACCCGGCTGACCTTCGCATAGCGGGTCCCCTTGGACGCCGGCGTCAAGGACGCCCGCGCGCTAGGGACGGCGATCAGACAGCAGAGAAGCGCCGCGAGCGCGGCCCCTGTTCTCAGCCCCACACGTCGGGCACGCAGTGCATCCATCCTCACATCCTCCTCATGAATCTGACATTGCCTCAGGCAACCGCGAAGCTCGAGCTACCTCTTGCCGTGGCTCGTCCGCTCGACGAGCACCACACTGTGATCCTGCCTGCGTCCGGGAGTCACAAGCGCAAGCTCGACGTCGAGACGCCCGTGATCGGCGCTCAGCAAGCCGCGCCCTGCAGAGTCGAGCTTGATCTGCGCGGTCGCCTTCTCGCCAGCGGCGATCGACAGGATCACACTTGTCCCGATCGTAACGGTGCGCAGCGTCCTCCTGCCTTTGACCGTGACCATCCTCTTCGTCTTGAGCGTTAGTTTCGCGCGGCAGGTAACAGCGCCGGCGCAATCAACTTTCACGAGCGCGTCGCCGTTGCGCGCGACGGCGACGCGCGTGCCAGCGAGCGAGAGGGTTGCGTCCGAGGACGAGGACGATGGAGTCGTGAGGGCACCCGGAAGCTTGGAAGTGGGTGTGGCTTCCGGGGACGTGGAGCCGGGCGCAGGGACTGGGGGGCCTCCCGGCTCCAGAGCAGCGTCGATTCCCTGTGTGAGCTCGGGAGCAACAACCGACACAGATTCCGCTTCGGCTTCCGAGGACTTCCCGTTGTAGTACTGGGTCCCAAAGCCCGCCGCGATGAACCCGAGTTTGTAGGCTCCGCTCGGGAGTCCGCGGATCGTATATTCGCCGTTCGCTTCGCTGACTGCACACGACACCGCTTCGACGGACCCTTTGGCGTTGGCCCTGAGCGCACACGCAACCGCTTCACCGACCGGAGCCCCCGTCGCGGCGTCGGTTACCCTGCCGGCTATTTCCCCGCCCGGCGAGAGTTCCGCGTCTATATCGGGGGTCGTCTTTTCAGCCACCACCGACACGTGGCTTGCTTCGCTCAGTTCGAGCTTGCCGTCATAAAGCTGGGCAACGAAGTTCAGTTTGCCTCCAGGCGCAAAGAACTCCACGAAGTAGCTTTCCGGGCGCAGTTCCGAGACCTTATATTCACCAGCGGGGCCGGTCTTTGCGCAGCCGAAGGCATGTTCATATTCGCTTTCTTCTTCGCCAAGCAATTCGAAATTGGTCGTGATCGCACAGACCTCGATCCCCGGCAGCGGCATGTGCGAGGAGGCTTCGGTCACTTTGCCTTCGATCGCTCCCGTCGCTTCAACAGCGACGGCGCCGGCTGCAGGCATGAGCAGAAAGACGACGACCGAGAGCGCGCCGAGCAGCCACAGCCGGCGAGCACTGCCGGCGCTACGGAGAGTCCGTACGCCGCACGCTGGAGTTAACCGTCCCGTGACTCAGCCCTTGCCGTGATTCGCCACGGCGTCCATCGCGCGAGCGCACCGCGCGGCGTCAGACCTTCCAATAGTCCCCACCAGTACCGCCCTCCATGTGGTTGGCCGCGAATCGCGAGAAGGTACCAGATGCCGGAACTCGTGGCAAGTATGCACTCTCCTTGTCCGTCCTCGCCCGGCTCCACGCGTCGTTGCCCGCCGTGTGGCGGCCGACCTACTGCGGATCGACATCTACGCTGAAGTGCACCCCAGCGTGTGCGCGCGTGCCAGCCACGCGCCGCATGGCCTCACCCACGGCCTGTACCGCGGGACGACGCTCGGCGGCCTTTACCACCAGCACTTGGCGCTCGCGGCCACGCAGACGAAAGAGAGCGGCTGGGCCGAGTACGACCGGCCCAGCGCCGCCGGCTGGGTTCTCGCCGACGCTCGTCCCCTCCCCCGCGCTCGTCTCGGCGCCGCATAGCCAATCCGCAAGCGATTCCCGCACCGCGCCCGCGGCGGCGCGTGCGCGCTCGGACTCGACGGCGGAGCAGATGATCCTGATCAAGTGGGAGAACGGCGGGTAGTGCAGCGCGCGGCGGCGCTCGAGCTCCCCCGCGATGAAGCCGTGGCTGTCGTGATGGGCAGCGTGAGCGATAGCGCGGGCGTCGGGCGCGATCGTCTGCACCAGCACCCGTCCGTGGCCACCCCGCCCAGCGCGCCCGGCAAGCTGGGCGATCAGCGCAAACGTGCGCTCCTCGGCGCGGAAATCGGGAAAGCGCAGAGTGGCATCGGCGTCGAGCACTACCCCGAGACTCACGTCGGGAAAGTCGTGGCCCTTGGCGACCATCTGGGTGCCGATCAGCACACCACACTTGGCCGTCTCGAAGCGGCGCAGGAGCGCGCCGACGTCGCTATCGGCGCCCGCGCCGACCACGTCTGCGTCGAGGCGAAACACTGGGAAGCCGCCGTCGTCGAAGACGCGTGCCAGATCGTGCTGCACGCGTTCGGTGCCGGCGCCGTGACGGGCGACGGAGATGGAAGAGCACTCGCAGCAGCGCGCCGGCGCCGGCTCGCGGTGGCCACAGTGGTGACACGCGAGATATCCACCGCCGCGGTGCAGCACGAGCGCGACGTCGCAGTCCGGACAACTCCACACGCGCCCGCAGGAGCGGCAGGAGAGGAAGTTCGACCAGCCGCGGCGGTTGAGCAGCACGATCGCCTTCTCACGCGCGACGCGGACCTCAGCGAGCGCTTGGGCTGTGAGCGGATGCAGCCCCTGAATCTCGCCCCGCATGTCCAGCACCTGCACAGCGGGCAGCGCCCGGCCGTCAACGCGGCGGGGTAGAACGCTCGCGGATAGACGCTGAACGCTCTCCGGGCGCGGCGTGGCGCTGCCCAGCAGCAGCACCGCACCGACGCGCTCGGCACGCTCGGCGGCCACGTCGCGGGCGTCGTAGCGGGGGTCGCCCTCGTGCTTGTAGGAGGCGTCGTGCTCCTCGTCGACGACGATCAGCCCGAGTCCCTCGATCGGCGCGAACACGGCCGAGCGCGGCCCCACGCACACCCGCGCCTCTCCCGCGCGCAGGCGGCGCCACTCCGCGTAGCGTTGGCCGGGTGTCAGCCGCGAGTGCAGCACGGCGACGGTGTCGCCGAAGCGTTCGATGAAACGCCCGACGATCTGCGGCGTGAGCACGATCTCGGGCACCAGCACGATCGCACCGCGACCTTGCTCCAGCGCGGCGTGCGCGGCGCGCAGATAGACCTCGGTCTTGCCTGACCCGGTCACGCCGTGCAGCAGCCGCTGCTCGGCGCGACACGTTGACAGCGCAGCGATGATGGGCGCGAGCACGGCCTCCTGGTCGAGCGTGAGCTCGGGCGCGTGCGGACTGCGCGCACCCACCGCCTGGTGGCGCGGACGGGCCACCGCGCGCCGCTTGCGCCCGCTCAACCGGCGCGCGGCCCCCGGCGGCAACACCAGGCCGAGCGCGCGCGCGATTGTGGAGCAGTACTCGGCGGCGATCCATTCGGCCAGCGCCACCAGGTCGACGGGCACGCCGAGCTCCAGCGCCCGCAGGGGCGCGAGCAGCTTCTCTTCAGCGACCTCGCTGCTATCGGCCAGGCCAACGACGACGCCGAGCACCTGCCGACGGCCGAACGGCACGACCAGCATCGAGCCTACGTCCACACCGGCCCGGAGCTCCTCGGGGAGTCTGTAGTCAAAAGGCCCGCGCAGGGCGCGGGCCGTAGTCATCGGCTCGACCTGGGCGATGGCGGACACCGCCTGACCCTAGAGCCTATACCGGTCAGAGGCCGACGCGACGCGGCGCGAGCGGCTTGCTACCCCTTCGCGTAGAGCTTCTGCTGCACGAGCCGAATGTGATGGCTCTGTGCCATGGTCGGGTCGGTGGCGAACCCGAGGATCGCCAGGCCTGCGCGTAGACGCCCACGACCAGCGCCGAGCAGGCTGCGCCCGACGGTCGTAAGCCTGACCTTCACGGTGGCCGTGTGTCCGTCGGTGACCGTGAAGGTGCGTGTGCCGATCGACACGGTCTGCAGTTTCTTGATGCCCCTTCGCTCGATCGTGCGCCTCACCGTGAGCCTCAGAGTTCCGCGGCAGATGGCGCTCCCGCGGCATGTGAGCTTCACCGCCGCCATGCCGCCCTGCACGGCTACGTTGCTCGCATCGAGTGCCACCGTGCTGATGAGAGGTGCGACGCTCGGCGGTTCAGGTGCGGGCTTGACTTCAGGTGTCGGGGGAGCAACGATCGGCCCCAAGCTGGGGGTGCGTCCGACGCCGGTGCCGCCCGCATTGCTGGCTAGCACTTCGCAGAGAACGCTCCCCCCTGCCTCGTTAGCTGGCACTAGGTAGGTGGGCGATTCGCCCCGCTGCAGAACGGCGCCGCTCGCACTGTCAAGGAAGACGTAGGTATAGCTTGGGTTGCCGGTCCAGCTGCCGTGTTCGCATGTGAGGGAGTGCCCGACCTCGGGCACTCCGCCGATCGCCGTGTGCCCGCCCCGCGGTGCTCTCGGTGGTTCTTCGCTGCCTTCGATGAAATCCGTGATCTCGGGAGCCGCGACATTTGCGAACCCATGGACCTCTCCGTCACTGCATTCTTCCTCGCCCGCGACAACGTCGCCAAAGTCGAGGATGCCAACCAGGGCCGGAGTGGACCCAATACTTGTGAGCGGGCTGCCGCTGTCTCCGAAGCACGAGGAGCCTCCTGGGGTGCTCGCGCAGACGAACAGAGCGTCCGCTTCGCCGCCGCAGACACGGCTATAGTTCACGGTGAACCCCAGCGAGTAAAGATTGCCATTGGGCTCCTGTGTCGGTTGCTCGCGCCCGAACCCCGTGAGGTTGACCGCCGTGCCTTCCGGTGGGGTCGAGAAGGCGCCATCCAGTCCGATCGGCTGGACGGTCGCGCTCGCCTCCAGCGGCGAGGGGAGCGTCAATACTGCGATGTCATCCGCGTCCGTGCTGCTCTGAATTTCGTAATAAGGGTGCACGCGCACGCTCGCCACAGCGCTGCCTTCGCTGAGCTTCACCGTGAGGAAGTCGAAGTGCGATGTTCCGGCGAACACCGCAACCTCATCGGCGGGTATGCGCTCTCCGGTTTCCTCGTCGAACATGCAGTGGGCCGCGGTGAGGATGTGGCTGAGGTCGATGATCGTGCCGCCGCACAGTTTCACCAGGCCTCCGGACTCGGAGTAGACCGCAACCTGCCACGGGGCGCTATGGACTTCGATTTCGCTGCCACCGACGATCGCGACATGCGCATGCGGAGAGCGCGCCGCGATGCGTGGGGTGTGGCGAGCGTGGTCTCTACCCGCCGCCCGCCTGGTGATCCTCGACCCGCCGGATGGACCGCGCGTGCCCGTAGACGCGTTCGCCGACTGCGCCACACAGCAGACGGCGAGAGTCAACACGACCACAACCAGACAGGCCGGCCGGCCGACACCCGCCGAATACCGTCCCTGCCGCTCGATCACGCTGACGCCCTGATCCTTGAGCCTGCCGGTCAGAGGCCGCAGGCCGCGCGCAGCGCGGCGGCCTTGTCTGTCTTCTCCCAGGTGAAGTCGTGATCGTCGCGACCGAAGTGGCCGTAGGCCGCGGTCTTCTGGTAAATCGGGCGGTGCAGTTTGAGCTCCTCCCTGAACGCCCCGGGGCGCAGGTCGAAGACCTCGTCGACGGCGCGCGCGATCTGGGCGCGCGTACGATCCTCCTTCTCGGTGGCGAAGGTCTCGATCATCACCGACACCGGGTGCGAGACGCCGATCGCGTAGGCAACCTGCACTTCGGCTCGGTCGGCCAGACCGGCAGCGACGATGTTCTTAGCCACCCAGCGCGCCGCGTAGGCCGCCGAGCGGTCAACCTTGGAGGGGTCCTTGCCCGAGAAGGCGCCGCCGCCGTGACGGGCCATGCCGCCGTAGGTGTCGACGATGATCTTGCGGCCCGTCAGCCCGCAGTCGCCCATCGGACCGCCGATCACGAAGCGGCCGGTGGGATTGACCAGGAAATTGCGCAGGAGCTTCTTCTCGTCGTAGAGCTCCGCGGGCAGCACCGGGCGCAGCACGTGCTCCAGCAGGTCGGGCTTGATCAGGGTCTCGGCGTCGATCCCGTCGGCGTGCTGGGTAGAGATCAGAATCTTCTCGATCTCCACCGGGCGCCCGTCCTGATAGCGGACTGTCACCTGAGTCTTGCCGTCGGGACGTAGATACGGGAGCACGTCTCCCTTGCGGACCTCCGACAGGCGCTTGGCGAGCTTGTGCGCCAGTGAGATCGGAAGTGGCATGAGCTCGTCGGTCTCGGTCGAGGCATAGCCGAACATCATCCCCTGGTCGCCTGCCCCGGCAACGTCCAACTCGTCTTCGTCGGCTGGATCGTGGCGCGTCTCGTACGCGGCGTCGACGCCCTGGGCGATGTCCGGCGACTGCTTGTCGATCGCGTTGATCACCGCGCAGGTGTCGCAATCGAAGCCGTAGGCAGCGTTGTCGTAGCCGATCCGCCGCACGGTCTCGCGTGCGATTTCCTGGATGTCCACGTAGGTGTCGGTCGAGATCTCTCCAGATACGACGATCAGCCCGGTGTTGACGAGTGTCTCGCAGGCTACGCGGCCGTACGGGTCATCCGCAAGGACGGCGTCGAGAACCCCGTCAGAGATCTGGTCGGCGATCTTGTCGGGGTGGCCCTCCGTGACCGACTCGGAGGTGAACAGGAACTCGTTCTCGGTTAGCTCAGTCATGTCTTGCGGGATTAGCTCCGGGATCGTGGGTGGTCGAGGGAACGGCTTGCCGCCGGGCAGGTTGGCGCGAGTCGCAGAGTCTATGCGGCGCGGGCACGCCCGCGCTGGCCACGCTCGACAAAATCGATGATCAGCGGCACGCCGTCCATCCCGTAGCGAGCGCGCAGGCGGTTCTCCAAGAAGTAGGCGTAGTCGCGCGTAACGCGCGCGCGGGAGTTGACCTGAATGGCGAAGCGGGGCGGCCGCTCACCAATCTGGGCCATGTAGATCAGCTTTAGGCGATGCTGGCTGGAGCCCCGGCGTGTGCCGACCGGCGGCTGGCGGGCCTGGACGGCCTCCGCGAGGAAGCGGTTGAGCTCCGGGGTGGGAATACGCCCGCCGACGCGATCGCCGAGTGCGATCGCCTCACTCAACAGCCGCGCCACGTGGCGGCCAGTCTTAGCACTGACGGTGAGCACACGCGGGCGCAAGCGGAGCTTTTCGGCCACGCGCGCTCGCTCGTGATCGAGATCGAGTCCTGCGCCGGCGTCGCTGTGGGCCTGCTCCGAGCGGAAATCGGCTTGTGTGTCCCACTTGTTGAGGACGATCGCGGTCGCACAGCCGGCCTTCATCGCCAGCTCGGCGATGCGCAGATCCTGCGCGGTGACGCCATCGCAGGCGTCGCACACCACCAGCGCCACGTCCGCTCGTTCAGCCGCGCGCTGCGAGCGCAGGGCGGTGTAGTACTCAACCGAGTCGACGACCTTCGATTGGCGACGCATCCCGGCGGTGTCGAGGAGGATCAGCCGGCGCTCGCCTACCTGCAACGGCGTGTCGATTGCGTCGCGCGTGGTACCGGCGATCTCCGAGACGATCACCCGCTCCTCCCCCAGAAAACGGTTGACGAGCGAGGACTTGCCGACGTTGGGCCTGCCGATCACGGCGAGCCGTACGGCGTCGTGCTCGGGCTCAAAGTCGCCCGGCGGCAGCAGCGCCACGATGCGGTCGAGCAGGTCGCCCGAGCCGAGACCTTGAGCCGCGGAGACGGGCACCGGCTCGCCCAGGCCGAGCCGGTGGAACTCGGCCGCGAGCGGCAGCTCGGCAACGCCATCGCACTTGTTGGCGGCGACAATGCTCGGCAGCGGCGAGCGACGCAGCAGGTCAGCCATCTCCTCATCCCCCGGGCGCACCCCGGCGCGGGCGTCGACGACCAGGACCGCCACCTGGGCGTCCGCGAGACCCGCGTGCGCCTGCTCGCGAATCGAACCGGCGAGCGGGTCCTGGTCCTCGAAGTCTACGCCGCCGGTGTCGATCAGCTTGAACTGGCGTCCGTTCCACTCGCAGTCGAGCTCCTTGCGGTCGCGTGTCACACCAGGACGCTCGTGGACGACCGCCTCACGGGTCCCCGTGAGGCGGTTGATGAGCGAGGACTTACCCACGTTCGGATAGCCGACGACGGCAACCTTCATCGCGCCAGTATGACTACCGAGTGCGTGCGAGCTCGGCAATCCGCTCCACGACCTGCTCGGCGCTGAGGCCGGTGGTGTCGAGCGTCAGCGCACCCGCGGCCGCGCGTAGGGGGCTGTGCACACGTGTGCTGTCGCGCTCGTCGCGCATGGTCTGCTCGGCGAGTACCGTCTCCACGTTGGCGCCTAGCTGGGCAGCCCGCCTGCGTGCTCGCTCGCGCGGGTCGGCTGTGAGGAACACCTTGAGCGCCGCGTCCGGCGCAACGACTGTGCCGATGTCGCGTCCCTCGGCAACCCAGTCGCCGTGGGCGATCAGCTCGCGCTGCTTTGCCACGATCACCTCCCGCACAGCCAGGTCGGCGGCCACGACCGACGCCGCCTCGGAGACCTCCGGCGCGCGAATCTCCTCGGTCACGTCGCGCCCGTCGAGCAGCACCCGACTGCTCGCGCCCACGGGCGTGGCGCCGAGCTCGATCGTGGCAGCCGCGGCCAGTTCGCCCAGCGCTCCGGCGCGCTCGGGCAGCGCCCCCCCTCCGCGCTCCAGCGCCATGAGCGCCACGCAGCGATACATGGCGCCGCTGTCCAGATAGGTCAAGCCAAGCCCGCGCGCCAGCGCACGAGCCACGGTGGACTTGCCCGCCCCGGCGGGACCGTCGATGGCGATCAGCATCGGGCGCTACGATAGCCACCGCCAGCGGGATCGAGGGAGCCGTCGGTGAGGATCTCGACCACGAACGGGCTGCCGGCCGCCACCGCGGCGAGGCCCTCGCGCAGCCGGTCTTCCAGCTCGTCCAAGCGGGAGACCAGCGCGCCTTCAACGCCGAATGACGCGGCGAGCTCGACGAAGCTCACCGGCGGCGTCTGCAGGCGCAGGTACCAGGCATCTCCGGCCGGTTTCCAGTGGTAGGTGCGCTCGATCAGCTGGCGCCCCAGTTGAAGCGTCTTGTACTCATGGTTGTTGGTCACGATGAACAGCACCGCGACGTCGAACTTCCTGATAGTCCACCAGCTGTGCGGGTAGAACAGGGCCGTTCCGTCACCGACGGTGTTGACGACTGTCCGCGCGCCGCCGGCGGCCAACTTGAGCCCGATGCTCGCTGGCATCGACATCCCAAGCGAGCCGCCCTGCGCGTTGAGATAGCTGCTGGGCGTGTCAAAGCGAACGTACTGGTGAAACGCTTCCTGGTCGGAGATCGCCTCGTCGACGAGCGTCAGCGGCGCCTGCAGCTCGTCCTGCAGCTTGCCCAGAGCGATTGCGACGTCCTCGCCACGCGGGAGCTCATCACCCGGGCGTGCCGAGCGTGTCTGCGCGTGCGCGTCGAGCGCCTGCCGCGTGTGCTCGTGCAGTCGGCGCAACTCCACGCCGCGCGCGGCGGCCGCAGCCGCGCCACGCCGCGCGTCTCCAGCGATCCGCTCGCACAGGAGTGGCAGCGTGGCCTTGATGTCGCCCAAGATGGCAGCCTCGCCGTAGGCGTTCTTGCCGATCTCCCACGGATCGTCGTGCAGGTACAGCTGGGTCACCTCGAGCGGGATCAGCGGGCCCTGGGAGTACTCGTAGACAAACACGTGCGCCTGGGCGTTGTAGCCGCAGAGCAGCGCCACGTCGTGCCCCTTGAACGTCGACTGGATCCCTTCGGGGTTCTGCGGCAGTTCCCCCTGCCAGTGGTAGAGATGGTTGGGGTAGTTCATGTAGCTGCTCATCGGCTCGTTGTACACGGGCGCTCCCAGTAGCTCGGCGAGCCGCTCCAGCTCCATCCACGCAGCGGCCGCGCCGACGCCGTCGCCGGCGATCAGGATCGGGGTGTGCGCCGCCGCGAGCAGCTCGGCCGCGTGCGCGACGGTCTGCACATCGCCCGTGAAGTGGCGCCCGACACGGGTCACATGGGGCGGCCCCTGCTCGACCCAGGTGAGCAGGAAGTTCCACGGGATCGACAGGAAGACCGGGCGCATCGGTGGCGTAAGCGCCTCCTTGAACGCCCGCTGAAGCACGAGCGGCAACTCCTCAGCGCAGCGCACCTCATACGCCCACTTCGTGTACTGGCCGGCAGTCCGCACCAGATCGGAGGCGAGCACCGGCTCCTGCACCAGCAGGTCGCTGTGCTGCTGGGCACAGAGCACGACCAGCGGTACGTGCGACTTGTAGGCGTTATAGAGGTTGCCGATACCGTGGCCTGCCCCAGGTGTCACGTGCAGCTCGACGATGCCGGGCTTACCGCAGGCCCACGCGTAGCCCATCGCCGCTCCCATGGCGATGTTCTCGTGCAGGCAGGGGATGTAGGCGACGCCGCTGTCGCGCTCGCTGGTGCCGTCGATCAGCGGTATCTCGTTTGTCCCGGGCACCCCGAAGATGTACTCGACGCCGAGGTCGCGCAGGTAGTCAAAGACAATGTCGCGGCCGAGCCGTTGCACGCCGATCGCCGGTGCGGCGTCCTACCAGCCGAGGTAATAGTCGCGTTTCAGCCACTTCGGCCACTCCAGGCCGAAGTGCTCCTGGAGCATCTTCTCTGCCTCGCAAAGCGCCCCCTCGGCCCATCCCTGCTGGTCGGAGTAGGCCTCGCCGCAGATGTGGATCGCCTCCTGCGAACGGGGATGGCGCATGCGCCTCATCGTCTCGGCGACGGCGACGCCCGCGTCCCAAGCGTGATACCCGCCGCCGAACGGCTCGTGCGACCAGTCCTTGTAGTAGGTGACATACGGGTCGGGGATTCGATTGGAGGCGCCGTGCATCTCGCGTACCTGCGCGATCGACTCAGCGACCATCACCTTCGGTGCTTGCAGTTCGCGGATCGCGTCGACTTCGGCTTGGGAGACGATCGCGGTCGCCCGCGGCTCGAACAGCTCTTCGCGCTCGAGCGTCCGCCAGTAGGACACGGTGTCGATGTCGTTATAGCTGGAGAGGAACAGCGAGTGCCTGTCGCGGCGGTCGGTGCCGAAGTAGTAGCACTGGCGCATCGGCAGGTCGGTGATCGACTCGCCGGGAGTCGCTCCGAAGTCCGCCTTCCACCACGGCCGCTCGAAGCCCATCAGGATCTTCATCGACTGCTCGATGATCACCGTCCCGACGCGCTCGCGGAAGTCGCGCCCGGCGTCGCCGTCGTAGAGGCTCAGGTAGGCGGGATCCTGGTCGAGCAGCTCGAGCGAGCGGCGCGGCATCGCCAATACGACCGCGTCCGCAAGCACCGTCCATTCTCTACCGGTTGCCTGGTTTGCGAGCTTCAGCTGGTAGCGCCGCGTGGAGCCGGTGGGCGCCGGCCCGACACCGACGACGCCGTTGCCCTTCCAGATCCTCGCGCCCTGCTGGGCCAGCAGCGCCTTGGCGAGGGCGTAGGCGACGAGGTCGTAGCCGCCTTCGATGGTCTTGTAACTGACGCTCGTGCCAGTGAAATCGCCGACCATCGTCAGGAATGCCTCGGCCGCGTTCCAGTTGATCGTGTTGGAGTAGTAGCCGCCGGCGTCTGCCAGGAACTGGAGGCCCTCCTCGGAGACCCGGTCCTTGAGCAGGTTCCAGAATCCGAGGTCGTTCACGCGCATACCCTCGAACGGCCCGGGGAAGTGGTAGCGGACGGCGGGCTTGATCGCATCCCAGTCCCTCGCCGAGAGCTTGAACGTGTAGTCGTGGCCGTTGGGCTTCATCAGTTCGCCGTACTCGCTCCTGATGTCGGGGTCGGCCATCAGTACGTCGTAGGTGACCTTGTCGAACAGCTGGTAGGCGCTGAGCCCGACGTCGGCGTCGTTCAGCTGGTAGCGGGTGTGGAGGCGTTTGCCCCGACTCTGAGCCTGAGTCCAGGCGTCGGCCTTGAAGCGCTGCTTGCGCAGGTAGAAGTAGTGCGAGGCGGGGTCGCCCATCGAGAATTCCACGGGGTGCAGCTCGTGGGCGAACACGCCCTCGATCAGGCTGGTGACGATTTCCATCGAGGTTAGGTAGCGCATCCCGCCGAGCTCGCCCGCGACTTCCAGCCCCGGCAGCAGGACCGAGTGCAGCCGCCCACCCACGCGGTCGCCCAACTCGAACACGTGCACACACGGGTGCCTTCCGCCGTAGGCACCGTTGCCGTACTCGCCGGTCGTCAGCCGATAGCCGGCGTATAGCCCACCGATGCCGGCTCCCACGATTGCAACGTCAAGGTCAAGATCCTCCATGAGCCCCGGGTCGAGCTGGTCTGCGACGCTGCGGCGGTCGATCATGGCATCTCCTGGACGATTCGCTGGCCCACCGGTGCGAGCGAATGCTAGTCGAGTGAGTAGTTTCAGTCAATCGACCGAGCCCATTTCTTGGACGTTCGTGCCTAGGGCCGCAGCGCCGCCAAGTCCTCGAGGAACCCCGGATAGGATACGGCGGCGGCGTCCATCCCGAGCACTTCGACACCCTCGCGCGACGCCAGCCCCGCGATGGCCCCCATCATCGCCAGGCGGTGGTCGCGGCGGGCGTCGATCGCGCCGCCGCGCAGCCCGCCGCTGCCGCGCACGGCGAAACCATCGTCGGTGGCCTCGATGTCGGCGCCCAGGCCGCGCAATCCCTCGACGACACCGGCGATCCGGTCTGACTCCTTCACGCGCAGCTCCTGCGCGCCGCGCACGACGGTCTCGCCCTCAGCGAAGCAGCCGAGCAGGGCAACGAGCGGGAGCTCGTCGATCGCGAGCGGCACCTCGTCGGGTTCGACCGTCGTACCCTCGAGCGCCCCGTGGGCGACATCGAGGTCGCTGACGGGCTCCGCTGCCTCCAACTCGCCGGTCTCGTCCTCAAGGTCGCCGAGCACGATGCCGCGCATGCGACGCACGATCCGCAGGAAGCCCGTGCGCGTCCAGTTAACTCCGACGTCGCCGATTAGCAATCGTGAACCGGGAACGAGCACGCCAGCGGCGATCAGGAAGGCAGCGGAGCTCGGATCGCCGGGGACCCGTACATGCTCGAGCGCCAGCTCGTCGGCGTTGACGACGGTGACGTGGCGACCGTTGCGATGAATGCCCACGCCCGCGCGCAGCAGCATCCGCTCGGTGTGATCGCGGCTACGCGCCGGCTCGCCGACGGTGGTCGCACCGTCGGCAGCGAGCGCCGCGAGCAGGATGCACGACTTGACCTGGGCGCTAGCGACGTCGAGCTCGTAGGAGATCGCGCGCAGCCGCGCGCCGTGAACACGCAGCGGTGGGAAGCGCCCGTCGCGGGCATCCAGCTCGGCGCCCATGTGACGCAGGGGCTCGGCGATCCTGTCGACCGGGCGGCGGCGAATCGACTCGTCGCCGTCGAGCGTGAACACCCGCCCCTCCTGCGCTGCCAGCCAGCCCGGCAGCAACCGCAGCAGCGTACCGGCGTTGCCAACGTCAATCGGCTCCTCCGGCTCGCGCGCGTCGCGCAGGCCCGTGCCGCGCACGACGAGATCCTCGCCGTGGACCTCAACGAGCGCACCGAGCGCGCGCACGGCGTCGAGCGTCGAGGTCGTGTCCGCGGCGTGCAGGTAACGCTCGATTCGGACCGGCTCGCAGGACATCGCCCCGAGCAGCGCGGCGCGGTGGGAGATCGACTTGTCGGCCGGCGCGCGCAGCTCGCCGGAGAGGCCGCGCGCGGACTCGAAGCGGATGTTCATCGCGTCACGCTCATACTTGCACGATCGGGAAGCCCAGCTCGGCGATTAGCTCTCCGGCGCGTGCAGTGTGTTCGTCGCCTGCGATCCACAGCGCCACCACTCCCTGCCGGTTGTCGTGCGAGGGAGAGAGCACCATGTCGACGATGTTCACACCAGCGCCCCCGAGCGCCAAGGCGATCTCGGCGATCACCCCTGGGCGATTGGGCACGGACACGCGCAGCTCGTGGACCGGTCCTCCCACCAGGCCAGCCCCGAGCAGCAGCTCGCGCTCGGCGCGTGCCTGCTCGTTCCAGGCGTTCACCGCGGGGGCCTCGCCGGCGATGAGCCACCCGCGTACGTCTGCCAGGCGCCGGGCGAACTCGTCGACGCCGGCGATCAGGGCATCGCGATTGGACATGTAGATGTCGGTCCAGATCGCGCTGTTGGCGCCGGCGACGCGGGTGGCGTCGCGGAAGCTCGGGCCGATCGCGGGCATGCGTTGAGCATCCTCGCCGAGCAGACTGGCGGTCTGGGCAACGAGGAGGTTGGCGAGCACGTGCGGCAGGTGCGACACGCACGCCATCAGACGGTCGTGAGTGTCGACATCGATCGCGGTAGGGCGCGCGCCGATGCGGCTGAGCAGCCGGTGCAGGCGCTCGTAGAGCACACCGGCCGTGCTGCCTTTGGCGGGTGTGAGATACCAGGTGGCGCCGTCGAAGAGGTCCTCGCGCGCGTGCTCCACGCCGGCGGTCTCAGCGCCAGCGAGCGGGTGTCCGCCGACGAAGCGCTCATCGCGGGCGGCGTCGGCGAGGAAGCGCTTAGTCGAGCCGACGTCGCTGAGCACACAGTCGGGGCCGGCGCTGGCGAGCGCCAGGCGCACGGTTTCGCCGAGCGCCCCCACAGGCGCGGCTGCGAATACGACGTCGGCGTCCGCGACGGCGGTGGGCACGTCGGCGGCCTGTGTGGTGATGGCGCCCAGCTCGAGCGCCCTCGCACGCACGCGCTCGTCGGGGTCATACCCACAAACCTCGGCGTCGGCGCGCCCGCGCGCGGCCAGGCCGATCGAGCCTCCGATCAGCCCGACGCCGAGGATCGCGACCCTCAAGCGGGGCGTCGACACGGCGCGGGACTTTGTCCTCGGTCGCTCGTGTGCAGAGCACACGACGCTTCCTGCGTCCGCGTCCCGCTTGGTCGACACGGCGCGGGACTTTGTCCTCGGTCGCTCGTGTACCGAAGCCGGGAGACACTCGCTCCGCTCGCGTCCCCGTTTCGGCCAGCACACGACGCTCTCTGCGTCCGCGTCCCGCTTGGTCCACGCCCCGCTTGGAACCTTCCGGGAGCGCGAATCATCAGACGGCGCTGAGCGCCTTGCCCGCGAGTGCCGTGGCGAGCTCGACCGCGCGCGCGTACTCGGCGAAGTCCTCCGCCCGCAGCGCCTGGGGCCCGTCACAGATGGCCTCGTCGGGGTTCGGGTGCACCTCGACGATGATGCCATCGGCGCCGACGGCGGCGGCGGCGAGCGACAGCGGCGTAACGAGCTCGCGCCGGCCGGCGGCGTGGCTGGGGTCGACGATCACGGGCAGGTGCGAGAGCTCCTTGAGCACGGGCACCGCCATCAGGTCGAGCGTGAAGCGGTAGGCCGTCTCGAACGTGCGGATGCCGCGCTCACAGAGCATCACGTTGGGGTTGCCTTCCTTGAGGATGTACTCGGCGGCCATCAGCAGCTCGTCGAGCGTCGAGGATAGCCCGCGCTTGAGCAGCGCTGCACGCCCCGAGCGCCCGATCTCGGCGAGCAGTGGGTAGTTCTGCATGTTGCGGGCGCCGATCTGCACGACGTCGGCGACCTCGAGCACGGCGTCGAGGTCGCGCATGTCCATCAGCTCGGTGACAATCGGTAGGCCCGTCTCGGCCTTCGCCTCGGCGAGCAGCCGCAGCCCCTCTTGACCCAGCCCTTGGAAGGCGTAGGGGGAGGTCCGCGGCTTGTAGGCACCGCCGCGCAGCAGTGTGGCGCCGGCGTCGCGCACGACGCGGGCCGTCTGCAGTGTCTGCTCGCGTGACTCGACGGTGCACGGGCCGGCGATCAGCGCGAAGTGATCGCCGCCGACCTTGCGCCCGTCGATGTCGAGCACGGTGCGCTCGCCGTGGGTGATCTGAGCGGAGGCGAGCTTGTAGGGCTTGAGGATCGGCACGACGCGATCAACCCCGGGCTGGCCCTCCAGGCCAAGACCCTCGACGGTGACGTCCTGCTCGACGTCGCCGATCGCGCCGATCACGGTCACACGCGCGCCGCGGCTGCGATGGGCAAGCGCGCCGGCACGCTCAATTTTCTCGACGACCGCCTCGACCTCCTCGTCGGTTGCGGTCTCCTTCATGACGATCATCATCGACTCATCCTTTCACTGACGCCTGGGAATGTTAGAGGTGCTGGATATCTGGGAGGGGTTCCACCCGCCCGCATCCACCCGCTTGGTGGGTCGTGAGTAGGACGCTGAGACGCCCCTTGGGTGGCGCTCGGCCCCGCCTAGGGGACCCGGTGCGGCCGCTGGCACCCGCTCACGAACGGGTACAGGCCGAAGCGCCTAGATAAATCGCCAGGAGAGATAGGCGTACGAGGACGACCACGCGACGGAGGCGAGAGCTGCGTAAGTGGATGTGCGAACCGACGCGGTCATGGCTGTCGTATGTGTTTGTAGCAGACAAACCGCATGTGGTCGAGGGGTGGGAGACAATTTGGCGCGGCCAACCGACTTGGGGGCCGTACCACCGGCCTCGGCAAGAACGACGACCTCTGGTGCTCGCCAGGCTGCCCCCGAGCTGCGGATCCACGGCAACTGCGCGCGCTCAGGTCGGCTGCAGCACTTCGGCAAGCGCATCGAGGAAGCGCATGTTTTCCTCGGGCAGGCCGTAGGTGACGCGCAGCGCGGGCGTCTGCGAGCCGAGCGCGCTGCCGCCGCGCACAAGCACACCGCGCTCCTGCAGGCCGCGCATGACCGCCTGCTCGTCGTGCTCCTCCCCGAGCGCAAACCAGCAGAAGTTCGCCTGCGAGTGCGCCGGCCGAATGCCGAGTGCGCGCAGGCGCTCATCGACGGAGATCCGCTCGGCTACAGTACGGATGACGCGATCTTCGACCGCGTCCTGATGCGCGAGCGCCTCGACGGCCGCGGCTTGGGCGAGCGCGTTGCAGAAGAAGGGTTGGCGCACCTGGTCGAGCGCCCGCGGCAGCTCGTCTGAGCCGCACAGCGCGAAGCCGACGCGCAGGCCGCACAGTCCGTGGACCTTGGAAAAGGTACGCAACAGCGCGAGGTTCGGGTGGGCGGCAAGCAGCTCCAGGGAAGCATCGGCGTCGTCGATCGTGTTGAACTCGCAGTAAGCCTCGTCGAGGATCACACACACGTGACGAGGGACCTCGGCGAGGAAGCCAGCGATGTCCGCGAACGCAACCGCGGTGCTGGTGGGATTGTTGGGGTTGCACACCAGCACCAGCCGGGTGGCGACGGTGATCTCGCGCAGCATCGCCTGCAGGTCGTGGCGCTCGTCGCGGTCAAGCGCCACGGTCACCGCGCGCGCGCCGGACGCGGCGGCCAGGTGCGGGTAGACGGAGAAGGACGGCCATGCGTACACGAGCTCGGCCCCCGGCTCCAGCAGTGCCTCACCGGCGGCCAGCAGAATGTCGCACGAGCCGTTGCCGATAGCGATGCGCGAGCCGGGCACCTCATAGCGATCGCTGAGCCTTTGGCGCAGCAGCGAGTTAGAGGGGTCGGGGTAGCGGTTGAGCGTGCCCAGCGCACGCTCGATCGCCTCGCGCACAGCCGGCAGCGGCGGATACGGCGACTCGTTGCTCGCCAACCGCGCCAGCGGCTCCTGGAGCGCGTAACCGCCCGCGGCGGGGTAGGTAGGGATGCGCCCGATGCGCTGGGAGAACTCGATCGCCACCGGGCTATTGTGTCGCGTTCCGTCCGTGACGGCGCTGCGCGCCGGCCGGACTACTGTGCCGCTTCCAGGTCGACGCGCAGCTCGCGGGCGTCGCCTAAGTAGACGTGCGCGGGCACGTGGGCGTCGTCCGCGTGGTAATGGATCAGCACCCTGATGACACGCGGCATCGACCTTGGGACCGGGATCTCCTGTGCACACAGCAGTGGCACGCGGTCGAAGCCGAGCGCACGGGCGGCCACGGCGGGAAACTCAGCGTTGAGGTCTCTAGTGGCGGTGAAGATGCAGCTGAGGACGCTCTCCGGCTCCAGCGCGTTGCGCCGCATAATCTCCCGCATCAGCTCGGTTGTCGCGTCCAGGATGTCCTGGGCGTTGTTGAGCTTGACGCTGACGGCCCCGCGTAGTGCGAACAGTCGCATGGCGGGCGATTGTGTCAGAGCGTGAGCGCACGCAGGCGCTCGACCTCGGCGTCGCGGAGCGACCGGTACGCCCCGGGCGCCAAGTCGTCCAGCGCCAGCGGTCCGAAGCGGATGCGCACAAGCTCGAGCACCGGATGGCCGACCGCCTGGCACATTCTGCGCACCTGGCGGTTGCGGCCCTCGTGGATCGTCAGCTCGAGTAGATTTGCGCCCATCCCTCCCACACGGTGCACACGTGCGGGTGCGGTGAGGCCGTCGTTGAGCCGTATACCCTCGCGCAGCGCCTTCAGGGCGGCTCGAGAGATCGGTGCGCCGCCCAGCTGCACACGGTAGGTCTTGGGCACCTGGAAGCGCGGGTGGGTCAAGCGGTTGGCGAGCTCGCCGTCGTTAGTGAGCACGATCAGGCCGGAACTGTCGATATCCAGTCGCCCGACCGGATACAGGCGCAGGCCACGCGCAGGCACCAGCTCGATGACGGTGGGGCGCCCGTGTGTGTCGCGCGCGGTTGAGACCACACCGACGGGCTTGTTGAGGGCGTAGAGTACGCGCGGCTCGGGTCCTGCCAGGGGCCGTCCGTCGAGTGCCACGTGGCTGTCCGCGCGAACGTCGCGGGCGGGATCGGTGACAATCTCCTCCCCCACGCTCACGCGTCCCGCGGCGATCAGCGCCTCGGCGGAGCGTCTGGATGCGACTCCTGCATGGGCGAGGTACTTGACTAGGCGCATTGCCGCTTCTCGGTGGATCGGCTCATCCGCTGCAACCATAGGACGGACCGTGGACCTGCAACTGCTCGACCAGATGCTCGCCGACCGCCATGAGCCGCGCTTTCGCGCCCGCCAGGTGTGGGCGTGGGCGGCACATGGCACGAGCGGCTATGAGCAGATGACCAACCTGCCAGCCGCGCTGCGCGAAACGCTCACGCGCGAGCTTCCGTTCTCCACGCTCACGCTGCGCGACGAGGTTCACTCGCGGGACGGAACGGTCAAGGCGCTGTTCGACACCGCCGACGGGCGCGCGCTCGAGGCGGTGCTGATGCGCTACCGCGACCCCCCATCGCGGGGGGTACTCCGCAGCGGGGCACACCCAGAGGGGGCACGACACCCTGAAGGACACACCCTGAAGGGCGTAGGCAGGCAGGCAGGTGGGCGCCGCTCGATCTGCGTCTCCTCACAGTCGGGCTGTCCGCTGACGTGTACGTTCTGCGCCACGGGCGCGATGAAGTTCGCCCGCAATCTGAGCGCCTCGGAGATCCTTGATCAAGCGCTTTACTTCCGCCGCATCGAACCGATTGACCATTGTGTGTTCATGGGGATGGGCGAGCCGATGCTGAACCTCGATGCGGTGCTGACGGCCTGCGAACGCCTGCCGGATGTCGGGATCACCCACCGACGCACGACGATCTCGACGGTTGGCTGGATACCGGGCATCGAACGGCTGGCCGAGTGTGACATGCCGGTTCGCCTGGCACTGTCGCTGCACGCGGCCGACGAAGCTCTGCGTTCGGAGCTGATGCCGGTCAACGAGCGCTATCCGCTTAGCGAGGTGATCGAGGCTTGCCGCGCGTTCTACGCGCGCAAGCGCAGGCGGGTGTTCGTCGAGTACGTGATGCTGGCGGGCGTTAACGACCGCTACGAGCAGGCGCTTGCGCTCGCCGGCGCGCTGTCGGCCGGGCACGAGGGCGCACCGGCGATCTTCAAGGTCAACCTGATTCCCTACAACCCCACCGCGGCCGGGGCCTATCGGGGATCAAGCCGCGAGTCGATTGCCGCGTTCCAGACGGCGCTCGAGTCGCGCGGCATCCCTGCGACGGTCCGCCTGACACGCGGGCGTGACATCGACGCCGCCTGCGGCCAGCTCGCCGCCGGCGCCGCTATGAGCTAAGAGGAGCCGCCGGCGCGCGCCTCGCCCGCCCGCAGCAGGCGTTCGCGTAGCTCGGCCTGCTCCTCGGGGGTGGGATCCCAGCGGGCGATGTCGGGCAGCTCGTCGAGGCTGCGCAGCCCGAACAGCTTGAGGAACTGGGTGGTGGTGCAGTAGAGGACCGCCCCGAACTGAGAGTGGCCGGCCTCCTCGATGAGGCCGCGGTCGAGCAGCGTCGCAGCGGCTGAGTCGGCGCTGACGCCGCGGATGCGGGCCATCTCGGGACGAGAGATCGGCTGCAAGTAGGCGACGATCGCGAGTGTCTCGGCCTGCGCGGGACTCAGTGTGGAAGCTCGAGGGCGGCTGAACAGCCGCCGCGCGGCCTGCTCGGTGGCGGGATCGCTCGCAAGCGTCCAGCCGCCGCCCAACTCGCGCAGGCTGATCCCGCGCCGCCCCGGCGCGTATTGCTCGGCGAGGACCGCTAGGGCCGCGAGCACGGCGCCCTCGCCCGCCTGGCTCGCATCGGCCAACTCGGCAGGGCTGAGGGGATCTGATGACAGGAACAGCAGTGCCTCGACAGTGCGAGCGAGCGAGGGCACCTCCCCCTCGCCGTCACCCGTGGCGTCGCTCGGCACGGTCGCGTCCTCAACGTCGCTCGGCAGAGTCGCGTCCTCGGCGTCGCTCACCCCGCAGCTCCTCCGGCCCCACCGGCGGCCAGCGCGAGCGGCGCTGCGCCCTGAAGGGCACTGGCAGGCGCCTGTCGAGAACGGCCATGGATAGCAATCTCCCCGAAGCTCTCCCGCTGCTCCCAATCGGCCTCTCCCTGTTTGTACAGCTCGAGCAATGCGAACAGCGTGACGGCGACGGTCATCCGATCGGCCCCGTGTACAGCCTCGTCGAAGCTGAAGCTCCCGCGACGCAACAGGCCACGCAGGTGCGCGAGACGCTCTGCGACCGTGACCCGAGCGACGGAGATATGACGGACGCTGATCGCCGGCGGCATCAGCAGCAGCCGTCCGATCGCCTCGCCCAGCACCTGTGGATGGTGGGAGCCATCCGCAGTGTGGATGATCGCGCGGCGCAGACTCGCCGGTGGCGGGGCGACGCGGAAGCGCACTCCGTGCTCGCTCGCGAGCAGCTCGCCGAGGTGTGCTGCGGCGGCACGGTAGCGGCGGGCGTCGAGCATCCGCGCGAGCAGCTCCTCGGCGGCCTGTTCGGGCTCGATGTCCAGTAGCTCCTGCTCCTCGCTGCTCAGCATCAACCGCGACTTCAGCTCCAGCAGTGCCGCCACCAGCACGATGAACTCGGTGGCGGTCTCGAGGTCGAGCTCTCCGCGCTGCTCGAGGTGGTCGAGGTAGGCGAGCACCACATCGGCGAGCGCCAGCTCGAGTAGATCGACCTCTTCGCGCAGCACGAGCGTCAGCAGCAGGTCGAACGGTCCGCTAAAGACGTCGAGGTCGAGCTCGAGCGCGGCCACGCTCACGACTTCACCGAGGCCCAGCTGGTCCTTGTTGTGCTCGTCCGCCCCGCGCCGCTCATTCGGTCACCGTACCGACCAACCCCGACGGGCCACCCCGCCAGCCGGGCTGTGGCCCGCCCACGCCCATGTGCTCGCGCACGCCGGCGAGCGTGTGCGAGGCGATCGCCTGGGCGCGCCCGGCGCCGCCCCGGAGGATCGTCTCAAGTGCAGCCTCGTCGGCACGCAGCTGCTGGTAGCGCTCGCGCACCGGAGCCAGATACTCGATGACTGCAGCGGCGACCGCGGCCTTGAACTCGCCGTAGCGCGCCTGGGCGAACTCCGACTCGATCGCTGCGGGATCGACTCCGCGCACCGCGGCGAGAATTTCGATCAGGTTGCTGATGCCGGGCTTCCCAGGGTCGCCGCGAACCTCGCTGCCGGAGTCGGTGACGGCGCTCTTCAGCTTCTTCTCGATCGTCTTGGGGTCGTCGAGCACGTACACGGTGCCCTGCTCAGAGCCACCGCTCGTGGACATCTTGCTCATGGGATCCTGCAGGTCCATGATCCGCGCGCCGACCCCTGGGATGCGGTGCTCGGGCACGACCAGCACCTCCGCGCCATTGCCGAAGCGCGCGTTGAAGCGTCGCGCTACGTCGCGCATCAGCTCTAGATGCTCGCGCTGGTCCTCCCCCACGGGCACCTCGTGCGCGCGATAGGCGAGCACGTCGGCGGCCTGCAGGACAGGGTAGAGCAGGAGTCCCGCGGAGACGAGCTCGCGCTGTGCGATCGACTTGTCGCGGAACTGGTGCATGCGCTGCAGCCGGCCGAGCTCGGTGACGCTGCACAGCAGCCACGTGAGCTCGGTGTGCTCGGGCACGTCGCTCTGGCGGAACAGGATGCAGCGATCGGGATCCAGGCCGGCGGCAAGCAGGATCGCGGTCGTGTCGTACAGCCGCTCGCGCAGCTCGGCGGGGTCGTAGGCAACGGTGATCGCGTGCAAGTCGACGATGCAGAAGATGCCCTCGCCGCGCTCCTGGCTGGAGATGTACTGGGCGATCGCGCCGATGTAGTTGCCGAGGTGCTTGCGCCCGGTGGGCTGGATGCCGGAGAAGATGCGCATTGTCGGATCGGCTGTGCTCGCCCTCGGGGCCAATCGGCGCTAGCGCCGCCGCAGCGAGCTGTCGGTGAGCCAGGGCGGGTCCCAGCCCGTGTCGTTCTGGTTGACGTTCACGCCAGGCGGGACGATCTCGTCGATGCGATCGTGCACGTCCGCGCTCAGCGTCCGCTCCAGCGCGGGTAGCTGGCTCTCGAGCTGCTCGATCGTGCGGGGGCCGATGATCGCGGCGGTCACGGCCGGATGGCTCGTGACGAACGCGAGCGCCATCTCGATCAGCGGCATTCCGGCCTGCTCTGCCAGCTCGCCGAGCGCCTGCGCCGCCTCGAGCTTCGCCTGGTTGCCCGGGATCGACATGTCATAGCGCGAGGGGATCATCTGTGCGCGCCTGCTGTCCCCCGGCGAGTCGCCGCCCTTGCGATATCTGCCCGACAGCCAGCCCCCGGCGAGAGGGCTCCACGGGATCACGCCCATGCCGTACCTCTCACACACGGGTAGCACGTCGGCCTCGATCCGCCTAATCAGCATCGAGTAGGGCGGCTGCTCGCACACGAACCGTTCGCGCGAGCGCCGCTCGGCGACCCACTGGGCCTCGACGATCTGGTGGGCGGGGAACGTCGAGCTGCCGACGTAGCGGACCTTGCCGGCGTGCACGAGGTCGCTGAGCGCAGCGAGCGTCTCGTCGATGTCCGTGTCTGGCTCCGGACGGTGAATCTGGTAGAGGTCCACCCAGTCGGTTTTCAGCCGCCGCAGGCTGTTCTCGAGCTCCTTGACGATCCAGCGACGAGAGTTGCCGTACTGGTTCGGATCCTCGTCGTGCATCTTGCCGTGGATCTTGGTGGCGAGCACAACCGAATCGCGCCGCCCACCTGCGAGCGCCTTGCCGACGATCTCCTCGGACTCGCCCCGCGAGTACACGTCGGCGGTGTCGAGGAAGTTGATGCCCGCGTCAAGCGCTCTGTGAATGATGCGGATCGAGTCATCGTGGTCGGTGTTGCCCCACGCGCCGAACATCATCGCTCCGAGGCACAGCGGGCTGACGCTGACACCGGTCCGGCCGAGTTTGCGGTGCTCGATCGTCATCGCCAGGCAGCCTAGGCCATTACCTCGCGGCTCACACCCGTAGCCTCGCAGATCGCATCAGCGGCCTCGCGGCTCACGCCAGTGGCCTCGCGGATCGCACCAGGGACCTCGCGGCTCACGCCATCACCTCGCGGATGACGGGGCGCTTGGCGGCGGCAACCTCGTCCAGGCGACGCACCGGCGTGCTGTACGGCGCGCCGCGTGCGACCTCGGGATCTTCGGCGGCCTCCTTCAGGATCGCCGCGATCACATCGGCGAACGCGTCGAGTGTCTCCTTGGTCTCGGTCTCGGTCGGCTCGACCATCAGCGCCTCCTCGACCAGCAACGGGAAGTACACGGTCGGCGGATGAAAGCCGAAGTCGAGCAGGCGCTTGGCCAGGTCGAGCGTCTTGATCTGAAGCTCACGCTTCATCGGCCCACCGGAGAGCACGAACTCGTGCATGCACAGCTCGCCGTACGCGAGCGGCAGGAGATCGGAGATGCTTCGCCCGTCTGCGACGCCGCGCTCCTTCAAGCGCGCGAGCAGATAGTTGGCGTTCAACACCGCTGTTTCGGAAGCATCCTTGAGCCCGTCGCCGCCGAGCGAGCAGATGTAAGCGTAGGAGCGCACGAAGCAGCCGTAGTTGCCGTGGAAGCCGCGCAGGCGGCCGATCGACTTCGGCCGATCATGGTCGAGATCGTACGTCCCGTCCTCGCGCTGGACGACGACTGGCATCGGCAGGAACGGCGCGACGCGCTCGGACACGGCGATCGGCCCCGCGCCCGGGCCGCCGCCGCCGTGTGGCTGGGTGAAGGACTTGTGCAGGTTGAAGTGCACGATGTCAAAGCCCATGTCGCCGGGACGCGAAAGACCCATTACGGCGTTGAGGTTGGCGCCGTCGTAGTACAGGGTCGCCCCCACCCCGTGCACGATCTCTGCGATCTCGACGATGTTGGCGTCGAACAGGCCGAGCGTGTTTGGGTTGGTGAGCATCAGGCACGCGACGTCTGTATCCGCCTTCGAGCGCAGGTCGTCGAGGTCGATGCCGCCGTCGGCGTTGGTGGCGAGCTTGACCACCTCGAAGCCAGCCATCGTCACGGTCGCGGGGTTGGTTCCGTGTGCAGTGTCGGGCGTCAGCACCTTGTGACGAGACTCGCCGCGGTCCTCGTGGTAGGCGCGGGTGAGCAGCACGCCGGCGAGCTCACCGTGCGAACCGGCTGAGGGTTGTAGGGAGACGTGCGGCAGGCCGGAGAGCTCTGAGAGCGCGCCTTGCAGGCTCCACATCAGCTCCAGGGCGCCCTGCGCGCGGTCGGGGTCCTGCAGCGGGTGCAGCCGCGCGTGGCCGGGGAGCGCGGCGACACGCTCGTGCAGGCGCGGGTTGTGCTTCATCGTGCACGAGCCCAGCGGATAGAAGCCCGAGTCGAGGTCGAAGTTGCGCTTTGAGATGCCAACGTAGTGGCGCACGATCTCGGGCTCTGAGACCTCGGGCAGGCGCGGTGGCGCGGAGCGACGGAAGCGCTCGGGCAGCAGCTCGCCGACGTCCACCGCCGGCACGTCGAGCTCTGGACAGACGAACGCGCGGCGCCCGGGTGCGCCCTTCTGGAAGATCGTGCGCGCGCGGTCGCGCTGCGATGATGTCGCCCCGGCGGCGAGCACGCTGGCGTTTGCGTGCTCGTGGGGGGGCGCGACCCGATCCCGGGGTCGGAGTGCAGGTGGTTCTCGTCGATCGGGTTCATACCGCCACCGTCGCCTCACGCTCGGCGGCAACTGCGGCCCCGAGGGTTTCCACCAGCCGGTCGATGTCAGCGCGGGTGCGCCGCTCGGTGATCGCCACGAGCAGCACGCCACGGTCCTGCTCACGCCCGCTCAGGGCGTGCACGTCGACGCCCGGGTTGACGCCATGCCGAGCGCATCTGCGCCTGACCGCCGCCATGTCAGCATCGAGGCGCAGCGCGAACTCGCGGATCACGGGCTGCTCGTGGAGCTGCTCGACGCCTTCGAGTGCCGCGAGCCGCTCGCGTGCGTAGTGCGTGCGGGCGAGCAGCAGCTCGCCCAACTCAACGATGCCGCGGCGCCCGAGCCAGCTGAGGTAGACAACGCCTGCAAGCGCGTTCAGCGCCTGCGAGGTGCAGATGTTCGAGGTCGCCTTCTCGCGGCGAATGTGCTGCTCGCGCGTCTGCAGCGTCAACACAAACCCGCGCCGGCCATCCACATCGACGGTCTCGCCGGCGATGCGCCCAGGCACGCGCCGCAAGTACTCCTCGCGAGCGGCGAACAGGCCGAAAGACGGCCCGCCGTAGTCGAGACGATTGCCAAGCGACTGGCCCTCGCCGACGGCCACGTCGACGCCGCATTCGCCGGGGGACACGAGGATGCCGAGCGTGATCGGGTCGACCTGGGCGATCACGACAGGAGACTCCCCGCCCCGCTCGGCCCGCGCGGGGCCACCCGCTCCGGCGGGGAACTCGCCAGCGTTGGCCTTGGCGGTGGCGCTGAGGGCAGCCGCGTCCTCAACCACACCGTAGAAGTTGGGCTGGGCGAAGATCGCGGCGCTTGTTTCGGTCCCACCCGCGTCGATCGCCCGCGCCCACTCGTCGGGATCGGTGATGCCGTCGCGCAGGGGAACCTCGACCACATCCATGCCGAAGCCGTGCGCGTTGGTGCGAAGTGTCTGCAGCGAATGCGGGTGCAGGCCGGCGCTCGCGACGATCCGCCGGGCGCCGTTGTGCAGCTTCGCCAGATAAGCGGCCGCTGCGACCGCCGATGGCCCCTCGTAAACCGACGCGTTGGAGACCGGCAGGCCGGTCAACTCGGAGATCGCGGTCTGATACTCGAACATCACCTGCAGCCCACCTTGGGAGATCTCGGGCTGATAAGGGGTATACGGGGTCAGGAACTCCGAGCGCTCCATCAGCATGTCGATCAGCGCGGGCACGTAGTGGTCGTACATGCCGGCACCGAGGAAGCTCAGCTCGTCCTCGACGCTCGTGTTGCGTGCGGCCAGCGCGCGCAGGTGCTCGTAGACATCCTGCTCAGGAAGTCCGGCGGGCAGGTCCAGGGCGCGGCCCAAGCGCACGGACTCGGGTATTTGCCGCTCGAAGATCTCCTGCAGCGAGCCGACCCCGATCGCCGCGAGCATCGCGTCCAAATCCTCGGGCGTGATGGCGGTGTAGCGACTCAACTGCCAGGCAGCCTAGCCAGCCAGCGTGGCGATGTAGGAGGCGGCATCCATTAGCGCCTCGCGCTCTGAGGGATCGGACAGGCGCACCTTTACCAGCCAACCCTCGCCGTAGGGATCCTCGTTGATGATCCCCGGGTTCTCCGCGGCGACCTGGTTGACCTCGACGATCTCACCGGAGAGCGGAGCAACGACGTCCGAGACCGCCTTCACCGACTCGACCTCGGTGTATGGCGCATCCTTGTTCAGCGTCGTGCCGAGCGCGGGCGCCTCGAAGAACACGACCTCTCCCAGCGCGTCCTGCGCGTACCATGTGATGCCCAGGATCGCGTGCGCGGGGTCCTTCTCGTCGATGCGCGCCCAGTCGTGTTCGGGGTGATACAGGAGCTCCGCGGGGTAGCTGGCTTGAGCCATTCACGAGTCCTTTCTGTAGAGCGGCTTGTCCTTGACCACGGCGGGGCGCATCTTGCCACGAACGTCTATCTCCAGGCGGGTGCCGGTGGCAGCGCGCCCCGCGGGCACGTAGGCCAGCCCGATGCCGGCCTGCAGGCACGGCGACAGCGTGCCACTGGTCACTTCACCGCCGCCCAGCACGGCGTTGCCCGGGCGAGCGATCCCCGGTCCGTCGATCTGGAACGCCACAAGTCGCTCGGCCGGGCAGACGAGCTCCGGATGGGCGGGCTCCCATTCCCGCGCCGCCCGCACGGCGTCTGAGCCGATGAAATCAGTGTCCTCCTTGCAACACCAGCCAAGTCCCGCCTCGATTGGCCCGCGATCGACGCTCAGGTCGTTGCCGTAGAGGTGGAAGCAGGCCTCCAGGCGCAGTGTGTCGCGCGCGCCGAGCCCAGCGGGCAGCGCGCCGCGCCGCACGATCTCATCCCACAACGCAGGCGCGTCTTCGGGAGAGCACAGCAACTCGACGCCGTCCTCGCCCGTGTAGCCGGTGCCACACACCAGCACCTCGGCGCCCGATAGTCGCCTGGGCTCGGCGCCCATGCGCGGCGGCAGCGGTGAGTCGGAGATCGCCTGCACGATCTCGCGCGCAAGTGGCCCCTGGACGGCAAGCATCGCCCAATCGTCGATCCGATCGCTCACCTGTACGTCGGCCGTGTCGCTCGCCTGGGCGCTGAACCACGCGAGGTCGCGCTCGTGGTTGGCGGCGTTGGTGATCGTCAGGTAGCGCTCGAGGTCCAGGCGGTAGGTGAACAGGTCGTCGAGTACGCCGCCGTCCTCGCGACACAGCACGCTGTACTGCGCGCCGCCGGGCGGGATCTTGGCGACGTCGTTGGAGAGCAGCCGTTGCAACAGCACGAGCGCACCCGGACCACTCGTTTCGATCTCACCCATGTGCGAGACGTCGAAGATCCCGCACGCCTCGCGCACTGCCATGTGCTCCTGGATGACACCCTGATATTGGACTGGCATCTCCCAGCCGGCGAACTCCACGAGCTTGGCGCCGGCGGCTCGGTGGCGCTCGAACAGGGGCGTACGGCGCAGGGTCGGCGTGGCCGTCGAGGACATGGCTCCAGGCTAGCGTCAGCAGCGCTAGGTCGCGGGCACAGCGGAGGCGCCGTGCAGTACTTCGGCGATCTTGGCGAGGGCCGCCAGGACCTTGATCAGAATCATCTGCACAGCCTGCTTATCGATCTCGGCGATCTTCCGAGCGATATGTCTGTCGGCCTGGTTCTCGTAGCGCGTGAGCTTGTGCATGATGGCTCCTTCTACGCCATTAGTCTCCCCCGAGAGGACCGACTCGCGATGCACATAGCGTTCGGTCGCGGCGGAGACAGTCTGATAGCCGCTGCTTACCCATGCCCGCATGTCACTGCAGAGGTCCGGGGGCGGGATCTCCGCCTGCGCGGCTTCCTCGGCCGCATAGGAATGGATAAGTCGAGTCAAAAGGCGATCGCTCCACCGCAGGTGTGAGACGGCGTGGGCGAAGCCACGGCGACGCAGGTATTCGGTGTGTTCTGCCATCCCGAAGACGGCGGCCTGTTCATCTTCGCCGATCTCTATCGCAGAGCTGCTGGGCTCTGAGCCCTGCGCTGGTTTCGGCGCCCCAGCGAGCACGCCCGGGCATTCCACCTGCAGTCGCCCGCGAAGCGCTTCAATTGCCGCAACCGCCGTGGGGAGTCCTGTGACTTCGGCGCGCGTCTGTGCCAGATCTGCCTGGAGATAGTCGCGCGTCGCGGTCGCGTCGCCCGCGCTCACCTGTGCGAGCGCCGCCGGCGTGGAGGACCACACCACGGCTGTCGCGATCGTCATCGCCACGCATACGCCCAGGCGGTTCATTCGTGCAAGCCTGAGAGCGGCGGCAGATGTCCTTCGCCCCGATCTGTAGCCCGTCAAGGAGTCCAGCACGGCTGGAGCGTCATCGCCCTACCGCAAAAACGGCGGGACGTCGATGTCCTCGTCGGAGATCTCGAGGTTGGAGCGCTGGCGATCGCTGATGCGAGGGTTCCTGTCCGGCCGAGCGGCGCGCGAGTCGCGGCGGGTGCCGGCCCGAAGCCCGCCCGGCCGATGGTCGAAGCCGGTGCCGATCACGGTCACGCGCACCTCATCAGACATGCTCTCGTCGATCACCGCGCCGAAGATGATGTTGGCGTTGGCGTCAGCCTCGTTCTGGATGATCTCGGCGGCATCGTTGACCTCGAACAAGCCGAGATCCTTGCCGCCAGTGATGTTCAACAGGATGCCAGTGGCGCCGTCGACGGACTCTTCCAGCAGCGGCGAGGAGATAGCCGCCTTGGCGGCGTCGGCGCAGCGGCTCTCGCCGCTGGCGGTGCCGATCCCCATCAGCGCCGAGCCGGCGTCCTGCATGATCGTACGCACATCGGCGAAGTCGAGGTTGATCAGGCCGGGAATCGTGATCAGGTCGGTTATCCCCTGGACTCCCTGGCGCAGCACATTATCGGCCTCGCGGAAGGCGTCGAGCATCGACGTGCGCCGCTCGACGACCGCAAGCAGCTTCTCGTTGGGGATCACGATTAGCGTGTCGACGACCTCGCGCAGGCGCTCGATCCCCTCAATCGCCTGACGTCCGCGCTGAGAGCCCTCGAAGTCGAACGGGCGCGTAACCACGCCGACGGTGAGCGCGCCGATCTCGTTCTTGGCAATCTCGGCGATCACCGGCGCCGCGCCAGTTCCCGTGCCGCCGCCCTCGCCAGCGGTCACGAACACCATGTCAGCGCCCTTCAGCGCCTCCTTGATGTCGTCGCGCGACTCCGATGCGGCGGCGAGACCCACGTCCGGGTTGGCGCCCGCACCGAGGCCCTTGGTCGACTCGTGGCCGATGTTCAGCTTGATGTCGGCGTCGCACATGGCGAGCGCCTGAGCGTCGGTGTTGGCGGCGATGAACTCCACGCCGCGTAGTCCTGCGTCGACCATGCGGCTGACCGCGTTGGTGCCGCCGCCGCCGACGCCCACGACCTTGATGACCGCCAGATAGCTTCCGCTTCTCTCCATGATGGTTCTGTCCGAAGCCTTCAGTAGAAAATTAGGGTTCGCAGCATACTGGTCGCCGAACCGCCGAGTTGTGCACGTTATGCAGGGAACTTCGCCCTGTCAACGACGCCGTCCACTCTCGCAACAAACGTTGCAGATCCCCCGACTCTCGACCACTGCCTGAGAATCTGTCGGCAGTCGTATGAAGCTCTAGTTGAGGTTCATAGTTATTGCCCTCCTGACATAGGGCTCGTCTGGGGGCTTTCGGTCTCGCTCGGGGATCCGGGTCCACCGGCGCTCGCTTCGCCGGTACTCGCTTCGGCGCTTTCGGATGCGGGAGCGGTGGTAGCCGGAGCTGACGTGCTGGCCGGTTCTGAGCCGGCCGGGGACGCCGTGGCGGTCGGGGATGTGGTGGTGTTTCCAACGGACAGGCCGGCGGCGAGCGAGGTGATCGTCGATTCCGTGCTCCCCAGCGATTCACCGGACCCGGCGCTCGCTGCACCGCTCGCCGCAGCGCTCGCGTCCGGCGGGGTGACTCCCGCTGGGAACCCGGCGGCTGGCCGCGAGGGTAGGCGCACGTCGATGTAGGAGGCACCAGCGGAGCTCGAATCGGCCAGGACCCGCGCAAGCGACAGCCACTTCGCGTGGGGGCGGCTGGCGTCGCCGAAGTATACGAGCAGGCCGTTGCGCATTGCCACGGTGAGCCCCTTGGCTCCCGTGAAGACGCGTTCGACGTGCTTGGCTAGGGGAGTCGGCGCGGCCCCGAGCACCGTCAGGGCGGCGAGCAGGCTCGCGCCGCCGACGTGCCGGCCGGGCGCCGGCACGGAGGAGCCGCTGACGCTCGGCAGCGAAGCGGACAGCAGCGCCGGTCCAAGCACCACGCCGTCGGCGGCCACCGCCGTACGCACCCCAGCCACCGTCAAAGCCGCAACCGGCAGCTGCTCGAAGACCTCGATCCGCAGGCCGTGGGGAAAGCTCGGGATCGCCCGTACATCGCGCACCACACGCAGCGGCGCGACCGCCGCGCGCAGCGCACCGGCACTCACGGCGAGCGTGCTCATGCCGTGCGCCGCCCGCGCCAGCGCCGCTTCGACAGCCTGCGCGTCGGGGCCGTGCACGCCGGTGATCCGCACGCGCTGCACCGACACGAACGAGGACTGGCGCAGCAGCAGCCAGCCACCCGCGAGCAGCACCAGCGCCATCGAGACCGCGAGCAGCGTCAAGCGCAGCCGCCGTCGCCGCAAGACAAACGCGGCTACCGCCCGCGCCATGCCCGCCGCGCCGGCGAGCGGGCGCAGGACGCCCGACGCGAGAGACGCGGGTCCCGAGGCGCTACGACGCGAGGCGGGCGCGGCGGCGAGCGATCGACTCATCCACGGGTCTTCGACCTCGTGCCGAGAACCCCTACCGGCACCTCGAGGATTGCGGCGCCAGGCGCTCCGCTGGCGCTCGCGCCGCTCGGACTCACGGCCGCCGGGGGCCCAAGCTCGACGCCCGGGCCCCACGCCTTATAGCGATCCGCTTGCGATCACGCCGACCTGGCTAGGGTAACGGACTCCATTCCGCACCACCTTCCAGTTCGACTAATAAGAGCCCTTCCCCATGCGACGCGTCGCCGAAGGCCGTCAACCCGGTTTCCACAGCTTGACCTACGCCAGCTTTTATTAACCAGACTTCGCCAACCGGCGGTTCAGGGAACTCGAGAAACCACGACTTGGCTTGCTTTGCCGGCTGTCCTAATTCGACAGGTTCCTCACCCACATCGGCGGTAAGCACCTCGGTAACCTCCTTGCCAGTGACTTTCGTTTCTTTGACTTTGCATTCGCCGCTAAATTTCAGAGTCACGAAATTGTTGCCGCTTGCCGGGAAGAACTCTATTAAGAGTTTCTTACCAACGTGACCTTCTTCCACATTCTCCACCATCTCAGACTGAAGCGGGTTCGTTATAATTGGATTTGGTGAGGCGCATTTTCCACCGTTGCCGGTCACACTGCATCCCGAGAATTCAAAGACCTCATCATTTTTGCCCGGTTCGCCCGCGTTCGAGCCTAACAGCACCCCGACATTGGATTTTGTTTTAGTACATTCGATCGAAATACCGGCGGCGGGAGTCTTTAGTATGAAGGTGCTAAGCGATGTTACGACAATGTTACGCGTCTGGCCCGCCACGAGCCTTGTGCCTCCGATAGTCCAGAACGGTGCTCCTTCGGCCTGTGCCGCCGACGCCACCACCGTACCCAACGCGCACACGGTCAGCAGCACAACCACTATGAATCTCAATCGTTTCATTTTCGCTACCTGCTCCTTATCCTCTCGGAGCGTCCAGGCAGCAGGAGACCTCTAACCCACCATGTCGCAACCGTGTTTTGACTGCAATCACGATAATCGTCCGCGACCAAGTGCAGGGATCACTACGGCCAACAGAACCGGCGCCGTCGGGGCGCCGCCACCGTTCAAGAGCTTCTCACACATCGCCTATCCGCTCCTATTCTCTTGGAAGCCCTGGTCTAGCAGATCCACCGCCATCGAGCGAGACAGAGACAGCTTGTGGCTCAGGCCCTCTGCTTGGGGGTGACGTCAAACCCGGGATGCGGCTGAAATGGCGCACATTGGCGATGCAAATCCGCCAACCGGCGGACGGCAACTGCTTGGCCGGGATCGGCCCCTACCAGGGAAAGCGCACATCTCCCAGCGTCTGCACCTCGGGCTCGAGCGCCACGCCGCAACGTTCCAGGACGCGGCGGCGGCCCTCGGCCATCACGGCAATCACCTCGGCGGTGGTGGCCGTGCCGGTGTTCTCGATGAAGTTGGCGTGCTTGGGCGCGAAGCGCGCGCCGCCGACGGCCAAGCCGTCGCAGCCAGCCTCGGCCAGCAGTAACCCCGCGCTGCGGCCGTCCGCGCGTGGATCGTCGGGGTTCTTGAACGTCGAGCCGAACGTCTTGATCGCCTGTGGTTGGGCCTCGTGGCGCCAGCGGCGCATCTCCTCCAGTGTCGCCTTGACCGCCGCAGTCTCCGCCGGCGCGAGCAGCAAGCTGGCGCGTGCGACGACCTCGCCCGCGGCGAGGCTCGAGCGGCGGTAGCCGAGTCCCAGCTCGCGCGGCTCGCGGCGCTCGAAGCCCGAGGGCGTGGCGATCTGCACCCACTCGAGCACCGACTCGAGCTCGCCGCCGTAGGCGTTGGCGTTCATCCGCACCGCTCCGCCGACCGTGCCCGGGATGTTGACGCCGAACTCGATCCCCGACAGCCCCGCCCGCGCCGCGCGCGCGGCCACCGCCGGCAGGCGCGCGCCGCCGCCGCACAGCACGCGCGGCGCCTGCACGGAGATCGCAGCGAGGTCACGGTCGAGCTTCACGACCAGGCCGCACACGCCGTCGTCGGCGATCAGCAGGTTGGAGCCCGAGCCGATCACGCTGACCGCCACATCGCGGGCGGCAGCCCACGCCAACAGCTCTAGTAGCTGCACGTCGCTGCCAGCACGCGCGAAGAACTCCCCCACGCCGCCCGTGCGCACCGTCGTCAGGCGTGCGAGCGGGAAATCCTGCTGGATGCCAGCAGGCAAGCTCAACGACGGCCCCACGCCGAGGGCTCCCACACGCTCGCAGCGTACAGCGCAGACATCATGGCGCCACCAATGCGCGCCCGAGGACATCGACGTCGCCCGCGCCCATCACGATGCACAGGTCACGCTGCTCGAGCGTGCTCCGCAGGACCGGCTCGGCGTCGGCGAAGCTCGGCAGCCAGTAAACAGGCCTTCCCGCGGCGACGTCGGCGCTCGCCTGCGCGATCAGCAGCCCGCTCACCCCCGGATGATCCTCCGCGCGCTCGCGTGCGGGATACACGTCGAGTACGACCACCACGTCGGCGAGCGCCAGCGCACGGCCGAACTCGATCGCGAGCAGCGCCGTGCGCGAGTACAGATGCGGCTGAAACACTGCCACCAGACGTTCGTGTGGCAACGTGCGCGCTGCCATCAGCGTGGCCTCAATCTCGCTCGGATGGTGGGCGTAGTCCTCGTACACGCGCGCGCCGCCCTGGCTCTTGCCGAGCTGCTGGAAACGCCGACCCGCACCGTGAAAGCCCGCGAGCCCGGCGATCGCGCGTACGGCGTCGGCACCAGCCACCCGTACAGCCTCCAGCGCACCGGCGGCGTCGATCGCGTTGTGCGCACCCGGGACCGCCAGCGTCACCTCCTGGCCACGCCAGTCAAAGCGCGAGCCTCCCGACACGAGCACAGGGTCAAGTGCGTCGTAGGGGACGATCTCGATCCCAGGCGCGCGCGATCCCAGCAGGTCGTCGCTAGGCGTTCGCGACTCGCTGGTCGATTGCGCCTTGCGCAGCTCCGCGGGTGCTCGCGTTAGCTCCAGCAACTCAGGTCTGTCCCACACGATGATCGCCGTGCGCGCCCGCGCCAGAAAGGCGCGGAACGCCTCACGCAACTCCGCCAACGAGGCGAACGTCGCGTGGTGGTCGAGCTCGACGTTGGTGAGCACCGCCACCTCCACGCTCAGACTGAGCATCGAGCGGTCAGACTCGTCAGCCTCAACTACCAGCCACTCGCCCTCCCCCCACTGCGCGTTAGCTAGACCGCCGCCAATCGGAGCCCCTACCAGCCATCCCGGCTGCATCTCCGAGGCGCGCAGCATGCACGCGATCATCGAGGCGGTGGTCGTCTTGCCGTGGGTGCCAGCGACAGCGATCGTGCGCCGCATCGCACTCAGCTCGGCGAGCAGCTCGGCACGCGGGCGCTCCGGGATGCCGCGCTCGCGCGCCGCGCGCCGCTCGACGTTCTGCGCCCCCACCGCCGAGGAATACACGAGCTCCACCCCATCCCCCGCAGGGACGTTCTCTGGGCGATGGCCGATGTGGGCGTCAAGCACGCCGTCGGCGGCCAATCGCTCGAGATAAGGGCCAGTAGAGCCGTCCGAGCCGCTGACGTTGGCCCCGAGCGCGTGCGCAGCACGCGCGTAGCCGCTCATGCCGGCGCCGCCCACGCCGACGAAATGCAGTCGCCGCCCGCTCCAAGTTGTGCTCATTGCAATCTGCTCCCACAACCACCATGCGTGTTCATGAGGCAGCCTCTAGAAGCTCTTGCGCGACCTCGCGTGCCGCGTCGGGACGGGCGAGGCTCCCAGCGGCGGCGGACATCGCCGCCAGGCGGTCACGATCGGCCAGCAATGCGGCCACTTCGCCGCCCAAGCGCGCGCCGCTCAACTCGGCGTCGGCAATCACGAGCGCAGCGCCCGCGTCAGCCATCCAGCGCGCGTTTGCACGCTGATGGTTCGCCGCAGCGTGCGGATAGGGGACGAGGATCGCCGGTAGCCCATGTGCGGCAATCTCGAACACCGAGCCCCCAGCTCGCGCGACCACCAGGTCGGCGGCCGCGAGCGCATCGGCAAAATCGCCGAGCGGCAGATACTCGCGCAGGTCATAGTCGGCTGGCAGCTCGCGCGCTGCCAGCTCGGGGTGATCGCGGCGCCCGCTGACGTGCAACACGTGAAAGGGTGCCCCGGCAAACGCTTCGACCGCCGCCAGATTGATCGAGCGTGCCCCCAGCGAGCCGCCGAAGACCAACACACAGGTCTCCTCCGGCTCAATCCCGAAGCGCGCACGCGCGGCCGCACGGTCGTGCGTCGGCGGCGGTATCGGCCGACCGGTCACGCGATAGCGATCGCCGTCACGGCCCCGCATTGCGAACGCCAGGCACACCCGCCGTGCGAAGCGGGCGAGCAAGCGGTTGGTCAATCCGAGATGGTTATCGGCCTCCGTCAGTACTAGCGGGATGCGCAGGGACAGCGCAGCCACGCCGACCGGCCCCGCCACATAGCCACCGCCGCCCATCACTGCATCCGGGGCGAGTCGCGCGAGCAGCGCTCGCGTGCGCGGAACCGCCGTGATCGCCAGTGCGAGTGCGTGCAACGCGCGCAGCGGGTTGCTTCGGTGCAGGCCCTCGACTGCGATCGTGTGCAGCGGAAAGCCGGCCGCGGGCACCAGTTGCGCCTCCGCGCGCCCACCCCCGATGAACTCGACCTCGGCGCCCTCAGCCCGCAGCGCGTCCGCCACCGCGAGCGCCGGCACCACGTGCCCGGCGGTCCCGCCGGCGGCGATCACGATCTTCCTCGGCGTCTCCATCACCGCCCCATCGTGCCGGTTCGCGCGCTCGCGCGTCGGCGGAGCGCCCACGGCGCGCCGGCGCCACGGCGCGTACGTGCCCAGTCGCACCTGCAGCGACGTTCAGCAGCAGGCCCATCGCCGCGAGCATCACAATTAGGCTGCTCGAGCCGTAGGACACGAACGGCAGCGGCACGCCGGTGAGTGGCGCAAGCCCCAGCACCGCAAACGCGTTGAGGATCGCCTGGGAGAGGATCAGCGCGGTCACCCCCACGGCGATCAGCGCGCTGTAGAGGCTGCGGGCTGCCTTCGCCGCCCGCAGGCCCGCGTAGGCAATCAACCCGTAGAGGAACAGCAGCGCGAACACTCCGATCACGCCCAGCTCCTCGGCAATCACCGCGAGGATGAAATCGGTCGGCGCCTCTGGCAGATAGAAGATCTTCTGCACCGACTGGCCCGGGCCGACCCCGAACAGCCCGCCCGAACCGATCGCGATCTGCCCCTGAACCGCCTGGAACCCGCTCCCCGAGGCGTGCGCCCAGGGATCGATGAACGATGTCAGCCTGGCCCGTGCATAGGGACGAACCAGGGCGTAGAGGAACACCAGACCCAGCACCGAGCCGCCGACGAGGCCGAGCTTGCGCAGCGGGATCCCAGCCGCAATCAGCATCGCGCTGATGGTGAACGCGATCACCATCGCGGTGCCCAGGTCCGGCTGGGTGAACACGAGCAGGCATGCCGCGCCTACCACTAGCAGCAGCGGCTTGGCCAGCTCGCGCAGATCGTGCACCTGCTGGGGACGCCTGGCCAGCAGAGTCGCCGCGTACAGCACGAGCGCGAGCTTCATCAGCTCCGAGGGCTCGAACTGGAAGGCTCCCGGCCCGATCCAGCGGCGTGCGCCGTTGATGCTCACGCCCACGTGCGGAACGTGCACCGCGAGCACGAGCACGAACGACACCGCCAGCAGCGGCGCGGTGATGCTGTGCACTTTCGCCACCCCATCGCGCGCCAGCACGCGCATCAGGATCAGGCCAATGGCGCCGTAGATGACGAACTTGACCAGATAGCCGCCGCCGTAGCCGCCCCCCTGGAGCAGCGTGGTGGCCGAGGAGGCGCTGTAAACCATCACCGCGCCGAACGCCAGCAGGCACATCGTGGCCGTCAGCAGCATGCGGTGCTCGAGCGACTGGCCAGCGGCCACGGCTCGCCGTCCGCGTTTGCCCGCGCCGCGCCCTCGGCCGGCCCTGGCCTGGGTGGACAAGCCACCGGTCCCGCGCGCTGCTGGCATCCCTGTCACTTCGACACCGGCGGGTGGAAGCCTCCAGCGCGCACGAGCGTCCTGTCTAGACGAGCGAGAGGCAAGCGAGGCAAGGACGCAGGGAGCGTGGCCGAAACGGGGATGCGAGCGGAGCGAGTGTCTCCCGGCTTCGGTACGCGAGCGACCGCGAAGTGCCCCGAACGGGGTAAGGACGCCGCCTCGCGCCGCCTATCGCTCGTCTAGACCCCACGGCTCTGGCGGTAGATCGTGAACCCGATCGCGCCGCAGATCGACGCCACGATCCAGAAGCGCAGGATGATCTTCGTCTCAGACCAGCCCTTCAGCTCGAAGTGATGGTGGATCGGCGCCATCAGGAACACGCGCCTGCGCGTCATCTGGAAGGAGATCACCTGGATCGCGACCGACAACGCCTCGATCACGAAGATGCCGCCGAGCAGGATTAGCAGCACCTCGGTCTTGGTCATCACCGCCAGGCCCGCGATCGCCCCGCCGAGCCCGAGCGAGCCCGTATCGCCCATGAAGATCGTCGCCGGGAACGCGTTGAACCACAGGAAACCGATGCACGCGCCCACCAGGCAGCCGGCGAGCATCGCCATGTCGAAGTTGCCGGCCAGGAACGCAATGCCGACATAGGCGAGCAGCACGATCGCCGCGCAGCCGGCGGCGAGGCCGTCGAGTCCGTCGGTCAGGTTGACGGCGCTGGTGGTGCCCGCCACGACCAGGTAGATCAGCAGCGGATACAGCGGGCCGAGGTCCACGTGGTAGTCGACGAAGTTGAGCTCCAGATTGGGCGGCAGATGGGCCTCATGCACCGCCACGAACCACAGCCCCAGCGAGATCGCGATCGTGATCCCGAGCTTCGTCCGCGCGCGCAGTCCCAGCGAGCGGCGCCTAACGAGCTTGATGTAGTCGTCGGCGAAGCCCAGCAGCGCGCACGCGATCGCCGCGCCGAACACCCCAATCGAGCGCCATTCGTATTCGGTGAGGATCAGGAACGCAACGGCGACCGCCAGAAAGACGACGATTCCGCCCATCGTCGGCGTCCCCGCCTTCTGGCGGTGCCCCTCAGGGCCATCCTCGCGGATCTGCTGGCCGAACTCGCGCTTGCGTAGAAACTCGATGAACTTGGGGCTGAGGAAGATGCAGATCAGCAGCGCGGCCGTGCCCCCGAAGAGAATCCGGCCCATTCAGCGCTGCTCCGGCGCGGCGCCGACGATGGGCGCCGGGCCCGCTCCCGGCTGCTCGTGCGTCGGGGCCCGCCCGCCGGCACGCGCCAGGTCTTGAGACTTCCGCGCCGTGACCGGCCGCGCGTCGCCGCGAAGGCACTCGAGCACGCGCTCCAGGCCCACCCCGCGTGAGCCCTTCACAAGTACTGTGTCGCCCTCGCGCAGCAGCCCGCCGAGCAGCTCGCCGGCGGCCTGCGCGTCAGGCACCGCGTAGCTCTCGCCGCCGAACTCACCGCGCATCTCAAGCGCCAGCGGGCCGACGGTGACGAGCAGCTCGACACCCCTGGCGCGGGCGTGCTCGCCGATCTCGCGGTGCAGGCGCGGCGCTTCGGGGCCAAGCTCGAGCATGTCGCCGAGCACCGCCACGCGACGCGCGCTCGCCGTCTCTGCCAGGTCGTCGATCGCCGCGCGCATGGACATCGGGTTGGCGTTGTAGCAGTCCACGACGAGCACCACGCCGCCGGACAACTCCTCGCGCTGCCCGCGCATCGCCGAGAAGCGTACGTCGAGGCGTCCTCGCGGGGTGTACCCGAGTGCCCGTGCCGTGGCCACGGCGGCGAGCAGGTTGCTGAGGTTGTGCGCCTGTGTAAACGACGGCTGTAGCTCGATCTCCGCCTCGCCATGACGGATCAGCACCGATCCATCCGCGCGATGGTCGGCCAGCGAGACATCACCCCCTTCGCCGAAACTGATGACCGGCACGTCCGCGCGCAGATATGGGGTGAGCAGCGGCTCCGCCGCTGGCACAACGACGCTAGCGCCGGGCGCGAGGCCCGCGATCAGCTCCGCCTTGGCCGCCGCGATCGCCTCCAGCGAGCCCAGCAGCGCTAGATGAGCGGGTCCGACGTTGACGATCACGCCGACGTCCGGCTCGGCGATCTCCGTCAGCTCCGCGATCTGCCCCAGACCGCGCATCGCCATCTCTAGCACCAGCAGCTCAGTCTCCGCCGGGGCCCCCAGCAGTGCCAGCGGCAGCCCGATCTCGGTGTTGAGGTTCTCGGGGCTCGCCGCCACCCGCATGCGGCCGGCGAGCATCGCCGCGAGGATGTCCTTGGTCGAGGTCTTGCCCGTCGAGCCGGTGATCGCGACCACCATCGCTCCCCGTACGCGCAGCTCCCGCCGCCACGCGCGCGCGAGCGTTTGCAGGGCCACCAGCGGGTCGCTGTGTGCGAGCACCGCGCCCACCCCGCTAGCAGGCTCGGCTGCGCGTGTCGCCTCGATAACCGCCTGCGCGTGCTCGGGTGCCACCAGTACGCCCCACGCACCGGCCTGGAGCGCCTGGGCCGCGTGAGCTCCGCCATCCACGTGCTCGCCGCGCAGGCCCACGAACAGCTCGCCCGGCGCCAGCGCGCGCGAGTCCACGCTCGCACGCTCAGGGCCCGGCCGCCCCAGCGTGCCCAACCCTAGCGTGCTCGACCCCAGCGTGCTCGACCCCAGCGTGCTCGACCCCACGGCGCCCGACCCCACCGTGCCCGACCCCACCGTGCCCGACCTCGCCGCGCCCAGCGCCGCCGCGACAGACGGCGCGCGCACGAGCGTCGCGCCGGCAGCCGCCGCGAGGTGACGCGCATCCCAAGCCCTCATCGAACCCCCGCCGCCTGCGTCGCATCCAGCGCCGCGCGCGCGACCGCAACGTCGTCGAACGGCACCTTGCGACCGTCCGCGAACTCTTGCCCCTGCTCATGGCCCTTGCCCGCTATCACCACCACGTCCCCCTGCCGCGCCGCTGCGATCACCGCCGCGATCGCATCCCGGCGATCGGCCAGCGAGCGCACCTCCGCCGCCGCTCCAGCCCGCCCGTCTCTGCTCGCGCCGGAGCGCGCTCCCACCTCTCCCCTTGCCGCCACCACGCCATCCATGATCTCCTTGATTATCCGTTCGGGGTCCTCGGAGCGCGGATTGTCAGACGTCACGATCACCACATCCGCCACTCGCGCCGCGATCGCACCCATCAGCGGCCGCTTGCCGCGATCGCGGTCGCCCCCGGCACCGAACACGCACAACACCCGCCCCTGCTCGCCAATGCCGGTCTCCACCAGCTCGCGCGCGGCGCGCAGCACGTTCTCCAGCGAGTCCGGTGTGTGAGCATAGTCAACAAGTACCGCGAAGTCCTGGCCTGCATCGACCGGCTCGAAGCGACCTGGAACGCGCACGCCACGCTCCAGCGCGGCCACGAGCACCTCGAGCTCGCCCCCGAGCGCGTGCGCCGTGGCGAGCGCGCCGAGCGCGTTCGCGACGTTGAAGCGCCCGGGCATCGGCAGCGCCACCTCGCACCGTCCCGCGGGCGTGTCCAAGGTAAAGCAGCAGCCGTCAAACCCGCAGCGCAGGTTCTCGGCGCTGTAGTCGGCAGGCGCATCCACCGCAAACGTGCGCACACCCTCGACTTCGCCCGCCAGGCGCTGTCCGTACGCATCGCCCACGTTGACCACGCTGACCGCCGGCGCATACTCTCCGCCGGCTGCCGGGACGAACAGCCGCCGCTTAGCCTGGAAGTAGTCCTCCATGCTCGCATGGAAGTCGAGATGGTCTTGGGTCAGGTTGGTGAACACCGCCGCCGCGAATCCGATCGCCTCGACGCGCCCTAGCTCCAGCGCGTGCGAGGAGACCTCGATCGCGCACGCGCGATCGCCGCCATCGAGCATCGCCCGCAGATCCGCCTGCAGGTCCACCGCCTCCGGCGTAGTGCGGGCCACCGGCCGCTCAGCCCCGCCGATCACCGACTTGACCGTACCCAGCAGGCCGCACTGCTCACCGGCCGCCTGCAGCAGCGCGCGCACCAGATAGGCCGTCGTGGTCTTGCCGTTCGTGCCCGTCACGCCCACGACGCGCAGCTCGCGCGCGGGATCGCCGTAGAAACGCGCGGCCATCGCCGCCATCGCGGCACGCGCCGACTCGACCAGTACCTCCGGCACGCCGAGACGCAGCGGGCGCTCGACGATCAGCGCCGCCGCGCCCGCCCGCACGGCCTCGGCGGCGAACGCGTGCCCGTCGGCGCGAAAGCCGCTCACGCAAAAGAACAGATCTCCGGGCGCGACCGTGCGACTGTCGTAGGCCAGACCGGCAACCTCCACCGCAGCCGCCTCGCCGGCCACCTCAGCAGCGATCAACCGGTCGAGTCGCATGCGCTGATGCTACTCAAGGTGTAGGAGCCCACCGAGATCGCATCGCCGCTAACGCCTACCCCGGCGCGATGCCCAGGTAGGGAAGCGCAAAGCTCATTATCTGCCCGAACGCCGGGGCAGCGACGGTACCGCCGTAGATCGATCCCGTCTGGGGTTCGTTGACGACAACCGCGCACAGCAGCTTCGGGTCAGACGCGGGGGCGAAGCCGATGAACGAGGCCACGTAAGCACTCTGGGAGTATTCGCCGGTGGTTGGATCGATCTTGCTCGCGGTGCCCGTCTTGCCCGCGAGCTGGTAGCCGGGGATCGACACCTCGTGGGCAGTGCCTTCGGGGCCGAGTACACCCTCGAGCATCTGACGCAGCTCGGCGGCTGTGGTGGTGGAGATGACGCGATGGCCGGACGGCTCGGGCTGCACGCGCCCGTCGATCGCGCGCACTATGTGCGGCGGGCGCAAGATCCCGCCATTGGCGATCGCGGCGTACGCGGTGGCCATCTGCATCGGCGTCACCAGCTCCCCCTGCCCGATCGGCAGGTTACCCATTGAGGAGCCCGAGTACTGGGCCGGCGCCAGCGTCACGCCCGCTTCCTCGCCAGGAAGATCCACGCCCGTTGGTGCGCCGAAGCCGTAGCGATGCACCCACTTGTTGAAGGTTTCTGGCCCCTCCAGCATGCCGATCTTGATCGCGCCAACGTTGCTGGAGCGAGCCAAGATCTGCGCCGTGGTGAGAGTTTCTTCGGGATGTTCGGTGTCGTCGTGAATCGTCTTTTCGGCTACCTGGATTTGATCGGGAATATTGAACGGTGTGCTCGGCGTGATCAACCCTCCTTCAAGGGCGCCGGAAACGGCCACGACCTTGAACGTGGAGCCCGGTTCGTAGTCGAGCCCAACCGCCCGATCCTCCATCGCTTCGGCCATCGCTTCCGGTGAGTACATGCCCGGATCGTTGGCGTCGACCTGTGGCCAGTTGGCCAGCGCGAGGATCGCGCCGCTGCGCGGATCCATCACGATCGCGGTGGCGTCTTTCGGGTCGAACACCCGCGCGACCGCGCCGAGCACGTCTTCGGCACGCTGCTGGATGTTGGCGTCGAGCGTCAGCGACAGTGACTCGCCCGGCACCTCTCGGCGGGTTTCGCCGATCGACACCGGCTGGCCGCGCGCGTCACTGACCACCCGCCGCTCGCCGGAGCGGCCGGTGAGGAGCCTGTTGCTCGAGTACTCCAGACCCGCCAGTCCGCTGCCTTCAGCCCCAACCACACCAAGTACCTGAGCCGCTAGCGACCCGCGCGGATACACCCGGCGCATCACCGGCGTGCCCGTAACGCCCGCGATCTTCAGGGCCAGCACCGACTGTGCCGTACGCGCCGGGAGCGCCCGCGCCAGGTAGACGAAGCCGGCGCGTTCGGAGAGTTTGGTGAGCACGCTCGCCTGCGTCTGACCGAGCAGCGGGGCTAGCTGCCGCGCCGCGCCCAGCGGGTCTTTGATCAGATAGGGATCGGCCGAGATGTCCTGCGCGGGCTCGGATACCGCCAGATCTACCCCGTTGCGGTCGGTGATCGTGCCCCGTGGCGCAGTCACCGCTTCATAGGTGAGCTGCTGGTCGCTGGCCGCTCTGCGCAACGTCCCACCGCGCAGCACGCCGAGATACACGGTGCGTCCGGCGGCGACGACGAGCAGCACAAAGAACAGCCCGAAGATCGCGCCGACGCGGCGCTGGAGGGCGGCCACTCGCCTATCCCGAGCCGTTTGCCTGGGTGGCGCCCACCTCACCCGCTGCACTCGCGGGCGCGGCTTCTGCGGCACCACCGACGCTGGTCGGCGCCGTGACAGACGGCGACGGGGCGCTCGTGCTCGACGGCGCACTGGCGGTGGCCGTGCCGGCTTCGCCGGCAGTCGAGCCGGTTTCGCCGCTCGGGCTGGCCGTGACTGCGCCCGACGGTGGCGTGGTCGCGGTCGAGCTGGCAGCCTGTTCGGCAGAGGGAGCCGTTGCGGCGGTGCTAGTGGCAACGGCGGACGGTCCGACGGAGGAGCCTGCGTCCGCTTCGCCGGAGCCGCTGCCCGACCCGTGTACGGGGGTCTTCAGCGCGGCGGCTGCGCGCGCGATGTCGGCCCGCGGATCGGCCGTCAAGAAACGCAGCGCGCCCACAGGCACGAGCTCCATCCCCAAGCGCGCCGCCTGCGACTCGACACGTTCGCCGGCAGTCAGTTCGGAGCTTTCGATGCTGAGCGTCGCGTTCTCGCGCTGGAGCTGCGCCTCGCGAACGAGCGCACGACCGATGCTCGCGTTCATCTGGAGCACAAGCAGCTGCAGCATCACGATGCCAATCAGTGCGAACGCGATCAACGCGATCCAGATCCGCCCCACAATCAACCGATCGAGTGCCCGGCTGCTCGAGAGGCCCCTCACCGCAGCCAGCAGACCCAGCACGAGACCGCGCTCGGTCTGAGCGGGCCGCCGAACCGGGCGCGCGGTTCGCCGAGCCGGGCCGGAGACGCGTCTCGGCCTATGCGGAGCGATGCGGGGGCGTGGGGGCGCGGCGGTGCGCCCGCGGTGGACCGCCGGAGACGCGGCAGCCGCGGGCGGCGTCACCGGGCCACCTGCCCGTCCTCGGCCAGCTTCCTGGCAGCGCGTAGACGAGCCGACGCCGAACGGGGATTGCGGGCGACCTCCTCAGCGGAGGGCACTATCGAGCGACGCCTGAGTAGCGCTGCCTGAGGCTCGCGACCGCATACACATACGGGCAGCTCCGGGGGGCAGACGCAACCGCGGGCGCGCTCGCCGAGGAAGCGCTTGACACGCCGATCCTCGAGCGAATGAAAGGCGATGCCCGCGAGCATCCCCCCCTCGCGCAGCAGTCCCCAGGCGAGCGGCAGGGCGCGATCGAGCTGCCCCAGCTCGTCGTTGACGGCGATCCGCAACGCCTGAAACGAGCGCTTAGCGGGATGACCGCCGGCGAAGCGAGCGGGCGCGGGGATCGCAGAGGCGATCGTCTCGACAAGCTCCAGCGTGGTCTCGATCGGAGCTTGTTCGCGGCGGCGCACGATCGCGCGAGCGATCGCGGCGGCGTGGCGCTCCTCGCCGAAGTCGCGCAGCGCGTGGGCCAGGCGACGCTCGTCCCACGCGGCGACGATCTCGCGTGCGCTCAACTCCTGCGCGGTGTCCATGCGCATATCCAGCGGCGCCTCGTAGGAGTAGGAGAACCCGCGCTCGCGCGTGTCCACCTGCATCGAGGACATGCCTAGGTCGAAGTACACGATGTCGGCTCGTACGCCCTCGCGTGCGAGCAGCTCAAGCGCCTCGGCATAGCCTGAGCGGATAAAGCGCATCGAGCAGACGGTCTCGGCGGCCAGCTCGGCGAAGCGCCGCTCGGCCAGCGAATCGCGGTCGATCGCCACGAGCGTTCCCGTGGAGCCGAGCCGCTCGGCGAGCAGCCTGGCGTGTCCGCCGTCGCCGAAGGTGCAGTCGATCGCGAGCTGGCCCGGCCGGGGATCGAGCAGCTCGAGCAGCTCGCTCGCCAGCACGGGCGTGTGCGAGCCCTGCGATGGGGCTCCACCGCGAGCGAGCTGCCCGGGCGCGGCACCGGCCCGCCGGCCCCGGCGGGCGGACTCGCCAGCGCCGCGGCGGCGCCTGGCGAGCTCGGGCGCGCTGCGCTCGCACCCGCGAGTGTCTCGACCGTCAAGCAGTGTCGTCGACACGCGCGGTCACCTCCGCGACGCCGCTGAGCAGCGTCGATCGATGTTCGTTCCAGGCGGTCTTTGCCCACAGCTCCAGGCGATCACCCACGCCGACGACCACGACCTCCTTGACCAACGCAGCGTGTTCGCCGAGGAAGCCAGGGACCATGATGCGCCCAGCCGAGTCGAGCTCGGCGTCATGAGAGCTGCCGTAGAAGAAGCGCTCGAGCTCGGTTAGCCGCGGCGAGAGCGGCGGCAGCTCGGCGAGCGCGCGCCGGGTGTAGCGCTCGTACTCCTCCGGACGCCACACCCCAACGCACGGCTTCAAGTCCACCGGCATCGCCAGCACAACACCCTCTGCCAGCGCCGCTCGATAACGGGCCGGCACCGTTAGCCGGTTCTTGGCGTCGAGCGTATGGTCAAAGGTGCCACGAAAGAGGACCACTGGAGCTCCCGAGCTTGTTTACCGAGTCGAGGTGGAGGAGTGGGAGGAGCCCCTCCACCTCGACTCGCTGCGGCGAACATATCCCACTTTCTCCCACAATGCAACTCTATTTGCACATCTTCTCCCACTTTTGCCTTCTCGTCCCTCCACCGCCGGTAAAACCCCCGCTAACAGACAACTTCTGCGGTCGCGCACAGCGGCGGACGGGCATGTCCAACGATGCAACGCGACATGCAATGGCCCGCTGTGAAACCGCGCTTGCAGATCCCCACTCCGCGCCGGGATCCGCACGCGGCGCTAGGATCGCGTCGTGGCACGCACGCTTGCGACGATCGCCTGCGCGGCGCTCCTGGCGGCGACCTCCGCTGGCGCGTTGGCGGGATGCGGCTCGAGTAGCCCGGTTGGTACCGCTGCCGACCCCGCCGGTGCAGTGCCCGCCTCGGCCGCGCTGTACGTGGGTGCGACCGTGCGACCCGTGGGTGCAGAGAAGACGAGCGCACTGGCGGCGGGGAATGCTCTTACGCACCTGGTCAACCCGTACCTGCGCCTGTTGGGCGCGCTCCAGACGCCTGGCTCAGGCCAGCTGAACTTCGGTCGCGAAGTGGCGCCCTGGCTGGGAGCCCATGCCGGGATCTTCCTCACCTCGGCGAGCTCGTCGTCGAACGCGCTGCTCTCGCTCGTAGAGCGCGGATTGCTCGGCAAGTCTACGGCCGGCACGTTTCCGTTTAACGCAGGTGGTGCCCAGGGCGCAATCGTCCTGGACACCACCGACCTTGCCAAGGCGCGCTCCTTCCTGGACGCGCAGGCCGGACACGCGGGCGCGCGAGCGACGAGCTATCGGGGGATCCCCTACGAGGCCACCTCCGGCGGGGTGGCTTTTGGGCTGGTCGACCGCTTTGCGGTGATCGGCAGCGAATCGGGGCTGCGCAGCGTGATCGATACCACCCTCGGCGACGGTTCGTTGGCGCACGCCAGCGGCTATTCGAAGCTGCTCGCGGCGGCACCGCCGGATGCGCTCGCCCATATCTACTCGATCCCTACGAGCTCAACACAGGGCACCACCACGGAAGGCCTCGCAGGACTGCTGCGGGTGCTCGCGGGCACACACGAGGCGAATATCTCGCTGGTACCGTCCGCCAGCTCGCTGACCCTCGACGCCGACACCCTTGCGTCCGGTCCCTCCGGCGAAGCAGAAGGCGGGCTGCTGGCGGCCAATCCGGAAAGCCAGCAGGCACTCAATGAACTGCCGGGAGAATCGTGGCTTGCAATCGGGCTGAGCCACGTCGGCGCCACCCTCAGCCAGGATGTGCAGGACCTGCAGGAGCTCGCCTCACTCGGTGGCCCGCTCGCGGGCGCCAGTCCGGAAGCCCCGTCAACAGGTCTCAGCTTCACCGGGCTGCTGCAGGGACTGTTCACGCCGCTACGCGAGCTCGGCGCGAACACCGCCCAGGCCAAGCGCGAGTTCGCGAGCTGGATGGGCTCGGGTGGGATCTTCGCGAGTGGCGGCAGCTTGCTCGAATTGAGAGGGGCGGTGACGATCGCGTCCAAGAATCCTGCAGCCTCGCGCGCAGCGGTTGCTGAGCTAGGCGATCAGCTGCGCAAGGCCGGCGGCTCGGTTGCACCGGTGTCGATCCCTGGCACCGACGCGGCGGTCGGCGCGAGGCTGAGCGGCCTGCCGGTGGTGCTTGACATCGCCGACGGACGCGACTCTGCCGGGCAGACGAAGTTCGTGCTCGGCGTCGGCGAAGCGTCGGTCGCGACCGCGCTGCACCCGCCGAGCACACTGTCGGACGCCGCGCCGCGCACCGATGCGGCCGCGAGCCTCGGAGAAGGCATCCAACCGAACCTGATCCTCGACTTCCCGACGCTGCTCGGGCTGCTCGAAGGCGTCGGGCTCATTGAAAACCCGCCGATCTCCACGTTCGTCCCCTACCTGCGCTCGGCGACCACGCTCGCCGGCGGCGGCCACCAGCTAGGCGGCGAACTACAGCGTGTGCGCCTCGTCATCGGCCTGCAGCAGCCGACCGGCTGACCTTGGCGACACTAGCTGCTCGGGCGCGCACCGAGCCAACAGCCCAGCCTAGGGATCGGGCTGGCTGACTTCCAGCGCACGGTAGAAGACCGGGCGACCGTCGAGAACCCGATCGACTCCGTAGCGGGACAGTGTGGTTTCGCCGTCGGGTTCGATCGAGTAGCGACCAATCACCGAGTTGCGATTCTTTGTTGCCAGCACACGATCGACCACCGTCTGGCGATCGTTCCCGCGCGCACCCGCGCTCCTGACCGCGTCGAGCACGACCGTCATCGCCTCGTAGCCGTAGAGCACATAGGGGCTCCCTTCAGCCCTGAAGGTGCTGCGGTAGTCGCGTAGCACGCGCTGGGCGGAGGGCGGGTAGAGCCCAGTGGGAAGCACAGGCGTCGTCAGATAGGTGTTCGCCGCCGCCGCGCCGATCTGCGCGGTGAACGCTTCGCCGACCATCGAGCTCGACCCCAGCAGTAGCAGGTGTGGCGAGGCGCTGTGGAGGTCCCGCCACAGCGCGACCGTGCCCTTCCCTTCCCCGCCCGCGAGGAACACGGCCTGTGCGTGGTGTTCCACGATTTTTTCGACCTCACCGGTGAATACCGCTCCGGAAACGGTCGACAGGCTGTCGTGCGCGAGCACAGTGATACCCGCCAGTTCCGCATCGCTCGCCACGATGTCCGCCAGCGGCATCTCGAACGGGTCCTGATCGTCGAGCACGTACAGTCTGTGCACACCCAGCGACTTCATCAGCTGGACCTGCGCGTTCGCCTGTGCGATGTCGCCCGGCGCCAGGCGGACGAACGTGCGCCGGCCGCTCGGGTAGAAGCGTTCGGGCTCATCCTGCCCGGCGTCCAAGGACGAGGTGAGCCCCACATAGGGACTGCCCGGGCTGATCTGCACGATGCCCGCCGCATTGATCAACGGCAGCGAGATGGCCGTGGCACCCGAGTCGAAGTCGCCTAGGTAGGCGATCGTGCTGGTGTCCTGAGCAGCTACCTTAGCGTCGGTGGCAGTGATGCCCGGGCTCCATTCATCGTTCGTCGAGCTCGCGTCGTCGAGCGACACGTAGGCGATCTTGAACTGTCCCGCGCGCCCGTCCGCATCAGCGAGCGCGAGCTTCTCGCCGCCTTCGATCTGCTCAGAGATCGCCGCCGAGGGGCCCTGCAGCGGCAGGCTCGAGTAGACCGTTAGCTGGCCGCCGGTCGCTTCGGCCACGTCCGAAACCGCCACGCCACCGCAACCTACAACCCCCAGGAACACCGCGGCGAGAGCGACCAGGCCCAGCCAGCGCGCAAGCACGGGGCACTAACTGCGACGGCCGGGCAGGTAGCTAGAGAGGATCTTCAGCGACGCTCCCACCAGAATAATCGCCGTCGCCAGCAGAAACGCGTCGAAGCCTTTGATCCCCAGCGCCCATAGCACGATCCAGATGACCAGGGCACTGGTGATAGTGAGGATGAATCCCATGACGGCGGAATCCTAGCGAGCCGATCGCCGATCGGTCGCGGCGAGGCCCGCCGCCAGTTCGCCCACCACCGCGCCCACGGCGCCCACCGGATCGCCTGTCTCGCCCGCCGCGCGCACTAGACGCGTGCCGACAATCACGCCGTCGGCGCCCGCCTCGGCCGCCTGTACGGCCTGCTCGGGCGTGCCGATCCCGAAGCCGATCGCCACCGGCACCCGCGTGCTCGCCTTCGCACGCGCGAGGATCTGGGCGAGATCCTCGCCGAGCGCGCGTCGCTCGCCGGTGGTACCGACGACCGAGACCGTGTAGAGGAATCCCCGTGCCTGCTCGCCGATCGCGGCCAGACGCTCGGGAGTAGTGGTGGGCGCGACTAGCGGGATCAGCGCGAGGCCGTGCTCATCGCATGCCTCCAGCACCTCCGCAGTCTCGCCGAGGGGCAGGTCGGGCACAATCATCCCGCACGCACCAGTCCGCGCCAGGCGCTCCACGAAGGCGTCCACGCCCGGAGCGAACACCATGTTGGCGTAGCACATCAGCGCCACCGGGACGCTCGCCGAGAGCGCACGCGCCACCTCGAGCACCCCCGTCACGTTCGCACCCGCGGCCAGCGCCCGCGTGCCGGCGGCATGGATCACCGGACCATCCGCGAGCGGGTCAGAGTAGGGCAGGCCGAGCTCGATCATGTCCGCCCCAGCCTGCACGCACGCCTGGCCGATCCGCAGCGACTGCTCGAGCGTGGGGAAGCCTCCCATCACGTAGGGCATCAGCGCCGCACGCTTGCGCGTGCCCGCGAACGCCCGGGCGATGCGTTCAATCCCAGTAGTCTCGCGCACGCTCACGTCTCGAGGGCGGGCTTCAAGACCTCCGCCAGGTCCTTGTCCCCACGACCGGAGAGGCACACGAGATCAAGCTCGCCCTCAGGTTCGGCGAGCACCCACGCCAGCGCGTGTGCCGTCTCCAGGGCAGGGATGATTCCCTCCAAGCTCGCCACTACGCGGAAGGCGCTGAGCGCCTCGCGGTCGGTCACAGCCACGTACCGCGCGCGGCCGCTGTCACGCAGATATGCATGCTGCGGCCCGGTCCCGGGGTAGTCCAGACCCGCCGAGACCGAATGCGCCTGCACGATCTGCCCCTCCTCGTCCTGCATCACCGCCGAACGCGAGCCGTGCAGGATGCCCGGGCGCCCGCCCACGGTCAGGGGCGCCCCGTGCTGGTTGGTATCGATGCCCTCGCCGCCCGCCTCGACGCCGACGAGCTGAACCTGCGCGTCGGGAATGAACGCCGAGAAGATCCCCATCGCGTTGGAGCCCCCACCCACGCACGCGACCACGCGCGCCGGCAGCCTCCCCTCACGCTCGAGCATCTGCGCGCGCGCCTCATCTCCGATCACCTGCTGCAGATCGCGCACCAGCGCCGGATATGGTGCCGGGCCCACGACCGAGCCGATCACGTAGTGCGTACTCTCGACGTTGGTCACCCAGTCGCGGATCGCCTCTGAGGTCGCCTCCTTCAACGTCTTCGCACCCGCATCCACCGGCTGCACGCTCGCCCCGAGCAGCTCCATGCGCTGCACGTTCGGACGCTGCCTGCGCGTGTCCTGTACGCCCATGTACACCACGCACTCCATTCCCAGCAGCGCGCACACGGTCGCGGTCGCCACGCCATGCTGGCCGGCACCTGTCTCGGCGATGATCCGCTGCTTGCCCATCCGCTTGGCCAGCAGGACCTGGCCAAGCGCGTTGTTCAGCTTGTGCGAGCCGGTGTGATTGAGATCCTCGCGCTTCAGGTACACCGGACGTCCCGCGCGCTCGGACAGCCTGTGCGCGCGATACAACGGTGTCGGGCGCCCGCCGAAGTCGCGCAGCAGGCCGCTCAGCTGCGCCCGGTACTCGGGGTCCGCGCGTGCCGCCATCCACGCTTGCTCCAGCTCCGCCAGCGCGGGCATCAGCGTCTCTGGTACGAACTGCCCGCCATAGGGCCCGAAGCGGTGCTCGAGCGGACGCTCGTCCATGCTCGCGCTCACGCGAGCGCTCCGAAAAACGCCCGCAGCTTTTCCGGATCCTTGTGCCCCGGAGCGGCCTCCGTACCACTGGCGCTGTCCACCGCGTAGGGACGCACCACTGCTACCGCCTCGGCCACATTCTCTGCCCTCAGCCCGCCGCTGAGGATCAGGGGGACCTTCGATCGACGCGCCCGCACGAGCCCCCAATCGAACGTCTCCCCCGTCCCCCCGCGCATGCCCTGGCGAGCTGTTGCCTTCGAGCGAGCATCCAAGAGATGAAAGTCGACATGGAAGCGCTCGAGATCCCTCACGTCGCCGGATCCCGATACCTGAGCCGCCTTAATCATGCGCGCGCCCGTCCTGCGGCGCGCCTCGGCGCAGAACGACGGACCCTCGTCTCCGTGCAGCTGCAGCATGCTCAGCCCCAGCTCCTCGCTATCGCGCACGACTTGCTCCAGCGGCGCGTTCACGAACACCCCGCAGAGCTCCACGCGGCGGCGCAGCGCCGCGGCGATCGCCCGTGCCTCGGCGAGCGAGCAGCGACGAGGAGAACGCTCGTAGAAGATCATTCCCAGTGCCCACGCCCCCAGGCCCACTGCCAGCTCGGCGTCCGCAAGGTTGGTGATCCCGCAGATCTTCACCCGCGGGGATGTCGACTCGAGCGTGACGAGATCGACCCCGGCCGGGAACTCTCGGTCCTCGGACCGTTGGGACGCGCTTGGCATGGCCCAACGGTAGCGACACCTCGATCCGGCGTCGGATCGAGCTAGCCCTGGGGCGTGTTCGGGTTGGGCACCGAGTTCGGCCGCTGGCCGAGCGTGGCGCTCACCGTCTTTCGTTCATACTTGCCGTTGCCCGCGGCCCGCAGCAGTTCAATCGAGACCGCGTCGCCCGGCCTCTTTTCGTCGATGTCGCTTGCGAGTTCTTCGGAGCCGTCGACCGCCTTGCCGTCGATCTTGACGATGATGTCACCGCCGACCGCCACCTGCCCGTCTTCGGTAGTCGTGCTGACCGACCCACCGCGGATCCCTGCCTTAGCCGCGGCCGTGCCTGGCTCGACGCTCTGCACCAACGCTCCGGATTTCACGGGCAGGTTGAGCGCCGATAGTGACCCGTCGATCGTGAGCGAGGTCAGACCGAGGTAGGCGCCGCGCACCGTCCCGCCTTTCTCGAGCTCGGCGATCTCCGACTTGGCCGTGTTGATCGGAATCGAGAAGCCGATACCCACGCTGCCATCGCCACTGCCACCCGTCTCGATTTGCGAGTTGATGCCGATCACTTCACCCTCGACGTTCAGCAGCGGCCCGCCGGAGTTGCCGGGATTGATGGGCGCATCCGTCTGCAACACATGGTTGATCGTGAAGCCGTTTGGCGCCGTGATTTCGCGCTGCAGCGCCGAGATCACACCAGTCGTGAGCGTGCGTTCGAGGTCGAATGGGTTGCCGATCGCATACACCGGATCGCCCACCTGGACAGCACTTGAATCACCGAGTCGCAGCGGGTGCAGCGTTAGGCCATCGGTCGGGATGCGCAGAATCGCGAGGTCGTTGGACGGATCCTTGCCGACCACCTGGGCTTCGACGGACTTGCCTTTTTCGAAGCTGACGGTGACCTTAATCGCGTTCTCGATGACGTGGTAGTTGGTCAGGATCGTGCCGTTGGCGTCGATCACGATACCCGAGCCGGTCGCTGTACCCTGGCGCTGACTTTCTTCACCAAACAGGTTGAACGGCGAGGATTCAGATTTCTGCACGACGGTCGAGGTCACGAACGCCACTCCGGGCGCATCGCGTACATAGGCTTCGTGCGGTGTCATCCCGACGCTCCGCTGCGAGGCGTTTGATGGGGCCGGGGGCGCCGATTCGATGTTGTTCACGATCGTCCGCTTGCTTGCGCCGAGTCCACCGGCCGCGGCGACCACCGCCACGACGATGCCACCACCGACTAGGGCGGACACGAATGGGATGACAAACATACGTTTCATTACAAGAGAGGATGAACTGCGGCGATCAACGCAATCTAAAGCCCGGCATGCGCGTGTCCAATCATGTCAGGGTGCGGCGACGTCCGCCTCGCGGCACCGTCACATCAGCGCCCGCAACGCCGCGACGGGGTCGGCCGAGCGCATCAGCAACTCCCCCACCAGCACTGCCTGCACGCCATGCTCGCGTAGCCGCCGCACCTGCTCAACACCGGCGATGCCCGACTCGGAGACCACCGTCACCCCGGCTGGGACGTAGTCCATCAGCGCTTGCGTGCGCTCGACCTCGACGCTGAAGTCACGCAGATCGCGGTTGTTGATCCCGACAATGTCAGCTCCGAGCTCGAGCGCGCGGCGCAGCTCCTCCCGGTCATGGACCTCAACGAGCACGTCGAGCCCGAGCGTGCACGCTGCGCTGTGCAGCGACGCCAGCTCCGCCGCCGATAGCGCCGCCACGATCAGCAGCACCGCGTCGGCGCCAGCCGCAACCGCCTCGCGCAGTTGGTAGATGTCAACGACGAAGTCCTTGCGCAGCAACGGCAGATCGCACACACCGCGCGCGGTGCGCAGATCCGCGAGCGAGCCTCCGAAGTTGGGACCCTCTGTGAGGATCGAGACCGCCACCGCCCCGCCGCGCTCGTATGCGCCCACGATCTCGGCCACGTCGGGGTTCTCGTGCAGCGTTCCCGCCGACGGCGAGCGGCGCTTGAACTCGGCGATGACGCCGACGTCGTCTCCCATCAGCGCGTCACGAAAGCGGCGCGCGCCACCAGCCCGCCGCGCGTCTGCGACTAGCGCCGGTCCCAGCGGGAGCTCGCGCTTGCGCCGCTCGACCTCCTTGCGCGTTTCGGCGAGGATGCGCTCGAGCACGGTCGTCGTGCGTGAGCTCATCCGACTGCCCCTCTGCCCGCCTGCCTGCCTGTGCCCTCGGGGGTGCGCCCTCCAGGATGTGCCCCCGAGGGTGCGCCGCTTTTGGTGTGCCCGTCAGGGTGTGCCGGCGCGTGCCTGTGGCTCGCCTGCACATAGCGCTCGAGCGCGCTGGCGGCACGTCCCTCGGCCAGTGCGGCACGGGCAGCCTCCACACCATCCGCGATCGAGTCCGCGCGTCCGGCGGCGTAGATCGCCGCGCCAGCATTGATCACCGCGAGTCCCTCGCCCGCGCAAGCGCCCGCCCGCCCGCGCTCGTAGTGCAGGATCGCACGCGTCACGGCGGCGTTCTCCGCGGGGGTGCCGCCGCTCTCCTCCGCCGCGGCGCTCGGGCTGGCGTCCGGCTGAACGCCGAGCGCCCGCGGGTCGAGCACGTAACGCGTGATCTCCTCGCCGTTGACCTCGACCACTTTCGTGGCGGCACTTGCCGAGACCTCGTCGAGCCCGTCCTCGCCGGCCACGACCAGCGCGCGGTCGACGCCCAGTATCGCCAGCGCGCCCGCAATCGTCTCCAAGAAGGCCGCGTCGGCGACGCCGATCAGCTGACGGCGCGCACCGGCGGGATTCGTCAGCGGCCCAAGCAGATTGAAGATCGTTCGCACCGCCAACTCACGCCGGACCGGCATCACGAAGCGCGTGGCCTGGTGATGCGCGGGCGCGAACATGAAACCGAAGCCGGCCTCTTCGATGCAACCGGCGACCGCCTGCGGGCCGAGATCAATGCGGGCGCCCAGTGCCTCGAGCAGGTCGGCCGACCCCGATCTGCTGGTGGCCGAGCGGTTGCCGTGCTTGGCGACCGCGCAGCCCGCGCCCGCCGCGATCAGAGCGGCGGTGGTGGAAACGTTGAAGCTGCTCCGCCCGCCCCCCGTGCCGGCGGTGTCGAGCAGGTCCTCCCGATCGCTCTGCACGTGCGCCGCGAGCGCGCGCATCGTGCGCGCCAACCCAGCCAGCTCCTCGACGGTCTCCCCCTTGGTCCGCAGCGCGATCAGAAAGCCAGCAATCTGCGTCTCGGAGACCTCCCCGTGCATGATCTCGGCGAGCACCTCCGCGGTCTCATCAGCGCTCAGATCCCTCCTCGACGCGAGCGCGTCGATTGCACGTGTCAAAATCGCGTTGGGCATGTGCTCTGCTAGCCCATCCCGAGGAAGTTGCCCAGTAGCTCACGGCCCTGTTCGGTGAGCACCGACTCCGGGTGGAATTGCACACCCTCGGCAGGCAGCTCGCGGTGACGCACACCCATCACCACACCGCCGCCGCGCGCGGATTCCTCCAGGCAGTCGGGCAGCTCAGCGTCGACCACCAGCGAGTGGTAGCGCCCGACCGTCAACGGCGACGACAGGCCCGTGAAGATCGTGCGCCCATCGTGCTCGATGCTCGTCGCCTTGCCGTGCACAGGCACGTGCAGCTTCCAGCGACCGCCGAAAGCCTGCGCGAGCGCCTGGTGACCCAGGCATACCCCGAGTGTGGGTATCCCCGCCTCGGGCATCCGCCGTACAACCTCAAGCGTGATGCCGGCCTGCGCGGGCGTGCACGGTCCCGGTGAGACCACGCAACGCTCGTAGCAGCCACCCAGCAGCTCCTCCACGGTGGCGCGGTCGTTGCGTACTGCATGCACCTCCGCCCCCAGCTCGCCCAGGTACTGCACGAGGTTGTAGGTGAACGAGTCGTAGTTGTCGATGACCAGAACTCTCATAGCCAGTCGGGTTGTTCGCAGGCCAGCTCGACCGCGCGCATGACGGCTCTCGTCTTCGCGACGGACTCCTCGTACTCGTACTCGGGCTTGGCGTCCGCGACCGTGCCGCCGCCCGCCTGCACGTGGGCCACACCGTCCTTGACGACGACCGTGCGGATGTGAATCGCGGTGTCGAGATCGCCCGCGTAGCTGAGGTAGCCGATCGCGCCGCCGTAGCCGCCGCGCTTGAGCGGCTCGAGCTCGTCGATGATCTGCATCGCCCGCACCTTCGGCGCACCCGAGAGCGTCCCCGCGGGCAGCACCGAGCGCAGCGCGTCCATCGCCCCCACGTCCGCGCGCAGCGTCCCCGATACCGAGGAGACGATGTGCATGACGTGGCTGTAGGACTCGATCTCCATCAGCTCGTCCACCACGACGCTCCCGTACTCGCACACCCGGCCGAGGTCGTTGCGCCCGAGATCGACGAGCATCACGTGCTCGGCGCGCTCCTTCTCGTCAGCCAGCAGCTCCAGCGCGATCCGCCGGTCCTCCTCCGGGGTGGCTCCCCGAGGGCGGGTTCCGGCGATCGGCTTAGTACTCACGCAGCGGCCGCTGACGGTCAACAGCGGCTCAGGGCTCGCCCCGGCCACCTGGAAGTCACCGAAGTCCAAGAAGTACATGTACGGGCTCGGGTTGACCGCCCGCAGGCCGCGATAGATCGAGAACGCCTCCACCGGCACCGGCGCTGACCAGCGCTGCGAGGGCACCACTTGGAAGGCATCACCTGCGTAGATGTACTCCACGATGCGCGCCACCATCGCTTCGAATTGCTCGCGCGGCATGTTCGACTCGAAGGCCGGCATCTGACGCGCGGCTGGGTGGGGTCCGAGCGCCGGCTCGTCACGCGGAACCGGCCCTGCGAGCACGCATCGCACCTCGCCGATCGTGCGCGCGGCCTGTTCGTATGCACGCTCGATGTCGGGCTCCGCCTGCAGGTCGGCGTTGGCGATGATCGTGACCGTGTGCTTGAGGTGGTCGAAGATGACCAGGGCGTCGGAGAGCATCAGCGCCATGTCGGGTAGCCCCAGGGGATCTGAATCCGGAAGCTTCGCAGCCCGCCCGCCCAGCGGATCACCGAGCGGCTCTACCGTGCGCACGAGGTCATAGCCGAAGAAGCCCACAGCACCGCCTATGAAGGGAGGCCCACCCGCCCCGACGTCGTCGATCGGCGCCTGGTCAAAGCGGGACACGCGCTCGGCCGCGAGCGCGTACGGATCGCCACCGTCGGACAGCGACCAGCGCAACACCGAGCGGGGTCGGAACCCGATGAACGACCAGCGCCCCACCCGCTGACCCTGGTCGGCGGACTCCAGCAGGAACGCCGGCTCCCCAGGCGCCAGCGCACGCAGCTTCAAAAACGCCGACACCGGCGTCTCACAGTCATCGATGAAGCTGTAGGAGAGCGGTATCAGGTCGTGCGTTCGCGCGAGCACACGCGCCTCTTGCAGGCTCGGCGCTACGCCCACCGCGCTCGTCCCCGGCGCGCTAGGAGCGACGGCCATCGAGGACCCGCTCAGCGTCCGTGAGCGCCCGGCTCCGGCTGCGCAGCAGCACGAGCAGGTGATAGAGAACGTCAGCCGCCTCTTCATCTACGCGCTCGTCGGACTCCTCGCGCGCGGCGCGCGCCACCTCCTCGGCCTCCTCCATCACCTTCTCGCCGATGCGGGCGGGATCGTCGAGCAGCTCGACCGTGTAGGAACCCTGCGGGCGCTCACGGGCGCGCTCGTCGACTGTACGCGCAAGCGCGGGGAGTGTCTCGTGCGGCGCCCCCGGGTGAAGCTCGCCGCGGTGAAAGCACGTTCGCTCGCCGGTGTGACACGCCGGGCCCGCCGGCTCCACGAGCGCGAGCAGCGCGTCGCCGTCGCAATCGACCCGCAGCGCGCGCACCGTTTGTATGTTGCCGCTGGTGGCGCCCTTATGCCACTGCTCGCCACGCGAGCGGCTCCACAGATGCAGCTCGCCCGTGTCACGTGTGCGGCGCAGCGCCTGCTCGTTCATGTACGCGAGCGTCAGTACCTCGCCGCTGCTCCAGTCCTGCACGACGCAGGGCAGGAGACCGTCGCTGCCGTACTCGAGGAGCTCATCGATGTCGTGGGCGTCGGATGTCATCGTCCGCACGATTGTAGGTCCCGTCGCCCGGTGTCCGGTTTCAGCCACACTGCTACGGCGATGCAATCGCTGCTCGACCGCAAGCTGCTCGTGATCACCGGCAAGGGCGGCGTGGGCAAGACGACGATCGCCGCAGCTGTCGGCCTGCTGGCCGCGCGCGCCGGGCGGCGCACAATCGTGGTCGAGGTTGGCGAGGAGCGTAGGCTGCCGGGCCTGTTCGGGGTCGCCGCGGCGGGGCCGGGAGTCGAGACGCGGCTGCAGGAGCATCTGTCGAGCATCTCGATCGACCCCGACCGCGCGTTGCTGGAGTGGCTGCAGGTGCTGGGCGGTCGCGTCTCCGGCCGCGTGCTTGCCTCCAGCGGGACCTTTCAGTACTTCACCGCCGCGGCGCCCGGAGCGAAGGAGCTGTTCGCCATGGTCAAGATCTGGCAGTTGACCCGCGGCGGTGGCCGGCGCACCCGCGCGGGTGGCTATGACCTCGTCGTGCTCGACGCCCCCGCGACCGGCCACGCGCTGGGCATGCTCAACTCACCGCAGACCTTCGGCGCGATCGCTCGCGTCGGTCCGATCGCCGGACACACACGTCAGGTGCAGGAGCTGCTAGAGAGCCCGTCGCGCACGGCCTACCTGGCGGTGGCGCTGGGCACGGAGATGGCGGTCACCGAGGTGCTCGAGCTGCAGGAAGGTTTGCGCAGGCAACTCGGCCGCGACCTCGCGGCGGTCGTGGTCAACGCGCTGCTGCCGCGACGCTTCACAGCCGCCGAGCTTCGCCGCATCACGTCGTTGAGCGAGAGCGCGACTGTGGGCGCCGAAGATCGTCTAAGCGCCCGCGGGACGGCGACGACTCAGGCGGTGCAGCAGGCCGTGATCGACTCAGCCGCGCGGGCGGCTCGGGCCGTGCACGACCGCGCGCGCTTCCAGCACAACCAGCTCGCGCGTCTGCGCCGCCGCAGCTTTGACGTCGTGGGGGTCCCGTTCGTGTGGGGAGACCGGCTCGAGCAGACAGCGGTGATGGAGATCGCCAGGCGGCTCGAGCGCGAGCTGTAAGCCGGCGTTCGGTCACGACGCCGCGAGCCGGTAGCGGCGCGTCGCGGCGTCCCGCTCGAGTAGACCAGCAGCCAGCAGCGTGGTCACGTAGCGGTGCGTGGTGCTCGTGTTCATCCCCAGCATGCGGGCCAGTTCCGCAATTCCCAGATAGCCCCCGCCCCGGGGAAAGCAGGAGAGCACCAGCAGGCCCGACAGCAGCGAACGCGACAGGCGCCGATCCTCCATCTGCGCGGGATAGGCCCGCTCCTCCGAGTCGAGCGCCAGCGTCCACGTCGGGGCTTTCACGGCGGACAGCAGGACCGACATCGTGCCGCCCTCACCGGCGGCGCGAATGACCTGATCGACCTGAGACTTGGAGAGCTCGATGGTGACCTTCTCAAGCGCTCCCAAGTTGCTCGAACGGGCTGAACGCCGCGCAGGACGTCCGGCCCGCTGCCACTGGCGAGACGACACGGCTCTGGATGAACCGGAACCGCCCTTTTGCGGGCGCCCGGCAGGTCGCCCATTGTCTCTACCCGTGGGCAGAACTCCAGTCGTATTTTCATCCTTCATCGCGTACACACAATCATGCCGTCATTCTCACTACCCGCAAAAGGCTGTGCTGAATATTCAGTTCTGACTAGTCACAGACGAATTTATAGTACAACTGTCTGCAACAGGAACACCGCGTGCCCCGGCGCTCCTCAGCAGCGCACACGCGATCACAGTGCTTGTAGCCGACCCATTCGGATCCGCCCGCTGGCCGATATCTGATCGGACGAGGTTCGACCGGTCGCAGCCACGGCCTCCTTGGCGCGCGGTCGCCCGGAGTCCTCGAGCAGCCGCTCGAGCAGCTCACGGGCGCTCTGCAACCACTCGATCCGCGCCTTCCAGGACGCGATCTCGGCGTCTCTGGAGAGGACCCGCATCAGCCTCGACCATTCTCGCCCGTCATCGGCCGCCTCTCTTTCGGAGAGCTGTCTGAGGTCTCGCAGACGGCCCATGCACGCCAGTTCCTGACCGTAGACCATGTCGATCAATCGCGGCAGGTTACGTGGCCGACACAGGGTGATCTTCATGTGCAGCTCGTCGCGCAACGGCGGCGCCGGAGAAGAGCCAAGCATCCAGGAGTCGAAGTGATCGATGCCCTCGTCGGTCGCCTCGTAGATCGTTCGCGGCGCGGCGCGCCTAGCGGATCCCCCACCCATCTCACCGGCGGCGCGGACGAACTCGTCGCGACTGAGTTGATCGAGTGCCGAGTACACCCCGGAGGGCGCGAAGCCGGAGGCGCCGAAGCGTTCCTCCAGGCGCTGTGCCAGCTGGTATCCGTAACCTGGGCGCTCGATCACGAGGCCCAATACCGCGTACTTTGCCGACAATCTGGACCCTCCCCGCGAACCTGTCCGAAGGCAGAACGTATCCCAAGAGGCGGCGGAACCTGGGATGAATCAGATCCGCAAGAAGCTTGCGGGAGCGGGACGTTTGCAGCTATCGAAATACCCTAGATAATACCCAGACGATCGAGCAGTGCCTCGTCGGCGCGCCAGTCGCGCCGGACACGCACCGAGAGCTCGAGATGCACCTGGCAGCCGAGCGCTCGCTGCAGCTCCCGACGGGCGGCCGTGCCGATCGCCTTGACCATGCCTCCACGAGCGCCAATCAGGATGCCCTTCTGGGAGTCGCTCTCGACCCAGATCAGCGCCCGCACGCGCACGCACTCCTCGCGCGCGCCAGCAACCTCCTCGATCTCCTCGACCACCACCTCGACCGCATGCGGCAGCTCCTGGAACGTGCGCCTGATGGCCGCCTCACGAATCAGCTCCGCCAGCAGCAGCTCACGGGGCTGATCGGTCCTCGCGTCCGCGGCGAACATGAACGGCCCCTCGGGCATCAGTGCCACCAGATGCTCGACCAGCTCGGGAACCCCCGACCCCCTGCGCGCGGAGATCGGGAACACGTCGGCGCGCGGCTCCAACTCGGCGGCCTGCTCCAGCACTGCCATCAGCGGAGCCCTGGAGAGTCGGTCGACCTTGTTCACCGCTATCACCACCGGTGTCCGCCCGCCCGCCAACACCCGGGCGATGTAGCGGTCGCCGGGACCCACCCCCTGCTCGGCGTTGAGCATCAGCAGCGTCGCGTCCGAGCCGTCGAGCTCTTGCTGCACGCGTCGCGCCATGCGTGCCGTCAGTGCGTCGCGTGGACGCTGCACACCCGGCAGGTCCACCAGCACGATCTGACAGTCGCCGCTCTGGTGGATGCCGCGGATCGCGCGCCTGGTGGTCTGCGGTCGATCGGACACGATCGCCACCTTCTCGCCGACGACCGCATTCACGAACGTCGACTTACCGACGTTGGGCCTGCCGGCCAGCGCGACGAAGCCGCCGTGCGTCACCCGCCAGCTCCAGCGAGCAGCTCGCGCTGGAGCGCCAGCATCTCGCCGTCGTCGGTCTCATGATCCATGCTCAAAAGGTGCAGCATCCCGTGGACGATCGCCTCGCGCAGATCGACAGTCTGCTGCGGACAGATGACGATGTCGCCGAGCTCGCGGGGGACCACCCGCGCGGACACCACGTGCGAGCCCCCACCAGGGACCGGCGCAGAGCTGGGCTCAGGCTCTACGCCGTCGATCGGAAAGGACAACACGTCGGTCGGACCCGGCCTGCCGCGGTGCTCGGCGTTCAGCTGTGCGATCCGCCGGACGTCGACGAACTCGATTGCCACGTGTGCCTCATGGATTCCCACCCGGGCGGCCGCGCGTACGCACAGGTCTCGAATCTCCCGCGCGGATGGCGCCCCCGGGGCGAGGCTCACGCCGAACACCTCTACCTCGATCATCGAAGATCAGGCGCTACGGACCGCCGAGCGCGCACCTTTGGTTCCAGGCGCCAACTCTTGGCGCTGGGAGTGCACGTCGTAAGCCTCGACTATCCGCTGGACGAGCTTGTGGCGCACCACATCGTCACCTCCAAAGCGAACGAACTCGATCCCCTCGACCGCGTCCAGGACCTCGCCCACCGCGATCAGGCCCGACTGCTGCTCGCGTGGGAGATCCACCTGGGTCACGTCGCCCGTCACGACCATTTTTGACCCGAAGCCCAGCCGCGTCAAAAACATCTTCATCTGCTCGGGCGTCGTGTTCTGCGCCTCGTCCAAGATCACGAACGAATCGTTCAGGGTCCGTCCGCGCATGAATGCCAACGGCGCGATCTCGATCACGCCGCGCTCGATGTGCTGGGAGACCTTCTCGGGATCGAGCATGTCGTGCAGCGCGTCGAACAGAGGCCGTAGATATGGGTCGACCTTCGCCATCAAGTCGCCAGGCAGGAACCCCAGACGCTCCCCCGCCTCGACTGCAGGCCGGGTGAGGATGATGCGGTTGACCTCGTGACGGGACAGCGCCGCCGCGGCCAGCGCTACCGCCAGAAACGTCTTGCCGGTGCCCGCCGGTCCCACCGCGAATGTGATGGTGTTCTCACGAATCGAGTCCACATAGCGCTTCTGGTTGACGGTCGTGGGCGCCACCCGCAGCCCACGGTGGCGCCAGACGACGTCCTCGAGCACGCGTGCCGGCGATTCGTGCGCGTCCAGCGCGCCGGTGACCGCCGTAATCGTCCCCGGGCCAATCTGATGACCGCCCGCGATCAGCTCGGCCAACTCGCGCACCACGCGCTCGCCTGCGTGCGTCTCCGTCTCCTCCCCGTCGAAAGTCAGCAGGTTGCCGCGCAGGAACACCTTGCAATCCAGATGCGCCTCCAGGGCGCGCAGCACCACATCCTGACTGCCCGCCAGCTCGGCCGCAACTTCGTTTGAGAGCTCGATCTGTGTCCTCATCCCTGAAGTGCCGCTCGCACGAGCCCCGATACGCGCTTGCCGTCGGCGCGCCCGTCGACCGCCGCCATCGCGCGCTTCATCGCCATCCCCATGTCCTTCGCCGACTCGGCGCCGCTCTCGCGCACCGCCCGCGTCACGATCCCCACCAGTTCCTCTTCAGAGAGCTCCGCTGGCAGGTAGGAGCCGATCAGCTTCGCCTCCGCCTCCTCGCCACCAGCGAGATCCTCCCGTGCGGCCTCGTGATAGGCCCTGGCTGCCTCCAGCCGGCGCTTGCGCTCACGGCGCAACACCGCCAGCTCATCCTCAGTGCCCTCCTTGGCGGCCTTTTGGAGCTCTGAGAGCACGAGCCGCAGCGCACCCACCCGCTCCTTTTCGCCCGCGCGCATCGCGCCCTGCAGGTCGACCTTGATCTGCTCGAGTATCGCCATCTAGGAGATCAGGATACGCCCGTCTGGCGATAACGCAGCCCATTCAATCGCGCTCGAGCGGTGTCGGACTGCCCAGAGGGCCCGGCGAGGATGCGTCGCGGCCGAACAGGAGTGCGACGTTCCAGTCCACCAATAAGCGCAGCCTGCGTCCCGCGCCGGGCATCAGCAGCAGGTGATAGGTTCGCGCAATCAGCCACGCGGGCAGGCCGCGCCAGCGGATACCCAGCGTGATCGCCACGGCCTTGTTGCGCCCGAGCTCCGCCACGACCCCTTTGGTGCGATAGCGGAACGGGCGGACATTAGCGCCGGCGAGCGTCGCAGCGACATTGCGAGCCACGAGTCGTCCCTGGCGGATCGCGTGCTGTGCCGTGGGCGGGCACGGCTGACCCGGCCTGGAGGCATCAGGAACCGCCGCGCAGTCACCGATTGCCCACACATGAGCGCCTCCATGAGCGCGCCCTTCCGCGCCGCCCCGGGCTCCCCCCTGCGAGTGCGACGAGGGCAGCGCGTGGTCCTCGACGCGCATCGTCTGATCGACTATCACGCGCCCCTCCCGATCGAGGGGAAGCCCCAACCGGGCAATCACAGGACTGGGCTTGACCCCGGCCGTCCACACGACCGTCCGCGCCGCGATCGTCTCACCGTCAGAGAGGGCCGCGGCGCCCGCAGTGACCTCCAGCAGGGTGGTGTCTGTGCGTACCTCGATCCCACGCCCGCGGAGCTCGCGTTCGGCGAATTCAGACAGGCTGTCGGGAACCTCCTGCATGATCCGCCCCCTCGCCTCAACCAATACCCAGCGCATCCCCTGCGCGGCGCATCGGGGATACAGCCCGATGGTCTGCGCGGCGAAGTCCTGCAACTCGGCCAACCCCTCGACTCCGGCGTAGCCGGCGCCCACGAACACGAACCCGAGATACTCCGCCCGCAGCGAGGGGTCCTCGAGGGACTCCGCGATGTCGAGGCAGCTCAGCACCTGGTTGCGCAACGCGGTGGCGTCCGACAGCGACTTTAGCCCGATCGCATGCTCGGCCAGACCCGGAACAGGGAGCGTCCGGGATACAGAGCCGAGGGCAACTATGAGCTGGTCATAGCCGAGATCGAGCTGCTCGCCGTCGATCCGGCTCACCGACAGAGTCCGTCGTGCGGGGTCGGCACCGGTCACCTCTCCGATCACGAGGGCAGTCCGCCGCAGCTGCGATCGCAGCGGAACAAGCACGTGGCGCGGCTCCAGAGTAGCTCCGGCCGCGCCCGGGAGCAGTGGCGTGTAAAGCATGAAGTTGGCGTCATTGACGAGCGTCACGCGCGCACTCTGCGCAGGCAATAGGCGCTCCAGGGCGCGTGCGGCATAGAAGCCCCCGAACCCGCCGCCCGCGATCACGACCTGCCATGCCACAGGGACACAATAGGGTTCACGCCGTGAACGACTCTCTCTACGCCAGCGCCCTCGCCCCGTTCCTCGCGGAAACCCAGCGTCTGCGCCCGGCACGGGCGGAAGTGATCGACGCCCACACCCACCTCGGGCTGGACGAGGATGGACGTTCGCTGACGCTGGCCCAGTTGCTCTCCCAGCTCGACCGCGCGGACGCTCGCCGCGCGTGCGTGTTCCCGCTGCACGACCCCGAGCGCAAGCCGGCCTACAGCGTGCCCAACGATCGTGTGCTCGCGTGGGCGGCCGAGAGCGAGGGCAGGCTCATCCCCTTTTGCCGGCTGGACCCAGCCGAAGATCCGCTCACCGAGGCCGAACGCTGCCTGGCGGCCGGCGCATGCGGCATCAAGCTCCATCCGCGAGCGCAGGACTTCGACTTCGACGGCCAAGAGATGGACGAGGTCTTCAAGCTGGCCGACACCGCCCGTGTACCAATCCTGATCCACGCCGGTCGCGGACTGCCGCCGCTCGCCGAGGGACTCGTCGAGCTCGCGCTGCGCCATCCGGGAGCTGTTCTGATCCTCGCGCACGGCGCGATCTGCGACCAGGGCATCCTCACCACACGCCTGGCCGACCATCCAGGCGTGCTGTATGACATCTCGTGCTTCTTCCCGCTCGACGTGATCGAGCTGTTCGCGAGGGTACCGGTCGAGCGGATCGTGTTCGCATCCGATCCGCCCTACGGCCTGCCTGCGACCACGCTGTACATGGCGCTGCGGGTGGCCTGGAAGGCGGGTCTCGACGACGACGCCACGAGGGCGCTGCTCGGCGGTACGATGGCTGTGCTGCTTGACGGTGACGAGCTGCCGCCTACCAGCTCCGTGCGACGCGGTCCATCGATCGAGCTCTCCGGGCGCCTGGCGCGCGTATATGGATACGCCAGCCTTGTCGGCCCGGCGCTGTTTTCGGGGGCCGTCGAGCAGGCACGAGGGATGCTCGACATGGCGATCGCCGCCTGCCGCGACCCCCAACCGGATACGGTCGGCGAGGCGCTCGAGACGATCGGCGCCGCGCTCAGCGCTGCCAACACGCTGCTGGACGACGAGGACGGCGTGCGCCCGGCGATCGACCTCGTCTACCGCGCAATTGTGCGCGCGGCCACGGAGATACCAGACGGCGCCTGATCAGTGGGCCGTCAGCCACACGGCCGCCCACTCGCCGTCCTCGCGCCGCTGGTGCTCGCGCAGGCCGAGCCGGCCGGCGAACGCACCGGCTACCTCGTCGACCTCCCCCCTCAGCAACCCGCCGGCCAGCAGATGGGCGGGAGCACGGGGTATCTTACGGGCGAGCTCGAGTAGCAGCGGACGCAGCAGGTTGGCCACAACCACCGTCGGACTCAGGAGCCCCTCCCTGACACCCATACAAGGCAGCGTCTGCGCGCGCAGATCGAAGCGGCGAACCTCGACCTCGACGCGATTGACCATCGCGTTCTCACGTGCCGCATCGATGCTCTCCTGCTCATAGTCGAGCCCGAGCACGGGTCGGAAGCCGAGTCCGGCCGCCGCGATCGCGAGTACGCCCGAGCCGGTACCCACGTCGAGCAGCGGACCCGCCGGCCGCGCGCTTGCGGCCAGCGCCAGGAGCAACTCCAGGCACAGGCGCGTGCTGGCGTGGGCACCCGTGCCGAATGCCTGGCCGGGGTCGATCACAATCTCCTGAACCGCTCCGGGGCCGGGGGCGCTTGGCGCCTCCCACGGCGGGCGCACACGCAGAGAGGGGATCGGCTGGTGCTCAGTGGCAGGCTGACCTGGCGCCCGGATCAGGACAGGCCGATGGAACTGCTTCCAGCGCTCATGCCAGTCGTCGGGGATCTCGCTGGTGGAGATCTCGACGAGTGCGTCGCCGACAACGGCATGCAGGTCGGGGAGGCCCGGCAGCTCCCCGGGGGGGCCGTAGACCGCGTACTCGATCGTCCCCTCCCGATCGGTCCCCTCCTGGCCCTGCACCTCTTCCACCCCAGTGGGCGCGAGCTCCAGGAGCTCAGCCAGCACTAGCTCGGCCTGGCCACTGCTGACGCGAACGGCGAGCCTGATCACGCCGCCTGGCTGCCAAGCGCACGCCGCAGCTTCGCGAACACCGACTCCTGGGAGCGCAGGTTCTCCTCGCTCAAGGTGTCGTTTACGCGCTCCATCAGTTCGCGCTGCTCCGGGCTCAGACGGCGCGGGATGATGACGTTGACGACGACACGCAGGTCCCCACGGCGGCCTCGCCGCAATGCGGGCATGCCCTGCCCGCGCAGCGTGAGTACCTCGCCCGGCTGTGTGCCGGCCGGGAGCTCGATAGACGTGTTGCCCTCGAGCGTGGGGACCTCGAGCGTTGCACCCAGCGCGGCCAGCGGCGCGGCGACATCCAGCGCCGTGATCAGGTCGTCGCCCTCCCGCACGAAGCGGTCGTCCTCGCGTACGCGCACGAGCACATACAGATCGCCCGGGGGCGCGGGCTGGCCGATCTCCGATCGGCCTCCCGCGTGTCCACGACCACCGAGCCGGATGCGCTGCCCGTCGGAGATCCCGGCGGGCACCTCCACCTCGAGCGTGCGCTTTTTCGCCGACCGCCCCCGGCCGTGGCACTGGCGACATGGCTGCTTGGGCACACGCCCGTCGCCATGACACACGTCGCAGACCACCGTCCGCACCATCTGTCCGAGCAGCGTGCGCGTCACCGCCTGCAGCTGCCCGGCGCCACCGCAGCGCTCGCACGTCTCGATCGGCGTGCCCGGCTCGGCGCCGTTGCCGTGACAGTGCTCACAGCGATCGACGGCCTCGAACGCCACCTCCACCTTGGCGCCGTTGGCCGCTTCAAGCAGGTCGAGCTCGATCGCCACGGCAACATCGCCACCCTGAGCCGGGCCGCCCCGCCCAGAGGGCCCACCTCCGAAGAACGCGTTGAATAGGTCACTGATCGACCCGAAGCCGTCGAAGTTGGGCGCATAGCCCCCCGATCGCAGCCCATCGTGTCCGTAGCGGTTGTAGATCGCTCGCCGTTCGGGGTCTGAGAGGATCTCGTTCGCCTCGGCCGCCTCCTTGAACTTCTCCTCGGCGTCTGGGTCGTGGGCGTTGACGTCGGGATGCAACTCCATGGCGAGCTGGCGAAAGGCCTTCTTGATGTCCTGCTCGGAGGCGTCGCGGCTGACGCCCAGTACCTCATAGGGGTCGCGGGGCATGCCGATCTGGTCAGTTCTCAGCGTAGGCGTCTTCGACGAAGCGCGACAGCTGATGTGCGGCCTCGCGTACCGTCGCGATCGCATCCGCGTAGTCCATGCGCACGGGTCCGATCAACGATACGGTCCCGAGCCTGCGCCGAGCCATTCCATAGCCGGTCGCAACGAGGGCAAGGGAGTGCATCGCGGGGAGCTCGTTCTCATGGCCGATGCGCACATACACGCCCGGCTCGGCCAGCGCCGCGCGCAGCACGCGAAGCAGCGCCACGCGCCGCTCGAGCAGATCGATCAGCTCGTTTACGCGCGTGGTGTCCTCAATCTGACCAGCCTCGAACAGCCGCGCTGTTCCCTCCACGTAGAGCGATTCCTCTCCCTCGCACCCAGGGTCGCCGAACGCCGGCGCGAAGCGCGCGAGGAACGCGAGCTCCGTCGGTGAGAGACTCGGCTCCACCAGGCGCTGCTGAAGTATGCGAGCGCCCAGGCCGAGGCCGACCAACCGCTCGTTCAGATACTCCCCCGCCCACGCCACAAGTCCCGGGTCCACCGCGCGTCCGAAGGTCGCGAACATCTTGGACACGTTCCCTGCGGAGGTGATGATCACCACCAGCACGACCTGCGGCTGCAGCGCCAGCACCTCGACGTGTCGGATGGTCGCCGCGTTCATCGACGGCGCCGAGACGACCGCGAGCAGGTTCGTCATCTGCGAGAGCGTCTCGGTCGTCGCACGCATCGCCTCGTCTACCTCGCGGCGAATTAGCGACAGCTCCATGCGCCGCGGTGGCGCCTGCAGTGGGTGCTCGGAGCTGAGCAGGCGATCGACGATGTAACGGTGGCCGGCATCGGTGGGTACACGACCCGCCGACACGTGCGGATGGGCGAGCAGGCCGTACTCCTCGAGCAGAGCGAGTTCGTTTCGCACGGTCGACGGTCCGCAGTCGAGATCGGCCTCAGCCGCGATCGAGCGCGACGCGACCGGCTGCCCGGTCTGCAGGTAGTCGTCGACTACCTTGCACAGAATGCGCTCCTGGCGGGGGCTCAGCATGGATTTGATTGTAGGCGGCGTGCTGACGCCCGCATTGAGCTCCTCGCTCTACAGCTCGAGCTCGGCCTCAGCGTTGCGGATGATCTGCTTGCCCGCCTGTTCGGCAACCGTGTCGACGATCACATGCCCGTCGGACATCTCGCGCACCGTGCCGCTCACAACGACCTCCTGCTCAGGAACACCCATCCCGCGAAACTGGACTGAAAGGCGCTTGAGATGCTCCGGCCCGCCCGCCGCCTCGGTCTGCGCGCGGGCCACCTGCGCCATCGTCCACAACCCGTGCAGAATCCGTCCCGGCAGCCCGACCGCACGGGCGAAATCATCGTCGATGTGGATCGGGTTGAAATCACCCGAGGCGCCCGCGTAGCGCGCTGTGAGGTACTTGTCGGGCGTGATCCGCAGCTCGGGGAGCTGCTCTCCGACCTTGAGCTCGGCCATCTAGATCACACCCCTCGCACGATGTCTGTCCATGTTCCGCGGCAGACCTGCTCGCCACGCTGATTTGTGGAGATCGACTCGAATACGTAGTAGCCGCGGCCGTCCCGTTCTGAGATGTCCTTGACGCTTGCCGTCGTCGTGATTTCATCGCCGGCTACCACCGGCGCACCCCACGCGAACTCCTGGCCGCCGTGAACCATCATCGCGAAGTTGAGCTCGATCTCAGGGTCGAAGATCGGCGGCCCCACCGATGGGGCGCTGTAGACGACTGTGAACATCGGCGGCGCCACTACGTCGGCGTAGCCCGCCGCACGCGCAGCCTCCACGTCGAGGTGCACCGGGTTGGTCTCGCCCACCGCGCGCGCGTACTCCTTGATCTTCTCCCGGCCCACCGCGTACACGACGGGGTCGTAGGTCTTGCCGATCGCTTTCGTGTTGACTGGCATCGGAGAAGGCTCCTTGCAGGGCGAGGCTGGTTTCGGGTTTGCGCTGGGGCGCGCGCCAGTTTACGCGGAGCGCAGGCGAGGATGCCTCCAGGCTCCATTTAAACACGAAAATGGCCCCCGGGCAACAGTGGGGACGCTGCGTCGAGCGCCCCCACCATCAATCCTCCCAGCGCGCGACCCTGGTCGAGCACGGGCCTTACGGGATCGGCCTTAGAAGACGAGATCGTCCTCCTCGGCGCTGACTCCCACGCCGACCAGTTCACGGCCATCCCCTGCCGCGGTCGCGGTGTCGCCATCATCGCCTGCATCCTCCTCGCCCGGAGCGCCGAGGTGCGAGCGCTCACCTGGGCTGTCTAGGAACTGGACGGTGTCGGCGACGATGCTCACAGCCTGGCGCCGCTCCTGCTCGGCGGTCTCCCACTCGCGCCACTCCAGCCGACCGTCAATAGCCACGCGGCTACCCCGGCGCATGTAGTTGCTCACGCTCTCACCCGACGCGCCGTAGACGCTCACGTCGAAGAAGTTCGGGCGCTCAACGAACTCGCCGTCGGCGTCCTTGCGACTCAGTTGCAGGCGATACGCATGCCACAGACGCTGGTCCCCGACGGGAGCGAGCGCAGCTCGGAGTCACGGGTGAGACGTCCAACCAGGACAACGCGGTTGATGCTGAAGTAGGACATGATCGGTCTCCATTGCTAGATGGTTGACCCCCCACCGGCAAGCTACGCATCGCCGGGGACGGTACTCACCGCCAGCGCCTACGCGAGCTCATCGGAGCAGATGAGCGCGTCGAGCGCGACGGCCACGATCCGCTCGCCCGCGTGCACCCCGTCGATTGCTCGTGCGAGCGGGCGCCGCACCTCGGGAGCGACGAGATAGAGCGTGCCCGCGACGCAGCGACAGCGCGCCCACGCTCGGCAGATCTCCAGCAACCGCCGCGGCGCCTTGATCGTCAGCTCAACCTCGACCGCGACCGGTAGCTGCTCGGGCGGTCCGTCAGGCCACAGCACCAGGTCGGGCCGGTGCAACAGCGCGACGCCCTCGGGCCCGTGGCCTAGAAATGCGCTCGCCAGTGACGTGCCGGATTCACGCTCTTCGCGGCGCAGCTCACGCTCGCCCATCACCCGATGATCGGGGTAGACCCGTTCGAGGGCCGCCGCGGCACCAGCGCACGCGATTGCGTGCGGGGCGTTGGCGACGCTCACGCGACATGGCTCGAAGCCGCGCAGGCCAGACGCGCGCAGACCGGCGCGGGTGGCTGTATAAAGCGCCGGCGCATCCGCCAGCACCCGCTTGCGGGAAAGCAGACCGGCGCGCTCGGCGGCGAGTAGGCGGGCGCGCGCCGAGGCGAGCGTGCAACCCTCACGCTGTGCGAGGGCCTCGGCGGTGACGGCGCCCAGACGCGCCGTCCAGCGCAGGGCCGCTAGCTGTTCAGGGGAGTGCGTCTTGCTTGCACGGACTGTCTTGCTTGCACGGACCATCGGATCCTCCTTACTGTCGTTGTTTGATGAGACGATCGGTCGCACAGGTCGGCTCGGTTGCGCCCGACCTCGCCTGCGGGAATCCGATCACGGCGAGCGGGACGCCCGGGTCAGCGTCGCCGCGCCGGCGAGAACATGCGCGCGATGCGCACGCTGCCGCCGTCATCGAGCACAAGCACCGCCGCCCAGCCGCGCCTGAGGCTCATCGCCTGATTTGAATCAAGCACCGGCTCGCGGTCTCTTGCGCGCGTGGTCCTGCCATTACTGTGACGCGAAACCCGCCACGCGCCCCGCGTGCCCGCCACGCTCGAGATCAGCCCGGCCGAGCTGGGGACCACCTGGCGGTGGGCGATCAGCACGGAGAGGTTGCCGAGCACCTGCTCGAGCAGCCGCTCGCGTCCCGGCGGTCTGAGATCCGAGAGCTCCTGAGTGCCCAACAGGAGGCTGAATCCGGCAGACCGGGCGCGGCCGAACAGCCTCACCACCTGCTCGGCGGCGATCGCGGAGAACTCGTCAATCATGACCAGGGTCGGTACCGGCGTTACCTGCGAAGCCGCCACAATCGTCTGCAGGTCCTGCACGATTGCCGCACCGAGCATCTGGCTGAGCAGGGGCCGGCTGTCGGACTCGAGACTGAAGTAGACCACCGCCCGCTCGTGCACCGCCGCGAGCAGGTCGAACCGCTCGGCGCCGGCGGTCTGCGGATCCAACCATGGCCCGACATCGGACTCGGCCAGAATCGCCAACCGATCCCGTACTCCCGCCAGCTCGCTCTGTTGGCGCGAAGAAAGTGAATCCAGATAGAAGAACGTCGCGCGCGCCTCGGCCTCGGGCAGGATGCGAGCGAGCACCTCCAGTCGCGCGGGGTCCAGATGCTCGACGATCGATCGGAGGCTCACCTCCGTTTCGGACCAGCGCAGCACCCGCACCACGTGCCCGAGATAGCGCTGAGCCTGGCGCAGGTAGTGCGGCTCGGTGAAGTGCTCGCCGGCCAGAGCCTTGTCGGCGATCTCGCTCGCCCCTCCCCGCGCATACGGGTTGTAGACGCAGTCGCCTTCGGGGGTCCATTCGACGAAGGGCCGTCCGGCGACCAGCGCGGCGCGGCGCACGTGCTCGTGCATGCTGCGGTCGCCCTTGGGGTCGACCACGACCGCGCCCATCCCCCGCTCGATCGCGCGTACGGCGATCCAGGTCTGGGTGACCGTCTTGCCCGAGCCGGTCGCACCGACCACGAGCGTGTGCCTTCCGCTGCCGCCGCCGAACGGGATCGACACCGCGCGGTAGCTCTGGTCCAGTCCCAGCAGCAGCTCCTGGCCGCGGAACCATCGCTTTATACCCAGGGTCTCGCGAAGGCGCAGCGCCGCGGTTCGGGCGAGCGCTCGCAGGAGATCCAGCGGCGCTCGCCGGCCAGCTGCGAGATCGGCCAGGTCCGCGCCGTCCTCGACGTCTTCGCGGTGCCAGTGCTGGCTGCGGATGCTGGCGAAGAGAGCCGCGACCGCCAATGTGGACGCCGAGCCTCCGAGGCCCGGCCTTGCCAGCAGCAGGAGCACGAGTCCGCCGGCCGCCCAGCTCCAGTGCAGATGCCGGCTACGCATCAGCCGGGTCGCGAGCATGCCGAGCGCCAGGCCGACGGCGCAGTGGATCGTCGCCCCCAGGAGCCAGTGAGCGAGTTGCCCGACAAGCGCCCGAGGATCGTTCCCGCCTGGGGGAATTGCTTTAGATGAGGGCATTGCGCCACTCCCCTTCCTGGACCGGCCGGTAGAGCCAGGCCCGCTCAGACCGGCACCAGCCGGCCGTTGGTGGTTAACGGACGGATGGCGGGCCCGGGCTCGCCATCACGGTGCTGCGTGTGTCAACGACGTGCCGCTGGGGCCCGCCATCAGTTGTGTGCAGCGGCGATCGTGCCCGCGGCGGTAGCGAGGGCTCAGATCAACCGGTAGCCGACCCCCCAGACGCTGATCACCCATCGCCGGGCCGCGTCGGGGGCGAGCTTGCGGCGGAGCCTGCTCGCATGACTGTCGACCGTTCGGGTTGATCCACCGGAGCGGTATCCCCAGACGGCGCGCAGGAGCTCGTCCTTGGCGAATACCCGCTCCGGCGCCCGGGCCAGGTGCACAAGCAGCTCGAACTCCATCCGGCGAAGACTCACGTCCTGGCCGTCGATACTCACGATGCGAGCGCCAGTGTCGATCGCGAGCGGCCCCACCTCGATCACTCGTCCGGGGCTCGGTGCGCTCGCGGTGCGACGCAGGATCGCCCGCAGGCGAGCCCTCAGCTCGAGGTAAGTGGCTGGTCTGATCAGGAAGTCGTCGGCACCGGCTTCGAACGCACGGAGCAGGTCGAGCTCGTGCGCCTGAGGACCCACGACGATCGCCGGCAGCATTCGGTCCCACGGCGTGCCGAGATGACCGGACTGGCGTATCTCTCGAAGTAGCTCCAGCGCACCGAGTGGCGAGTCGAGCCAGCCAAGCACCGCGAGCTTCGGGGCGCTGGCACTCGCCAGAATCCGAGCGTGCTCAGCAGTGCGGGCAAGCTCGACGCTGAAGCCATCCGCAACGAGCTGCTCGGCTATCGCCTGCCCGAGCTGCCGATCGGACTCGACGACGAGAATCGGCCCAGCCGAGTCGAGGCTCATCAGAGTTCGACCTCGCGCGGGCTGACTCCCAGACCGCGGCGCGCGATCAACCCGAGCACATCGCTGTGGATCCACGGTGTGGGTGTGCTCTGTCCCCCCTCGGGGAGGAGCCCGAGGCGGCGGGCCAACCAGCTCGTCTCGCCGCTCTCGTTGCCTCGACGATCGCGCTTGACGCGCTCGCAGCGGATCGCAATCTCGCTCATGCTCAGCTCCTGGCGCTCGACCTTTGCAAGCACGATCTCGCGCAATCGTCGGTTGAGCACGATTGGGCTCTCTTGCACCCGGACGAACTCCGCGCGCAGAACCGTCGTGGAAACCTTGCCGCCACGTTCATGCAGCGAGATTGCACCGAGGGTGAGTGCGCGCACCGGCTCGTAGCTCTCCAGCGCTGCGACCGCCTCGCGCATGCTCACAAGCTCACAGCGGGTGTCTAGTCCCGGGCGCCAGCGGCACCACCGCAGCTCGGGGATCGACATTCCGCTCCGTGTGGGCTCGAGTCGGTAGGAGCAGCCCAATCGGTCGGCGGGCTGCGCATCGCTTGAGGCCGGCTCCGTGTCCACATCGGCCTTCTGCTGATCGGCGAAGGGCACGATCCTCGTATCCTCGGACGTTAGGAGCCGGCAATGACCCGCGGAAGTGTCCTCCAGATAGCGGATGCACACCACAGCTGCGTTCTCTGCAGGCTCATCGGCCGCGAGATGCGCCACCAGGCGGAGATCGTCGTGGGTGGTGCCATCGCGGTCGACGACCAGGATGCTTCCAGCCGCGCCGCGGCGCGCGATCACCTCGCGAGTGTGGCCCTCGCGATCGACATAGCTGCCCAGCCGGTGATCGCGATCGATGCGCTCCTGGCGGGCACGGTGTAGGCGGGGACGCCGAGGCACGCTGGTTTCGCGGCTGGCGATACGGCGCTGTGCAGGCGATGTGGGAAATGTGGTCGTCATGGGTGGTGGCTCCTGCCGGTCTGATGGGCTTCGCTCGAAAGGGGCAGCGCGTGGGGTCGTACGGCCGGCTTGTAGGAGCAGGGCGTCCAGCCGTCAAGCGGCTCGGAGCGGCGCCGGATGGCTTCGGACAGCGCGCCGAGAACCCCTAGGGGTTCTCGGAAATCACGGTTTGGTCGGTCGCACGAAGGCGCAACTTGGCGCGAACGCGCTCATGGCTGACGGACCACGGGATGATCCTGGTACGTGCAGCACCGAGTGGCGGACACTCGCCAGTCGGAAGCTGCTCCAGGTCTGCTCGTTCGCTCGCCGCGGCGAAGCTGTGGACAGGCATCGACGGATGCCGAATGACTCAGGAAAAGAAGATATGAGGGAGCGTGAGCGTAGCGAGCGATTGCGAGACGACTTGACGCGCACGACCGTCGAGGCTCCACTCGGCGCCGTCGCCCTTCCTTGGTCGGCTGAGTTTGGCTCTGCGATGGGGAACTGCGCGGGCGTCTGACGCAGTCGCGCGCCGCACGCGGGCACGGGCGACTGCGGCTCATGAGCGTGTGAACGGGTCGCGACTGCGGAGAGCACGGACGTAAAGGCGTTTCTCCGCTACGCGACTGCACGAGCGCGAGCACGCCAGCCCTACTCGCCGGCAGATCCCACGGTGCCGGTGATCTGCCGCGGCTCCACGATCGCCTCGCCCGCACGAGGATCCCCGTGAGCAGCGCTCACGCGAACCTCGGGTGGCAGACGGGGAACACCGTAGGCGCACAGCAGACCATCGTGCACATCACGCTCGGCGACGAACAGGATCCGCTCCCTGCCGGGGTATTCCCAGTCGAGCGGATACTCCCCAGCGTAGGCGCGACAGGCGCGAAGCACCGAGTCCGCGCGTCTAGCGCACTCGCGCGCCCTGGCCCGATCCCGACACACGAACACGACCACCGGCACGGCCTCCTCACGCCTGCCGTAGCGATGCGTGTGCAGCGACCAGCCAGCGAGGAAATGGTCGTAGCGCTCGAGCTTACGCGCGGCCCGTCCAACGGCCGGCCGGTCGTCGAGCTCCACGATCACGTCAGTCGCCGACAGGCTCTGGGCTGGCGCCCCTACCTCAACGATCGCGTCCGGGCGCACCGTCTCGAAGCGCTGCAGCTCGACTTGCCGCCCGGTGGCGTCGGTTCGCAGGAAGTCGTGGGCCATCCGCCCGCCCGGCAGATGCAGATCAGCGGGCGTGAGCGCTACCCGCCCGTCGACGGATGAGCGCCCCGGTGGTGAGAGCACCGATTCTCCAGGTCCGCGCAGCACCAAGCCGCTGCCGTCGAGAGTTGCAGCAAGCGCGAGCGCCCAGCCCGCGGCATGAACGTCGTGCCGAGCCTGGCGCAGCCCGCCGTCGTCCGCGCCGGCGCTCGCCGGCCGGCAAGCCGCGCCTACGCCTGGCCCGGGAACGGCGACTGTCCCGCCTCCTTGCGTAGTCCGATGGTCGTGGTCGGCTAACGCCTGCACACCGGCGACGGCGATCACGTAGCACATGGGAATCCCGCCGCCGTCGCGGCGATGGAACTGGAAGCGCTCCACCAAGCCAGCGTCGGATAGGCGCTTGAGCCGGCGCTGGGTGGTCGTCGCAGCCCGCCCGGGGTTGAAGCGGCGGTGCAGCTGGCTGGTGAGTACGTGCCTCATCGCGGCGATGAGCTCGAGTATCTCCAGATCGAGTCGGTCGGGCTCGAACGCACGCGGGGACTCGATCCGCCTGGCCCAGCGAACGCTGTGAGCGCCGTCCAGATCTACGAGCTCGCGATAGCTCTCGGCGGTGACAGGTGGAATGCCAGGGCGCGCCGTGTCGGTCGCGACCACGCCGGATGGCGCAGCCACACTCGATGGCACAGGGTCCGCACTGCCGATATCAGCCGTCGCCTGAGCGTCCTTGACCCCACGCCGGCGACGATCCCAGTGTGGTTGACGCAGATCCGTGCGATGACACCCGCCGCGCTCGCGCTGGCGGGCGGCGTGCAGCGCGAGCCGCTCACGATCCACTGCCAGCGGAATCGTCTCCGCGATGAACGGCGACTGCCGTCCTTCGGGAGTGACCCAGCTTGCAATCGCGTGATGCTTGGGCAGGTGCAGCCGGACATCGGGACGGCCGAGGGTCGACAGCCGCTCGATGCCCGGCCGGATCGTGTCCGAGAACTCGGCCATCGTCAGCGCGACCGCCGCTCGTGCATCGCGCGCCGACGCGGTCGCGAAGTACACGCGGTGAGCAAACAGCGCGTCCAGCTGGTCGCGAATCTCCCGCTCGGTCCACTGGGCATCGGCCTGCCAGCAGGCGACGGTCTCCAGGCCAGCCGAGCGCTTGAGCGCCATCGTCTCGGCGAACCCGCGGTTAATGACCAGAGGCGCCTCATCGACCTTCAGCGCAACAGCCACTCTCCGCTCGGCGGGAACGAGATCCTGTTGACGCGCCAGGGCCGCGTCGAGCATCCCGATGAGCAACTGCATCAGCACGGAGGTGTTACCCGCCCCCATCGCGCCGAGCGCGCCCTTGACAACCAGCACCTCTTCGCGGGCGATCACGCGGTCAAAGTCGAGTCTCAGCGAGTCGTTGAGGAGGACCCGCTTGATCGACGAGGAGTTGAGCAACCGCGCGAGCTTGTTCACAGGAGCGTCGAGCTTGGCGGTCGTCGTGCTGCGAGCGTCGGCCAACTGCGCGGTGAGCTCGGCAGTAAAGAACTCGGAGATCTCCTTGAACTCGGGCAGCGCGCGCACCCGCGCCCCGACGTTGCTCCGATACGCGTATCCCTCCTCTCCGACCGACAGCAGGCGAGCTGCATCCCACAAGGTGGAGTCGCGGTCGTATGCGAGCACCGCGATGATCGCGTTGCGCAGATAGCGGTCGGAAGAGGCGCGGATATCGGCATCCGTGAACAAATTTTTGAGCGCCGCGACGACGTAGTCGGCGATCACGTCAGCCGGGGCGTCCACCGTCAGTGGGTTGAAGCCGCAGGTCGGATGAGAGAGATCCAGCAGCGTGCACATCCGCTCGGCTGGCACAACGCTGAGGGCGGCCTCGGCGGCGTCGCCCTTGGGATCCAGCACGATCACCGCACAACGCTCGCGGCGAAGGTCCTCGGCGATGGTGGCCACCAGATAGCTGGACTTGCCCTGCTCGACCGTTCCCGGCACCGCGGTGTTCTGCTTGCGTAGCTCCACGTGGATCGAAACCGCTCCGAGCGTATCTCGCAGCGTGCCCTGGCCGTCTCCCGGACGGAAGATGCCGGGCGACGCCGGCGCCAGCGGCACACCCGTCCGTGCGAAGGGCACCGTCAGGTAATCGACGGACGGCAGCTGCCAGATCGGCGCCAGCTCGCCCGACGCGAAGACTCCCTTGTGGAATGAGGGCAGTGGATTGCCCTCTCCGCGCTGAACGCGGCGACCGTAGAGCCCGAACAGCCCATGGCGCACCGCGGTTCCACGTTCCACAAGCCTGTTCTCGGCCCCCTCGGTCCGCAGCTCAGATGCGATCCGCTCGCAGATCGCACGATCTGGGGCGATGACGCGCAGATCCACAAAGAACAACGGCTTATGTTGCACCTCGAGAGCGCCGCGAAGCTCCGCGTCCTCCACCATCGAGCGATCCCTTATCAGCAGGTGCTCTCTGCGCTCGCGCGACAGGCGAGCCTCGTGGCGCTTGTAGAGATGCTTGGCGAATGCCTCGAATAGCGCGGGCGTCGGCGTCATCGCGATCTGCACGAACGCCGGCTCGCCGCAGACGCCCATGACCGTCAGCAGCCTGTTCACCGGCGGCTCTCGATCGTGCTCGAAGCGATCCAGCGTCTTGACCCGCTTGATGAACTCAGCGTGCTTCTTCAAGCGCAGCACCGCCGGTGGCACACCGATCGGCTGCCCGGCCGGACGCAGCCAGCAATTCGGATAGGTGGCCTGCAGGGCAGCTTCGACTATCCGCTCCTGCCCCTCCGGACATGCGATCGCCAGCCAGACCGAGTGCTGCAGTCCGCCCGTGTGGTGCACCTCCAACGCCAGCGAGGGTTGGCCGCACAGCAGCCGCCGCCACCAGCGCCGCAGCAGGCGCTTGTGCAGCGCCTCGAACATCGTGACGACGGCCTCGGCGTTCGCCTGATCGGCGCGATATACCTCGACCCGTAGACGCACGTAGCGACGCCGGCGACGGGCGCGCACGCGTGCGATCATGACTATCAGTACAAGCGCTGATACGAGCGCGAAGAGGAGCCTCACGGGCGCGACGCCGGGCGCGGGTGCCCAGCTCCAGACCGCTTGGACCCAGCGATCGAGGGTGCCCGCAAGAGAGCTAACGGCAACGCGGAAAACGCCAGTGGCGGTGCGGCCTCGCAGCACCTTGCCCGGCCCGCCGTCGATGAACCAAGCGATCAGCGTAAGGCTTGCGAGGACCGCCGTCAGTCCCAGTAGCCGCCACAGCAAGAAGCGAAGCACCTGGCTCCTGCTCCGACGGGGAGCAGAACGTGGGACATGGCGTACGCAAGAGCGCCCCGACGCGCTCGACCACTCAGCGCCCGAGCAGGCTCGAACTGACGCGTATGGCGCACCTTGATCGCCGTGTCGATGAGCTCAGCGCGGCCGAGTCGCTCGCTCCACCTGCGCACCGCGCGCTGTTAGGTGCCACGCGTTCGCGGCTCCCTTCTCCTGCCCCTCGCCGAGATTCTCCACCAGCTTCAGTCGGGCAAGCCGGTTCAGGAGCTTGGAGATCTGACCCTGGTCGACGATGCCCGACCCTTCGGCTATCTCGCGATTGCTCGCCCCCGAACGCTCGGCGATGACCATGAGCACGCGTACGGTCCTGTAGGTGAGGCGCATGTTCAGGCCTTCCAGCGGATCTTTGGGCCGAGTCAGCGTCCGCGAGCGCCCGTCGCCTGGGAGCTCCAGCGGCGGCCTGCTTAGTTCTCTACCCGCTGCCCTCGCTCCCAGATAAGGAAGCACGATCATGCTCATCAGCGAGCCGAGGAGATCGGTGAGTGGATCCTTGCCGTGCTCGAGTACGCGCGTGTGGAGCACCGCGAAGATCGCGCCAACTACACCTTCAGCCGTTACGTCCGGCGGTTCGCGGGTCGCACTGCTAGCCGTCCGTCCCCGATCGATGACCTCCGCTAGTTCATCGAGCACCTTGGCGCGGCGCTCGAGAACCCTCTCGCCAGCTCCGAGCGCCTCGACGATGCAGAGCTTCGCAAGTCCGGGCTCCTCGTCCATGAACATCAGCAACCTCGCCAGCGCCGAACGGATGCCCTCGCGCCAGCTGGACTCTGATTCGTAGGCTTCTTGCGCGATGAGCTTCGCTTGGCTGAGCGCCTGCTCAAACGCGGCCAGAAAGCAGTCCTCGCGGTCCGTAAAGACGTCGTAGAAGGTCTTACGCGACACCCTCGCACGGCTGATGACCTGCGCGACGGTCATCCGCGCATAGCCCACATCCTCCACCGCCTCCACCGCAGCCGCGAGCATTCGGCTGCGCTGAATCTGCGTGACCTGCCCACGTGGCAGCCCGCCGGGGCCCGGGCGCAATCGGGGTGTCGCGGTGCGTGTCTTGTACATAACAGTCATGTCTATTCCGCCTAGTCGTCTATTTCGCCAGTAATAGTGAACACTGGAGTCCGCTCGAGCCAGGTCGCCCGGTCGGACTCCGCTAACGAGCAGGCACCGTGCCCGCTCGTGCGTATACAGGAGATTCACGGGTCTGGACGCTTAAGTCGAGACGCGTCTCCGACTTTTTTCCCGCTGATCCGAATGCACTTCCGTAAGTTCGATCAGGGTTGACCCCCGGTGGCGCAACTCTGATTCGTCCTGCGCGATCTCACGGAGTCCACTATCCAGAAATTCCCCCAACCTCGGAGCCCAGGACCAGCTTCGACTGAGGCGATGCGGTTGGACGCTACCGGTGTAGCCGTGAGCACACGCATCGCCTGAGCCAAAAGGCGCTACACGTGCCGACCGAATAGCCGGCAGACCCGAGGACACGGCAAGCCCGAAGGCGAGGAGCCTGGCTATACCGCTACCGGGATTCGAACCCGGGTTTCCGCCATGAGAGGGCGGCGTCCTAGTCCCCTGGACGATAGCGGCGCAAGATCGACCGCCCCGAGGCTAGCAAAGCGTGCGCAGCCCGTCGCCGACGGTCGGTCGGACGCGGTTCGCGTGATGCGGCCACGCCCCTGCACATCCCGCCCGCACGTCGTGTCTGCGGTATCTTCGCATGCGCACGCGGATGTGGCGGAATTGGTAGACGCGCACGGTTCAGGTCCGTGTCGGGGCAACCCGGTGGAGGTTCGAGTCCTCTCATCCGCATGGGGTAGAGCCCGCAATGAGCATGTTGCGCGTGTCTCGAGGCTCATTGTGTCTTGGGTTGGTTGTGTTCGCCGGTGGCTGGTGTGCTCGACTTTCCCACGGCCCTGAGGACTTTCAGCTCGTTTTCGGCTGCCTCAGCGCGCGTGAGTGCTTCGTGACGCTCAATCTTCATGCTGCGATTCTGCTCCCGCGCCTGCGCAAGCTCATGCTCGGCCAACGCCCGCAACTCTTCGACCAGCTTGAGCTCCCCGCGCACAACGGGATGACTGAGACGGAACTGACGCTCGAACTCCTCAAGCATCTCGCGCTCTGACTCGCTATTGAGATAGGACACCAGCGGATGATCACCCGGATCGCTGTCGACCGAAAGCCCCGGCCACCAGATCCGGGCGCCACCAGCCGCTAACGCCAGCCGCCGACCAAGCACACCCCGAAGATGACGCAACGAGTGCTCATCCTGGATGAGATAGATCCGCGGGCCCGCTCCCACAAGCGCCCGGACCTGCGCATACCCGAGCACCGGCTCATCCGTGCCCGGTGAGCGTGTGAGCGCCACCACCGGATCGCAACGCTCACCAGAGAGCAGATACGCCTCCATACCCCCCAAACCCCGATCACCACACACCACAACCAGCCCACCGTCGCTCACCGCCACAGCACCCCCACCAGTTGCGCCTCGCCCCCCAGACCCAGCGTCAGAGCAGACACCCAGAAGCGCCCCACCTCCACGTCGGCGCTCAACCCGCATCTGCGAGCCTGTATTGGCGCGTGACCGGATCACGCTCCACCAGCCCAACCGCCGCGAGCGTCGAGATGTACCGGTGCACCGTGCTCCAGCTCATGTCGAGCAGCCGCGTGAACTCCGCAATGCTCACGTAGCTCCCGTCTGCCGGAAGGCACGCCAACATCAATAAGCCAGACAGCAGTGAGTGAGACAGCCGCGAACTATCCAACTGCTCCAACCCAGCCGCTAGCGCCGCCCGCACATCCCCAAGCCCGGACAGCAACACCGACACGCTGCCGCCACCTGAAGCCGCACGCACTACCTCGTCAACCTGAGCATGGTCAAGCTCGATGACGATCTTCGTCACGCGGCCGCCGCCTGATTGAATCGCGCCTTCCTGCACCCGTCGACTCCCGCCGTGGGGGTCGTAAAGCCGGTGTTTCTCGCCGCCATCGAGGGCATGATGGAGTGCGGCAGGTGTCCTGCCTAGGCATGCTTTGAGGGTTCTATGTTTTGAGTAGTCAACAAGAAACGGAAATAGAGCTTTTCCACACACCCGAACTTCCATTAGACTTAATGATTCATGGCTGCGAACACAGCAAAAAGCCGGGGTACGAGGGAGATGACCTCCCCGGTCAACTGGGCGCTCTTGGGCCTTGTAATCAGCCGTTCTAGCTACGGCCTGGAGCTGGCTCACCGTTTTGAGCGCACGTATGGGGAGGTGCTGCCAATCAGCGGCGACTCACACGTGTATTCGGCACTTGACCGACTAGAGGCCCGGGGCCTGATTGAGATCATCCCCGGGCCGGGGATGGGACGTCAGCCCAAGCCCCACTACCGAGCCACCCGCTTGGGTACATGCAGCTATGAAGACTGGCTCGTCGAGCAGGTGGACGCCGAGCGTCGACGCCAAGAGCTGTGGGTGCGCCAGCTCGCCGTCTTCGCCCACGATCCCGAGGCAGCGCTCCATGTACTCGAGCGCTTCGAGCGCCAGTATCTGAAGAGGGCTGGACAAGCTGGATGCTCACGGGCCGAGGCGGTCAACTCTCGCTCTGAGCTGATCGATGGGCTGGTCGCCGAGCAACACCGCATCGCGGTGGGAGGAATGCTCTCGTGGCTCAGGCACGCCCACGCCAAATTCGAGGCGCTCGCCGGGAGCGCAGCTCGTGATGATGCTCCTCGAACTTGAGCACGTAGGCAAGAGCTACAGCTGCGACTCGCGTGTCGCGCTCGACGACGTGTCGCTGGTGATCTATGCAAGCGAGATGGTCACGATCTGGGGCGAGCGCCGATCGGGACGCTCCACATTGCTGCGGCTAGCCGCTGGGATCGAGGCACCGGACACTGGCATTGTCCGATTCGCTGGGCGAGACTTGGCCGACCGAGGCGGCGAGATGCTGGGCGGTGGGATCAGCTACTGTCGCACCGCTTTTCGCTCATCCGCCGGGCAGAACATCGTCGACCAGTTGGCAGCGGGGCAGTTCGGGCGTGGGATACCGCGCCCACAAGCGCGATCACACGCCTGGAAGGCCTTGGAACGCGTAGCGGCCGAGCAGTGCGCGACGCGAATACCCGAGGAGCTGAACGGCGAGGAGACCATCCGTGTTGCGATCGCTCGAGCTCTTACGAGCGAGCCGCGGCTGCTGGTGATCGACGAGCCTACGATCGGGGTAGATCTCCTCTCACGGGATGGGATCCTCGAGTTGCTGCGCTCGCTTGCCAACGAGGGCCTCGCGGTCCTGACGAGCACCGGCGAGGGCACCGGGCTGTTGGGTGCCGATCGTGTTCTGTCACTGGGCAAGGGCAAGCTACGTGGCGAGACTATCCCCGAGCTCGCGCTCGTGAGCGACATCAGCCACCGACGGAAGGCGGCCGGGTAGCAAGTCTCCCCGGCGAGAAAGAGCAAAATTGCTTGAGCTCAAGGGGGTGGTGAAGCATTACTACGGGGCCAGTGAGGAGGTGCGGGCGGTCGACGGCGTGAGCCTCACGATCGCTCCTGGCGAAATGGTCGCCTTGCTTGGCCCCAGCGGCTCGGGCAAGACGACCCTATTGCTGCTGATTGCCGCGCTACTTCAGCCCGAGGCCGGTGTCATACGCTACGCCGGACGCGACCTGACCTCGCTATCTGAAAATCAGGCGAGCGAGTATCTACTGCGAGACGTTGGCTTCATTTTCCAGGGCTTTCATCTGATGCCCCGCGTGTCAGCGATTGAGAATGCGGCCCGCAAGCTGCTCCTCCAGAACATTGGGATGCGTACAGCTCGGGTGCGCGCAATACCCTGGCTCGAGCGTGTTGGCCTCGGTGATCGTATGCACCACACCCCAGAGAAGCTCTCTGGCGGCGAGCGTCAGCGAGTCGCGATCGCGCGAGCCCTCTCATGTGAACCGGGATTGATTCTCGCCGATGAGCCGACCGGAAACCTCGACAGCAGCCACAGCCGGGAAATCGTCGAACTGCTGAGTTCGATCGCCCACGAGCGCGACGCGATTGTACTGCTCGTCACGCACGACCAGGAAGCGGCAGCTATCGCGGACCGGTGCTGCACACTACGCGACGGCCGGCTCACCGAGGAGAACACAGGCGGTCGCGCGCATGCCTCTCCCCTACCGCCCCCGCGTGCAGCGACTACACAGCAGTGAGCGGTCGTCTGATGCGGCCCTATGCGCTTCTGTACTTCTACGGTAGGCGCCTGCGGATTCACGGAATGCAGGAGCTATTCGCCGGACTTGGCGTGGCTGTGGCTGTAGCACTCGTGTTCGCTGTCACTGTCGCGGCGAGCAGCCTCACTGGGTCGGCCGCGGGCGTAGTTCATACAGTCGTCGGGCCGGCAGACCTCCAGCTCCACGCCCGCGGCCCAGAAGGTTTCGATGAACGCCTGCTAGCCCGAGTCGAACGCCTGCCTGGGGTAGAGCAGGCCGCTCAGCTCCTCGAACAGACTGCAACTATCGTTGGCTCCCGTGGTCGCCATGTAACGGTCACGGTCGCCGGAGCCGGTGGTGGCCTGGCATTGATGGATGGCCTCGCCCATACCCTGCCCGGCGGTGTGCTTTCAGCAGGAGGTATAGGGCTTAGCAAGGCGAGCGCCAGTGAGCTTGGGATCATTGACCTCAACTCACAGATAACTCCCACTGAGTTGACGTTGGACCTACGCGGACGAGCAAACCGACTCAGGGTGTCTGCGGTCCTGGGCCACGAAACCGCGGGAGCGCTATCCCTAGCCCAGATCGCAGTCATGCCCCTCGCCAGCCTGCAGCGATTCGCTGGGCTACCGCATCGAGTAACGCGCATCCTTATCCAAAGCGAGCCTGGACGCGAGGCTACTGTGCGCGCTGAGCTAGAAACACTCGCAGGCGGACGCCTCACGGTCGCTACCGCCGACCAAGAAGTCTCGCTCCTGGGTCAGGCTCTGCGACCGAGCAATCAGGCGAGCGCGCTGTTCGCAGGGCTAGCCGGACTCCTCGGATTCCTGTTCGCATTCAACGCGATACTGCTAACCACCCCGGAGCGACGCGCTGCGATCGCCGACCTGCGCTTGGACGGCACCAAACGCACAGCGATCATCCAAATGGTCCTCTTTCAGGCCCTCTGCCTCGGAGTCGCCGCATCTCTGCTCGGACTACTCGGCGGCTATGTACTCGCACGCAATGTCTTCCAAACAAGTCCTGGCTATCTCTCCCAGGCATTCACACTCGGCGGGAACACAGTAATCGGGACGCGACCGGTGGTGCTTTCGCTGGCGGGCGGGGTCCTGGCCACATGCCTCGCCTCAGCTGTCCCACTACAAGACTTGCGCCGCGGCAGACGCTTGGACGCCGTATACGCCGAGGCTGGCAAACGGGGCCAAGCACCAGGGCGCAGCACCCAACGACAGTTGTTCACAATCGCTGTTGGCTTTATTGCACTAGCGAGCACACTGTTCGCGTTCGTGCCGGCAGCGGCTATCGCCGCATCCGTGCTACTCGCGCTGGCCACCATGCTCGTGGTCCCACTGGTCCTTTCAGCCGTACTACGAGCCGCCGAGATGCTGGCGATGAGCAATGACAAGCTCACGACCCTCCCACTAGCAATCGAATCGCTGCGTGCGCGAACGTTGCGATCACTCGCACTCGCCGCCACCGGCGCAGTCGCCCTGTTCGGCAGCGTCGCGCTGAGTGGTGCTCAGCATGACCTATTGCGAGGACTTCACAACTTCGCTCGAGCGTATGCCACCGACGGAGAGGTCTGGGTAGTGAATCCTGGATACATCCCGGAGACAACCAGCTTCTTGCCGAACGAATATGCATCACGGATTGCTCGGATACCTCGGGTCACCGATGTTCACGTACTCCAAAGTGAGTTCATGAATATGACGAATCGACGTGTGGTGATAGTTGCGCGCCCACCCGGCACGGGCCAAGAAGTGCTGCGTACTCAGATAGTCGCCGGTAACTTTTCGAATGCGCGCGAACGGCTACGTGAAGGAGGCTGGGTTGCGGCTTCCAAGCAGGTCGCCGAAGAACAACATGTTCGTATCGGACAAACGCTAAAGCTGCCAACTCCAACGGGCATATCCTCGTTCCGGCTTGCGGCACTGACGACAAACTTTGGGTGGCCGGGAGGAGCGATCCTTATGAGCACCGCCAACTACAGCCGCCTATGGGCGACACACGCGCCGAGTGCGCTCGCCGTCGATTTCGCACCAGGCACCAACATCGCGCAGGCACGGTACGCAGTCGCCGCATCACTGGGCCCAGACAGTGGCCTGGAAGCGATAACTGCGGCGACATGGAGCAAGCGGTTCGATACCCTCGCCGGCGAAGGGCTTGGGCAGCTCGGGGACATATCGACGCTGCTTGTACTTGCCGCGATCCTTGCGATGGCCGCAGCGCTTGGGTCAAGTATCTGGCAGCGACGGGTCTCGCTGGCCGAACTACTCCTCGATGGCGCACCCCGAAGTCGACTCCGACTCCTTCTCCTGGCGGAATCCATGCTTATGCTCTGCGCGGGGTGTCTAGCTGGGGCAATAGCCGGCGTCTATGGCCAGTTCGTGATCGACAGCTATCTTGAGCACATAACAGGCTTTCCAGTCGCGGGCATCGCCACCGTTACTCGTCCACTTGAAATGTTCGTGTTCGTGATCGCCGCCGTCCTTGTGCTGGTGTCACTCCTCGGCTGGCGCGCTTCGCGAGTTCGTCCGGCGCTCGGGCTGAGTGAGTAAGTAGCGGCCAACGATGCCAACTGCGGGCGCTATAGCGCTTGAAACGGCCTAGCCTCGGTTGCAATGTCCGCATTTGGTGATCGTCGACTCACGGCTCGAATCAGCTTGGCGCTCGTGCTCGCAAACGCTCGCTATTGGAGTACGGTTGCACCGCTCGTCCGCACGCAACTCGACTATTGGGCGCAGCGCGCCCAAGGGATCCCCGATCCGGCTCTACAAGAAGTAGCGCTCGCCAACCTCCGCGAAGAGGGATTCAACGCACAGGCGACGGCGACGCTCGCGACGCTCGCGCCTCGCAGGTACCGCAAGTTTGTGGTGGAAGCAGTCGTCGGCCTACAGGTCATCTACGACTATCTGGACAGCCTGGTCGAGCGACCACTGGCTGACCCGCTGGGCGAAGGCCGTCGGCTCTACCATGCGTTGGTTGACGCAGTCGTCTTGGATACTGAGCCCAGGGGCAATTACTACGCCCACGCCCCTCAACCAGATGACGGGGGCTATCTGGAGGAGCTGGTAGGCGTTGTGCGGAGAGCGCTGAAGCGACTGCCGTGCCTAGCAGCAATCGCAGAGGTCTCTGAGCACGCCGCCAAGCGCTGTGCGGAGGCCCAAGTTCGCGCCCACGCAGCTCCTGTCCTCGGCAGCGCGCAGCTCAAGCTATGGGCGACGAGCAACGCGGTCGACACAGGGCTTCAGTGGCGGGAGTTTCTGGCGGGTGCGGTGTCCTCGGGGCTCGCCCTGCATGCGGTGATCGCCGCCGCGGCTGACCCTCGCACCTCCCGCGAGCAAGCCCTCGCCGTCGACGAAGTCTACCTGTCTGTCTGCGCCCTGACCACTCAGCTGGACAGTCTTATCGACTACGAACAGGATGTGAGCAGCATGGGTCAGCCCGGATATATCCGCTACTACGAGAATCGCGACGCTCTCGCTCAGGGACTCAGAAGCGTGATTTACCACGCGGCGGCCCGTGCGCACGGCACTCCCAATCGAGCCTACCATCTCATGACGCTAGTCGGCATCGTAGCCTACTACGCTTCAGCCCCAACTGCCTCCAGCGAGTTCGCGCGACCCGTAACCGAGCAGATCCGCCGAGAGCTCAGGCCGCTCATCACACCAACGCTCGCGATCATGCGTGCCTGGCGAATCGCCAAGCGGTCTCGAATGGTTATCGCGCGCAGAGTAGATCGCTCTGGAACTGAAATCTGAAGACACAGCTGTGCGACAGTGCGTGTACTCGTTCTCGACTGAAACCCGGTCGCGCCCCGCCAAGAGATGGTGCCCAGCAACCTAGTCGAGCAAGTCGAATACTCTCACTGGACAAAATAACTTCCTCAGGTCTGGTCCGGATCGGTAAGGGAAAGTCCGAGCGCAGCATGAGCCAAGTCGCATAATGTAGTCTTTTATAGAATAATTCGATCCCGCTGACAGAAACAGACACAAACTATCTGGGTGGATCACGAAGCCCACCGACACAGGAGGCAGAACCATGCCACCGGGAAACCACCGGGTAACCGGGCTTGCTGAGAAGACTACCGCGGCGATAGCACGACTTCCAACAATCACGGCCGCGGCCAGCCTGCTACTGATATTCGCCCCGGGCGCGGCCCCCGCCAGTGCCGCCTTGCCCGAGGTACACGCAGCGCGAGTCCTGACCACCACCGACACCGCAAACCTGCACTACATACCCCCAACTCACGGCTCGCTACTGTTCGAGGAAGGCGCTGCGCAGGGAACACTCCCCGGCACCATGCGGGTCCGCTGCAACCTCGGCGCCACCGTAAGTGCCAGCTTCACGATCTACACCCGTGGCGGCACCATCTCGGGGCACGGCACAGCCACGCCGCATGGCTCCGGCATCTACGAGAGTTTCGCCGGCACGCTGGTGGCCACTAGCGGCACTGGCCGCTACCTGCACGCGCACGGACACGCGGGACTCTACGGCACGTTCAACCGCCGAAATTACGCCCTGGTCGTGCAGATGACCGGCTCGCTCTACTACTGAGCATCAGCTCAGCGAGACCAACATACCTGTACGACGAATTCGTAGCGCTCATCACCAATCTGCTCGAAACGGGCCCTCTCGCTCGCCAGCCAGCGATTGGCACGTCGTGGCGATATAAGCAGGCCGAGCGGGCGATTTGAGTAGGCCGAGCGCTTCGCCAGGGGTTTCGCGAGCGCATCTCGCCCGTCACGTTCTCACAACGTGACCTTCAGGCCCCACAACTACGGTCGCCGGCTCGACGCCGGCGACCGTTCGGGCCGCCGTTATTCAAGCTCTGCCTGCTCAACGCCCGCCCCGGCGGCGCTGGCGACGCTGCATCGTCACGATCGAAAAGCCCGCACACATCAGGAGCAGACCGAAGCCGATGTCCCAGCGCAGATCGAAGCCCGTGAACGGCAACGTGCTTGCTTTCGCGCTGCTCGTCGTCGCGGGAGTACCGCTCGTTTTCGCGGGCGCCGTTTCTGAGCTCGGCGTCGTCGTCGTCGGTTTTTCCGATTCTTTCGACGGCAGTGTGCCCGTGCTTGGTGTCGTGCTTGGCGTCGTGCTTGGCGTCGTGGTCGGTGTCGTGCTTGGCGTCGTGGTCGGTGTCGTCGGAGTCTGGGCATAGCCAGACGTGGATTCTGCCGCTCCGGCGCTCGGCACCGTTAGTGCCAACGTCAACAGCAGCACTGCGGGCAGAGCCAACAGCCCACGCAAGATGCTGGACGATCCTTTGCTCATCGGCGCTGCGTCTACTGTCCGTGGCCTGCTCGAGGCCACGACATCGGTCCGAGTCATGCCAACCTCCCATCGATGGTGTGGTGAACGCTGCGGCCCGGCTTCGAGCCTGTTTCCTTGCTTGTCCCGTCGATTCTATGTGGCACCGCATTCTGTGGTTCGCCGTTTGCTGGCGGTCGCCTGCCTCTCATCGATCAAGGTCTATCAGCTATTGCGGTCGCCCAAGGGGCTGGCGCAAGTTCTATCCGTCCTGCCGAACGCCCGAGAGCTGCCTCATGGGATGCGTACACGGCCCTCGAGAGCCCCCGCCGCAAGACGACCGCGCAGCACCTTCTTGTCGAACTTGCCCACGCTCGTCTTGGGGATCTCCGATATAAACGCGAACTCGTCTGGCAGCCACCACCTCGCGACCCGGCCCCGGAGATGCTCGACGAGCTCCGACGCGCTCACAGCCGATTGCTCGCGCAGCACGACGCAACACAGCGGACGCTCGGCCCAGCGCTCGTCGGGCTTTGCAATGACGGCCGCCTCGACGACATCCGGATGAGACATGAGCTCGTTCTCCAGCTCGACCGAGGAGATCCACTCCCCGCCAGACTTGATCACGTCCTTGGATCGGTCGGTGATCTGCACAAAGGCCTTCTCGTCGACCGCCGCGATGTCACCCGTGCGCAGTCAGCCGGAGTCGAACTTCTCGTCGCCAGAGTCATCGCGAAAGTAACTCGCAGCTATCCACGGACCGCGAACCTCGATCTCGCCGGTCGACACTCCGTCCCAGGCGACCTCACCGCCGTCGTCGTCCACCAGGCGCAGCTCGACCCACGGCAATGGCCTGCCCTGCCTTGCGCGGTCCGTCCAGTACGCATCGTCGTGCTCGCGCTCGCGCGGACGGGCGTATGTGGCAACCGGACTGGTCTCCGTCATGCCCCAGGCCTGGAAGATGCGCACGCCGTGACGCTCTTCGAAGTCCTGTATCAGCGCTCGCGGCACCGCCGAGCCGCCACAGGCCGCGTTGGTCAGCGAGGAGAGGTCCACAGTGGGGTGCTCGTCGGCGTAGCGGAGCAGATCGGCGAAGATCGTCGGCACGCAGCCCATCTGTGTTGGGCGCTCAGCGGCGATCAGCTTCGCCAGATGCTCAGCACCGAGGAAGCGGTCAGGCAGAATTAGATCAGCTCCCGCGAGCGCCGCCCCGTACGGAAGTCCCCATGCGTTGGCATGGAACATCGGTACCACCGCCAGCACCCGGTCGGCGCGCGATAGGCCGTTCGCGTCGGTCATCAGGGTGGCCGACGAGTGGAGGCTGATCGAGCGGTGCGAATACAGCACGCCCTTCGGGTTGCCGGTCGTGCCGCTCGTGTAGCACAGCGCGGCCGCTTGGCGCTCGTCCAACTCCGGGTACTCAAACGGGTGGGCGGGATCCGGGTCTGCTTCTGCCAGCAGCTCCTCATAGCGCAGCGCATGCGGCAGCCGTTCGATCTCCACCGGATCCACGTCTCCGTCGCCCATCACCACGTAGTGCACGACGCTCTGGAAGCTGGGCGCGAGTTTCGCCAGCAGCGCCACAAGCGCCTCGTCGACGAAGATCACCTTGTCCTCGGCGTGGTTGACGATGTACGTAAGCTGCTCCTCGAACAGGCGGATGTTGAGCGTGTGCAGCACCGCGCCCGTGCAGGGCACGGCAAAGTACAACTCGAAGTGGCGCTGGTTGTTCCAGGCGAAGGTGCCCACGCGATCCCCCGGCTGCACCCCGAGCCGGCTCAGCACCCGTGCCAGGCGGTCGATGCGATCGCTCAGCTCCGTGTGCGTGGCACGCCGGACGGAGCCGTCCGCTGTGAGGGTCACGAGCTCCGCGTCCAGGTTGCACGAGCGCATCCTGCGCCGGATGTGGTTGAGGGTCAGCGGAAAGTCGTTCTGCATCAGCCCCTCCAACATCTGCGTCATCCCCTCCCCACCTCCTCACGTGGCGCCAACTCCTGAAGCGCATCGTAGATGCCGCGCGTGCGCTGCGCGATGTCATCCCAATCGAAGCGCAGCACGTGCTCGGAGGCCTCCGTCACCAGGCGGTCACGCAGCGCCTCGTCGACGAGCAGGCGTTCGATCATCACGCCGAGGTGCTCGGCATCCCCGCCGTTGAAGCGCAGCCCGACGCGCTCGCCGACCGGCACTACCTCGCGCAGTCCGCCGGTGTCGGCCACAATGCAGGGGCAGCCCGAGGCCATCGCCTCCAGCGCCACCAGCCCGAACGGCTCATAGATCGAGGGCACCACACACAGATCGGCTATCCGGTAGAGCGAATGCAGCACGTCATCGCCGATCCAGCCGACAAACGTTCCATGCTCGGACAGGCCCAGCCGCGCCGCCTGCGCCTTTAGCTCCCGCTCGTGGGTGCCGCTACCGGCCACCAGGAAGCGCACATTGCCGACCTGCTCGATCACGTTCGGGAGGGCGTCGAGCGCCAGCTGGAAGCCCTTCTCGTAGACCAGCCGCCCAACCAGCAGCACGAGCTTCTCGTGCGGCGCCGCGAACTCGCGCCGCAGCGCCTGCAGATCCCCCGTGGGTCGCAATTCGCTCGGATCCACGCCGTTGGGGATGACCGCCACCCGCCGCTCGTCGATGTCAAAGATGTCGGCCACGTGCCCGCGCATGTAATAGGAGCAGACGATCACAGCATCCGCGCGGCGGGCCATCCACCGCTCGATCGAATGGATGTGCGACTGTGGTGGCTTCTCCACCCAGCCCTGGTGCCGGCCATGCTCGGTGGCATGGACGGTCGTCACGTAGGCCACCCCCAGCCTGTCCGCGAGCTCAGCGGAGGCCTGCCCCACAAGCCAATCGTGGCCGTGCACGAGGTCGTAGGAGTGCTCCTGCGCAAGCGCCTCGCCTGCCGCGAGCATGTCCTGGTTCATCTGCTGAACCCACGCGACGAACCGATCGAGGTCGCGGGGCCAGCCGGGCTCGCGCACACGATGGACGCTCACGCCGCCGCTCTCCTGCACGCGGGGCCGCTCGATCTCCGATTCGCAGGCCACTCCGCGTGTGAGCACGTCCACGCATACCCCCTGGCGGACCAGCGCCTCGGCGAGCTTGCGCACGTGCCGGGCCAGACCGCCCTCGATGACGGGTGGGTACTCCCAAGAGAGGATGAGCACACGGCCGCTCATTCCCGAGACCCTATATCCCCACGCAGTTACATCTGCTGCCCAACGCTGTCAACACGCGGGCGCGGGCGCGCGAAAACCACGCCCACACCCGCGCCAGCGCTCGTCAAATGCCGGTAACGCAGTCACCATCCCTCCGCCGGCAGGCCTCTGAGATGATGGGCGGCGTCCTCGAGGCGGTCATCGCCCCAGAACAGCTCGCCGTCGATAGCGACCGTTGGCACGCCGATGACGCCCAGCTCGTGGGCAGCGTCCGTGGACTCACGTAGCGCCTGCTTGATCTGCGGATCCTGCGTCGCGTCCTCGACCGCTCGTCGCTCGAGTCCCGCGCGCTCCGCCGCGTCGAGCACGTGAGCGGGGACGCTCAGGTCACGTCCGAGCTGGAAGGCATCGCGGAAGGCCCGCAGGGTGAACTCGCGCCCGCGTCTCGTGGCAAACGCAAACGTCGCGGCGCGCATCGCCATGAGGTAGTTGGTCGGCCATGGATCCGGCCAGTGGATCGGCGGAAGCTCGTAGCCATGGGCGCGGCGTTCGATCTCGGCCATGCCGGTCTGGCGACGGTGCGGGCCGGCGAGCGCCCATGAGCTTCTACCGGTCAGCTTGAACAGGGCACCCAGCGACACCGGTCGCCAGTGGACCGGCTCAGGCAGCAAGAGCGCCAATCGCTCGGCGGTGAGATATGCGTACGGCGATCCAAGGTCGAAGTAGAACGTCACCTGTGGCATCTGGTTCTCCCAGAGTTCGCTAAAATGAACAATCGTTCTTTATGATAGACGATCGCAACGCCAGCGACGTCCGTCGCGTCCTCGCTGCCAACCTGCGGCGGATCCGGATCGCATGCCATCTGTCAATGTCCGAGCTCGCTCGTGCGACGAGCATCAGCAAGGCCACACTGTCGGGCATCGAGAACGGCCACGCCAACCCCACGGTCGAGACTCTCGCCGGCTTGGCCGGCGCGCTACAAGTCTCGCTCGGTGAGCTGCTGGAAGAGCCGCCGTTCGGAGAGATCCGCATCGTGCGCTCCACGCAAGTGCAAGCGCCACTTGACGACATGCCGCGACGGTTGCTGGACACGATGTCCTCGGGTGGGGGTGGCGAGATCGCGGAACTGGTCCTCGCCGCGCGTCAAACCTACGTGCTCGAGGCAAAGCCAAGCGGCACTCGCACGCACCTGTACATCCTGGCTGGCAGGCTGATCGCTGGCCCGGCCGAGCGGTACACCGAGCTGGCGACAGGCGACTACGCGTCGTTCCCGGCTGACGTGCCGCAGCAGTACGAGGCGACACGGCACCCCGCCCGCGCGCTGCTGTTCACGCAGGTTCCCAACCGCTGAGCGGTGAGCTGGCGATGGGAATCGCGAGACTGGACGACCAATCACCGCGCAGGGCGGTCATCCTCGGGCAAGATATCCATCTCCAACTGGCGCGGGGACGGCCGTAGCGGCTCGCTCGTCTGCCGCGGCCGTCCGCGCTTGACCCAATGGCCGATGACCTCGCGACTGCGACAGCTGTAGTGATTGACGCGTCGATCAGTGGGCTGGATCGCCAACCCGCCGGGGGCGGTCCCGGTGACCACGGCGTGGAAGCGCCGGCCTTTATGGTCGACCTCGACGATGTCGCCCGTTTGAATGCCCTCGAGTCGCATGTGGATCGAGGACTCCAGCAGGAACGACATCGCGACGTGACCTCGCCGGCGCGAGCTGGGCTCGGTTGGGCCTGCCGGCGAAGCGCTCCGGACCGGCCCAGGCGTAGGCTTGCTATCGGTGCGCTGGCTCATTGACGGGATGAACGTAATTGGCACGCGACCGGATGCGTGGTGGAAGGACCGGCACGGGGCCATGGTCAAACTCGTCAGCATGCTCGAGCGGTGGGCTGCGGCCAGCGGTGCTGACGTCACGGTCGTCTTTGAGCAACCTCCCTCGCCGCCGATCCGCTCGACGGTCGTCGAGGTGGCGCACGCCCCGCGGCCGCGACGAGACTCCGCCGACGACGAGATCGTTCGGCTGCTCGTTGCCGACGCCGAGCCGGGCACGATCCGGGTGGTCACCTCGGACCTGTGGCTGGCCGACCGCGTGCACGCCGCCGGCGCGACGGTCGAGCCGGCGGCGGCGTTCCGGGCGCTGATCGAAGACGCGTGATCGTGCCCGTCACCCGTTATGCGAGCAGCGACGACGCGAGCATCGCTTACCAGGTCGCTGGAGAAGGACCGCTCGATGTGCTCTTCCTGCCGGGATGGATCTCCCAGATCGAGCAGCTGTGGGAGGCGCCGGCGTTGCGCCGATTCCTCGAGCGCCTGACCGGCTTCTGCCGTCTGATCCTGTTTGACAGCCGCGGCACTGGATTGTCCGAGCGCATCCTCGATGCATACACGCTCGAGCAGGAGGCACGGGATGCGCTCGCGGTGCTGGATGCCGCCGGCAGCGAACGGACCGCCATCTTCACCTATGCGGTGGGAGGTCTCGTGGGCGCGATGCTTGCGGCCGAGCACCCGCGACGCGTCGGTGCGCTGATCATGTACGCGTCGCTGGCCCGCACCTCCTGGGCACCCGACTACGACTGGGCGATGACAAGCGAGCAGCGTGAGGAGCTGACCGCGCGCAACAACACGACCTGGGGCGAACTGGACAACGCCCTGATATCGCGTCTGGCGCCGTCGATGGTCGGCGACCCGGCGCTGAGCGCATGGTTCGCCCGCACCCAGCGTTTGGCCGCCAGCCCACGCGAGGCACGAACGATCGCTAAGGCGACAGCCGATCTCGACGTTCGCCATGTCCTGAGCGACATCCACGTGCCTACACTGGTGATGCACCGGCCAGAAGAGCGGGTCTGGGATGTGCGCCACTCCAAGTACCTGGCCGAGAACATCCCAGGCGCCCGCTACGTGGAGCTCGAGGGTATCGACTCATTTCCATTTCTCGGCGACAGCGCCGCGATCGTCGAAGAGATCGAGGAGTTCCTAACCGGCTGGCGTAGCGGCGGGGCGCTCGCGCGCGCCTTGCTGACCGTGATGTTCACCGACATCGTCGACGCGACCGGGCACGCGGCGAGACTTGGCGACGGGCGCTGGCGGGACCTATTGGCGCGCCACGACAAGGAGGTGCGCGACGAGCTCGCCCGCTTCGGTGGGCGCGAGGTCAAGACCGTCGGCGACGGCTTCCTGGCGACGTTCGACGGACCTCCCTCGCAGGCGCTGCGCTGCGCATTGGCGATCACCGGCGCCGCGCACAAGCTAGGGGTCGAGATCCGCATCGGCGTGCACACGGGTGAGTGCGAGCTGATCGGCGAGGACGTGGGCGGCATGGCGGTCCACATCGCCGCTCGTGTCAGCAGCTTGGCTGCCCCCGGCGAGGTGCTTGTTTCGGGCACCGTATTCGGAACGGTCGTAGGCGGCCCATTCGCGTTTGAGGAGCGGGGCTTTCACGAGCTTAAGGGCGTCCCCGATCGCTGGCCGCTGTTCGCACTCGGCGGGTAAGTCGCGGCATGCTCTGCTGACCCCACCACAGGTACGCGGGGATGAACAGCTGCTGAACTTCGGAGCAAAATGTCAGTGTGCGGGTCTTCCAGACACTCATCGCTTTCAGCGGCAACGCGCCACCACAACTAGCCGTCACACGCCAGCTCCTAGAGCGTGGCCACGAGGTGCAAGTGCTCGCGCACCGTGCGGCGCGCGAGCGGATCGAGCGCACGGGTGCGGAGTTCGTCGAGTTTCAGCGGACGGTTCCCGCCATGGACATCACGCGGCGCGAGACAGATTCACTGCGGGACTGGGAGGCGCACACGAGGCCCGGTGCAGCAGTGCGTGTGCTCAAGAACGGCCTGCTCGCCTTCGTGCTCGACGCCGCCCGCGAGTGCGCCGAGCGCCTGGACGGCTGGCCTGCTGATGTCGTGGTGCTCGACTGGATGCTGACCGGAGCGGCGGTCGCCGCCGAGGGCGCCGGAGTGCCAGCGGTCGTCCTCGTCCACTGCCCCTATCCCCTACCCGTCGACGGCGTGCCGCCACTGTTCACGGGGTTGCAGCCGATGGACGGTTGGATTGGCAGCGCACGCGACCGCATCCTCAACCGCATTGCCACGCGCGTGCTTGCGAGCGGACTACCGATTCTCAACAAGGCGCGCGCCGAGCAAGGGCTCACACCGCTGGATGCTTGGGCCACTCAGCTGCTAGGCGCTCGGGAGATTTGTGTGATGACGGCGCCAGAGCTCGACTTCTCGAGCCGCGGCGCACTACCAGCGAACGTGCGCTACGTCGGTCCGGCGTTCGAGCCCTACACGCGCGAGTGGTGCTCACCGTGGCCCGAGACAAACACCGACCCGTTGGTCGTGGTCAGTTTCAGCACCAGCTACATGAACCAGCTGGCACTCGCCCAGCGCATCCTCGACGCCCTCGCCGGACTGCGGGTCCGGACTCTGCTGACCGCCGGACCGGCGCTCGACACGCAAGCGCTCCGCATCCCGACGAACGCGCACGCTGTCGCCTTCATTCCCCATCGAACCGTGCTTCCGCATGCGGCACTCGTAATCACGCACACCGGCTGGCAGACGGTGAATGCCGCCCTCGCTGATGGCGTGCCGCTCCTGTGTATCCCCGACGGCCGCGATCAGCCTGACAATGCCGCCCGCGTAGTCGCGTGCGGCGCGGGCGTGCGGGTCCGCAAGGGCACCTCGCCCGAGAAGCTCCGGGGAGCGATCGTCGAAGCACTGGCAAACCAGGCGCTCAAGCGTGGTGCGAGCGCTATGGCAGAGGCGCTCGCCCGCAGCGACGGTGCGCTCACGATCGCGGAAAGGGTCGAGATCCTCGCGCAACAGCGACTACCCGCCTCGGCGCCTCGGCGCTCGACGGGCTAGCGCCGTATAGCCTCAGTTGCAAAATTGCGAGCGACCCGTGAAGGGAGTGCTTTGAGCTACGAGACAGTGGTCTATGAGGTCGATGAAGCGATAGCCACAATTTCGCTGAACCGTCCGCAGACGCTCAACACGATCGTGCCGCCGATGCCCGACGAGGTGCAAGATGCCGTACACCGGGCTGTCGCAAATCCTGCTGTGAAAGTGATGGTGGTTCGTGGCATTGGACGCTCGTTCTGTGCCGGTTATGACTTTGCGGGCGGCTTTCATCACTGGGATGAGGGCCTTACGACCGACGGTGAATGGGATCCGGGCAAGGATTTCGTCGGAGCGACCGCTCCGAGCCTTGCACCCACACAGAAGTTCATGAGCATCTGGCGCGCCCCCAAGCCGGTGATCGCCCAGGTTCATGGCTGGTGCGTGGGTGGAGGCAGCGACTTCGCGCTCTGTGCAGACATCGTGATCGCAAGCGAGGATGCTCGCATTGGCACCCCCTACTCGCGCATGTGGGGCGCGTATCTCTCCGGCATGTGGATCTACCGTCTGGGTCTCGCGCGCGCCAAGTGGTATGGGCTCACCGGCAAGTCGCTGAGCGGCATCGAAGCAGCACGAGTCGGTTTGATCAACATGGCCGTGCCCTTCGATCGCCTGGAGTCAGAGGTCCGAGACACGGCCGCCCAGCTGGCCTTGATCCCCTCATCCCAGCTCGCCGCGCAGAAGCTTGTGATCAACCAGGCATACGAAAGTATGGGGCTGGCGGGCACGCAGACACTCGGCCCAATCCTCGATGGCTTGATGCGAAACACCCCGGACGCTCACGCATTTATCGACCTCTCCGAGCGGGAGGGCGTCCGCGCCGCCGTCAGCGAACGTGACCGGCCCTTCAAGGACTACAGCCAGGGCTCACTCGAGGAGCAACCCAATCCTTCGAACGTCATCACCCTCGGCGAGGAATAAGCTGCCCCGCGCGCACATCAGCCGCAGCGGCACAGGCTACGGTCAGAGGATGCTCACTAGTGCCTGCTCACCCACCGCGGCTGCGCCCACGAGCATCACGAACAACGCGAGCGCGCGGCTTACGCCGCTCGTTCTTGGCGACAGCGACGAATACAGACGCAAACGCTCGACCGAGTATCCGAGCCGATGCTGGAAGTACTGCTGCCCGGCTGGCATGAGGAAGGCATCGTGGGAGTTTGTGAGCAGTTGGCGACAGCCGCGCGTGCACAGCTGCTCGACGATGGCGGTATGCAGGAGCCAGCGCACGTCGGACTCGCTGGTCGCCAGGGAATGCAAGAGGGCGCACTCATCGTCGACAGTCACCCAGGCTTCGCCAACGAGCGCCCCATCGCGGTTTGTCGCCTGCCAGCGCTCGGCCGGTGCCGCGGGAGCACACAAATGCTCGACAGGCCTCCAGCTCGACACGACGGTGTGCGTGGACTGGATGCCCCGCGCGCGTGCCCTGGCGACGTTCGTGCGGACGGCCTGCCTGCGTCTACCACGCAGATAGGTCGCGTGGTCTCCGGGGAGGTGCAGAACCCCCTGAGCAAGCCGGAATCGCGGAAGCCCCCACCGCCGCAGCCGCAGGTGCGCACGAATGCGCTCGCCGGAGGGGCTACTGCTCAAGTGGAGCTGGGTACGCGGTATCACACAGAGCAATGCGATCAGGTATGGAAGCTGGGCCAAAGCCCGCGTCAGACCCGTCGGCGTGTGACGGCCCGCATGGCGCAGAATACGTGCGCAAGCACTCGCCCTGGCGAGCCACGGACTGCCATAGCCGGTCGCTCGCTCGCGGCGAGCGTCGGGGACGCCACGGCACTGCTCCCGGTGTGCCCGAGCAACTGCGCCCGGATCTGGATGGCTGGGTGCTACTCGAGACAGCACCAGCTTTGCGGCTTGCGCACTCACGCTGCATGTATCGGCGCGATCCCAACCCTTCTTGAAGAAGCCCGGCCAACGCGCCGAATCGACTCCGCCCACCTCCCCTGAGCGCCTTGAGGCCAATCTTCTCCTAGATCTTTCCAATAAATATAGACGATCGTTCGTCTATGCTGTAGACTACATCTTGTGCTTCGAGTCGTCGGGTCTGTCCGCCTCCGCGTCGTGAACCGCTCATGAAGGCGCGGAGCCGGGAGATGCTCATCGACAGCCCACTCACAGAGACGCCCACTGACGGGCGTCGCGCCAAGGGCATGCGCAGCCGCGTTGCAGTACTCGAGCGCTCCGTGCAGCTGGCCTCGCGCGACGGCCTTGAAGGCCTCACGATCGGCGGCCTGGCGACAGAGCTCGAAGTGCACAAGAGCAGCGTGTTTGCGCTCTTCGGGTCCAAGGAGGAGTTGCAACTCGCTACCCTCGCAGCCGCGCGCGAGATCTTTATCGACCGAGTGATCATGCCGGCGCGCGCAAGTGAGGAGGGCCTACCACGACTAGTGGCGCTCGGACAATCCTGGTGTGACTTCCTCGCATCCGAAGTGTTCGCGGGCGGCTGCTTCCTGTGCGCAGCATCAGCGGAGATGGACGGCCGCCCAGGCCCGGTGAGGGACGCGGTCGTTGCCATCATGCGCGCATGGATCGCTGTGCTGAGCGCCAACATCGATGCAGCGATAACAGCAGGTGACCTGTCACCAGATGTCGACCCTGCAGCAATGGCATTCCGGCTCAACGCCCTCGGCATGGCCGCCAACTGGCAGCGACAGCTACTGGAGGACCCTTCGGGCATTGAGCACGCGCGCGCCAGCTGGCAGGCCGAGCTCGGAACATGAACGACGACGATCCGCTCGAAGACTTCAATCCCCGCGTACTCACCCTCGACGGTGTCGCGAAGGTGGTGCACGTAGCCGGCAGGGGACCGGCGGTGATCGTCATGACAGAGATGCCGGGCATCAGCCCGCATGTCGCTCGCTTCAGTCGCTGGGTCAGGGACGCGGGATTCACCGTGTACATGCCCTCGCTGTTCGGCCGCGATGGCGCAGTACCCAACGTCGAGGAGGGCACCGTCATCTTCCAGCGAGCATGCGTCAGCGCCGAGTTCCGCGCCTTCGCCGCCAACGAGTCGAGCCCGGTGACCATGTGGCTGCGCTCGCTCGCGAGGCTGGCACACAAGGAGTGCGGCGGTCCGGGCGTCGGCGCAATCGGGATGTGCTTCACGGGCAACTTCGCGCTCACAATGATGCTCGAGTCCGCGATGCTCGCACCTGTTCTAGCCCAGCCAGCGCTACCGCTGGATGACCCCGCAGGGATCGAGATCGCTCCCGACGAACTCGCCGCAGTTCGAGGACGCCTCGAGCGAGACGACCTGACCGTCATGGCCTACCGCTTTCAGGGAGATCAGTTCTGCAAGGCTCAGCGATTCGCGGCTTACTCGGAGGCGCTCGGCGAGCGCTTCATCGCACGAGTACTCCCCGACAGCGCGGCCAATCCCGATACGCCACCGTTTTTCGAGCAAGTGGTGGCAAGCCCGCACAGCGTGGTCACCGCCCATCTGATCGACGAAGCCGGCCAACCAACGATCGCCGCACGCGACGAGATCCTGTCGTTCTTCGCTCATCGACTCGCCTCGTGACCGATAGTTGCCATCGCCATTCAGCAGAACGACATCTGGATCGCAGCTCTCTGCAAGCAGCACGGCTTCGTGTTCGCCACCCAAATGAGGGCTTCCAACACGTGCTGGGACCGGAGGTCATCGAAGTCACATGAATCGCCTTAGGTGATGAAGACGATGCGTTGTCCGGGCATAGTAGGGGCGTCCCACGCGGACTCGACGTCGCTGAGGGGCGTTGGAACGGGATCAATCACGAAGGTGCCCGCGGTGATTTGATCGGCGAGCTCGGGAAGCTCTGCGACGATCCCAGCCGTCGTCAGCGAGCCCTGGCCGCTGCCGAGCAGTTGCAGGTTGGCCGCTCGGAGAGCCGCAGAGGGCAGCGTGATCGTGGTGCCGGCCATCGACCCAATCTGTATCCACCACAGCGGCTTGCTGCGCTCGGCGCGGCTCTTTACGAGTGCGGGAATTGCTTGCTCGGTTGCCGAGCCCCACAAATAGTCGATCACGACGTCCACATCAGCGCCTGCTGCTCCGAGTGCCCGAGCGATTTCGTCGGGCTCGCCGCTCAGCGAGACGATTTCATCGGCCCCAAGGCTCGTTAGCTCGGCAAGCCGCTCAGGGTTGCGGCCAGCCGCTGCTACGTAGCCGGCTCCGAGGAACTTCGCGATCTGCACTGCCATCTGCCCCGCGCTTCCGGTCGCGCCAAGTACGAGCACCTTCTGCCCTGCCTTGAAGGAGATCCGCTTGCGAAGCGCCATCCATGAGGACATACCTGGATTCATGGCGGCGGCGATTGCCGGCACATCCGCGTCTTCAGACAGCACAGCGGCGCGCCGCCTGTCGATGACGGTCCGCTCGGCCATCGTCCCAAACGCGCTATCGAAGGCGACAAAATAGAGGAGCTGACCCTCGGCCGAGCGGCCCACTCCGTCGATACCCGGGACTAGAGGTAGCGCCTCGCTGCTGGTGTAATGACTGCCCGACGCGCCCGAGCGCACCCGTGGGTGAAGACCGGCGGCCAGAACCTCAACGGCGATCTCGTGATCGCCGCTTGGCTCTGGCGTGTGAAACGTTTCGTAGCGGGGTGGCAGATCGAAAGACCGGACGACTGCGGCATGCATGAAAGCTCCAGAAAATGTAGTTGGTTATCCCAACCAGATTAGTTGGTATCGCGTACTAGGTCAAGCTAGAATGCCGTTATCGCAGACCGCACCGAGACACCGAACCTCACGGACGCGCTCGTCCAGCTCTCATTTTTGATCCAAACAACGCTCGCGCGCCTAGCGAGCGAGCACGAGCTGTCGCTCAGCCAGGTCCGGTTGCTCGGGATACTCAGGGATCGCGAGCCGGGCATAGTCGAACTTGCCGAGGTGCTAAACGTCGACAAGTCCAGCATCAGCGGTCTCGTTGACCGGGCGCAGCGACGCGGCCTCGTAGAACGTGCCTCCTCAAAGACCGCGGATGGGCGCGCCATCCGAGTGGTTCTCACCGAGCCGGGGCACAGAATGGCCAGCCAGTTCGCTGAGCGAGTCTCAGAGGAACTCGCGGAACTTGTCAAGGACTTCTCGCCTGCCCAACGGGAGCGGCTCGCTACGCAGGCCACCCGCATCGTCACCTCCTCAGGGATGTCTCGCAGCCTGGAACCGCACGCACTTCGCTATCGCGTAGGCAATTCGAGCCCTGAGCTTGACTAGGAGCAACGGCGTGCGAACGACACCAGCCCGCCCTATCCGCCATTTGGCGATGCATGCCCTCCACCATCCAGCGAGACATGAACAGTGACGACAGGGGCAGCAGCTATATCTTCCCTTTCGTGCCCGTGGCGCCTGTGCTCGCTTGGCCTTGGCCGTTACCTGGGCCGAAGATCGTGTGAGCCAAACGCTTGACCAGTTCCCTGAACGATTTCTCGGCGAAGCCGACAATGAAGGCAGCCACGTAGTAGACATCAGGGTTGAGAGCAGACGACTTGCCCGAGGCCCCGCTCCCAGGCCGCCCATCACGAGCCCGGTCCACGGCCAAGCATTATACGAGGGCAGCCAATCGGTCTTATGGTGCTTGAAGATACCGGTCAAGCTGACTAGCGATCTTCCAACCGCGGCGAACCACACGACGCCGACTGGCAGTCGGCCCAGATGGTGCGAGGCGACCCAGTCATGGACAGAGCTGATGCCAACGGACAGTCCGGCCACCAGCAGGAGCCCAAAGAAGGTGATCACCGCAATCGCGATGACGAACCATGGCGCATCTTTGCTGCGGTCTTTGGCATCGTCGGCCCCTACGCACTCCTCTTCTTCATCGGCCATGTTCCATTCTTCGGGACGTCCTAATCACGGCCGTAGAACTGCAAGTCCGATTTCGACAACGGCTCGGCTTACCGCTCCGTGTGCACGCGATCGCCTACAGGACAATCGGTATTCATCACCTACGCACCGTGCCTTGCCGGCTCCAAAACAACGGCAAGGCATGTGCCTCATCCCCATCGGGGCGATCGGTTCAAGCTGGCTCTGCAATGCGGTTCTTCGGCTCGCTGCAAACGTCCAGCTACGCGCTAGACGCCGCTCGTCTGGTGCAACGAACTCCCTCTGTAGAAGTCGGCGACGGCGGAGAATGCTTGCTTGGGCTCCCAGCTCATGTCGGGGTAGGTGGTTCCGTGCTGGCCGGTGTAGCTGCTTCTTACGTGATAGGCAAAAATGCGTGTCACGCAGAAAACTGTAGTATGGTCCTGATGCCCAAAATCCGCAGCGGCCTAAGGGAACGCAAGAAGCTCGCAACACGCCAAGCGCTAAGCGAGGCCGCACTGCGCCTAGCCGTCGAACGCGGTCTGGAGAACGTCCGCGTACAAGACATCGCAGCCGCAGCAAACGTATCGCCGCGCACGTTCAACAACTACTTCTCATCCAAGCTCGAAGCGATCTGCGCACTCGGAGTAGACCGCGCCGAGCAGATCGGCGCGACACTTCGGCAGCGCCCCGCAACCGAGCCCTTGTGGGACTCGATCACGACCGCCGTGCTTCAGCACTACCAAGGCTCCGATGAGGCGGCCCCCGACAGACACTGGATGCGACGCCTCGGCCGGATACTGACCTCCCCAGAGCTGCAAGGCGAGTACCTACGAGTCACAGCCGCGATGCAACGCGCCCTCGCCGACGCCATCGCCGATCGGCTAGAAACCGACACCGAGCTAGACATGCTCCCCATGATCCTCGCCGGCGCCGTCACCGCAGCCTCGCAGGTCGCCCTCCGACACTGGTTCAACGCAGACCCACCCCAACCGCTACGGCCACTGCTCCAGCGCGCCCTACGCCAGCTAGCGTCGGCATTCAGGCCCTAACCGCGCAACGTCGGCTGAACTCTCAGACACCCAGAACGTTGCCTGCGGGATCACCGAAAACCGCGATTGTCGTTATGGGCTGTGCAGCGTGAGTATGTTCGCCCTTGCTTGCTGTGATGCGCGTCGCTTCGCTGCCTTTTGCAGACAAACCACAACATCGCCCTTGACCGGCCTATATTTCAACCACGTCGACGCTGAAGCTTGCTCGAAGGCCAACAGGTTGCACGTTGCCCAGAAGCATGCCAAAGACATGCTCTTGGAGGCTATTTTTCGGATCCTGGAGAACCCGGAAACTTGGACGGAAAACTGGAAACCCGCTGTTAGCCGGGGAGTTCTTTTCGTGATCTCGTGAGGAGTTCGATTCTGGAGGCGAGGGCGCGTATCGCTGGTCGGGACTCGTCGTAGGGTGTGCCGTCTTCTGGATGAGCGAGGAGGAAGTCGTCCGCGATTGCCGGGAAATGCTGATGGAGGAGGTTCGCCGTGGTGAGCATCCATTCGGTCACGTCCTGGGTTGCGCTCCAGCTATCAGACTCGTCGTAGTGGATTCGTTCTCGGAGGTCTCGTCCTCTGCGGATGCAGTTATCGAGCAGTTCGGCGGGCGCGAGGGCGAGGCGGTGGAAGGGCCAGCGACGCGCGAGCGCTGCTCCGAGCACGTAGAGGGCGATGAGCGCCATCCCCCCGAAGATGAAGGTGGGCCAGAGAGGCAGCGAGCTTTTGTCGGCGGTTGCCCCGACGGCCCAGGCGACGGCGTTCGTGCCGCTCATCGCAGCGACGGTCCCGCCTGCCGCGCTCCAAGCTAGGCGACTATTCACTCGCTCATCATCGCCGCCACACCCGACAGCGTGACGGGCGCGCAGGAGAGCTGCGCGTGGTTGATGTGGTTGCCGATGATGGCGACTTCCTTGATGGAGACCACCGCTAACGACATCAACCGGACTAGCGCTGGTCACAGAGGGCTTGTTTGCAGGGCTTTCGTGTGTCGAGGCTGTGCCCGTTCTGCAAGAACAGTCCCGCGGTAGCTGGCTGATGTTCCTGGTGTCCTTACCGGACCTTGATACCGTGGAAACCCTCGGAGGACCGGCTGCTGCTTGGCGTGGAGAAGGAGCGCAGTGTCGGGCGTCGACTTGGCTGTTGCTCGTCGTCCGATCCACTAGCGGGAGCTGCGTTCGTTAATGGGCTCGCATCCGCGGGAAAGGGCAAGTCTTCTACCCGGCGCCAGCCCGCTCGACGCGCGGACGCGGCGGGTGCGCCCGGCTCAGGGCGCGGCGCCTGGAAGCCGGCCGGTGCGCGCGGCCGAGGGCGCGGCGCAGGGCGCGAAAGCGCCGTTCGGAGGCTTCCACGGCGCTGCACGAGGTCAGCGGCGACATCCGGTGGTCTGCTTCGGGGTCGTTCGGGCGCGGCGCGCCGGGGACGCGCACGGAGAAGCTGCCGACGAGCTCGCCGACTTTTTCGTATTTGTACGCGTACACGACTTCGCTCTTGGACTTGTAGGTTTCGTCGGGCTCGAACAGGCTGATCGTGCCGTGGATCTGCTCGCCGGTGGGCAGGGGACAGGTGGTCGTGCTCACGGTCTGGCCGGCGGCGATGTCCGATTCGGTCCGCCAGTCGCCGTGGTTTTCAAAGCGCGTGCCCGGCACGTACCAGGCGAAGTCGTAGCCGCTCTGCGCGTTGTCGAGCGCGACGCGCGATTGGAACGCGAGGCGCAGCTCGTAGCCACCGGCGCGCGTGCGGATCAGCTTGGCGCTGACCGGCGTCTGCACCTGCGCGTGCGTGTACGACAGCGACGGCGGCGCTACGTAGCCGACCGGCACCTGCATGCTCGGAGTGCACGCGTACGCGCCGCCGATCCAGCTGCGCGAGGTCAGGTGGCAGGTCGCGCCGTCGCGGTAGTGCAGTTCCCTGATCGGGCCGTCAACCGGCACCACGCCGCCCGTGCCGACGCCTTTCAGCAACTGGCCGGCGGTGGCGCGCGTGACGATCAGGTATGCGCCCTCGGGCCCGCTCGTCGCGAGCGTGTGGCGCTGCCCGTCGAGCACGTACGTGACGCTCTTTGCGTCCGGGCCGAGCAGCCCGAAGTACAGGTTGCGCTCGTCCTGCAGCGGGCATTTCGGCTCGCGCTGCTGGTGCCCGCCCACCGGTGAGCCCGGCGCGTAGCAGCGGCTCTGCCATGCGCTCGCCGGCTGCTCGCCCCACATGTCGTTGATGTACAGACGGTGGTAGCGGTCGAGCGCGCTGCACCAGTCGCCGAAGCCCGCGCCGCCGCTCGCGACGCTCAGCTCGTGGTAGCGCCCGTCGTCGCCGAACGCGTCGTCCTCGCCGACCGCGACGAGCTTGCCGTCGACGACGCGCGCGACCTCGACGCAGCCGAGGCCCCTGCTCGTCGTGAACTCGCGCATGCCCCACGGCGCCCCGCCCGCCGGGTCCGGCGTCGAAACCGGCAGCATCCGCACCGTCCCCGGCGTCAGCGCGCCTTCGCCCGTCGTCGGCGCCGTGAACAGCTGCACGCGCGACACCGGCGCCGGCGAGCCGAACTGGATCACACCGCTCGCGAACGCAGCGCCGGCCAGGCCGAGTGTGACCGCGAGAGAGATCAACGGGGTCCGGTGCCATCCGCGGCGCTGAGCGCCACGACCAAACACTGAAAGACGACGGACGGGGCTGCGGGCACGCCGACCGGCGGCGTCATGCAGCTGGCTTCGGACCTGGGGCAGGAGAGTCATGGTTGCTCCTCCAGTTCGGCTCTGAGCTTTGAAAGGCCACGGCTAACTCGCTGACGGACAACCAGCTCCGACGTCTGAAGCTCCCCCGCGATGTCCGGGTAGGAGCGCTCATCGACGATTCGCGCGCGAACGGCGTCGCGCTGGAGCGGGGGCAGTCGATCCAGCAGCTCGGTCACCCAGCTACTAGAGCTGGCGGCGCTCACGACCCGCTCGAGTTCCTCGGCGGCGAGCTCGATCGGCTCGCGGATGCCCAGCCGCCGGCGCGCGTCGGCCTCGACACGTCCGCGGCGAAGACTCTTCAGAAGCGTGTTGTGAGCGATCGCAAACAGCCAGCCCGCGGCCGAGGGCGTCTCGGGCCTGTAGCGGTGGGAAGCGTCGAGCGCCGCCGCGAACACCTCCGCCGTCAGATCAGCTGCCACTTCCGGGTCCCCCGTACGACGAGCGAAATAGCCGACTACAGAGCCCTCATAGCGGTCGTAGAACGTGGCGTACGCGTCCGGGTTCGAGCGCGATGCCGCCAACAGCTCGCCGTCGCTGGCCTCAAGGAAGTCCACAACCTTGTTAACCCCGAGCGGCGGAATCTGTGACCAATCGCGTTGAAGATCGACAGCTCATCGAGAGTGCTGCAACCGCGGCGAAGCGGTCGTCGCTGCCGAGAGGTGGTCGCGTCTCAGAAGTGCTGTAAATAGCTTTGGGTGCTGTCGAGGTGACGGCGTAGGTTCCCTCTTGTCCTGCAAAGACGAAGAAGGAGGCCTACGCCGTGAGACGTACCGTACCGCCGTCGGCGGAGATTGAAGAGCAGATTGACCGGTTGCTTGCTGTGGGGGTTGGTGAGAACCCGCGGGAGTCGTTGTCGGGGCTCGCGAAGCTGGGTGCGAGGTTGATCATCCAGCGGGCTGTTGAGGATGAGTTCGACGCTTGGTTGGGCAGGGCGCGCTATGAGCGCCGGCCTGAGTATCAGCGCGGGCTGCGTAACTATGAGAGCGGGCTGCGAAACGGTTTTCGCCCGCGCAGGGTGCAGACCGGTGAGGGCGAGCTGCAGGTGGGGATCCCGCAGGTCAGAGCGGCCGCCGAGCCGTTCGTGTCCAAGCTGTTCCCGAGGGGGACCAAGTTGTTGCGTACCGAGCCGCTGAAGGCGATGGTGATCGGCGCGTTCGTCAGGGGCCTATCGATGCGCGACGTCGAGTCGCTGTGCGAGCAGGCCGGGCTCGGGAAGCTCTCGAAGTCGACCGCATCACGGATCTGCTCAGAGCTGCGCGAGCGCTTTGAGCAGTTCAAGCGCCGCGACCTCTACGACATCCACCTGGCTGCGCTGTTCCTTGACGCGGTCTTTCTGTCTGTCCGCCCGGATGGGCCCAAGGAGGGCGTGCTGGTCGCCTGGGGGTTTACCGAGGAGGGCGAGCGGGTGCTGCTGGGCGTGATGCTCGGGATGCGCGAGTCCCACGAGGACTGGCTGGCGCTGGGGCGCGATCTGATCGCCCGCGGGCTCGGAGCGCCGATGCTGATCGTCGCCGACGGCGCGCCGGGGCTGATCAAGGCCGTCGAGCAGTGCTGGCCCGCGTCAGACCGCCAGCACTGCGCTGTTCACCGTGTGCGCAACCTGCTCGCGAAGCTGCCCGAGCGAGAGCGCGAGCGCGTGCGAGGCGCGTACTGGCAGGCGCTGGACGAGGCCACAGGCGAGCGCGACGGCAAGCAACGACTCAAGGCCCTGGTCGAGGAACTCGACCAGGCCGGCTACACCGCTGCCGCCAGGTGCCTGGCCGACGATCTCCACGCGCTCGTCGTGCACCTGCGCTACCCACTACGCCACCGCCGCAGGTGGCGATCAACCAACTTGCTCGAGCGATCCCTTGGCGAGGTCAAGCGCCGTACCAAGGTGATCGGCAGGTTCCCCGGCGAGACCAGCTGCCTCACCCTTGTCTGGGCCGTGCTCGACCTCTACATCGGCCACGCCACCAACGGCATCAAGTTCACACAGCTCGAGCGCCAACGCTTCAAGCAGATCAGATACGACGGCAGTCAACCGACGATCCCCCAGGAGGTGAGCGCCGCGTAAACTAACAACCACCGGGAACCTGAACCACGACGAATTTACAGCAGCTCAGGGACGCGACCCTCGAGAGGCCCGACAGTGTCGCTCCGGACGACGTCCGACAACACCGACTGACGATCGGCACACGCCCGCTTGCGCCCGGCGAGCGGATACGCTCGCGTCGCCGGACCTCAGACCCGGTCGTCGTCCAAACCGGGCACGCGGTAGGTCGGCATGTTGGTGCTTGCATCCGTGCCGGAGCGGGCGTCACGAAACGTTATGCAGGCGTTGTCCGTTTTCGAGTTCGCCACCCGTCAGTACACATATGCAATACTTAAGTTAATGCTTAAGCAATGCGAACCTGCTGACCGGGAGGTCGACCTTCTCTTCCAGGCACTCGCCGATCCCAGCCGGCGGGCGATGGTCGACCGCCTGACCCGTGGACCGGCGTCCGTCAGCGAACTCGCCCGCCCGCTGGCCATGTCGCTGCCCGCCGTCGTCCAGCACCTGCACGTGCTCGAGGCCAGCGGTCTCGTCCACTCGGAGAAGCTGGGCCGGGTTCGCACCTGCGCCATCGAGCCCGTCGCTCTGCGGGCCGCGGAGGGATGGATTGCCGAGCGGCGCACTGCCTGGGAGGAAAGCCTGGACCGCCTTGGTGAGTACCTCGCCGAGCACCCCGACGAACCACCGAAAAGGAGCAAGCAATGAGCGACAGATCGACCAACCACGCCACCTTCGTGATCGAGCGGATCTACGAGGCCGCGCCTTCGCGGGTGTGGAGGGCGTGGGCGAATCCCGAGGAGAAGCTACGGTGGTTCGGCCCACATGTGCTGAGCAAGCCAGAGCACGAGCTCGAGTTCCGCGTGAACGGGATCGAGCGCATGACCGTGCAGGCACCTGACGGCGCGCTCTACACGTTCGCCGCCCGCTACCAGGACATCGTCGAGGGCGAGCGATTCATCCACACGTATGAGATGTATCGCGATGACGCGCGCATCTCGGTCTCGGTGGCGACCGTAGAGTTCGAGGCAGCGGGCACGGGAACGAAGCTGACGATGACCGAGCAGGGCGTGTTCCTCGACGGACTCGACACGCCCGCCGAGCGCGAGCACGGTACGCGCGAGCTGCTGGACACGCTCGCCACCCACATCGAGAGCGCAGGAGATGGGGCATGAACGCAGTCGCCGATGAGCAGCTCCACGCGGAAGCCGTGCCCCGCGACGGGCGCTGGGTCGCGTTGTATGTGCTGTGTGTGGGGATGCTGATGATCGTGCTCGATGTGACCGTCGTCAACGTAGCGCTGCCCTCGATCCAGGACGACCTGCGCTTCTCAACATCGAGCCTCGCGTGGGTGATTAACGCCTACCTGATCGCCTTCGGTGGGTTGTTGCTGTTGGCCGGGCGCTTCGGCGACCTGATCGGACGCCGCAGCATCTTTCTGGCAGGAATCGGCCTGTTCACCGCCGCCTCGCTGCTGTGTGGCCTGGCGGAGAGCCAGACGTTGCTGATCGCGGCCCGCTTCGTCCAGGGCATCGGCGGCGCGATGACCTCCGCAGTGATCCTCGGAATGATCGTGACGATGTTTCCCGATCCACGCGAGCAGGCCAAGGCGATCGGCGTCTACGCGTTTGTCGCCTCCGCCGGGGGCTCGGTCGGCCTGCTCGCTGGCGGGGTGATCACGCAGTCGATCGACTGGCATTGGATCTTCTTCGTCAACATCCCCATCGGGATCGCCACGGCAGTGTTTGCCACACGCCTGCTCGAGCGCGACGCGGGCATCGGCTTCGGCGAGGGCGCGGACATCCCGGGCGCGGTGCTGATCACCTCCGCACTGATGCTGGGCGTCTACACAATTGTCAAGCCCGCCGCCGAATCCGGCTGGGGGGCGGGGCGTACGCTCACGCTCGGCGGCCTCTCGGTCGTGCTGTTGGCTTGCTTCTTCGCGCGCGAGGCCACCGCGCGCAACCCGTTGGTGCCGCTGCGGATCTTCCGCTCACGCAACGTCGCCACGGCCAACGCCATCCAGGTGCTGTCCGTGGCGGGGATGTTTGGGATGTTCTTCCTCGGCGCGCTGTACCTGCGGCGCGTGCTCGGCTACGACGCGCTGCAGATCGGGCTCGCGTTCCTGCCCGTCACGCTCACGATGGGAACCCTGTCGATCCGCTACTCCGAGCGCCTGGTGATGCGCTTCGGGGCACGCAACACGCTCGTGCCCGGACTGGTGCTGATCGTGCTCGCGCTCGTCCTGTTCGCGCAGGCGCCCGTCCACGGCAGCTATTTCGCCCACGTGATGCCCTCGATGCTGCTGCTCGGCATCGGCGCGGGCGTGTGCTTCCCCGCGCTGATGAACCTCGCCATGTCCGGCACCGACCCGCGAGACGCTGGTCTCGCCTCCGGCCTGGTCAATACGACCGCGCAGGTCGGCGGCGCGCTCGGACTGGCGGTGCTCGCCACGCTGTCCACCTCGCGCAGCGGGCACCTGCTCGCGCACGGCCAGTCCACCGCCGCGGCGCTCACCAGCGGCTATCACCTCGCGTTCTGGATCGCCGCAGGGCTCACCGCAAGCGCGATCGCGGTCGTGCCCGCCGTGTCAGGCGATACCCGACAGGCACAAGAGAGCAATGCCGGCGGTGCGCGTGGGCGGGGAGAGGCGACTTTGACGGAGCAAACGAGATAAGGAGGCGCACGTGCCTGTTCGTGACCACTTGCAGCTCGCCCGCGACGCCTACGAGGCTTACGAGTCCGGCGATCGTCGCGTCATCGAGGAGCTGCTGAGCGAGGACTTCATGTTCTACAGCCCCGTCGACGTGGGGATCGACCGCGCGCGGTACTTCGAGCGCTGCTGGCCAAACTCCGAGCTGATCAAGACCATCGAGCTCACGCGCCTGATGCAGGCCGGCGACGAGGTCGTGGTCACCTACGAGAGCGTGAAGACCGACGGAAACCGATTCCGCAACACCGAGGTCCTCACATTCGACGGCGAGATGATCTGCAAGGTAGAGGTCTACTTCGGCTGGAACCTCACCTAAGCACGTTGGATATGGCATGCGAGCACTCGGCGTCCAAGCTGTCGGCGCGGCGGATGAGCGCCCTTGGTTTGATGCCAAGCATGTCTGCGAGTCGCAGCAGCCGCATGTCATCGAGGGAGTACTTGGCGGTGCCGGCCTCGATCGTGCGTAGGCCGGCTAGGGATATGTCCCGCACCGCGTCGGCGACTTCGCGCTCGCTCAGGCCTCGGCCGTCGAGCGCGCCGGGCTGTCAAGGGCAAGTCCCTTCACGACCAACGAAAGTAGTTTGGGCGCAGTTGCGGCACGCCCCTGGCAGACGCCGACTCGCGCGCCCGCGCCGTTCGCACGCGCCCGCTGCTCGTGCGCCACGACGACCTCGCCAGCCTGAATTGGGGTCACGTCGAGGGTGGAGCGCGCGCTGGGCCGCGGATATCAGGGCGTCAAGACGACCCGGCCGAGCGCTTTGCGGCTCTCTGCGTATTCGTGCGCCGCAGCGGCGGCTGCGAGTGGGAACGAGCGATCGATCTCTACTTGAAGTTCGCCGCTTGCGACGCGCCGCAGCATGTCGCCGATCATGGGATGGACGCGGGCGTACTCAGACAGGATCGCTCCACCTAGAAAGACGCCGTGTAGCGCGTTGTTACGCGCCCATAGCGACCGCGCCTCGATCGCCGAGCCCACACGGGCGGCCACCCCAACGCTGACGAGCCGTCCTCGGTACGCGAGCACGCCGATGCTGTCGATGAGGTTTTGGCCTCCGATCGAGTCGAGGACGACCTCTACGCCCCGCGAGTCGGTCAGCTTGTTGGTGCGCTCTACGAAACTCTCGGTCGCATAATTGATCGGGTGGTCGAGTCCGAGCGCCGTCAGCCGCTTCAACTTCTCGTCGCTGGAGGCGGTCGCGATCACGGTCGCGCCGGCGCGCTTGGCGAGCTGGATCGCGGCCATCCCGACGCCGCCGGCTCCAGCGTGAACCAGCACGGTCTGGCCCTCGGCGAGGTTGCCGGCGGTGAACAGGCACTCGTACGCGGTGCCGAACGCGACCGGCACGCACGCGGCACGGGCCGCGTCCAGCCCGGCGGGGATCGGCCAGGTCATGGCCGCGGGAACCGCTCGCTTTGCCGCGTGCGAACCGGCTGCATTCAAGGCGACCAACCGATCGCCAACCGCGCGTCCCTCGACCCCAGCGGCGACCTCGCTGACGGTGCCGGCGCTCAGATAGCCGACGATATGTGGGACCGTGGGTAGCTCCCCGACCGCGCGAGCGAGCAGATCGCCTCCCTCGATGCTGATCACCTCGGCGTCAACGACCACGCAGCCGTCCGGGCATGCGGGATCGGCCACATCCTCGTAACGAAGCACCTCGGGCGGGCCGTTCTCGTAGATAACCGCTGCCTTCATTTGCGCCAATCCTTTCGCTTGGAATGCCGTCATCAGCCGTGGGGGATATCAGCTCTGGTCTGCAGCCACTCTCGGTAGCGGCCAAGCGCGCGCCGTTGCGGACGCTGGTCGGATATGAGCGCGTAGAGCGGGTGCGTCCTGCTCGTGGGGTGCCGACCGCGCGTGATGTGGCGCATCTGGTGGCGGGCGAGCGCCGTGACGGCGGCGGAGGCGAGCGTCTTGTCAGACCAGGTGACGGGTGCAAGCCGCTCGGCGACCTTTCGGCCTTCCTGCCAGCGGCTGCAGAGGTCGGGGGTGACCGCCATCGCGCTCGCCACACCGACCAGTGCGACGCCGCTCGCGAGCACCTGCTCGGCAGTCTCGGCGGGTGACACCGCCGGTCAGCATCAGCGGCAGCGGGCTTGTCTTGGCGAGCTGGGAGGCCACCTGTGCTGCCGCCCGGCGAAGTGGGCGCGGAGGCCGTGTTATCTCGTGAGCACGGGGTCGGCGAGGATGAAGACATCCTTGCCGTCCGGCTCAGAAGCGCTCTTGGTCCACACGAACAGGATGTCAGTGGCGCCTTGGAGGGCAAAGTCCATCCTGTGGACCTCACTGGGGCCGTGGAACGAGGCTTGGTAGAGCACGACTGAGTCGGGAGAGCTGTCGCTGTTCTTGTAGACGGTCAGCTTGTAATACGTTTCGGCATTGGAGATGGTCTCCAAGCCGATGGCCTTCGAGGTCAGTCGGGTGAATCCCGGGGTGGGCATCTGGAAGCTCGCCGTGTCACCACTGCCGTAGTTTTCGATGTTGAAGACCACTGCCTGCTGATAGGTCTTGCCCTGGAGTTCCTGCTTGGCCGGTTCATCTGACAGTGAGACATCGCTGGCATCGCCATTGAGCTGTTCAGAGTTCTGGCTAGAGAGATATTCCGCGAGGTACTCCTGTCCGGCTTCAGGCGATGTTTCATCGGATGAGGTGGTGTTGCTGGCAGTAGAAGTGCTGGAGCTTGTGCTCGACGGAGCGGTAGAAGCAGGGCTCGTCGTCGTGACAGTGGAGGAGACCGTGACGCGAACGGTCTTAGTCTTCGTCTTGGTCTTTCCGCCGACCGCTGCTCCCACCGCCAGCCCACAAACGGCGACAAGAACCGCACCGAAGACGCTTGCTTTCCAGTTCACAGGCTTCTCCCCAGTAGATATGACCCAGCCCAGATCGGTGCATAAGCTGCCGCGGCGAACAGCGAGGCGCGCAGCTGCAGGCGCCAAGTGCGTGGGGCTTCCTTCGACTCCGTGAGCACGCCCTCCGACGGTTCGTCGGCAGCGAAGTACTGTGTCGCAGCAGCAAGCCCAGGCTGCCTAGCCGCCCAGCGCATCAACGCCCCCGCCGAGGCGGCACGCTTGGACGGGTCCTTCTCGAGGGCGCGTGCGACCACGACGTCCAGCGGCTCGGGCAGACCGGCGACAGCCCGGCTCGGTATCGGTCTGGGTGCATTGGCGTGTGCGAGCAAGGTGGCCGCGCGGGTCTCCCGCTTGTATGGGGGCTCACCGGTCAGACAGCGATAGACCATGCAGCCGAAGGAGTAGACGTCGGCCCGCCGATCGAGCTGGCCGCCCTCGATCTGCTCGGGGGCCATGTAGTCGACCGTGCCCAGCATCTCACCAGGGAGTGTTTGTTCACTGGCCTCGGCGTTGGGCTTGGCTAGCCCGAAGTCGGCGAGGAATGCATGCCAGCCGGACCCGTGGCGTTCGAGTAGCACGTTGGCCGGCTTGACGTCACGGTGGATGAGGCCACGATCGTGGGCAGCATCGAGCGCGTTGCCCACTTGGGTGAGAATCGCGACCGCCTCCGCCGCCCCAAGCGGCCCGTCATCTTGTAGGAGGCGTCGCAGGTCGGGCCCGTCGACGAAGCGCAGGGCCAGGAACAGCGTCCCGTCCGGAAGCTCGCCAGCCTCGTACACGGGCAGGATGTTCGGATGGTCGATGGCTGCGCCCGCTCGCGCCTCGCGCCTGAAGCGCTCTCGAAAGCGCTCGTCGGCCCCCAGCTCGCGGGCGACGAACTTCAAGGCCACGCGGCGGTCGAGCGATAGCTGGACAGCCTCGTAAACGGCGCCCATCCCTCCCTTTCTGATGAAGCGCGCGATACGGTAGCCGGCGAGCTCCTCGCCGGGGTTGAGAATCGCCTCCTCGCTCATGGTGCCCCTGCTCCGGGCGTCGGTGGCTGCGGATCGATCGGCGCCGGCCTCGGATCGCCGGCGATCTCCAGCCCGCGACGGCGGTGCGCCTGCAGGCTCACGAGGCCACCCGCAGCCCCGACCACTAGGCCCCCGGTGAAGAAAGTGCCGAACACGCTGCCGCCGTCAGCGCGACCGAAAATGTACTTCGCGACGAGCGCGTTGATTACCACGAGGGTAAGAGCCCAGATCGGACCCACCAAGCACCCCCAGGCAGCTGCCATAAGGGGTGTCGCCGGCTGCCGCGCCTGAGCGATGGCGAAGCCCGCACTGAGCGCCAGCAGCAGCACGCTTGCGAGCATGAAGATAAGCAGCGGCACGAACGTGTAGATCGGCATCGCATGGCTGAGCCCGAACAATCGGTACTTGCCTGAGCTGTCGTACTTGACCTTGCTGGCGTCCCCGATGGGCACAGGTAGGGCGTCGCTACCGGTCTCGTAGCCGACGGCACGGAACTGGGCAAGGCCCGCCAGCTCCGTCCAGTCCACTCCGTGCTCGACCCCGTAGAGGGCCGCGTCGATCGCCGCCACTGGCGTCGACCGCCCTTCGCGCAGGCTCGATTTGATTACTGTCTCGACCGTCCACACCACCGTGCCTGCCAGCGTCATCAAGACCAGCAGCAGCGCCAGTGGGCGCAAGGCCACGTAGACGACGTGAGCAGCGGGACGGACGACAGCGGGCACGGAATCCACCAAAAACCCGGGCTTCAATGCTGTGCGCATCACGTAGTAGGTGCCCAGCAACCCACCAGAAACGCCAAAGAGGACACCCAGCAGCACCGACCCCAGGACGTCCGGTTCGGTCGTGGAGGGACCGCCCCCCAAGCCGCCGGCGCCAAGCGCGGGCACGAGCATGAGCAACCCGAACACAACCCCGACCCCAGCGCCGCTGAGCAACCTCGTGCCGGGACCCAGCCCGCGCGTCCTGTGAGCCTGTGTCGCCGATGCCACGGCGCAGGCTGCAGCCGGGAAGACCACGAAGACGGCAGGGCCGAGCTTGCCCACCCCGTTCCCATAGCCCGCCTGGATGAAATCGAGCATCTGCGCAAAGCTCGACGTGATCAGGCCTTTGCCCTCGTCGACCGACCCGACCAGCGAATGGTCGGACAGCAGGATCGCCAGCACCAGCCCGACCCCGAATGTCGCGACCGCAGCAAGTGACCCTCCAATCAAGGCCATCGCCACGGTCGGGGTGCGAAGCTGGGTGACCAGCTGAGAGGCGAGGTCCCCCGTGCCGGGAGCGATCGCGTCGATCCGCTCCATCGGCGACGAGTCACCCGGGAGCTTCGGCAGGATCGACTTCAGTGGGCTATCGCGCTCTTCACGCTTAGTGCCGCAGTGCTCACAGAATTTCGCGTCTGTGGACAATGACTCCCCGCAGACGCCGCATACGTTTTCAGTCATCTTCGCGAGCTCCACCCATCAGCTGCTTGCACTGCTTGCAAAGCGCGTCGTCTCCCTCGGCATCGGCCCCACAGATCGCGCAGCTTAGCCCTCCGCTCGGCGGCTGGATGTCATGTGGCGCAGATGGAAGCGAAGGCTCCGGTGAAACCAGCCAGATCGACTTCTTTGAACGATGCTGGCCAGGGAGCATCGTGACGCTGTCCTCTCGATCGTGCTCGTCGCCTGCCCGCACCAAGGTCGAGACGGCCGGTAGCGCCCGCCCGCAGGATCGGCAGAACCTAGCCTTATCGGTCGCCGGCGCGGCGCAGAGGGGACATTCCCGGCTCACAGGTCGCGCTTCGCGATGAGACCGAGCTGGAAGGCGCACTGCACGAGCCTTGTGCGCTTCTGATTGCGCGCCAGATGCGCGATCTCGAATCGTGCATAAAGGACTTTGAGGTGACCTTTTACAGCGTCGAGGCTGAGATGCACCTCTCGTGCCACTTCCGCATTAGAGGCAGGAACTGCATAAGCGACGCCGGCTTTGTAAGGCCGGGCCAGGGCAATCAGAATCGCGCGCTGCATCTCAGTGAGGCTGCCAACGCCGAACATGCCCTGCGTCGAGGCTGTGAGGACTGTGGAGCCGGCAGTGGGACGCCGATACTCGACGAGCGTTCGGCCGAAGCGGATCATGTCGCCGTCGCTCAAGCGCCGACGACCGGAAATCCGCTCACTCCCAATGAAGGTGCCGTTGCGCGAGAGCCCCTCGTCGGCAATCGTCCAGTCCCCGGCCAGACACTCGAGCTCCGCATGTACACGCGACACCTCCCCGTCGTCTCCGAGCACGATGTCGTTGGAGGCGCGACGGCCCACCGTCAGCCGGCGCTCGGCTGGGAGGGACACTATGTGCTGCAACCCCTCGCCGTCGCGCCACACAACGAATGCAGACCCGAGACGTTCGGCCGCGATGACATCCTGAATCTCAGACGCCGAGCGTATGTGCAAGGCCGGCTGAGTTCTAGTGGGGACCTCGTGCTCCATATCGGCGATCGCTGGTTGCGCACGGCTACGGGAGCCCAAATCCTAACAGTGGGCCGATTCGGTCTACCAGGTGTGGCCACCTCACACATGAGGGTGGGCTGCAGGGCGGATCGCAGGCCGAGAATGTGACTGTGACGACGCCTCACGCCACAGAGAAGGGAGCTGGCCGATGAATGGCACGCTCGTGCTTGTGGTCGAGGCGCTCTGGCCAGCGGCCGTGGCCGCTGTTGCCGTAGAGATGGTGAAGTCGCGGATAAGGCGATGCCGGACGACCGAAGGCACGGGAAGCTCAGGGGCAGGTGAAGACGACCTGGCCGGGCTGCGGATCGAGATTCGCCTCGACTTGACGGATCACTATGCGACACCGGCCAATCGGGGCGAACGGTTCAGATCGGCTTTGTTACGCGGTTTTCGGGGCTCCTGCGGTCTCTTTGCGGTCCCAAATCAGGGGCCGTCCCGCGCGCCGGGCGCGCAGAAGCTGCCTCACACGGCGCGAGAGCGGTCGCAAATGGTCGCCATGCGGGATCTGGACCGTCACCTTGCCGAGCGCGGTGAAGGCGATGTTGTCGTCGATGCTGCGCGTATATTCGACCGAGATCTTCACGGAACGCGAGCAGGCGTAGGAGAGGTCCGAGGCGATGCTGATATGCAGGATCGCCCCCTTCGCGACGTCGTGGTCGATGCCTTCTCCGGTGAGGATCCCGCCGCATCCGTACGAGTCGACGGAGTAGCGCTCGGCTGCGCTCGTCACGGGGTAGGGCGCGCGGAAGACGAGGTAGGCGGCGGTGACCGTGTGGTCGTGGACCTCGAGCTGGACGTGCAGCGGAACGTGGACAACCGGGAGCGGCTTCGCCCTCAGCGGCCCTTCGGAGAAGCCACAGGCGCTGAGGGCGTTGCCGTGGCCGATGACCTTGCACGTACGCTTGCCGAAGCTGTAGGTGATCGCCGTCAACGTCCCGTCCGGGTCGACGGGGTCGCCTTCGGGTGCAGGCGTGTCGCTGACTTCGCCGAGCTGACCGCCATGCGTCGCGCGCTGCACGATCAGGTATGCACCAAGGCCGGGGAGCACTTCCGCGGTCTTCACGCCGTCTTCGGAGCGATAGGTGATCTTGCGCGCGTGCTCGCCGAGCAGGCCAAAGGAGATCTCCCTCAGGGTCGCGCGCGAGACGTTCACGCTCGGATTGCTCGCGGCGCTTGGCTCGAGGCCGACGGCGCTCGGCTCGAGGCCGACGATCGCAGCCGCGAACCCCGATCTGCTAGGCGGCTCGCAGTCGATGCCGAACGCCTGCTGCACGCCGAGATCTTCGGGCAGCGCGTCGACCGGCAGCGGATGGAAGCGGCTGTCGTCGTGGAAGGCGCCGTCGATGCCGAGCTCGCCGAGCAGGCCGTCCTTCACACGCCCGATCTGAACGCAGAGGTAGCCGCGGGTGGTGCGAATGATTCGCATGCCCCAGGGCAGCCCGCCCACTGGGTCCGGCGCGCGCAGCGGCAGCAGCTCGCTGCCTCCGAGCGCCGGGACGCCGAAGCCGTAGTCGGGACGTAGGCGCCCGTGGGTCGGGACGTTCGAGCCGGTGAGGATCACCCCGCTGGCGGCGAGCGCGATCGTCGTTGTGCCCAGCAGCGCGAGCAGCGCAAATGCCGGCAGCCGCAGCGACCTCGCACGGATGCGCGCAAGACGCGTTCGGCGTCGGGCGGCCTGGTCACGGGCAACGGCGTCGAGCAGCGCGCGCTCGACCTCGGGCAGCAGCGTCATCGGTCGACTCCTTCGTGTTGGATGTGCCTTCGCAGGGTGCGCAGACCGCGACTGACGCGCTTGCGCGCGACCGCGGGGCTCACCTGCAGGCGAGCGGCGAGCTCGCGGTAGTCGAGGTCTTCGAGCACGCGTGCCCGCACCGCCTCGCGCTGATCTGGGGGCAGCTCCGCGAGCAGCCGCATCGGGTCCTCGGCCTCGAGCTCTTCGAGCGCGACAACGCTCGCCGCGCAGAGCTCGATTGCATCGACCTCGAGCCGCTTGCGCGCGGACGCCTCGACGCGTGCGCGGCGCATGCTGCGCAGGAGCTTGTGGCGTGCGATCCCGAGCAGCCAGGCCTGTGCCGGCTGCGGCTCGGGACGGAAGCGCGGCGCGGCGACATAGGCGGCGGCAAAGACCTCCGCAAGCAGATCGGCAGTTAGCTCCGGACGACCGCAGCGGCGCATCAGCCAGCTCACGACGAGACGCTCGTGACGACGGTAGAAGACGGCGAACGGCTCCTCCTGCGCGTGGCAGGCGGCGAGCAGCTCCGCGTCAGTGGCGTCCTCCCAGGTTCTCGGCATCGCAAGCTATCTTCCGCGAGCGTTGCGGTTTGTGACCGCGACCGGGCCCAGGAGGCAACACGCCCACGACGCCTCGCGCTTGCGCTCGTCCCAGAGTCCCACGAGCATCCACGAAATGCCGCGAACAGAGTGGACTCCCAGTGTGCTGGCCATAGCACGGCGCCGGCTATGTGACCGTTGGTGTCGGCCTCGTAGCCACGCGCCACGACGCGGACCGTCGCGCCACTCGCGCGCGCCCATCCTCCTGCCGGACGGGCGTGCAAGGGCCTGCTCAGCAGCGGCCGTTAAGCCTGACGCAGGTGCGCAGTGCGTCGAGCACCGCCAGACGCTGGGGGAGAGCACTGGTGCGCAGCGCGAGGCGGCTGCTGCTCTCCACGACGAGCCAGGCGTCGCCCACGCGCCGGCCGGTGATGTCGCCGAAGATTCCGCTTTGCTCGTTCACTACCCCGGGATGCCCGGCGACCGGGGTCGCGCCGGGCAGAGGCGCGGGCAAGGTCCCGGGGTGGTGGGCATCGAGCAGCAACGCGACATCCACCGCCCAGCCGCGATCGGTGATTTCGGTGTCGATGCACGAGAGATACGCGCGTCCGATCACCTGCGGAACCGGCCGCACCCGCAACACGACGTTGCCGAGCTGCTGCTGCGCTCCGTGCAAGCTGGAGCTGTCGATCGCGCACGGCCCCGCCGGCGGGCTGCGGCGCACGAGCACACGCTGGCCACGCGCTCTGCCGGCAGACCCGGGGATCGCGAAAGGCACGCGCAGACCCACCTGGGGGCTACGCTGCCAGGAAACGGTTGGATCGGGAACCCACGGAGTGCCTCCCGGCAGCCGGCGAGTCGCAAGCTCGCGGCCGTTGGCGGCCAGCGCGACCGGGTTGAACACTCCGATCACCTGCGATGAGCCACCATGCTCGACCTGCGGAAAGCTGACCGCGACGCGGTATCCGTCCGGCAGGCGTGGTTCGGGTCGGGTGAGGATCGTAAGCGTCGGCGAAGCACGCACGGCGGCGACCTGGGGAGCGGTGAGGTAGTAAGCGACTTGATAGGAGAAGTGCCGGCCTTCGCGCCCGCCCGACCCGCCGACCACGTCGGCGTCGATGAACGGTTCGGCGACGGTCGGCCCGCGCCCGCAGCCGCTGGCGCCGCCTCCATACAGGCGCTCGAAGTGGCCATGGCCGAGCGACCGTTCCCGCGTGGTGAATTCCACTTGATCGCACCAGCCCACGTGACCGCCGGCGATGTCCGGTGTGAACCCGATGCGGTAGCTGGTGGGGCCGAGCGATTGTCTCGGCTCGGGAATGGCGCCCGCAAGCGGAGCGGAGGAGTGCGTGCCACCGAGCAACACCGCCGCCGCCGCCGCGCCGGTGAGCAGCGCCATGAACGCGAGCAACGCGAGCGCTCTCGCGCCGTGGCGCCAGCCAGGGCGCGCAACGGCCGCCCACGCGACGCGCTCCCGCGAGTCGGGGTCGGTGGCGAGGATCGTTTCCACCTGTCGCCGGCGGGCGGGTGGCGCAAGCGCCGAGCGCGGATCGGTGCTCGGATCGGGCACCGGGTTGGCCGCCCGCACGAGGTCGATCGGATCGTGACTCATCGCTCGTCTCCCCTCATTGCTTTCCTCCTTCGCTCAGCGGCTCGATCAGCGCGCAGCCCGCATGAGCAGGGCTCTTGGTCGGTGCCGGCTCGGACGGCGCGCGTTCGAGCAGCTGCGCGAGGTGCCCGCGTGCACGGTAAAGCCGCACGCGGAACGCGGCTCTCGAACAGCCGAGCGCGTTCGCGGCCTGCGCTGGAGAGAGCTCCTCCCATGCGACCAGTAGCAACGCCTCGCGCTCGCGCACCGTGAGCGCTAGCAGCGCGTCTCGCAGCTGCGGCTCGATTTCCTCGCTCACCGGCCCCTCCTGCTCGGGAGGCAGAACGAGCGTGCGTGTGAGCCGCGCGCTGAGCGCCGCCGAGCGCAGATTTCCGCGGCGGTGGTTGGCGAGCGTGCGGCGCGCCACCCCGTATAGCCAGGGCAACGGCTCCCCCGGCACGCTGTCCAACGCGCGCCAAGCCACGAGGAACGTCTCGCTCACTACGTCATCCACGATCGCTTGCGGAGCGCGGCGCAGCACGTAGCCGCGCACCTCCGGGTGACAACGCTCGAACAGCGCTTCGAATCGCTCCCGTCTGTGCCTCTCAGGCCGCGTCATCACCTACCTATGTCCGGGTCGCTCGCGCACGTTACATCCGCCCGCACGGCAAGTACAGCGAAATGCCGGCCTCTGCAGGAGAAAGCCCCTGTCCGGTTAGTCGGGGCGGCCGGATTTGAACCGGCGACCCCCTGCTCCCAAAGCAGGTGCGCTACCAAGCTGCGCCACGCCCCGTGCTCATAAGGGTAGAGATCGCGGCGGCACTCGCATGTGAGCCTCCCGCTGCTAGCCTCCGCCACCGCCATGGCCGACATCCAACCTCTACGTGCGCTCCACTACGACCCTGCGGTCGTCGGCCCCCTCACGGAGGTCGTCGCGCCCCCGTATGACGTGATCGACGCGGGCCAGCGTGCGGCTCTGATTGCGCGCTCGCCGTTCAACGTGGTGGCCGTCGATCTGCCCCGGGACGAGCCCGAGGGACGAGATCGCTACCAGGCGGCGGGCGAGCTGTTCGATGGCTGGCAGTTGCAGGGGGCGCTCGTTCGTGACGGCGAGCCCGCGCTGTGGGCGCACACGCAGGACTACACGGGTCCCGACGGACGCTCGCGCACGCGGCGCGGGTTCTTCTGCCGGGTGCGAATCGAGGACTACGGTCCCGGGCGCGTGCGTCCGCACGAGCGCACGCACCCCGGCCCCAAGGAGGACCGGCTGCGCCTTACGCGCGCCACGCGGGCCAACGTCTCCCCCATCTTCTCGCTGTACTCCGACCCCACGCAGGCGGCTTGGAGGGCGCTCTCGCCGGCCACCGAGCAGCCCCCGTGGGCCGACATCACAGACTCGGACGGCACCGTCCACCGCCTGTGGCGCGTCAGCGACCCCGACGCGATCGCTGCCGCGCAGGCCGCCACACGGGATGCGGAGTTGCTGATCGCCGACGGCCATCACCGCTACGAGACGATGCGCGCGTACGCCGATGAGATCGGCGATGCGACGGCGACTGGCTCGCCGGTGCAGGGCGCGCACCGCTACATCCTCATGTGCCTGGTCGCACTCGAGGACCCTGGGCTCACCGTCTTTCCCACACATCGCCTGGTCAGGGGGCTGGACGACGAGCGTCGCGAGGCGCTCGAGCAGGCGCTGCGACGCGACTTCGAGATTGTTGAGGTGTCGGTCGAGGAGCTCGCTCCACCCCCTGGGGGTGGACGGATGCAGCTCGGCTATGTCGACGGGCGTGACGGGCGCGCACTGCGGCTGACACTCAAGGATCAGGCGATCGCCGACGCCGCGCTGCCCGGCCACTCCGATGCCTACCGCCACCTGGATACTGGAGTGCTGGAGACGCTGCTGCTGAAGAACGCGCTCGGGCTGAGCGACGAGGACATCGCGCACTTCAACGGTCTCTTCTACGCGCGCGACGCCGCGGAGGCGCTCGCGATGGTGCGCTCGGGGGAATACGACGCCGCGTTCCTGATGCGCCCAACCCCGGTCGAGCAGGTGCGCGAGGTGGCCGCTGCTGGCGAGAACATGCCCCCCAAGTCGACCTACTTCTTCCCCAAGCTACTGACCGGGCTGCTGTTCAACCCGCTCTCCTAGACTGGCCGCGCGCCGCAGTATGATGATTGACAAGGATGCGAGCAGTACCGATTCGAGGGGATCGAGATGACCGACACGCAAGGGCTCACAAGGATGAAGGCCACCGCGCGACGTGACGGCGAGACGTTCAGGCACACGGTGCAGGTCCGTGACCATCAGCTGACGGTGGACGAGCCGCCGGAGGTGGGCGGTGACGACAGCGGACCTGATCCACAGGAGCTGCTCGCGGCGAGCCTTGCCTCGTGCACGGCGATCACGATGGAGATGTACGCGGCGCGCAAGGGCTGGGACATCGGGCATGTGGAGGTCAACGTCGAGTACAGCCCCGCGGAGCGCGGCTGTCCGACCAAGTTTCAACTCGTGATGAGACTGCCGGACAACCTCCCCGAGGATCAGGTGGAGCGTCTGCGCGTGATCGCCGCCAAGTGCCCCGTCCATCGAGCGCTGGACGGCGAGGTCATGTTCCAGGAGCGCATTGAGCGCGTTCACCTGGCCGCCTGAGTCGCCTACTTCCGGCACCCTCGATCTGGCTGGGGCGAGCAAACCGGTAGAGGCAGCCGTACTTGTACCCCTGTTCCTCGCTGGCGTCGAGCCGGAGGTTCACGTCGTCCTCACCAGGCGTCGCGTCGATTTGCGACGGCATGCAGGCGAGATCTCCTTCCCGGGCGGCCGCAAGGACGCCGAGGACGCGAATCTGACCGACACGGCACTGCGCGAGGCCGAGGAGGAGATCGGGCTGGCACGCACCCAGGTGCAGCTGCTCGGGACGCTACCGCCGACTTCGACGTTCGCCACCAACTACGTCATCCACCCATTCGTCGGCACGATCCCCGCGGGCGTGGCCTGGCGACTGTCGGCGAACGAGGTTGACGCCGTGCTCGAGCTGCCTTTGAGCTCGGTGCGATCGGGCCGCACGCAAACGCGTCTGGAACGCCGCGGCATCACCTTTGAAACCGACGCGTACGTGGTCGATGAGCACCTCATCTGGGGCGCGACGGCACGCATCCTGGAGAACCTCCTCGACAGTCTCCAGATGACCGGCCCGGACGGTGGGCTTTCGCTGGCCTAACGTGCGCCCGGATCGCCCGGGACGCACTGTGCGGCGGCGGAGCTATCTAGCTCGGCTGCGGCACGAGCCGGATGTACGGGCGGGGCTCCTCCCAGCCATCGGGGTAGATCTCTTTTGCCTGGTCGTTAGAGACCGAGCCGGCGATGATCACCTTCTCGCCCTGATGCCAGTTGACGGGCGTGGCGACCTTGTGACTGGCGGTGAGCTGGAGCGAGTCGATCACGCGCAGCACCTCATCGAAGTTGCGCCCGGTCGTCATCGGATAGACGAGGATCAGCTTGACCTTCTTGTCGGGCCCGATCACGAACACGTTGCGGACCGTCTGGTTGTCGGCCGGCGTGCGTCCACCGGCGTCGCCGGAGGTGTCCGCGGGCAACATCCCGTAGAGCTTTGAAACATTGAAGTCGCTGTCGCTGATGATCGGGTAGTTGGGGGCTGTTCCCTGGGTCTCCTCGATGTCCTTCGCCCACGCCTCGTGGTTGTCGAGCGCGTCGACCGACAGACCGATGATCTTCACGCCCCGAGCGTCGAACTCGGGCTTGGCTTTCGCCATGTAGCCGAGCTCGGTCGTGCACACGGGCGTGAAGTCCTTCGGATGCGAGAACAGCACCGCCCACGAATCGCCGATCCAGTCATGGAATTTGATGCGACCCTCGGTAGTGTCGGCCTCGAAGTCGGGTGCTACGTCGCCAAGTTGCAGCGTCATTGGTGTTGCTCCTTTCTCGACAGGTGCCGTCGTGAGAGTCAGGCGAGACAAGCCGTCCCTTTATAATCTTGATCGGCTTTAGGGGATTACCTGTCAGGATAGCGGGCGCACTGGAGCCAGCCTGCGCTCAGCCTTCGGGCGTCCAACCGGACAGCGCGGACCAGGCGTCCTCGACCTTGGCGTCGGACGCACTGGGTGAGCGCAGACGGCGAGGCCATAGGCCGCCGGCGACCAGCGCGAGCGAGCCGAGCAGCGCCAGCCACGCGCCCTCGCGCAGCGCGAGCGAGAGGTCGGCGCTACCGGTCGGCCGGACGGCCATCCGGTAGAGCACGCAGACGGCTGCGATCGCGCCGAGCAGCGCGAGCCACGTCGCGGTGCCGTCGAAGTCGGGCGAGCTCTCGCCGGCGAGGGGAAGCAGCGTGATCAAGATTCCAAGACCGCCGGCGACCAGCAGCACGACGCTGATCGTGCTGAACGCCTGGTGGGCGCTGATCGTCCCGATCTGCTGGCCGGCGAGCGCGCCCAACCGCGCGTGCAGGCTGCCGAGCTCCCCCTGAAGGGTGGCATTTCCGAACCTCTGCACCTGCTGCGTCTCGACGCTCTGCATGTATGCGACCCCGTTCGCCGTCAGGCTGACCGCGTACCAGGGCAGGAACACCGACACGACTAGGACGATGGCGCCTAATGCCGACACCAGCCAGCCGGTGGGAGATCGGTCAGCGGCCATCCTGCGGGTTCATCGGATCGATCGTGCGTCGGCTTTACTGCGCGTGGGCAGCCAGCCCGCCCCACCGGCTCAGTGACCGGGCACGGGTCCTCACCCACCGGCGAGCAAGGACGCGACCGACGCACGCGCGTCGGCCAGCCAGTCCTCGAAATCGTGCAGATCGGCGGTCACGAACGCTGTCGGGATCGCGTTGCGCTCGGCCAGCGCGCGGACGATGCCTTCGCCCTCACGCAGCAGCTCGGCCGAAGCCGCCGCTCCGCGCGTCTCATAGATGAAGCCCCGCACGGTTGTGTCGATCGCCTGCGTGAGGAACAGCTCCAGCCGCGAGCCGTGCAGGGCGCGCAGGGTGGGCTCTGGGCCGGCCGCTGAGCCGAGCAGCCAGCAGGCGATCGTGACGGCGTCGAGTGCCCCGCGCAGCGTCGCCAGGCGATCGGGCGTGCCGATCCAGCACTCCGCGCCGCTCGCCTCGATCGCCGCGCGCCCGGTCTCGGCGCGGGTGGTGATGCGCACGGCGTGCCCTTCCTGCGTCATCGCCTCCGCGAGCCGACGCCCTCTGCAGCCGCCGGCGACGATCAGGATCCGCGCCACGGCGGCGCATGTTACGCATCGCGTCGTGCGAGCCCGACCGTCCGCGGCCGTGTGGCGTCCGGACACACGGAGGCTCGACTACCATCCGCTGCCCGCGATGACCGAGCCGACCCCCGCAACCGACGCAGGCACCGACACGGTGACGATGGAGAAGATCGTCGCGCTGTGTAAGCGCCGCGGCTTCGTGTTCCCCTCCTCGGAGATCTACGGCGGGGTGGGCTCGACGTATGACTTTGGCCACTACGGCGTGCTGCTGAAGGGCAACGTCAAGAGCGAGTGGTGGCGGGCGATGCTGCAGGAGCGCGACGACATCGTGGCGATCGACTCGGCGATCCTGCAACACCCGCGGGTGTGGGAGGCCTCCGGTCACCTGGCGGGGTTCACCGACCCGCTGGTGGACTGTAAGACGTGCGGCCAGCGTTTTCGCGCCGACCACTTGGCGGACCTCGCGTGCGGACGTAAACCGTCCAAGCACCCGGGAGAGACCGACGAGTGCGAGCTGACGGACGCGCGCGACTTCAACCTGATGTTCGAAACGACGATCGGCCCGGTGAAGGAGTCGGGCGCGACAGCGTACCTGCGCCCGGAGACCGCGCAGGGCATCTTCGTCAACTTCAAGAACGTGCTGCAGTTCTCACGCAAGAAACCGCCGTTCGGGATCGCGCAGGTGGGCAAGTCCTTTCGCAACGAGATCACGCCGGGCAACTTCATCTTCCGCACGCGCGAGTTCGAGCAGATGGAGATGGAGTTCTTCGTGCCGCCGGCAGAGGCGCAGAAATGGTTCGAGCACTGGCTCACAGAGCGAGAGCGCTGGTACACGGAGTTGGGCATCCGCCCCGACCACCTGCGTCTGCGCGCGCACGACCCGGACGAGCTCTCCCACTACTCGTCGGGCACAAGCGACGTCGAATACCTGTTCCCCATCGGCTGGTCGGAGCTGGAGGGGATCGCCAATCGCGGCAACTTCGACCTGACCCAGCACGCGAAGTTCTCTGGCGAGAAGCTCGAGTATTTCGACCAGGCCAGCGGCGAGCACTACGTGCCGCATGTGATCGAGCCAGCCGCCGGCGCGGATCGCGCGACGCTGGCGTTTCTGGTGGACGCGTACGACGAGGAACTGGTCGAGCGCGAGGGTGCCGGCGCGGGCGAGATGCGTACGGTGCTGCGGTTGCACCCGCGGCTGGCACCCGTCAAGGCTGCAGTGCTGCCGCTGGTGGGCAAGGACGGCCAGCCGGAGCTCGCGCGCGAGGTCCACCGCGCGCTGCGCGGGCGCGTGCAGGCGGAGTACGACGAAGGCGGCGCGATCGGCAAGCGCTACCGCCGCCAGGACGAGATCGGCACGCCGTTGTGCCTTACGATCGACCACCAGAGCATCGAGGACAACACGCTGACGCTGCGCGATCGCGACTCGCTCGCACAGGAGCGACTGCCGATCGACGGCATCGCCGATGAGGTCGAAAGGCGCGTGCACGCTCCGTGGAGCACACCGAAGCTGAGCGGCGTATAGCGATGGTTATACAGAACGCGAGAGGGTCTAGCGAAACTCTGGTCCCCGCTCTCTGAGCGGGATCGAGGAGGGCGGCTACCCGGCGACACCCCATCGTTGGGCCGAGCGTACCCCAGGGCGGTGGGATAGGTGCGTCCGGGGTGGTTCTCAGAGGAACCCGTCGAAACAGCCGACTACGAACTCGACGTGGCCGAGAAGGGCTTCGACGTCCGGCATGGAGAGGTAGCCGTCGGGGCCGCCGAACAGTACGTTGAGGGGCGGCTGGGGGTCTATGTAGACCTTCGTGTTCGGCGGCCGGGGCATGAGGGTCACACGCCCGAGCTTCACGGTGGTCGGATCGCCCTTGTAAAAGATTTCGTCCTCGCTAGCACCCTTGCGAGGCCCTTTGAGGAAGGTGTGATGGATCTCCACTCCGCTGCCCGGTACGGGGCGTGGATCGAGGGCGTATTCGGGCATAAGCGGTGGCGTGATGTCGGCGAACAACGGCACGATGAGCCGGTGCTTGTCGCGGTTGGAGATCCACTGCAAGACGGCGAGGTGGTTGTTGCCGGGATCGCTTCCCGGATGTGGCTGGTGCCTCCCCATCTCGCGTCCCACCTTCTTGGAGACGAACGAGAGCACGGTGGCTTTGGCGAACTTCCCAGGGATCGGCGTGATGGGGAACTGAATGGATGGGGCCTGCTTGTCGGTCGGTTCACGTCCGAGGTGCTTGCAGGCAAGCTGCCAGGTCGTGAAGTCCAGGGCTCCGCGAGCGCAGTGGACGACATCGCCGAGGACCAGGCTCAAGTTCGGCAGCGGGTCCGGGCGTGTCTTGGCGTAGACGACATAGTGCCCTTCGTCCGGGTCATAGTCCACGAGCACGCTGTGACGGCTGGTGTCTCGGCCGAGCTTCTTGGCTTGACGCTTGAGGTTCGCAAGGTGCGAGCGTGCGCGCTTTAGCTTCTCTCGCGCATCGTCCAGTGGATCGGCCACGCGGGCGAGCGTATCCCCGTCACGCTGCGAGCGCCAAGCCCCGTTCCCGATTCAACGCCGAAGTCAACTGCGAGAGGATCGTGAGGTTCGCGTGAAGCTGCACGCGCTCGATCTTGCGCACCCGGAGCGGCCCGAGTCCCCATTCGTGCTTGCTCCGTCCAAAGGCTCGCTCTACCGAGCCACGGGCCGCGTAGAGCGCCTTCCAGCGTGCCGTGTCGCGTGGGATGAGGGGTTTCAGCCGGTTTGCGGTGAGCCATATCGACGCGGGCTTGCACTCTCCAATGGGGCAGCGCCACTTGCTCGCCTTGCGCTTGTGGTCGGCACCTGCGAAGCGCCACTCGCCATGCTCGCAGTCGGGTGGGCCATCCTCACCGCGCTTGACGTCGGCGGTTTCACGCAACGGGATCACGGGCGCGACGTCGCGCATCGTGCACTCGAAGTAGCTGACGGCATGGTCATAGCCCTTGTCCATCGCACACGTCTCAGGATCAATGCCGAGTGTGTGCAGCTTGTCCAGCAGCGGCGCGACGGCCTTCGTTTCGTGCGCGCGTGCCGTCTCGATCCGCCACGCGAGCGGCAGGTCTGTCTTGGCGCAGACAGCCATGTGCAGCTTGTAACCGTAGAAGATCCCACCGGCGCGGGTCGAGACGCGGGAGCGATGACCCCACGACGCATCCGGGTCCGAGCACTTCCCGCACTCCAATTCCTCAGCTTTCCTGCCCTTCGCGTACGCGGGCATGTCACTGGCGTCGATCGCGACGTCCCAGCCGAGCAGTGGGTTGGCCTTCTTGAGCGCCCGGACCACATCGGCGATGCACCGCTCCAGCAAAGGCGCATGGGCGCGCAGCTTCGCCGTGAAGCGATAGCACGCATAGACGGACGGCACGTCGCCGTCGGGAGCGATCACGGCCGCCAGCGCCGTGTGCTCGCGCACCAGCGCGACGACGCGTGTCCACGTCGGCAGGGAGTACAGCGACTTGGCGAGCGCCATCCCGACCATCGCTCTGATCGGGTAGCCGGGACGCCCCGTCCAGCGGGTCGCTTGCAGCTCGTCTACGAGTCGGAATACCTCCGGGGAGTCGAGGATGCGCGAGAGGTCTGCGGCGACGGATCGCCGTGGTACGTTGACCGTGGTCATGGAGGGCATAACTCCTTGATCCAGACCCCCGGAGATTACCGTCTCGCGGGGGTCACTTTTGGCTTTATTACAGGGGAAACTACAGGTCGCGTCGGACGGAACGACGGGTTTTTCCGGCTGTCAGCGATGATGCTGAGGTGCGTCGGCTCAGATTCTTCGGGCGGCTGGTCGTGAACGGCTTGCGCTGGGCAAAGGAGCTGGCCGACCACACGCTCCTGCTACTCGGCGTCGCGCTCCTGACTGGCGGCATCGCGCTAGGGGGTGTCCTGCTACATCGCCCCGCCTGGTTTCTCGGCGTATTCGGTGGCCTTCTACTCTTGGCGATCCTCTTTGAGGGTGCATTCCGAACATGGGATGCAGCCGAGACGCGCGCTGGGATAGCAGAGGCGGGACTTGCGGACGAGAACACGAGGGAGACCGTCGCGCGGCGCATGGATCGCTTCGCACGCGAGTACGAGGTACTTCGAGCAGAAGCGCCGCCGGAGAAGGGAGTGGGCGGGCGGATGCACACCCCCGAGCAGGCGAACTGGGTCCAGTCCAACGCACATCTGTCTGAGCAGATCAGCAGCGAGCTACGCCAGAACGCGCCAGGCTTCGTGCAGTACTGGCGCACCAACCCCGAAGAGATGCCGCCGCCGCATCCGTTCGATGCATACGTCCACGCCTTCGTTGATATGTCGGTTGCTCAACTGGCCCACACCTCGCAGCGTCTACGAGAAGGGCACGACGAGCCATGAGCGCCACGCCCCGCCGTGCGACGTGGCACTCGGCCCGTCTAAATGCTGATCTGCTCTGCCCGCAGCGCGGCGCGGGTGGCCCACACGAACTCACCGCAACGGTGGATCAAGCCAGCGCCGTAGAGCCTCGCGAGACCGTCCTCGGTCGCGTTGCTATCGCCCATCTCACGCGCGATCTCATCGACAGACCACGGCCGCTGCTCATCCGGGGCAGAAATCAGGCCGAAGATCGCGCTCTCGCTAATACGATCTTCCTCGGCAACGTCGGGGGTAGGCTGGTCTTGCATCAGGGTCAACTCCTGGTGTCAGCCCCCGGCCGTCACAAGCGGTGCGGGGGCACTTTGATAGAGCCGACGACGCTACGCTCTCCGGGCAGGACGCGGGCGAGTTTCGCTAGACGTTTCGCTCGCCCCTCGCGAAAAGAGAGATATGCACCCACCCCGCGTCCACATTTCGCACGACCCGATAGGAGAGGGATGGACTTCGACCTGACCGACGAGCAGCGCCTGATCAAGGACACCGCGCGCGAGTTCACCGACAAGGAGATCGTGGTGCAGTCACGCGAAAACGCTCGCAACCACCACTTCGACCTGGAGATCGTCAAGAAGCTCGCCAATCAGGGCTACCTGGGCGCGATCGTGCCTCCGGAGTACGGCGGCTCGGGGCTCGATTACCTCAGCTACGGCCTCGTGGTGGAGGAGATCGGCCGCGGCTGCTCGTCGGTGCGTACGGTCGTTTCGGTACAGACCTCGCTGGTGTGCTCGGGCATCCTCAAGTGGGGCACGGAGGAGCAGAAGCACAAGTACTTGCCGAAGCTGTGCTCGGGCGAGTGGCTTGGCTGCTTCGGGCTGACCGAGCCGGATACGGGCTCAGACGCCGCCAACCAGAAGACGCGCGCGAAGAAGACGGACTCGGGCTGGGTGATCAACGGCGCGAAGATGTGGATCTCGATGGCGAACTACGCGAAGGTGGCGATGATTTTCGCGCAGACGGACCCCGACCTCGGCTACAAGGGCCTGGGCTGCTTTTTGGTGGACACCGACCAGCCGGGCTTCAAACCGCAGCCGATCGAGCACAAGATGGGCCTGCACGCCTCGGACACGGGTTCGATCGCACTGGAAGACGTGGAGGTCGCAGACGACGCGCTGCTGGGCAGCATCGGCGACGGCTTCAAGGTGGCGATGTCATCGCTTGACTCCGGGCGCTACTCGGTGGCGGCCGGCTGCGTGGGAATCTGTCAGGGCTGTGTGGAGGAGTCGGTGAAATATGCGAAGGAGCGCGAGCAGTTCGGGAAACCGATCGCGAGCTTCCAGCTGGTGCAGGCGATGATCGCGGACATGGTGCTCAAGACGGACGCCTCGCGGATGCTCGTGTGGCGCGCGGGCTTCCTGAAGGACAAGGGCCGCCCGAACACAACGGAGACGTCGATCGCGAAGCTGCACGCGACGGAGGCGGCGGTCGAGTGCGCGAACACGGCGATTCAGGTCCACGGCGGCGCGGGCTACGTCGACGACCACCCGGTCGAGCGCTACTTCCGCGACGTGCGCGTGACGACGCTGTATGAGGGCACCTCGCAGATCCAGAAGCTGATCATCGGACGCGCGCTGACGGGGATCAACGCGCTCGTGCCCGCCTGAGGCGGGCGGCACGGAAGCAATCGGATGGCCGAGCACACGCACGTGGAGGAGGATGAGAAGGCCGGCTCCGCCGGCTATGCGGGTAGCGCGGCGGCCGTCATCGGCGTACTGGGAGCCGGCACGATGGGCTCTGGCATCGCGCAGCTAGCGGCTCGCTCCGGTGCGACGACGCTACTGCACGACCCGATCCCCGATGCCCTGCAACGCGGGAGTGAAGGCGCGCGGGAGGGCCTGCGCAAAGAAGCGGCGAAGGGCAGGCTGAGCGAGGACGAGGCCACGGCGGCGTCCGCGCGCTTGCAGGCGGTGGACGACATGAGCGCGCTGGCGTCGTGCGAGCTGGTGATCGAGGCGGCGCCGGAGCGCACGGAGCTCAAGCGCGAACTGTATGAGCGGCTGTCGGAGATCGTCAGCGAAGACTGTGTGCTCGCGACCAACACCTCGTCACTGCTGGTCACGGCGATCGCCACCGCGGCGAGCAATCCACAGCGAGTTGTGGGCATGCACTTCTTCAACCCCGCGCCGCTGATGCGCCTGCTGGAGGTCGTCGCGGGTGAGCAGTCCTCGCAGCAGGCGCTCGCGCTCGCGCACGCGACAGGCGAAGCGATGGGCAAGACGGTGATCCGCGCGGTTGACGGGCCGGGCTTCATTGTCAACCGCTGCAACCGGCCGTTCGGCCTGGAGGCATTGCGCCTGTTGCAGGAGCAGCTCGCGGACGTCGAGACGATCGACCGTGTCTGCCGTATGGAGGGCGGCTTTCGCATGGGTCCGTTCGAGCTGATGGACCTGGTGGGCGTGGACACGGGCTTTGAGATCTCCCAGAGTTTCTACGCGCAGAGCTTCGGCGAGCCCCGCTGGCGACCGTCGCTGATCGCCGCCCGCTATGTGGCGGCCGGCTTGTATGGTCGCAAGAGCGGGCGCGGCTACTACGACTACAGCGATGGCGCCGCCAAACACCGGCCTGCGGACCCAGCTCTGCCCGCAGCGGGCCCGCCGAGCAACGGCGAGGGCGTGGTGGTGATCGGCGGCGAGGGTGTGCTCGCGGAGGAGTTGCGCGTCGCGGCAACCGCGGCCGGCTATGAGGTGCGCTCGCCGCATGCGCCCACCGGCGGGGTGCTGCCGGCGCTGGTCGTCGACTGTGACGCCGAGCCCGTGCCGCGCGAGCGCGGGGCGAGCGCCGCCAGCAACCAGCCGGACCGTCGGGGGTCGCCCCAGCCTCAGGGAGGCGCGCGTGTGCTGCTGTGTGCGAAGGGATCGCTGGGCGTCCTGGATCCGGGAGGCAGCGCGGTCGGCTTTCACTTCCTGCCACCGCTTGCACACGCAGGGTTGGTCGAGCTGACCCGCGGGGAGAGCTCCTCTCCTGTGGCGGGGGCACGCGCCGAGCGCTTCTTCGCGGCGCTCGGCAAGCACGTGGCGTGGGTTGGCGACGCGCCAGGACTGGTGCTCGGCAGGATCGTGTGCCAGGTAATCAACGAGTCAGCGTTCGCGCTCGGCGAAGGGGTGGGCAGCGCGCGGGACATCGACACTGGCATGGTGCTCGGGCTGAGCCACCCGCGCGGTCCGTTCGAGTGGGCGGACACGATCGGCCTGGAGCACGTGCTCACGGTGCTGACGGCGCTTTGCGAGGAGTACCGCGAGGAGCGCTACCGCCCCGCCCCGGCGCTGCGCCGCCTCGTCCACGCCGGGCGGCTGGGACGCGCGGTGGGTGCGGGCTTCTTCGAATACGAGGACGGCGAGCCTGTTTGAAACGGGCTGTGAGCCGATCTCACGTTTGCGACGTGGCTCGCGTTTTACGATCGTGAGCGACGGGCTGCCCCCATTTCAAAGGTTCCTGGATACCCACCGCGAGGCTGTGTGGCGCTTCCTGGTGTCGTCGGTCGGCGCGGCCGAGGCGGAGGACTGCTTCCAGGAGACGTTCATTGCGGCTCTGCACGCCTACCCGAGGTTGCGCGCGGACTCGAACCTGCGCGCGTGGGTGCTCACGATCGCTCATCGCAAGTCGCTCGACGCGCACCGGGCGCGGGCGCGGCGGGCGGTGCCGATTGAGGATGTGGCCGCCGTCGACGGTCGTGGGACGCCCTCTGCAGACCAACCCGACGAGACGCTGTGGGAAGCCGTGGGGGAGCTCCCGACGCGCCAACGTTCAGCGGTCGTGCTGCGCTATGTGGCCGATCTTCCGCACCGCGAGATCGCGGCAGCGATTGGCTGCTCAGAGGAGGCGGCACGCCGCTCGCTGCACGAGGGACTGCTCAAGTTGAGAAAGGTGGTGAGCGCATGAGCGATCGCACGCAGGGCCGCACCGGCAGCGCGGAGCGCCGAGGTACGAGGCTCGAGGACGCGCTTCGTCGCGGCGCCCCCGCTGGGCTCGACGGGCAGCGGTCGGCGCCCGCATCGAGCAGGACCGCGACCGCGGCGAGTGCGCGCGCAGCGGCGGCGGCCGCGCAGCGCCTGAGCGCGCGCATCGTCGCCGAGGGTCTCGCGGATGTGACGTACGCGCCCGTCGATTCGCCGTTTGGCACGCTGTTGGCGGCGGCCACCGACCGTGGCCTGGTGCGCCTCGCGTTCCCGGAGGAGGACGTCGACGCGGTGCTCGAGCGGCTGGCCCGGCGGATCTCGCCGCGGATCGTCGAGTCCTCGACCCCGCTGGAGTCGGTGCAGCGCGAGCTGGATGAGTACTTCAGCGGCACGAGGCGCAGCTTCGAGCTGCCGCTCGACTGGGCGCTGATCGGAGCGTTCGGGCGCCGCGTGCTGCGGGTCACCTACGAGATCCCCTACGGCGGCGTGCTCAGCTACGCCGAGGTCGCCGCCGACGCCGGCAGCCCGCGCGGCTCGCGCGCGGCCGGCAATGCGCTGGGCTCCAACCCGATCCCGATCGTGATCCCCTGCCATCGCGTCCTGCGCACGGGCGGAGCGCTCGGCGGGTACGGCGGCGGGCTGGAGCGCAAGCGCTACCTGCTCGAGCTGGAGGGCGCCCGCCAGAACGGCCGCTGAGCGGCGCGATCCTGCATCCCTGTCTCGTTCGCCCATCGAGCGCCCTGCGTCGGGCTGGGGGTCGTCTACTGTGCGACGTCGGCCGCGGGCGCCCACTGCGCCTCGGCGAGATCGCCCTCGGGCATGCCCTCGGGGGTGGGGACCTCGGGGGTGTCACGCAGGTACCACTCCGCGTCCAGCGCGGCCTGGCAGCCGGAGCCGGCGGCTGTGATCGCCTGTCGATATGTGTGATCGACCAGATCGCCCGCGGCGAATACTCCGGGGAGCTTGGTGCGTGTGGACTTGCTCTCTGTGACGACATACCCGTTCTCGTCAACATCGACCTGCCCCTGCACCAACCCCGACTGCGGCTCATGGCCGACGGCGATAAACACACCGGACACCGGCAGCTCGCGCTCCTCGCCGGTCTCGGTGTTCGTGAGCACCGCGTGACCGAGCGCGCCGTTCTCGCCGGCAACGAACTCGCGCACCGTATAGGGCGTTAGGAACTCGATATTGGCCTGCGCTCGAGCACGCTCGAGCATGATCTTCGAGGCGCGGAACTCCTCGCGGCGATGCACCACCGTCACCTTGGAAGCGAACTTGGACAGGAAGATTGCCTCCTCCATGGCCGAGTCGCCGCCACCGACGATGATCGTGTGCGCATCGCGGAAGAACGCGGCGTCGCAGGTGGCGCAGTAGCTCACGCCGCGGCCGGACAGCTCCTGCTCGCCGATCACGCCGAGCTTCTTGTGCTCGGCACCCATCGCCAGTACGACTGTGCGCGCGCGGTGCTCGACGTCGCCGACCCACACACGGTGCACGCCGGGGTGGGCGGGATCCGATCCCCGCGCCAGCTCGACGCGATCGGCCTGGTCAGTGATCAGCCGCGCGCCGAAGCGCTCGGCCTGGTCGCGGAACTTCTGCATCATCTCCGGACCCATCACGCCGTCGGGGAAGCCGGGGTAGTTCTCCACATCGGTCGTCTGCTGCAGCAGGCCGCCCCAGGCGAAGCCCTCGATCACCAGCGGGCGCAGGTTCGCGCGCGCCGTGTACAGCGCCGCCGTGTAGCCGGCGGGTCCGCTGCCGATGACGATCACGTTCTCGATGTCGCTCATCTCATCTCCTGGTCGCTCCAGATAGGCCATTCCAAGGTCGCTTTACTTTGTAAAGTATAGCAAGGGGACGGGCATTGTGTGTGAATCACGACGAGCCCTGCAACGCCCTCGCCGGCTCGCTCGATCCCCCACGAGCCGCGCCCGCGGGCGCAGCGGGCTGCTCGTCGCGCCAGCGCGCCACCGTCCGGCGCAGCTGGAAGTAGGCGACGATACCGGGGAGCGTGGGCAGCCAGAAGGAGATCGCGCGATAGGAGAGCACCGCGACCACCGCCAGGTCGAGATGGACGCCGAACGCGGCGAACGCGCCGATCATGCCACCCTCGACGCCGCCGAGGCCACCGGGGAGCGGCAGCAGGTTGCCGAGCATGCCCACGAAGTAGGCCATCCAGATGACGGTGAACGGCGGCGCGGACCCGAACGCGTGGAACATCGCCCACAGAACCGAGATGTCAAATCCCCACCAGGCAAGCGCGCCCAGTAGCCCGGGGTCGCGGTCGCGGATCGACTCGATCGCAGTGCGCACACCGCTGGCTGCGAGTGCCGGGACCGTCACCGCGCGTGCGACCCAGTGCGCCGCGCGGCCCGAGCCCGACGCCCAGCGACCGAGGCGCCGCTCTATATCGCCGGGCAGCAGCGACATCGCCCCGGCCACCGCGAACAGGGCGGCGGCCACGATCGCCGGGACGATCGTGATCGCGAACGAGCCACCCCCGGGGAACAGTCCGATCCCCAACCCGATGCCGTCGAGGAGCAACGAGCCCGCGTAGATCACGTACAGGAGCACAATGAAGGCGACCATGCGGCAGGCCACCAGCCGCGGCTCCATTCCCGAGCGGCGCAGTGCCCACGCGGTCAGCGCCACGCCGCCAGCTCCGGCGGTCGCGAACAGCCGCGTGGCAACGAGGCCGGCCATCGTGATCTCATAGCTCTCCCGCCAGCCCACCCGCTCCTGCCCGCGCGCGAGCACCGAGCGGAATAGGACCACGTAGCCGGCGAACGACAGCAGCTCCAGCACCACCCCGACCGCGAGCCACCAGACATCGCCGCCCTCGATGCGGTCGAGGGTCTTGCCGACTCCGGCGAGGTTCGGCAGCACGAAGTACAGGAAGCCGACACCAGAGAGGATGAACAGTGCGGACGCGACGATCTGCCGCCGCGTGAGGATCACGCGCGGCATCTCCTCGGGCGCGTCCGCTACCGGCCCGGAGGGGAGCACCTCCGCCTCCTCGACCTCCTCCCCCACCGCTTCGCGTGGGTCGCCGCGCTCCATCTTGTTCGTGCTCACCCCCCTTCCTCAGGCCGTCTCGTGGGCCATCTCCTCCAGTGTCGCAACCGCACGCGCCACGCGTGCTACGGCCGGCCCCGCGCGCAGCCCCAGCCGCCGCACCGCAACCGTGAGCGCTGCTCCGGCGAGCAGATCCACGGCGTAGTGCTCGCCCAGGTACACGAGGGCGAATCCGAGTGTCGCCGCGTAGCTGAAGCCGAGCGCGCCCGCCACCGGCCCCACCTCGGTGAGGAGCAGCGCAGCCATGACGGATGTAGCGAAGTGCAGAGACGGCATCGCGGCCAGGGGGTTGCCTCCGAGCACACTGTAGAGCGAGCCCCAGCCGTCTCCCCAGAAAAGCTCCCCGTACTCGACCATCATCCGCCGCACCACGAGCGGACGCTCGCCCCGCTCCCCCTCCAGGGACGATGCGGCGGCCGCCTTGGCTGCATACCACGGTGGCGCCGTGGGAATTAGCCAGTACGCGCTTGCGCCGATGTCAAACACGGCATACGTGAGCACTGCGGCGCGCGGAAAGCGCGCACGATGGCGCGCGAGGATGTATGCGAGCGAACCATGCGGGACGATGAACCAGCTCCAATGGGCCCACACCAGCACCCGATCGAGGGCACTCCAGTCAGCGGCAGCCCCACCGTTTCGAGCGAGGGTCCGCTGCAGTCGTACCGTTGGTAGCTCGCCCAGGCCGAGCACGCGATCGACCACGATCGGATAGTCGACGCGCACGCGACCCTTTTGCACATCGGGGTCGTCGTGCGGCGACTTATACATGGCCAGATACGCCCACATTTGCAACGTGCACGTGGCGACGTCGCGCCCGCGCGAGCGGCGCACGGCAACGCACAGCCCAAGCGGCGCGCCGAAGGCCACCGCCTGCACGAGGAGCGCCGGAGCAGGCACCCGCTTGCGCACGAGCGGCGCGGCGACCCCGGCCACCACCATCCCCCAGGCGGTTGCTCTGATCGCCTTCGACAGCCGCACAGGGCGGGGAGTATATGTCGCCGTCGGCGCCTACTCGGCGACGCGAGCGCCGGCCGCGGCATCGACCAGCGCACCCACAACCGAGCTCGCGAGGTCGGCCTCCGGATGCCACTGCACGCCGAGCACAAAGCGACCGTCCGGTAGCTCGATCGCCTCGGGCAGCTCGTCGAGCACCGAGATGCCGCTGACGAGGAGTCCCTCTCCCAGCCGATCGACGCCCTGGTGGTGATGGGACTTGGTCGCGTGGACGGTCTCACCGGCGGCGCGGGCGGCCAGCGAGCCCTCGGTCAGGATCACGTCGTGCTCGGCGCCGTCGAAGGAGCCGACGACCCGCCTGTGCTCGTGATGGCCAAAACGCTCGGGGAGATGCTGCACCAGCGTGCCGCCACGGGCGACGTTGATCAGCTGCATCCCGCGACAGATGCCCAGCACCGGTATCTCGTGCTCGATCGCAGCACGTGTCAGGGCGACCTCGAACACGTCGCGCTCCGGCGCCGTGCCGACAGTCTCCGGATGCGCGGCCTGACCGTAGGCGCCGGGATCGATGTCGGCGCCGCCCGCGAGGATCAGCCCGTCGAGGAGCTCGAGCGCCTGCAGCGGATCCTCTGCCAGCAGCGGGTCGGGCGGGAGCATCGCGACCAGGCCCCCCGCCCGCTGTACGGCCTCGACATAGCTGAGCGGCAAGAGCGCCGCCTGCTGATCCCAGACGCTCCACCTGGCGCGCTCGAGCGCGGCGCACACGCCGATCACCGGACGTCTCATGCCCCACACCATAGGATTAAACGTGAGCCGGACGCGAGCCAAAGGAAACTCATGAGCGAGCCGAACATCCAACTTCAGAGCGTCAACGTCCGCGTGAGCGACGGCGCCGCGACGATCGAGCTGAACCGACCGGAGGCGCTGAACGCGTGGAACGCGCAGCTCGGGGTGGACCTGCTGGCGGCATTGCGCAGCGCCGCCGAGGACGACGCAGTGCGTGCGGTCATGATCACGGGCGCCGGTCGCGCGTTCTCCTCGGGCGCAGATCTCAAGGACATCAGCGGCGGCGCGACCACACCGAATGGACGCCCGGACGTCTATCGCACGCTCACCGAGCGCTACCACCCGATCATGCACGTGATCCGCGAGATGCCCAAGCCAGTGCTCGCCGCGGTCAACGGCCCGGCCGTGGGCATCGGCTGCTCACTGGCGCTCTGCTGCGATCTGATCCTTGCGGCCGAGAGCGCCTACTTCCTGCTTGCGTTCGTGAACATCGGCCTGGTCCCCGACGGCGGCTCCTCGCTGTTCTTGCCCACGCGGGTGGGCCTGGCCCGGGCGAGCGAGCTGGCGATGCTGGGCGAGCGGCTGGGAGCAGCACAGGCGCTGGAGTGGGGCCTGATCAACCGCGTTGTCGCCGACGAGCACCTGCACGGGGAGGCCGCCGCGCTCGCCGCGCGCCTCGCCGCCGGACCCACGCGCTCATACGCGGGCACCAAGCGTCAGCTCAACAATTGGCTGTATGCGCGCATGGCCGAGCAGCTCGAGCTCGAGGCCCAGATCCAGCGGGAGATGGCCGGCAGCGACGACTTCCTGGAGGGCGCGATGGCGTTCGTCGAGAAGCGCGCGGCGCGTTTCTCCGGCAGCTAGAGAGACTCGTGGCAAACGTCATCAAGCGCGTCCCGCCCGGGCCTGAATAGAATCCCCGCCGCCTTGGGCCACCTGCTTCCCTCAACGCTCGCATTCTTCACTCCCGCGAAAGGCGCCTCGCCCAACGCTCAGGAGATCGACAGCCTCTACAAGATCACGCTGTACATAGCGTTGGTCATCTTCTTTGCGGTCGAGGGCGGGCTGGCATACGCGCTGGTCAAGTTCCGCAAGCGCAAGGGCGCGGTGCCGGCACAGATCCACGGCAACACGCGCCTGGAGGTCAGCTGGACCGTCGCCGCCGCAGTGATCCTGCTCGGGCTGGCGGTGCTCACCTTCGCGAAGCTCTCCTCGATCCAGGACCCACCCAACTCGGGGCCGGGCGGCGCGGTGCTGGGCGAACAGAACAACCTGCTGTATGCGAGCACCGACCGCAAGCTGCCCCCCGACGGCAAAGCGCTCGAAATCACGGTGATCGGACGCCAGTACATCTGGCAGTTCGTGTACCCGGGCGCCAATGAACCGGACGGCCTAGGCGCTCCCTACTCCTACGAGGAAATGGTCGTGCCGACCAACACGACGGTTTCGTTGAACATCGTCTCCGAGGACGTGGTGCACTCGTGGTGGGTACCGGAACTGGGCGGCAAGTTCCAGGCGGTGCCCGGCTACCACAACTACACCTGGTTCAAGGTCAGCAAGCCCGGCGTCTATCGCGGCCAGTGCGCCGTCCTGTGCGGACGCGGGCATGCGCGCATGATCGCCACCGTCAAGGCCGTCCCGCCCGCCCAGTTTGAAGCGTGGCTGGCGCGCCAGAAGCAGCTGATCGCCCAGGCGAACGCCGAAGCGGCGAAGGCGCGAGCCAAACTGAATGCGCAGACCGGCGCCGGCGCAGTCGAGAATCCCTAGGACATCGAGGAGAGCGACCGACTAAATGGCCACCTACACAGCCCCGATCCCACAGGTGAGCGCTCACCGCGCGGAGCGCGAGGCGAGCGGCTGGACGAGCTGGATAACGACGACCGATCACAAGCGGATCGGGATCATGTACATGGTCACCACGTTCGTGTTCTTCTGCCTCGGTGGCACCGAGGCGCTGATGATCCGCCTGCAGCTGGGGGCGCCGAACAACACCCTCGTCACGCCCGAAATCTACAACCAGCTGTTCACGATGCACGGGACGACGATGATCTTCCTGTTCGTCGTGCCGATGATGGCGGGGCTCGCCAACTACTTCCTGCCGCTGATGATCGGCGCACGCGACATGGCCTACCCGCGCTTGAACGCGCTGTCCTACTGGCTGCTCCTGGCCGGCGGTATCGTCTTCTACGCCTCGGTCTTCTGGCACCCGCCGGAAGCGGGCTGGACGAGCTACCCGCCGCTGTCCAGCGTCCTGTACTCGCCCTCGGGCGGCCAGGACGCGTGGATCTACCTGATCCACCTGACCGGGCTGTCCTCGATCCTCGGCGCCGTCAACTTCTACGCGACCGTCGCCAACATGCGCGCGCGCGGCATGAGCTGGGGGCGGCTGCCGCTGTTCGTGTGGGCGATGCTCACCTACTCGGTGCTGATCATCTTCGCGATGCCAGTGATCGCGGCGGCGGTCACGATGCTGCTCACCGACCGACACTTCGGCACCCACTTCTTCGACCCGGCTGAGGGTGGCTCGCCGCTGTTGTGGCAGAACCTGTTCTGGTTCTTCGGGCATCCCGAGGTCTACATCATGGTCCTGCCCGGCTTCGGCCTCGTCTCAGAGATCCTGCCGGTGTTCGCGCGCAAGCCGATCTTCGGCTATAAGGCGATCGCGGCGTCGACCGTTGCGATCGCGTTCCTGGGCTTCCTCACGTGGGCGCACCACATGTTCACGGCGCCGATACCCGAGGCGATCCTTGTATTCGTGATGCTCAGCTCGTTCCTGATCGCCGTGCCCACGGGCGTGAAGATGCTCAACTGGATCGCGACGCTGTGGCACGGCACGATCGAATTCAAGACGCCGCTGCTGTTCTGCGTCGGCTTCATTGCACTGTTCCTGATTGGGGGGATCTCGGGCGTCTTCCTGGCGATCTTCCCGGTCGACTGGCAGCTCAACGAAACCTACTTCGTCGTCGCCCACCTGCACTTCGTGCTCCTGGGCGGCGCCGTTCTCCCGATCTTTGCTGGCATCTACTACTGGTTCCCGAAGATCACCGGACGCATGCTCAGCGAAACGCTGGGCAAGCTGAGCTTCTACCTGATCTTCTTCGGCATCCTGGCGACGTTCCTGATCCAGCACGTGATGGGCCTCGACGGTATGCCGCGGCGCATATACGAGTACGACAACGTCGGCCACCTCGCGCTGTACAATCTGATCTCGACGATCGGCTCCTTCATCCTCGCCTCAGGCGTGCTCGTCACGATCGTCAACGTTTGGCGCAGCCTCAAGGTGGGAGTGGTCGCCGGGCCGGACCCGTGGAAGGCGAACACGCTCGAGTGGTTCACGACCTCGCCACCGCCCGCGAACAACTTCGACGTAATCCCGTTGGTGCGCTCGTTCGAGCCGATGAAGGACATCCGCCGCGAGGTCGAGCGCCGCAGCAACGGCGCGGGCGCGCCCGGGACAGCGACCGTTCCGACAGGCGCCACGCAGGTCGGGCTGTAGCGATGCGACTCGCGCCCCCCACCGGCGCAGCACCCGCGATCGAGGCGCCCGGTCTTGGCCTCGCCACCGACCGCAGCTCGACCGATCCTAGGTCCTCCAGCACCCGCCGGCTGCTGAGCGACTATCTGGAGCTGACCAAGCCGAAGGTCCAGTCGCTGCTGTTGCTGACGACGATCGCCACGATGTATGTCGCCGGCGACCCCTCGCCGCTGCTCGTGGTGCTGACGTGCCTGGGCGGCTACCTGTCGGCCGGCGGCGCGGGCGCGGTCAACCACTGGTTCGACCGCGACATCGACGCGCGCATGACGCGCACGGCCACACGCCCGATCCCGGCCGGGCGGGTTTCGCCGCGCGCCGCGCTGCTGTTCGGCTGCACGCTCGCCTGCCTGTCGCTGCTGGAGCTGTCGCTGGCCGTCAACCCGCTTGCCGCGGGGCTGTCTTTCTCGGGGTTCCTCGGCTACGTGTTGGTGTACACCATGTGGCTGAAGCGGCGTACGCCGCAGAACATCGTGATCGGCGGGGCCGCCGGCGCAGTGCCGCCGCTGGTCGGATGGGCGGCTGTCACCGGCTCGCTCAGCGGCACAGCGGTGATCCTGTTCTTCATCGTCTTCTTCTGGACCCCACCCCACTTCTGGGCGCTGTCGCTGCTGATGAAGGGCGAGTACGAGCAGGTCGGGGTGCCGATGCTGCCGGTCGTGCGCGGCGAGGCGGAGACCCGCCGTCAGATCCTGCTGTACGCGGTGCTGCTGTATGCGGTCACACAGCTGCCATTCTGCGCGGGCGGTTTCGGCGCGATCTACCTCGTGGCCTCGCTCTTGCTCGGGCTAGGCTTTATCGCCGGCGCGGTGCGCCTGTACCGGCGGGCTGACCGCCGCTCAGCGCTGCAGCTATATCTGTTTTCGCTCGCATATCTCGCGCTGCTGTTCTGCGCGATGGTCGCCGATCGGCATCTATAGAATGAGCTCGCGCTGATGATGACTCGACGCCTCGCACGCAAGAACATCCGCACCGGGCTGATCGTATGCGCGATCTGCATGTTCATGTTCGGGCTCACGTTTATCGTGGCCGCCGCTTACGTGTCATGAGTCCACTCGAGCCCGAGGTCCCGCCCGTCGGCGAGGAGATTCACCTACCGGGACCGACCATCCTGCCGTTGCTCACCGCGATCGGGATCACGTTAACGCTTGTCGGCGTGACAACGTTCATCGAGTTCACTGTCGTCGGAGTGATCCTGACTGTCGGTTGCCTTGTGCGCTGGATCAAAGACACGCGCCGTGAAATCGACGAGCTCCCGCTCGACGCGCGCTCTGACGGCTGACCTCGAACCCGATTGGTCTCGCACCGCCGGCTGGTCCGCCGTGCCAGGGACAGTGACACGCCTGCTCACATGGCGGGCGTGCTGGCTTGCGTTCACCCCGCTGCCACTCTGACTGGCACCGGGCAGATCGCTCCGTCGTCGGTCCAGCAGCGCACGATGTCACGGACCGACAGGACGCCGACCGTCTCTCCATGTTCGAGAACGATCAGATGGCGAAAGCCGCCGCGTACCATCGCCGCTGCTGCCTCCTCCAAAGACCAGTCGGGCGCAGCAAACACGACGTCGCGGGTCAGATGGTCGGCGACGAACTCGCGGTCCTGGTCCTGCCCGGCCCCAACCGAGATGAGGATGTCCCGCTCGGTGATGATTCCCGGGCCGTGACCGTCAGGGTCCATGACCACCGCCGCACCGACCTGCCGCTCGGACATTAGCCGCGCGACCGCCCGCAGCGTATGGCCGGGCCCCACCGTGAGGACCATCTGAGTCATGCCTTCGTGAACTTGCATATCTTCGCCTCGCGCTCCAGATGCCTTCTCGAACCCGCAAACAATGCCTTCTCGAATCGGCAACGTCGTCTCTTGCTACCCCGTCAGCCTGCCCGGAAACCACTGCCGTACACATTTGCAACGATTGCCTCAATCTAACGGTTGACGGCAGCGGCGTCAAGGTCCGAGCGGTCCGGGGACGGAGGCATTAGGATCACGCCCGGGATGGAGTGGATCGCCGCAAAGAGCCTCGCCGCACGCACCGGAGCCGATGCGCATGTCTAGACAGCGCTCGCTGGCGGTGGCGATCGTGGCGGCGCTGATCGCGATCGCGCTCGGCATCCTCATCAGCTTCAAGATCCACTGGTTCCCGGTCCAGGCCTCGGCGCAGGCGCACAACACAGATCGGCTCTACCACGTGCTGGTGATCGCGACGATCCCGATCTTCGTGCTCGTCGTCGGCGTGATCCTGTACTGCGTGTGGCAGTTCCGCATGAAGCCCGGCGAGGAGCTCAAGGACGGCCCGCCGATACATGGAAACACGCGCCTGGAGGTTTTCTGGACGGCCCTCCCCACGGTCCTGCTGCTGGGCATGGTGGGCTACTCCTTCGTGGTCCTACACGAAAACGAAAAGAAACCCGCCCACGAGATCCAGATCGGCGTCACCGGCCAGCAGTTCTTCTGGTCCTTCCAGTACCCACCATCGGTGACCGGGGGAGCACCGATCAACAGCTACCAGCTCTACCTGCCGGACAACGAGTCGGTGTACTTCAACATGAAATCGAAGGACGTGATCCACGCGTTCTACATCCCGGCCTTCCGCCTGCAGGAGGACGTCGTCCCTGGGATCACCACGCACTACCTGGCAACCCCGGACCGGCTCGGCAACTATCCGGCCGTCTGCAACCTGCTGTGCGGGGTGGGGCACTCGCTGATGCGCACCACAGTCCACGTGGTGACGCCCACTCAATTCCACGCGTGGATCGAGAGTCAGCTACATATGAGCTCCAGCAGCGCGAGCTCGAGCAGTACCGGCGCAGGCTCTACCGGCGGCGGGACGACCGGATAATGTTCCGTAGGCAGATGACCGGTTCATGGGAGATGGGCTCAGCCTGATGGGCCCGCGGGAGACACGCTGATGGCTGCCAAGCTCCGCGCCCCGGGCTTTTACCGCGCCGGCTGGCTGATGGTCGGCGGCGTGGCGTTCGCGACGCTCCTGACGTGGCTGGTGCGTATGTCCACCGGGCATGCGACCTACCAGCATTACCTGTCCGGTGATGCGGTCCTCACGGTGTCGCTGCTCGCCGTGCCGATCGCGTTCCTCGTTGGGATCGGTGGCTTCGACTACTGGTTCTACTGGGCGACCGGGCGCCCGACGCGCCCGGAGGATCACTCGGGCCACGGCGCCTACACATGGAAGGACTACTTCCGTATCAACACCGACCACAAGGTGATCGGGATCCAGTACACGGTCAACTCGTTCTTCTTCCTGCTCGTGGGCGGCCTGATCGCGATGCTGATGCGCGCCCAGCTGGCGCAGCCGGGCTCCCATTTCGTGAGCGCCAACACCTACAACGGCCTGTTCTCCGTCCACGCCACGATCCTGATCTTTTTGTTCATCATTCCCGTGTTCGCAGGGCTGGGGAACTTCGTGATACCGCTGATGATCGGCGCGCCCGACATGGCCTTCCCCCGCCTGAACGCCCTCTCCTTCTGGTTGCTGCCGGTCGCCGGCGCGATCATGCTGCTCAGTTTCCTCGCTCCCGGAGGAGCGTTCGCCGACGGCTGGACCGCATACGCGCCGCTATCGGACAACGCCCCTATCGGACAGACGTTCTTCTCGATCGCCGTCCAGTTCGCGGGCGCGTCCTCGATCATGACCGCGCTGAACTTTCTTGTGACGATCATCACGATGAGGGCGCCGGGCATGAGCTTCTTCCGCCTGCCGCTGCTGGTGTGGGCGAACTTCGCGACCTCGCTGTTGGTCGTGATCGCCACGCCGTTCATCGCCGCGTCGCAGTTCTTCGTGCTACTCGATCGCGCCCTCGGGTTCAACTTCTTTGACGCAGCCAAGGGCGGGGACGTGCTGATGTACCAGCACGTCTTCTGGTTCTACTCGCACCCGGCGGTCTACATCATGATGCTGCCCGGCTTCGGGATCGTCAGCGAAGTCATCGCCGTGAAGTCGCGCAAGCCGATCTTCGGCTACCGCATGATGGCCTTCTCGTTGCTGGCGATCGTTGGGCTCGGCTTCACGGTGTGGGCCCACCATATGTTCACGTCAGGGATGGCGGCCTGGATCCGCATCCCGATGGCGATCACCACGGCGATCATCGCGGTACCGACAGGCATCAAGGTCTTCTCCTGGCTTGCGACCTTGTGGCGCGGGGTGCTGCACCTGGATACGCCGATGCTGTTCGCCCTGGGCTTCCTGACGACGTTCACGCTCGGTGGTATCAGCGGCGTGATGCTCGCGATGATCCCGTTTGACATCGACGTTAGCTCGACCTACTTCATCGTGGCCCACATCCACTACGTGCTGTTCGGGGGCTCGCTGATGACGATCTTCGCGGGCGTCTACTACTGGTTTCCGAAGATGACCGGGCGCATGTACGACGAGCGCCTGGGCAAGTGGCACTTCTGGAGCACGTTCATCTTCATGAACCTGACGTTCGGCCCGATGCACATCGCCGGCCTACAGGGCATGCCGCGGCGCGTGGCCACGTACGCCGCCAAGTTCGCGGACATCAACCTATTCATCTCGATCGCGAGCTTCGCGCTCGGACTCAGCACGCTGATCTTCGTCTACAACATGATCAACAGCTGGCGCGGCGGTCCGAAGTCCGTGGCCAACCCATGGCGCGGGCTGACGCTCGAGTGGCAGGTGTCCTCGCCACCGCCGATCTTCAACTTCGACCGCGTTCCCACAGTCGTGGGCGGTCCCTACGAGTACGGTGTACCCGGAGCGGTCCACGGCATCCTCACGCCGCCCCCCGCCACAGTGGGAGCGGGCTCGGGCGTCGCGCGGGCACCTAGCCAATGACGAGGAGGGAGAACCGGTGAAGGAAGTGCTTGTGATCGCCAACCGCACACTCGGCGGTGTAAAGCTGCTCGAGGCGGTGCGCGAGCGTGCGTCCTCCGACGACGTCCGCTTCCGCTTGGTCGTGCCTCAGACCAAGCCGTCCGCGGGCCTGGTGATCTACGACGAGGCAGTGCGCGAATCGGCGCAGGTGCGCGTCGACCTCGCCCTCTCGGCAGTCGCAGCCGAGGGCATCGAGGCCACCGGCGAGGTCGGTGATCCCGACCCGTTCATGGCGACGATGGACGCCGTAGCTGTGCACAGACCCGACGAGATCTTCCTGTCGACCCATCCAGCGCTTCACTCCGGCTGGCTGAGACGCGATTTGATCGAGCGCATTCAGAACGCCACCGGGCTACCGGTACGCCACATCGTCGTCGATCTGGAGCAAGAGGGCCTGCCGTTCAAGGTGACGCTCGTACTCGCCAACAAGACCTCCAGCGGCGAGGAGCTGCTCGAGTACCTCAAGGCGAAGGCAGCGCAGGGAGACCAGCGTCTGTTTATCGCAGTGGTCCCCCAGGCGGAGAGGAGCGGCAGCGCTCCACGCGAGGCGCGAGCGCGGCTGGCGAGCATGCTCGACCGACTGCACGCCGCCGGGCTGCTCAGCTCGGGGATGATCGGCGACCCTGATCCGTACACGGCGGCGGCAAACGCGCTCGAGCTCTTCCGGGTCGACGAGGTGGTCATCTCGACCCTGCCCGGAGAGCGCTCCGGCTGGCTGCGCTCGAACCTGATCGAGCGTGTCCGCGGCGCGACCTCCGCGCGCGTCGAGCATGTGGTCGTCGACCCGCAGACCACCACAATCGCGGCGCCGGCCGCATAGCGGGGACACAGTGGAGGCAGCCAGCATCGCCCACGCGGCCGGACAGGCCGGACACGCCCATGAGGACGGCGACGACCATCACGGGCCGCCGCCGGCGAACCGCAGCTCGCGGGTGGAGGCACCGCTGCTGGGAATGCTGCTTTTCATCATCTCCGAGGTGATGATCTTCGGGGCGTTCTTCACCGCTTACTTCTTCATCCGCATCGCTGAAGGCGAGCCGTGGCCGGCGCCCGGGACGCATCTGCCGGTGCCGGTCGCGGGCGTGAACACTGCAATCCTGATCTCCTCCTCGTTCACGCTGCACTGGGCCGAGAAGTCGATCAAGAACGGCAACCGCTTCGGACTGAAGGCGGGGATGCTCACCACATTCCTGCTCGGATGCACGTTCCTGTTCATCCAGATCAACGAGTACGCCAACATTGGCTTCGCACCCCAGGACCACGCCCAGCAGACGATTTTCTACTCGCTTACAGGCCTACACGGCGCACACGTGTTCATCGGCCTGCTGATCCTGTTGAGTGTGACGATCCGCGCCTTCCGCGGGCACTACAGCCCGGAGTCTCATCGCGGCGTCGAGGTTCCGGGCATCTACTGGCACTTCGTCGACATTATGTGGATCGTGGTGTATACCACGGTATACATACTCTAACGGCTGTCTGACGCACAACCGTGCTGAACCCACTGCGCTCCGAGGATGAGGCGTTTCGCTTCCTGCTGTACGTGATTGCGGTCTTCGTTGCGATCGTCATTTTGATTCTCGCCGTGCGCGCGCTGCTCTGATCTGCGTCCTGAGGGTCGTGGCTCAAGCGAGGCAGATATTGCAATGCCCGCCCCTCCCCAAGCGGCGTGCTGGCCGATCTCGGACGATCGGCCCCGCGAGCGACCGCATCGTCCACGGAGGGAGAGGACGCAGACGGAGGGGAAGGACGCAGACCGATCGGAGATCGGCCAGCACTGCTCACCGCTCTCAGGACTTGACGGTGAGGGTGCCGTACATCCCGGCCGCGCGGTGACCGGGAGCCTCGCAGAAGAATGTGTACTTGCCGGGCTTCAGGTTGACGGTCACTGAGGTGGTGCCCTTGCTGATGAATTTGCTCGCGCCGATCGCGGCACCCTTCGCGGTGGCTCCGTTTTCGCCTGGTTCGACGGCGATGTTGTGCATTACGCCGGACATGTTCCCCATTACGATCGTGACCGCGCCGGGTTTCGCTTCGGCCTTGGTGGCCGTGTACGCCAGCTGACCGGCCGGGTTGGCGTCGATTTCCAGCTTGCCGGCCTTCTCCACAGCCGGCTTGCCCGCACCGGGCGCTTCGACGGCGCTCGCCAGCAGGCCCGTGTCCTGCCCGGGCTTGTCGGCCGACTGTGCAACGTAGGCGGCGATATCGGAGAGCGTTGCTCCGCTGGCGAGGCCTTTCGGCATCACCCCATAGGGGTTCGGGTTCTGCACCTGGCCTTCTACGACCGTGCGAACCGCGTTGCGTTGCAGCCCTTCGGTGACGTCTGTGCGGAAGACTTCGTCGAGGTTCGGCCCGACGATGCCTTTGGTATCGGCCCGCGCCAGCGTGTGGCAGGAGCCGCACTTGGCCACGAACTCCTGCTTGCCCACGATCAGATTCGCGTTGTCGGCGCCCTTGACAGCGCAGCCAGCCGTGCTAACCGCGAGCGCACCCAGCAGGCAAGCAGCTCCGGCGCGTACGGCGCGCCTGCGCGGACATCCCTGGCGGGCACCGCACGAGCGGTGGCTGGCGCGGAGGTGGCTGGCGTGCATGAAGCTCATGAGACGGCGAAACACTATCCGAAGCGGCGGGTGGCTGGATGAGATCACGCGACGCGAAGCGTTGGCCATCACGGCACTGCCAGGCCGTCCAGATCGCCCTGCGCGGCGGCGATCACACCACGCGCGACGCCCTCCCACGACCAGCGTTCGCGCACCGTCGCAACCAGCCCGGCGCGCGTCCGCGCCCGCAGCGCCTGATCGACCTGCAACCACCCTGTCAGACCCGCCGCCAGTGCTCGCACGGCGTGATCGTCGATCGGGAAGGACAGCCAGCTGGCGGCGGGCTCGGGGACCGCGTATGCCAGTACTTTGCTCACCTCAGCAAGGCCCGAATGGGAGGCGCTGATGGGCAGCGCTCCGCATGCGGCCGCCTCCGCTGCGACCATGCCGAACGCCTCCGGGAAGGTGCTCGGCACGACCACCGCCTCGCACGCGGGGAGCAGCTCGGCCAACTCGTCATGGTCCAGACGTCCCGAGAACACAACCTGCTCATCGAGCCGGCGAGCCGCCACGAGGTAGCGCTCACGCTCATCCCCCTGCAGGCCGTCGAGGAACGCCAACAGGTGTCGCAGCGGCTGCGAATGCGTGGACCCACCCTCCAGCGCCCTGCCTGCGAGTGCTATCTCTCGCGCCTGCTGAACCTCGCCGGCGAGCAGCGCGACACGCAGGCGCTCAAGTCCTTCCCGGTAGGCCCCGAAACCGACCACCACGAGCCGTGCGCGCGGCACATGCTCCAGTACCAGCGGCCATGAGGCGATCAGCAGATCCACACCCTTGCTGACGATCAGCTTGCCGACGTAGACGACCAGCACGTCCCGATCGGGATCGAGCCGTTGCAGCGCCGCCGCCGCTGCGGTCACATCGCGCGCAAACGCGCTGCTGTCGCCGCCCACGCTCGGCTCCCCGGCCACGGCGTGCAGCCGCGCGGCCAACGCCCGCACCCCGGCCGCCGCCGGCCGCGGGTCGCGGGGGCCGAACCGTGCCACGTCAACGCCTGGGGGACCCAGCCGCGTACGTCGCGCGAGCTCTCCATCGGCGAGCGTCTCCCACAAGCTGGCCGCGGTGTGGTGCGAGCCGACGAGCACCGCGCCGGCGCCCGCGAGCCCCTCGCGTGCCAGCCCAAGGAAGCGCTCCGGCTGCGGCTTGACCGTGTACTCCAACGCGCTGCCGTGAACCTTCACCGCGTAGGGGATCTCGCCCTTCAGCGCGCGAGCGAGGATCACCGGGCCCATCACGAGATGGTTGGCGAGCGCCGCCTGTGGGCGTACCAGCTCGAGCAGCTCGCAGACCGCGGCGACGTTCGCGTCTGTATAGCGAGCGAGCTCCCGTTCACTGCACTGCGCGAACGTGCGGGCTTCGATCCCCTCGTAGCGATCAGCCACATACACAGGCAGCAGGCCGCCGATGTCCGGGCGGTACACCGTGCAGCGGCCCTGACGCCGAGGAGCCGCCAGCTCGGCTGCCACTCGGTCGAGTGCGCGCACCCGCAGCGACCCGCCATCCCAGTCGCCGATCGCGTCGACGAACGGCTGGCGCTCCGGATGACGGTCCTGGCTGAGCAGGTGTACCTCGTGGCCGAGCCCCACGAGCGCAGCCGCCAGACGCGCGTTGTAAACGTTCGACCCCGTCCCTTCGAGCAGATAGCCGTGGAAGATCAACACGCGCACGGATGGGCAGCCTATCCCCGCCGCAGACGACTCGACCCGCGTGGCCCGCCGCGCGAGCGGGCGACCTGCGTCGGGCCCCGACAGCCGATCGGTTGCCCACCCGCTCAGGTAAGGTTGGCGGCATGAGCATGAAACAGCGTTATCGACTGCGCAGCCCGTCCACCGGACGCGAAGTGGTGATCGAGGCGGAGCCCGGCGAGATCTACCTGGACCGCGAATCTGGCGAGCCGCTCGAGGTCGTCGGCAAGGTGCTGCCGCTGGCGCCGTCGCACTCGCGGCTGCCGTGGGCGGTGGAGAATCTGCGCTTCTGCCCGTGGTGTGATCAGCACGCCCAGCGAGACCTCAACGACTGCCCCACGTGCGGCAGACGCATGGGACCGCCGTGAGGACCCGCACCATGCTTGCCGCGTGCGTGGCGCTGCTGTGCGGGTTGACGCTGAGCGCATGCGGCGGCAGCAACGTCTCAGACGCAGTCCCGAAGAACACTCCCGACATCACGCCGCCGACGGACACCAGTGCCGAAGCGGCGGCCGCGCAGAAGACCTCAACCTCTACGACATCAACCAAGACGAAAAGTACGCCCAGCGAAGCCTCCTCTCCCTCATCGGGCGGCGAAAGCACCGCGAGCACAAGCAGCGAAGCGCCTTCGAGCGCCGCCGCGTCGAGCGAAGCGGGCGCCTCCGGCGGCGCCGCAGCAGAAAATGAAAAACCCGCCTCGAGCGAAAGCGCCACGAAAGGCGACGAATCCGCCGGCGGCGCGAGTCCCACCGGCGGCGCCAGCGCGCCGTAGCGCCCTACGGCGTGGAGATCAGGGTCGCGCTGTAGGTCAAACGCGCGGTCTGGTACAGGCAGTAGTACTGGACCGCTGTGCCGATCGCGGTCTGGGTGGTCTGGGAGCTCGTGCTCGTGCACCCGCTCTTGGGCCGGCTGGCTCGCCAGGAGGTGTTGTTGGCGAAGCCGAGTGCGAGCGCCGGCGCCCAAGAGGGCACCGTCAGTGCGACGACGTAGCCCTTCTTGACCGGGATCGTGGTTTCGAGCGGAAACTGAGCGGTCTTGCCGAAGTACGGTTGGAGCTTGACGAGCGGGCTCTGGGCAATGAGCTTGTAGGTGAGGTTCGGTTTGGCCTGTGGAGCGAGGATCGCGATCCCCGCTTCAGACGGACCGCCCTCGTTGGTGTCGAAGTACTTAATCTGGGTCGCGTTCGGGTCGCCCAGGGTGATCGTCCAAGCAACGATCGTTCCGGCGCGGGGCGCACTCAGCAGATTGCGTTCCGAGCCCACCTTCACCTGGAAGCCGGTCGTGCGGCTGACCGCCAGACATGGGCTCGCCGGGCAGCTCGGAGCGGTCGCGGGGGTGGTGGCGCCGATCACGCCGACTTCGGTCAGCGTCGCGGGCGCGACCGCCGGCAGGACAAGCGCGAGCGCCACGACACTCGCGAGCACAGCTATGGATATGCGTCTCATATGTGCCATTCAACACGCCTGCCCGCAGTTTGTCGCGGTTTGACTATTTCGCTACCGCCCCGACAGTTCCTGCGCTGCGGCCTCGATCTGCGCCCGATCGCCCTCGGAGGGCGCCCACGGCAGCCGCAGCGGATCACCGTCATAACGTGGGATTACATGCATGTGGAAGTGGAAGACCGTCTGCCAAGCGGCGCGCCCGCATGAGTTCAAGAGGTTGATCCCGTCGGCGCCGAGACGCTCCTTGGCGCGCTTCGCCAGGCGCTGAGAGGCGAGCGCCACCGCGCTCAGATCGTCGCGATCGACATTCAGCAGGTCGGTGCTGTGTGCGCGTGGGATCACCAGCGCGTGCCCACGGGTGGCAGGAGCGATGTCCATGAACGCGACCGTGCGCTCGTCTTCGTCGACGATCAGCGCGGGCAGATCACCCGCGAGAATCTTGCAGAAGATGCAATCGGGGTCGGGCATGCCGCGCAGATCCTATGCCAAGCTGGCCAGCCTGCGCGCGTGGTCGACCGCTTGATCGCGCGTGGCCACCTCGCCCGCATACTGTGCCGCGGCCAGCTCCTCCAGCAGCTCTCCCACGCGCGGACCGGTGGGAATGTCGAGCTCGCTCGCCAGCTGATCTCCACGCAGCAGCGGTCTCGGCGGACCGTCCGTACGCCAGCGCAGAGCATCCGAGAGCAGACCTTGGGCGACCGCAAGATGCGCCTGCACCGACTCCTGTGCCCGATCGCCTCGCGTGGCGAGTCGATCGGCGATCGACAAGAGCGTCACGTCAACCTCAACTGGCGAGCATGCGCGCAGATAGCTGAATACGGTCCTGCGCGCGAGCGGCTGTGGCTCGTGAACCAGGAACCCCAGGCGCAAGTGATGGCGGACCAGCGCCGCCACGTGTGCGCGCAGGCGCTCGCTTGTGCGCAACCGCTCGAGCACCGTGCGGGCGAGCTCCGCTCCGCGAGCGTCATGGCCGAGGAACGTCACACGTCCATCCTCGGGACAGATCTCGCGGGTGAGGGGCTTGGCCGCGTCGTGCAGCAGCGCCCCCCAACGCAGGGCATCTCCGCGGGTCAGTTCATCTGCCAGCGGCTCCGCGAGCAGCGTGTTCACCTCGGCGCGCTGCCCGGCGATGCTCGCATCCAGCTCCGCCGCGACGTGGCCGGTGGCGCTCGTCAGCTCGATCGCCCGATCGAGGACCTCGAGCGTGTGTCCGTAGACGTCGAGGTGATGGAAACGACTCTGCTGCACCCCGCGCAGCGCCTCAAGCTCCGGCAGTACCGCGGCGGTAGCCCCCAACGTGCCCATCATCTCCAGGCCACGGCGTGCCTGCGGCGCCGCGACAATCCGGCGCAGCTCCACGAACACCCGCTCGGCCGACACACCATCCAGCGTGTGAGCGTGGGCACCGGCGCACCGCAGGGTCTCGGCCTCGGGCTCCAGGTTCAGCTCGACCGCGACCCGCACCAGACGGAGCACCCGCAGCGGATCCTCGGCGAACGCGCTCGGCGCGGCCATCCGCAGGCGTCTGGCCCGCAGATCGTTCAGGCCACCGAGCGGGTCGATCGGTGCTCCTCCCGCGATCGGCTCGGCAATTGCGTTGACCGTGAAGTCGCGCAGTGCGAGGTCGGCCTCGATGCTCTGGCCGCGCAGCGGCTCGACGTCGACCTGCCAGGCGTGCTCGCGCCCCACCACCCGCCAGGAGCCGAAGTCCTCCGACAGGGCGAAGCACGCCGCGCGCCGTGCCGCGCGGGCCACTGCGCGCGCGGCCTCGGCGGGATCGCCGTCAACGACCACATCGACATCCGCCGTCTGCCTGCCCAGCAGGCGGTCGCGCACGGCGCCGCCCACCAGCCAGGCCCGCTTGCCCGCCAGCGCGGTGCGAGCCACATCCAGGCCGGCGCTCATGCCGAGTCGGCGCCCGCCGTTCGGGCCCGCGTCGTCAGCGAGCCAGCGTCAAGCGGGACGCCATCGCGGTGGTAGACCCGCGACACCCGCGGCGTCAGCGCGCAGGTGATCTCGTAATTGATCGTCTCCAGGCGGCGAGCCACCTCCTCGGCGGTGATCCGCTCGCTGCCCTGGATGCCGATCAAGATCGCGCGCTCACCGCGCAGCTGCTGTGGATCGATGCCCAGGCCTAGGTCGACGGTGATGCTGTCCATGCTCACGTTGCCAACCAGCGGATGACGGTGTCCGCCGACCAATACGTCGGCGTTGTTGGATAGGCCGCGCCGCCAGCCGTCGCCGTAGCCGATCGGGAGCACACCAATATGGGTATCGCCGTCGGCCACGAACTGCCGCCCGTAGCCCGCGCTCTCCCCTGCCCGGCACAGCTTGACCTCGGCGATGTAAGAGCTCAGCGCCAGCGCAGGCTCCAGCGCTCGGGCTGCCGGGTCCCTGCCGAAGGGATCCATGCCGTAGATCGCGATTCCACAGCGCACCATGTCGAACTGCGCCTCGGCATCGCGCATCGTGGCGGCACTGTTGGCCGCATGGATGAGGACCTCCGGCTGTTCGTCCTTGACCGTGTGTGCCCAGCGCGTAAACGTGCTCAACTGCCGTGCGAAGAACCCATCGTCCTTGAGCTCGTCCGCGGTCGCGAAGTGGGTCATCGCACCAGCAAGCCGCACGCCGGAGGTCCGCCGCGCGGCGGCGGCCACTCGCGAGGCCTCGGCCGGGTCGCGTGTGCCGAGCCGCCCCATACCGGAGTCGAACTTGACGTGGACACGGCCGCCACCAGCGGCGGCAACCGCCTCGAGGTAGCTCTCGTTCCATACCACCACGTCCGCATCCGCCGCCAGCGCCTCCTTGAGCTCGAGCGGGCTGAGCGCACCCATGACCAGCACGCGCACGTCGCGTAGGCCCGCCTCGCGAAGCTGGCGCGCCTCGCAGGCGTCAGCGACCGCCAGCCAGCTAGCGCCGCCCGCGAGTGCCGCGCGCGCGCTCTGTGCCGCGCCGTGGCCGTAGCCGTCAGCCTTGACGACCGCGCACAGAGCCGCCCCGCGGCGCAGTTGCGTGCGCAGGCGCGCGCAGTTGCGCCCGATCGCAGCGACGTTCACGCTCGCTTGCGCCCTGCGCACGCGCGTCCCGTCTACCCCCGTCGGGTGTGCACGGTCAGACATCGCCATACACCTCACCCAGGCGCCCACCGCGGGCGGCACCAAAGCGCGTTGCCCCAGAGTCATACCTCCGCTCGTGCCGCGCCCACGCGCGTGCGTGCGGCAGCGCAGCTATCACGTCCGAGGCGATCACGCACTCGGGCGCACCCAGGCGCCGCGCGGCCTCCCGGCCGGCCTCGGCGTGCAGCCACACGCCAGCCGCGGCCGCGGTGAAGGCGTCGAGGCCCTGCGCAAGCAGGGCGGCGATCACGCCCGTGAGCACGTCGCCTGTCCCAGCCGTGGCGAGCGCGGGGCTGGCGCCGGGGCTGACCGCCACCATCCCAGCCGGCTCAGCAACCAGCGTGTCGTCACCCTTCAGCACGACCACCGCCGCTGCCTGCTCGGCGGCCGAGCGGACATAACGTAGGCGCTCGCGCTCGATCTCCGAGCTGTCCAGCTCGAGCAAGCGACCGAGCTCGCCGGCGTGCGGCGTGAGCACGGTGGGCGCACGCCTGCCCGCCAGGTCAGCCAGCCTGCCCGCGTGCGCATTCAGGCCGTCGGCGTCCAGCACTGTCGCCACGTCGGCTTCACCGGCAAGCGCCAGCGCAAACGCGACCGCACCGGCATGGCGTCCAAGCCCCGGTCCCAGCGCAAGCGCACCGCCGCGAGCACTTGCCTCGAGCACCTCGCCAACCCCCTCGACGGTTAGGGTGCCGTCGTCCTCTGGCAGTCCACGGGTCATCAGCTCCGGGGTCCCAGCACAGGCAAGAGCGCTCTGCAGCGAGGCGGGAACACACGCCGTCACGTACCCGGCCCCCGCGCGCATGCTCGCCTCCGCCGCCATCTGCGGCGCGCCCGTGAGCCCGCGCGAGCCACCCGCGACGAGCACGTGACCCGAGCTGAACTTAGTCGAGGACGCCCGCCGCGACGGGAGCTCATCGAGCACGCTCGGCGCAATCAGACCGACCGACGCGCGGCTGGGAGCACCGCGCGGAACGCCGATGTCGATCACTTCGACCTCGCCCGCGTGGGCCTTGCCCGGAGCGATCCACAGACCGGGCTTGGCGGCGTGGAAGGTGACCGTCAGCGAGGCGCACACCGCCGCACCCGAAACCACCCCAGTCGAGGCATCCACGCCGCTCGGCACGTCCACGCTCACAACCGGCGCACCCGCCGCATTGACTGCGTCGAGCGCCTCGGCCGCCACGCCGCGGGGCTCACCCTGAAAGCCGGTCCCGAGCACGGCGTCGACGACGAGTGCCTGCGTGCCGAACATCTCGACGGGCGCCGTCTCACGCGTCGGCTCGGCTTGCTGAGTCCAGCTCACACCACTCAGCTGCACCGGAGGTTCCCCAGGAAGACGCTCGAAGTTCGCGCGTGCGTCTCCAGCCAGCTCCTGCGGCGGCGCCACACACACGACCGTCACGCGCCGTCCTGCTTCGCGCAGCAGGCGCGCCACGACGAGCCCATCACCGCCGTTGTTGCCCTTGCCGCACACCACCGTCACCGGGCCATCAGGCGCGAGGCACTCGACGGCCCGCGCGACACCCGCCCCGGCGCGCTCCATCAGATCGAGGCCCGCCACCCCCCGCTCCTCGATTGCCCAGCGATCCAGGACGTGCATCGTCTCGGCGTCGGGAAGCGGGACGAGCCACGGCGGCAGCGGGTTCACGATCAGCGATGCTAAATGGTCCTCCGGCCAGCGGCGCCCGGCCAGCCCACCCGCATGCTGCGCCAACGCGTAGGCGGGGCCGCTACTCGACCGTGACGGTCTTGGCCAGGTTGCGCGGCTGGTCGACATTCAAGCCACGCCGGCGCGCGATCCGATACGCGAGCAGCTGCAGCGGAATCACCGCAAGGATCGGCTGGAGCATCCAGTCGGTCGCCGGCACCGCGATCGTCGCATCGGCATGAGACTCGACCATGCCTTCGCCGGCGGTCGTGACAGCGATCACGTGCGCGCCGCGAGCGCGCGCCTCCTGAATGTTGGAGACGAGCTTCTCGAGCACTGGCGAGCGCGTAGCGACACAGACGACCGGTGTGTCCTGGTCGAGCAACGCGATCGGGCCGTGCTTCATCTCGCCAGCGGCGTAAGCGTCGGTGGAGATGTAGGAGATCTCCTTGAGCTTCAACGCCCCCTCCAGCGCGACCGCAAGACCGATGTGGCGACCGATGTACAGGAAGAACTCGGCGTTCCAGCAGGTCTCCGCGATCGCATCCGTGCGTGTTTGGCAGTCGTCGATCAACTCGTCGATGCAGTGCGGTAGGCGCTTCAGCTCGCCGACGAGCTCGGCGATGCGCCCCGGTGCGAGCGTGCCGCGCAGCTCAGCCAAGCGCAATCCCAGCAGGTACATGACGGCCACCTGGCAGACAAACGTCTTGGTCGCAGCGACCCCGATCTCCAGGCCCGCACGCGTGTACAGGACGCCGTCGGCGTCGCGGGTCGCCTGCGAGCCCATCGTGTTGGTGATCGCCAGCACTGTCGCACCGCGCTCGCGGGCGAGTCGCATCGCCGCCAGCGTGTCAGCGGTCTCGCCCGACTGCGAGATCCCGATCACGAGGTCGCCCGGACCTACGACCGGGTTGCGGTAACGGTACTCGGAAGCGATGTCGAGCTCGACCGGCAACCGCGCCCACTCCTCGACGGCGTAGCGGCCGATTAGACCTGCGTGGTAAGCCGTTCCGCAGGCCACCACCACGATCCGCTTCACGCCCGCGAGGATCGCCTCGTCCAGCGCTCCCTCCTCGTCAAGGTCGACGCCATCACCGCGAGCCGTGCGATCGGCGATCGTCTCAGCGACCGCATCGGCCTGTTCGTCGATCTCCTTCAGCATGAACGTCTCGAAACCGCCCTTCTCCGCGGTCTCCTGGTCCCAGTCGACGGTCTCGAGCGCCCGCTCGACCGCCTCGCCAGAAGGCTTCGTGATCCACACCCCCTCGGGGCGAAGCACGACGATCTCGCCGTTTTCCAGGTACTGCACCTGACGGGTCTCCGCGAGGAAGGCCGGCACAGCCGAGGCCACGAACTGCTCACCGTCGCCGCGGCCGACGATCAGCGGGCACTCCTTGCGCGCTCCCACCAGCGTTTCGGGCTCGTCGAGGCTCATCGCCACGAACGCGTAGTGACCCTCCAGCTGCCCGTAGGCGGCCCGCACCGCGTCTGCCAGGTCACCGCTGTAGCACTCGGCTATCAGATGGGCGATCACCTCGGCGTCCGTCTCAGAGGTGAACACACTGCCGCGTGCGAGCAGGCGCTCCTTCAGCGCCATGTAGTTCTCGACGATCCCGTTGACGACCACATGGACGCGGTCGCCGCTGTCGTAGTGCGGGTGGGCGTTCTCCTCGCTGACGCGTCCGTGGGTCGCCCAGCGAGTGTGCCCGATGCCGACCGTTGCCGGGCGCTCCGCAACCGCAACCGCCCCGCCGGGCGCGGCGCCAGCCTGGAGCTCAAGCTTTGCGCGCAGCGCACTGAGGTTGCCAACCGCCCGCACCGCCTCGATCCGGTCCTCGGCGATCACCGATATCCCGGACGAGTCATAGCCGCGATACTCGAGCTTGCTCAGACCCTCGAGCAGCAGACCCTGGACTTGATGCCGGCCCACCCGCCTGCCGACGTAGCCAACGATGCCGCACACCGGATCGAAGATACCAGCGCGACCAACGCGCGCCCGACCACCACGCGAGCCCCGCCCGGCTCACCACTAGCCCAGCTCGCGCTCCACCAGCGTGACCAGACGTCCGCACACCTCCTCGGCCTCCTCGTCAGTGGGGGCCTCGACCATCACCCGCACCAGCGGCTCGGTGCCGCTTGGTCGTACAAGCACTCGTCCGCGACCGGCCAGCTCGCGTTCGGCGATGCGCACGGCCGCATCCACCTCCTGTGCATGCTCCAACGCACCGCGATCGCGCACGCGCACATTGACGAGCCGCTGGGGCAGCTTGAACATGGCGTCGCGCTCGCTGAGATCCTTCCCGCCGAGCGCCTCCAGGGTGAGCAGCGCGCTGGCGATGCCATCGCCGGTGCGATTGAAGCCCATGTCGATGATGTGCCCCGACTGCTCCCCGCCGAGCGTCCAGCCACGTGCACGCAGCTCCTCGAGCACGTAGCGGTCTCCGACCTTGGTCGTGCTCACAGCCACACCCTCTCGCTCCATCGCGGCGTGGAACCCATAATTGGTCATCACCGTCACAGCCACCCCGTTGCCGCTCAGGCGCCCGCGGGCACGCAGGTGCAGCGTCACCAGCGCCATCAGCTCATCCCCATCGACCACCTCTCCACGACGGTCCACTGCTAGCACGCGGTCGCCGTCGCCGTCGAATGCGAAGCCCACCACGTGGGCACCCGCGACGACCTGGCGGGCCAGTCCATGTGCATGTGTGGAGCCGCAGTCGGCGTTGATGTTGCGCCCGTCCGGCGCATCCGCGATCACCGATACCCGCGCCCCCAGGCGCCTGAAAATCTCTGGGGCCACCTGGTATGTCGCGCCGTTGGCGCAGTCCAGGAGCACGTCTAAGCCGTCGAGGTCGAGCTCGCGAAAGCGCACGTGCAGTTCGCGCAGGTAGTCCTCGGGAGCACCACGCAGCTCGCGAATGCGCCCGATCGCAGACGGCGCACCAGCGCCCGCAGCGTCCACGGCGCCACCCGCCGGCTCCCCGATGCTCGCGACCAAAGATCCGGCCCGCGCGAGCTCCCGCTCGATCGCCAGCTCGGAGTCGTCAGAGAGCTTGTAGCCATCGCCGGCGAAGAACTTGATCCCGTTGTCCCGATAGGGGTTGTGCGAGGCCGACAGCACGGCAGCGAGATCGAAGCCATAGCGACCCATCAGCAGCGGCGCTGCGGGCGTCGGCAGCACACCGCCCAGTAGCGCATCTCCCCCGGCCGCGCTCACCCCAGCAGCCAACGCGGCCTGGAGCATCTCGCCCGACTCGCGCGTGTCACGGACAATCAGCACCTGCGGACGCTCGGCTCCCGTGTTGCGCGTCGCCGCAGCACCGAGCGCGAGCGCAAGCTCGGCCGTTAGGAACTCGCCGGCGACGCCGCGTACGCCGTCAGTCCCGAACAGCTTGCGGGCCATACTCTCGCCGTGGACCGCGCGACCCTAGCGCTTTGAGAACTGCGGACGCTTGCGCGCCTTCTTGAGACCGGCCTTCTTGCGCTCCTTCGCCCGCGAGTCGCGCGTCAGGAAGCCCCGGCGCTTGAGCTCTCCGCGCAGGTTGGGATCGGCCTCGAGCAATGCGCGCGAGACGCCGTGACGCAGCGCTCCGGCCTGGGCGGAGATGCCGCCGCCGTGCAGTCGCGCTACCACATCCATGCGCTCCTGGTAGCCGACCGTCTCAAGCGGCTGGCGAATGTTGCGCTGGAGTGTAAGCCGAGGAAAGTGCTCCTCCAGCGTGCGCCCGTTGACGAGGTAGCTCCCCGTGCCTGGCCGCAGCGTCACCCGCGCGATCGCAGACTTGCGCTTGCCCGTCGCGCGGTATCGCGCTCCCGAGGCAAGGTCGATCGCGGCTGTCGAGATCGGCTCGGCGAGCACCTCCTCCCGCTCCTCCTCGCCGCTCTCCTGCGCGTCCTCAACCTCGTCGTCGATCGCGTACGGGTCAACGGCATAAGAGTCCTCATAGTTCTCACCCCGCCCCAGCGGGTCAACACCCTCGGGGACGATGTCAACTTCAAGGTGGGCACCCGGCACCGACGGCTTCTCGCGCGGCGCTGGCTCCTCCTCTTCTTCTTCCTCAGCCTCAGCAGCCTCCTGCTCGGCCACCGGCGCCTGTTCGGCCTCGGGCTCGGCCACCGGCGCCTGTTTGACCTCGGGCGCCTGCTCTGCGACCTCGGGCGCCTGCTTTGCCTCCACTGTGGCCGGCGACGGCGTCTCGACGGCGATTTCCTCGGCCGGCGGTGGGGTCTCCTCGGCGGCGACTGCAGTCTCCGCCGTCACCTCGCTCGGTGCCGCCTGGCCAGCACCCTCGGCGGCCGTGTCCTGCGCTATCGATCCCTCGGAGTCCGGCTGAACCTCCTCGGCACTCTCCCCCTCCGGGGACGATGCGGGGTTCTCCTCATCTGCCATCAGGCGTCTATCTCCAGCGGTTGCGGTTTCTGGGCGACGTGCGGGTGCTCGGGCCCGGCGTAAATCTTGAGCTTCGTGATCTGCTTACGTGCCAGGCGGTTGCGCGGCATCATGCCTTTGACGGCGAGCCTGATGATCTCCTCCGGGCGCCTGGCGAGCATCTCCTCGAAGGTTCGCGAGCGCAACCCACCTGGATAGCCCGAGTGACGGTAGTAGCGCTTGTCCTTGCGCTTGTTGCCGCTGACGTGGATCTTCTCGGCGTTCACGACCACCACGAAGTCGCCCGTGTCGATGTGCGGGGTGTACTCGGGCTTGCGCTTGCCGCGCAGCACGTCCGCTATGTGCGTGGCGAGGCGACCGAGCGTCTTGCCGTTGGCGTCCACCAGCAGCCAGTTGCGCTCGCGGTCGGTCGGCTTTGCTACGTAGGTTCTAGTCGAGGGGGCCATGACGTAAAAAAGGCCACGCGTTATCGCGCGGCGCGAAGCAACATCATAGGCGAAGTCGCCCGCCTGCGCGGGCTTACTCCCACTCGATGGTTCCCGGCGGCTTCGAGGTGATGTCGAGGACGACCCGGTTGACCTCGCGCAGCTCGTTGATCATCCGCGAGGCGATCGTCTCGAGCAGGTCGTACGGTAGGCGCGCCCAGTCGGCCGTCATGGCGTCGTCGCTAGTCACCGCGCGGATCACTACCACGTAGCCATACGTGCGCTCGTCGCCCTGGACGCCAACGGTGCGCACGTCCGGCAGCACACAGAACGACTGCCACAGCTCCCGGTAGAGGCCCGCGTGGCGGATCTCCTCCTGCAGTATGTGGTCGGCCTCGCGCAGCACGTCAAGGCGCTCTTTCGTCGCTTCGCCGCCGACAATCCTGATGGCCAGGCCAGGACCGGGGAACGGCTGGCGCCAGACCAGGCGCTCGGGCAGGCCCAGCTCGGCACCCACCGCGCGGACCTCGTCCTTGAACAGCGCACGCAGCGGCTCGACGAGCTCGAACTGCAGATCGTCCGGCAGTCCGCCGACATTGTGGTGGGACTTGATCGTCGCCGCACCCGTACCTCCGCCGGACTCGATCACGTCCGAGTAGAGCGTGCCCTGCACCAGAAACCGAACCCCACCTGCACCCGAGCCTCCGCCAGCGTCTGCCAGCTTCGCGGCCTCCTCCTCGAACACCCTAATGAACTCGGCTCCGATCGCCTTGCGCTTGGCCTCGGGCTCGGTCACCCCCTCGAGCTTCTTCAGAAACCGCATCTCCGCGTCGACGGCGACGAGCGGCACCTTGAACGTGTCGCGGAAGGTGCGTACAACCTGCTCGCCCTCGTCCTTGCGCATCAGGCCGTGGTCGACGAACACGCACGTCAGCTGCTCGCCGACCGCGCGATGCACCAGCAGCGCGGCCACTGAGGAGTCCACTCCTCCGGACAGACCGCAGATCACGCCGCCGTCGCCGACCTGCTGGCGGATGCGCCGCACCTGTTCCTCCACAATCGACGCAGCCGACCAGGTCGGCTCGCACCCACACACCTCGGTCAGGAACCTCGTCAAGATCTCCCGGCCGTACGGGGTGTGCACGACCTCCGGGTGGAACTGGATCCCGTAGATGCCCCGCGCGGCATCTTCGACGGCCGCCACCGGCGAGCTGCTCGAGGACGCCAGCGCCGTGAAGCCCGGAGGCGGCGCGAACACCGTGTCGCGGTGGGACATCCAGCAGGTCTGCTCACGCGGCATTCCCGCCAGGAGCACGCCCGCATCCGCCACGTGCAGGTCGGAGCGACCGAACTCGCCTACATCCGCCTGCTCCACGCGCCCGCCCAGCGTGTGCACCAGCAGCTGCATCCCGTAGCAGATACCCATCACCGGCACGCCCAGCTCCAGCAGCCCGAGATCCAGCGGCGGCGCGCCCTCCGCGTACACAGACGCCGGCCCACCCGACAAGATGATCCCGCGCGGTTTGCGCGCCGCGATCTTCTCCAGCGGCACGTGATGGGGCAGCAGCTCGCTGAACACCCCGCAATCGCGCACCCTGCGCGCGATCAGCTGCGAGTACTGCCCGCCATAGTCGAGCACCACGATCTCTTCGACGCCCGCAGGCGGGGACACGGCACTCCGCTGCGCGATAACCGGCTCGGGGGCCGTCACAGCGGTGTCAGTCATCGACGAGGGCGGCTACCTTCCCGTTGGTGGCACCCATGCCCACACCCTGGTCACGCTGCAGCGCCTTGCCCTCAGTCTGGAGCGCCGGCGCGACCACGACCTCCGCGCGATTGAACTCCGCCAAGTCCTTATGGCCGCATGTCGCCATCGACGTGCGCAGGCCGCCAAACAGGTTGAACGTCCCGTCGTTCTCTCGCGCCGGACCGACGAGGATCTCCTCGAGCGTTCCGTTCTGCGTCGTCGCCACGCGCGCTCCACGGGGGAGAGTCGGGTGGAAGGTCGCCATGCCCCAGTGAAAGCCGCGCCCCGGCGCCTCGTAGGCGCGCGCGAGCGGTGAGCCAATCATCACCGCGTCTGCGCCCAGCGCGATCGCCTTGGCCACGTCTCCGCCATTGCGCATGCCGCCGTCGGCGATCACCTGGCAGTACTCGCCCGTCTCGAGCATGTGCGTCGAGCGAGCGTGCGCCACGTCGGCGATCGCCGTCGCCTGCGGCACGCCGATCCCGAGCACGCCGCGCGTCGTGCATGCTGCGCCAGGTCCCACACCCACGAGCACGCCCGCCGCGCCGGTGCGCATCAAGTGCAAGCCCGTGTGGTAGGAGGCGCAGCCGCCGACCACGACAGGCACGTCGAGGCTCGGGATGAACTCCTTCAGGTTCAGCGGCTCGGACACCGTCGAGACGTGTTCGCCGGAGACGACCGTTCCCTGAATCACGAGCACGTCCAGCCCCGCCTCCATCGCGATCTCGTGATAGTCGAGCACCCGCTGCGGGGTCAGCGAGGCGGCGACCACGACCTTCTGCTCCTTGATCTCGCGGATTCGCTGCGCGATCAGCGCCGGCTTGACGGGCTCGCGGTAGATCTCCTGCATCTCGCGCGTGGCGAGCTCCTTCGGCAGCGACGCAATCCGCTCGAGCTGCTCGTCTGCGTCCTCATAGCGAGTAAAGATCCCCTCGAGGTTCAACACCGCCAGGCCGCCCAGGCGACCGACGATGCCGGCGCTCTCCGGTGAAACCACGCCGTCCATCGCCGACGCGAGCATCGGCAGCTCGAACTGGTAGGGCCCGAGCTTCCACGAGATGTCGATGTCGTCGGGGTCGCGCGTGCGCCGCGACGGCACGATCGCGATGTCATCGAAGCCGTACGCCCGACGGGCTTTCTTGCCGCGTCCAATCTCTATCTCCATCGCCATATCCTCGCAGTCGTCGCGGATGCCGCGCGGCGAGGCACAAGCGAAAGGCGCCCGCGCCCGGCGACGCCGGAGCGGGTCCGACGCGGCGCCGCGGGAGGCTTGTGGGCGACGGCAGCCAAGTGAGGCTGAGCATAGCAACGGTCACACCGTGGCCAATGCCCTTGGATATGCTCGATCGACATGAGCGACGCGACTCGGACACGCTATGAGCCCCATGCGGTGGAGGCACGTCGTCAGGCGGCCTGGCGCGAGCGCGACGCGTTCAAGACGCCGCCGCCAACCGAGGACCGGGCGCACCACTACATCAAGCCCTCCGCCCCATTCACGTCGGGGAACATCCACATCGGCCATGTCCGCAGCTACTCGATCGGCGACGCCTACGCGCGCTTCCGCCGAGCTCGTGGCGACGCCGTGCTGTTCTCCTTCGGCTTCGACGCCTTCGGCCTGCCCGCCGAGCTCGGCGCGATCGCTGGCGGCGAGCCGCCGAGTGACTGGGTCGGCCGCTGCGCGAGCCACATGACCGGACAGCTGCAGCGGCTCGGCTTCTCCTTCGACTGGGAGCGCTCCTTCATGAGCTCCGACGCCATCATGTACCGCTGGTCGCAGTGGCTGTTCCTCGTCCTGCTCGACGCCGGCCTCATCTACCGAGGTACAGGGAACGTCGACTGGTGCGATAACTGCCAGACCACGCTCGCCTCGATCCAAGTCGAGCCCGGCGGTACGTGCTGGCGCTGCCATGGTCCCGTCAGGCTGATCCAGCTTCCACAGTGGTACCTGCGGATCAGTGCCTATCTGCAGGAGAACGACCGGCGCCTGGAGGAGCTCACGGCGAGCGGCATCTGGGACGAGGTCTCGCTCGCCTCCCAGGAGATCGTGCTCGGGCGCATCGACGGCGTCGAGGTCGACCTGGGTGGGCACGATCGAGAGAGCGAGCTGACCGCCTTCACGCAGCACACCGACGCACTGACCGCCGCGCGCTTCGTGCTGATGTCCCCGCGCCACAGCGACGCCGACCTGTGGGCCTCGGATGTCCGGGAGGAGCTCGAGCAGATGCGTTCGGGAGGGTGGGAGCGCAGCGCCCGCGAGGCCGAGACGATCCCTCTGATCGACACAAGGCGGACGGTGCACGGGCCGGACGGAAACCCGTTGCCGGTGATCGTCTCACCGCTCGTGGACTCCCGCTTCGGCGTAACCGTCGTGCTCGGGATCCCCTCACAAGACCGCACCGACGAGGTGATCGCCCGCCGACTGGGGCTCGAGCTCACCGACGACATAGCCGAGAGCGCCGTGGTCGAGGTCCGTCCGGCGGTTCGCTACCGCGCCTACGACTTCGCGATCTCTCGCCAGCGCTCCTGGGGCACGCCGATCCCGATCGTCTACTGCGAGACGTGCGGCACGGTGCCCGTTGCGCGAGAGCAGCTGCCCGTGCTGCTGCCACTGGACATTCGCCCCACAGGAGCTGGCAACCCGCTCGCTGAGCTGGAGGAGTTCGTCCACACAACCTGCCCGAGCTGCGGCGGACCGGCCCGCCGCGAGACTGACACACTCGACTGCCACTTCGACGCGCTATGGCTGTGGATCCCCGCGTGCGTACCGGCAGAGGCACGCGAGGATTCGCTCGAGGAGATTCTGTCCCTGGCAGACCTACGTCACTGGCTCCCCTCCGAGCGCGTGGTGGCGGGCTCGGACAGCGGCAACTTCGTGTTCGACCAGCGGATCGTGACCAAGGCGCTGCGCGACATCGGCCCGCTGGCGTTCCTCGCCGACGGCGAGCCGTTCGCAGGCTGCCTGTTCCACGAGATGGTCGTCAGCGGCGGGCGCAAGATGAGCAAGCACCTGGGCAACGTGGTCGATCCCGACGAGCTCGTCGGGCGCTACGGCGCAGACACGGTGCGCCTCGCCGTCCTCTACGCCGCGCGCCCCCAGAAGTCGCTGAACTGGAGCGACTCGGCCGTGCTGCACTGCCACCGATTCCTCACGCAGGTCTGGGAGTACTCGCACGCGAAGCTCGCCTACGCACAGGCCGAGCGCGATCGTACCGTCCCGGCCACCTACGCCAGTGCCGGGGACGAGCCCATCAGAGACAAGACCGAGCACCTGAGGACAAAACTCGCGGAGTGGTGCGATAACGGCGTGAGGCGAATCACCGAGGATATGGAGAGCCTCGAGATGCACAGCGCCGTGCGCAACGTCATGCGCCTGTTCGATCGGATTAAGGACTTCGAGAAACGGGTGGCTGAGCGTCAGGGCGAGCTCGACCGCGCTAATAGCGATGCGCTGATCGAGGCACTGACCGTGCTCGCCCAGGTGCTCGGCCCGTTCGCCCCCCACCTCGCCGAGGAGCTGTGGATCGCGTTCGGCCACGACGAGCACAGCGCACAGACGCCGTGGCCAGGCGTATCGTTCAAGGTGATCGCATGAGCACACAGACCGCACAGAGTCCCCCGCAGGGCTCGGGGCAGCGGACGCGTTCGTGCGCGACCGGCCTGGCCTGCCACCGCTGCGAGAAGCACTACCCGCTCGAGCAGGCCGTGTTCGCGTGCCCGGACTGCGGCAAGGGGCTCGACGTCGTCTACGACTACGAGCTGGCCGCGCGCCACTTCAAGGAGGTGCCCACCTCTGAGCGCCCGCACAACATTTGGCACTTCGAGGAGCTGCTGCCAATCGTCGACGCCTCGGCGCAGGCGCGCGTCGGGCGCTACGCCGGTTACACCCCGCTGATCCACGCTGACCGACTAGGCGCCGAGCTGGGACTCAGCAACCTGTACCTCAAGGACGACTCCAGCAATCGGCCGAGCCTCTCCTACAAGGACCGCGTGGTCTCAATGTCGGTGGCAAGGCTGCTGGAGCGCGGAGGCACAGAGATCGGCTGTGTCTCCACCGGCAATGTCGGCACCGCCGTCGCCTCGCTGGCCGCCAAGGCGGGAGTGGACGCGTACGTCTTCTACCCCAACCGTCTCGAGGACACGAAGGCTCGCGTGTGCATGGCGCTCGGCGCGAAGGTCTGCCAGGTGGAGGGCAACTACGACGAAGCCAACCGCCGCTGTCGCGAGCTGGCCGAACGCACTGGCATGGACTTCGCCAACATCACCTTGCGGCCGTTCTATGCAGAGGGGGCCAAGACGGCTGCCTTCGAGATCGTCGAGCAGCTGGACTGGCAGGCGCCCGATCACATCGTCACCGCTGCAGCCGGCGGCACCCTCTCCTCGCGCCTGCATAAGGGCCTCGGCGAGCTGCAACTGCTGGGGCTCTCCGAGACCGCCGCGACGCGCATCCATATCGCCCAGCCCAGCGGCTGCAACCCGATCGCGACCGCGATCATCGCCGAGGAGGCCGAGATCGTTCCGGTGACGCCTGAGACGGCGGCGCATTCGCTCGCGATCGGCGCGCCCGGCGATGGCTATCTGGTGATCGATGCCGTGCTCAAACGCGGCGGAACCGCAGCCTTCGCCAGCGATCCGGAGATCTTTGCCGGCATCGATCTGCTCGCGGCTACCGAGGGCCTGCTGACCGAGCCGGCGGGCGGCACAACGGTCGCGGTCCTGGAGAAACTCGCCGCCTCCGGACGGTTCGCCCCCGACGACACGGTCGTGGCGATCATCACCGGCAACGGCCTGAAGACTCTCGACGATCACCCCCCTAAGCCGTGGCCGGCGAAGGTGGATTGCGAGCTGGACGCGATGCTGGCCGCGCTGAGCGAGCTCAAGAGCGGCAGCACGCTTGTGGAGAGCGCGCGGGCGCAGCTGCACGACTAGTCGTGCAGGCACCCAATCTCTCGTGTAGCCAGCGACAGGACGGGTAGAGGATGCGGATGGCAAGTCCATTTACATCGTCGGAGGAGTTCCGTGGGGTAATGGATCGGATCTTCCAGATGATGAATGAGGACCCCGACATGGGGCCGACGCTGCGGGACGCCGACGTGCCGCAGCGCTTTGAGTTCGAGGACTTCGACCTAGTGATGAATGTCAGAGCCGGCCGGCCCAGCGAGAAAACGAACCTGGTGTGGGAGTGGACCGACGAGGTCGACTGGTCACCCCGGGTACGGATGACGATGTCCTCGGAGACGGCCAACCGGTACTTCCAAGGCCGCGAAAACATCGCCTACGCGATCGCAAGACGCCGCATCAAGACCGGCGGGGACATCAGAGCCGCGCTCGAGCTGATCCCGATCACCAAACCCATCTACGAGCGCTATCGGACGCTCGTTACCAACGAGTACCCCCACCTGAAGGCCTAGAGCTGCACCGGCCCCTCGGCGAAGCCCTTCAGCGCAAGCAGGGTGCGCTCGTTCTCAGTCCGGAATTCTCGCAATATCGACCGTTGAGCAAGCTTTAGCGGCCAATGAATCGTGACTGTGCAAACTCGGCGCACGTGGGTCGAGGCTGCGGCTGGGGTGAGCGTGTAGCACAAATGGATATCGATGCTCCCCAGAAATCGCGGTTTCATCGACATCGGCTGGTGGAATGTGACCTGAGTTGGCGGCTCGAACTCCGTAACCGTTCCGTAACGCACACCGGCGGGACTGGACTCGACGTAGGTTGTTCCGAGAGCGACCGGATCAGAGGAGATATCGGTGGTACCCAGGTATCCCTTCGACGTTGTGAGCCAGCGGTCGTAGCCGCGCAGGTCGACGATGGCATCGAAAATCTTCTCGGCGGTGCAACGGATATCAGCCTCGTACTGGATTTCGGTCACATCAGCCCTTCTCCGATGGCCTACTGATGGCAGGCTATAGAAAAACCCCGCGGTGGCGGGCCTCCGTAGCAGAACTCGAGCTCTACATAGAAGGACTCGTGGAGACGGACGCCCGCTGGACGCTGGGGGATCCGACACCGGTTCCCGTCCTTGCGCGAGCGACCCGATCGCCAAACTCGCTGCCAACCGAGACGACTGTGTATGCAACCAAGCTGAAGCGGGAATCTGCCGAATATATTCACCCGGCCCCATTGACTGGAGTCTCGATGAGTACGAGCACATGGCCGCGCAGTTGCTTCCAGCGACGCAAGTCGTGATCGATCACGCCGACCCATGCGCAGCTGAGCATCTCGTCGACGTAGGATGCGGAACGGGAAACGCGGCGCTGATCGCAGCCGGAGGCGCTCGGGTAACAGGTGTCGATCCTGCGCAACGCCTGCTTATGTTGCCTCGTGGCGTCGACGCCAGATTCCGCGATATCTCTCCGCCACGCGCCGACACCTCGAGCAAACCACTCGACGCTCCCAACAACACCTCAAATCAGCACGAAATTGACTTCCCAGCACCCACACCGTTGCTCGGCTGGCGCCCGCAGCTTCTGCTCTCAACAGCAGGAGTGACCGCCGCGCGATCGAGATGAAGCAAGAGGCACGCCAGACAACGAGCTCCGTCGCACCTGACACAGCCAGCCAAGCTGCCTGACACCCGCCGACAGCGACATCAGCCGACCGCGACCGCCGGCGCCGCCATCAACGCCTAGTTTGCACGCCGAGAGGTTTCGCCCATGGCAGTTGTCTGCAGTCGGCTCCGCGTGTAGCCATGCATGAGCGGCGGTGACGGTTGGCAAAGCAACTACTTTCCCCGTATCGCTCCGCGTAGCACGAAGCGCTCCATCGCCTTTGCAAACCCCTCCTGCTCGTTGGAGACGGTCACGCACCGGGCGGCGCGCTGCACCTCCAGGCTCGCGTTGCCCATCGCAATGCTGAGGCCAGAGCGGGCGAACATGAGGACATCGTTGGGCATATCCCCAATCGTCACGAACTGGTTGCCCGGAATGCCGAGATGCGCGGAGAGGTAGTTGACGACCTCGCCCTTGTTCGCCCGAGGATGGGTGATGTCCAGATAGTAAGGCTGGGATTGCGCAGCGGAGACATGGTCGCCGAACTCCTCGCGCGCCTGCTCCGTGGTCGCCGCCACCAAGTCGTGGTCATCGGAGATTCCCACGATCTTGGCAATGTCCTTGACGCCGTCGAAGCTTTTCACCACTGTCGGCTCGAACCTCACCGTGCTCGACTCCCGGTCCACGTGGGGAGCCTTGGGGTCGCGAACGAGCCAGTCGGCGCCGCTATACAGCCACACGTCGAGCCCGGCCGCGGATAGCAGCTCGATTGCCAGGCCGACGACCGCTTCGGGGACAGTCTTCTGCTCCAGAACCGACATGTCCGGGCGCACGATCAACCCGCCATTGAAGGCCGAGATTGGCGTGGTCAGGGCGAGCGGCTCGATCAGCATCGACATGCCGCGGGGAGGACGGCCGCTGGTCACGGCGAACTCGATGCCCTGCTCGCGCAAACAGCCGACGGCCGTGATCGCACGCTCGCTCAGAAGCTTCTCCTGCGTCACGAGTGTGCCATCCACATCGGCGAGCACAGCTGTGATCGGTAGCGGCTCGGTCATCGCGTTCAGCTCCTGGTCTTCAATGCCCGATAGGGGCGGATCGGGCGTTTGTAGAGGAGCATCAGGAGACTAGCGGCCGCTGCGGGAGGGCGCGCGCAGGGATCAGCCGATCACCGGCGCCGGGGCCCTCACAGACACATGGTTTGCGCGCCGCCAAGTTTTGCCCACCGAAGCTCGCCCTCGCCGTCGAGCGCGACCTCCTCGCCCAGCGCACCGCCACCCACACCACGACCAAGGAGAACACGTTCATCCCCGCCACAGACTTCTACGGCGAACGGGACAACCTCGCGTCAGGTGTGCCGGCCCATTTACGCTTGGGCGTTGAGCGTGTCGCGCACTGCGCGAGCGATCTCGCTGCCGACGTTATTGAGAACCTCCGACAGGTGGCTTGCGAGGCGTCCGCTTTCTAGTGCGGGCTCGGGTGCCCCGACGAGTTCGGCGATCTGTTCAGGGCTGGGGTCGGGGAGGATGTCCCAGGGGAAGGGGTAGCGCCAGGGGATTGGGATGGGGATGAATGGGCGCTCGGATGCGAGCGTTGTCGCCGCGCCGCACGCGTTGGCTTGAAACTGAGGATCGTCGCCGGAGCCGGTATCGGTGTCACGGGCGTATTCGAATGCGTTCTGTGCGGTGACGAAGCCCTGAGCGTCCTTCGCTGGCGCGGGTGAGAGCACCGAGCCGTCGGGCTGGGCTCCTGCCATTGCCTGGATCCAGTCGAGCGCGAACGGATCGAAGTCGGGGCCGCCAGCTGACGGTGTGCTTGCATCGACGGCCGTCGCGACGCTCGTGCAGCGCGCTGGCGAGGCGTCTATGATCGGCTGGATAAAGCCGCCCGAGAAGCACTGCTCCATCATCACCATCAGCGAGTTGAATGCCGGCAGTACCGCTACGGCATTTTTCAGGTCGTCTTCTGAGATTTCCGGGCCCGAGTAGGTAATGATCCTCGATTCGTCGCCGACGCGATTGCCGTGGTTGTTGGTGTGCAGTAGGAGATTGTCGTCGGGACCGAGGCGCTCGCCGACTGCCGCGATCGCTGCTAGTAGTTCTGCTCGTGTGCCGGGTCCGTTGATCGAGACCTGGTAGGGCGTGTTGTTTCCGGGCCAGGGCTCGATCGGGCCGGTGTAGGGTGCCCAGTTTGCGTTGTTGTATGCCAGCGTGCCGTCGTAGCTGAGGACTGTGATGTTTTCCCGTGGGATCCCGTAGACGTGCACCAGCGTGCGGTACAGGAACTCGATGTCATTGACGTGGCGGTTCATCGATGCTCCGGCGTATAGGATCGCGTGCCAGCGATCCGCCGGCTCGAAGAAGATCCATTCAGGAAACGCGATGATCGGCCATTGCTGGGTCAGTCCCGGAGGGGGATGCTGCACCGGCGTGTGAAACGCCACGAACTGCTCGCCGAAGTCAAGCGTCGGAGGTAGAAGCGCCTCGATCACACTAGTCAGCTCGCCGCTTGTCGGATCATGCAGCAGATAGCGACAGGCATGCCCCCAGTTCTTCAGCGGCTCGTCGTCCGCGAACACGATTACGCTGTCGCCGGGGATGACGATGTCCCCGCTGTCCGGCAGAATCACCTCGCCCTCGCGATAGACCGCGTCGTGGATGTACAGGTTCGTCTCAGTCTCGCCGCGTGCGGCCACATATATGCGGGCACGCGAGCGGATCATGTCAAGTGGTAGACCCTCAGAGCGCTCTGGCATTTTGCTGCCTCCTAGATCGGGTTATGGGCACAGGTCACGAACGAACTGGCCGTTGTCGTAGTCTTCGTAGAATTCTTCGTTATCGTCGGTGAACATGTTCGAGTCTCCTGCCATCACGAACGTGCCTTTCCCCACCGACTGCTCACCTACAAGGGTCGCTGAGCCGTCTTCTGCCGTGCCTACGAGCGGTTGGGCCGACCCGGACGTGGAAACGCTGATGCTGGATACCCAGTTGTCCCCCAGCTCGCTCACGCCTTCCGTGAATGGCGAGGGGTAGATGTTCGTGGTGACGTTGGGCCCAAAGTCGTAGGAGTCCGCGTCGAGTGTGAGCCCAACACCGAGCGATTCCGCGAAGTGGTTGAGTGTTTCGTCTCCTTCGGCGTAAGGGGCGCCTTCATGCTCGCCGATCGCTACGATCGTCCCGCCCTCACGGATATAGGCTTCCAGCGCAGCCGTTTCGCTCTCGGCGAGCGACTCGTTGTCCAACAACGCGACGCACCGGAAGCTGGAAAGGTCGGCTGGAAGGGTTTCCTGCACTTCGGCGCTCTGTCCTGTCGCGCCAGCCCAGTCCATGAACGAGCGATCCCCGGGCTGGCCGTTTTCTGCGTCTTCTTCGGGTATCGCCGAATCGCCGTCAAAGATGAGCGTCGGTCCGGACGACGGGGTAACTGGAGCGGGAGGCGGTGGCGGTGGCGGCGGGGGCGGTGCGACGGGGCCGAACGGACCGGAGGCTTGGGCGATCGTGAACGTGTGGCTATAGAGGGTCAGTGCGGGCGAGCTCAGCCCGAGGTCTGGTATTTCGAGTGCGGCTGTGACCGTCAGCGGTGAGGTCAAAGTCCACCACGGGGTCTGCTGGGTGTTGGCGGCGAAGTCCAGGCCCGTTGTCGCGTCGAAGACGGGGCCGCCTACCCCGTAGAGCAGGACTTGCAACTCGGGGGTCAGGTGTGCGCCGACTGACGCGCCGGCCTGAACGGTGGGTCCTTGCGCACCGAAGTGCAGCGATGTCGAGGGGCCGATGATCGAGACTTTGCCGTGCGAGTAGGCGAGGCCGCCGCTTGCGGATGCTTGGCCGGATATGCCCGCGCTCACGCTGCCCTGGGCTTCGGCCTTGCCGTCGAGATAGATCTGCCCCTCGAGCGTGACGACTACGGGCACGCCGAGGACATCTCCAACGAAGGTGCCGAGATCGACGGGCTCTGGGAGCAGCCCCGTCTTTTGGAAGACGCAGTTGCCTGCGGCCGAGACTGAGCCGGAGAGCGACGCGCTGGCTGTCACGGTCTCCGTGAACGACGCCGAGACCCCATGGAACAGCGACCACGAGAGCGAGAGCTTCGGTGTTGCGCTGAGGCCCACGGACCCTGTCGCGGAGAACGTGGCGCCACCCTCGCAGGAGATCGCCTTGGAGAGATCCTCGTTGAGGGCGCCGTTGTCATCGTCGCTCGCGCCGCGGGCGGAGTCGACAGCGGGCCGGAGTGCAGCGGCGCTCGCGGGGTTGACCTGGGTGGCATTGGTGAGTTCGAAGGTTCCTTCGGGTAGCGCAGCCTGCAGGGTCGTCGGAGTGGTCTGAACGGCGGTCTCGCCGCCGGCATGTGTAACCGATACGACCATCCCGAGGAAGCCGTAGGGAGTGCTCGGGCCGACCGACGCGGCCAGCACAGAACCCTTCGTGATCGCTTGATCCCCGGCGAGCATGACTGTCCCAGGACTCCCCGGAGCCGGGAGCGACTTGATCGCCGTGGAAGCCACAACCGTCGTCGCCGTGGAAGACCCCGCAGTCGATGGGGCACCTGGCCTGACCCTCACGCTCCTTGTGGTCGAGGTCGCCAGGAGCTTCCTGCCACGGCTCGCCGCTACGCGCAGCCTCAGCGGCCCTCCGTGGCGGGGAGCGCGTGCGCTCAGCAGATAAGTTCCTCCTACTGCTGTCGATCCGCGCGCAACGCTGCGCCAGGAGCTACCGTCGCGCTCTTGAAGCACCACCCGCAGACCTGGCCTCTGCGATGAAACTCGTCCCGTGAGAAGCATCAAGCCCCCCGGCGCGATGCTTGACGGCGCCGCCACGGATACATGCGCCCGAGCCGCAAACGCGTATTGAGGCCGCGACGCCTTCCCCTCTGCCACGGAAGGAGCCACACCCCAGACGAGCGAACACGTGAGAACCGCGCCCAGCGCAGACCAGAAGCTCCCTTGAGACCAACCCCTCTCGTTGCCTGGACATGAGTCTGGTCTCACCGTGCCTACCCCCTTCAGGCTGCCATCGAAAGCGCTCTCAGTCGGAGTATTTCGCATGACGAAATAGCCCGCGCAGCCTGATTCTAATTGACCAACTAGCGTCGTGTCGGCTCATTCGGTTCAGATCCTACGGACGCTCGTTAGGGAGACCTGGACCCCCGAGCGCGCCCAGCTCCCCGGCGATCCGCTGGTATCCCACCGCGGGTTCTCCCGAGCGAGCCCCAACACCAACCCGCGGACATCCCGGCTGACCTTGGGGCGCTCGGGACCCCGCCCCGGGTACGTCCAGCGACGGGCTACGAGCCGGCGGTGCCACGCGAGCAGCGTCTCCGGGGTCACGAAGAACGAACGCCACCGCGCCCTCGGGAGTAGCCGGCTCGCCGCAGCCAGGAAAGCACGGTCGGCGGGCCGCAACGCATACACGAACGACCCCAGCACCAAGCTCCTCCCATCATCGACGGAGCCAGCGACACTACGGGCTCGAACGACCAAAACGCTCGCTACCAACACACGGTCGCGTTATGGCACCCCAAAGGCCTGATCCGATCGAATAAACGCACCCCACACGCCGAGTTTGCCCGAGTTGTCTCTGTCTGTCGGCGGGCGTTGTATCGGAAACTACCTGCTGTAAACGAGATTTGGATGTCGAGCGACTGCGGCGTGTCGGTGTGCTCTTGCGCGCGTTGGTGGTACATGCTAAACCGGAGTTCCCCGGCTGGTGCGCTTTGTCATCTCGTCCAGCCGAGCTGGGGATCATGTCGGGCTGGACCGCGACAGTTCGACGTCCGTCGATTAACCGAACAACGGAGGAGGAGTGGTCATGAAACACATATCGATTACCGTATTGCTTTGCTCTATCGCTGCGGCGATAGTGAACCTACCAACTGCCGGAGCCGCAGCGCTGGTACGACCTGAATGGGGCCGATGCGTTACGGATACAACAGGCCAGTATAGTGACTCAGGATGTACTGAAAAGGTAGGAAAAGGCAAAGGTGGCAAATTCGAATGGCTGCGCTCCGCGAGCATCGTCAACCGAGGTATTACAGGCAAAGGATCGGAAGCTGTGCTTGAAGGAGTTGGCGGTCACACGGTAAGCTGCGGAACGCCAGCCGCGCCCGCGCGACAAAATGACGCCCTGCTCACTGAAAACGAAATGGGCTTACTAGAGCCACCACCATTACCGCCCGAAATCCCAACGGAACCGCCGATAGAAGGCTTAACAAAATCCGAAGTCGTGGGAACCCTCGGACTCAATAATTGTGTAGATAGTACATATGGGGCTTGCGAAAATGTAAAAACAGCGGAAATCAGAGGGCTGCTCGGGTACATCTCCGGCGCTGGCACACCGAACCCATCGGTCGGCTTGGACATGAAGCCGGCGATAGGAAAAGTATTTGCCGAAATCTCATGCCCTGGCGCTGAACACCCGATCGTGGTCGGCCACAAGAAAGGAAGCGGCAACTCCGTCATTTCACAACTTCAGCCCGTCGATGAAATGACCACCAGCTTCAAAGAAACCTACAGTGCGAGTAAAGGAATACAGAGTCCAGCGAAACTAGAAACCGGAAACGAAAACATACTCGAAGTCTCATTCGACGGGCCGGCGGGCCCATTCGAACGGTCCGGCTTGAAGCTAAAATTTGTAAACACAAGCGAAGAACTAATCGAGATAAGGGCGTACTGCAAAGGCTGTTGAGGCAGCGAAGTGGTTGCGTGGCGCCGCGAAGCGCCACGCAACCCTGGCAGGCCTGTAAGGTGCCTTTATTCGGTCGGGCGGAGTTTTAGGCGGTGAGCGCATACTCGTGGATGAGGCCGCCGAGCCGGTCGTGTCTGCGGACTGCGGCGGCTCTCGGGGTTTCGAGTGATCCTGCTGGCGAGCGGGGCTCGGGTGGCGTGAGGCCGAGCGCACGGTGTGGCCTATGGCGGTTGTAGTGGTCGACGAACTCGCGGAGAACGTGCTGTAGGTGCCGACCGTGGTGATCAGCAGCCAGTCGACACACTCTCGTCTGACCGTTGCGACGAATCGCTCGGCGACCGCATTCCGCGGCGGCCAGGCCCGACGCATGACGATCCGATCCCCCTCAGCGCGTGGAAGGCACGCCAGACCAACCCCGACACCCTTGTTCTCCTCGACCAACTGCTCGACGAGAACACCGATGCCGAGACCGCCACCGAGCTCAACCACACCGCCAGCCGCTCCGGCATCGGCAAGCCGTTCACCGCCGCGATCGTGCTCCACCTCCGCCGCGCCAGCAACCTCCCAAGCCACGCGCAACGACTCCACGCCCGCGGCCTGCTCACAACCAAAGAGATCGCCAAGCAACTCGACGTACACACCAGCACCATCAAGGCCTGGCACGACGCCGGCCTACTGAAATCCGAGAAGGCCAACGAGCGGCTCTACCACCCACCCGAACCCGGCGACCCCAGACTCGTCAAACACCTCGGGGGACACCTCACCGACCGAGAACCCACCCAACCATCTATCCCAAAGAGGTGCACTATGAAACCAAAGCGTTTGCCTGAGGTGCCCCGATGGGTGTGCGGATGACCTTGATCCCCTCGGTCTCGAATACCTCATCGAAGGAAGCACCAAACTTGCTGTCGCGGTCGTGGATCACGAAGCGGAATCGCTCGCCGCGATCTTGCAACGCCATCGTTAGATTCCTCGCTTGTTGAGCAGCCCACGCCGCACTCGGCTTCGCCGTCACGCCCGCCAGGTGCACGCGCCTGCTCGAGAGCTGATGAAGAACAACACATACAGGCGCCTGAGCAGAACCGTGTCGACCGTGAAGAATCGCACGCCAGGACACCCTGCGCATGCGCATGCAAAAAGATGGACCACGGCGGCCCACTCCGTCGCGGCGCGGCGTCGATGCCCGAGTCTTTAAGGATCGCCCAAACCGTAGAAGGTGCTGCCTGCACGCCGAGGCGTCGAAGCTCACCGGCGATACGCCGGTATCCCCACGTCGGGTTCTCGCTCGCGAGGCGCCTGGCCAGCTCCCGCAGACCACGCCTGCGTGGCCGCCCACGCCCGCCGCCATAGCGCCGCGCCCTATCCATCCCCCAGCGCCATCAGACAGACGCATCGACTTTCCGGCACCCAACGGCAACGCCTATCCAGTCAAGAACCCAGCGACTAGAGCTATAGAAAAACCCCGCGTTAGCGGGGCTTTTCCTTAGCAAATCGATAAGCCGGAGACTCGACACGCTAAGGAGGATCGAGCTAGCGGGGCCTGCCCGAGAACGGAGGCCCCCGATGTTCAACGCGCTGTCTGACTTCCTGATCTACTGCCGTATCGAGCGTCGTCTCGCGGACTTGACGTGCAAGGCGTATGAGCGCGACGTGCGCGCCTGCCTCGAGTTCCTGCGCGACGAGGGCATCGCAGCGCTGGCGGAGATCCGCACGCCGGATCTGCGTCGGTTCTTGGCGGCGGAGGCCACGCACCGGCCAGCGCCGTCGAGCCAGTCGCGCACGGTCGCGGCGCTTCGCTGCTTCTTTTGCTTCTGCGTCGAGAGCGACTACCTGGAGCGCGACCCCGTGCACGTGCTGCGCACCCCGAAGAAGCGCGAAGCGCTACCAGACGTGCTTGACCGTGGCGAGCTTGCGCGTCTGCTGGACGTGCCGGGCAAGAGGGAGTGTGGAAGCGGCTGCACGCCGGCAAGGTGCAGCGCGACCGTCTGCTGCTGGCCTTGTTCTCCTATGGCGGGCTGCGCCGCTCAGAGCTGCTCGGCCTCGACGTCGATGACGTCGATCTCGACCGCCGGCTGATCCGTGTGCGCAACGCGAAGGGCGGGCGCCAGCGCGTCGTGCCGATCCACACCGGCCTCGTGCCGCTGTTCGTCGCGTATGAGGCCGTGCGCCCGCAGAGCGGCGAGCAGGCGCTGTTCCTTGGCGTGCACGGCCGGCGCCTGACGCCCGCGAACATGGCGCTCACGTTTCGCCGCTACGCCACGGCGGCCGGGGTCAACAAGCGCAAGCGCATCACGCCGCACACGCTGCGCCACGTGTTCGCCACCGAGTTGCTCAGCGCTGGCGCGAACCTACGCCAAATCCAAGAGCTGCTCGGACACAAGCACCTCGACTCGACACAACGCTACACACGCGTGCACGCCCACCAGCTACGCAGCGCCATCAAACGACTGCCATGGACCGGCGAACGCGTCGAGCACGGCCGAGGTCGCGGGCACGTAGCGCGATCATGCCGACCCCGCGGCTATACCGACACTGTCGCAGCGACCCTGAGTAGGGCGGGCTTCTCGGACCCGAGGAGGGCAAAAACGTCGGCATAGTTAGCCCCAATGCCGTTTTACTTAGAGCTGGAGCCGGTTTCTGCTCTTGGCGTCTTTTCAGATAGTGAGTGCTATCTGAAGAGGGAGGTCACGAGGTGGCACCACGTGACCTAACCCGCGGCTACGTGAGCGCGATCTGCGACGCGCCCGTCGTCAGTCCAGGCGCCCGCGATGCCTTCCTTAATGTCGAAGTCGCCGGTCCGTCGAGGAACCCGATCATCGGCCCGACGCTGCCAATCGCGAGTGCAATCTCTGCCCGCGCCCGTCGCCACGGTGAGGATTCTTCTTGGGGTTTCAGGCTGCACGCCCTGTTCGTGACGTGTTGAGGATCGTGCCCAGCGCGCGCCGCTCGCGTGGCTGGTGGGCGCTTCCCGCCCCGCACATCTGTGGCACCATCAAAGGTGACGGGGGGCTAGCGAAACCGGCCCTATCACTAACCAGAGGTCTCGCCAGATGCCGTCTACGACGACAGCATCCCAAACCTCTTTTGTCAGGCGCTCTAAGTGAGCTATCGACCTCTGACGACAACCTGAGACACAATACCGCTCCCGCCCCAAATATTCAGACTATAGTTCGCAGGCCCTAGTGCACTGTTATATAGCAGGTTAAATTTACATGACTGCCCCACGCTGTATGTTTCGCGGATACATGTTTCCCACCCTGGTTCTTCCTCCGTAAAGGCTCCCGGCTGAATTTTAATGATTCCTCCTATTTTTCCCGTGAAGCCTTCCCGGCGTTTGATTGTGATAACCGCGGTACTAGAGCCCGCAAAGACAAATGGCCGGTCTGTACTAAGTGTGAAATCCCCTAGCACCGCTGGCTGCACCTGGTACGCCTCGAGCTCGCCTTTCAGCATCCCTTTTTCGCCTGCTTTGATCCCTGGACACGAACCTTTGACAGTCGTGGCGACGTTCGTGACTTCCGGATCGAGAAATAGATTTTCATCTTCCGAGCCACTGGCGTCAAGGGACACGCTAGTAAGTTTTTCGTTTTCTTTCGGTTCTAGCTTCACTTCACAGGAAGAAATTTTGATCAAGCATGCGGTCACCAGCTTTGCTTTCACCGACGCTTCTTCTCCAGGCTCAGCCACTTCCAGCTGACATTCGCTGATTTCCGCTTTGGTTTCGCTGATTTCACTAGAACGACCGGCACAGCTGCCCCATTTTGCAATATTGAGCAGGACGTCAGGCCCTTCGGTTGATGCTTCGCCGCCTTTCTTGATCGTCCACGTGCCTTTGCTGAGCGATTCTTCAAAAGCGTGACATACGACTGTGGCGCCACCCGCTTCCAGCGTCGCTTCGGCGACTTCGACGCTGCCTTTTGATTCTTTGTTCTTCGATGTGAATTCGGCGAATGCCGGCGCCACCGTGAAAGCGAGAGCCCAGCCGACAATGGCGAAACCGACTGCAAGCTTTACCCTGATCATTAGCTCGATCTCCTCCAGCAAGGTAGCGTTTTATGCGGCAACTGGCGGTGCTAGGAAACTGGCTCGCCGAGCGCCGCGGCGAAGACCCAGAGCCGCTCTTCTCAACCAGCACCGGCCGCCCGCTCACCCGCGACGCACTTGAGCGCCTACTCTCCAAACACGCCGCGCATGCCGCCGAACGTTGCCCCTCACTACGCACAAAGAAAATCACCCCCCACGTGCTGCGCCACACCGCCGCGATGCGACTCCTACACGCAGGGATCGACACCTCCGTGATCGCCCTCTGGCTCGGCCACGAGCAGATCCAGACCACCCCGGATATACCTACAAGCCGACCTCGCAACCAAGGAAAAAGCACTCTCCCGAACCACACCCCTCAACGGCAAGCCCGGCCGCTACCAGCCACCCGACACACTCCTCGCCTTCCTCGAGGCACTATGATTATGCGGCCACCCCAACCGAGATCACCACCCAAGAACTCCATTCACAAACACCAGGTCCGCATAATCCAGAGTCCGCATAATACGACTGCTTGAGATGTGTGTTCCCTCTTGCTTGAACGGCCCCGACCATTTTCCCGCCCAGATCTCTCTCCAGAGCTGGTTGTCCGTCCCTATCCAGTAGATTTCCTCTTGGTCACGAGCGGCATTGACCACTGCGGCAGGGGCCGATGCGACATTGCTGACACCAGGTACTGACCGGGGCCCTTGCCACGCATGGTCCATGACTGCCTCCCACAGCCGGTTATCACCCGATCCCTTCCAAAAAACATCTAGCTGGCCGGGCGTGTTGCGCGTTGCGGTAGGCCACACGGCTACGCTCGGGGCCGATCCCAAGGAGCCCATTGCCAGCTCGTCAGGTCCCGCCCATTCTCCCGCCCACACCTCCTGCCAGAGATGACCGTCGGTTCCTGTCCAGAATATGTCCTCTTGGTTTAGCGCGGAATCGACGACTGCCGCTGGCGCTAAGGCCACGTTGCTGACGCCCGGTACCGGCGACGGCGCTCGCCACCCGCTGTTCATAACTGCCTCCCACAGTCGGTTGTCGCCCGATCCCTTCCAGAAGACGTCTTGCTGGCCGGGGTTGTTGCGAGTAATGCTGGGCCACACGGCGACGCTCGGAGCGGACCCCAGCGAGCCCATTTCGAGGTCGTGGGGCCCCAACCATCTTCCCGCCCAAACGTCTTCAGAGCTGGTTGTCCGTCCCGGTCCAGTAGACGACCTCCTCGTCTAGGGCAGCGTCGACTGCCGCGACGGGGGCGCTAGCCACATCGCTGATGCCTGGCACCGGCGACGGCTGCCACCCGTTGTCCGGGACCGCCTCCCACAGTTGGTTGTCGTGCGTCCAAAAAACATCCTCCTGCCCGGAGGGCCGGCGTGTACCACTCGACCACACAGCCACGGAAGGGTGAGCTTCCTGTGTCGAGCCGGAGTAGACAGGAGCCGATGTAGTGCTATCCAACCCGAATAGGTTCGCGACACGCGGTAGGTTGAGGCATAGGCCGCAGAGGACGCCCACGACAATAAGGACTCGCCACGCACGACCCACGGCGCCCCGAGTCCGTTCCAGATACCTACCAAGGACAGCATGGGGATGAGGCGCCTCGGCAGGCGCTTCCTTCGTATACCGATCAGTGCGAGTGCGGGGTCGCCGGCGCACGGTCGTTCGTCTTCGTCGCATAGTTCAGAGAGCCGAGGATGGCTTGGGTACGCTGCGACGCTAGCGCACCGGGGCGGCGGCCCAAGCAAGATTGAGAGTCAGGCTCAATCTGGCTTCGCTCAGGATGAGCAGCGACAGCACTCGCAGACGCTCGGCAGGCGCCTGGTTGCGGAGCGCACTGCGGAAGTGTCGGCGGCGAAGCTCGTCAGTGCTCCCGCTCGTCCAAGGCGCAAGTCTCGGCCTTGGCCGGGTCGCGTCCCTGAGCTGCTGTAAATTCGTCGTGGTTCAGGTTCCCGGTGGTTGTTAGTTTACGCGGCGCTCACCTCCTGGGGGATCGTCGGTTGACTGCCGTCGTATCTGATCTGCTTGAAGCGTTGGCGCTCGAGCTGTGTGAACTTGATGCCGTTGGTGGCGTGGCCGATGTAGAGGTCGAGCACGGCCCAGACAAGGGTGAGGCAGCTGGTCTCGCCGGGGAACCTGCCGATCACCTTGGTACGGCGCTTGACCTCGCCAAGGGATCGCTCGAGCAAGTTGGTTGATCGCCACCTGCGGCGGTGGCGTAGTGGGTAGCGCAGGTGCACGACGAGCGCGTGGAGATCGTCGGCCAGGCACCTGGCGGCAGCGGTGTAGCCGGCCTGGTCGAGTTCCTCGACCAGGGCCTTGAGTCGTTGCTTGCCGTCGCGCTCGCCTGTGGCCTCGTCCAGCGCCTGCCAGTACGCGCCTCGCACGCGCTCGCGCTCGGGCAGCTTCGCGAGCAGGTTGCGCACACGGTGAACAGCGCAGTGCTGGCGGTCTGACGCGGGCCAGCACTGCTCGACGGCCTTGATCAGCCCCGGCGCGCCGTCGGCGACGATCAGCATCGGCGCTCCGAGCCCGCGGGCGATCAGATCGCGCCCCAGCGCCAGCCAGTCCTCGTGGGACTCGCGCATCCCGAGCATCACGCCCAGCAGCACCCGCTCGCCCTCCTCGGTAAACCCCCAGGCGACCAGCACGCCCTCCTTGGGCCCATCCGGGCGGACAGACAGAAAGACCGCGTCAAGGAACAGCGCAGCCAGGTGGATGTCGTAGAGGTCGCGGCGCTTGAACTGCTCAAAGCGCTCGCGCAGCTCTGAGCAGATCCGTGATGCGGTCGACTTCGAGAGCTTCCCGAGCCCGGCCTGCTCGCACAGCGACTCGACGTCGCGCATCGATAGGCCCCTGACGAACGCGCCGATCACCATCGCCTTCAGCGGCTCGGTACGCAACAACTTGGTCCCCCTCGGGAACAGCTTGGACACGAACGGCTCGGCGGCCGCTCTGACCTGCGGGATCCCCACCTGCAGCTCGCCCTCACCGGTCTGCACCCTGCGCGGGCGAAAACCGTTTCGCAGCCCGCTCTCATAGTTACGCAGCCCGCGCTGATACTCAGGCCGGCGCTCATAGCGCGCCCTGCCCAACCAAGCGTCGAACTCATCCTCAACAGCCCGCTGGATGATCAACCTCGCACCCAGCTTCGCGAGCCCCGACAACGACTCCCGCGGGTTCTCACCAACCCCCACAGCAAGCAACCGGTCAATCTGCTCTTCAATCTCCGCCGACGGCGGTACGGTACGTCTCACGGCGTAGGCCTCCTTCTTCGTCTTTGCAGGACAAGAGGGAACCTACGCCGTCACCTCGACAGCACCCAAAGCTATTTACAGCACTTCTGAGACGCGACCTTGGCCAACGATACGCTCGCTCCGCTGTAAGCGCGATAGCGGGGAAGATGGGTTAGAGAGCGTGGTGTTGGGGCGGCGGCGACGGAAGGCCCTACGTCAGCTTGACGCTCTGCGAGGGCTACGCAGCGCCTTTCGGCCCAGGGCGCAACGGGGGGAGTTATGTGGAGTAGGCTCCGCTACAGGACGCCATACCGTGACTACGGGAAGGGGACATTGTGAGCACTGCCAGCCAGGAGGAGACACCGCTTGACGAGCTGGGCGTCGCCGACAGCGCCAACTTCCGGCAGGGGCCGCCGCTTGAGCTCTTTCGGCGATTGCGCTCTGAGTGCCCGGTCCACTGGTCGAGCGGCATCGCCGAGTTTCCCGACGAAGACGGCTTCTGGTCGGTGACGACCGCCGAGGACGTGTTCGAGGTCAGCCGTGACTGGCAGACCTACTCCTCGGAAGTCGGCGGTTTCACCGCGTCCAATGCAGGTCTGTCGTTGGAGATGCAGCAGGCGATGTTCATCGGTATGGACCCGCCCAAGCACGACCGGCTGAAGGCGCTGTTTCAGCGTGGCTTCACGCCGAAGCGGATCGCCGAGCACGAGGACGCGATCCGCGCGATCACGATCGAGATGCTCGACCGGCTCGAGGGCCGGGAGACCTGCGATCTCGTCAACGATGTCGCCCAGCCGGTGGTGGCGCGGGTGATCGGCAGCTTCATGGGCCTGGCGCCCGAGGACGACCAGGCGTGGGCGAACTTGATGAACGCGATCGTCGGCGCCGGCGACCCGGACGCGACGCCCGAGGGCGCGCAGAGCGTGATGGAGCGCGAGGTGCCCGAGGTGTTCGCGCGCTGCGGCAAGCTGATCGCTGAACGACGCGCGGCGCCGACCGATGACCTGACGAGCGTGCTCGTGCACGCCGAGCTCGACGGTGAGCGGCTCGAGGACCACGAGATCGTGATGGGGTTCCTGCTGCTGATGGCCGCCGGGAACGACAGCACGAAGGCGACCTACTGCAGCGGCATGCGCGCGCTGATGGAGAACCCCGAGCCGCGACGGATGGTGCTCGAGGACCCCTCGCTGGTACCAGCGGCGGTCGAGGAGTCGCTGCGCATGTTCCCCGCGTTCGCGCATTTCGCCCGCACGGCCACCCGCGACACCGAGCTGCACGGGCAGCGCATCCGCGAGGGTGAGAAGCTGGTCATGTGGTACCCGTCGTCCAATCGTGACGAGACGCGCTTCCAGGACCCCGATCGCTTTGATCTGCGTCGCAAGGCCGAGCACCAGGCGTTCGGAGCTGGCGGCCGGCACTTCTGTCTGGGCACGGCGCTCGCCCGCCTGGAGCTGCGGATCCTGATCGAGGAGACGCTCAAGCGCTATCCCGAGATCCAGATCGCCGGCGAGTGCACCTACGTCGAGTCCGCATTCGCCAACCAGCACAAGACGCTGCCGGTCCGGCTGCGTCCGCTGTAGGTCTTCCCGCGTACGCAGGGCGACGACAGATTGTGGGTTTGCCATCTCTCACTGGCCGGTGAAGGTTGACAGGTCCTCCGTATTGGTGGCTGAGGCAACGACCGCTCCCTTCAAGCAGGAGCGGAAGCGGTCGCCAGCGGCTCCGGGCTATCACTCTGGACGAACTGCAACACTCTTTCCCGGCTCTCGGCTTGCTCTCGCATCCCGCACCAAGCAGCAATCCTGCCCCGGCTTTTATGCCGAGCCTCACGCGGTTATCGTCGCCTCTCTAGTGTCGTGAGTTATTAGTTCGTCTGCAGTGGGTGTAGGCTTGGTGGATGCCTAGTCCTATAGCGGTTGAGTTGGTTCTCGGTGAGGTGGAGCGTGAGCAGTTGGAGGCGTGGGCGCGTCGTCGCAGTAGTGCTCAGGCGTTGGCGTTGCGGTCGAGGATCGTGTTGGCTGCTGCTGAGGGGTTGAAGAACACCCAGATCGCGGAGCGGTTGGCGATTGGGCGTGACACGGTCGCGAAGTGGCGCTCGCGGTTCGCGGAGTTGCGCCTGGATGGGTTGCTTGACGAGCCGCGTCCGGGGCGCCCGCGGACGGTCAGCGACGCGCAGGTCGAGGAGGTGATCGTCAAGACGCTGGAGTCCGCGCCGAAGGACGCGACACATTGGTCGACGCGGTCGATGGCCGTTGAGGTCGGGCTCTCACAGAGCGCGGTCTCCCGGATCTGGCGGGCGTTTGGGTTGCAGCCGCATCGCACCGAGACGTGGAAGCTCTCCAAAGACCCGCAGTTCGTGGCCAAGGTCCGTGATGTCGTCGGGCTTTATCTCGACCCACCCGAGCGCGCAGTGGTGCTTTGTGTGGATGAGAAGTCCCAGATCCAAGCGCTCGATCGGACCGCCCCGATCCTGCCGATGCTCCCGGGCACGCCTGAGCGAGCGACTCATGACTACAAGCGCTCAGGAACCTCGAGCCTCTATGCCGCACTGGACATCACGACCGGCAAGGTGATCGGGTCGCTGCACTCCCGTCACCGCGCCGTGGAGTTCAAGAAATTCCTGCAGACACTCGACCACGAAGTCCCCGCTGAGCTGGACGTGCATGTGATCCTCGATAACGCCTCTACCCACAAGACCCCAGCGATTCAAAAATGGCTGCTCGCGCACCCCCGCTTCGTTCTGCACTTCACCCCGACATCGAGCTCGTGGCTGAATCTCGTCGAGCGCTGGTTCTCAGAGCTCACCACCAAAAAGCTACGCCGCGGCAGTCACCGCTCGGTGCGCGAGCTCAACAGCGACATCCGCGGCTGGATCGACACCTGGAACGAGAACCCCCGCCCCTACATCTGGACCAAGACCTCAGACCAAATCCTCGACCCCATCGCACGCTACTGCAACCGAATCAATGACTCACGACACTAGGTGGATTTGGGAGGTAGGTCGGCATAATCCGGAAGTTGGGATAATAGGCGTTATGCGAACGTCGGCATAACGCCTACCACGACCGCAACGATGTTCGTGACCCCGCGCTCGTTTCCTATGCAAGCGAGGTCCGTGCGCGGCTCGCCGCCCTACAAGACGACGATGGCGCTTGCTGACCGCCGAGCAGCCGGCGTCACGGACCTGGCACGCGCTGGCGAAGCCCTTCCGTTCAGTCGTTCAGAACACCGCAGCGGGCCGGAAACCGGCTGTGCACGGTAGGGTGCCGGTCCATGAGCAAGTCGCTATTGCAGTTGTATGACCGCCTGCGCGACCCGGCCAGTCACGCCGCAGCGCACGGCGAGGCAACGGTGCGCGGCTTCGACGCGCTGCGCGGCCACAAATACTGCCTGCTGGTGACATATCGCCGCTCGGGCGATCCGATGCCGACGCCCGTGTGGTTCGGCGTCGACGACGCCGGGCGGCTGTATCTGCGCACTCCCACCGCCTCGGGGAAGGTCAAGCGTGTGCGTGCCAACGCGCATGTCATGGTCGGCCCGGCAAACGCACGCGGCAAGCCGCTCGGGCCGCTCGCGCAAGGCAACGCGCGGGTGCTAGAGGGAGCATCTGAGCGTGATAGAGCTGAGCGCACTGTGCAGGCCAACTATGGACTCGGCCGTCGTATCTTCGAGGCCCTGTTTGCCTCACGCGACGAGGCAACTGCATATCTTGAGGTGACGCCGACATAAGCTCATCAGGCGTAAGCGCGGTCGCGCCCCTATCGTCGGTCAACAGCTCGCGGAGGCCACGGCGCCGTCGCGTTTCCATGTGCAGCAGGCCGCGAGGGCAGCGGCAGTGCGCTACCACGGGTCGGACAGCAGCGCTCGCAGCGGGCTGAAGCGCCTGTAGCCGCCAGTCGCTCACCGGCCTGCGGGTTCGCCGCAAGCTCAGCCTCGACAGTCAATCCGAAGGCGGCGAACGTCCGGCGCCGCTCCTCCTATCGGGAAGCTGTGGCTAGAGATTCGCTTCGGCAGTTGCCAATGGCTGACTTGACCTGCGGACTATGTGTTTTGATCCCGCTGGTGCTGGACAACAGGTCAGAGTCGGAGGGAGGTATCTGGACTCCAGCCTTGTGCAGACATGCCACGATCTTCGCGACCGCGAGACTTCGAAACGACTGGCGTTTTGGCTGGGATTTTATCGTCGCATTCCTGTTAGGCTTCGCGATTTTTTCCACTTCGAAGCCGCATCTTTTTGCCGCAGCTTCAAGCTTAGCCGCTGTCAAAGTCTTTGACACCAACTCATCATTATTCAGAACCGTCAATCCGTGGCTACGTACACAGGCCGCTACTCCCGGGTTAACATACATGATACTTTCACCAGCCGGTTCTTTCACTGGTTCGGAAAGATAGTCTGGTTTTCCGCTACAGCCGATCGGTTCGGGAGGAGCGTTCAGTGCGGTGAGGGGACGCCGCCGCTTTGAGCGTTTGCTCCGAATCGTTGACATCCCCAGCGCCTGCCTGAGCGATCGTGTGGCGCCCTTTCTAGCCCGCGATTCTTCCAACGAGAGTTGTATTTCCATCACTTCGACATCCCGCGTGGTGGGATGACCGCCCGGCTGCTGATAGGGCCTCAGCGCCCTCAGCACTTCCCTCGGGTCCGCTGGTGAAAACTTTCCGCATCCCAGCGCAGCCACGGCGCGTTCCCACCTACGTCCGATGGCTCCACGCAGTTCGGCCGGTGTGAGCACAGGAACCTTCCGATAGCCGCTGGCCACCCATTCCCTGATCGCTCGACAGACATCAAGCTGAGGCATATGACGACGTTCCAGTTCTATTTCCATAAACGTCTTGACGAGATACGCGACCAGCGGGTTACTCCAGCGAATCGAGGCCACGGTCGTGGCAAACCGTTGTACCGCTGTTTCTAGACGCTGTTGCTGAGCGGCTTCGAGGCTCTGTCCGACTTCCACCGCAAATCTTGCGTCTTCGAACTGTGCCCGTTCCTGTCCGACGGATGCACCTTTCGGAAGCGGCGCTATATGATCTACAGGCGTCCCACGCAGTGCGCCTGGGCATTCGGCGCGAACGTGGGTCTCAAACACGGCCATCGGGCGGCTACCCGCAGGGAGGTCGGCCATCGATGACCGTATAAGCGCTTCACGCGCACGGAGGTATGCATTCGCGGCGCTGTAGTCACTTGCCCGGGTGCGCGTCGCCGCTTCTTGCGAGGAACAGCCGGCGCAGACGATGACCATGAGTACGGCCGCTCCGGCTACCCAAGCTCTAATCCTCTTGCATCGGCTCATTTCACCACCGTACCCCGTGGTGACTGTCCAGCACCGTCGCCCCGCTACCTGACACATCATACTTGAGACTCCCCAATCTCACCGCTGTACACGTTCTGCGCTCATAGGGCAACCTTTGGTTGCTGGGTGGTGAGGTTGTTCTCGTTTTCTTTCCGAGAGAGGGAGATCTCGCTCGACTGTGGTTTGGGCGAGGCCTGAGACTCAGCGCACATCGCTGAGCACCACTGGGAGAGCGCCCCGTCGCGCTTGCCGCTGAGACGGCCTGGATGAGACAAGCGCCTCCCGGTGGTGTGAGGCACCCAGAGCGGCGACAGGGCGTCGCCCCACCGTTGAGCAAAGCAGCCAACTCACCAGACAGATCGCCAGCGCTACCGGGATCCACCCCGACGGAGCGATCTTCCGCGACCAAAAGAGCGCTATCACCGCCGCCGGGCTGATCGCCGAGATCGGCGATAACCGCAGGCGCTACCCCACCAACGACTCGCTCGCCGCCGACGCCGGCCAGGCCCCAGTCACAATCCAATCCGGAAAACGCAACAACGCTACCTTCCGCTAGGTCTGCGACAAGCGCTTGCGCAAACACATGAGCGTCCTTGCCGACAGCACACGACGCTGGCACCCATGACCACGAGACGTCTACCAGCGCGCCCGCATCCGCGGCTGCAACCACTCCCACGCCCTGCGCATCCTCGGACGCGCCTGGACCCGCATCCTCTGGCGCTGCTGGCAAAGCCACACGCCCTACAACCCCACCCAACACCGCGCCCTCAACACACTCCTCGCGCAGCAATGTTGACACAGGACGTCTCATCCGAGCAGATCGTGGCCTAGTACTTTTGCGCTACCATCGCTACCATGCCCAAAGAACAACTCCGGCTTGCTTGGCTGGTGGGAGTGGCTGTTGCATTGGTCCTCGTCGGGTTGGTCGTCATCGGTGTGGCGGTTTCTACCAGCGGCATCCTTCAGCCCACGGTTCGGACTGGGCGTGCCGCCAAGCAGCCTCGCAACCCCAGCTCCCACCGCGATGGCCATGCCTGCCACTCTCCCGCCCAGCGCCCCTGCTACCGGACCACTCCTATAAGGACCACAACGACGCACATCACAGGCACCCTTCCGCGACGCCCCAAACCCGCTACCGCGCCATCCCCCTGATCCACACGGCACGCACCAATTGCCTAGAGACGCTCGCCCTAGCAAAGCGCTAAGTGTCAACGACGGCATGGGGCAGTCTCGATCAGAGTTCTTTGAGAGATGCATCAAATAGGCGCAGGGCAAATGGGTCGAGGCCGAGGTGCTGTGTGAGCGCGGCCGCTGCCGCACTCAGCGTCGCGCGCATGCGAGAGGCCATGTCGCTTTCTGCCTGTTTTGTTTCTCGCGCGATTTCGCGTTGTTTGCCATCCTCGTATTGATGCAGCAGATTGTTTATCTGCTGCATCGTGGGCTTTTCTTGGTGTTGGAGTGAGCAAATGGAACGTCCGTTCGGCGGAAGGTGTCGGCATCGGATCGCGCCCCGACTTGGGAAGAAGGCACTGATTTCTCGCTGAAAGCGTGTCGCGGCCTTGGGAAGCGCGCGATAGCCGCTCCGTGCCCAATCCGCCAGCACAGCACATATGTCCAGCGGATCTACTCGCGTGAGAGCGCGTTCCTCTCCAGCCAGACGTCGCACGAGCAATGACAGCCGCGTTTGCCCCCAGCGCAGCCCTTCCGTAAGACTAGCGAACCGCGTCATCGCCGCCGAGCTCCCCTGCGCCATAACAATCTCCACCGCGACGAGCGCATCATAGTTGAGTTCGTCCAACTCAGTGCCGCGCGGTGCCTCCGCTGCTATCCCGCTGCATCTCAGATCCGCGCTCGCCACATTGCCTTCGACAGCCGCTCGGCTCGATGCAAGCCCGGTCGCGATGGCCCGAGCACGCACCCACCTCGCAGCCAAGAAGATGCTTGTAGCGCCAGCGCCAACCGTCGGTGCCGGATCAGACGATTGTGAAGTCTGGCCTCCACACGCGCCGAGACCGCACAGCCCCGCTACAGCGACAGCGATGACGACCACATGACGAGTCGACTTGTATGCCCGGCGCACCTGTCTATGCCTCTACGGGAAAATGCGACAGTTCTTCCTTATATATCAACCGCGTGCATTCGTGCAGTCCTAGGCCGTCGATCGCGCCCGCTTCGCTCTTCCCTACTAGACAGTAGGAGATAATGGGTTTAGACCAAAAGTCCGCCAATGGCGACCCTTCCCACAGAAAGTCCTTGTATTCGGCCCGACAGCCACCATGTGAATCGTGCTGCCCGTGCAGTTCTCTGGCGCAAGCCTCAAGGAATTGCCCATATTCTTCGAGCCAGTTGAAGGCGACTTCCGTCGTCACATGCGCCTCAATGAACCCGTCCACCCAGTCGGCTATAGTGCCAAAAAGCGTGCCGAGGGCTTCCGTGAGGTCGCCAGCTGCCCCTAGCTTTAGTATCTTTTCTCCCTTTTCCTTCGCTTCCCATGCCCGGTAGTGGATAATGGGATCTTCGGCAGCTGCCAGCGCAGTCGCCAGCGCCCTTTCAAAGGCTTCCTGTTCGCGCCCTGCTTCGAGTCCCGGTGCTTCCGCCCCCACTCGTTCGGCGCCCTGAAGGT
>CAWHLZ010000002.1:0-35515 GCA_963830345.1 uncultured Solirubrobacteraceae bacterium | reverse complement strand
ACGCTACTCCTGCCAGAACAGAGCCTCGGAGGGCTTGGCGCCCTGTTTGAGCCGGGCACGGATGTCCACGATGCGGCGGTCCCGATCAAGGAAGTAGTCGATCAGGTCGTTTCCGAGCAGCCGTCCTTCGATGCAGGCGGCGAGTGCTTCTCCTGCCAGGTGTTCGGCGAAGGCGGCGACTGCCTCGACTGTGGCGGGTGCCAGCGGGCCACCGTGGACGAGTGCGTTGCGGGTCCGTAGTCGTCTTGCCTCCATCCGCAGCGCTTCTCTGCAGAGCTCGTCCCACCAGGCTGCGGTCGCCTGCCCGTTCCTGGTTCGGTGCGCCAGGCTGGTGATTTGTCGCGCCGCTTCGCTGTCGGCCGGCAGGCGTTCGATAAGCCATTGGGTCTCGGTTAGCAGGCCCTTGAGGTTGAACGAGCGGCGCTCGTTCAGGCCGATCTCGAGCGGGGGGTGTTTCAGGATTTCTTGCCAGGCTGCGTGCTCCTGGGAGCCGACTGCGACGCTGGCGCGGCTGCCGGGCCAGGTGAGGGCGAAACCGGCCGATTCGATCGCGTTGCGTATGCGGCTATACGCCCACCAGGGGATAAGGGAATCACGCACAAAACGGGACGTGGACTGTATGCCGGCCCAGCCGCAAGCTGCCTCCACCACTCGGTCGAATAGGACGAGCCGCAGGGGTGCGGGCGATGTACGCGCCTCTCGCAACCAGCCCAAGAGGGTCACTGCCGCGTGAATGTCCGGGTCTCGCACTGGCAGGTGGGCGCCGAGTTGATCGGCCAGTTCTTCTAGCCCCTCCGCAGTGCGGTCCTGCGGCACCCCAACCCGCTCTTGAAACGTCGCACCCTCCACGACTGGCGGGCCTGTTGATCCGCCGCCGAAGTGGCCGTCGGCGTAACAGACGTAGCTGTCGTCCAGCTGCCATAGCGTCGGCTCTGCGCCGTACAGGCTGCCGAGCGACGCGAGGGCCTGCGCGGTGTCGCGCGCGACTCCAACGGCTCGTGACAGCAATTCCTCCCCGACATCAATCCGCACGTAGGCCACGGGACGCTCGCGTTCGTCGGGCAAGTCATCGCGTTGCTGGCAGAACGTCTGGAGCGAGAAGGCATCGCTAGTGGCCTCGGGCGGAAGCTCGCTGTGCGGCTCGGGTGCGTCCAGTTCGCCGCGGAGCCAGTCCCCTCTATAGACGCGGACGGCCGGCCCTATGTCGATCCATCGCGGACGCACCCTGGCGAAGATGAAGCGCAGCCAGACGATCATGTGGGCACGGCTGGGTGGCTCAGAGAGCATGTCTCGCGCCGCTGTCAGCCGGTCGGCCGGCGCGGGGAGGGCTTCCTCGGCCGCTTGTGCCAGCCGACCCCCGAGGCGGGCACCCAGGGATTCGCTTAGAACCTTCGGATCGTGGCCTATCCACGCCGCGAGCGCGAGCAGCTGACGCGCCGATCGCTCAGCGGCATCGGAGTCCCCGACACGATGCGTAAGGTCGTCCCATGCTGCGAGCAAGACCTCGGGGCGCTGAAACTGCTCCCGAGTCGTGTCTACGAGTTGTCGCAGCCGCCGGCGCAGGGCCGGGTCCGAGCGCGTCTCGTCTGCTTTCAGCAGCGTCCGGCATTGCTTTAGCTGATCGCGGAGGCCATGAGCTTCGGTCGTTTGCCGCACCTCGGGGCCAAAGGCGCCGATGCCTTCGATCGCATCGTCCATGAGCGATGTCCAGTTGTGCGGCGAGGTTCGTGCCCACTGGCGCTCGTCATCGAGCCAGCGCGACAGCTCCTCGATCGCATCAGGGAGCGAGAGCTGAGGCCAGGACTCCGCTTGCCGCGCAGCGGCAAGCGCCTCGTCAAGTTCCTTGACCGCTTGCTCTGCTGCCGACACGCCGGGTCATGCTACGCGGCGCAGACTCCCGGCGATGGAGACGCCGCCAGGGGCAACGGCGCGGCAAGCAGTGACTCAGCTCATTCGACCTCCCTGACGGCGGCGTGAGGCGCTGACTAGCCAAGGCAAGCGGGGATTCCGCTGCCCCACGAGACAGGCTCGGCCACGCTCAAAAGGGCCGTGGTGGGGCAGTTATGGTGTGGGAGATGGCCGGTGTCAGCGACAGCTTCCACGAGCGCACGAACGAAGCGCTCGTGGCGACGCTTGTGCCGCGTCCCGACAACCTACCGCTCATTGTCCTGGTGGTCGAGGACTCGGAGGACGATGAGCTTACGTCGATCATCGCTGAGGCGAGCGCGGTGCCGTCTCCCGACTATCGCGGCGGGTGGGGCGCGATGGTCAAGGGCAGCGCCGAAGGTTTTCAGCTCACCGTTAAGTTCTTGCTCATCGGCGAGGAATGGGAACGGCAGTGGACACTCCCCGATATCTCCAAGGAGATCCTGAGCGCGATCATGGGGGGGACGCACAATGTTGCGATCCTGCCGCGGGAGCTAGCAGGTGATCTTGAGCAGCCTCTTGAGCTTCCGCGCATCGCAGGGGCTCTCATTATCGAGGCGGCGGCGTCGGATGCCGTGAAAAAAGCCTCGCTGCCGTTCCTCGGCGGGTGACCGCTGGGGGATTCTCGTTACGGCGACGCGGCGCCGAGATCGCCTTGCGCTGAATCGAAAGCCGCTTCCAGTGCGTCACGGGCGCGGACGAACTCGCCCCACCGCAACTCGATGTGCGACTGCCGCTGTACTGACTGCGAGAGATCGCGGCCACCGGGCTCCCGTATGTCGGTGAGTTCCGGCGCGCGGTCGTAATCGGCGATAGCCAATTGCAAGCTGACCTTGCTGCGCCACGGCCAGCGTGCGTGGTTGCCGTTCCAGACGGGATGCGAGTTGACCTTGGCGATCCCGATGATCTTGCCTTGGGGGATCGCGTACAGCACAAGCTCCTCGCCGATATCGACCGTGGCCCGCTTATTGAAGCCAACTTCGTTCTGCAAGTCTGATCGCCCCGTCAGCCAGGGATCAGGCATCGGGTCGTCCACGGCACCAACGAGCTTGAGCCATATAGCCATCGGTCCTCGGACTATATGCCTCGCTGTGCGGTGGCGTCCGGGAGGTTGAGGCGTAGCGTCAGCCCGTTGGCGAACAGCCACTGGATGCCCTGCTCGTGGCGGCTGACCGTGCCGGGGAAGGGCGGCAGGTTCAAGACCTTCCCGTCTACGGTGTACGCATAGTCGAGCGTACCTTTGACGCTGACGACCGCCTCGTGGCTGCCTCCGGGCTTGACCGTGCCAAGCGTCTGCTTGCCGAGAACACCTATAAGAGGCGGTAGGACTGTCCAAAAGCGCCCCTCCGCGTCCGTCATGGTGAGCCAGACAGACACCTCGCTACCGATATAGCTCGTGAGATCGACAAGCGCGTCATCGTGTCTGTACCCACGCGCATCCTCCGGGTTCGCAGCCCACGCGATCCTCAGCACGAGCCCATCGGTGAGTTGGAACTCGATCCCGTCGCCGGTTTCTGTGATCGTCCCTGGTAGCTCAGGCAGCAGAAGGGACCGATCCCCGATCGTGTAGGCCGAACCGAAGATGTCGCGCGTCTCGGCTGAGATCGGCGTCGCTGGCCGCTCTCCGAGTGGGTGCCCGAGCGTCCCGTGCAGGCTAAAGACCTCGGACATCCCGCTCTCGCCACGGACCTGAAGCCCCGCGTACACGTTCTCGCCCAGATGGTCATGGAGGCGTAGGCGTGCCTGCTCGTGGGTGAGCGTCTTGTCGCTCATGTGTGGGCGAGTCTACGCACCCCGCCCAATCGCCGGCCTCGACGCTTTCGACAGTGTGCCGCGAGCGTGCAGAGGTGCGGATTAGAGTTCGATGAGCGTGGCGCCGAGTTCGGTGATCTCGGGCGGCTGCGTCGAGAACTCACGCAGCAGTTGCCAGAGCACGACTCCGCATCGGCTGACCCACTCTGCGGCGGAGATAGCATCGGCGATGCCCGGCTCAGCCATGACATCCATCTTCACGTTGATTTGGGGGTCCGGCCCGGTTTTCCGGGCGGGGACAAACGCCAGCTCTGCGCCGGTCTTTAGCGGCTGAGCTGGGTGTCGCCGGAACTCAGCGCCGGGGATTAGGCAGTCCTGCGTGTCAGTGATCTCTATGTCGATCCGGGTGGCATGAGCCCAGACTGGCTGGATCGCCCGGTGCTTGTCGTCGTTGTTGATGGTCGAAAGGAGCGCGAGCGCGTGCTTCGGCCTGCGCTTAGGAGGGAGCAGGTATGGCTGGCGCCGACGCACCTTTGCTGCGTCTGCTCGCCGGACGCCAGGCAGCTTGAGTCGGCTCTTGGCCGTAGGTGGCACCCTGATTTCGGCATTGAAAACGGTTCGCTCATCGCAGATCGGAAAGTAGACGGCGCTCTCCTGCTTGGCCGTGAGCTTGCCCGAACCAGGGGGCGTTCGGCCCCGGCAGACGAGTGCCCAAGCGAGATGGTCGAGCGATGCTCGGTAGTTGCTGGCGATGTCGCCGAGCCGCAGCCGCCACCGGACAGGGATCGGGGACACGTCCTCAACGACGAGACCAAACCCATGACGTTTCGCGTAGTAATGAGCCCGAAAGGCGCGTACTGCATCAGCGCTTCCATCCTCGTTGACGGCATCGATGTCAGCCCTCAGCGCTTGGGCGTGAACCATCGCCTGTCCCCACTTGTACCAAGCACTCTCGAACGCGGCATCGTAAGCAGACACGGCCCCGGTCCTAGCGCGAGCGTGGCGACACCGAGCGGCGAGCGTCGTCGTCGGTGTCAATAACTTCGTAGGACATGAGTCGATCCGATTTGCCGCTAGGGTCGGGGATATAGCGCGGCCAGCCACGGGCAGCGTTCCTTTCGGCTACTGCTGGGTCCGCCCGATCGGCGTCCTCCAGCATCACCGGCCGTTTCCTGATCGGCCTTGGTGCTTCGTCGGCGCGCTCATGGAGTCGTTCGAGGACGTCGGGCGAAGGCCCATACACATAGCGTGTCGCCCAGCCGTAGGTGCGGAGGTTGATGCGGTCCACCTGCTTCGTGGTTTCCTTCACGGCAAGCCGCTTGGGCTGGCTCGGGCCGATGCGCACGCATAGGTCGCGGCCCACCGGCAGCGTCGATTCCACGAGCGGCGACGATTCCCACGCCGGCGCCGACCAGGGATAGGGTGGCGTCAGGTCGTACATCGTGAGCGGCCGATCGGAGCAGACGAAACGGTAGGGTGGCTTGGCCTTGAGCACCGTCCACGGCAGGACGCTGATCGTGAACCAGGTTGCAACGAGGAGTTGCATTGCTTGCACAAGGGCCTCCTGGTCTGGCGGCTCCAGCATGATCCGGCCTGCCAGGATCGCATCGCGCGTTTCGACCGCTTCCTTTCGCCTTTTCCCTCTGATGTTGGTGAGGTGCACCACGGAGTCGGTGAGGGCAGCGTGTCTCAACATGATCTTGAGTTCGTCGAGGAAGCCCGGCGCGCGCTGCTCTTGGATGGCGACGAGGAATGCGAGGTCGCTGCGGTCGCCTTCGGTCAGGTTCTCGCAGTCGCGCACGAGCCCGTCGAGCGCTTCGCTCGCAAAGCCCTCGGCGCGTGAGAAGAAGCCCTCGATCATGCCGTCGTGTTCGCCGCTCTTGCTGACGACCTTGTACAGGTCCTTGTCCCACGCAGCCTTCTTCGCGGTGGTCTCCGTGACCTCGCCCGTTTGCTTGTCGAGCTCGTAGAGCTTGCCGCCTCCACGGAAGCGCCTCAACAGGAACTGCGGGACATAGTGGTGGCGCTGACCCTCGCAATTCGGCAGCGACTCTTCCCCGGCATTGAGCCGGCTCATCCAGTTGACGAACCTGCCGTCGAGCTGCGCGGACGGGGGCATGATTCGATCGTAGAACCTGCCCTGGGCGTCAGGCCCTCGCGCCTTTGTGCCCGATGCGGCGAACACGCACCATGCACGCTGACGATAGGCTGCATCGCCGATGTTCCGCATCATGGCGCTATCCCTGCTGATCGTCGCCCTCGCCGGCTGCGGTGGGAGCAAGGGCAGCAGCACCACAATCGTGATCAACAATCCGGCGTCCACGCAGCAGCCGACGCGGGTATACCGAGTGCCGTCCGGCTCGATGGAGCCGACCTACGGCATTGGGGCGCGCGTCATCGTCAAGGCAGGCTCCCCCAAGGTGGGCGCAGTCGTGATCTTCCACCCGCCGGAAGGCGCCGAGCAGGAGGAGTGCGGACCCACGCCGCACGTCATCAAGCTCGGCGGCGCGGCGTGCTCGGAACCGATCCCGCAGGAGGACACGGGCACCACGTTCATCAAGCGCGTCGTTGCCGGACCGGGCGACGAAATCTACGTCAAGGAAGGGCACGTCTATCGCAAGACCGCCGGCTCGTCTGCGTTCGCGGAGGAACAAAACTCATCCACCCGCGAATGCGGCGCGAGCCCCGAGTGCGACTTCCCGACGCCGATCAAGATTCCGGCGGACCACTGGTATCTCATGGGTGACAACCGTGGCGAATCCGACGACAGCCGCTTCTGGGGTCCAGTGCCCTCGTCGTGGGTCGTCGGCGTGGTGACGGGCACCGAATAATGAGGCCCTCAGCGGGCGCCGTATTCGACGCCGACTTCGATCATGTGGGCGACACCGGCACGGTCGAGGTCGGTCCATAGGACGGCGCGACCCTCGTTGCGGTCGCCGGGTTGGAGCGTGTGGCCGATCCCGGCTGCGAGCTGTTCGAGCATCTGCGGGAGCGCGGCGACGACGGCATCCCTGAACCCGTCCCACGGCCCTCCGGTCGCCACGATCCACACCTCACCGCGCGTCGGCAGGGTCCAGTGGGCGAGCAGCGCTGACCCCTGACCCTCGGGCGCGGTGAGGCTCATGCCCGGCGCGGTGAGCACGACGGACACCGTGATCGCCTCGCCGGGCGCCGCCGGGGCCAGCAGCCTGATCTTTTCGCGCTGCGAGAGCGGCGGCTCCTCGTCGGGCACGCTGAGGTGATCGGTGGGAATCACGATCCCGAGCAGCCTGCGTCCGCCGGGCGCGAACTCCTCGGGCTCGCCCCACTTCATCATGTAGCCGTCACTGTTCGGCGCCCACCGACTAGCGCCGTTCGGCGTCCACTTGACGTGGTTGGCGCCGGAGGCGTGGAGGCTCGTCTTCGTGTCCTTGCGCATCCCGGCGTGCTGGACGTAGATGTCGTCGCCCACACTGAGATGTGCCAGAGTCCCGAGCGCGCGCCGGGAGCGTTCCCGACGATGAGGCGTAGGCGGTTGTCCGGTCCGGCCATCGAGCCGCCATGTTAGGACCGCCCGAGGTACTAAGGGTCGGGGCAGGGACGCTGCTGGCGCACGGCCCGAGCCGCCGCGCGATCCTAGGCTAGGGTCCAGATTTCCTCGATGCGGTGGGCGGTTCCGGTCGCTGATAGGTGTTCAGGTCCCGCCCCCGCTATCGCCGAATCACCCCGCACGGCGTCGCTTTGCGTCAGTCTGTGCACGTGGACCTGCTCGATCCCGTGCTGTCCCTGCTCGACCGGCAGGTTGACGCGCTCGCCGATCAACCAACGATGCCCGAGTTCCTGATCTCGGTAGAACCATTCCTTCGCGCCCTCGAGGCCGATCCGCGCATCGCGATTCACCTCGAGGATCTTCGCGATGAAACGTTGGATCGCGTGCGCGTCATCGAGAAAGAGGACAGTGAGCTCGTCCCCAAGCTGATCGAACTGCGCGCCCGCCTCGTCGAGCTCAGCCCAGACCTGGACGACAGTAATGCCGCACCGCCGTCGGAAGGTGACGATCGCGACTGGATCGATTCGCTCGCGCAGTTCGACGTGATCGCAGCAGCTGAGCCAGAGCCACTCAATTACAAGGCCGAAGGCGCTCGCTCGCAGCGGCTGCTCGAGATTCTGCGCGCCAAGCGCGAACGTCTCCCGCGTCCACACGCCGGAGAGATCGAAGCCTGGGTCGTCGACCTATACAACCTCTCCGAAGTCTGGGCTCACGCCACGCGCTGGCTCGCGCTGTCGATGCGGGTCTCAGCCGGGCTCGCGCTGCTACGCCTCGACAGCGTTCCACCATCGTTGAACCCCGAGCCCACGATCCGTAAGGTCGGAGAAAAGCGGACAGATCAGCTGAATGCCGCCCTGCAACGACAGTTCTCAGTCAACGGCCTGTTCTTCAACGCCCTCCACACCGACGCGCAGGCCGATCTCGCCGAAAAGCAGGTCGCCGAGCTGCGAGCAGGCTTGACGCGACTCTCCGTCGAGCTGCATCGGCGCATCGGAGTGACGAGATCGCGCCGAGCGCTCATCCTGCGCTTCAAGCAGCGCTGCGAGTGGCACGACGCCACGCGACTGCGTGAAGTCGCGGATACCGCGACAGGTCGCGGCGGCATCGAGGACAGGCTCACCGGAGAGCTCGCTCGGTTCCTGTTCGACCAGGGCCTGAACCCACTCACGAAGCCCCTCGTCGGCGGACTAGAGCCCGACCTGCTCGACCCGTCAGTGCTCCCCGCCTTCTACGTCGAGGCCAAGCAGTACGCCGGCAGCGCCCGCTCGACGATCCGCAAAGCCTTCGCCCAGATCCTCGACACCATTGGGCGCCTGCAGAGCGACGCCTACCCCATCCACGAGGCGTTCTGCGTCGTGTTCAGGCGCGAAGGACCGCGCTATGAGCTGCCGGAGTCGGTGCAGGCCGAGGGCTACCGCGTCTACTTCACGCTGATCGACATCGCTCCGCCCGAGGAGTCCGGCGCCCGCCAAAAACATCTGCCGATCCGCGTCACCGAGAAAGAAATGCTGGGGATGTTCGCCAGCAGAGCTAAGACCGCCAGCTGACACGCCGCAGCGACTCAAAGGGCTCAGCGCCCCGCTCCCTCACTAGCCGCGTAGCGGACAACATTCCGAGTTGGCGGGCGCGGTGCGAACCACCCCGTTCAGCCGCTCGAACACCGCCGCCATCACTCCCTCGACCACCTCATAGGTCACTCGCATGTGACTCACGTCAGCGAAGTCCGGGGTCAGCTCGTGCCGCGTAACTGCTGCCGGATGGGTCGCCATGTTGCGTACAGCTGCGAGAAACTCGATTGCGTCGCCGACCTCGCCCTCGAGCTTGCCGGTCAACCCCTCGCCTGCGTCCCCGGTGGGCAACCATCCAGCGCTAACCGCCAACTTGAGGGCCTGCCCCAGCGACCACCTGGACGGCTCTCCGCGAGGCCACAGACCCTGCTCGCGCAGCTCCGGCTCACGGCAACAGGCCGTCGTCATGATCCCGGCCTCCAGGGCGCTGCCAACGAGGATCAACGCTGCGCGCCAGCACCCAGCGGCCGCACATCGCTGCGCTTCCCCATACAGCTCGCCCGCGAGTCTCACGAGCTCGCCTACGGCGCTCCCCGTGAGAGCGACGCGCACCCGGCTCATGTCTGGCCCAGCGTTGCCCGGCATTGCGCGATGGACCACGGCAAGTCAGCCAAGCACCGCCCCGATTGACACCTTCGCATGGCTCGAGCGTACAACCAGCGTGGTTTGCACGGCCGCCAAGCCGGCATCAAACTCGTTGGCCGCATGAGCGTCTTGAGGGTCAGTAACCCACATGAACGGCGATGGACCGTCTGGGATCGACCTGCTCAAGCCCTCGGAAGTAGCGACGCGCCTGCGAGTCTCGCGGACCTGGCTCTACGACGCCGCAAAGCAAGGTCGTATCCCGTCGATCAGGATCGGTGGGGAGGAGGGGCCGCTGCGCTTCCACCCCGACGACATCGAGCGCTGGGTCAACGGCGCCAGTGCTCGCCGCGCTCGCCGATGAGGACGCGGTAGCGCAGTCCAACCGCAGCTACTACACGCTCGACTTCAAGGGTCCGTGGGCCAAGCAGGCAGCGCGTGACCTGAACGCGATCGTCCGCGAGCGCATCAAGGAGGGCCAATGCGCGGCGCTGGACGAGCTGCTGGCCAGCAGGATCGTCAGCGACGAACACGAGGTCGAGCGCGAAGTTGAGGCCAAGCAGGCACGCCTGCGGGTGCAGGATGTCTCAGCCCGTATCAGTGAGCTCTCCGAGGAGGAGCTGGAGCAGATGCTCACTGACGCTGAGACCGCATGGGGCGAGTACAGCCTCAAGCGCTCGGAGGTCGTCAATGCCGTCAGGACTGAGCGCGAGCGGCGCGCGGCCGCAAGCGGCGACGCGGAGCCTGCCGGTGACACCGAGCCTGCCGACGAGCGCGAGCTCGCCGAGGCGACGGCCTAGCGCGCTACCCGGATGGTCGGAGGCTAGGCAGGGATGCCCGCCTCCGACTGTCGGGTGATTCGCCCGCGCGCTGGCGGCTACCGAGTAGGGCGATAATCGCGCCGAAGTGTGCTCGTCACTGCCGCCTCGTGGTCGAGCCTCGCGCTGATACGGACCAGTGCGTGCGCCGCCGTGCGCGGGCCGAGCGTGAACGTCACCGTCAGTCGCCCGCGCTTGAGGGCGACAGTCTTGGCTGCGGAGGCGACGAGCTTGCCCTTCAGCCTGCCGGTGAAGCCGACGCGGACCTTCCCACTCGCAGGTCCGCTGACATGCACGATCAGCTCGCGCCCCTGCAGCGTCTCGGTGATGTGAATCCTTGGCGTGCCCGTCGTGGTGTGCCCTGGCCCAGGACCTCCCGAGCCTGGGGCCGGAACGACGACGCTCGCGCGGGCGGCATTGGCAGGGTTCGCATTGCCCGCCGCGTTGCTCAGCCACACCGCGATGCTCCAGTCACCGGGGCCGGGCACGGTCACGGTCGCCGGCCCAGCCGCGGGCGCGGCCGTAGGAGTGCTGCACGCCCCCGATCCGCTTGCCGGGCACACCTGGTAGAGCGCGCCGGTGATTGGGGCGACCTGGCTCTGCGGCTCGCCCCAAGTGAGCGTGAACGTGGAGCTGCCGCTCTGAACGGGCGTCGCCGAGAGCCCGATGGGCGCGGGCGGCGCGCTGTTGTCCACCGTGATTTCCTCCGAGGCGACGGTCGACTGATTCCCCGCTGCGTCAGTCGCGACGAGCGTGATGGTGTGTTTGCCATCGCCGAGCTGGCTTGTCGCCATGCTCAAGGTCTGTGTGCCCGTCGAGGACGGGCACGGCTGCGAAAAGGTGAAGTTGCACGGCGCGGAGTAAGTCTCCGTCGGATGCCCGTCGACCGACAGAGTGATGCTTGCTACGCCGCCGCCGACATCCTGCGCGGAGACGGCGATGCTTTCGGTGCCTTTGTGAAAGCCCCCTTCGCCTGGTCCCCACAGCGCGCCCGATGGCGCGCTCAGCGTCGGCGGCGTCGGATCGGAGAGAGTCACCGTGGCTCCGTACATCGTCGCCCAAACACCATGAAGGGTTGCGCCTGTCACACATTCATCGCCTGATGGCGCCTGGCAGACGATGCCGAGCCAGAGTTCGTGCGCCGACAGGCCCGTGATCCTCGCCGGTTCTCCACCAGTGCTCGGCGGGCCACCCACCGAGCATGTCTCACCATCTTCGACTGTATCCAGACACGTTTCGCCAGGCATGATGCTGCCGTCGACCCTTAGAGCCGGCGACCAATCGTTGAAACCGTCGAACTGATGCCCGATGTAGCGTTCGTAACTGAGGCCAGCGATCGTCGTGCCGGCTGGGGCGGTGAATGTCCAGCCTGCGCTTGTGCCAGGAGTCGCGCCGCTCGACAGACCGAGCGCGTCGGTGGTCGATAGCCCGCCCTCCTGATCTGTCTTGCCTCCCGAGCCTCCCAGCCGGTACGGGCAGTTGGCGTGCTCGGCGTAGTGCGGCGGGTTGGCCGGATCATTCGTCGCCCACGTCCACGAGTTGTTGGCGGCTTCCGGGGCAAAGTTGCACGCGCTGACTTCATAGCTTCCCGCCGCGAGCGCGGGAGCCGGCGACACCCAAGCCACCACGGCGAGCATCGCGGCGATCGTTGCGCTCCATGCTCTCATCGTCCGCGCCGTGCCTTGCTCGCCGTGCTCGGTGATGCGGAAATGCGAAGCGTTATCCACGGGCTTGCCCGTTCGACGTCGTAGGGGTCGGTGTAGCGCACCGACACCTCTGCCACGCCAGAGGTTGGCAGCGTCAAGCTCGAGAAGGCGCCGTGCAGTGTGCGCAGGATGTGCAGCTGGCGCGAGCGCCGACGGTGGCCGAGGTATCGGACCTGGACTTCGGCTTCATGGGGGCGGCCGCTCAGCGCGAGCACGAGTCGGTGCTTGACACGCTTCAGGTGCGCCCGTGGGCGTGCAAACGGTCGAGTGAGCGTCATCGCCGTCAATGGTGCCACCTGCTGAGGAGACGATTCTGCGGCCGGGCCTGGCTGTGCGCCTGGCTCGGCTGCTTCGCCCGCGGAGACCACTGCTCCGAGGCCGGCGTTGCGGAATGCCTGTGCGATGTCGAGCGCTCCATCGTGGGCTTCGGTCAGGTCCTTCTCGCCCGCTTCCGGCGACAGACCCGGCTGATAGGCGTCGAGCGCCGCCAACGCCGCCGCCGCGATCGCAGATGCCTCGCTCGTGCCCTGCCAGTAGTTGTAGTTCGAGGCTCCGCTCGTCGGTTCGGCCCCGTCGAGGTCGCAGCCCGGAGCGAGCAGGCGCAGCCCTTCGCCACGGTTGGAGAACGAGCAGAAGCCGCCGCCTTGCGTGTCCGTCGCACCGACCGACAGCACATCAGGGTAAGCCGCCGGATACTCAACCGGGCCACCATCGTCATTGCCTGCGGCCGCGACGACGGCCACGCCGTAGTCGATCGCCTTTTGCACAGCGTTGCTCACGAGTTCGGTTGTTTCCGGTGATCGTTCTTCCGATGAGCCGAGCGAGAGGTTGATGACCGTGATGTCGTAGCGCGAGCGAACACGTAGGCAGGCATCGATTCCGGTCATGTAGGCGCTGAAAGGGAAGGTGGTCTGCCCCGGCTCGAGGATGCGTACCGAGACGATCTGGACCGCGTGCGGAGCCGTGCCGACCATGCCCCACCCATTTGCCGGCGCTGCCGCCATCATCGCCAGCACAGTGCCATGCAGCGTCGGCGACACATCCCCGCCCGAGCCACCGTCCAGCGCCGTGCGTTCCACCACGACGCCTTCCGTGTCGGGGTTCAGGTTCACGCCAGTATCAACAAGGCAAAGACCCGCAGGCTGCGCCGGTGCCTGAGCGTAGGGAAGGAAGGCCCCGTCATCGGCGACGGCCTGCGTCGTGATCGCGGTCTCGGCCCTCACCGTCGACGGCCACAGCAGCGCCAGCGGGACGAGCATCGCCACGATGCACATCCGGCGAGATCCTCGGCGGCCACGCCTAGCCAGTGCTGACATTCACCACCCGGCTCTCCCCGCTGCCGAACGGAAACCCCGCCTGACCGCCAGGCACCTCGGCGCGAAACGGGAAGCGCCCGATGCCGCCCTCGAACTGGTAAAGCACGCGAAAGCGCCCACGCCCGTTCGTGCGAGGCGTCCTGAACGGCTCCCAGCGGCCACGGTAATGCACGAGGAGGTCCACGATCGTGCCCTGCCGCGGGATCGGTCCCTCAACGTCCCCCGAAAGCACGATTATTCCTTCCGAGCCCGTGCGCGTCGGACTGACGCGCAGGCGCACCCCGGCGGCCACCGTCTCCCTGACGCGCCCGAGAGCCGTATAGCCAGCGTCGCCGGAGAACGCGCGATAGCCGACGTCGATCAGCCGCGACGGTCCACCGCCTACACCCACCCTGAACGTGCCATCGACACCCGTTGTGGCGTGGCCGATGACCGCCGGTGCCGCCGCGCCGTCGATCTGTTCCAGCACATCCAGGCTGGCGTGCGCGATCGGTTGGCCCTGCCCGTCGAGCAGTCGACCGGAGAGCACGATCGCGCGGTGCGCGTAGCTGCGAGTGACCGCGGCCGGCAAGCCGAGCCGCAGTTCGGCCTTCTCGCTCGCCCTGATCCCGTTCGCGTTGCCGATCCCGAGCGTCTGCAAGCCGTTGCTGCCGGGGCCGGGAAGCGCGCCCAACGGTGATGTCTTCGAGGAGTTCTGGACCGTGACCTCGCCGCTGTAGATCACGCTCGTGTTCTGCGCAGCATCCTCGACCACGAGTTCGACTCGATGCTCGCCGTTGGCGACCGTCGCGGTGTTCCAGCTCAGGGTGTCCGACACGCTCGGCGGGCACGCCTGGAAGTTTGTGTAGGAGCAGCTCGCCAGGTAGTCCTTCACGGCGACGGGTTCGCCGTCGACGCGCAGCTGCACCAGCCGCACACCCGAGCTCGTGTCCGCCGCCTGATAGCTGATCGAGGACGTGCCCGAAACCGTCCCCGAGCTCGCCAGTGTGCCGCCCGTCACCATGCCGCTCGGCAGCGTTGTGTCCTGCAGCGTCAGCCGCGACCCGTACAGCTCGAGGATGTTGTTCTCGCCAGACCCGAACGTGCAGCCTGCGCCGGCGTCGTCGTTGGAGCAGTAGTTCGCCAGCGTGATCTCGGTGGTGGTGGACGGCAGCACGTAGGTGCTGGGTTCACTACCCGTCATCGGGGTCGTGCTTTCACCGACTGCGCCGTCGTTGTCGGCGGCGATCGCAAACGTGTCGGCACCGCCAATCTGATGAGCCACCTGCCACCACACCTTCGCTTCGATGATCGTGATGCCGCTCCCTGCCGGCACCCCGATCTGTACTCCTGCGGTGTTGCCAGGGCTCATGCTGCCGCCCCTGGGTCCGATGTAGTCGCCGGGGCCGCCGCTGCACGTCCCCTTCACATTTTGAGGGCTGCCGAACACGGCCCAAGAGCCAGCGTCCCCAGACCCGGCCGACGGGCAGTTGTTGATCACATACGTCCCAGCGCTCGCGCCCGAGGCGAGCGTCAGCGCCAGCGCGCCGGCGGCGACCGACACGAGGACGACCCTGCGCAACGATCGGCAGGCGCGGTTGGCCGCGGCGCGCGGGACTCTCTCAACGAGTGGTGACATTCACCGTCCTGCTTTCGCCAGGTGCAAACGGAAAGTCGCCTTGGCTGCCGAAGACCAGCGCGCGGAACGGGAAGCGCCCGATCCCACCCTGGAACTGGTAGACGACATGGAACCGTCCTTGGCTGTTCGTGCGTGGGTCGCGGAAAGGCTCCCACCGCCCGCGGTAGTGGACGAGTAGCTCGATGACGACGCCCTGCGGCGGTATCGGGCCGAGCACCCTGCCGCTGAGCGCGATCGTGCCCTCCGAGCCGGTCCTGTGAGGGTTCACCGCGAGCTGCACCCCCGCGCGCACCGACTCATGCAGCCTCGCGCTAGCCGCGTAGCCGCTGTCCGCCGAGAATGCCCGGTAGCCAATCTCGATCATCCGCGAGGGCCCCGCGGGCACAGCAGCGACGAATGTGCCATCCGCACCCGTTCGGGCATGGCCGACCAGTTCCAGGGTTGCGCCGCTGTCCTGCTGCAAGACATCGAGCGTTGCGCCCGCGATCGGAAGGCCCTGAGCGTTCAGCAGCCGACCGGAGATGCGCAGCGCCCGCTTGCTGTAGGGGCGCGAGATCGCTGCGCGCACGCCGAGCTGCAGGTGCGCACCCTCACTGGCGCCAGCACCGTTGGGGGTGCCCGTGCCTGTCGACGCGGCGAGCGAACCGGCTCCCGGCAGCGCCCCGAGCGAGCTGGCCACAGCGCTCGGGTTACTGACCGTGACCGAGCCGAGCGCGTCGTTGGTCACGTTGCCCGCGGCGTCCGTGATCGTCAGGCTCGCCGCGTAGGCGCCGTTCGCCAGCGCATCGGTGTCGAGCGAGAAGCCGCTGATTGTTTGTGTGAGCGGGCAGGCGTTCCACGAGTCATAGGCGCATTCGCTCGAGAAGCTGAATGTGTGAATGTAGGGCGCGCCGCCGCCCAGCGGGCTGAGCGTCAACGCTGCGCTGCGGATGCCGCTTTCGGCGTCGCTGCCGGTGAACGTGATCGACTGCGCACCCGTCACCGACGAGCCGCCGGCAGCCGCTGTGGCAAGCGGGCCGCTCACGCTCGCCACCTTCGGCGGCGTGTCGTCTTCTAGCGTCAACGTGATGTCGTTGAGCGCGGGGACGTCGGTCGCGTCGGCGAAGTCGCATGACGGCGAGCTGTCGTCGGTCGAGCAGTTGACAGACGCCTCGAAGTCACGGGCGCCCTGCGGCAGCGTCCAGGTTTCGCTCCCGGTGTACGGGCTCGTGCCGCCGTAGGGCAGCTCCGCTCCGCCGGGCAGCGACTGCTCCGCCGATGAGAACTCGAGGAAGGCATCGTCGCCGGTCACGGGAGACCCGATGACCTGGGCCTTGATCGAGTGGATCGCCACCCCCGGCACGCTGCCGGGCACGTCGAGCCGCAGGCCGACCTCGCTGCCGCTGTGCCCGTTCTCGGTCACGATCCCGCCGTGTTCTTCGGTGAACACGTACACGCCGATGCTGCCGCCAGCCGAGCACGTGTCGGACAGCACCGTGTCAGCCTGTGTGTTGAAGCCGAACACGCTCCAGCCCGCAGAGACCGCCGGCACGCCCGCGGCGCACTGATACATCGGGTACGTGCCCGCGCTCGCAGCCGTGGTGAACAACAAGCCAGCGGCGAGCAGCGCGATCGCCACGAGGACGGCGCGCCACCAGGGGAATCGGCTAGTTGGTGTCAACGTCGACCACCTCGCTCAACCCGCGGCCAAAGGCGAAATCAGCCTGGCTCGGCGGGACTTCGGCGCGGAACGGGAACCGCCCGACCGCACCCTCAAACTGGTACACGACGGTGAAGCGCCCCGCGGCGTCCGTCCGCGGCGTGCGAAACGGCTCCCACCGCCCGCGGTAGTGCACCAGCAGATTCACGCTCACACCCTGGCGCGGCACCGCCCCGAGCACCCGCCCGGTGAGCGTGATCGTGCCTTCCGAGCCCGTGCTGGGCGTGCTCACGTGCAACTGCACGCCCGCCCAGACCGTCTCTGTGATCCTCGCCACCGCGGCATAGCCATCGTCAGTCGAAAAAGCGCGATAGGCGACCTGCAGCGTCCGCGAGGGGCCGCTTGCCACCATCGTGGCGAACGTGCCGCTCGCGGTCGTGAGCGCGTGCCCGATCACCCTCCAGCTGTGCGCGCCGCTGACCTGCTGCAGCACTTCGAGCGCCGCATCGCCGATCGGCTGGCCCTGCGCGTTCAACAGCCTGCCGGACACGCGCAGCCCCCGCCTGGCGAACGAGCGCGAAAGCTGCCCGTGCTGGCCGAGCTCAAGGCGCGCGCCCTCGCTCGCCGCGACCCCGTTCGGTGTTCCAGCCAACACCGCGGCGCCCACGCCTGGTAGCGCGCCGAGCGAGCCATCGGAAGGCTGCAAGGTGCTGATCGGCCCGTCGTAGACGACGCTCGCGTTCTGAGCGGCATCCACGACCGTGACCTTCAGCGTGTGCGCACCATTCGGCAGCGTCGTCGTGTTGACCGGCACATCGACGGACTCGCTGGTCCGGCATGGCTGGCTGTGGTCGAACTCGAGCGCGCCTTCGCTCGATCCGAGCACCACGCATCGCCCTTCGTTGCTGTCCGGCGTGCCTGAGTAGACCGTGGTGCCGTCGATCTGCACGACCACGAGGCGCACGCCTGGGCCGCCGGGGTCGCTGGCCTGGAAGGTCAGTTCCTGGGTGCCGTGCGCGTTCGGGTTCAAGAGAGTGCCGCCGAAGCCGCTCGCCGCGGGCGTCGCATCGTTTGCGAGCTCGATCGCTGCACTGCTGACGTTCATGGCTGCGTCGATCCCGCCCGTCGCCGGGCAAGAGGTGGCGCCTTCATAGGGGCCGACGCACACCGCGACCGCATACAGGTTGCTGCCGCCGACGTGCGTGATCGGGAACGACCCGGTGAGCGTGCCATCCGCGCCGCAGGGGAGGTTGAGCTGGCAGTTGGCCAGCACATTTGCCGAGTCGTAGGTCGCGGCCGGCGTTGCGAGCCATGCCTGTCCGTGCGGTGCGCTCAGCGATGCGGTGATCGAGCCGCCGGCGATCGTCGAGCCGGTCGGCGAGGTGAACACCCACTCGGGTCCTTCGTAGGCGCCCTGTGGCGCTTCGCCGCTCGTCACCGCGCTCAGGTCTCCGCCTTCAGCGCAGGAGTTCGTGTCGCCGCTGTCAGGCCCGACATCGCCCGTGGCGCCTGTGCTCCAGCCATCGGTCGGCGCGGGCTGACCGTTGGGCTGGCGGCATGAGAGCAGCATCCACGTCCCCGCGTCAGCTTCGCCTGCGAACGCCAGCGTCAGGATGCACGCGAGCGCTGCGAGCGACAGGAAAGCGCCGAGGCGCTGCACGCCAGCGAGATCCATGTCAGTTCGTGGTGACATCGACCGCCTTGCTTTCGCCGGTGGTGAACGGGAAGCCGCCTTGTCCGCCGAACACGAGCGCCCTGAACGGGAAGCGCCCGATGCCGCCCTGGAACTGGTAGACGACCTGAAAGCGTCCGCGCGAGTCGGTGCGCGGAGCCCGGAACGGCTCCCACCGGCCGCGGTAGTGCACGAGCAGCTCGACAACCACGCCCTGCGCGGGTATCGGGCCGAGCACTCTGCCGCTGAGGGTGATCGTGCCTTCCGAGGCAGTCCTGCGCGGTGTCACGCTGAGCTTCACGCCAGCGTCGACTGCCTCGGCGATCGTGCCCACCGCCGCATAGCCGGCGTCCGTCGAGAACGCGCGGTAGGCGATCTGCACAGTCCTCGTCGGCCCGCCCGCCACGTTGGCGAGGAATGTCCCGTTGGCGCGAGTGCGGGTGTGCCCGATCACGCTCGTGCTCGCTGAGCCGTCGAGGTGCTGGAGCACGTCGAGTGTCGCGCCGGCGATCGGATGGCCATGCCCGTCGAGCAGGCGCCCGCTGACCCGCAACGCGCGATGGCCGTAGGTGCGGGTGATCTTGCGCCCCAGCCCGAGCGTGATCCGCGCCGTGCGGCTCGCTGTCGTGCCGTTCGGCGCCGCAGCCGTGGTGGCCTGGGAGCTGGTCGCGCCCGTGCCAGGGCCGGGCAGTGCTCCGAGCGAGTTGCTGGCCGGCTGCTTGGTCGAGATGCTGCCGTCGTAGACGACCGCCGAGTTACCCGCCGCGTCCTGCACGATCACCTTCAAGGTGTGCTGGCCGTTGGACAAGCTCGCCGTGTTGATCGGGAGATCCACCGACTCGCTCGCCGGACACGGCTGGCTGTAGTCGAACATCAACGTGCCGCCGCTCGAGCCCACCGGCACGCACTTCCCGCCGTTGCTGTTCGGCGTGCCCGAGTAGAGCGTTTTGCCGTCGATCTGGACGACCACGAGATACACACCGGGACCGCCAGGATCGGCCGCATCGAGGGTCAGTTCGGCGGTGCCTTCGGCGTTCGCGTTCAACAGCGTGCCGCTGACCCCGCTGCCGGTCGGCGTCGCTTCGTTTGAGAGCAGCAGGTTGGCCCACCACAGGCGCACGAGCGACCACGCGCCTTCGCTGCCGCCCGAGTTGCAGGCGTAGCCTTCGGCGCCTCCGCACCCGGCGCTGAGGTACAGGTTGCCGCCACGGCCGCCGGGAATCCCGAGCACGCCCGAGAAGTCGTAGCTGCCGTCCGCGCATGGCGGCAACCCCGAAGCGCACTGGTAGAAGACGTTGGAGCCGTTGTAGGCGTATGCGGGGGTGTAAGCGACCGCCGTGCCCGAGGCGTTGTAGCCACCACCGTCGGCATAGAAGCTCACGTCGACGGACCCTCCGATCAGCCGCGAGCCCGCAGGCGGCGTGTACTGGAGGGTCTCGTTGGAGCCGACGCCTACGGCGGCGTCGGTGCTGAGGATCGCGTACATCGGGCTCCCCGGCCCGCAGCTCGTCCCGACATTCGACCCATAGCCGTCGCCTGCGGCAAAGCTCGACCAGCCTTCGCTCGGTGCCGCCGACTGGCTCGGGTTCACGCAGGAAACCTCCATCCAAGCCCCCGCATAGGCGCAGCTTGCCGTCAGCCAGCCGCCCGCCACGGCGATCGTCAACGTCAAAGCGAGCGCCAGCGCGCGGTGGTGGGGCACTTTCTTCTGCTTGTTCATCATCGCGTTCATTCCGTGTTCAGGCCCCGTTTTCTTGGGCTTCGGGGGTCTATGACCCCAACCGTCCCGAACCGGCCAACAGATTTCTTTGGCCGTTTTCATGGGCTGAACGCTCCTCCGCCGTGCTGGTCTTCAGAGCTGCTTGCCACGCGCGCCGGTGCAGCAGGTACGCCGGTCGTTGTGGGGACGCCGAGGTAGGCAAAGCCGCCCGGTTCGCGCTGCCCGCCTGTGCTCGATCGCGCCCGGCCCTGGTGTGCGGCCGTTCGCTGGTGCCGCGGACGACTGACGGTATGCCTGCTGCGATGAGCGCCCGTGCGCGGCGTGGAGGTAAACGGCGAGGCGCTCAGGGGTCCCGGAGTAGCTGACGCTGGCAGCGGCGCCACGGCCGCGCTATGCGCCGAGTGCCTGTGGGGAGCCCGCGGGCTCTGATCGAGGACGTGCGTGGCGACCGCTCCACCCGCCAGCACGCCAAGCGTCACGACACCGACTGCGATCTTCGCGCCAGCACTGCCACCTGCGAGCACCGCGATGGTGCGTTCACGCACGCCGCCCTGCCCGAACGGAGCCGTCTCGATCCCCAGGCGGTGCGCCAAAAGCCGCGCTCGCACGCCGAGCCGCGAAAGCCAGCCAAGATGGCCGATGGCCACAGGCGGCAGCAGCGCCGCGGCCTGGTCGCGGAAGGTGCGCCGCAGCCGCTTGGCGTTCGTCTTGTGCTCCAGCCGGCAGTGGGCGCAGCTCTCAAGATGGGCGAAGGCACGCTCGGCCAGCTCCTCGCTCGTGTTCTGCCCGTTCTGCAACGCCTGGATCGTCTGCGCGCGGTATCCGCACAGCCGGCCAGTGTCATAGAGCAACTGGAAGCGCTCCCGCTTGCGCGCGCACGCCCGCGCGATACTGCGAGCTTCGTTCACGGGCATGTTCTCTGCAGTGGCGATCGCGCGGTAGGCAAGCCCCTCGACCAGCCAGCCAAAGACACGGCGCTCGGTGTCGCTCAGTTCGGTCAGGAACTCGGTGGCGATCAGGCGATCCTCGTGAGCGAGCACGGCCGGTTCGGGTGCGCTCTGGCCCTCCTGGGCCTCAGCCATGAGACGCAAGCTGGGAGCGTTCCGGGCGAGGATCTGACTGTGGCGCCGCTCATCGCGGTGCGCCCGCAACGCCCGCCGCTTGATCCCGTCGCGCAGCGCGTTGCGCAGGTGCTCCTCGCCGGCGTAGGGTCGGCTGTAGAGCGCGAGCGCCGTCTCCTGGTAGAGATCCTCGAGCTGCTCTTTGTTCAGCCCTCGGCACTCCGCGAAGCCGCGGGCGATCCGCAGCTCCACCGGCTGCCACTCGCCGAGAAGCTGCCATACCCGCTGTGAGCCAAACGGGCGCTGCCGGCCGGATCGAGACGCAAGCGCGACTCCTTCCCCCGGTGAGTCACGGTGGCTTCCGGCCCCAGCCTTGTCATCTCCTACGTCCATTCCGGCATCTCCAAGGTCAGCCCTGACCAAGCCAGAAAGTCCCAGCAAACCGGAACAGTTCTGGGGAGCACCATTCTACTTGCAACATTTCGTTCAAGCGTCGGCCCTCGGTGCGAACCAACCGATCTCGGCAGACCAAACATGCCCAATTGCGCGGCGTGAGGACTCATCGGTGCGGCACCGCAACGGTCTCCAGCGCCGCCGCGCCCACCAGCACCACGACGATCAGCCCGAACACACCGAACCCTTCCCTGACGGTTAGCGCGCGGCGGCGCTGCACGAGCCATGCGCTCACCCCGAGCGCCGCAGCAGCCCACTCCAAAGGGACCTGCGGGAGGTAGGGCAGCAGCGCCCATCCGTAGGCGGCTAGTCCGACGCCCACCTGCGCCGTGTTGACGAAGATGCACGCCACCAGCAACCCGTCTGCAACACGTGTCTGGAAGCGACTGTGGTGCGCGCCGAAAGGTCCCAGCAGTAGCGGCCAGGAGAAGACCGGGATGTTGTGGGCGCCCAGCACGAGAACGTGGCCGAACTGCGGCGGCGGGTTGTGCTGAGCGCTGAGCGTGGCCCCGAGCAGTCGACGCGCGGGCAGGATGAGCGGGTGCCCGACGAGCGTCACGAGCGCCGCCGCAGCCAGCGCCCCGAGCCACACCGCGGCGTAGGCGCGAACCCAAGCGGCACCCAAGCCCGCCGGCAACCACCGACGACGAGCGCGTCGACGCTGGCTCAGCTTTGTGGCAGCCATTCGCTCACCGCGTAGCCACCGGGCACACGGGCGAGCCGCGCCAGCGTGACGTGGAAGGAGGCTGGCAACCCTTCGTACTGCGTCGAGCCGCCGGTCTGTTCGCGGGTGACGATCGCCCACGCTCCGGGCTGGGAGAGGTCGCTGGCGATGCTGATGATCTGCCCGCTGTTCCAGATGCGTCCGCGCGTGATCGTCGTGTCCGCCTGGCTTGATGCCGCCGCTTGGCGCTCGGCCAGCCGCGCTGCCCCGACCGACATTGCCGCGAGCCTGCGCTGATCGCCGGTCAGCGTTTGGTAGGTCCAGTTCGAGTAGGAACGGCTGAACGCGGCAAGTGCCGCCGTCGGTGTGCTCTGCACGCCCACCGGCGCCTGGGATGTCGGGGAGGAAGGCGCTGGCGCCGGTGGCTCGCCCGCGTTCTGCGGCGAGCTCGTCGGGGTCGTCTTCGGTCCTGCGCCGGGCGCGTCGGGGTTGCTGCATCCGGCCAACGCGACCACGACCGCCACCAGGCACGCCGCGATCACCGCTTTTCTCCGCGCGCTGGTCATAGGCCGCGGGGATGCCGGACGGTCCAGGTAGACCAGTTGGGAACCGATGCCGAGACGCGCCACTTCGGGCCGGGCTTGCCGGAGTTCGGGCCGCTGTCGTATTCCGGCGCTTCCACGGTGTCGAACCGCAGACCGCCCACGTACATGAACGCATGGACGGCGTTGGCGTAGATCGAGACATAGCTGCCGGGGCCAGGTTGACCGTAGGACTCAAGTTCGGTCGAGCCCTCGGCGTATTCGCCGAACACGCCCCCGGCGTGTAGGACGTATGAGACCGCCGATGAGCAGTCATAGGCCGGCTCCAGTTGGCTGAGCGGCGTGCCGTGCGCGCCTCCGTAAAGGTAGCCAGCATTGAATAGGCGGTTGCCGGCCGCCACCATGCGCTTCACCGCCCGCGGGGCTTCTTCGCCCGCGGCGGCAAGGCCGCTCGGCAGGATCTTTGTCTGCGTGCCGGGCGTGAGCGGGAGCGGGATGCTGCCCACGCCTTCGGCTGCCGGACAGGCGGCGCCCGCTTCACCGGCGCCGCTCGCTTCGCTGGAGGACGGGAGCGCGCCGAGCGTCGGCGCCGTGCCCGTGCTCGGCGCGAGTTGCACCCTCACCGCGCTCTTGGTGATCCCAAGCGGCTGCGCGGCCTGCCACCAAACATCGAGTCGGTACGGCTGACCATCGGCGATGAACTGGCCGGGGCCTTGCCCATAGCCCACATCACGCTTGAGCAGCAGGCTCTTGCGACCATCGTGGGCGACACGAAGCCCGCTCAGATATGGAAGGTTGCTCAGCGCGTTCGCGTCGCCAAACGTGAAGCCGCTCGTGTTTGCCGGGTTGCTGTTGAGCACCGACAGCTCGGCGAACGAGTCGGGGTGCGCTGGCAGATAGGACTCGCCAGGGCTCGGGATCGAGCCGTAGTCGCCCGAGGTCGGGTCGCTCGGCCCGCCGTACTCGGTCGCCCCGATTTCATACCAGCGGCCCGGCGCCAATTCCAACGGAGCCGCGTAGAGCCCCTGCGCGACGGGTCCACCGCCTGCCGGCTGATTGACCGCGCCGACGCTCGCGCCACCGCACGCGCTTTCGGCTTCCTGACTGAACAAGCCGGCTATGCCGGCGGCCACGATCACCGGCAGCAGCACGACCATCAACACCGCGACCAACAGGACCGTCTGGACCTGTCGGTTTTTCAACAGCGCTATCGCAATGCGCGCCTGCATCACGCGGCCAGCTCCAGCTCTGCCATCGCCTGCGTGCGCCAGGTCTCATCCGCGCACAAAAGCAGCGCCTGCCAGCGCTCCTCCCAAGTCTCATCGCCGGTCTGACGCAGAGCCAGGCGGCGCACCGGGTCATCGCGCGCAGGGCTAGAGGTGGCGATCCAATACTCAAGCTCGGCGACGATGACCTGGACGATCGCCTCACCGCGAGTGCCGTTCTCCACATAGACGAGCGCGTACTCGCCGGGGACCGTGCGCAACTGCGCCATCGCCGCCTCACGCTCCTCGGTGTTGCTCAGCGCATTGCGCATCCGCGCCAGCTCCCGCGCCTCCTGACGCCCTGACACGCGCATCCGCGCGTTCGCCAGAAGCGCCTTGCCGTACTCGGTATCGAAGTCGGTGATCTGCTGGGAGATCGCAATCACCCACGTCGCCCAATGACGGCTGCGACGACAGAACTCGTTAAACCAGCGTCCGGTCGAGGGGCGCTCGGTCAGCTTCCAGCACTCATCGACGGCCAAGATCGTGCGGCCCGCCCAGGCGTGCTTGGGGCCTTCGCCTGCCAGGTACTCGCGGCGGGTGCGCTCGATCCTGCGCTTGACGTGCTCGCACAGCACGAACAGCACCGCGGCGGCCTTCGCCTCCGGCACGCTCTGCGTGTCAAAGACGATCAGCGGCGCGTCCGGGAGGATCGTCGTCGGCTTGTCGGTCAGGTAGGCGTAGGGGCCGTCCAGCACGTAGTTGTTCAGGCGCATCGAGAGGTTGCGAAGCGCCTCGGCGACCCCCGCTGAGCCCTCGTCACGTTCGAGCTGGTAGCGACGCTCCAACTCCTCTTGGAGCAGGAGCTCGCGTGGTTCCTCGCCGGTCAGCGCGCAGCGCTCATACACCTCGGCGATCGCCAGGCCGAGCAGGTTGCTCTCAAGGTCGGTGAGCCCGTAGCTGTCGCGCTCGGCGTGATGCTCGCCGAGCAGCTGCGCGTGAAGCGCCAGCAGATAGTCGATCTTCTCCGGTGACACATCGCCTGGGTCCTCGACATCCCACGAGTTGATCGCGTGCGCGTCGCCGCCGATCTCAACCGACGCAGCGCCGGGGATCAACGACGCCAGGAACGCGAAGTGCCCCGCCCTGTCGATGATGAACCCGGTCGCGCCCTGCGCCAGCGCGCGGATCAACAGGATGATCGTCGCCATCGTCTTGCCCGACCCCGTGATCCCCGCGACCAGCATCAGATGGTTGGTGTGGGCCGGGTCGAACGGGTCGATCCGCTCGAGCGTTCGACCCGGCAAGGAGTAGCCGAGCGGGATGCCGCCAGGGCTTGAGGCGCTGGTCCCGACCAGCGCGAAGGTGTCTCCGACGTTGCGGCTGACGTACTTGCGCTTGCGGGCAGCCACATCGCGGCCGAGCGGCAGCGTCGAGCACCACAGCTGCTGCTGCGCGAACAGGCCGTGGTTGACCCGAGCGTCACTTGCCATCGTCACCTCCCTCGCCGTCGCCTGAGAGAGCTCCGCCAGCCGCTCGTCGTCGCGGTCGCTGATCGCGTGGTAGATGCTCACGCGGTAGATGCCCGCACCGACGCTCGTGGCGAGCTCGTCGACCAGTTCGGCTGCCTCCTGCTCGCGCACCCGTGCGTCGGGGTCAAGCGGGCGGCCGTTGCTCTCGACCCCGCGGTTGACGCCGTAGAGGCGCTTGTAGCGGCGCTTCTGCGCCATCCGCTCGCGGTAGCGCTCCGTCGCCTCGATATGCACGCTCAGCACGAACGGGCTGGGCGACTGCATCATGTGAAGCAGCCAGCCAAGCCACGTCTGCTCCGGCGCGAGCGAGACATAGGAGACCTGCTCCAGCGTGGAACCAACCCGTATGCGGCTGCGATCCGACAGGTCGATCTCCGCGGTGCAGATCGCCTCGCTCAGGGCATGTGTGCGAGCGTCCGCCTCATCCTCGTCTTCGCCGACCCTCACGGGCGCGACGACCTCGCTCTGCATGAAGCTCGCCGGCAGCGCGCCCGAACCCTGCGCGTCGGGGTCAAAGCGGCTGCACAGCAGGTCCAGCACCTCGCCTCCCGACAGCGACCGAGCCGATAGACCCATCGCGTCGAGGTCGGTGCGTATCCCTTCGATGTGGCGCAGCGAGTCACGGATCGCCCGCAGATGCACCGACTCGCGGATGCGCAGCGCCCGACCACGCCGAGCGCCGAGCGCTGGCCGCCGCGATGGCTGCCAGGGGCACACCACCAGGTAGCGCAGCCGCAGGGGGCTGATCGCTCTGGCGGTCTTGCGGAGCGACTGCTCCTGGGCGATCCCAAGGCGGCGGATCGCCGTCGCGCGATCGGGCTGGCCGGCGTCCTCGGCAGCGCCGGCCGCGCGCTCGCAGCGGTAGGTCTCCTCCGCCAACAGCGCCTCCACAACGAGCGTCGTGCCCTGCACATACAGCTGCAGGGACTGGCGATCGGGAAGCCGCGCGGCGATCTGAGCGAACGCGCTCGATATCTGCTCGCCCTCGGCTTGCTCGACAGCGAGCGGATTGACCGTCCCGACCTCCAGATAGCGCACATACGCGCCGTCCTCACGAATCAGCAGCCCGTCGGGCTCGATCGCGGCCACACCGAGCAGGTCAGAGGCACGGCGCCCTCGGCGCATCAGCCCCAGCGCTCCCAAGGCAGCTCGTCCAATGGCTCGGGCGGGTTCTCCCCGGAGGGCTCGCTGGGCACCTGGTGCTCGGTGAGGATCACCACTCCCCGTGCACGGCACGGTTCGCCCGGCGAGCTCGCCAACAGCGTGTGGGCGCTCCAGCGCCAGCGCCACATCGAGCGCAGCAGCACGCTGAGCTGCAGGCCGCCGCTCTCAGACACATACGTCAGGGCGGCCGGCAGCCCGATCAAGAACGCGCAGAGCGTGATCGCGGGCTTGGTCGGCACATGGGCGAGGTGGATCACGCCGAGCAGCAGGCCGCTGCCCACGATCAGCACCACCCACTGCTTGACGGTGAACCAGACCAGCTTCGGGTCCTCATCCAGCGAGCGAAAAGTGCGATGGATCACGGCCCACTCCGAGGACGCGGCCTGCGCTTCCCAGCCGGCTTGGGCGGCGGCGCAGACTTGGGCGCTTGGCGCCCCGCGCCTGGCGCAGGGCCGCGTTTGCTTGAGGGCGTGTTCGCTGGTTTGCCTGGCGGCCGGGCTTCGCTGCGCGCGTTCGCGGTGACTTTGCGCCCCGGATGAGCACCCCCAGCTCCAGACGGCTTCGTGCCAGCCGGCCCGCCCGAAGGCGGCGCTGGCGCTGGCTTGACCACCACTTTTGGAGTGCTCGTGCGTGCGCCCGCGGTCGCACCCGTGCCGCCGGGCGCGGCTGCTCGCCCGCCGCCCTGGGGACCAGTTGCCCGAGTGCTGCCGACGCGCGCCGGTGCCCTGCTCGTCGCGTTGCTCGCACCCCGAGGCCCGCGCGCCGGCCGCCGGATACCAGAACGTGAGCTGGCCGCCATCGCCGCCCGCGCCTCGCGCGGCGCGTTGGCGAGAATCGTGCGTGCTCGTGCCATTCGCTCGCGCACCCCGCCTGAGCGCGCGGCTGCTCGCCCGCCTGCGCGTCCTGCCGCACCGGCTGCAACGCCGCCCAAGGCGCCGGCACCCGCGCCCGCAGCGGCCGGGGTCACGGCCGAGACCAGGCCCGTGCGTCGTGCTGCGCCCGCCAAGCCCCGGCGAGCGGCACCGAGCGGCCCTCCCTGTGGGGCGCCCAACGCGCCGGCGGCGGCGCCCGCGCTGCGCCCCAGCGCAGGCATCCCCTCCAACGCGAAGCTACGCAGCCGCGCGTGCCCAGCGCGCATCCGCTCGGCTCCCGGCATCGCACTCGCCATCTGCGAGCCGCCCGCTGCGCCGCCACCGCGCAGCGCGCCGCCGAGGATCTGCCGCAGCTCCCCGAACAGCATCATCGGGAGCTTCACCGCAAGGATGAACGTGATCAGCCCGGCAAACGCGGCGGCAATATGTCCAGGTAGCCCGGCGGCGCCGTGGGTGACGCTGGTTGCATCCAGCGTCAGCGCGCCGGCGGTGGCGAACAGGATCGTCCAGCCGATCGGCACGAGCACGATCGCCATCAGCGCATGACCCCACACTCTCGCCAGATGCGACAGCTCAGGAATCGGCGCCAGCGCGATGAACGGAGGCCCCGCGCAGAACACAAGCGCCAGCAGCACGGTCAGCGCCTCCGAGGAGGCGAACAGGGCGGCGGCGAAGACGACGCCGACGATCACCAAAAACGCGCCGAAGACGCCGCCGGCGCCGAGCAGCAGCGCGCCTCCGAACAGGACCGTGATGATGCTCGCCAGGCCGTTGGCGACGACCGGGAAGCCGAGGATCGCGTGCGTGATCGTGTTCGTGGCGTCGACGGTCTGCTCGACCAGCCAGCGGTAGATCACAAGCACGCCGGTCGCCCATACACAGCGGCCCAGCGCGCTCACCGGATGCGCCGCCCCGGTGAGGCCCATCATCCAGTAGCGCAGCGTGCAGACCGCCAACGTCACGGGCATCAGCGACATGCCCAGGTAGGTCATGTCGCTCTCCAGTTCGCCTACGTGCCCCCAGGTCGCGGGGTCGGGCAGCGCGACGAGATGCTGGATCGTGGCGACGGTGCCGTGCTTGAGAAACCCAGGCACCAGCGCGCCCGCCAAGGCGGAGAAGAACCCGTTGGCGATCGCTTCGATGATGCTGTGCAGGCTCGGCAGGCCGAGGAACGCCAGCGGCGCGAGCTGCCCGCCGCCCGTGCTGGCGGAGGCTGCCGGCGCGTACACGAGCATCACGCAGAGCGAGCCCGCCACGGTCGCCGGCAGTAACCGTGCGTGTCGTCGAAGGGCCACCCGCACACGCCCCTCTAGGCGACGATCCCGCTGATCGAGGCGAGGATCGCAAGACCCACGAGCGTCTTGATCGCCACGTCATGCGCGCGGGAGTGCCCGGCCATGAACATGATCCCCACGACCGCGATCACGAGACTCATCGCCGTGCCGCCGAGCCATACGAGGCTGCCCTTCAGCTTTTCAACGAAGTTCTGAACCCCGGTGATCGGCGTGCCTTTAAATGCACCCGCGGCGTTCAGCGCGTGCGCGTGGGAGTCCGGGAACGCCACCAGGACCGCGACCGCGATCACGGTCCCCGTCGCCGCTCCCAAGGCCAGCAGCAGAGCCGCTTGCCTTCGATCTCGACAGGCAAGCGCCCGTCTGAACGTGAGCGCCATCACTGGCCTCACCTCCTTTGTGTTGGGTTGCAAGCTCACGGCGAGAACAGGCCCCCTGCGCTCTGTTCAGGCGCGGGTGCAGGCGCGGCGCTCGCTCGCGGCGGCGCAGCTACTGACGGCTGCGGCGCCGGCGAATGCGCGGGCGCGGGTGTGGCTGCGGACACGACTGTTTCCCTGACGGCAGGCGCCACCGGATGCACAGGCCGCGGTGTCCGGTGCTGAGCTGGTCGAGATTGCGCAGCGCGGGGCGCCCCATGCTGGGCGGTGTGTGGGTGCAGAGATCGCGCCGGCGTCCTGCGCGGCGCCGGCTTTGGCGCTGCTGGCAGCTTGGTCGCCGGGAGGGGATGGCTCACCGTCGGCGCGCGACTCGGCGCGAGCGCGCTGGCCGGCGGCGTGCGCGGGTGATGGCCGTCCACCGCGGAGATGGCGCCGACGAGCGTCCACAGGGCCAGCGCCGCGCCGATGGCGCCAGCGAGCGTCCGGTGCTCTCCGAGCCATCTGCGCACGCGACCCTGGCCCCGGAGTCCGCGCATCGCTGCTCGCCGTCGCGGATAGGCCCCTCGCCAGCGGGGCGGGCCGCTGCGTCCGGCGAGCACGTCCTCGACCTGCACCACGAACTCGTCGTCGTGCGGGACTTCGCGCTCGTCGAGCTCGCCCGTGGGCTCGTCCTCGAGCGCGCCGGCAGGCGCGTCGATCTCTGCGGGCCATTCGCCCAACGGCTCCACGGCGCCCTGCGCGGGAACGCGCTCGCTTGCCGATTCACCGGGCATGGTGGGCGCCGACGGGGGCTCCACCGCCGTCAGCGGGCGCTGGGCAAGGCCCCGCTTGCGCCTCCGCGGCCGCGCCGGCACCGGCGTCGTGCTCAGCGACTCGTCAGACGGCTCTGGCGCACGCAGCTCGCCCTCGGATGCGTCGCTGGCGGCGGGGGCGAGCTCGGCATCGCCGTCGAGCGGCTCGCCTCCTGGGGCCGCGACGTACAGCGTCACCATCCCGTTGCGAGCCAAGCCACTGCCGGCCGCAGGGTCCTGCGCGACAACCAGACCAGTCAGCTCCGCTGGGCAGCCGAACGAGCGATCAAGGCCGGGGCGCAGCCCGCCGCGGCGCACTGCCTGCGCCGCCTCGCCGGCGGGCTGCCCCACGTAGTCGCCGACCGCCTGCGGGCCGGAGCCACCACCACGGCGGGCGGTCTTTGCGCGCTGAGTCACACGCTCGGGAACTGCCGTTCTGTCGGTCATCGGCGTTACTGACCTCAAGCGCCCCAGACCGGCCAACGAGTTTCTCGACCGCGCCGAACGCCGCGCTCAGCCAGCAGCCGAAGCGGTGCCTAAGCTCGATCAATGCCTGCAGGGCCACTGGACTTCTTCGAGACGCTCGCGTCGACCGACTGGCACGGCCGGTTCGTGCCATTTACGCCCTGTCAACTTGGGCAACTGCGCCGCTACCACGAGCTCGCGCACGAGCTGGGCCGTTCGTCGTTCTTCTCCCAGCGGCTGACCTTCTCGGTGAAGGCGTCTCCAGAGGAGAGCTATCAGCGCCTTGAACATGCCGGACACGACGCCTTGCGCTCGATGAGCATGTCTTTCCGTCAACTATGGGGCGCGAGCGAGCCAGCTCGTTTCGATGCGGTGCGTCAGCTGCTCCGCGACAACGTGCTGGCGCCACGCGATCAAGTCGATGTCCGTGTGCTCCTCGACGTGCTCGGCAGCCGCTTCAAGGCCGCGACACGCTCGGACATGATGAGGATCGTTTGGGAGGACGACCCGCTCGGAAAGCCGAAGGAAGTCATCCGTGCCCGCCAGGTCATCGACGACTGGCTCTACAGCGGCCCGTTCCACGCCGACGAGGATCGGATCGCGCGAGTCGGACGGTGGTCGAGTACGGCATACGAGTTCACGCTCGCCAAGGCACTCCATGCCATCACTGGGGTGATTTGGGAGCTCCAGATCGTCGTTGGCGGCGCGCTCGGCCCCCGCCACGACGAGGCCAATCGCCTTGCCGCGAACGGGTAGACGCGCACGCGCGCTAGCCGGCTTGCTGATCGAAGGCGGGCTGGTGGTCGCCTCGCAGGCTCCCGCACGGCCAACTGGCGCTGAGCATTTCGATGAGTTGCAGGCGATCTATCGTCAGCTCGGGGGGCTCTTGGACGAGCCGCCGCTTCGCCCCGGCTCTTGGGATCTCGTCTTCGGGGATGGTCTCGTGGTCGAGCTGGACGAGGAGCTGCATTTCAATCGCTACCGCGCCATCACGCTTGCGTCGTCGTGGTCCGCCCGCCTACCTTGGATCGAGGACTATCGCCGCCACTGCCACAGCCACGAGAACGACTGCCTCACTGCCGGCCGGTGGGGGAAGCGTTGGACAAATGCGTCCTGTGCGCGAATGTTTCGAGGAGGCGATCCGGGCGATCTCTCTGGAGACGGCGCTCCGCGCTGGAAGCAGCGGGCTCTCTATGACGCGGTGAAGGACACCGCACCAACACACGGGATTCACCTGTCCCGCGTGGCTATCTACGACACGCTCGACGGCATCCAGCTAGGCGCGCTGCTCGACGGCGCGACTGACATACCGGCATCCACCGTCGTCGATTTCGTCCTACGACGAGTGGCGGTGTAGGCGCAGACGTTCAAGTGGCAGATAGACGAGTGGCAGATGAACGAGTGGCAGACGATTAGCTGCGAGCAGCCAGCAGCTGCGCATAGCGCGCGAACCGCGGGTCCTCAAACCAGCCCGGCGCGCGCACGACCGCCGGTGGCAGATCCCGGTAGACGAGCACCGCGCGCCCGCGGCCGATCTGCCTCAGCCACGGCGACGGCCCGGCCTTCTGATGACCGACGCTCAACGTGTGCCGCGCCAGCCCGGTCGAGGTCGAGGCGTTGGCGACCGGCTCCTCGCCGAGCAGCTCCGTGAGGTATCCCGCGCTCGTGGGCTCCGCAAGCGGCGGGATGAAGACCTGAGCCGTCGACGCCGCGCAGATCGCATCGCGGGCGGGGCGGCCGTAGCGCTGGTCGATCTGCGCGATCGACTGCCAGATCGTTGCGATCACGATGCCGTGATCCCCGCACTGTGAAAGATACGACGCGAGGTTGCGCACCGGGGCGATGTTCGCCGCCTCGTCCATCAAGATGAACAGCCTGGGGTCAAGCACGCCGCTCGTGCGTGCCTTGACGATCGCCGCCTCATACATCGCGGCCACGAGCGCCAGGATCACCGGCCGCAGCGCATCCTGATCGTGCCCAGCCGCGACGACATAGATCGTGTTCGCCTGCCCGTCGAGGAAACGCTCGGGTGTGAGATCGCCGACGGCGCACGCTGCGACCTGCGGGTAGCGGTAGGCGCGCAGCAGATTCAAGGCGCTCATCACCGTCGTCTCGCGGTTGCGCTCGTCGCGGCGGCTCACGCCCTCGAGCTGGTCCGCCGCCGCCGAGGCGCCCGTTGCCTTCAAGCAGGCGATGGCGTCTGTGAAGTCACGCGCGTCCAGCCACCTGACGAGCTCGCTCATGCTCTGGCCGCTGATCGCGGCGGCGTGAAGCAGAGGCGCCAACATGCTCGCCGCCTCCTTGTCCCAAAACTCGTTGGCGGCGTTGCTGCTGTCCGGGTGCGCAGCTGAGGCGAGCGCTTCGCCTGCGCGGATCGCGCCCGGCCAGCTCCGCGCCGGGATCAACGGCGTGAAGCCGGCGCTCGCACGGTCGCCGAAGGGGTCATACACCCAAACACGGCCGAGGCTTCGACGGTACGGGGCCGTGGCGTCGTAGATGTCGCGCTTGGTGGAGAGCACCAGCGCCGGCCCGTGGTGATCCAAAAGCCAGGGCACCACGTAGCCGCTGGACTTGCCTGCGCGTGGCGGCGCGACGACCATCGGCTGCACCTCGAGCTCAGCCGCCAGCGTCCGAGCCGGCACACGCCCGATCACACCGAGATAGGGGCGCCCCGCCGCTGGCCCCTGCACCCATAGGCGCCGCAGGTCTGCCGGCACCGCCCAGGTGCGTGGCCGCACCCAGCCGCGATCGACCGCGCGGCGCGCGACCGTCCGCTGCTCCTTGCCCAGCGGCGAGCCTGCCCGCCAGGAGCGCACACGACGGTGAACCCTCCACGCCGCCCAGCAGACGAACACGAACGAGACGCCGCCGACGAGCGCATAGGCCGGCGCGGCGGGCGCCGCCGCACGCTCGGCTGCAGTCGGAAATGCACGGTATGGCGTGCTCCAGCCGCCGCGGATCAAAAGCCGCCACATCGCCGCCGCGGCGTCGGCGGCCGGCAGCCTGATCGGTGCGTGCAGCGAGACCAGGCACGCCGCCTGCGTCCAGCACCACGGCACCACGCCACTGACGAAGCCGGCAAGCGCGAGCACGCCGAGGATGCAGATGAGCATTCTCGTCGCGGGGCGCCGCCCAACGGTGTGAACCCTCATGCGCTGCCCGGCCTCGCTGCATGAGCAAACGGCACATCCAGTTGCACCGTCCGCGCTGGTCTGGTGTCGGTCATCGCTGCTACTGACCTCCAGCGGCCCACACCGGCCAACGACTTTCAACCCCCTCAAGCAGCGCTACACGGCCAGTCCCTTCCTGTCCGGCTCTCTGTGCAGATCCAGCGCTGCGCAAACTTGTTGGCCGCTGGCGAGCACTTGTGGTCAGTACCCACAAAGGCCGCCAATCCGAGGCGGCCGGGACACGCAAGGAGAGACAGAGGATGCCGTTCAGCCTGCGGTCGAGAACGGGTCACGCTCAGCCCACACGAGATGAACCGACTCGCTGTTCACGCAGCCACCGCTGGTTGTCGGCGCGTCGTGTCTTGCCCCATTTTGGACACCGCCGGACTAGCGCTTCGGCCCCCTTACGGGGGCTTCCCTACGCCCTGACGGGCTTCGGCTCCGCGCGCCGGTCGGCGTCTTTTTTGGGCTGCGTCACTAGCACCACCAACCACCAACAGGAGGAACAAGCGATGAACAACATCAACCGAGTCGTAATCACCGGAAACCTGACCGCCGACCCCGAGCTGCGCTCGACGCCAAGCGGAAAGCCAGTCTGCAACCTGCGGGTCGCCTGCAACACCCGGCGCAAGGAGGGCGAGGAGTGGGTGGACAAGCCCAACTACTTCAACGTCACCGTCTGGGGCGCACAGGGCGAGAACGTCGCCCGCTACCTCTCCAAGGGCCGCCCCGTCGCAATCGACGGCCGCCTGGAGTGGCGCGAGTGGGAGACCCAGGAGGGCGGCAAGCGGCAGGCCGTGGACATCATCGCCGACTCCGTGCAGTTCCTGAACAGCGGGAACGGCGCGAGCAACGGCGGCGAGGCGCCCGAGCAGGAGCCGGAGCTGGTCGGCGTCGGTGCCGGCGCCGAGGAGGACACCCCGTTCTAGGGCTCAGGTGGCCCGCGCCCTCACCAGGGCGCGGGCCACAGCCCTCAGAGAAAGGACGCCGAGGATGAACGAAACCACTGTCTTCGACCAAGCCCTCCAGAGGGTTCGAGCCCGCGACGCGCGCCTGCGCGCACTGTGGGAGATGACCCCGGCGCAGCGGATCGCCGCGATGCGCCGCGGTGAGCTCACGCTCGAGCAGTGCGCGGCGTGGGCCGCGCGCTACCCCAAGCAAGTGCCGCTGCTCAACGGCGAGTTCGAGTACCTCGCCGCCTTCACCCCGGAGGTCCGCGATTGAGCCTCCCTGAACGTTACCCCGGCGAACTGCTGACCTACCTGCGCATCCTCGCGGAGGGCTCGCAGCCCACCCAGTTCTTTGACCTGCGCTACAGCCCGCCCGCCGGCGTGATGCGCCGGCGCTACGTCTCCGTGCTGCGCCTGCAGCAGATCGCCGAGCGGATCACGGAGCTGGCGGCTGGCGCCGACGTGTATGTCGGCGCGGCGCTGCGCGACCGCGCCCGCGGAGACAAGACCGCGATCAGCGGCTCCCATCTGCTCTACATCGAGTGCGACGATCCCGCCGCCCGCGAGCGACTCGAAGGCTTCGCCTGCTCGCCCTCGATGGTGATCGCCTCCGGCTCACCAGGGCACCTGCACGTCTACTGGCGGCTGCACGAGCGCGCGAGCACCGCCACGATCGAGAGCACCAATCGCAGGCTCGCGCTCGGCCTGCACGGCGAGCCCGGCTGCGCCGACATCGTGCGGATGCTCCGCCCGCCCGAAAGCCTCAACCACAAGCACACGCCGCCGGCACCAGTCAGGCTCCTCGAGCACGATGCCAGCGCGCGCTACGCGCTCGCCGACGTCCTCACCCGGCTTCCCCACGATCCACAGCCCCACCACGAGCGGCCGGCATGGTCGGCGAGCCCCCGCGTTGGGCGCACCGCCCTGGACCGCGAGCTGCTCGCCATCCCCGCAGCCGACTACGTGCGCGTCCTGACAGGCCGCGAGCCCAACCGTGCCGGCAAGGTGCTCTGCCCGTTTCACGAGGAGACCGAGCCGAGCCTGCAGCTCTACCCGGACGGCACCTTCTACTGCTTCGGCGCACGCTGCAAAAAGGGCGGCACCATCTTCGACTTCGCGGCGCTGCTGTGG
>CAWHLZ010000001.1:0-1315311 GCA_963830345.1 uncultured Solirubrobacteraceae bacterium | reverse complement strand
CTAGCGTGGGAGCTGTAGCTGCGGACATCCCGCCCGCTCCTTGCGGCGGGGGCGTTCCGCACGATTGCTTAGTGGCTGAGCCCCACGACGAACTGCCCGCAATGCGAGGTTCTGCCGGTCACGGCGCTGCTTCATCGTCAGTCGGCTCGGACTCAGGGGCCGCCAGGCGCGGGTTCGTGCAGACGCTGCTCGCTGTAGGCGCCACCGGATGGCTCGCAACGGTGGTAGGCGCTCCGCCCCCCATTGCCGAGGCTGAGCGTGCCAGGCAAGCGTCAGCGGGCGGCGGCCTCGGCGATCAGTCGTTCCCAATCGTCTCGGAGTGGCTCGACGCCGAGCTCGACGATGGCGAGCGCGATGACTTGCTCGAGGCCGACCATGCCGGTGGGCAGATGAACCTTTCCGAGCCACTGATCACCGATCTGGACGGCGGCGCCGACGTGCATGTGCGGCTGGGTGATCGTGCTCTTGCCGCTCGGATGCCAGTGGTAGGAGACGAGCTCGCTGTCTTCGTATCCGATGGCGTAGAGGTAGCCGATGATCTCGACATACCAGCCTGCGGTGCTCTGGCGAACCTCGTACTGCTCGGTGACGAGGAGCGTGAGACGTGGCTCGGCGTGCAGCCGCGCGGCGTCGCCGCGGGCGAGCAGCAGGCGGTGCGGATGATCGGCCGCGTGGTAGCCGCTGACAGTGGTGTGGGCGCTGGTCAAGCAAGACAGCAGCCGCACTGTTCGGCCGCGATAGTGCTCGACGGCCTCGGCGGGATTGTTATTTGGAGGTGCCACTGAGCGGGAGCATCATTGCAACGCGCGTGACCTCGGGGCTGTCGTCTATATCGATCTCGCCCGAGTTCAGACGCCGCTCGAACTCCTCGCCGCTCATGCCCAGCAGAGCGCGGGCCTTCTCATCGACAAGCTGTGCCCATTCCTCGGGGCCCAGCTCGCGGATTTCGTTGTCGGTTCGAGTAGCCATTGCAAACGCTCCTTGAAGGATCGGCCGTGTGGGCCGGCTCCTTGATCTTGATTGTAGGCGAGGATGCGGGTGAGCTTCGACGGCGAGGTCTTGGGGGGCTCGGCGAGCTTGGACGCACGCCGAGCCCCCCACTTTCAGGCGGCAGCGACGAGCTGCAGGGCGCGGGTCTTCTCGGGTCCGTCGTCGAGCGCGCGGGCGAAGCGCTGGCCGCTCGAGCGCAGCGGGCGCAGCCAGTCGCCGTACTCCACGATCGCGTTGACGGCTGCCCACTTCGAGCCGGGCGCGTTGCCCTGGGTGTCGCCGCGCATGAACAGCTCGGCGATGCGGTCCTTCGTCTGCTGGCGCGACTTGCGCGTGCGGTCGGTCACGGAATCGCTCATGCCGTTCGGGTAGAGCTTGTCGAGCACGGTACGGAGCTGGCGTTCGGTGCAGCGCTGGGAGGCGAGCTCGTCTCCGAAGCGCTTGAACTGCTCGTAGTAGTTGATGGAGAGATCGAGGACGCGGCGGGCCTCGTGGACGCGCTGCGTGACCGCTTCGGTGTGCCGGATCGAGAACTTCTGCACGGCGTTGGCGAGACCCCAGTTGAGGGTGTTCTGGCAGACCACGCGGATCGGTGTCGTGGCGGCGATCACGGCCGTCGAGCCGTCGTGGCTGTTCATCAGCAGGACGTATGGGCGCACGTCGTCGCCGCCAACCTCGACGTGATCGGGCAGCGTCGCCAGCACCCACACGCGGCGGCCGCCGTGCAGGCTGCCGGCTGTCTCGAAATGGATCGAGCTGCCGAGCAGCTGGTCGACAAACGCGAACGCCTCGTGGTTCTGCACGATCCGGTAGCGCTCGCCGACGATCCCGAGCGCCTCGCGGTTGTCTTGGCGCACGGTCGCGTAGTAGCCGGGGATCTCCTCGTGGCGCGGCGCTGGCCACACGCTCGACGCATCGCCGTGGTCGATCGCGATCGGCTCCTTCGCCACGCTCCAGCCGAGGCCGGATGCCTCGATCGCCTCGCCCACGGTCGCGGGCGGCTGGTCGAGCACTGCTCCGAGGCCGTGCCAGGGTGTGACGCGAACGGAGAACATCGAATCTGAGCCTGTGAGTCCTGCGGGCATGTCGTCTTCCTTTTGGATGGATGGCTCCGCCCGGTGCGGGGCCGGTCGCAGCCCCGGCCGCATCCCCGTCAGGGGATGCAAGAATTGGCCGGGCAAGCCGGCTCCCGCATCTGGCGTGACCGATATCGCGCCCTGTCGGCAGCACCACTCGATAGGTTGGATTGCGATGCCCCAGAAGCTGGACAGGAAGGCCGTCGAAGCCGAGATCGCGGCGACACAGGATGAGTTTTTCGCGGCGCGACGGGATGAATACCTGGCGCTCGTACAGCTCCTGCAACGCGCCCAGACCAGAACTGACTACATGCGCTTGCAGATCGCGGTGCGGGATCGTTTCGCGGGAATGCAGCATGGGATGGCGGAGATCCGGCCACTCCTTGAACAGGACAAGGCCGAGCTTCGGCGATTGGCGCCAATGAAGCCCCAGTCACGAGACGCCGTTGCTGAGCTCAAGCGGAGAATCACGATCCGTGAGCAGGTCGCCCTGCGTAACAACGTCCTGCTTCACGTTCTTCGTTGCATCGCCGACGGGATGGTGTGGAGAGCGACCGGCTACGACCGCGCGTTGTTCTCGATCCTTGGCGACGGGCAGCGCGTCGGACGCTTTCCGGCCGAGGAGGGCGCGATCCATGAGCGGTCACGCGCTCAGCAGCTGTGGGACGAGGGCGCACTTCCGTTTTTCAACGATCTTACGAACTGCCTGCGGGAGGGCGACCTCACGGTGCTTCAGGGCGAGTTGCCAGCCGTCGAGATCGCGGTCGAGGAGGTCAAGGCGGATGGCCGGCCACGCCCCCGCTCGCGGCAGGCGCGGCGGCTTGACGAGAAGCTCGCTGCGCTCAAAGGCGCCCCGAATTGCGCTAGTGAGAAGGGGCGACAGCCGTCGATCAGCCGGCTGGACCTGCCGCTCAAGCATCATCTTGCGACCGCGGCGGTAGTTCTCGCTGCCGCTAGACGCGACGGTTACGCGCAGGCCCAGCCTCACCCGGCACTGACTGTCAGCGCGACGGACCTTCGCTGGGCTCAAGAGAATCAAGAGGTCGGCGGTGACTGGATGCTCCGTGCGGCAAGGGGGCTCGGTTGGAGCGTCGGTGACGGACGGCACTTCTGGGCCTCAGCGTTGGCGACACGACTACGTGAGCGCCGCCATCCATCCTCGGGCTATCACGCTCCCCTGGCGATGTTCCCCTTCTGCGCTGAGGACGTCATTGACCTGTTGATGGGGTTTTTCGACCTGGTCGTCGTGCTTCGCGTCGAGCGCCTGAAGCCGGACTTCGCCGCAAGAGGCATCGAGGTGGAGTTCGCATTTGGCCGCGATGCGGAGCGAACATTCCTGCGAGCAACACGTGGCACGGCGACGGTCACGGTCCCGGCACCCATGCGGGAGCAGTTGCTGCGCGAGCTGACAAGAATCGAGACGATCGTCGCGGTTGTCGACGCTCTGCTCAATGACATCGAGGCCGGCGCGCCGATCGGCCGCAGTCGCTTGGTCGTTTGTGACGAGCGGCGGTCGTGGTCTGAGCCGCCACGGTATCTAGCGGCCTAGCCAGCGCGAGACATTTGGCTGTCCGAGTGGGTTAGAGCTGCAAAAGCGCCGACGAGCACGATAAGTCGTTGTGCGTCGCCACCGACCCTCCCCCAGCTCAGGAAAGGTGCAGCAGCTTCATGATGAGGTCTGTCGCGGTGCCAATCGCCACGCCACTCCCGAGCTGGACGGTTCCACCACGCAAGCGTTCGATCCAGGCGTGCGTCTGCGGGCCTGGGAACGCACCGTCCTGCTGGTCGGATCTGACGGCCTCGACGAGGATCTCCTGCTCGTCCTTGTCGATCCCGAGCTCCTGCAAGGCGGCAACCAGCCCGTCTACGTCTAGGGGCACAGCGGAGACAGTCTGCGTAACGTCGCGACCGCCAACGGCCAGGGTTGTGTTGTCGCCGAAGAAGTTCTGGTGGAAAATCTGGGTGATCTGCGGCTCGGCGAGAGGTCTCTCGTTGGGTGCTGCCTCGCCGGCGGCGGGGTCGAGGCGCTCGATGTCCAAGGCGAACTGCAAGACCCGTTCTCGGATTCCTCCGAGCACGGAGCTGTACGCGGTGGCCGGGATGACCTGCCATGCCTCCATGAGAACCATGCCCTGATATATCTCGCGGCGCTGAAAGATGGCGACCACATCGGCCGGCCAGGGAATCTGGAAGGTGCTCTCTCCCGACGAGAGCAGCTGTTCGATCTGACCTACCCCCTCCCTGACCTCGGCAGAAAAGAGGTGTTCGCGTAGCTCGCCCTCGGGTACTGTGAATTGTGGAATGCCGGCGTTCTTCATGATTTGCCCGAAGCCGCCGTTGAATGTACCCAGGACGTTCGTATGGAACGGCTTCCGATATGGGGGGCGCTCTGTTTGTGGCGGGTAGCCGCGTAGCTCCTGTGTCGCCCATACACGGAGCTCGTCGTGTTGGAGCCGAGACGCAAGAACCAAGCACTGCCTGAGCAGCACTTCCGCAGATGCGTCCTTTCCGACGGCGTTGTCTTGGATTTCGCGCAGAAGGGTCATCGCGGATCGAGCCTATCGCTAGGCAAGCGGCTCACCAACGGACGTCGGCGAGCGGCTGGGCGATGCGGTCGAGCGTGAAGGGCAGTAGCGGACGTCTTGCGTAGAGCTGCTCTCTCTCCTCGTCGCCGTGCACGGTGGCAAGCTCGTCGAGGACGCGTTTCGCGAGGGCTCGTGCGAACTCGGGCTTGCTGACGCGGACAGGCCCTCCGAAAGCAGGATCTCGGGCGAGGCCGAGCAAGACCCCGGCGGTCCCCGGATCTTCGTGCGCTTTGTGTCGGCGATTCTCGAGCTCGTCCGCCAGCTGCTGCACGGTGATCCTGAGCGTTATCGTGGGCAATCCGTCCTGTGGGTGAGCCGCGAGCTCGGTCATGACCTCAATCAGCTCCTGTGCGGTGAAGTTGCTGTCCTCGAGATTGCGCTCGAAGCGCAGGATGTCCTCGGCCGGGAGATCGCCCGAGCGTTCGAGACCAGTGGCGTATTGCGCCATCTCTCCCTCGCGGTCGACGATCACGACCGTGCGATGGGCATAGGCGGTGAAGCCGCCCACCATCGTGCGTAGCCGAGTGGCTGAACCGCTGCCGCCAAGGTCCGTGAAGCCGACCTCCTCGGCGGCCGCCCTGCCAAGGATGCCTGACACGAGCGTCGTCACGAAGTCCTTCTCGCTCTTGCCCTCCCCCACGACGTGCACCGCATGCGGGTAGAGACCCACCGAGACCAGCTCGTCTTTTAGCTCCTCACGCGTGAGGTTCGGCACGGGCCCGTCGTCGTAGAGTGCGCCGCGGAAGCGTTGGCGCCCATCCAGTGGCCAGGCGTCCGTCCGCGGCGGCGGAGTGCCTGTCAGGTCGGCGAGAAATAGGCGCAGCACTTGTGCAGCCTGGTAGTGGTCGTGTGCACGGCGCGGGGCGCCTCGCCACTCTTTGTACGCCGAGCGTGGCTGCGCGCGGCGAACCCGCTCGAGCGAGTCGCGAGGCTCGCGGTCGATCCCTCGTTCCACCAGGAACCAGTATGCGCGAAGGATCTGATCCGGCTCGACCCCGAGTTGGGACGCCACGGCGATCGCATCGAAGGACTCGAGCTCGTCCTCCCAAGGTTCGACATCGACTTGCCGTTCCACGTCGCGCAACAGCGTGCTGCGCAAAGTCACTTCAGGCAGATAGCGGTTCTGCACTCGCACCAGGAGCTTCATCAGTGGCGTCCACGCTTCGTTCAGGGTCGCCCATGACTCGTGAAGCCTCGCAATCAGGCTCTGTAGTGGTTTGAGCCGAATCGTGAGGTCCTCGGTCGAAGATGCCAGGGCGCTTAGTGGAAGGGTCTCGTTGCAGCGTTCGAGCACGTCGTCGATGTAGAGCACCTGCCAGGGCGCGTAAAGCGCGGTGATCTGTGGATGACCCCACGCCTCCCACTCGTAGGCCGACCACGGCGCATAAGGCTGCTCCTCGCGGAAGGCCATGTTCGGCTCGTAGGGCGTGCGGTCGGTGACACCCGGTGGCTCCCCGCCGGCAACGAACGCGATGGGTTGAAAGGCGCCTACCTCATCGAACTCTTCGAGCCAGTCCTGGCGGATGCCGAGAGGCGGCAAGCGCTCCTTGACGATCGAAGCGAAGCCGGACTGGCTCTCGAGTCTGTTCTGCACGAACCCGCCTGTACGCCAGAGCTCACGCCAGCTCGAGGAAACCTCGAACGACGGGGGGAGCTGTGGCGGCAGAGCACGCACTCCAGAGGATTATCCCCCCAAGCGAGCGACCGCTAGATCGGCCAGATTCGTCGCCCAGCGGACTTGAACTGCGAGACGCTGAGCTGCCCTCGCTCGTTCCGTGCCTTCGAGCCAGGGCGCTCGAGGGCCTCAGTGACGGCAGGACGATCGGCTTCATAGATCGCGGTAAGGGCGAACTTCTCATCGAGCAGAACCAGGAGCACCGCGTCCCACTCGTGCTTGAGGTTGATCGCACCGACTCGCTGAGAGCCACCGCTGACGGGCACGCAGCGGCCCTTGACCTGCAGAAGCTGGTCCCCGTTCGGTGTCTTGCGGATGGCGTCATATCCCTTCTGTCGAACGGGAGCCAACTTCAATCCCAAGATCCGCGCTGCTTCGTACTCGGCCACTTCGGCCGTAACGCCGAGCGGGCGCCCTGTCAGACGGTAATACTCGTGTGCGAGTATCTTCACCTCACCGATCAGCTTGCGCAGGCGCACGGCGTCTGAGCTACACGCCATGAACCTGGTGTCGATCGCCGGCTTGCATGGCGCGGTCGCTATGGCTGCTTCAAGGCATCGCCGGCGATCGCTACAGCTTGCTCGGTCGGTACAAGCCTCGCCGTGATCTGGACGCAGCACTCCGGGCAGAACTCTCTGCCGCCGGCCACGTGGGGCTCGTGGTCCCTCACGTGCACCCAGGCATCCAGGGGCGCGTCGGCCGTCACCGCGTACCACTGGCCACGAGGCTGCTCATCGAGCGCGAGCAGGTCAGCGGGTGATCGCGCCAGGTCGATCTGTCCTCTCCTGACACGTATGAGAAAGAGGCGATCGAGATGGTTGGCGGTGTCGTCCAGTCCAGAGAAGGTGCCCTGCTCGATGGCTTGAGTCAGCTCCTCCCAGCTGCCCTGCCAGGTCATCTTGCAGGGGAATCGGGTGGTCTGGAAGCCGGGCTGATGCGTGAAGCCGATGCCACCGCGACCGGGCGCGATCAGCCGATCGTCCTCGACCGCCAGGAACACGCCATAGTTGTATCCGCGCTCGCACTTGTCGGCTTCATGGATTTGCTCGAGACGCATTTCGCAGCCGCCGTCACCGTCTGGCGCCACCGCGGCGACCCTCGGCCGGCGGGCCACCGGCGCGGGAAAGAGGCGTCCGCCTGGCGTGTCGTGGCCCCATAGCTTGTTGATCGTCTCGGCGACGTCGCGGAGCGTGCGAGCGGAGTCCACGGGCATGTTGATCGTGTGCCCGACGGGATGGGCGGCGTGGTTTCGCCGTTCGGACAGCAGACCCTCAATGATCTTCGCTCTCGTACCAGCGAGCAGCTGCTCGCGTCGTGCCCAGGAGAGCAGAGCGTCTGCGCCCAGCGGCAGCCGGTGGGTCGTGCCATCGGCTCCGCGCAGCCGTGCGCGGCGTGCTTCGAGCACGTCCTCGAACGTCGTCGCAAGCAGCAGGTCCTCGGTCTCTGCGCGCACCAGCGGGATGCCGTCGCTGTAGAAGGCGAGGAACCGGACCCGGAGGGCGCCCTCCAGCACGAGCAGCGCATAGTCGCCGGCGGCCGTGAAGAACTCGTACTCCAGCACACCGTAGAGGTGCAGCTTGCGTGCGCGCTCGAAGTTATTGCGCACGTCTTCGGGCACATTGTCCGCCAGCACGGCGAGAGCGATCGTGGCGGCCTGGAACTCGGCGGCGTCCTCGGGCTCCAGGCGACCCCCGAGCCCGAAGCTGTTGAAGGCCAGCGTCGCCTCGTCGGGCATCTGGAGCTCACGGAGGGCCGAGTGCTGCGACTTCATTGCTTGTATTGAATCGGGTCGGCGCGTCGCCACGGTCGTAGAGCCTGCGGCCTCAGCTTCGCGCCGGTCGTTGTGGCAAGCTGGCGACTGACGATGCGCAGCCTCACCTCTCAGCGAGCTCGGCCGAGTGAACACGCTGTCGAACGAATGTTCGGTGCGGAACCTTGTGCGGCATTGGGACGCACCACGCCGGCTTGGGTCGACTTGGCACAACTTGGGCGTGGCACATCTTTGGCACAAGTCATTTCGTCCGATGTGTCCGATGCGTCCGCGATCCCGCACAAAACGGACGATCTGGACGCGGGCGGACCCATATTTCACGGGCGTATGAGGTTGAGGGCCTTGTGGGGAGTTTTCCCCGTGGTGGTTCGAGTCCACTCGCGCGCATGGAAAGAGCCTGCAAAAGCGCTGTTTTCGTTGGCTCGTGACTTGTTTGTGATCGCGTACGAGACAAGTCCTGGCACAAGTCCGAACACTTTCCGACGGCAACGGTCGGGATTGCTCCGGCGCTCCACGACCGGCCGATTTGGGCTCTAGCACACGCATGTCGCGTGTTACGAACTTGCTTGTCGATGCATCCTCGCGCATCTGGTAGGCTGCAGGTACATAACAGAGAAACCAGGACAGAGAAACCATGGCAGAGAACACAGCCGCTCGCCACGTCACGATCGCCGGAAAGCCGTTTGATCTGCGGCGCAGCGATGTCCTCAAGGCGTTGCGGAACGTCGACCCGGAGCCGATATCCAGCCACTTCGTTGTGGTTGGCTCGCGTCGGTTCCCGCCTAAGCAGGTGATCGGCGAGATCACCGGCTTGGACCGCGCAGACTTCACAAGCCATCAGGCAAGACGAACGCTGTTGCGCCTCGGGTTCACAGCCGGACGCCGCGGCTCCTTGTCAAGACCAGCGCTCGCGAGAGCTGAAGCGCCGGACGAGAGCCTCGCGGAGCGAATGCGCGCATTCACCGGCGAATGGATTGCGATCAGGGACGACGAGATCCTGCACGCATCCAGCACACCCCAAGCACTCGTTCGCTGGCTAGGCAACCACGGCCAGAAAGCCGACAGCGTCTTCCGCGTGCCCGAGGACGACCTCGCCGCAAGCGGCCTCGCACCACTGTGAGGTTCAGCTTTCGAGAGATACCGGACGCCGGACGAACAACCGTCCGCGCGCGACCAATCGTCGATCTCGTTATCGAAGGTCTCGACATCGCCCCCCAGGCTTGCCTGCTCGATACTGGCGCCACCGCGATCCGCTTGGGCGCCCACGTCGCCGAGCTCAGCGGGATCGACACCACGAAGTCTCTCGAGACGAAGCTCGCTGTAGGAGGCTCATTGGTCACCGCTCGTATGGCGATCGTGAGCCTCCAAGTCACCAGCGATACAGACACGCACCAGTGGAGCGCACCGGTCTGGTTCTGCGAGCCCTGGACCCCCGCATTCGGACTCCTCGGGCTCACTGGATTCTTCGACCAGTTCCACGTCACCATCGCCGCCTACGAAGAGTGGCTCGAACTCACGCCAGTAAATGCATGACCAAACTTCCTCGCCACGGTTCGGGATTCAAACCTGTACGTGAGAAAGGCACAGCGCGGCTTCCGAGAGGCTGAGCCGGACGCTAGATGCGTGGCTAGCTTGTCACTTTCAACTCCGCAAATCCTGACCCACATATGGACCCGATAGTCACAGGCGCATCGAGCGCATCGAAAATCCTGCCGCTTGCGTACAACGAGCAGCGCAAGCTGAGGCGCCGTGATGAGGTTCGCCCGCTGCGTAGCCCGAGCACTCGTTCGATCGCGTCCATCCCGGCCGGAACGCCATCGACGTGAACCCCCAACGCGAGCCCGACAAGCTGCGCGAGCGCCCGTTCGCGTTCAGCAAGCGACATCCGGACCTCACGCGGGAGTACAGAGTTGCGTCCCCGCAGCTGAGCGGCACGTTTGACCTCGGCGCGCAGGAGCTTAGGATCGCGGGTCGCTTGCTCGCGGGAGGTGGAGACCTCTGTCCGCATGGCATCGATCCGCGTCGCTGCGATCTTGAGGGCATCCGTCACCGGGATGCTGTCGGTCTCGATGAACAACGCGAAGCGGACCATCTCGATCCCGTGCGTCCGGATTGGGCGGCGCGCGAGCGTGTCGACCTGTCCGACGGTGCGTAGGGGGTAGCGAGGATCGCGGCCCAACCGCACCGGCCCATCTACCAAGTCCCGTTCGACCCAGTGACAGATCGTGCGTTTGGTAGTCCGAGCTCGCCCCGCGGAGCGTGCGATAGCCACGAGGTCATCGATGCTCGGCCTGCGAACTGCGAGCGAATCCGCCTTGGATGACGTCCAGCCCACCAACATCTTGCATGTTCGCCGTTGCGCCAGACATTCGATCCGTGGCGTGCCATCGTCGGCGATGACACCGCAACCCTCGGCGAAAGGAGGAAGGCTCAAATGAATCGGATCTAGCACTCCGCGGGCTGGTTCCGCAAGGACGACCCTCGCGGAACCAGCCACGCCCCCTCGCAAGACACGCGCCACGCCTATGCGGAGCACCATCCTGCGCTTCTCCTAGCCTCAACTCGATGGCCATCCATCGGCTCGACTGGCGCGAGATCGCCTCCCACCGTGCAGCGAAGCTCTGGCCGGACACTCCTTGGGGGTTCCCGGGCGTAGCGGCGTGACACATCTCTGACACAAGTCATTTCGTCCGATGTGACCGATGCGTCCGCAAGCCCGTACAGAACGGACGATCTGAACGCGGGCGGACGTATATGGCACGGGCGAATAAGGTTGAGCACATCGTCAGCAATACGTTGGAAGAAGTGACGCAGCAAGTCAAGCGTTGACTCAGCAGTCAGCGACGAGCTCATCATCACCATCTTTGATTGTCGTCCGTAGCAGGACGATGCTGGTGCCGAGTATCCAGGCAAACAGCGTGGCGGGAATCGCAATAATCACTCCTCCCTCAAGCGAGAAGAAACCGCTCGTGATCACAAGCGACGCCAAGAGCACGAAGTGCGCCAGGGTAGCCACAGCCGCAACCCACGCTGTCCAGCCGGGGAGGCGGCTGTCGCGGAATACCTGCGTCGCGTACGAGCCGAGCGCCAGCGCGGTGGGCACTCCCGACATAGCGAGCAGACCAAATGCGAGGTCGTAGAGCAGCCGAGGATCAGACACGTCGCCGGCGCGATAGACGAGCACGAAGAAGGATGTGAAGCCAGCGAGCAAAAGTGTGACGAAGCTGACGAGTCCAACCAGGAAGCACACCGAAAGCGCGCTCACGTTGCCAGTCGTCTCCTGCAGCCACCGCCAAACGCCGACACCGAAAAGGAGCCATAACCCCACCGCGGCTGTACTGAGAACCATCGCTACGAGCAACGCCGACCGATGCGCGCCGACGTAGCCGGCGATCTCACCCGCCGTCGCGCCGGTCCCTGGGAACGTCCGCATTTCATCGACGATCGAGCCGGCGATGCCAAGCGCGATGCTCACCATGCCGGCAAGGCCGGCGAGCTTTATCGCCTTGTACGTGGTGCTCCCTGCCTGCTCGCGTGTTGTGATCGCCATGCGCTCTGCCTCCCTGTCGATTGGGATGGCCACATACTTCCAGGGGGAGATCGCGTTGTCGATTACCTGCGAGGTAAGTTCCGCAGCGCCTCAGCGGTCGCCGCGTCGGCCGGGAACGTCAACTCGATCGAGAGCTCGGAGGTCGTGACCTCAACCGCGGTGCCGAACGTCGCAACCGTGGCAAAGAACGACAGCTCGACACTATCTGGACCACGCATCCGCATCAGTGGCGTAAGGACCTGCCCGGCCGCCGCCTCGGAGGCCGAATCGTGCTCGTACTCAGGCGCCGGGTAACCCGCCACCTCATCGAGCAGCGCGGCGAGATCCGCGTCCCCGGTGATCGCGACCTGACGCCCGAGCCGCCGGAGGAAATACGCTCGCACCTCGCCCAGGTTGATGGTCCACTGGGCCAAACCCCGCGGATGCAGACCGGCCCGCATCACGTTCACCGGCGGCTGCAGTAGTGCCGGGTCGACCCAGGCGCCGATTGCCGCCATCGCAGAGTTCGCCGCGACCATGTTCCAGCCGCGGTCCACGACGACCGCCGGGTAGGGCTCGTGTCCGGTGAGGATCACGTCGAGCGCCTCCCGAACCGGTGCCATCTCGGGCTCCTGCAGCGAGCGTTCCGGGAACGCCGGGGCATAACCAGCGGCAAGCAGCAGATGGTTGCGCTCCCGGAACGGAACTTCGAGCCGTTCGGCGAGCAGCAGCACCATCTCGGGGCTCGGGTTGGAGCGGCCGGTCTCCACGAAGCTCAGATGCCGCGCGGAGATGCTTGCATCGAGCGCCAGATCGAGCTGCGTTCTGCCGCGGCGCTCGCGCCACTCGCGCAACAGTGGCCCAACCCGTGGTGAGGTAATGGCGCTCTCCATGCTGCGCCTTATCTAACCAGCCGCGAGTCTCCGGTTCGATTACCTGGCAGGTAAATCATACGCTGGCGCCGAGCGCCCGAAGCTTGCAAACCCATCGACGGCGCCCCCGCGAGGAATATGGAGCGCCCCCCGCGCGGTGAACGAGCCACGCGACTGGCCGAGCTCTCGTTCCTAGTCGAACGCCTCACGCGCATCATCAGCCCGTAGTACATTCCGTGTGGCTCAGCAAACAAGTCCCGGCCCTCGGCAACGAGAGACCTATCGACCGTATCGCGCTCAGCGACCACCGCGCCGTGGCACGCCTCGTCTCGGGTATCGAGGACCCCAGCGCCCAGCTGAGAGGTCACGGCAGACGCAAAGCCGCACGGGCTACACCAGCCTCATCTGCGTGGTACTCAGGCTGCTTGCCCAGCAGGTCGAGCGCGCGGCGGGGCTGCCCGAAGACGACAACGAGGATCTTGGTGCACTGGCGATGGAGGAGTACTACCGCGCGGGGCTAGCGCTACGCGGCTGGACATGGCCGCCTCTATTCCCGTCGCGAGCGCCAGCATTTGGCAGCCGAATAGAGCGAAGCTTCCGACTTACTCGCCGGACTCAGCGCCAACCACAGCACCTAGTCCTCGCTTCCCCGGTCGCGACGATGGTACCGTTGTCGCATGATCATCTCAACGATGAATGATCTCCCGGGTTATGAGATCGAGGAGGTCTTTGGCGAGGTTTTTGGGCTGACGGTCCGCTCGCGTAACCTCGGCTCTCAGATCGGCGCGTCGTTGAAGTCGCTCGTCGGCGGCGAGCTGAAGGGGATGACCAAGATGCTAGCGGCGGGTCGCCAAGATGCCACGGATAGATTGGTGGAAGAAGCAACGGCCAAGGGCGCAAATGCGGTCATCGCGTTCCGCTTCGACACCTCCGAGCTCGGCTCGATCTGGACAGAGATTTGCGCCTACGGAACGGCGGTCAAGGCGCGCAAGACTTGACCACACCGGATGGTGATGCGAAGCCCCTCTCGATGGGAGTCTCGATCAGCCCTCGAGTAATTCCGATGTCTCCAGCCATGATGTTTCGAGCTGTTCGCGCTCGGTGACGAGGAGCCCGAGCTCGAACTGAAGCTTTGCAAGCTGGGCATGGTCGGTAGCGACGGCCGCCATTTGCTCGTTCAGCGTCGTCTCGCGCTCGGCGAGCCGCTCAATGACTCCTTCCAATCGCTTGAGCTCCTGTTCAGAGCGTTGGGTCTGCTTGCGTGCCGCGCGCATCCTCGCTCCGGCGGAGATGCCGTGCGTCTGCGAGGAGCGCGTAAGCTGAGGCTCCTCGGCGCGGCGTTGCTCAATGTACTGGTCAATCCCTCCCGGCAAGTGGCAGATCCCGCCTGTGGCGGTGAGAGCGTGGACGTTGTCGCAGACTCGCTCCACGAAGTAGCGGTCGTGGCTGACCACCACGAGCGTGCCGGGCCAGCCGTCGAGCAGATCCTCGAGCGCGGTGAGTGTGTCGAGGTCGAGGTCGTTGGTGGGCTCATCCAGCAGCAGGACGTTCGGCTCTCCCATCAGCAGGCGCATCAGCCCCAGCCGCCGACGCTCTCCGCCGGAGAGCTCGCCCACCAGTGTGCGTGCCCTCTCGCCGCGAAAGCCGAAGCGATCGCACAGCATCGCCGCGCTGATCTCCTGTCCGTCGCTGAGGACGGCGTGGCCCCGCACCTCCTCCAGAGACTCGAGCACGCGAAGGTGTCCGGGGATCTCGACCGTGTCCTGTGAGAGGTGCGCCAGTCGGACCGTGGCACCGCGCTGGACCTGGCCCGAGGTCGGTTCGAGCTCGCCTGCGAGGAGCTTTACCAGCGAAGTCTTGCCCGACCCGTTGACCCCGACGATCGCCACGCGATCGCCCGGACCGAGACGCCATGTCACCCCGCGCAGCAGCTCCCTGGTGCCGAGCGTGAGTGAGACATCGACCGCGTCCAGCACCCTGTCTCCTAGCCGTGAGGTGGCGAAGCGCAGCAGCTCGGCGCGGTCGCGCGCCTGTGGCTCATCGGCGATCAGGGCGTTGGCGGCCTCGATGCGGAACTTCGGCTTGGAGGTGCGCGCCGGCGGTCCCGCGACGCAGCCACGCGAGCTCCTTGCGCAGGAGCTGTTGGCGTCTGTCCTCGCGCGCGGACTCCTGGCGGTCGCGCTCGGCACGGGCGAGCACGTACACCGCGTAGCCGCCCGTCGTACTGGTGAACCGCTCCGTCGGCAACCTCCCAGGTGGCGGTGCACACGGCGTCCAGAAACCAGCGGTCATGGGTGACGACGAGCATCGAGCCCCGTCGCGCGGCCAGGTGACGAGCCAGCCAGTCGACCCCTTCGACGTCCAGGTGGTTGGTGGGCTCGTCCAGAAGGAGCAGCTCAGGCGCGTCGAGTAGCAGGCGCGCCAGGGAATGCGCCTACGCTCGCCGCCCGACAGGCCCGCGATCGGGGTCTCCATGCCCCCGGGGAAGAGCCGCAGCTCCACGCCACCCATGAGCCCGTCAAGCACACTTCGGAACGCGCTGTCGCCGGCCCATTCGTGATCGGCGCGCCCGCCAACGAGGGTTTCGCGGATCGTTCGATGCTCGTCGAGCTCGTCACGCTGCCCCAGCAGTGCCACGTCGACATCGCCGGGGCGAGTGAGCGCGCCGGCGTCGGGCAGCTCGACACCGGCGATCAGGCGTAGAAGGGTCGACTTGCCACTGCCGTTTGCCCCCACGACGCCAATACGCTCGCCCGCAGATACCCCGAGCGTGATGTCGCGCAGCACCGACCGGCTCCCGTAGCCCTTCTCAACAGCCTGCAGGTTCAAGAGGTTGCGCGAGCTGGGCATCTGGTGCTCATCCTGGCGGATCGCCGCGGCGACATCGTGGCGACGTGTCCAACCGTGAGCTGATCCGCGTCTCTGCGCAATCATCCCTCGGGTGATCCTGCTTGCTGTGAAGCTGCTGCTCGCCCCTAGCTTCGTCGTCGGCGCGTCGCTCGTCGCTCGGCGCTTCGGACCGCGGGTCGGCGGCCTGATCGCCGGACTGCCGGTCGTTGCGGGCCCGATCCTGCTCGTGTACGCGCTCGCCCACGGGCGTGCGTTCGCCGCCAGCGCTGCCGCCGGCACGCTGCTGGGGCTCGTCTCGTTGATCGTGTTCGTGGTCGTCTACGGCCGTCTCGCCGGCCGCCTGTTCTGGGGCACGAGCATGCTCGCCGGCTGGCTCGCGTTCGCCGTGGCGACGGTTGTGTTTAGCGCCCTGTCGCTGCCGCTGGGCGCAGCGCTGGGCCTGGCGACGGTCGCGCTGCTGGTCGGGCTTGCCTCGCTTCCGCGTCCCTGCGAGGGGCCGCGTCCGCAGGCCGCACCGCCGGCATGGGACCTGCCGGTGCGCGCGGCGTGCGCGCTCGCGCTGGTGCTGACCTTGACCGCCGTGGCCGGCTGGCTCGGCCCGCAGCTCAGTGGCCTGCTCGCGCCGTTCCCGATCATCGCGACCGTGCTCGCGACGTTCACGCACGCCCAGCGCGGGACCGATGAGCTCCTGCGGCTACTGCGGGGACTCGTGGGCGGGTTCGGTGCCTTCGCGCTGTTCTGCTTCACGCTCGCCCTGTCGCTGCAGCGCCTGGACACGGCGGCCGCGTTCGCGCTGGCCACCGGGCTGGCGCTGGTCGCGCAGGGGGTCGTGCTTGTGCTCGTGCGCAGCGAGCGAGTGTCGCGTGCGTTGCCCGAGTACTAGCGCAGGACGCCGGATGGCGGCTGGGAGGGCAGCTGTTCGCGTGGCGGCTGATGGCGTACACGCTCGCGCACGTCGGCGTAGCGCAGCGCCTCATAGGCGATCAACGCGACAAGCACCGCCGCCAGGATCCCGAGTGTCGCGAGCGCTGGCAGCGCCACGCCCGCGGGCACCAGCGCGAGCAGGACGATTGCGCACGCCAGGCGCCGTCCGTTGAGCGAGCCCATATTGCGCAGCCTGAATGCGACGTGGGCGAGCAGGTACATCGCCGCACCGCCCAGCAGCGCGACCACCGGGACGAGCTTCAGCGGATCGTCGACGTCGAGCAGCGCCCGCTTTGTGCCGACCGCGATCAGTGCGATGCCGGCAACCATCGGCAGATGTAGATAGGAGTAGGAGTCGCGCGCGATCTCGTTGCGTTCGCGTCCCTCAGCCGCGCGCGCCAGCCGCCTGCCGGCGACGATCGCAACGACGTCGAAGTACGCCCACCACAGCGCGGCAGCGATCACCACTCCAAGGACCGCTGCCACCACAACGCCCGCGCTGATTATCGGTCGCGCGCCAATGCCGATCGCCACGATCGACTCGCCCAGCGCGATGATCACGATCGCGCCGTGACGCTCGGCGAAGTGCCCCGGCACGAGCTTCCAGCCGTCGGCGCCGAACAGGAACGGCCCGCCGAAGTCGAGCACAAGCGCCAGGCCCCACAACCCGAGCTGCAGCGTACCGCCGGCGAACGCCGCCACGAGCAGCAGGCCAACGCCGATCGTGGTGCTGGCGGCCAGCCCCAGGACCGAGTGGCGCAGCCCCGCGTCCTCGCGGCTGGCGATCATGAACAGCACGATGTGCGCTGCGCGCACGGCCGCGTACGCGCACGCGAACAGCAGCGCCTCGGAGCCAAACGCGCCCGGTACGCACAGCGCGGCCACAAGAAACGCGGCCATCGCTGCGAACATCGCCAGGCGCACCGTCCCCTCCTCGGGGTCGACGACGCTCGTCAGCCACGCGTAGCCACCCCACGACCACCACAGCATCCCCAGCGCGAGCAGCCCCTTGAGCATCCCCTCCCATGTGGGCGTGCGCGCGATCAGCGTCGTGCACTGCGTCAGCGCCAGCACGAACACCAGATCGAAGAACAGCTCCAGCGGCGTCACCCGCTCGCCCTCGCGCATCACCGCGCTGATGCGCGGCGCGCGGCTGGAATCCGCTGTGCTCACAGACCTATCTTCGCAGCGACCAGCCGTCAGCCGTTCGCGTCGAGGTCGATGGGGACGGCGGCTTGGCGCCGGGGCGGTGGCTCCCATCCCCGGCGCCGTGAGTCAGCCGATCGGCGTTTGCGTCAGTGCAGCGACATGTTTGGCTCGCCCGCCGAGTTGAGTCCTGTTCCGGAGATCGTGCACGTGCCGCCCTTCGGCGTCCCCGCTTTGTAGGCCTGGGTCAGACAGTTGCGCAGGGCCAGCTGCGCCCAGTAGTTCGGGTGCAAGTCTTCCTGGATCTCATACGGCGGGAAGATCGCGGTGATCGTGCGGATCTGGTTGATCCACTCGCTCTTGTTCACCGCTTCAGCGGCTTTCCATGAGGACAGGCCCTCTTCCTCGAGTAGGCCGACGCCCTTTTCGCAGAGCCGGTGTCCGTTGAACGCCGAGGAGAGCTGCATCGTCTTGATGTTCGACAGGCCGCTCGCTTCGGCTGCGCCGAAGACGGCGCTGTCGATCGTCGGCAGCATCGTCGCGTTGGCGTAGTTGGCGTCCTTGTTCCAGAGGCCGCAGCCGCCGACCGTCTGGCGGGTGTAGCCGCTCTGGGAGTAGCGGAATTCCGAGCCGTTGGGGATCGGCGAGGGGTAGTCCTGCACGAGGATCGTGTACTGCGAGCTCGAGTAGCCGGCGTTGGTCATGGCCGTCGCGACGTTCTTGATCGCAGTCTCGATTTCGCCCTTCACTTTGGAGACGTTGCTCGAGCTGAAGTTGTTCGTGACCGAGCTTTCTTCGCTGCAGTAGTCCGGCCACCATTCCGGTGAGAGCAGCCAGTCCTCAACGCACGTCTGCACGATGCTCGCGAAGTTGAAGTTGTTGCCGCCGATCGAGATCGCGATGAGCTTGACGTTGTGCGTGGCGGCGAAATGCTGGAGCATCAGCGCCTGCCCTTCGTGGCCGGCGGAGTTGTAGAAATCCAGGCCGGGCTTGAACTCGCCTTCTTCGTTGGTGAAGCTCGACGTCTTGGCTCCCGAGCACGCGAGGTTCTCACCGCTGACGCCGCCGCCGATGTAGACCTCGGCCGACTTCGAGCGGTGGCAGCCTGCGATCAGTTCGCCGGTGTCGGTGGAGTTGTCGTAGTAGGCGGTCGGCCCGAGCGCGTCGATCTTGGATGAGCTTTCGTTGGTGTTGCCCGCCCAGCGACCGGCCTCGCCGGATATGTAGGAGTCGCCGAGGCTGACCGTCCAGGGCGCGCCTTCCCCTGGGCCTTCGGCGCGCGCGACGGGAGCAAGCGCGCTGAGCCCGTAGACGAGCGTCGCCACGGCGAGCGTCGCGACTGCCAGCGCAAGGTGAAACGTCCTGCGATCTGCGATCGAGTGGTGCATGAATTTCCCCTCTTCTCCACGCGCCGCACCGTCGGCGGCGCTGTCGGCGCGACCCTAACCGGCTGGATTGGGCCGGTCAACGCAGAGCTCAACTGCGCAGGCATGCTGCCACCGATTCGAGCTGGTGGTGTTTCCGACTACGAGGTGCCCTCGCCAGCGACGCGCGCACTCCCTTCGGCGACGCGCGCCGGTACCTCACCCCATAGCTGCTCCAGCCGGTAGAACTCACGTGTCTCGGGCGTGAAGATGTGCACGACAACGTCCAGGTAGTCCATCAGGATCCAACCCGCCTGCGCCGACCCCTCGACCCTGCGCGGCAGCGTGTCGTGCTCGTGCTTGAGCCCCTCCAGGATGCCATCGTGGATCGCCTTCGCCTGGCGGCCGGTGTTGCCCGAGCACACCAGGAAGTAGTCGGTGTAGCCAAGCACCCCACGCAGGTCCAGCTCGACCACATCAATCGCCTTCTTGTCGGCCGCGTAACCAGCGATCGCGCTGACGAGCGCTCCGCCTTCCATCATCGGACCGCCTCCGTGCCGACGCGATACAGGCCGTGCTCAACGATGTATCCAGCGACGGCGGGGCCCACGAGCGACTCGATCGATTTCCCCTGCGCCGCGCGGCGACGGGCCATCGACGATGAGACCTCGATCGCCGGCATCTCCAGGAACCTGATGCTTCGCGCCATTCCCCGCGCGTCCCGCGTATCCCGCGTGCCGGCCCAGATGTCGGCGAGCGCGTCAAGCACCCGCCGCCGCGCAGCGCCGGCCTGCCTGCGCCCCCACCGGGGGTGTGCCCCGACATGGGGTGCGCGCGTGGCCACCGCTAGCTGCGCCAGCTCAAGCAGCTGCACCGGCTCGCGCCAGGAGCTCAGCGTGCTCGCGGTGTCGGCGCCCACGATCAACGTCAGCTCCGCGTCGGGATGGCTGGCATGTATGGACTTCAAGGTATCCACCGTATAGGACAGCCCGCCGCGTTCGATCTCGACGGCGCATACCGATAGTCTCACAGTGCCCTCGACCGCCAACCGGCACATGCGCAGGCGATGCTCTGGACCCGGATCCCGCCCGCCCCGCCCGCCCTCGCCGCCGGACTTGTGCGGCGCGGTGTGAGCGGGCACCAGTAGCACCAGCTCCAGCCCGAGCTCATCGCGCGCGTGGCAGGCGACCGCGAGATGCCCGAGGTGCGGCGGGTTGAATGTCCCCCCGAGGATGCCGATCGATCGCGGAGCGGGGCGAGCACCTGGCCCGTCGGGCTGGGTCGCGGCCGGCGGCTCAGTCGCGGACGTGCCCGTCGCCTTCAACGAGGTACTTGAATGTGCACAGCTCGCGCAGTCCGATCGGCCCGCGCGCGTGCAGCTTCTGCGTGGAGTTACCGATCTCTGCCCCCATCCCGAACTCGCCCCCGTCGGTGAAGCGCGTGGAGGCGTTGACATACACACATGCCGCGTCAACCCCACGTGCGAACGCGCGCGCCGCGGCGGTGTCGCGCGTGAGGATCGCCTCGGAGTGGCCGCTGCCGTAGCGGCCGATGTGCTCGATCGCGTGCTCGAGCGAATCGACGATCCCCACCGCAAGGACAGGGGCCAGGTACTCAGTAGCCCAGTCCTCCTCGGTGGCGTCCTCGATGATTAGATCGGGGATGGCGCTGTTGCTGACGATCGCGTTGTGGGTGCGCTCGTCGGCACGAACTGTGACGCCGGCAGCTGCGAGCGAGCGCAGTACACGCGGCACGAACTCGGCGGCGAGCCGCTCATGGATCAGGAGCGTCTCGGCGGCGTTGCACACGCCCGGGCGCTGGGTCTTCGCGTTGATGACGATCGCCTCGGCGCGATCGAGGTCGGCGGCGGCGTCTACGTACACGTGGCAATTGCCGGAAGCCGCATAGATCACCGGCACTGTGGCGACTGCCTGTAGCGCCTGCTTCAGACTCTCGCCGCCGCGGGGAATGATCAAGTCGACCGCATCGCGCTGCGTGGCTAGCTCGGCGAGCTCCTCATGTCCTCCGCCCGCCACCAAGCTCACACACCCGTTGGGTAGCCCCGCCGCGACGGCGGCGTCGGCGGCGATCTGCGCGAGCGTCGCGTTGGAGTGCGTCGCCGAGGAGGAGCCGCGCAGGACGATCGCGTTGCCCGACTTCAGGCACAGCGCGGCCGCGTCGATCGTGACGTTGGGGCGCGCCTCGTACACGACCGCCACCACACCCAGCGGCACGCGCACCTTGCGCACATCCAGGCCGTTGGGAAGGCGATAGCCGTCGATCACCTCGCCAACAGGGTCCGCCAGCGCCGCGATCCGACGGACGGCGCCCGCGATCGAGGCCACGCGCGCCCCATCCAGACGCAGGCGGTCGAGCAGCGCATCGCCGACCACCCGCTTCGCGGGCGGTGCCCCGGCTTCGCGCGCGAGCTGCATGTCGCGCTCGTTAGCCGCGAGGATCTCCTCGATCCGGTTCTCGAGCGCCGCTGCGATTGCCGCCAGCGCCGAGTCCTTGACGGCGGTGTCGGTCTGCGCGAGCACGCGCGCCGCGCGCTTGGCCGCGTGGCATGTGTCAGCGACCGATGAGACGGCAGTAGCCATGCCCACAGGGTACGACAGGCGTTGCCGCGCGGGCTCGTCCAGCGGCCGCTGAGACCGGCCACCATGGCCGGCATGCGGGGGGCGGGCGAGATTGTCTCCCGAAAAGCTCGCCCTATCCTCAGTCGAGCACGAGGTAGTCGCGGTGCACGGCCTCGTCGGTCGCTCGCGGAAGGATCTGCCGCACCGCGTCGGACTTCAGCCCGAGAACCCGCTGCAACTCCCCCGCGGAGTAGTTGCAGATCCCCTTAGCCAGCGTGCGTCCCTGCGCAGCATCGCCGTCTGGCTGCTCGGCGATCTCCACGGCGTCACCCGCGTCAAACTCGCCGATCACCTCCACTACACCGACCGGCAGCAGGCTCGCACTCCCGTCGCGCACCGCGCGTGCTGCGCCGGCGTCGATTACCAACGTGCCACGCGAGGGCTTGGCGTACTTCAACCACAGCTTGAAGCTGCTGTAGCGGGCCTCACGCGCGGCGAAGCGCGTGCCCTCGCGCTCGCCCGCGAGCACCGCCGCAAGCGCCTGCGCGCGCGCACCGTTGCAGATCACCGTGGGGATCCCGGCGGCTGTCGCCATCTCCGCAGCCACCACCTTCGAGCGCATCCCGCCAGATCCCAATGGCGAGGTCGTGTGGCCGATCTCCAGGTCATCGAGCGCGGCGAAGTTACTCACCTCGGTCACAATTCGCGCGTCGGGGTGCAGCCGCGGGTCGGCTGTGAAAAGCCCGTCGATGTCTGTCAGCAGGATCAGCTCGTCGGCGGCCACCAGCACCGCCACCTGCGCGGCCAGGAAGTCGTTGTCGCCGAAGGAGATCTCGTCGGTGGCGGTCGTGTCGTTCTCGTTGATCACCGGCAGTACCCGCCACTCCAAGAGCGTGCTCAGCGTCTGGCGCGCATTCAGATAGTGCGTGCGTGCGCTCATGTCGAAGAACGTCAACAGCACCTGCGCACTGGTCACTTCGCGCTCGCGCAGGAGCTCGTCGTAGATCCTGTACAGCTTGCCCTGGCCAACCGCGCTGGCAGCCTGCAGCGCGCCGATCGTGGTTGGACGCTGGGGCAGATTCATCACGCGCATGCCCCGCGCGATCGCTCCGCTGGTGACAACGATCGCCTCTGCGCCCTCGCGGTGCAGGCCGGCGAGCTGGTCGCACACGGCCGCGAGCACGTCCATTCGCGGAGTGCCCTCGTTGTCCGCTACCACGCTCGAACCGAGCTTGATGACGACGCGTCTCATCGGCGTCACGCAGGGTAGACGGTCAGTGCGCTGCTTTCGGGTGCAGCCGCCTACGCCGGCGGTGATTACTGCGGGTCCAGCTCGAAGGTCACGCCGGCGATCTCGATCTCGTCTCCCGGTTGAAAGCCCTCCGCCTCGAGCGCACCGAGGACGCCGATCCTCCGCAGCCTCCCCTCGAGGTAGGCCATCGCGTCGTCGTTGTCGATGTCAAAGCGCTTGAGCAGGCGCTCGATGCCCCTGCCCCTGACAGCGAATGTCCCCTCCTTGAGCCGTTCGACATGGAAGCCGGCGCCGCCCGTTGGACGAAACACCATGTGCTCGGCAAGCTCCTGCGCGCCCGTCCGCCCGCGCGCACCTACCCGGTCAGGCGGGGGGACGGCGTCGGGAACGAGCCGCAGCAGTAGCTCCGCCAGCTCGCGCACACCGGCGCCGGTCGCGCTCGAGGTGGCGAGCACGGGTATCTCCTCGCCGAGAAGTCGCTGCCACTCGGCGACGGTTCTCCGCGCACGCTCGTCGGTGACAAGATCGGCCTTCGACAGTGCCAGTACTCGCGGCAGTCGCGCGAGTCGCTCATCGTGCGCCGCCAGCTCGCGCTCGATCGTCGCGTGGTTGGCCACGGCGTCCGCCTGCTCGCCCATGGAGAGCTCGGGAGCGATGTCGAGCACGTGCACCAGCAGGCGTGTGCGCTCGACGTGGGCGAGAAAGTCGTGTCCGAGGCCGGCGCCCTCGCTCGCGCCTTCGATCAAGCCGGGGATGTCCGCGACGACCAGCTGGCGCTCCGGAGCTTCATGTGCCCCGAACTCCCAGTCGCGCGAGGCGAGCGGAGCATCGAGCACTCCGAGCACCGGTGAGAGCGTCGTGAACGGATAGTCGGCCACCTTTGGCGCGGCTCGCGTCAGACGCGCCAGCAGCGAGGACTTGCCCGCGTTGGGCAGACCCACGAGACCCACGTCCGCGAGCAACTTGAGTGCGAGCTCGAGCCAGCCCTCCTCCCCCGCCAGCCCCCGCTCGGCGAAGCGCGGGGCCTGGCGGGTGGGCGTGGCAAAGCGCTTGTTCCCCTTGCCGCCGCCACCACCGCGTGCAACCGTCGCTGTCTGTCCGTGCTCGAGCAGTTCCCAATGGCGTCCGGCGAGATCTCCCCCCTCGTCGTCCGGGGCGATGATCTGCGTCCCCGGCGGCACTCTGATGGTGAGCGTCTGCCCGTCGGCTCCGTGGCGCTGCGCGCCCTCGCCGTGTCCACCACGCCCCGCTCGGTGGTGGGTCCTGCGTCTGAAGCTCTGCAGGTCGCGCAGCGACTCGTCACAGAGAACGACCACGTCCCCCCCACGTCCGCCGTCGCCGCCGTCGGGACCACCGCGCGGGATGTGCGCTTCGCGGCGGAAGCTCATGCAGCCATTCCCGCCGGCGCCGGCCTGGATGTGGATTCTTGCGCGATCGTGCAGCATCGCAACCCATCGTGACAGCCGCGCCTTCGAGAACGAACGCAGCCCAGGTATGGGCTCTGGCGGGACCGGCCCCGGGCGGGCTCTACCAGTCCAGTGAGTTGAACGCCGTCCCCGAGATTTCTTCGGCGCCAGAGTCCACGAGCAGCGGCGTCAGAGCGTACTTGAGATGTTTGCGTTCGCTCGAACCAAGAGCATCGCCTTCGTTGGACCCCCACGCATACACGTCGCCGTCGGCGCTGAGGCCCAGCGAGCTTGCGCCCGAGGCGACGACCTGCGTGAGGTCCAGCGCCCTCGTCGCCGTTGCGATCACAGGGGAGAGTTTGTCGACCGTCTGCCCATCCCCAACCTGACCGAAGCTGTCGGCTCCCCAGCCGTAGACGGTGCCGTTCACGAGCGCCAGTGTGCTCCCATCCCTGGCCTTGTTCCCGCCGCATGAAACCTCGCTGGCAGGGCCCGGCAGCGGAACCTTGAATGGTTCGTAGACGCCCGTCTTCCTGACGCCGTTGCCAATCTGACCGTTCATGTCGCCGCCCCACTCATAGACGGCGCCCGACGCGGTGCGCGCACACGAGGACAGCTGACCAGCTGAGACTTCGACGACGTCGAGAAGATCCGGTACCGCGAGCGGAGAGCCGCTTTTTGTGACCGTGTGACCCACGCCGAGTTCACCGTCACGGTTGGATCCACAGGTCTCCACAGTGCCGTTCTTGAGTAACCAGAGGACGTGGTGCGCGCCGCCCTGAACGGCAGCCGCGTCTGTCATCCCCGGCACCTTCTCAGGCTCGGTGATGTCTTCCTCACCTTCGCCGAGACACAGGCTTTCTTCGCCGCCCTTCCCCCACGCCCATCCCTGGCCGGTGGAGTCGATCGCGTAGCCGCTGGACTCTGCCTCGCCGATCGCGACGATGTCGACGCCTGGCGGGAAGATCACTCTCACTGCCTCTTCCAGACTGGCCGTTGTCAGCCCATCCCCCAGCTCCCCCACTTCGTTTTCGCCGAACGCCCACAGCGTGCCGTTGCGCTCCAAGACGTAGCTCATATCGTTCCCCGCATCTATCTGGCTGACGTCGTTGAGATTCGGGATCGCCACAGGAGTCCGCTGCCTGTCGGCGAGACCGTACGAACCCCAGTGCTTGACGGTGGCGGCCGACGCAGAGCATGACAGCACCAGACAGGCCGTCACGGCGACGACCATCTTGAGTGGGAAGCTCACCGTTTCCACATCTGAAAAAGACAGCGGTTGCAGCCGCTTTGACAGGCACGATCGACGCTGTCAATGCAAACGGCAGCTTGACAATATACCGTAAACGCAGAACGCGTCGCTGGGCAGCAACGCGACGCGGCGCTACTCCCCCCCGCCCCTTCAGCCCCGATCGCTGTCCGAGAGCACGCTCACCACACGACCGCGCCAGCCGCTGCTGAACTGCACGATCCCGGCGGCGCGCGCGTACAGAGTGTCGTCCTTGCCGATGCCGACACCGGCGCCGGGCTTGAAGCGGGTGCCACGCTGGCGCACGATGATCTCGCCACCGGTCACCGCCTGTCCTGCGAACGTCTTTACACCTAGCCGCTGGGCGTTTGAGTCGCGACCATTACGGCTCGAGCCGAGCCCCTTCTTATGAGCCATCTGCGACCTTCTCCTTCGTCGTCTCGGGCGTATCGCTTGGAGCGTCGGCGTGTTTGGCCTTGCTCGCTTTGGCGGCGGGTTTCGCACCTGAAGCCGTGATCTCGGTGACCTCGATCTGGGTGAGCTCCTGACGATGGCCCGTGCGCCGCTTGTAGCCGCGCTTGGGCTTGAACTTGAACACCCGCAGCTTCTCGCCACGAACGTGCGCCACGACCTTGGCCGTGACCTGCACGCCCTCGAGGCCGGCTTTGTCAAACACGGCCTCGTCGGAGCGGTACATCAACGGCTCGAGTTTCACATCCGCGCCCTCGGCTGCTGCCAGGCGCTCGACGAGCAGCTTCTGACCACGCTCTACGCGGTATTGCTTGCCGCCGGTCTTCACGATCGCGTACATGTCTGTGTCGGTCTCGATTTCTGTGGCTTGGGAGGGAGCCTCGCCTGGCTTGCGCCGAAGGAGTGCTCGTCTACTCGGGGGTCGCCTTGGCCTTGGCAGCCGAACGGCGCCGTCCGCCCCTGCGGCCACGACGCCGAGGTTTAGATTGTAGGCCATCCTCGGTGGGCTCGTCCTGGGGAGCATCCGCGCCAGCGAGCATCTCGACCGCCGACTCTTCCTCGGGCTCGGTGTCGATCGAGGTCGACGACTCGCTCAGGCCAGCTTCGCGTCGTGCCTGCGAGTCCTCGCCGTCGGCCGGGGTCCGACGCCGGCGCCCACGCGGTTCGGGGGGCTGCTCGGAGGCGCCGCGCCCGCCGCCGGCAGGCGCAGAACGACGCCTGCCGCGCCCGTTGGCACGCGTGTCGATCGCGCGCACCGGTGCGGTGAGGACCTCGCCGGACTCGTCCAACAGCAGCGCGCTGGCCGCCGTGCGGCCGACCTGGTCGATGCGCACCATCCGCTTCTCACCTACATACGGAGATGCGCCGGCAATCGAGATTATGTATCCGTCGATTTTCGCGACGGCGTCGTCGACGTCGTACATGTGCGGCTCGACGATCTCCACCAGCACCTCGTCGCCCTGGCGGAAGGGCAGCGCGCGCTCCTCGACCTGCGCGCGCGTGCCCATGAACGTGATCGCGAAGTGGTCCAACGTGAGCCCTTCAGAGCCCTCGAACAGGAACGACTTGCCGGTCTGCGCCTCCAGAGCATGCAGCACCCGCGAGCCGTGACCGGTGAACTGGGTACTCACGCGGGGATTGCTCTGGACCAGGAACGCCTCCGCCTCGGGGTGTTCGACAGCGACGTCGCGCAGCCGGCGCTCGAACTCGATCGCGATCGTCTCCTCCGAGCGGATCACGCCCTCGCCCTCGCACGTCGGGCAGGGCCGGCTCATGATCTCGCGCACACCCTCGGTGACGTTCTGACGGGTCATCTCGACTAGGCCGAGCTTGGAGATCTCGGCCGTGAACGTCTTGGTGCGATCCTCGTCGAGCGTCTTGCGCAGCGTCTTCATGACCGCGTCACGATTGCGCGCGCGGGCCATGTCAATGAAGTCGATCACGATAATGCCGCCGATATCGCGCAGCCGCAGCTGATTGACGACCTCCTCGGCGGCCTCGAGATTGGTCTTCGTGATCGTGTCCTCGAGCGCCGCGCCCTTGCCGCGACCGATGAAGCTGCCCGAGTTGACGTCGATCACCGTCAGCGCCTCGGCGTAATCGACGATCAGGTAACCCCCGCTGGGCAGATCAACGCGACGCGAGAGCACACCCTCGATCGCCTTGTCCACGCGGTAGGCCTCGAATAGCGGCTCCTGCTCCTGCCACAACTCGACCCGCTCGACCAGCTCGGGGGCGGTGCGCGTGAAGAACGACACTAGCCGGTGGTATTGCTGCTCGTCGTCGACGACCGCTCGCTCGAAGTGCGCGGAGAAGATGTCGCGCACAACCCGCACCGACAGGTCCGCCTCCTGGAAGACGAGATCGGGCGCGGTCGTCTCGAGCACGCGTTTGACCAGCACCTCGTGGAGCTTGTGCAGATACTTCAGCTCGCGCTCGAAGTCCTCGCGCTTGGCTCCGTGGGCGGCCGTGCGGACGATCACACCGCCGCCGTCCAACACGAGGCCCGAGGTCTGGCGGCGCAGGCGTTCGCGCTCGCGGTCTTCCAGGCGGCGCGAGACACCGACGCCCTCGCCGGTGGGCGCGTACACCATGTAGCGCCCGGCGATCGTCAGCTCCATCGACAGGCGCGCGCCCTTGGTCTTCAGCGGGTCCTTGACCACCTGCACGACGATCTCCTGACCCGGCTTGAGCAGATCCGCGATCTTGCGCCCGCTGCCCCCACGCCCGCGCTTGGGAGTCTCGACGCCCGGCAGCACGATCTCGTCGACGTGCAGGAAGCCGTTCTTCTCGAGGCCGATGTCGACGAACGCGGCCTCCAGACCGGGCAGGACGTTATCGACCTTGCCCTTGTAGATGTTGCCGACGATCGAGCGTCCGCCGCGACGCTCTATGTAGAGCTCAGCGACGCGATACCCAGCCCCCGGGACACCGCCGCGCTTGGCCGCCGTCTTCGATGGCGGTGCTCCCGCTCTGCTAGCAGATCTGCTGGCCGATTTCCGATCGGTGGCGGCAGAGGACGAACGCGAGGCGACGGGCGTTCCGCTCGCCTCCAGAAGCGCCACGCGCGTCTCCGCGCGGTCGACGCTGACAAGCACTTGCTTTTTCAATTTGATCCAGTCTTTCGGTATGGAAACAGGCCGAGCGGGTGTGTGGGCGCCAAGATGATTGGCGCCTCCTCAACGAGCCTGCACGCACGCGGAGCGCCCGCAGGGACACGTCCGGAGGTGCCGGGCGGGCAGCCCAGAGGGGCTGACGGTCTGGTGAGGGATGCTCGGCGAACATTGAGGTCTAGTAACGCAGTACGCGGCCCTTCAATGCCGCTGAGGCGCGCGCCTGGACATAGATCGATTGGAGCAGGCCTACGCTCAGCAGGGTGGCGATCACCGATGAGCCGCCGTAACTCATGAGCGGAAGCGTGACGCCGGTGATGGGCATGATCCCAATTGTCATCCCTACGTTGACGAAGACCTGGAACATGAGCATAGCTGCTACGCCGGCGGCGATCAGCGAGCCGAACAGGTCCTTGGCCATCACGAGCACGCGCAGCGCGCGGGATATCAGCAGCGCGTACAGCAGCAACACGATGCCCGCGCCGAGGAAGCCGTACTTTTCGCCGACGGCCGCGAACACGAAGTCGGTGTTGCTCTCGGGCACAAAGCCGTAGGGCACCTGACTGGCATCCGCGCCCCGACCGGTCTTGCCGCCCGAGCCGATCGCGATCTTCGACTCCTGCTGCTGATAGGAGGGGTCGGTAGATTCGGTGCCTTCCTTTTGCGCACTCGATGACGGATGTATGAAGGCCGTCAACCGTTCGACCTGGTAGGGCTTCAGAACCTGGACGCCAACCGCGGGACCGGCGACGAGCACGAACGCGATCGACACGCACACGAGCGCGGCAAGTGCCGCCAGGTGCCGCCAGGAGGTGCCCGCGACGAACAGCAGCATGCACGCGATCGCCATGTACACCAGCCCCGAGCCGAGATCGGGCTGGGCGATCACGAACATCGTGGGTACGAGCGCCGCGATCAGCACGCGTATGGTCGTGTCGCGCTCGCGCAGATGCCGTGAGCGCTCGACGATGAACGCAGACAGCGCGACGATCAGCAGCACCTTGCCGATCTCGGAGGCCTGGAAGGAGAACAGCGGGAAGTTGATCGAGCGCACCGCTCCGTTGGCTCCGTGTCCGAGGCCGAGCACCGCGAGGATGCTGAGCATCAGGGCCGCGTAGATCGCGTTTTTGTGCCGGCGTAGGCGCGCATAGTCCAGGCGCGAGAGGCCGAGCATCAACAGGAAGCCGATCGCCAGGTAGACCACCTGGCGATTGACGTAGTAGCGGGGATCGCCGGGCACGAGGTTGCGCGTGGCCGCGCGGAGCGTAACGATCGAGCAGGCGCCGAGCCCGACGACCGCGAGGGCCAGCAGCGGGTCCAGCGGCAGACGCAGCGCGCGCGGCGGCGCGAGGGGCGTCTCTTCGGGGGGCTTGATCGGGCTGAGCGGGCTCAAAACGTTTTGGAGCTGCCGGCGACGAACTTCTTCGGCTTGCCGTACCACTGCGAGGCGATCAACCGGGCGATCGGAGCAGCGGTTTCGGCCCCGAAGCCGCCTTCCTCGACGGTCACCGCGATCACGATTGGGCGCTGCGCGTTGCCGAGATAGCACATGTACCAGGACTGTTCCACGTGGCCCGCGCGTTCGGCGGTGCCCGTCTTGCCGTATACCGGGTCTTCTTCCTGGTTCCAGCCGGCCCACACTTCGGTCGAAGTGCCGCCCGGCGCGCTGGCCGCCTCGTGGATGCCTTCCATCACGAGGCTGAGATCTTCGTAGTTGAGGTGGACATGGCGGCTGGGGAAGCGCAACGTCTGCAGCAGGCTGCCGTTGCCTTCGTCGATCTGCTTGCCCAAGTGCGGCGTCACGACGGTCCCATTGCCGCCGCTGCGGTAGGCGTTGGCGAGCGTCGAGTAGGCCACCGCCATCTGCAGCGGGTCGGTCAGCAGCTCACCCTGTCCGACCGCCAAGTCCATGTTGTAGCCGACCGTCCACGGCGCCCCCGGTTCGGCCACGATGTAGCAGGGGTGCCCGTGGTGCGCGCGCTGGCACTTGGCTTCGAGTTCGTTCTGTTCCGCCAGCCATGCGCGGCTCGGCACCACACCTGGAAACTCGAACGGCAGGTCGATCCCCGTCGGCTCCCCCACACCCAGTTCTTTGGCCTTGCGCTGGATGACTTCACCCCCGTGTTCGTTGGCCAGCTCGCCGACCGTGAAGAAGTAAGTGTCCGATGACTCCTTCAGCGCTTCCACGAGGGTCGCGGCTCCATAGTCAGCGTGCCCGGCGTTGCAGAACGGCTCGGTCGAGACGTATATGCACTGTCCTGCGCCGAGGCCCTCGGTAGGGGTGATCACCCCGGCTTCGAGCGCCGCCATCGCGGTGATCGGCTTGAACGTCGAGCCCGTGGGGTATTCGCCTTCGTCCGCCAGATCGGTGAGGCGTCCAGGTTCTTCGCCGTTGCGGCCGGTGAGTTCGTCGTATTCGGCGTCGGTGAGCGGTTTGGCGAACCTGTTCGGATCAAAGCTCGGAGACGATCCCATAGCGAGCACTTCGCCGCTGAGCGGATCAAGCGCCACGAACGCGCCGGCGATCGCCGGTTTGCCGCCAGCGCGCGCGTGTTCCATGCCTTCCAGCAGCGCCTTTTCGCTAGCTCGCTGCAAGCCGAGGTCGAGCGTCGTCTGCAGTGTGTGCCCGGCGCGGGGCGGCGTCGGCGCGAGCTTGCTGGGAACGGGCTGGCCTTCGGCGTTAACAGCGACCCGTTCCACGCCCGGTTCGCCGCGCAGATAGTGGTCGTAGTAGTACTCGAGGCCCGCCTGGCCGACGATCGTACCCGGCTGCACGCCGCGGAACGCGCGCGTCTTCAGCTCAGGTTCGCTCACCTGTCCGACGTAGCCGAAGATCTGCGCAGCCATTTCGCCGTATGGGTATTCGCGGATCGAGACGGGTTTTTGCACGACTCCGGGGAATTCGTCGGCTCGCTCGCCCAAGATCGTCAGTGCTCGGCGCCCGGCGGCGGTCTTGACCGTTACCTGTGCATAAGGCGTGGCAGTCATGCCCTCCACGACACGTTCGTCGATGGTGCGGGGTCTGACCTCGATTACACGGCCGAGACGCTCGAACAGCTGCTCGAGTCTCGCGGCCGAGCGCGGCAGCGGCGGCACCGCCACACGCGGGGGACCGGTGGCCCGCTGCAGGCGTTCGAGCTCGAGCCGCTGCGCATGGGTCAGGCGCCGAACGCCGCCCAGCGCGGCCTCATAGCCTGAGAGGCGCACGACCGCCGTACGGCGCGCAGCTTCCGCCTTGTCGAGGCTGCGCTGATATTCAGCCACCTGGGAGGAGATGCCGGCGGGCAGCTCCTGGGGCGCGATCTGTACGGCGTTGGTGACGGTGCTGCCCACGATCGGCTGCCCTTCGCGGTCGAGGATCTCCCCACGCGGCGCAGCTATCGGCAGATGGCGCGCGCGGTTGGCGTTAGCCTGAGCCACGTACTGTTCGCCGGAGAGGACCTGCAGGTACCACAGGCGAAAGAAGATCACGCCGAACATCACCATCGCCACCCCACCGACGATCGCCACACGCAGCGCCAGCTGAGGCGGGACGGGGATGCGCGGATCACGCTGTCGTACGGGCTCAATCGCGCTCATATGGCAATCACGCCGTCACGGCTTGGAAAGGGGGCTTAGCCCGCCGGTCGTATACGCGCGCCGGCGGCGGCGACGGGGGTCCTCCGGTAGGGCGCCCTCCAGGGCGCGACGCGTCAGCGCCCACATCGGCAGCGCGACGATCGTGTTGACGAGCACCCCGAACACGATCTGGCGCAGCAGCTCGAAGCTGACGGGAGCGTCAACACCGAGCATGAACTCCATCAGCGAATAGCCAACGAGCGAGATTGCAGACGCGCCCGCGCCGATGAGCAGCGGCGTGAGCGCCGACTGCGGATCGTATTGGGCGATCACCGAGCGGTCACGCAACCGTCCGCACCAGTAGCCGAGTAGCGTAAAGATCAGCGACGTCAACCCAAGCGTCTGCAGCAGCGCCAAATCGACGAGCAGCCCAACCGCGAAGCCACAGACCGCGCCGACGGTGGAGCCACACATCAGCCCGACGAACGCCACCAGCAGCGAGGACAGGTCGGCGTTCACGCCGAACACGGGCACCTCGGAGACGACGCCGATCTGGAAGAACACGACGACGAACGCGAAGGCGGCAAGCCGCGGAACGAGCGTGCCGGACGTGGAGCCGTTCATTCCCCCACCTGGGTCGACGCGAGCTGTTCGCCAGCGGCGGCGCTCTGTCCGGCGGGCAGGCTGTCGGCTAGGCGGCTGAGATTCGACGCCCGCGTTCCCGCGCCCGCGGTCAACACCTGGACGATGTCGAGGTTGTGCAGGTTGGCGATCGGGCGCACATTGACCGACTCGTACCCGCTTTCTTCGTTGACCGAGGTGACCTGCCCGATCAGCAACCCGGGTGGGTAGAGCGATTCGACGCCGTCCACGATTCCGGAGGTGACGACGTATTGGCCGACGTATTCGCCACTGTTCGCCTGCGTGTTCGTGTAACCGAGCAGCAGGTCGTTTGGATCACCCACCTTGGGCTGCACGAGGCCGGTCGCATGGCTCGTGCCGATCCGCGCCGATACTCCCATCGAGCTGTCCGTGATCAGATCGACCTGGGCGCCATCGGAGACGACCGCCGCGACCTTGCCGATCAGTCCTTCTTCGTTGATCACGGGATCGTTTACACGTACGCCGGCCGATTCGCCCTTGTCGATGTTGACCGTCGCATACCAGAAGTTCGAGGGTTTGCCGACCACCGTGGCGGTTACCGGATGGTAGTCGCTCACGCCCAGCTGGTCGAGATGGGTGAGCGCGAGCAGCTCGTGGTAGGAGCGTTTTTCAGCCTGGTCGGCGACCAATTCGCGGCGCAGTTTGTCGGTCTGCTTGAGGGACTGGGCTAGCTGGCTTTTGGCGTGCAGTGTGTTGCCGAACCAGCTGAACAGGTCGCGTACCGGCTTCAGCGCCTTGTTGGCGCCATCCTGGATCGGCGAGACGACGGTCAGAAAGTCGCGCTGCACCGTGTGCAGACGCCCGTTTGGAGCCTCACCAAAGTAGGCGGTCAGAAGCAGTAGAGAGAGCACCACGAGCAGCGCAAGGACCGCCCGTCGACGCCGTACTGTCTTGTCATGCACCGATGTTTGCCTTCCGAAGCGTTCACGGGACAGAGTACCCACGAGGGGGGCGGGCTGTCACACACACTCAGCGCCGGCGCCGGTTGCGCGAGGGGCGGTTGGAGCGGTGGATCGCCTCGAACTCCTCGAGCGACCGTCCCGAGCCGACCGCCACGCACGTCAACGGCGACTCGGCCAGGTGCGCGGGCATCTGTGTCTCCTCGCGCAGCCGCTCATCGAGGCCCTGCAGCAGCGAGCCACCGCCGGCGAGCATGATGCCGCGATCCATGATGTCCGAGGCAAGCTCCGGCGGGGTGCGGTCGAGCGTCTCCTTGACCGCGTCGATGATCTGGTTCAGCGGCTCTGCGAGCGCCGTGCGGATCTCCTCGCTGGTCAGCACCACGGTCTTCGGCAGGCCGGCGACCATGTCGCGCCCGCGGATCTCGGCCTGCAGCTCCTCGGACATCGGGCACGCCGAGCCGATCTCGAGCTTGAGCTCCTCGGCCGTCTGTTGACCAATCAGCAGCTTGTACTCTTTCTTGGCGTAGTTGATGATCGCCTCGTCCATCTCGTCGCCGCCCACGCGGATTGACTGCGAGACCACGATCCCGCCGAGCGAGATCACGGCGACCTCGGATGTGCCGCCGCCGATGTCGACGACCATCGAGCCAGTGGGCTCGCCCACGGGCAGTCCCGCGCCGATCGCCGCCGCCATCGGCTCCTCGATCAGATAGGCCGTGCGCGCCCCCGCCGACAGACATGCCTCCTCGACGGCACGCTTCTCGACGCCGGTAACCCCCGATGGCACGCACACGACCACGCGCGGGTGCGCCCAGCGATTCTGATGGACCTTCTGGATGAAGTGCCTGAGCATCTGCTCGGTCACGTCGAAGTCGGCGATCACGCCATCCTTGAGGGGACGGATCGCCTGGATCGTCCCCGGCGTACGTCCCAGCATGCGCTTGGCCTCGATACCAACCGCGTGCACTTCCCCGGTGCGCGAGTCGATCGCCACGACGCTCGGCTCAGACAGCACGATCCCACGCCCACGCACGTACACGAGCGTGTTGGCCGTCCCCAGGTCGACCGCCATATCGCGCCCGCCGAATCCTGTCAGATAGCTGAAGATGCCCATATATAGAGAGAGAGGGCACGCTCAGATTCCGGCCCGGCGCCACCGCTCAGCGGCGTCGTCGGCGGCTAGCGTTCATCGCTCGTCCGGGGGCGTACCCGAGGCGGAGTCTAGCGGACTCCCCTGCTCAGCCGCCATCTCTGCGATTGGATTTGCAGATCGGCCGGCGCTGACGTTGACAGCGGGGCGATTAACTCACAACGACAAGATATGTATAGCATGTGTATCTACTCGGCCAGGAGCTCGGGGTAGATCTCCAGCAGCGTTGCCAGTGGCAACCCGACGACGTTCTCCTCATCGCCCTCCACGGCCAGCGCCAGCGTCGCACCAGCGCCTTGGATGGCATAGCCGCCCGAGCGTCCCCGCCACTCCTCGGTAGCTAGGTACCAGTCGAGCAGCTCTCCCTCGATCGCTCGGAAGGTGACCCTCGTGCGCACAACGGCTGTGCGCTGCTCGTGGGGCAGCAACAAAGCCAGCCCACTGAGCACCTCGTGCGTGTGACCGCCCAGGGCCATCAGCGTCTCGCGGGCGACCGCTGCATCTGGTGGCTTGCCGTAGATCACGCCGTCGAGCACAACGATCGTGTCACAGCCGAGCACAGCCTCCGGCGCGCCCTCGCGGCGCACCGCGCGCGCCTTGCGCAGCGCGTTCTCGACCGCCACACCTCCGGGGTCCTCCCCCTGCTCGAGCTCGCTCGCATCGGAGACCCTGACCGTGAATGGGACACGCAGGCGTTCGAGCAGGGCCCGCCGCTGTGGCGAGCCCGAGGCGAGGACCAGTGAGAGCGGTTCGGGAACGGCTGCCACCGGTGCGAGGCGCCCTCTACAGATCCTCAAAGAACAGCGCAGTCTCGCGCGCAGCGGACTCCGGCGAATCCGAGCCGTGAACCATGTTGGCGCCCATCTCGATCGCAAGATCCCCGCGGATCGATCCTGGGGCAGCCTCCAGCGGGTCGGTCGCGCCGATGAGCTGCCGCGCCGCCCTGACCGCGTTGGCCCCCTCCAGCACCATCGCCACGATCGGCCCCGAGGTGATGAAGTCGACCAGTTCGGCGAAAAACGGCCGCTCGGCGTGCTCGGCGTAGTGACGCTCGGCGAGCTCTCGCCCGACGGTCATGTGCCGTAGCGCGACGATGACGAGCCCCTTGCGCTCGAAGCGGGCGATGATCTCGCCCGTCAGTCCGCGCGCGAACGCGTCGGGCTTGACGAGGATCAGTGTTCGGTCCATGCGTTCCTTTCGCTGGCCTGGGAGGTGTGGTTTCAGGGGGTCGGGCGCGCGCGACCGCCGGGACGGCTCGCGCGGGAGGGGCCACGGGGCACGACCGCCGGCTGCGGTGCCAGCGCGGGCTCCGTGTGATCTTCGATCATCGGCTGCACCGGCGGTGTCCGCTCCTCGCGGGCTGGCGGACCGTCCGCTGCCGGCCCGCCGAGATCCACCGCCTCGCTCTCCAGCGCCGGCGCGCTCCGGCGCCGACGTGAGCGGGTCGGCGCGATGCCAGGGACATCGGCCTCGCAGTAAGGACAGATGGTCCACGTCTGCTCGAGCGGACGCGAGCAGCTCGCGCACCGCTCCTTGAGCTTGCGCAGGCAGCTGGGGCAGCGGATGAAGTCACGCTCCACCCGATAGTCGCAGTGGGGACACAGCGTCTGGTCGAGCTGATGCAGGCGTGCCTCGGCAGCCTGTGTCTCCAGTTCCCGCTCGCGCACATCCTCCAGATACTCGGGAGGACGCAGGATCATGTAGATGATCGTGCCTACGAATGGAAACAGCGACGCTGCGGTGGCGCAGCCGATGAGCATCGGATCGAGGATCCTGCGGCGCGCGTCGGCGTAGGTCCAGTAGATCAGCGAGAGGTAGAAGACGGCGACAAACAGGATCAACAGATCCACGGCCAGATTCAAGCCGCTGCTTTCAATTCCGAAATATCCGAAGGGGAGCATCGGCCGGCTGAGTTTAGAGAAACAACCGGCCGAAGCCGTAGCCCGCGGCGAAGAACACGAGGATCACCAGCGCGACGATCAGGGCGACGGCGCCGATCATCGTGAGCACCGTGGGACCCTGGTCGTTCATCCGGCAGCGCTCCGCCGGACCGCCTGTCCCACCGGCACATTGCCGGAGCCCTCGAGCTGACCCAGCAGGTCTCCGACGAGGTAGACCGATCCGGTTGCCAGCACGGCACCGGCGTGCTCACGGGCCCAACGCCGCGCCTGCTCGAGCGCCCGCGAGGGGATCGGCTCGCACGCGGTCGCCTCGAAGCCGAGCTGCCGCGCGAGCGACTGCAGCGCCGCTGGCGAGAGCGCACGGCTGCTTGCGGGCGCGGTGAACCAGGCGCGCTCTACCACGGGCATCAGCGCCGCGAGCATGCGCACGGCGTCCTTGTCCTCCAGCACGCCGAGCACCAGCGCGAGCGGCATCGCGGGCAGCACATCCGGCAGCGACTCGAGCAGGGCTGCGATCGCGTCGGGATTGTGTGCGCCGTCGAGGACGGTCGGCGGGTCTTCGCCCACCAGTTGCAGGCGTCCGGGAACCTCCGTCGAGCGGGCCGCCTGCACCACCGCTTGCTCGCGTAGCGGGATGCCCATCGCCTGGAGGTAGGCCTCGGCGCTCGCGCGCGCGAGCGCGAAGTTGCGACGCTGGAAAACGCCCCGCGCCAGCAGCTCGTCGGCAGCCGGCGCGGCCTGAGGGCGCGCAATCCGCGCCCCGCGCTCACGGGCAACCCGCTCGGCCACGGCCAGCGCGGGTGCGGCCAGGTCGCCCCCCAGCACAAGCGTCGTGCGCGGGCGCACGACAGCGAGCTTCTCCTCAGCGATGTCCGTCACCGTCGGGCCCAGCCAGCGGGTGTGCTCAAGCCCAACGTTCGTGAGCACCGTGACCCGCGGTTCGATCACACTGGTCGCGTCGTAGCGGCCGCCCAGCCCAGCCTCCACGACCGCCACGTCCACCTGCCGGCGGGCCATCTCCCATAGTCCGGCGGCCGTCAGCAGTTCGAATTGGGTGACGTGGTCGTCCTCGGCGAGCGTACGGTTGACGCGCTCGGCCGCCCACGACGCGCGTGCGACAGCCGCCGCGAAGGCGTCCGCGTCCAGTTCGCGTCCGTCGAGCAGGATGCGCTCGCGGTAGGAGACCAGGTGCGGCGAAAGGTAGGCGCCGGTGCGCAGACCGTGGGCTTCGAGGATCGCCGCTGTCATCCGCGTGGTCGAGGACTTGCCGTTCGTGCCGAGCACGTGAACTGCCTCGAATCGCCGCTCGGGGGAACCGAGCACCGTCATCATCCGCCGCATCCTGTCCAGGCCGAAACGCATCCCGAACAGCTCCAGCGAGCGCAGCTTCTGCTCGGCCTGGGCCTCGGTCCAGTTCACTTGCAGGCGCCGCGACGACGCCCGCGCCGGCACCGCCGGCGACGCGCGAGTCCGAGCAGCTCGCGCCCGACGCCACCGAGCTCAAGCTTGCCTACTAGCCGGCGCAGCTCCGCGCGCTCCTTCGTGCTGAGATTGCTCAGCCGTCCGTGCGAGTCACGTGCGAGACCGCTCAGACGAGCGCGATCCTTCGCCGACAGCGCTCGCCAGCGCCGGCCGATCACGACCGCGCCCTGGAGCACCGGGACCCACGGCAGGGCCCTCAGGCGGTCGAGCTTGGACTTGCGGGCGGCGGTGCGCCTGGACACAGCCGCGATGGTAGCGCTCCGGCGCCGGCGCCGGGGCTCGCCAGCCGTCGCAGCGGCTACGCGGACTCCTCGCGCAGCGAGGCGTCCTCCGCCTCCTCGGGCGCCGCTTCGGTGACGAGCGTCGGCGTGAGGCCCTTCTCGACTGTCTCCTTGGTCACGACGCACTTCTTCACATCGCGGCGCGAGGGTAGCTCGAACTGCACCTCGAGCAGAATCTCCTCGATGATCGAACGCAGCCCGCGCGCTCCGGTTTCGCGCTCGAGGCCCTTCTCGGCGACGGCGACCAGCGAGTCCTCCGAGAAGACCAGCTCGATCCCATCGAAGGCGAAGAAACGCTGGAACTGCTTGACCAGCGCGTTGCGCGGCTCGACGAGGATCGACACGAGATCCTCGCGCGTGAGCTGGTGCACGGCGGACATCACCGGCAGCCGGCCGATGAACTCGGGGATCAGCCCATACTCGATCAGATCCTCGGGTAGGCAGTGCTCGAACACCTCGCCGGTGTCGCGCTCGGCCTTGACCTCAATTGCAGCCGCGAAACCGACGCCTTTGTGACCGATGCGCCGCTCGATCACCTTGTCCAGATTGGCGAACGCGCCGCCACAGACGAACAGCACGTTGGTGGTGTCGATCGTCAGGAACTCCTGATGTGGGTGCTTGCGCCCGCCCTGGGGCGGCACCGAGGCCTGGGTGCCCTCGAGGATCTTCAAGAGTGCCTGCTGGACCCCCTCGCCGGAGACGTCGCGCGTGATCGATGGGTTGTCCGCCTTGCGCGCGATCTTGTCGACCTCGTCGATGTAGATGATCCCCGTTTCCGCCTTCTTGACGTCGTAGTCGGCGGCCTGAATCAGCTTGAGCAAGATGTTCTCGACGTCCTCTCCCACATAGCCCGCCTCGGTCAGCGCGGTGGCATCAGCGATCGCGAACGGCACATTGAGGATCCGCGCGAGCGTCTGCGCGAGCAGCGTCTTGCCGCAGCCGGTGGGGCCGAGCAGCAGAATGTTGGACTTCTGCAGCTCGATGTCCGAGTCACCGGACATCATCATCTGCACGCGCTTGTAGTGGTTGTAAACGGCTACCGACAGCGTGCGCTTGGATGGATCCTGCCCAACGACGTACTCGTCCAGCACCTCGTAGATCTCGCGCGGCTTGGGCAAGCTCTCAATATCAAACGCCGGCGGCGCCGAGAGCTCCTCGTCGATGATCTCGTTGCAGAGGTCGATGCACTCGTCGCAGATGTACACGCCCGGACCGGCGATCAGCTTCTTGACCTGCCGCTGTGACTTGCCGCAGAAACTGCACAGCAGCTGCTCGTTGGAATCCGTCGGTCTGGCCATCTGAAGAACCTTCCTCCCTGCCTGGTCTCACTTCTACTCGCCAGGAGAGGCGGGCTGGGCAAGCGAGGCACGGACGCAGTGAGCGTGGCGTGCCTTCGCACGCGAGCGAACGAGGACACAGCCTCGCGCCGCTCAGCGCGACTCTCCTAATGCTCTGAGATCACTCGATCGATAATGCCATACTCCTTGGCCTCCTCCGAGCTCATGAAGTAGTCGCGCTCAGTATCCGTGCGCACCTGCTCGAGGTCCTTGTGGGTGTGCTTGGCGATGATCTCGTCCAGGCGTCTGCGCACATCGATGATCTCCTTGGCGTGGATCTCGATGTCCGTCGCCTGACCTTGGAAGCTCGAAGAGACTTGGTGGATGAGGATCTTGGCGTTGGGCAGCGCCATGCGCTTGCCCGCGGCTCCCCCGGCCAGCAGCAGCGCGCCCATCGACATTGCGATACCCACGCAGATCGTCTGCACGTCGGGCTTGATGAACTGCATCGTGTCGTAGATCGCCAGGCCTGCGTAGACCGAGCCACCGGGTGAATTGATGTACAGCGAGACGTCCTTCTCGGGATCCTCGGACTCGAGGTGCAGCAGCTGGGCGACGATCAGGTTGGCGATCTGATCGTCGACGGGGGTGCCGAGGAAGATGATCCGCTCATTGAGCAGGCGGCTGTAGATGTCGAACGCGCGCTCACCGCGCGAGGTCTGCTCGACGACCATTGGTACAAGTGGGCTCATAGTCCTTGCTTCCGATGCATAGTCCTCGCCTTTGTTTCGCCTCGCCGACCGGATTCCTCTAGAAGGCTAGCTGGCCGATCTCGGATCGGTCGGTGTCCACAACCTTGCCGGTGGTGCCGCCGGTGCATCTCCGACGCCGCTCGAAGCCTCAGCCGCCTTCGCTGGCGTCCACAGCTGCTCGCGCGCCTGGGCCTGCGCCAACGGGATCGGCTTGGCAGCGGCGGCGATCAGATCGATCGCGGCCCGCGCCGCGAGATCCTCGCGCACCTCCTCCACGCGTCCGGCGCCGCGCAGCTCCTCCAGCAGCTTCTGCGGCTCGATTCCCTCCCGCTCGGCAGTGGGAGCAAGCGCCTGCAGAAGATCCTCCTCGGGGGGGTCGATGCCCTCAGCAGCGACCACCGCCGTGATCACGGCCTCGCGACGCAGCGCCAGCTCCGCTTCCGGCTCCATCTCGGTGAGGATGTCCGCCTCCTGGCGCCCAACGATCTGCAGATACGCCTCACGCGTTATACCGCGGTGCGAGAGCGAGTGCAGCATCCGCTCCCACATCTCGCGCGCCCTCGCTGTGATGAGCTCGGGTGTAACTGCCACGCGCGCACCGGCGACCGCCGCGTCCAGCGCCGCCTGATGGAACTCGGCCGCGATCCGCTCCTCGTCGAGGTCGAGCAGCCGCTTGCGGATGTCCTCGCGCAGCTCGCGCAGGTCATCAAAGCCGGCGTCGATCGCGAAGTCCTCGTCCACCTCCGGGAGTTCCTTGAGCTTGACCTCCTTGACGGTGATCTCAAAAGACGCATACCGCCCGGCCAGCTCCTGGTTGCCGTAGTCGGCGGGGAACGTGAGCGCCACGGTGCGGGTCTCCCCCGCGACCGCTCCCAGCAGCCCCGTCTCGAAGCCGGGGATGAGCTTGCCAGAGCCAAGCTCGACGAGTTGGTCGCGGCCTTCGCCGCCGGCGAATGGCTCCCATTGTTGCTCGCCGTCATGGGCATCGGCTTTGCCGGGAGCATCGGCCGCAAGTGAGCCGACGTAGTCGACCACGACGAAGTCCCCAGCGGCGGCAGGACGCTCGGCGGTCTGCAGCCGGGCCAGGCGCTCGCGCATAGCGTCGATCTCCTGCTGAATCTGCTCATCTGCAACCTCGGGCTCGCGACGGCCGACCTCGAGGCCCGTGTACTGGCCCAGCTCGGCCTTCGGGAGCACGCCGATCTCGATCGAGAATTCGAGCGCCTGACCCTGGGGGGGCAGCTCGCCCAGATCGAGCTGCGGGTCGCCCACCGGCACGATGCCGGCGCTCTCGATCGCATCGGAGTACCAGCTGGAGAGCGTGTCGCGCACTGCTTCCTCGAGCACGACCTCACGGCCGATCCGCTGGATGACCAGCGGCGCGGGTACCTTCCCGCGACGGAAGCCGGGGAGCTTCAGCTCGCGGCCTAGCTGGCGGGCCTTGCGCTCCAGTCGGCCCTCGACCTCGTCCGAGGGGACCTGTACCTGTAGCCGTACGCGCGAGTCCCCGAGCTCGGTGACGGTTGTGTTGAGGGCGACTGGCACCACCGCCACGATATCGTGCCGCCACATGCGGCCTTTGCCAAGCCCCCCGTCCCGCAGGCGCGCGGAGGCCTGGCTATGGACGGGTCCCGCAGGCCACCTTGCAGGCGGTTCGCTGGACTTCCTGACAGCGCTCGCGCGCTACCTACTTGCGCGGGCGCGCGGCCGGGCCGTTCGCTAGGCCTCTGCCCACACGCCCGCGCTTGGGCACGAATAGGCCGCTAGGCGACCGCCGGTGCGTGAGCGGCGACACCGAACCCCAGCGTTACGCCGCGCGGCACGACGAGCACCGGGCAGGTGGCCGTCTCGATCAGATGCGAGGCGGAGGAGCTCAGCGAGACGCGACCTTGCTCGACATCGGCTCGCGAGTCGATCACGAGCAGATCAGCTTGGTCATTGACGACCGGCTCGACTGTCGCCCCAAGCGCCTTGGCGAGCGCCTCGGCGGTTTGGCGAGCACCCCCGTCGCCGTCGCCGACTGCGACGATCCGCTGAAGACCAGAGCCCTCGACCCGCTCAGCGAGGTCCACCGGCGCGATCGCGATTGCGGTACGACCGCCCTCGAGCAGGCGCTCGGCGGAGTTGCCGATCGCCACATGTCCCTTGGCGGTGTGCGAGTCCGAGCAGAACACGATCACGTCCGCGCCCTCGCGCTGGGCCAGCGAGGCGAGCCCCTGTGGCGTCGAGCGGTCGGTGACGACGTGACGACCGATCGCAGATCGGCCAGCGTCCGGCGTGCCGAGCAACTGCAGACCCTGATCGAGCACGCTCTCAGCCTCGGCCTGGGCGATCTCCTCGCGCACGCTGTCGGTCTCGGGGTTGTGGCGCACGTACGCGAGCGACACCTCTGCGCCGGCGCTACCCAGGAGGCGACCGAGCGTAATGGCGTCCTCCTCGTTGGCCGTTCCGTCGTAGGAAACGATGATCCTGGCAGACATTTGACTCACTCCTTCATGTGGTCGGCCACAGCGGCCGGCAGGTGGATTCTCAGATGCTGGCTTCGTCTCATCCTGACACCATCCTGCCATCAGTACCAGTGATTCTTTTGATCTATGCTATAAGTTTTACTTATGTTGAATGTCAGCCGGTTGAAGGTGCTGAAGGAGGTCGCTTACCGCGGCTCCTTCTCCGCGGCCGCCACGGCGCTCTCCTATACCCAGTCGGCGGTGTCCCAGCAGATCGCCGCGCTCGAGGCGGAAACGGGGCTAGCGCTGCTGGAGCGTCATCCGCGCGGCGTCAGTCTGACCGCGGCCGGACAGACGCTCGTCGGGCATGCCGAGGGGATCCTCGCGCGCCTGGACGCAGCCGAGGCATCCCTGTCGGCGATCGCCGGACTGCGCGGCGGGCGGCTGCGCGTCGCCTCATTTCCCACCGCTGGGGCCACGCTAATGCCACTGGCGATCGCCACATTCCGCTCCTCCTACCCCGACATCGAGTTGACGCTCGCCGAGGGCGAGCCGGAGGCGATCGTGACTCGCCTGCGCGCCGGCGAGCTCGACCTGGCGCTGCTGTTCGAGTTCGCCGGTGAGACCCTGCTGCAGGAAGACATGACGCGGTCGGAGCTGCTCGAGGATCCGATGTACCTGGCGCTGCCGCGCGCGCATCCGCTTGTGGTCAAGGAACGGCTGCGGCTGCGGGATCTCGCCGCGCAAGCGTGGGTGCAGACCTCCCGGTCCAGCCCATGCGCGCGTCACGTCGTGCGCAGCTGCCACGCGGCCGGCTTCGAGCCGAACGTCGCGTTTGAGAGCGACGACTACCAAACTGTCCAGGGGCTCGTGGCCGCCGGAGTCGGCGTCGCGTTGATACCCGAGCTCGCCCTGTCTGTGGTGCGCGATGACATCGCCATCCGTGCACTCTCTCCCAGCCCTCCGATCCGTCAGGTGATCGCCGCGACGCCTGCGGGCGCACGCTTGGTGCCGGCGGCACCGGCGATGCTGGGAGTCCTCGAAGCGGCTGCCGAGCGTTATGAGAAGCAAAGGGGGCGTCCGGCCTAGCCGGCCGGACGCCCCCTGTTCGCGTCTTACTACCAGCTCACAGGATCATTTCGCTGGGTTGGCCAGATACGCTTCGTCGATCAGCTTCGCGAGCTCTTTGTAGCCCTTGACCGTCGGGTGGATGTCGCCATCGACGCCGAACAGCGGGCTTTTTTCGTTTTTACCTTCTGCTTCCTGCACGTTCGGGTTGCACATTTCAGTCCACTTGCAAATCGACCGCTGCTCGGTTTTCGCGTTTGCGGCTTTCGTTTCGGTCGCCACACCCTTGTTGAATACCGGGAACGGGTTTGCGAATGTCACATTGGGAAACTGCTCGACTACATCTTCCACGATCGCCGCATTGGCGCCCTCCTGCAGTGCGTCGCTATCAGAGAGCACGAACGAGTCTGGATTGTAAAAGCCGAGCAGAACGATCGGCCCCGTGTAGTAAGTATCGAGCACGCCGATGGTATCGTCGAGGTTTTTGACGATGTGCGGAATCGTCACATTCTCCGCCGTGTACTCGATGCAGGAGAGCACCGCCAGCGTGGGCGTGCTACCCCATTTGCTTTTGCCTTCTTTGCCAAATTCCGTACCAACTTCGACTTCGCACTGTTTGATGGCCGCGAGCTCGTCGTTTGAGCCGATGTTCAGCGTGATCGCCTTGACTTCGTTTGGTTTGCCGGTATACGGATTGTCTGAGGTGAGGATGCTAACGGCATCTTCAAGTTGCGAGAGCGAGCCGTATCCCGCGTGCAGCGGAAAGCCGTCGACGTTATGGTAGGCACAGGGGTGCCAATCGCCGAGGCCTTGATACAAGGCCGGTGGTGAAGGTTCTTCTGTTGATTTCTGCCCACCGAGCTCTTCATTTTCTCCGATCAATCCGTTCGAGGTCTCACCTGGGCAGGCGAGGTTCTCGATCGTTATCCCTTTGTTTTCTTTACTGAGATCTTTGTTGAAAAAGTTGTCAAACCCTTCTTCGAAGGCCGACGGCGACTCGGTGGGGTAATTTTCGTTGAATTTCTGGTGGCTGTAACCGAAACTGATCGAGTCGCCAAGGGCCAGATAGATGGGCCCGCGGGTGGGCGGTTGAGCGTTAGCGGCAGCCGGCGCGAATACCAACGCCGAGAGCACGAACACGAGCGCCGTCATGCACCCGATCAGACGCCCGTGTGTACGGAGCGAAACTGCGGAGCCGTTCCTGGCTGACATCTCACATCCTCCAATACGTACGTGCGGGACTCACCCGCAGGCACAGCCCCTCTTTAGATAAATCATCCCTCAATGCGAACCTCCCCAAGTCATAGCTCGGGGAGGTTGCTATGAGCATAGCCAACCGGGGCGCATATGTCAAGTCGGGTTTCTAAGCCGATCGCCGCGACGCCGCGAGGCGCTCTGTCCTGGTATCAGTGGCGCCAGCGCCACTGGGAGCCCTCAGACAAGCTCACGCGGCGGCATGAATACCAAAGGGGTGCCCGGCCGACCAGGCCGGGCACCCCTTTTTGTCTTACCGATGTACTAGTTCAGACGCAGCTCAGATGCCTTTTTTCAGCAGATCAGAGTACGCCGTTTTTACCAGCTGTGCGAGCTTCTTAGATCCCTTGACCGTGGGGTGGGGGTCGCCCTCCTTGTTGTAGAGCGGGCTTTTGGGATTCGTGCCTTCCCCTTCTTGCACGTTGGGGTTGCACATTTCCGTCCACTTGCAGATCGACGCCTGCTCCTGTGTCGCGTTTTTGCCTTTGTTGAACACCGGGAACGGATTGGCGTATGCCACGTTCGGGAAGTCCGGTACCACTTTGTTTTCCACATCCCTGTTGATTTCGACCTGCGCCAAGTCGCTTCCGGGGAACACGAACGAGTCCGGGTTGTAAAAGCCGAGCAGGACAATCGGCCCCGAGTAGTGCTTGTCCAACACAGTGAGAATATCGGCAATGTTGTTCAAGACGCGTGGGATTTCAACGCCGTCCTTGCTCTCAACGCATTTCAAGATTGCCGCTTCGGGCGAGCTACCGTACTTGCTTTTGCCCGTTTTGGTGAATTCTTCGGTGACTTCAATCTTGCATTGCGTGACCAGTGCGAGCTCATCGTTCGAGCCGATGTTCAGCGTGATCGCCTTGACTTCATTCAGTTTGCCCGTGGAAGGGTTTTCTGAGGTGAGAATGCTGACCGCCTCTTCAAGCTGTGAGAGCGATCCGTATTCCAGGTGTAGTGGATAGTGATCGATGTTGTGATAAGCGCAGGGATGCCAGTCGCCAGGACCTTGATAGAGGGCCGGTGGCGAAGGTTCTTCTGTTGATTTCTGCCCACCGAGAGATTTGCTTTCGCCGATCAATCCATTCGAGGTCTCACCTGGACAGGCGAGGTTGTCGAGCGTGATCTCCTTGCTTTCTTTTTTGAGGTCCTTATTGAAGAAATTGGGGAACCCTTCTTCGAACGCAGACGGCGACTCGGTGGGGTAGTTTTCGTTGAATTTCTGCTGGGTATAGCCAAAGCTGATCGAATCACCGAGCGACAGGTAGAAAGGCCCCGTAGTCGATGATTGGGCGTTGGCGGCCGGAGCGAACACCAGCGCCGAGAGCGCCAGTACGAGGGCCATACAGCACCCGATTAGCCGGCCTCGCGATCGGAACGAAGTAGCAGAGCCAGTCGTGGCTTGCATTTCACACCCTCCTGTACGTGCGGGACATGCCCGCAGGCACAGCCCTCGATTGGTCGGCCCCTCTGCAGCATACCCCGGCCAAGTTTGGCTCAGGGGAATCCGCAGCGGCAACATAGCCACGCACAGCACAGATGTCAAGCCGTCGTCCGCGTGAACTACGACGGCCCGCGATTTGCGGGTTAAGGCACTCTGAAGGGCATCAATGTGAGTGCCCGTTCCCCCAGCACGCCGGCGGAACGCGTCCGAGGCAGCTGAGATATTGCCTTGCTGAGTCATTAGAGAAAGGTCGTGAGCACGTGCCTGCCATGAGTGTCCTACTGCTGGTCGTCGGTGTCCTGCTCGGCGGGATCTGCGCCGCCGCGTTAATGCGCTCGAGCCGCGCACGAATGCGCGATGCGCTGAAGGCGATCTCAGTCGACGTGCTCGCGCAGACCGGGGAGTCGTTGGCGCAGCGGGTCGCCGAGGCGCGGCGCGCGGAGGAGGAGCGCGCGGCGGGCGAGATGGCCAGACGTGCCGAGGAGATCAAGGGGATCGTGGAGCCCGTGCGCGAGAAGCTCGGCAGGATGGAGAGCGAGATCGGACGCCTGGAGCGCGAGCGCAGACAGGCTCAGGGTGAGCTCGCACAGATGATCCGCCACCTGGGCGACGGGGTCGGCACGCTGCGTCAAGAGACCGGCAACCTCGTCTCTGCGCTCAAGCGTCCCGCCACCCGCGGCTCATGGGGGGAGATCCAGCTTCGCAACGTGGTCGAGATGGCGGGGATGGTCTCCCACTGCGACTTCCTCGAGCAGAGCACGATTCAGACCAGCGAGGGAACGCTGCGGCCGGACATGCTCGTACGCCTGCCCGGCGGCAAGCTCGTCGTGGTCGACTCCAAGGTTCCCCTTGACGCGTACCTGTCCTCGCTGGAGACCTCGAGCGAGGACGAGTGCGAACTGCACACGGCGCGCCACGCGCGCCAGACGCGCGAGCACATTGCCAAGCTCGCCTCCAAGGGCTACCAGCGGCAGTTCGACTCCACACCGGAGTTCGTCGTGATGTTCGTGCCCTCCGACGGTATCTACCAGGCCGCCCTCGCCCAGGACCCCGCCCTGATTGAGTACAGCGTCCAGCAGCAGGTGCTGATGGCCACGCCGACCACGCTCATCGGCCTGTTGTGGGCGGTCCACTACGGCTGGCGTCAGGAGCTGATAGCAGAGTCTGCGCGGGAGATCGCCGAGTCGGCGCGCGAGCTACACAGCCGCCTTGGCCGCTTTGTCGAACCGTTTGCCAAGGTCGGCCGCCAGCTCGACTCGGCCGTGAGCGCCTACAACGAGGCGATTGGCTCCTTCGAGCACCGCGTGATGCCCCAGGTACGCAAGATCGAGCAGGCGGGTGCGGCCTCCGATCGTGAGGTGCTGGCTCCGCCTGCTGTGGAAATCACCGCTCGAGCGATCACCGCGCGGCTGGAGCCTGTGGTCGAGGAGACCCAGTCGCCGCGCTCCGGTGAGCCCCTGGAGCTCCCTTCCCGGCGGCGGATCTCCAACGGCGCGTGAGGAACGTCAGTACGAGCGCAAGCGCAACAGGTACCGTCGCGGGCAGCTCGTCGACGAGGAAGAACAGCAGGTCGAAGCCGAGCGCGAGGATCGCGGTCAGCACGGCGGCGCGCAGCTGCAGCGAGCGGCCTACCGTGGCCGCGAGCAGCCCTCCGAGCACGCCGGCGATGAACAGATCTCCGTAGCCCATAACAGCCGAGCCGAACACTGCGCTTTGAAGCTGTGGCAGTCCGGCCACTGGGTGCGCAGCGTTGAGAGCGTTGTTCGGCCGCTGCAGCAGGTCGGAGACCACAAGCGTCGTATCGGCGACGGCCATCGCGAGGATCCCTGCGGCGAGCCAGCGCGGCGGGGTGACGGTCGCGAGCAGCACACCGAGCGCCGCGCAGCTGAGCGCCGAGAGCAGCAGTGCCGCCCCCTCCCCGGCAAGACCGCCGCGGTCGACCCATGCCAGCGCGAACAGCGGCAGCGCGAGCAACGACCGCAGCGCACGGCGCCGATGTGGTGAGTGCGCGCCCCACACAAGCCAGCCGAGAGCTAGCGCCGCGAGCGCGGGCACGGCAACGAGCGCGAGATACGTCAGGCCCTGCGCGCTCGCGCGTTCGGCCGCACGCGCACCGAACACGAAGCCGATCACCGACAATGGCGGGATCACCGCCCAGCGGCGGCTGCGCAGGCGCGCGGGCAGCCCCGCGACAATCGCGCCGGGCAGCGCCACAAGCAGTCCCTGCGCGAGCGAGAGCAGGGAGATGGATATCCAGAACGGAAGCACGGCCGTTCAACATAGATCGTGCGGCGTGCACCCGGCGGCGGCGCTCAATGCCCAAGCTGGATCGTCTTGACCACCAGCAACAAGACCGCGACCACGAGATAGCCGCGCAGGAGCAGCATGGCCGCCTTGCGTCCGGGCGACCACACAGGGCGCTCGAGCAACGCCAGCGGTGGCATCGTCCAAGTGCTGCGCCTCTCCCTGGGAACTGTCGCCACCTCCACTGCGGCGCCGGGCCGATTGCGCAGGACGAACACCGCCATCCCGACCAGCACCAAGAGGAACACGAGCGAGAGGTACAGGAACAGATGTGTGACATTCACGCTCGGGAACATCGTGCTGGCGATCAGGATCAGTGAGAGCTCGACAAGCACGCCGATGATGACGCTCGCGACCGCGTTCAACCACGGAGGGTTCGACCAGGGCCCGAGTACCTCGCGGTCATTGCACAACAGCAGCAGAAAGACAGTCGCGCTCGGCAACAGCACCCCTGCCAGCGCTTGCACGGAGGTCGTGATCAGACCAAGCGGCGCGCCCGGGATCAGCACGACACCAGCGGCCGCCGCGACCATCAGCGAGAAGCTGGCGTAGAAGAGCTTCGCGTCGAGCGGACCGCGGTTGAGGGAGTGCTTCGCCCCGAACACATCGCCAAAGGCATAGGAAGTGGCGAGCGTTACCGCCGCCGCACCGATCAGCGACGCATTGAGTAGGACGATCGCAAAGAACGTCCCCGCAGTGGATCCCAAGTGACGCGCGAGCTGGGTGGCGACCACGCCGGCGTCTGAGAAGCGCCCGAAGTCCGAGCTGCCGGCGAACGCAAATGCCGTGACGGTGATCAGCGCCCCCGCGCCGATCACCACGACAAAGGCACCGATCACGGTGTCGGCACGCTCGTAGTTGATCCAGCGCGGGGTGATGCGCTTGTCGATGATGTTTGACTGCTGGAAAAACAGCTGCCACGGGGCAACGGTCGTGCCAACGACCGCGATGATCAGCAGCACAGCAGTCGAGCTTGCGCCGCCGTGGATGCTCGGGAGGAAACTGTGATGGACGACGTCGCCGACGTTCGGGTGCGCCAGCACCAGCAGCGGGATCACCAGGAAGTTGGCGAGGACGAACACGTACATGAACCGCTCCCAGCTGCGAAAGCTGCCCGTTGAGGTGATCGCCACAAGCGCCACCGCCGCGATCGGCACGGCGAGGTACCTGCTGACACCGAAGTAGCCGAGCGCCAGGCTGACGCCGATGAACTCGGTAACGATCGTCAGGAAATTCAGGATGAACAGATCCCCCACCGAGAACCAGCCCCAGAAGCGCCCGAAGCGCTCGTTGATCAGCCGCGCATGGCCGACGCCGGTGACCGCGCCAAGGCGGATGACCATCTCCTGGTTAACGATCAGCACCGGGATCAGCAGCAACAGCACCCACAGCAGGCTCGTCCCGTAGTTCTGCCCCGCCTGGGCGTACGTGGAGACACCGCCCGCGTCATTGTCGCCGACCATCACGATCAGGCCAGGGCCCATGATCGCCAGCAGCGCCATTGCGCGCGAGCGCCACCCATGACGCTCGCCCGTGTCATGCATGCGGATCGTCCCCAACGCGCCACGGATGTCGCCGATGTGGGCCTCGTCCAATACCGGAGGCACACCCTCGGGCTGGCGCTCAGCGGATGCCAGCGTGCTCAGATCCTCGGCCATCTCGGGGCTACCTCCTTTCCTTGCTCGCAGGACTGCGGGTCACGTCTTGGCGCGCGGTCGCGCCGCGGCGCACGCCGCGCGGACGGAGTCCCGGGAGTGCTCAGGCCAGGAGGGACAAGCCCGACGGGCGCGCGGCCGGCTGGGTACTTCGCGGCTGTTCTCGATCCATGCCGGCCTCCTCTCTATGCGCCGTGTGCGGGACTGTCGAAGGCCCAGCCTAGCAACGGGCGCTCACGACGGACGCTCAGTCGCGCACGAGCCCAAAGCGCCGCCGCCAACCGCTTGGAAGGGTCAGCTCGAGCACGTCGTCGACGGTGACCACGCCGACCATCCGCTCGTCCCCGTCGAGGACCGGGAGCATGACCAGGTTGTAGTCGGTCATCATGCGCGCCACCTCGGGAAGATCGGCATCGGTCGCCACCCATACCGGCTCGCGCTCGGCGATCTCCCCGAGCGCCCGCTGCGCGTCGGCGCGCAGCAGTGTCACCACGAACACAGAGCCGCACAGCCCGCCCTCGCCATCGAGCAGGTAGACCGTCGTGAGCGTGCCAGCCCCGAGCTTGCTGGCGCGCACCTTCGCCAGCGCCTGAGCAGCGGTATCCGTTGGCTCGAGGCTGATGAAGTCGGGGCTCATCAGCCCCCCAGCGGTCGAGGGGTTGTAACCGAGCAGCGCCTCGATCTGGCGTCGCTGCGCCGCCGGCAGCAGGGCGAGGATTCGCCCCCGCCGCTCCTGGTCGATCTCGACGATCAAGTCGGCGGCGTCGTCGGCTGCCATGCGCGCCACCACCGCCGCCGCCTGCGTGTCGGGACGCTCGCGAATGAACTCCAGCTGGTGATGCTCGTCGAGCTCCTCGAACACATCAGCCTCAAGCTCGCGGTCCTGTGCGACCGCCTCAATCAGCTCCTCGCCCTCGTCATGCGAGGCGGCCTCCACCAGATCGGCGATCTCCGCGGGGTGCAGGTTGGCGAGCTTGCGGTGAGAGAAGCGCAAGCGCGAGGTCGGTACGTGGCCGACGAACGGCTCCATGTCGGCCCAGTCGAGGAACGGCCGGTCGCCCACCAATCGACGCAGAGCGCGTGGCAGCGCGCGACGCAACTGCGCGCGCGGGCTGTGATCAACGCCGACGATGCGCCACCAGCTCTCGATGCACGCGAGCTCGATCTCGTGCGCGGTGACGAGCCTCGGCGGGTCGGCCTCGACGTTGACTAGCTTGCGGCCGAGCACGTCGGCGCCGAGCAGCACCTCGCCGGCACGGCGCTCGAACCTGCCCAGGCTGAGCTTCTCTGCGGAGAGACGCACAGCGCCGGGCGCCAGTGACGCGATCCTGTCGACCGGGACAAACAGCTCGCGCCCCCCGATTCGCGCCTTGCAACCTGTTACAGGCGGATAGCCGCCGTCGGCCAGACGAACGATCAGATCCTCAACCCGGCCCAACCGCTCACCCGCCTTGTCCAGCAGCGGGCTGCGCAACACCGATGAAAGATGCACGACCGGTTGTGGCAAATCGCTCATAACGTTACGCCTCGCCGCGGACCAGCAACTCGCCGCGGACCAGCAACGAAGCTCCGATCGCTCCGCCGAGATCACCGAGCGCTGCGACGTGCACGTGCGGAGGACGGGAGTCCGCGAACAGGTGCGGCTGCATCGCATCGGTGATCCGTTTGGCGTAGGGGTGGCCGAGCCGGATCCCCAGGCCGCCGCCGATGATCACGCCCTCGACGTCGAGCACGTTGACGACCGACGCGATCCCTGCGCCGAGCGCCCTGAGCGCGCGCTCGAGCGTCTGGATCGCGAGCTTGTCGCCGTGCTCGAGCGCGCGCGCCCAGATGCCGCTCGTCAGACGTGTACGGTCGTGCTCGGCCATCAGCTTGAACAGGTCGGTCTTGCGCCCCTTCTCCTCATGCAGCTTGCGCACGTGCGCTTCCATCGACGCCCGTCCGGCGTATGCCTCCATACAGCCACGCCGCCCGCACGTGCAGCGGGCACCGTCGATTTCCACCACCACGTGCCCGATCTCACCGGCTCCGCCACGCCCCGTCCACGGCTTGCCGTCGAGGATCAGGCCCCCGCCAACACCGGTTCCCCAGAACACGCCCAGCAGCGAACTGTACAGCCGCCCTGCTCCGAGTTTGAACTCGGCGTCGGTGGCAACCTGCACGTCGTTGCCAACGGCAACGCGGCAGCTGAGCGCAGCTTCGAGCGTCCCCGCCAGCGGGAACGTGCCTTCCCAGCCGGGCAGGTTGCGAGCGCTGGTCACCTGGCCGGCTTCGATCGTGCCCGGAGAGCCGACGCCGATGCCCGCCAGGATTGGATTCCCACCCACCCACTCCAGCTCGGCCGCCTTGGCGGCGTCGCGCAGCGCGGCCTCCATCTCCGCGGCGACATCCGCGGGACCGCCCGTGGTGGGCGTCGGCCGGCGCGCCGAGCCGAGCACGTTGTGCATATCGTCGACGATCGCCGCCTGGATCTTGGTCCCCCCGAGGTCGATTCCGCCGTAGGTGGACATCGGCGATGATGATCGCAGAGCGTCGCCGGGACTTCTGAGGAGTCCCAACATAAAGAAGGACGGCAGCGAGCTTTAAGCGAAGTTAATGCCTGCTTGCCGTCTTTCTTCGCCCTCTCTTACAGCTCCGACCGACTATCTAGATGAACGAGATGACCGATCGCACCGGAGCATCCTGGCTCGTCTACGCACTGGGGGCTCTCTGTGCCGGTGCGATCGCGGCCGCCGTGCTTGTCGTCGGACCCGCATCGGGTAGCCAGGCGACGGTGACTCGCACGGCGACTGTCGCGCAGGGCGTCGTGCAGTCGACCGTATCCGGCAGCGGCAATCTCCAGGCCCTCAACCAGCTGAACCTCGGCTTCAAGACAAGCGGCACGGTCACGCACATCTATGTGACCCAGGGACAACAGGTCGCACAGGGCCAGCTGCTTGCCACGCTCGATCCTCAGAGCGCCGAAGTGACGCTCGAACAGGCCAAGGCCAGCCTGCAGTCCGCCGAAGCCACCCTCGCCAAGGAGCAAGAAACCGACGGCGAAAGCTCGACTGGCTCGGGCGCCGGCGACGCCAGTGCTGCGTCGACCGCCTCGGTGCACAGCGAGCCCGCCGCGCCGATCCTCGACGCCGCCTACGCCACGCCGACGAGCACGGCGAGCGCACCGGTGAGCACCGCGCCCACGACCACCGCGCCGGCCACCACGACGCCCACCATCACCACGCCGGCGACGACCACCACGCCGACGGCGACCACGCCCAGCGGTACCTCACCGAGCGCCAGGACGAAAACGACCACGCCGACGGGCACTTCTCCGAGCAGCAACACGACAACCGCGCGCGAACGCGAAAGCAAGGAAGCCAGCTCCGGCTCGTCTTCGAAAGCCACGATCAGCGCGGCGACGCGCGAAGCGAACCTCGCCTCCGCGCGGGCGGCCGTCAAGAGCGACACGCTGACCGTGCAGAGCGACGAACAGGCGGTTCAGGACACGAACCTCTATGCCCCCGAGAGCGGCACGATCGTGTCACTGTCAGGTCAGGTCGGAGAAGTGGTGTCCGCCAGCGGGACGACGAGGGCCTCGAGCTCCTCCAGCGGATCGGGCTCGAGCGCTGCCGGCGCCACGGGCGCAGCGGGCCGCTCCGCCACCGGTGCGTCGAGCTCCTCGAGCTCCGCCGCCTCCTCCAGCTCCTCTAGCTCGGCATTCGCGATCCTCAGCGACCTCAGCTCGATGCAGCTGGTGGTGGCGCTGAGCGAATCGGAAATCGGCAACGTCAAGGACGGGCAGATCGCGACGGTCACCATCGAAGCGCTCAACGGAAGCAAGCTGGCGGCCCACGTGAGCGAAGTCGCGCTGTTGTCCACGAGCAGCAGCGGGGCGGTGAGCTACGACGTCACCTTCCAGCTCGACCAGCTCGTGCCCGGCCTGAGGCTCGGGATGAGCGCGACCGCCGAAGTGGTGGTCAAGCAGGCCGAAGGCATCAACGTCCCGACCAGCGCAATCTCCGCTGACACCGTCACTGTCGAGCGCGCCGGCAAGCAGGTGCGCCAGCGGGTAGTCACTGGACTGGCCGGCAACACCTCGACGATCGTCCTCAGCGGCCTGAAAGCCGGAGAAACGATCGTGCTGCCCGCGGCGAGCACCACGAGCTCGAGCACCAGCAGCCTCACCTCGAGGCTCGGCAGCCGCCTCGGTGGCGGCGGGCTCGGCGGCGGAGGGCTAGGAGGAGGAGGAGGAGGAGGGGGAGGAGGAGGAGGAGGGGGAGGAGGAGGAGGAGGAGGGTTCGTCGGCGGCGGCGGGGCCGCCTTCTTCAGAGGCGGCGGCTGATGCGACGTCCTCTGCGACCACGCACGCAAACTCCCATGCGCGTTCCCCGCAGCCGCCCGCTGGTGGCGCGGACGGCATCCGAGCTGGCCTCCGCGCAGCGCAATGCGCGCGATCGGCAACATCCGGTGATCGAGGTGCACAAGGTCACGAAGGTCTTCGATCTCGGGCAGATCCGTGTGCGTGCGTTGCGCAACCTCTCGCTGCGGATCGACACCGGCGATCTGGTCGCGATCATGGGCAGCTCGGGCAGCGGCAAGAGCACGCTGATGAACATCCTCGGCTGTCTGGACATACCCACGAGCGGCCGTTACCTGATCGACGGTGTAGATGTCAGCCGGATGGACGAGGACGATCTCTCCGACCTGCGCAACCGCAAGATCGGCTTTGTCTTCCAGAGCTTCAACCTAGTTGCACGTACTAGCGCGCTCGTCAACGTCGAGCTGCCGCTCGCCTACGCCGGCCTGCGCGGCGCCCAGCGCAGAAAGCGCGCCGAACGGGCGCTGCGCTCGGTGGGGATGGCCAACCGCATACACCATCAGCCCTCAGAGCTCTCAGGTGGCCAGCAGCAGCGTGTGGCCGTCGCCCGGGCGATCGTGACCAACCCATCGCTGGTCCTCGCCGACGAGCCGACCGGGAACCTGGACTCACACTCGACCGAGGACGTCCTGCGGATCTTCGCGCGGTTGAACGAAGAAGGCCGGACCGTCGTGCTGATCACCCATGAGCCCGACGTCGCTGAACAGAGCAAGCGGGTGGTCCGCCTGAGCGACGGTGAGATCGTCGAGGACCGGCGAACGCTCGGCGTGCACGACGCGCCACCCACGCTCCACGGCCAGAAGTCCGCCCACCATCCCGGCGAGGCCGGCGTCGTGGAGACGCAGACATGATCGGACCGGAGATGCTGCGCATCGCCTGGAGCGGGATCACCGCGAACAAGCTGCGCTCCGGCCTGACGATCCTTGGCATGACGATCGGCGTCGCTTCGGTGATTGTGCTGATCGCCGTCGGCAACGGCTCCTCCAAGGCCGTCCAGTCGACAATCCAGAGCCTCGGCACCAACGTGCTCGTGGTGCAGGCCAGCGGCGGCTTTCGCTTCGGCGCGCGGGCGAGCACCGCGGCGACCGTGTCGCTAACTAAGGCCGACGCCGAAGCGCTGCACTCGAGCCTGGCACCGGACGTCAAGAGCGCTTCGCCCGTCGTCGACGCCACCGACGTAAAACTCGTCTTCGACGGGACCAGCTATGAACCGTCCTCGTTCATCGGCACCACTCCCTCCTACCTGACGGCCCACACCTACAGGATCCAGGAAGGCGCCTCGTTCACCTCCGAAGACGTGAGCAAGCACAGGCGCGTGGCGGTGATCGGGCAGGAAGTCGTGCAGGAACTATTCGCCGGCCAGAGCGCGGTCGGGCAGAACATGAAGGTCAACGGCAGCAACTACGAAGTGGTCGGTGTGCTCGCCAAAAAGGGTACAAACGGCACCACCAATGAGGACGACGTCGTGATGGCACCGATTACGACCGTGCAGGACTCGCTCACCGGCGTCGGGCCGATCGACTCGATCACCGTCCAAGCCAAGTCTGAATCCTCGCTTGACGCCGCTGAAGCGGAGGTCACGACGATCCTGGAGGAACGCCACAAAATCAAGGACACCTCCGAACCGGGCTTCAGCGTGCTCAACCAAGGCTCGCTCCTGGAAACGTCCAGCTCGACCAGCAGTGTCTTCACTACGCTGCTCGGCGAGGTGGCCGCGATCTCGCTGCTCGTGGGCGGGATCGGCGTCATGAACATCATGCTCGTGTCCGTCACCGAGCGCACACGCGAGATCGGCATCCGCAAGGCGGTCGGCGCCAGGCGCTCGGACATCCTTACCCAGTTCTTGACCGAGGCCGTGCTCGTGTCGCTCTTCGGCGGCATCAGCGGAGTGCTCGTGGGCGTGATCGGCAGCCAGTTCGAGATCGCCGGCGTGCACCCGGAGATCGCCACCTACTCGATCTTCCTCGCTTTCGGCGCGGCACTCGCCTCCGGCTTGTTCTTCGGCACATATCCCGCGGCTCGCGCCGCCCGTCTGCGACCGATCGAAGCGCTGCGCTTTGAGTGAGCCACCTCCCCCCCACCAGGAGCCCGCTATGCCCCAACAAGAGCCTGTCATCTCCGAGCCGCTAGAAGAGCAGGACGATTGGCTGGAGGAACCCGACGAGCTGCCCCGCCGGCCGCGCCGGCGTCTGCTTGGAGCAGGCGGAAATCCCATCCCGCTCGCACTCCTTGGGGTGCTGCTGACGGCCTGCGGGTTCATCGGCGGCGTACTGATCGAGAAGGGCGAAACGTCGTCTAGCTCATCCACGGGTTCCGCTGCGGCGAGCCTGGCCTCGCGCTTGCGCGCCTTGCGCGGAGGGGCGGGCAGGAGCGCAGGCACGAGCGCGTCGAGTGCAGGATTCGGCGGATCTGCGGGCTCGACTGCCGGCTTCGCGCGACCGACAGCCGGAACGGTCGCGTACCTCGCTGGCGACACGCTGTACGTGACCAACGCCGAAGGCAACACGATCAAGGTCACGACTTCGGCCGCAACGAGCGTCACGAAGACCGTCCAGGCTAGCGTCAAGGGCATCCATCCCGGCGAAACGGTGACGATCACCGGCGCCACCGGCTCGAACGGCACCGTCGGCGCCGAATCGATCAGCGTCGGCGCGAGCGGCGGCGGCCTGGCGGCCCTGTTCGGCGGCTCCGGCTCGGGCGCCAGCTCAACCGGCAGCTCGAGCAGTAGCGGTACACCGTCCCTGTTCGGCAGCGGCGGCTGAGGAGGCTTAGCCAAGACTTAGCCAGACAGCGCACCATCGTGTAGCGTCCTCGCTGCAAGGCGCGGTGGGTGCGCGAGCACGTTCATTCGACAAGGAGCCTCATGCTTCAAATCATCGGTAACAGACGAACGCACACCCCCACGGCCGCAGCCGTCCTGCTCGTAGTGCTCGCCAGTCTTGTGCTGGCGGCGTGCGGAGGTTCCTCGAAAAGCTCCTCCTCCACCAGCACCAGCGCGAGCGCCACCACCTCCACCACGGGCGGCGCACCAGGTGCCTTCAGAGGCCGATTCACGGCGCTTCGCGAATGTCTGCAGAAGAACGGCATCACGCTGCCCAAGCGCACACCAGGCAAACGGCCCTCGCCCGGGACCGGTGGCTTTCCCAGTGGTAGCAGCGGTCCCGCGCTGCCGAAGGGCGTATCCAAAGCCCAGTATGAAGCCGCGGTGAAAAAATGTGGCGGCTTCTCCCGTGGTGGCTTCGCCGGTGGCGGCGGCTTCAACAGTCCGGCGACCAAACAGGCGCTTGCGAAGTTCGCTACGTGCATGCGCGAGCACGGCGTGAACGTCCCGGCTCCCAATGCCTCAGGCAAAGGCCCGATCTTCAACACCAAAGGCCTGAACTCGAACAGCACCAAGTTCAGAGCGGCCGAGACGAAGTGCAGCGGTGACCTGCGCGGCGCCTTCCGCGCCCGCCCAGGTACCGGTCGACCACCCGGATCATCGCCCTCAGCGGCCGGCTAGCAGCCTGGGTCAGCTACCGACGCTTGGGGTCAGGAATGGCGGCGGAGCTGGGCTTGGTGGCGATCGTCGGTGTGGGAAGCGCCGCGACCCGCTCCATCAGCTGGCTCCACTGCGCGGCGCTTAGGGCGCTCGTCGTGACCACCGGCGAGGGAGCGGTCCGGCCCGAGCGCGCGGAGTGCGCCACGGTTGCCGCCGCGGCCGGATTGAGCGTCGTGGTGGCGGGCGCCGGACGAAATACTAGATGAATGCGGTTCCAGTCCGAGGAGGAGGCGTGCGTGTCCGGCGAGCCGGGATAGCGCATGAGGCTCGCGATCTCGTGCGGCACGAATTCGCCCGGCAGTGTCAGCAGCGTGCGGATCGTGAGATCGGTGATCGTTTCCGGCCCCTGATGACCAGCGATCGGGGTGCCGTTGATCGCTGAGATGCTCACCTCATCACCAGCGTTCCCGGCCGGCCGTGCACCGGAGGCCGCGTACTGACGCTGAGCGCAGCGCAGCCCGCTGACGGTCGGCTCCAGCCCGCTGCGCGAGAGGAACGCGAGCACCGCCAAGACACGCCTGTCGACCATGCCCGAGGCGACTTCGTGGCGCCCGCACGCATCAATCGTGATCCCGGGGTCGGACAATACGGCACGCTCGAGCTGGGTCTTCGACAGTAGGAAGACGTCGCTCGCAGTCGCCCCGAGCAGCGCGTTCGTCGCCTTTGCCCCCCGCGGGTGCAGCGCCGTCTGCAGCTGCGCCCAGTTGGCCAAGATCGGACCGGGGTTGACCGTTTCCGGATCGCCGGAGGGACGGATCGCAAAGCGCAGATGACCGTCTCGCGCTCCAGGCGGCACGCGCACGCGACCGAGCACGGTGCCCGACGCGACCACCGATCCGCGGCGCAGCGCCAAACGCTGACCGGTGCTGTTGCGGCGCGCCTGCCTGACGGCGCTGGCGGCAGCGGCGGCGCGAGCATCCGGGTTGCCCGGGTGGGCGAACAGGCGAACCTTGTCCATGCCGGCAGGCGTCGCTTCCTGCGGCTGCGCTTGCACGGAGACCTGACCATGACCCGCATGGTCATGCGCAAGCGGCGTCTTTACGCTGAGGGTCAGCGGCGACTGGATTCCCGCACTGGCAGGCTGCGAGGGCGCCGGATCACGCGTACTGGCCGCTTCGACGACCGGGGACTTCAGCGACGCGCTCGGCGCCTTCGGCAGGACATAGGTAGGGGCGATGCTGCCCAGTCCGGCGTAAGTGAACACGTCGCCGTAGACGTCGCGCAGAACCACGTACTTGCCGAGCTTGCGAGAGTCGCCGATCTGGACGATGCGACCGTCTTGCACGGCGACCACGGACGCGTTTGGAGCGCTCAGCAGTTCGACGAGCTGAAAAGCGTGGGAACCGGCGCCGGCAGCGTGGGATGTCGCGGCTGTCGCGGCGGCAGCGGGCGACGGTGGCGCGGATGACCCCGGAACGCCAGCGCTCGAGAGAGAGGCGCCGTTCACCGTACCCGAGGCCCGACCGGACGCGCTCGCAGCCTGGCTCGGAACCGCCGTGGCGTCGGCGGTAGCGCTCGACGCCGGCGCAGAGACCGTGGGCAGCGGGTTCCAAGCGAGCCGCTTGCCGGTCACGGGCAGACGGCCGTCGATCAGGCCGGTGAGCGTGGCGATCACCGCCTTTGGATAGGTGGAGATCAGCTTGGCGCGCAGAAGTACCGAGTCGGCATATTCTTCGGAGTGGTTGTAGGCGAGGATCGCTGCGCGCAGGTCGGTCGCGGCCCCTGCCGCCCGCAGATAACGAGCGGCAGCGAAGATCGCGTCCACCGGGTTGTAGGGGTCCGCGTAGCCCGCGTTCAACGCGTCCACTCCGTATTGCAACCATGTGCTGGGCATGAACTGCATCCAACCGACGGCGCCCGCGGTGGAGACCGACAGATCGGTGCCATAGTCAGTCTCGATTTCGTTGATCGCGGCCAGGATCTGCCACGGCACGCCGTACTGGACCGCGGCCGCCTTGTAGATAGGCAACAGGAACAGCGGAATCCGATAGAAGGTCAGGGCCTGGGCGGATGCTTCCGCGGAGGCGAGCACCGCCGCGAGTGCTCCAGCCTCAGCCGCGACCGTCTGCGGCGGCAACGCCACGTTGTTCGGGCCCGACGCCTTCTTGGTTGGCCGGGTCGACTTGCTGCTCGTGGTGCTCGGATTGGTGGTCGTCACGCTCGGATTGGAGGGAGCGCTTGCCGTGGCCTTCTGTTTGCGCTTGAGCACCACCGTGGGTGCTTCGGCAGCGGCAGGCGCGGGACTGCTCGGCTGAGGGGCGGTCGAGGTCGGAGCGGTCGTCGTCGGAGTCGTTGTCGTCGCAGCGGTCGTCGTTTCCGACGGCGTTGTGCTCGCGGCGGGCGTGGTCGAGGTGCTCGTCGAGGACTGGTCTGTTTCGGTGCCCGGTGAGGCGCCCGCTTCGGTGGCTGTGGAGGCGGACGAGCCGTCGGTGGGGACCGGCGTAGCGGTCGTCACGGTCGCGCCGAACGCTCCGCCCGCGAGCGGACCTCCGAGACCGGCCGCGGTCAACCCGCCGCCAGCGAGGGCGGACAGCATCGCGCGCAGAGCCCGGCGGCGGGCGCGATTCAGAGGCGGCATACGCGGAAATCGATCATCTCGGGGGCGTCCCATCGTCGTGGTCGGCGCATCTAGCCCACAAGTGCGGGGTACGCCCACCGGGATTCTTATCGGCAGAGAACCACGAATCCGTAAAGGATTCGTAATCGCACCGGCAAATCGTGGAGCGCTCGGATTTCATGGCAGACGGAGACCTGGCGACCGTAGCTACACCAGCGGCAGAAACAGACGCAGTGGGCCGGCCGCTGCGTCTTCTGGACAACACGCCGCTCTCCTGCCGGAGATCCGTCCGGCCGGCGCAGCGCCTGCCGCTTGCATCGGATCGCTCTGGCGCTCTATTGTTGATCGCAAGGTGTTCATAAGACGATCGGGCCGGTATAGGTATGGCGGTCCGCTAGGCAGACGGGGAGAGTGACGTATGAGTCGCAGTCGGATCGTTGCAGCATTGATTTGCGGCGCGTCGCTGCTGGCGGCCAGCCCTGCGCGGGCGGAAGAGACCGTGAGCATCACCGAAGCGGGCTTCTCGCCGAACGCCTACGGCGCTCCGACGAACGCGTTCGGCAAGGCGACGATCGGCTCGACCAACCTGCCGGTGCCCTCGCCGATCACCCACGTCGACGTGTTCGGTCCGGCCGGGATCACGCTCAATCTAGAAGGCACCGGTACGTGCAACAAGGAAAATCTCGAACGCATCGGCCCGATGGCCTGTCCTGCCGACTCCAAGGCGGGGTTCGGTGGCGGCGAGGGTGCCTATGAACTCGCCCACGAAATCATCAACGAGGAATACACGCTGGACTTCTTCCTCGCCGACAACAGGCCGGGACATGTGTCGCTGCTGATCTTCCTCAAGGGCTCGACTCCGGTGTCGATCGAACTCGTGCTCACAGGTACGGTGATCCAGGGGCCCCCACCCTATGGGCTCGGCTTCAGCGTCGAAGTGCCGCTCATCAAAGTCCTCCCCGAAGCCTCGGATGCCTCTGCCGTGAGCGCCTTCCTGACGCTCGGCGCTCACAACGTCGCTTACTACAAGAAGATCCACGGCAAGAAGAGGCTATTCCACGTCAAGGGCATCGTCCTACCCAAGCACTGCCCGCACGGGGGCTGGCCGGTGGCCTCGAAGTTCAGCTTCCAGGACGGCTCGACGGTGCTGGCAAAGCGTACGGTGCCCTGCCCGAAGTGATGAGAGCGTCGGCGCGTGCGCTGCTCGCGGTGCTCACGTTCGTTGGCTGCGCGATGCTCGTACCCGCCACTGCCGGAGCGGCGACCGGCGCGAGCATCCACGCCTCGTTCGTGCCCGACGGGCTCGGGGTGAACGCGGCCTTCACGTTCACGGCTCGGCTCTCCGGCGCGGAGGAAGGCGTCCTCGGGGAAGAAGGCGTCCCGGCCCCAGTGCGTAGGATCGTGGTGCAGCTACCGGCGGGACTGGGTTTCGATGTGCGTGGGGTAGGGACGTGCGCCGGCGCCCGCCTGCAGCGAGAGGGCGCGGCGGCCTGTCCTGCGTCATCGCTCGTGGGACGCGGACACGCCACGCTCGAGGTGCACGCCGGCTCAGAAACGATCCCCGAGCAGGCCACCCTGCGGGCTTTCCGCGGCCCCAACCTCGGCGGCCACCTCACGCTGGAGATCCTTGGTCAAGGCAGTACGCCACTGGATGAGCGGACGGTCAGCACCGGCGTCCTGCGGGCCGACAGCCCTCCCTACGGCTCCAAGCTGACGGTTTCGATTCCCCCGATCCCGACGCTCATGTACGAGCCGGATGCATCCGTCATCTCGTTCTCGCTGACGGTCGGCAATCCGCGGGCCAACACGAGCGCCGGGGCGATCACGGTTCCGCGCCACTGCCCCGCTGGCGGATTTCCGTTCGCGGCCAGCTTCACGTTCGCCGAACACTCCAGTGCTGCAGCCACAGCCCACGCTCGCTGTCCATAGCGGCGCAGAAGCGATATTCTGGGGCTCGTGGAAACGATCCTCTCTGTCCTGCAGGTCGCCATCGCGGTGATCGTGATCTTCCTAGTGCTGATGCATTCCGGCAAGGACTCCGGCCTCTCCGGCGCGTTCGGAGTGGGCAGCGGAACCGGTCCGCTGGGCGGCGGCTCGCTGGTCGAGCGTAATCTCAACCGCTGGACGATCTTCTTCGCGGTGCTGTTCTTCCTGAACGCGTTCCTGTTGCTCAAGCGTCCCTGGGCCTGAACCGCACGGGCCGGTGCCCGCCTGACTAGGCGTCTGGCGTGCCGACCGAGCCGTTTGAGTTTCCGCTCGGTCGATCTGATCCCTCCCGATCTGATCCCTCGAGCCGGTTGAGGATCTCGATCGCCTCCGCGCGCAGATCGGCGTCGATCGCCTCGTAATCCTCGCGCGAGAGCTTTCCCGTGCGGTAGTCGAGCTCCGCGTCGCGGATCTCGCGATACTTGGCCTCACGCGCGGCATCCAGCTCATCTCGCGCTTGCGTGGGCAGCAAAGGCGGCGCATCGCCTGGCTGCGACGGACTCGCCTCAGGCTCGGACTCCTCGCGCCGGTGCGCGCGACGCACCGGCGCGCTTACCACGACGACCACGAGCCCGACCAGCACCAGCGTGAGGATTGCGATCAGGAAGCCCACCCGTCAGAGTCGCGCGGGACGCTGAGGCGTCAGGCGCGGGCCAGGCCCCGCACCGCGCGAGCACGCGAGCGCGCGATGACGCGACGACGTACGACGCTCGGCGCCGGCCACAGCGCGATCAGGCCGCCGCCCAAGACGATCAGCCCACCGAGCCAGATCCACATCACCAGCGGCGAGACGAGGAAGTTGAACTGCGCCTGGGGTGGGTGCTTCAGGTAGGCGCGGGCGAGGTAGGCGATCGCGACGAGCGCCTCTTCCGGTGGCAGTGTGCTGTTTCCCGCCGTCACGATCCGCTTCAGAGCCGAGGTTTCGATGTCCGGTTCGATCGCGGTCCAGATGTTGCGTGTGAGGCTTGCATCCATCGCGACATGGCTGACGGGCTGACCGCCGATTAGACTGCCAACCGTGCCCTGGCTGGCTTCATCAGAGGCGTAGAAGCCCTCGCTCGGATCCAGTGTGGCGACATGATGTCCGCGCTTGGTGACATCCAGCACCGCGCCGAGGCTAAGCGTCGAGCCGGTGTGCGCCTGGTCGTACTTAGGAGTGATCGTCGCCGTGGGACGCACGTAACGGATCTCATAGGAACCGACGCGCGTGGACTGGCCCGGAGAGAGACCCAGCACGGAGGCATGCTGAAAGGACGAGGAGGCGGCCACCCCGACGAACAGCACGGCGATGCCAATATGCACGATGTAGCCGCCGTAGCGGCGGCGGTTGCGCCGCACGAGCGCCACCAACGCCCGTGGCGGGGGCTCGCCCGCCATCGCCCGGCGTGCGCGCGTGCCGCGGAAGAACTCCTGTCCGACACTCCCGAACACGAACGCAGCGCAGCAGAACATGACGGTCGCGAGCGGCTTCTGCGTGATCCCGGCGAACGCCAGCACCACCAGCGTCGAAAGCGCGACTGCCGTCGGCACTAGGAAGTTGCGCCGGGCGTTGGCGAGGGTCGCGCGTCGCCACGCGATCACCGGCCCAACACCGCTGAGCAGCACCAGGATCAGCGCCAGTGGCACCGTGTAGCGGTCAAACCAAGGCGCGCTGACCGACGCTTCCTGCCCGGTCAGTGCCTCGGAGATCAGCGGAAAATAGGTGCCCCAGAAGATCACGAAGCACAGCCCGACGAGCACCACGTTGTTGGCCAGAAAGATCGACTCGCGCGAAAGCCAGGAGTCCAGCCGGTGCTCGGAGCGCAGCATGTCGCGACGGGAGACCACGAGATAGATCGAGCCCGCGATCATCGCCGCGATCAACACCACGAACGGGACGCCCAGCGTATGTCCGCCGAAGGCGTGGATCGAGTCGAGGATCCCGCTGCGCACCAGAAACGTGCCCATGATCGCCAGCGTGCCGGTGGCCAGCACCAGCGAGACGTTCCACACCTTCAGCATCCCCCGCTTCTCCTGAATCATCAACGAGTGCAGGAACGCCGTGCCCGTCAACCACGGCATCAGCGAGGCGTTCTCAACCGCATCCCAGCCCCAGTATCCGCCCCAGCCGAGCTCGGAGTAGGACCACAGCGCGCCGAGCAGGATGCCCATACCCAGGAACAGCCAGGCCGCGAACGCGAAGCGGCGGATGGCTTTGATCCAATCCGCGTCCACCCTGCGCGCCAGCAGCGCACCCATCCCGAACGCCAGTGGGATCGTGCACAACGTATAGCCCGAGTACAGCATCGGCGGGTGGATCATCATCGTCGGGAACCGCAGCAACGGATCGAGCCCGGCCCCTTCGGGCGGTACTGGATGCGTGGTCGCGAACGGGTTGGCGTAGAAGACCATCAGCGCCACGAAGAACCCACCGAAGCCGAGCATGATCGCCGTCGCATATGCGGCGACGTCGCGCATGCGCTTGCGCGTCAAGAACAGCGCGAGGCTCGACCACAGCGACATCAGCCACGCCCACAACAGCAGCGAGCCTTCCTGCGAGGACCACACCGCCGCGGCCCGGTAGAGGGCCGGCGTGGTGCGGCTGGAGGTATCGGCGACCGTGTTGAACGCGAAATTGTTGCCCAGGAAGGCGATCTCCAGCACGACCATGGCGACCGTCAGGATCCCCGCCAGCGCGTACACTGAGCGCCGCCCGGACTCGGAGAACTCCACCCGTCCGCTGCGCACCCCGTACAACGACGCACCGATGCCGTACGCACACACCGCGAGCGCCAGCAGCAGGCACGCGAACCCGAGGCCCGCCATCAGCGCCTACGCTCCCGGCCGGTCGCGTCCGCCATCGCAGCGAGCACTCAGGAGTTCTGGTTCTCGCTCGGCGGAGCGGTCTTGTACTTGGAGGGGCACTTGGTGATCAGCGAGTTGCTTTCGCCGATATATCGATCGCCCTGCTTCTCGACGGTCACGATCACCTCGCGACCTTCGCGAAAGGGGTCCGGCACGGTTCCCGTGTAGGCCAGCGGGACCGCCATCCCGCCCGCACGATCCTCCACGCTGAAGTTCAGAACCGCGCCTTCGCGGTGCACCGAGTCAGCCGCTACCGTGCCCGTCAGCTCGTAGCTGCGACCAGGCTGCGCCTCGCGAACCAGCTGACTGGGCGTCAGCGCCGGGCTCGCTGCGCTGAAGCTCGTGTAGATCAACGCACTCGCCAACACCACGGCCGCGCTCAACGCCACAATCAGGCGTACCGTTCGCTTACGCGCGGGATTCATCGTTGAGAAGTATCTCAAACCGCCTTTACGCCTGCGTCAGCGGCCCGCCACAGACGGATCGTGTCCCGTCCTCACGATCGACGAGGAAACAGCGCTTACAGAGCGAAACCTTCAGGCGTGGCCGACGTTGTAGGAGGTAACGCATCATGAGACCGAGCCTCCTGCACCAGCTTGGCGAGCGGCGCCTCTCGCGCCGGCGCCCCCCCAGCCGCCGGGCGCGGGCGGTCGAGCCTCCCTCTTGGCGCTGCGATCCCGCCGTCCAGCGTGTCCGCGAGGCCGGAGGCCCGGTGGATCGGGCCTCCTATACGTGCGTATGCGGCTACCTGTTCCGCGCCTCAGTCTCGACGACTGTGACCTGCCCGCACTGCGGCACAGACCAGGCTTGGTAGACACCGGGCCTGGTCTGCTCTACTTGATGTGCATCCCCGAGATCGCGCGCGCGATCACGAGCTGCTGGATCTCGGCGGTGCCCTCGAAGATGTCGTAGATCACGCGCAACCTGCATGGTTGAGCCATTTTCCGCACGGTCGAGCCAAACACGCTCCGGCTGAGTCCGCTGGAATCCGGTCCAATCAGGGCTGAACTGGCGCGAGACTGGCGCGAGCTGGGACTCATCCTATAGGCCCGAAGGACGCGCCCTTCGCAGCGCGTTCAACAGATAGCCGCCTGGCCCTGCTGCGCCGCCAAGTATGCGTCGAGCAGACCCGCCGCCTCGCTCTCGTTGCCGGGCATCAGGTGGCCATACAGGTCCCATCGTGACCGCGATCTTGGAGTGCCCCATGTACTCGCTCAGCGCCTTCGCATTGACGCCGGCAGCGATCATCAGCGAGGCGTAGGTGTGCCGGCACTCGTGCAGCGTGATCCTGCTCAGCCCAGCGCCCTCCCACGCCCGGTCTGCGCGTTCGGTCAGCGTCCGGTCGCAGAACGGGACAACCGGGGTGGCGCCGAACAACAGGCCCTCACGCCAGCCGAGCGCGAGCACGTGCTCGGCCAAGTAGGAGCGCAGAGCGCCCGCGATCGGCACCTTGCGATCCTTCCCCGACTTCGTAGCGATCTCCCCCGCCTCGGCGTCCCACCCCCGGCACACCCGGATCACGCCGCCCGGCAGGTCTACGTCTTCGACGTGCAAGGCCATCAGCTCGCCGCGCCGCAGACCCGCGTACATCGCGGTCGCCCACACGCGCCGGTCAGCCGCCGACAGCTCCGCGAGCAGCTTGGCGCACTCGCCCGGCGTGGCGATCCGGTCACGACGGCTGCGCACCCGCGGCAGCTTGAGGCCCGACGTGGGGTTGATGGCCACGACACCTTCCTCGATCGCCTCCCGGTAGATCGCCCTGAGCGGCAACAGCGTGACGCCTACGTTCGACGCGCTGCGACCTTCGGCGATCAGGGGATTGACGAGCAGCTGCTTCAAATCGATCGCGTGGACCTCGGACAGCCGCATCGAGCCGATCGCGGGGTTCACGCGCAGCCGCATCGCGTCGGCGTAGGCCCGTAGGAGCGCTCGGCTTGTACGGATCGCCTGAGCGTGTCAGGCTGGTGCCGGCACGGGCTCGGGCAAGCCACGCGTCGGCCGCCTCGGTGACCGTGATCGCCGTCGGAGCAGACATAGAGCCCTTGCGCACCGCAGAGCGACTGTCATCACGCCACGCGACCGCCGCCGCTTTCGTTGGGAACGTCTTGCGGATCTTCTTCGTATCGCGCTTGCTGTAGACCGACGCCTCCCACGGGCAGTCACAGCGCCCCTTGCGGTTGCAGTTGAGGCCGTGGCGTTGACGCACTCCGGTGGCCATCAGAGATCACTTCCAGACGATGCGGCGGTGTACGGTGCCGATTGCATGGGAGTTCAACCTCCTCTGCCATGCCCCCGGCCGCGCCAACGGTGCGGGGGCGCTTTGTAAGACGCCCGCATCCTACCTCCCCACTCCGACGCTTTCCGCGTGCCGGTCGAGCCAAGCCTGCAGCTCACTGACAGGGATCAGCTTGCGACGCCCAAGGCGGACAAGCCGCATGTCGGGCTCGATATGCGCGCGCCAGGTGTCCCAGGACACGCCCAACGCTTCGCACGCCTGCTCGACGCTCAGCGCAAGGATGGGTGTGCTCCGTTTTTGGACGGCAGTGGCCGCTGCCGCATGTGGCGATATTGGGGCCATCGCGGATATAGACCCCAACCTCCTCGAACCGGCCACGCAATTGCGCAGTACAGACGCCGTCGCGAGCAACCGATCGCCCGCGGCCGTCGCTCGAACGGCCAGACACCGGACGCCGGCTTCGCCGACTGTAACCGAGCGTGGCGTCGCCAGAGCGCGTCAGCCCGGCGGTGTGCGCCATGCTTCGAGCACGCTGCCCACCGTTGCGCGCACGCGTTCTCGTGCCTGCGATCGGTCGACGCCAGCCATCAGCAGATCGTCGTACTCGCTTTCGCGATGACGCGCGGCGGCAGCCACTGCGAGGGTGATCGCGGTCGGGTCGAGCGCCCGCGCCGAGGCGGTCCGGCCGACGCGACCACTGCCGCGCCTGCCGGTGTGTGAGGCGATCTCCTTCACGCACTCAGGGGGGCAGCCCGGGAACAGCCGGCCGATCTCGTTCGCGAGCTCACGCTCGAAGTCCGCGTCCTCGACGGCACGCCGCTCGCGTTCTCGCTGACGACGCCGCAAGCGGGCGTCCTCGTCAGCGAGGCATTCCGCTTCGGCCTGTTCGAGTGCTGGCTCCTCGACGAGCACGCCCTGCCGCTCGTAGCGCCTGCGCGCACGGCTGAAACGCACGACGACGGCGGAGAGCCGGCTGTGCTTGCGCGCCCTGCGCGTCAACGCCGCCTCCCCGGCGCCAAGAAATGTCAGGTGCGCGAGGTCCGCGCAGGGAAGGCATAGCGGGCCGCCGTCATCCATCGTCAGCCAGCCGGCATCGGTGTCTCCGCACGCAGAGCATGTCCACTCCTTCAGCGGTGAGACGACCACAATCTCGGGCCTCTCGGGCGACGCGCTCACCGCGCGATCGTAGCTTCACCACGACGCAGCGCCGCGCCGGACCAGATGGCACGATTGCGCGGTGCCCACAAGAGCTCGCCGTGAGTCCAAGGACGTTAAGGAGGTCGTGTGCGATCTATCGGCTGAGGAGCTGCGCGAGATTGTGCGCTCCGCTGTCGATCGCCATCCAGATGTAGAACGCCACGTCCTGCTTGCGGCAGCCCGTAGCGAAGGGGATCTCGGCGAGCTGCGCCGCGAGGTCGACCGTGGGCTGCGCACGCGCCGGTTCCTCGACTACCACGAGAGTTCAGCGTGGGCACGCGCGGCGCAGCCGGTCCTCGAAGAGCTGCGTCTCGCCGCAGAGAAGTCACCCTCAGCTGAGCTGCTCGCCCTGATCGAGCGAGCAGTCGGGCACGTCGTGAAGGTGATCATGCACGCGGATGACTCGAACGGCACGATCGGCGATCTCGCCCGCGAGCTGCTCGACCTGCACGCGCAGCTGTGTGACGCGCGGGTCGCCGACGCGGTGAAGCTCGCCGAGTGGATGGTGCGCTTCAGCTGCGATGACCAGGACTTCTTCGAGATCGATCCCGTCCGCTACCGCGCGGCGCTCGGCGAGAACGGCCTCGCCGCCTACAGGCAAGCGATCGAACAGCGCCACGGCGACGGCAGCGAGCTGTTCGCGGTGCGGTGGGCACGCGAGCGGCTCGCCGTACTCGACGGCGACACCGAGGCTATCGTCGCTCTGCTTGGCGGGGACCTCAGCGCTCCACATCAGTTCATCGCCGTGTGCGAAGCGATGGCGGAGCTTGGGCGCGAGGACGATGTGCTCTCGTTTGCGCTGCGCGGCATCGCCGAGACCAGCGGCTGGCAGGTCGACAAGCTGTATGACCTAGCCTGCGACGTGCACGAGCGCGCCGGCGCGACGGTCGAGGCGCTCGCGCTGCGTCGCCAGCAGCACGAGCGCACACCCTCCGCAAGCACCTACTCGACGCTGCGCCGCGCCGCCGAGGCGCTCGGCGCCTGGGGGCTGGAGCGCGACGCTGCCCGGCGGGCGCTGCGCGAGCGCGACCGCGGCAGCTACGTCGACGCGCTCCTTCAGGAGGGCGACGTTGAGACCGCCTGGGCGATCGCGACCGAGGACTCGACCTGGGACCCAGGCGGCGATCGCCGCGCCCGCCTCGCCCAAGCACGCGAGCCCACACACCCGGACGAGGCGCTCTCCTTGTACATGCTCATCGCCGGGGAAGAGCTGCTCCAGACAGGCCGCCGCGCATACGCGCGGGCGATAGCGATGCTGAAGCGCGCACGCCGTGCCGCGAGCGCCGCCGGACAGGATCGCTGGTTCTCAGACCAGCTCGTCAACCTGCGCGAGCAACACCACCGCCGCCCGGCCCTCATCGAGATGCTCGACAAGGCGAAGCTCCCCTGAGCGCTCGCCACATCGAGACGGCCGTGTCTGGCGCTGCTCGTAGCTTGTCTGGGTGGCCGAGAACGATCCAAGCACGACTGATCCCGACGGACGCCTTGTCGTCTTCGACGCCGGCACCCGTCTGCACCTGTCCCTGGGTCGGCCGGAGCTCGTAGACGAGCACGAACTGATCCTCGGCACCGTCGCGCATCCCGACCACCGCATCGATGACGCCATCCCGGGCCGCGAGCACTTCTATCGGCGACACGTCGATCCCCGAAGGTGGCTGCGGGTGGTCGTAGACTTCAATGACGAGCCTGCGTGGGTCGTGACCGCACTGGTCCAAGAAAACCCGCCGCGCGGCTGGAAATCATGACCATCACGATCGCCGGCATCCCGTTCGACCATCACCACTACGACGAGCGCGGCGACGTGCTCTACCTCAACGTCGGCGAGCCCCGTCCCGCAGCACGCGGCCTGGAGACGCCCGACGGGCACGCGATCCACTACGACGAGAACGGCGCGGTTATCGGGTTGACGCTGCTGAACGTCCGGCACACCCTGGAACGCGACGGGCGACTGACGCTCACACTGCCACCGGAGCACCTCGAAGCCGACGCACTCGAACCCATCCTCGCCGCAGCCTGAAATCGTAACGTCGCTCAGCCGGTCTGGTCACCCTTCAGATCGCCGCGCCCGACCGCCGCGCCGCACCACGGCGACCGGCAACGACCAGATAGCGCACGCCGGCTTCGCCCGCTTTAACCAAGCCTCCCTACGGTCGGCTCTCCACCGACCCCGGCGTCGTGCCAGCCGGCCGGCAGCCCTTCGGGCTACTCGCTCGCCCGTTCGCTGACGCTCACCGGCTCCCGCGGCCGGCGCACACCGCCAAGCCCGGACACACCGCCAAGCCCGGACGGACGGACGGACGGACGGACGGACGGACGGACGGACTAGATGCACCGCTGTGCGAGCGCTGTGCAAACTGGCCTTTGGCGTTTTGTCAAGTTTTGTGTTGGCAGGGGTGTTCGTCCGTGTTGTTCGCGCGGGTTTGTGGGTGTGGCTGGCTGCGCGCTTCGGGGTGTCTTTCGTGAGCGGTGTGGTGGCACGCCGTGGCCTGATTAGGTGCGCTTGTGGCCTTTGTGGCTGGGGGCCTTGTGCGGTCGACGTCGCTGTTGACCATGCGCCAGATCACGCGCAGCAGCCGGTTCGCGCATGCGATCACGGCTTGTGTGGCGGTGAGTCGCTGGCGCAGCGTGTGGTAGAGCGCCTTGAACGCTGGGCAGGCACGGACGATGCGTCGTGTGGCTTGAAAGGCAGCGTCGCGCAGCTGGTAGCGGCAGCGCTCGGAGATCTTGCGTCTGGGGGTGTTTTGCCCGGAGTCCCTTGCGATCGGTACGCAGCCGCCGAGCTTGCCGAGCGCGCGAGGGGACCTGAGCCTGCCGATGTCGCCCGCGGCGGCGAGGAGCAGTGCCCGGTCGAGTTCTCTCAGGCCCGGTAGGCTGCGCAGTCGGTGCGCTCCGGGCAGCCGGGGTAGAGGCGCAGAAGCTCCTCCTCGAGTGCCTCAAGCTGGCCTTCGACGAGCGCGCAGCGGCGCATCAGCGCTACTTGATGTGCATCCCCGAGATCGCGCGCGCGATCACGAGCTGCTGGATCTCGGCGGTGCCCTCGAAGATGTCGTAGATCTTTGCATCGCGGTGCCAGCGCTCCACGGGGAACTCGCGCGTGTATCCGTTGCCACCGAGGATCTGGATCGCACGCTCGGTCACCCACACGGCGACCTCGCCGGCCTTGAGCTTGCTCATCGAGCCCTCAGCGTTCTCGAACGCCACCAGGTTGCGGCCCATCCAGGACGCGCGCCAGACGAGCAGGCGGGCTGCGTCGATCTCGAGCTTCATGCGCGCGAGCGTGAACGCGACCGCCTGGTTCTCGATGATCTTCCTGCCGAACTGTTCCCGCTCCTTGGCGTACTCCAACGCGTACTCGTAGGCTGCCCGGGCGACGCCCAGGGCTTGTGCGCCGACGGTCGGACGTGAGGCCTCGAAGGTCTGCATCGCAGCTTGTGACTTGCCACGCTTGCCCTCGCGTACGCGAGCGAGACGCTCGTCCAGCTTCTCCTTGCCGCCGAGCACGTGGCCGGCGGGAACACGACAATCGTCGAGGAACACATCCGCCGTGTGCGACGCGCGCAGGCCGTGCTTGGAGACCTTCGTGCCCTGCGAGATGCCCTTGGCCTCGCTCATCGATACCACGAACGCCGCTTGGCCGCGAGCCCCCAGCTCGGGGTCGACGGTAGCGATGATCACGTGCACATCCGCGATCCCCCCGTTCGTCGCCCATGCCTTCTGGCCGTTGATGATCCACTCTCCCGCCGCCTCGTCGAACTTGGCGCGCGTGCGCAGGCTGGAGACATCCGAACCGGCGTTGGGCTCGGAGGCGCAGAACGCCGCGACCTTGAGATCATCCACAGTGCCGAAGCAACGCGGAATCCATTCCCCGATCTGCTCGCCTGAGCCCTGGCCGAAGATCGCGGCCACCGCGAGCGCTGTGCCCATGATCGACATGCCGATCCCGGCGTCCCCCCAGAACAGCTCCTCGTTGACGATCGGCAGCGTCAGCCCGGTCGGGTCGGCGAAGAACTGCGCGAGACCTTCAAAGCCATACAGCCCGATCTTCGCGGCTTCCTGGATGATCGGCCACGGGGTCTGCTCCTTCTCATCCCACTCGTGGGCCGCTGGGCGAACAACGTCGGCGGCAAAGCCGTGAACCCAGTCGCGAATATCCTTCTGGTCCTGCGTCAGCGCCAGCGAGAACGTCACGTCCTGGTTGGCTGCGCCGGTGATCGCCTCGACCGCTGCCTCGGCGGCGTCGGCCGTCGGGCTCGAGACGGACGATACGGCTGTGGGTGGGGGTGACATCGGGCAGAATCTCCTTAAGTGACGGGGGCGCTGGCTGCGTTCGAGGCCGGTGAGAGCGGGTGAATCGCTCGACCAAGCCCTCGTGCAACTACTGGCAGGGTACCCCACATGAGACTTTTGTGCATCGATGTCTCGACCTCGAACAGCCCGATAAAACATAAATCCGATAGGATTTACGACATATCTCGAGTCCCGTCTTGCGCTGCCGAGGCAGAGAAGTCGAGCTCGCGAAGAGCCGGATCACTTGGTGGGCCTGCCGGCGATAGACAAGTCAGATGCCTAGCGGGTCTGCCACGCTTCCTCTCCGCGCGTAAGCGCGAGCACCTCCTTGGGGAGTCTGCCGGCGGCGACGTCCGCGACAGTCACGTTCTCGAGCACTTTGCGTAGGTTGGCGCGCAGCGCGATCCAAACCTGCTGCAGACTCTCGGCCGAGCCGGCGTACTCGACCTCCTCCGGTCGCTGCCCGCGCACCCCGACAAGTGGGCCCTCGACCGCGCGGATGATCTGGGCGAGGTTGACCTCGTCGGCTGGCTGAGCCAGCCAGTAGCCGCCCTCGGGGCCACGCTGGCTGCGGACGATGCCCGAGGAGCGCAGCTGCGTGAGGATGTTCTCCAGGAAGGACACGGGAATGCTCTGCGCCTGGGCGACTTCGTCGACCTTACGGGGCGAGTCCTGACCGCTGTCGGCAAGCTCCACGACGGCTCGCACGGCGTAGTCGGCCTTGGCAGTGACGTGCATACAGAGATTCTCACGTATTCGGCGGCGAACCGGTGCGCACCTACCTATGTTAGGCAACCCTAACTGCTGTGCTACGGTCCCGTTGTCATCCCGACCGCATAGATCGGATTTACAACGTGAACCGTGGCAAGCTTCCAGTTCTCGGCATCCTGTTGGCGTCCGCGGCGCTTGCGATGAGCGCCTGTGGCTCCTCCTCCGCCCACAGCGCCGCGGCGATCACGCTCTACAACGGTCAGCACGAACAGACGACGGCCGCGCTCGTGGCGGCATTCGAGACGTCAGACAGGGATCAAGGTCGACGTGCGCACAGGCGACGAGGCCGAACTGGCTACTCAGATCATGCAGGAGGGCGCGAGCTCACCGGCGGACGTCTTCTACACCGAGAACACGCCCGTGCTGGAAGCGCTGCGCGAGCGGGGACTGCTTGACCCTGTCGCGCCCTCGACGCTAGCGGAGATCCCCAGCCGCTATGACTCCGCCCAGGGCGATTGGGTGGGCGTGTCCGCGCGGGTATCGGTGCTCGTCTACAACACCTCCCAGATCACGCCCGCGCAACTGCCCGGCTCGATCCTCGAACTGGCCGAGCCGAGGTGGAAAGGCAAGGTCGGCTTCGCCCCCTCTGAGACGGACTTCCAGCCACTGATCACCTCGATCATCAAGTTCGACGGCGCCGCCGCGGCCGAACGCTGGCTGAAGGGCCTGCAGGCCAACAGCAAGCTCTATCCCGACAACGAGACGGTGGTCGCCCAGGTCAACAATGGCGAGAGCGCGGTGGGACTGATCAACCACTACTACTGGTTCCGGCTGCGCGCCGAGCTCGGTCAGGGCGCCATGCACTCCGCGCTGCATTACTACGCCGCCGGGGACCCGGGCGACCTGGTGGACGTGTCGGGCGCGGCTGTGCTGAAGTCGAGCTCACACAAGGCAGCAGCGCAGGCATTCCTCGCCTTCCTGGTGAGCAGAGCTGGACAGGAGACGATCGCGCACAGCCACAGCTACGAGTACCCGCTGCGCCCGGGGGTGAGCCCGGCTGCGGGGCTGCGTCCGTTCGCTCAGCTGAAGCCTGCGCGACTGACGCCAGCCGAACTGGGCGACGGCAGCCAGGCGCTTCGCGCTGGAGCAGAAGCTGGGACTGCTGTAGGACGACCGTGAGCACGCTGGCACCTACCGCGCCGATTGCGAGCAGATGGATACGCGCGTGGTCAGGCAGGCGGCGCTGGCCGCTGGTGAGCGTCGCCGGCGGGATGATCGCCGCCGCGCTGGTGCTGCTGCCGCTCGTCTTCCTGGTCGTCCAGGCCCAGCAGTCGGGCTGGAGCGAAGTGCAGCGCCTGCTGCTGCGCCACGCGGTGGCGGTGCTGCTGTGGAACACCGTCCGCCTCACGCTCGCCTGCACGGTCCTGTGCGCCGTGCTCGGGGTGGGGGCGGCTTGGTGCGTGGAGCGCACCACGCTGCCCGCCCGCCGGCTGTGGGCGGTGGCGCTGGTGCTGCCGCTCGGCGTCCCCGACTTCGTCGTGGGCTTCGGCTGGGTCTCGATCGAGCCCGCGCTGCACGGCTACCTGGCCGCGGTGATGATCATGACGCTGTCGCTGTACCCGCTCGTCTACCTGCCCGTGGCGAGCGCGCTGGCCAACCTCGACGCCGGGCTGGAGGAGGCCGCGCGCAGCCTCGGCCGCGGGACCGTGGCAGACGTTCTGGAGGGTCACCCTGCGTCAGATCTGGCCGGCGGTGCTGGGCGGCTGCCTGCTCGTGACGCTCGCGCTGCTGGCCGAGTACGGGGCGTTTGAAATCGTGCAGTACCGGACGTTCACCGTGGAGATCTTCACCGAGTTCAAGCTCGGCTTCGACACCGCGGCCGCGTGCGCGCTGTCGCTCGTGCTGGTCCTGCTGAGCGTCGCGGCCCTCGGCGGGGAGCTGTCGCTAGCCGGCCGCGGACGCTCCTGGCGTGCCGGGCCGGGCGCGCCGGCGGATCGCGCCCAGGGTCGCCTTGGGACGCTTCTCGATGCCGGTGCTGGCCGGACTGAGCGCGCTCGGCGGCCTGGCGCTCGGGGTGCCGATGGGCTCGCTCGTCTACTGGATGCTCCGCGGCAGCTCGACCACGCTGCCGTCGGCTTCGATCCTCGCCGCGGCGGGACACACGGCCGTATACAGCGCCGCCGCTGCGGCGCTCTCGACGGCGCTGGCGGTTCCTGTGAGCGCGCTCGCGATCCGCCACCGCAACCGCGTCACCGTGCTGATCGAGCGACTGGCCTACCTGCCGATGGCACTCCCCGGCCTGGTGATCGCGCTCGGGCTCGTGGCGTTCTCGGTGCGCTATGCGTTCGCGCTGTATCAGAGCGCGCTCGAGCTGATCGTCGCCTACTCGATCCTGTTCCTGCCGCTTGCGGTGGTCGGCGTGCGCTCGGCGATGGGGCAGGCCTCGCCGCGCCTGGAGGAGGTGGGACGCTCCCTGGGCTGCCGTCCGGCGGCGGCATGGAGGCGCGTGACGCTACCGCTGATCGCCCCCGGCCTCGGAGCGGCGTTCGCGCTGGTGTTCATCTCCGCGGCTACCGAGCTGACGGCGACGCTGTTGCTGCACCCCACAGGCGTGAACACGCTAGCAACCCAGTTCTGGGCGTACACGTCCGAACTCTCCTACGGGGCGGCAGCGCCGTACGCGGCGCTGATGGTGGCGATCTCGGCGATCCCCGCCTACCTGCTGAGCCGCCGCATGAGCACGCTCGCACGCGGTGAGCACGGGCGATGAGTCGCCTGTCGGTGAGCGAGCTGTGGAAGGGCTACACGGGCACTGCGGTGCTCCAGGGCGTGGACCTCGAGGCGCAGGCGGGGTCGCTGACCGCGGTGCTGGGCCTTTCCGGCTGCGGCAAGACCACGCTGCTGCGAGTGATCGCGGGCTTCGAGCGCGCCGAGCAGGGCAGCGTGTCGCTCGCCGGGGAGACGCTCGACGACGGGCGTACCTACCTCCCGCCCGAGCGGCGCGGCATCGGCTACGTGCCACAGGAGGGCGCGCTGTTCCCGCATCTGAACGTCCACGACAACGTCGGCTTCGGCCTCTCCCGCCGCGAGCGCCGCGGCGACGCGGTGCCCGAGCTGCTGGAGATGGTCGGGATCGCTCGCGCTGGCGCGGCGTCTGCCGCACGAGCTCTCCGGTGGCGAGCAGCAGCGAGTCGCACTCGCCCGTGCTCTGGCCCGCCGGCCGCAGGCACTGCTGCTGGACGAGCCGTTCTCCTCGCTGGACGCCTCGCTGCGCAGCCGCGTGCGCGAGGAGGTCCACGCTGCTCCTGCGCGCGCAGGGAGTGACGACGGTGCTCGTCACTCACGACCAGGAGGAGGCGCTGTCGCTGGCCGACGTCGTAGCGGTCCTGCGCGACGGCAGGATCGTCCAGCAGGGAACGCCGGCGGAGCTCTACGAGCGGCCCGCCGACGAGCGCACTGGCGCGCTTCCTCGGCGCGGTCAACCTGATCGACGCGCAGTTCGAGCACGGCATCGCCCGCACCACACTTGGAGCGCTCGAGCTGCGCGGCGCTCCAGCGGCGAGCGCCGCTAGAGCAGGGGTGGTGATGGTGCGCCCGGAGCAGCTCGACGTGCACGTGCGCGAGGACGACAGCGGCGAGCACGCCGCGGGCCTCCCCGGCCGGGTGGAGCAGTGCCGCTACTACGGCCACGACGCGCTGCTGCACATCCGCCCGGAACCGGCGCTCGGGCCGGGCCGGTCGAGCGACACGAAGCCTGCTAACGACACGGAACCACTGCTCGCGCGGGTGCGTGGCGAGCAAGCCCTGGCGATCGGCACGCCGGTGAGCGTCGCCGCCCACGGGCCCGCCACCCTACTCCACTAAAATATCGGGTCGATGAGCGACGGCGAACAGCAGACGCTCAGGCCACGCCCGGCACCTCGACCTGCACCATCTCCTCGGCGGGCGCGCGTTGCTTCGCGGTCGCGACCTGCGCGAGCGGGAACAGCGCGAACGCGAGCAACACGAACAGCGGTCCCGCGTTGACATCGGTGGCGCTTTCGGTCCAAAACGGACCGCCAATGCTCTGCCCGACGATCCAGTAGGCGAGCGAGATCACGATCCCGAGGGCGAGCGCGGCCCAACGTGACGGCGTCCACACCCCGATCGCTACCGCCAATGAGAGGCTCGCGAGCCCGATCGCGATCGTGGCGCCGTGGCCTTGCGTGTGCGTCCCGACCGAGCTCTGGAAGCTGGCGAGCCAGTGCGGCGATGCGGCAGCCATCGCCTTGATCATTTCGTGGGTTGCGCCGTTCGCCCGGTTCACGTTCACGAGCCACAAGCCCGCCGACAGGACCCACAACCCCGACCACGCATAGCGTCCGCCACGATCGCCGAGCGGCCCGCAGTCTGCCGGAGAGCATCCCCCCTCTCGACTGGTAGGCCAGACGAGCAGGCCGACGATCGCGTAGACGATCACCGCCCCGGGCGCCCCCATCAGCGGCGAAGGCAGGGTGTTCGAGGTCAGGCCACCGAAGCCCTCCCCGAACCACCACACGACCAGCGCCCAGCCGAAGGAGGCCAGCAGTGCGGGCTTGACGGTCTTCCTGCTGAGCATCAGCCCGAGACCGATCGCCACCTGTATCTCCCCGGCGATGGTGTTCCACAACGTCAGGTCGCGCCCGTAGAAGCTGTCGAACATTTTCATCGGACCACCAACGATCGACCACTGTCTTGCTGCCGCTGGCGCGAACACTTCGCTGACGATGCCGTGCGTGTACATGAAGCTCTTGAACTGCAGCAGTCCGTCGAGCAGCCAGATCGAGCCGAGCGCGATCTGGATGCCGCGTGTGGTCACGATCGGAGATCGACGGGACATGTGAAGCCTCCCTTGTCGCTGATCGACCCCGCCGAACTGCTACGCCGGCCGGCGTCGGTGACATGCCCCGCGTGGCGAGGCCGGACAGTGGGACGCGAACCGCTCGCGCTCAGCGGTTCACGAGCGCATGCGGCGGAGCGCGGCCGGCCAAGGCCACCGCGAGCAGACGTCCGCCGCGCACTGAGCACGCATGTGGGCGCACGGGTGGGACCGTCGGTGAAACCGCACGCGGGCGCCGCGGCGGGCGTCCGCGCAGTCGTCCGATGACACGCTCCCCCAGGTACGGGCGGGTGAGCATCATCACTGCCAGCGCCAACGCGGGGAGCATCGTCAATGCCCCGCTCTGCAGCGGATCGATCACTCCGCTGAGAGCGAGCACCACCAACGTTCCCAGCGCGAGGATCAGCGTCAAGCGCGAGTCCAGGCGCGCGCGCCGGGTAGACACCGAGCAAAGTCTGCTCATCGCACGGTAATACTAGACTCGGCGAGCGGCGGTGGCGCTGGTAGCGCACAATCTGTCGGCACTGCCGGTTTCGTGTGATACCTTCGCGCGGTCATGGGCGCCATGAACATGAGCATGGGTCACGGTGGCGGTCACTCAACGTCAATCGGCGGAATCTCGATGAGCGCCGGCGCACATGGCACGGCCAACATCCTGCCCGCGTGGCTAGCCGTGATCTGGACGCTTGCGTTTATCGCGATCGTCGTGATTCACACGCGTCATGTGCTCGATAGCGAGGGTCAGCGCCGGATCTGGCACTCCGGCCACGTGCTGATGGCGCTCGGGATGGCGTTCATGTTCGCGCCCGCCTCGCTCGACCATTTCAACATCCCGAGCGGCTTCTGGCAGCTCGCGTTCGCCAACGGCGCGATTGCCGTTCTCGCGTGGATGCTCGCCCAGGCATTGAGCTCTCGTGCGATCAACGTGCTGTGGCTGGTGATGGCGATCGACCTGGGCGCGATGGCCTACATGTGGTCGCCGAGCGGCTTCCAGGCGCCCATCACCTGGCTACTTGTCGCGTACTTCGCCGCCCAGTCATTGCTATGGGTGAGCGACCGCATGCGCGACGTCGACCACCGCACGCTGCTGCGCGGCGGCGCGTCGGTCACGCCGGGCGGCGCGGTCGCGATCTCGGCGGCCGAGCCGCTGGTCTGCTTTCGCGACCTGCGGGCCTCGATGTTCGCGATGACGCTCGGCATGGCGTACATGTTCGCCGCCATGCAGCTGATGATGTAGAGGACGTTGACCACGGTGCATGCACCGTGGTCCGGCCGGCGCATGCGCCGGCCGACGACGTGCCGCATGCGGCACGTCGGCATGGCCGCATGCGGCCATGCTCGGGGCCGCACATGTGCGGCCCCGTAGGAGCACGCATGCGCGCTCCTACTCGTAGATGAGATCAGTTGATCGGCACCGCGAAGGAGCCGCTCAGGGGGCGCCCGGCGCCGTCGGCGCCGGCGATGTGGAAGTCCCAGACTCCGTGCGTGAGAGGGACTTCGGCGATGTCGTGGCCGGTGCCGGCGTCGTAGAAAGTGACCTTGGCGTGTACACCGGTCGCGGAGGTGGCCCGCATCGAGATCGAGCGGAAGCTCACGCGAGCGCTTGTGGTGCCCTCGAGGTAGAGATGCAGGTTGACCTCGCCCGGACGCAACGGCAGGGCGTAGATCTCGAGTGTCTCGCCGGCCGGCTCGGCGAGCGTGATCGAGGCGGTCCGCGGAACGACGAAGGAGTTGGGGTCAGCGAGCACCAGCCCACCCAGCAGCACAGCCGGGATCACGGCGGCGGTGGTAATGCTCACGAGTCGCTGGCCGCTGCTGCGCACGGGCGTCGAGCGCCCGGGAGCGCCGAAGCGGCGCAGCCGCAGGCTGTTGGTGACGACGGTGATGCTCGAGACGCCCATCGCCACGGCGGCGAGCGCCGGGCTGAGCAGCCCGGTCATCGCTAGCGGCAACGCGATCAGGTTGTAGCCAAAGGCCCAGCCGAGGTTCTGCAGCACGATCGTGTAGGTCTCCCGCGCCAGACGCAGCGCCCGTGCCACACCGCGCAAATCGCCGGATAGCACGCTGATGTCGGCCGCCTCGATCGCCGCGCCGACGCCGGTTCCCATGGCGATCCCGAGGTCCGCGCGCGCGAGCGCGGCAGCGTCGTTGACGCCGTCGCCGACCATCCCGACGCGGTGGCCTTCGCCCTGCAGCCGGGCGATCTCCTCGAGCTTCCCACTCGGGCTCACACCCGCGAGCACGTGCTCGATGCCGACCGCCGTGGCGACGGCGTGTGCGGCGCGTGGGTTATCGCCGGTGAGCAGCTCGACGTCGATGCCCATGCTGCGCAGCCCCGCGATCGCCGTCGGCGCCTCGGGCTTGATGGTGTCCGCCAGCGCCAGCGCGCCGACGACCTGCGCGTCGCGCTCGATCACGACGGCCGTGTGGCCGCTCGCCTCCCAATCCTCGAGCACCGGCGCCAGCTGAGGCGTGTGCTCCGGCGACGTCGGCCGTCCGACCCACACACCGATGCCGTCCAGCAGCGCACGCACGCCCCGACCGGGAATCGAGCGGAACTCGGCAGCGTGCGCGAGCTCCAGGCCACGCTCGTGCGCGGCGGCCACGACAGCCAGCGCCACGGGGTGCTCCGAGCCCGCCTCGGCGGCGGCCGCGAGCGCAAGCACCCGATCGGGATTCTCGCCCGGAGCACTCCAAACGTCGGCGAGCGACAGCTCACCGGTTGTGACCGTGCCGGTCTTGTCGAGGACGATCGTGTCCAGATCCTGGCTTCGCTCGAGGATCTCGGCACTGCGGATCAGTAGCCCGAGCCGAGCGCCGCGTCCGGTGCCAACAAGGATCGCGACCGGCGTGGCCAGACCGAGGGCGCACGGGCAGGCGACGATCAGCACAGCGATCGTCGCGTCCATACCACGTTGGAGGTGCATCGAGGCGAACATGCCCTGCAGGCCGTCGCCGGTGAGCACCCACACGAGCGCGGTGAGCGCGGCGAGCACGAGTACGACCGGCACGAACACACTGGCGATCTGGTCCGCGAGCCGCTGGATCTTCGGCTTGGAGGCCTGCGCACGCTCGACGAGCGCCACCAGTTGCGACAGCGCCGTGTCGGCGCCAACCGCGGTAGCACGCGCCTGCAACACCCCGTTGACGTTCAGCGTCGCGCCGGTGAGCAGCGCGCCGACGTCCTTCTCCACGGGCAGCGACTCGCCGGTGAGCAGCGACTCGTCGACCGCGGAGGCACCGGCGATCACGATCCCGTCGACCGGGATGCTGTCGCCGGGACGCACGCGAAACACGTCGCCACGACGCACCTGCTCGATTGCCACCAGGCGCTCGGGCGCGCTTGGATCGTCGGGGTCGAGCAGGCGGGCCTGTGTCGCGCCGAGCTGTGCTAGCTCGCGCACCGCGCGCCCGGAGCTGCTGCGCGCCTTCGCCTCGCACCAGCGGGCGATCAGCAGCGCCGCGATGATGATCGCCCCCATGTCGTAGCAGAGCGGCATGTTGAACTTGCCGACCGGGACGCCGTGCTGGTAGACGGGACTCGCGGTGAGCAGCATCACAGTCGAGTAGATGAAGGCTGCGAGCGTCGAGAGCGCGATCAGCGTGTCCATGTTGGTGGCGCGAGCGCGCGCTCGTGTCCACGCCGAGCGCAGGAACGGCAGTCCGCACCAGAACTGCACCGGCACCGCGAGCGCCGCCACTATCCAGCGCGCGGTTTCCTGGTGCGGCTGGGTGTAGGTGAGCAGCGCGATCGCCGTCGCCAGCGGCACCGCGATCGCTATCCGCCGCATCAGGTTGGCCTGTTCGCGCGCCTCGTCGCGCTCGAGCGCTTCGAACGTGCGCGCCTGCCCGGTCGCACTCGGCGCCACCGGGCAGGCGCCATAGCCGGCACCCTTCACAGCAGCGACGAGCGTCTCTGGATCCACCGCGCCCGACGCGAGCTCGACGGTCGCACGCCCGGTGGCGTAGTTGACGAGCGCCTCGCTCACGCCGGGCTGGTGAGAGAGCGTGCGCTGTACGCGTGCCGCGCACGAGCCACACGTCATACCCGAGACGTCGAGCTCGATGACTTCATGACGGCCGTTGGACGGCTCAGCGACGGCGGTCGGCTCTGCGATCTGACTCGTGCTCATGCTCGCGGCTCCAGTTCAGGATAGCGGCGGCGCACCGCTGCACCTATTTCATCATGCTCTCGCCATGGTCACCGGCAGGCAGCGGGCACGTCGCCGCTGCGAGCACATCGCGGCAGCCCTGCTCGCAGCTGCGAGCGCTCTCGGGCTCTCGGGCTGCGGCGCGAGCGCACGGCCAAGCACCAATGGCGCGCTCGGATCGACTGTGCCCGCGTACGTCACCGAACCGTTCACGCATGAGCAGCAGCTCGTACAGCAGGGCGCCCGCCTGGTCATCGCCGATGGCTGCGCGGCGTGCCACCTCAGCGGGAGCACGCGCAGCGTGCCGAGCTTTTCGAGCTTCGCGGGTCATCGCGTGACGCTCGCCGACGGGCGCAGGATCCTGGTGGACGAACACTTCCTGCGGGAATCCCTGCTTCGCCCCCGCACGACCGAGCTCAGGGGATATGACCCCACACCGATGCTGGCGGCATTGGCACGCATTCATGTGCGTGACCAGCCGCAGCAGATCGCTGCGCTCGCCGCGTTCATCGAGCAGATCGGGCCCGAATCGGGATAGACCGCGGCGAGATCGCCCGCGCGTGCTCGCCCGACGGGCGCCAGAGCCAAGCTGCTCTGGGCCTGCATCTAGCATCTGGAGATCATGGACATCGAGGTTCTGCGCACACGTCGTGAGGCTCGCCGGCGAGCGATCCGTCGTCGTCGACTAGCCGTCGGCCTGATCGCCGTCGCGGCGGCGATCGTCGCCGCGATCGCCGTGCTTGCGCACGGCACCGGCGAGAGCTCTCCCGGACGCCGGCCCGCGGCCCAGCTCGCGCGCACCCACACTCGTGCCAGCCGCAGGGACGGTAATGGTGGGGTGAGCGCCGCCGCGAGCGCGAGCGCCGGCCGTCCGGGGATGGATCCCGTCCCAATCCTTATGTACCACGTGATCGCCCCCCCTCCCCCGGGCGCTCCGTTCCCTGGACTGTACGTACAACCAACGGAGTTCGCCGAACAGATGCAGGCACTCAAGGGCGCCGGCTGGCACGCGGTGACGCTGGATCAGGTTGAGGCCTACTGGCGCCGGGGCGTGCCGCTGGGAGTGGGCAAACCGATCGTGATCAGCTTCGACAACGGCTACAACTCTCAGTACACGCAAGCACTCCCGGTGCTGCGACGGCTAGGGTGGGTCGGCGACGAGAACATCCAGCTGACCGGCCTTCCGCCGTCGCAGGGCGGACTCGGGCCGGACCAGATCCGCGGCCTGCTGTCGGCGGGCTGGGAGCTCGACACCCAGGGAATCAGCCATGCTGATCTGATCACGCTGGACGCCGAACAGCTGCGCTACCAGGTGACCAACGCGCGCCAGATGCTTCAGCGGCGCTATCACGTTCCGGTCAACTGGTTCTGCTACCCCTCCGGCCACTACAACCCCGCGGTCGTCGCCGTGGTCGAGGCGGCGGGCTTCGTCGGGGCAACGACCGTCGTCCCGGGCTGGACGCATCCAGATGACGATCCCTATCGCCTGCATCGCCTGCGTGTGCTCGGTGGGACGACCGGCCAGCAATTGCTAGAACTCATTGCGGACACCCGCGCAGACCCACCCGCGCCGATCTCCTACAGCGCCTAGCGCAGGCCGCGCTACGGCCGACGCTGCGCAGCCGCGAGACTCGTCTCCGCGGCTTCGGCGCGAGTACGCAGGCGGTGGCACTCGATCTGCGCATCCCGCAGCCGCTCGTGGACCTTGTGGTCCTGCTCGCGCGCGCGAGTCAGCTCATGCTCGAGGAACGCTCGTGCGTCTTCGATGAGCCTGATCTGCGCGCGCACACGCGGGCGGGTCAGGTCGAACTCGTGCGCGAACTCCTCCAGGGTCGCCCGGCTGGGCTCGCCGTCCAGCGCCAGCACCGCGGGATGATCCGCCGGATCACAGCGCGCGCTCGCGCCCGGCCACCATGTCCGCACCACACCCCGGTCGATCGCGAGCCTCCGTCCGAGTATCTCGCGCAGGCCGTAAAGCAGATCGTCGTTGAAAATGAGGTAGATGCGCGCGGCGGGTCCAACCACTGCGCGTACATCGCTGCATGCAAGCACGGGCTCGCCGTCCACGTCCAGCGTGAGTCCGATCACCGGCTCCTTGCGATCACTGAGGATGTCTGTACACAGACGGCGCAGATCCCCCGGCGTCTCGACGGGGATGCAATTCGAGTCGGGGGCGTCGAGGAGACCGAGGAGGAGTCTGTCGTCAATCGTGAAAGCCATCCACTGATTCTGATCGTCGGAGTGGGTCACACAAGCCTGTAACGGCGCGTCGCGGGGTCGCGCTCGAGCAATCCCACCGCCATCAGCGTAGACACGTAACGGTGAGTCGTGCTGGGGTTCATGTCAAGCATTCGGGCGATTTCCGCGTTGCCCAGATAGCTGCCGTCGGCGGGGAATGACGCAAGCATCAATAGGCCAGCGAGCAGCGAGCGCGACAGTCTGCTGTCCTCCATCTGACGAGGTTCACGCGCGAGCACCTCGCGAACGTCCTTAAGGCCAGACAACAGGACGGACATACTGCCGCCCTCAGCCGCGCTGCGTACCACTCGATCGACCTGCGCCGGGGAGAGCTCGATCGAGACCTTCTCTACCTCCACCTCGGTCTCCGCGCCACCAGCCCACCCGCTCTCGCCGCTCCCACCCGCCAGCGCCTGCGCACGCGCAACCCGCCCCGTCCGCGGGACGGACGGCGCGAGCTCGGTATTTCCGGCTGTGCCCTGGTCGAGATGCCGCATCCGGCGCACATTTGCTCTCCCGGATAGCCGTCGGCCTGTGTCTGCATCCATCTTCACGTACCCGGATGATGCTGTGTTTCGATTGCCCTTACAAGGCAGGCTGTTGAATGTTCTACATCCTGACTGTCCGCAAAAGATAGAAACGTCGCTTCAATTCACGGTACGACCACAACTAGGCTATGTCTCAGATGAGTGCGAGTCCGGTGGCAGTAGAGAAACGCCCCAGGAAGGGTGCCAGTCCCATGCAGTCGGCCGTCCATTGGGCCCTGTTAGGACTCGTCATCGAGCGTCCGAGCTACGGGTATGAGCTGGCGCATAGATTCGAACACGCGTACGCGGGCATGCTGCAGCTGAGTGGCATCTCCTACGTGTACACGGCGCTCGACACGCTCCAGTTCAGGGGCATGATCGAAGAGATACCCGGAACGCGTATGGGACGCCAGCCAAAGCCGCGTTATCGGGCCACATCCGACGGTGTGCGCAACTACCAGGAGCGCCTGATCCTCCAGATGCGCGAAGACTTCCGGCGCTCGCGGTTGTTCGCACGACAGCTGGCGGTGCTCGCACAGGAGCCCGAGATGGCGCTTGACGTGATCGAGCATTACGGGCAGGCGTGCCTGGCGGAGGCGGGAGACACACCGCTCCCGCTCCGACCCGATGCCTGCGGTGACGCGGCGTCTAGCTTGGCCTCGCGGCTCATGTCCGAGGAGCGCCGACTGGCGGTGGAAGCCAGACTCCCGTGGATCGACTATGCCCGACGCGAGTTCAAGGCCCTAGCAGCCGGCAGGATGCAGCCGCGATGAGCCTGCTCGAGCTGGAGCACGTCAGCAAGTGCTACGGCCCGTTACATGAACGTGTCGCACTTCGCGACGTCTCGCTGCAGATCGATGCGGGCGAAATGGTCGCCGTATGGGGCATGCGGCGCTCTGGCCGTTCAACGCTGTTGCGTATCGCGGCCGGCGTCGAGACACCTGACACGGGCATCGTGCGCTTTGAAGGGCACGATCTCTGCGCTCGCCATGGAGATCGGCTCGGCGACGGGATCGGCTACTGCAGCAGGACGTTTCGACCCAGCGAGGGGCAGCTCGTCACCGACCACCTCATCATCGGCCTGATCGCACGGGGAGAGCCGCTGGCGCTGGCGGCTGCGCGCGCTCGCGCGGCACTCGAGCGCGCCGAGATCGGACGCTGCGCCACGCTCAGGCCGGGTGAGCTCGATTGCGCAGAGGTTGTACGCGCAGCGATCGCGCGGGCGCTGACGTTCGCGCCGAGGCTGCTGCTGATCGACGAGCCGACGATCGGCGTGGACCTGCTCGCACGAGACCGCATCCTCCTATTGCTGCATTCCCTCGCGCAAGAGGGCATGGCGATACTCGCAAGCACCGGCGAGTCCCCCAGCCTGTCCGGAACCCGTGCGCTCACCCTGAGCGAAGGTGAGCTGCATGGACGGCCAGCTCGCGAGCTCGCGACGGTCATCCCGCTGCGTCGCAGCGCCTAATGCTCAGCCAGCGTACGAGTGGACTTCGATCTCCAGCGATCGTGGAGTAGAGGGGCGGTGCTCGAGCTTGACAGCGTGGTCAAGCACTATCGCGACACCACCGAGGAGGTGCGCGCCGTTGACGGCGTGAGCCTAGCTGTAGCGCCCGGAGAAATGGTTGCCCTGCTGGGCCCGAGCGGCTCCGGCAAGACGACGCTGCTGTTGCTGATCGCGGCCCTGCTGCGACCTGAGCGGGGAACGGTCCAATACGACGGCCGCGACCTGTCCTCACTATCGGAGAACCAGGTATGCGACTACCTGCTGAGAGACGTGGGCTTCATCTACCAGAATTACCACCTCATGCCCCGCGTTCCTGCTATCGAGAACGCATCGATCAAGCTCCTGCTGGGCGGCATGGGCACGCGCGATGCTCAGGCTCGTGCGCGGCCTTGGCTGCAGCGCGTCGGACTCGGCGATCGTCTTCGGCGCACCCCGGATGAACTGTCCGGAGGCGAGCGCCAGCGCGTCGCGATCGCACGTGCGCTGGCGGGCGAGCCGAGGCTGATCCTCGCCGACGAGCCAACCGGCAACCTGGATAGCGCGCGCAGCGGAGAGATCGTCGAGTTGCTGCGGTCGGTCGCACACGAGCGCGGAGCGGCCGTGGTGCTCGTGACCCACGACTCAGAGGCCGCCGCCCTCGCCGACCGGCGCTGCACGCTGCGTGACGGAAAGCTCCACGACGGTCACTCGAGCGGCGGCGAGCGCGACCCGCTCGCGACCGACGGGCACTCACCGATCGCGCGGGCGTGAGCACACTGGAACGCCCTCAGTCGCCCCAGGCCAGGACCCTGCTGCGGCCCTACGCGCTCGTATACCTGTACGGCAGGCGGTTGCGCGTTCACCGCGCTCAGGAGTTGCTCGCCGGCATCGGGGTGGCGATCGCGGTCGCACTCGTGTCAGCCGCGATGATTGCCAACGACAGCATCGCCGGGTCGGCGGCACAGGTCGTTCACGCGGTGGTCGGACCCGCGAACCTGCAGTTGCGCTCACGCGACGCCGATGGCCTGGACGAGCGCCTGCTCGCACGCGTCGAACACTTGCATGGTGTCGAGCAGGCCGCGCCACTGCTCGAACAGACCGCCACGATTCTCGGGCCTGGCGGCCGTCGCGTGACGGTCGATCTCACCGGCACGAATGTCAGCTTTGCGCTGCTGAACGGGCTGACCCGCACCCTTCCGATCGCGGCCCTCTCGCCGGGGGGCATTGGACTCAGCAGGACAAGCGCGGAAGAACTTGGGCTGAGCAAATCAACCGGATTGAACGACGAAGTATCACTCGATCTGCACGGAGACCTACACAGGTTGAAGGTGGCCGCGGTGCTCGGATACGAAGCGGCAGGGGCGCTCGCACAAGCGCGGGTGGCGGTCCTGCCGCTCAAGAGCCTGCAGCAACTCGCCGGCCTGCAGGGGCGACTGACGCGCATCCTGGTTAAGACCGGGCGCGGGCGCGAGGCGTCAGTGCGCACCGCGCTGAGTGGGCTTGCCGATGGGCGTCTCACGGTCGCCGCGGCCGACACGGAAGTCGCACTGCTACGCCAGGCATTGCGCCCAAGTAACCAGGCAAGCGGGTTCTTCGCCGCGATCAGCGCATTGCTCGGATTCCTATTCGCGTTCAACGCGATGCTGCTTACCGTTCCCGAGCGACGAGCCGCAATCGCCGACCTGCGCCTGATCGGCACCAAGCGCGCGGCGATCGTGCAGATAGTGGTCTTCCAGTCTCTGTGCCTGGGCATCACTGCCTCGCTGGTCGGCCTGTTCGCTGGCTATGGGTTGGCGCTTGGGTTCTTCCATCAGTCATCTGGCTACCTTGCCGAGGCTTTCACGCTTGGCACCAACACGGTCGTGGGCGCACAGCCGCTGGTCGTGTCCCTGACAGGCGGTGTCCTCGCAACCTTCCTGGCGTCGGCAGTCCCGTTGCTCGACCTGCGCCACGGGCGTGCACCGGACGCCGTCTACTTCGAAGACGCAGCGCCGGGCAATGCGCTCGGACACCGAGCTCAACTGAGGTTGGCCGTCGCCGCCGGATGCCTGCTGGCGCTCACGACTGCGCTGTTCGAGCTGCGGCCCTCGCTGGCACTCCCAGCGAGTGGGCTGCTCGCGCTAGCGACGGTACTCGCCGTCCCACTCGCGTTCGCCGGCGTGCTGCGCGCCTGCACGGCCATGGCGATGCGCTATCAGCGACTGACGACCCTGCAGGTCGCGCTCACGTCGCTGAAGGCGGCCACCCTGCGGTCGCTCGCGCTGGCAGCGACCGGCGCCGTTGCTATCTTCGGCAGCATCGCGCTAGGCGGCTCTCGAGACGACCTGCTTCGGGGAATCAACGGTTTTGCGCACAGCTACGCGGCCGACGCCGACGTGTGGGTAGCCAATCCCGGCGACAACCAGGCGACGGTTACGTTCACGCCGGACCACGACTCCGTGCGCATCGCTCGGATACCTGGCGTAGCTGCCGTCAGCAGCTTCCAGGGTGGCTTCCTCGAACTGGGCGAAAGGCGCGCGTGGATAATCGCACGCCCACCGGGCGCCAATCGGCATGTCCTGAGCAGCCAGATCATCGAAGGCAATGCCAACACGGCGACCAGACGCCTCAGCGAAGGTAACTGGATCGCTGTCTCCAAGCAGATCGCCGAAGAGCACAACGTCAAACCTGGCGGTCTGCTCACGCTGCCGACGCCGACCGGTGACACCCGCTTCAGAGTGGCCGCGACGACGACCAACCTCGCGTGGAGCCCGGGTGTGATCTTTATCAGCAGCGCCGATTACAGTCGCTTCTGGGGCACGACGATGCCGACGGCCTTCGGCGTGGAGCTCGTGCGCGGGACGAGCGTACGCCGCACGCGTTCGGCGATCGCACGCGTGCTCGGCCCGGGAAGCGGGCTAGAAGTCGCGACGGCGCGCACGCGCGAAGCACGCATCGACGCCTTGACCAGGGAAGGACTCAGCCGACTCGGGGAGATATCGACGCTGCTCGTGATTGCCGCGATCCTCGCGATGGCCGCCGCGTTGGGATCGAGCGTGTGGCAGCGTCGCCCTGCACTTGCCGCGATGCGACTGTCAGGCGTGCGCACTCTCCGACTGCGACGGATCCTGCTGACAGAATCGCTGGTGATGCTGAGCGCGGGCTGCATGACCGGCGCGGTAGCCGGGATCTGCGGTCAGGCTGTGATCGACGGCTACCTCAAGCACGTGACAGGCTTCCCCGTGGCAAAACTGGCCGCCAGCGGACGTCCCCTGGAGATTCCAGCGTTAGTGATCGTGATCGCTCTGATCGTCGTGTCAATCCCGGGCTGGGCGGCGTCGCGCGTGTCCCCCACGCTTGCCCTCGATGAGTAGGCGGCCGACCCTCGCCATATCGCCTGTGCCGCGCACGCCTCGACCGAGCAAGGCTGGCGGCATCGAACATCGCAAGCCTGCGGCGCCGGTCATGGATCGCCAGCTCGCCGCGCGGGCAGGCGTCGCCCTCCTGCTCGTCAACGTCCGCTACTGGTCAGGCGTCGCGCCGTTCGTGCGCACGCAGCTAACCCGCTGGCGCAGCCGTGCCCAGGCGATCGAGGATCCGACCCTGCGAGGGATCGCGTTGCAGAAGCTTCGCGAGGAGGGCTTCAACGCCGAGGTGGCCGCGACGCTTGCGACGCTTGCTCCACGAGCCCACCGGAAGCGTGTGATCGAGGCGATTGTGGCGCTGGAGATCTTGTATGACCTGCTGGACGGGCTCACCGAGTCCTCGCCGCAAGCGGCACCCGGTGACGGCGAGCGACTGTTCACGGCGCTCACCGACGCCGTTGCTCCGTCGCTGCAGCGTGGCGGTGACTATTACCGCCATCACCCGTGCTCGGAGGAAGGCTACCTGGAGGAGCTGGTTGCTACGGTGAGGCTCGCGCTGGCCGGCCTGCCAGCCACGGGGGTCCTTTCTGAGCTGCTCAGGGCGAGCGCCGCACGCGCCGCCGCGGCGCAGCTGCACATTCATCGGGACTCGCTCCTCGGCGACGGACAGCTGGCGGCGTGGGCGAGACTGCACGCAGCGGACACGCTGCTGCAGTGGCCGGAGTTCCTGGCCGGCGCGGCGTCCTCGGTACTGGCCGTGCATGCGCTGATCGCCGCCGCAGCCGACCACCGCACGACCCGCGAGCAGGGGCTCGAGTTGGACAGGATCTACCTGTCGATCGCCGTGCTGCCCACGATCCTCGACAGCCTCGTCGACTACGAGCAGGACACGAAAGCCGGCCGGCCGGCGTTTATCCACTATTACGAGGATCCAACCGTGCTCGCGGGACGGCTGGCAAGCGTCATCGTCACCGCTGTCCGACAGGCCCGCGCGGCGCCCAGCGGCGCTCACCACGTGATGACCCTGGTGGGCGTGGTTGCCTACTACGCTTCCGCTCCAACCGCGAGGAGCGAGCTCGCGCTGCCCGTCACCGATCGCATCACCCGCCAGCTTCGGCCGCTGATCACACCGACGCTCGCGGTGATGCGTGCTTGGCGCGTGGCCAAGCGGTTACGCCTGTCGCGTGCGCGGGAGTCACCGAGAACGATCGGGGTGGACGCGTGAGCATCTCGGCGTTGCCGAAGGACTCACTCGTTGGCTCAGCGCGATACGTGGCGATCATTGCCGACGGCAACGGTCGCTGGGCGCGCTCGCGCCACCTGTCGATCAACGAGGGTCACGATGCCGGCGCCGACACCCTCAAGCGACGCCTGCGAGACGCCGTCGAGCTCGGAATTGAGCAATTGACGGTGTACTCGTTCTCGACCGAGAACTGGTCACGCCCGATCGAGGAGGTGCGCGGACTGATCTCGATGCTCGCGCGGCGCATCGCCAGAGAGGCCCCGGAGCTCCACAGGCACAGCGTGCGCATGCGCTTCATCGGGCGTCGCGACGGAGTGGCCCGAAAGCTAGTAGAGGAGATGCAGGCGGCTGAATCGCTCACCGAGGATAACCAGCTCATCACCCTGTTCGTCGCATTCAACTACGGTGGGCGTGCCGAGATCGTGGACGCCGCCAAGGGCTTTTGCGGAGACACCGAGGAGGACTTCCGCGGTTGTCTGTACGCGCCGGACATGCACGACCCGGATCTGATCATCCGCACGGGCGGCGAGCGGCGACTGTCCAACTTCCTGCTGTGGCAGTCGGCATACTCAGAGCTCGTGTTCAGCGACGAGCTCTGGCCGGACTTCACGCGCGAGCATCTGGAACGAGCGCTGGCGGAGTTCAAGGCGCGCCAGCGACGGTTCGGTGGAAGATGAGCCAGGAGCCGCTCTTGCTCCTCCGTGACTGGCTGGCGGAAGCCCGGGCCGCCGGCGTGCCGGAGCCCGAATCGGTGGCATTCGTGACCGTCGGAGAGGGTGGGCACCCGTCGGCGCGGACCGTGCTGCTCAAGCGCCTGGAGGATCGGGCGCTGGTGTTCACCTCGGCGCTGTGGACACGCAAGGCGCGCGAGATCGAAGCCAACCCACACGTGGCGCTGCTGTTCTATTGGCCGAAGATCGGGCGCCAGGTTCACATCGCGGGAACGGCCGTCATCGCCGAGCGTGAGCTCGCGGTGGAGCTTTTCTCCGAGCGCGCGCTTTCGCATCGGGTGCAAACGCTGGTCTCACGCCAGGGCCAGCCGATCGATGACCTCGAGCCACTGCGGGCCCGTCACGCCCACCTGATGGAGGTGCTGGAGACTCCGCCCGCGTGTCCGCCTGACTGGGGCGCGCTTCGCGTGATCCCCGACGCATGCGAGTTCTGGGTGCAGGCACCCGATCGCATGCACGAGCGATGGATGTACGAGCGCGTCGGCGAAGACTGGTGTACCTCACGGCTGTCGCCGTGAGGTACACCCTGGTGCGCCCCTTCGCCCCTGGTACGTTCCTTACTTCATGCGCGGATCGATGAACACGTCGTCGATGTCCGAAGACCCTGTCAGCGCAGTGAAGCGCAGTGCCACCTGAGCGGTGCCACCTGAGAGCAGTCCGCCGACAACCGAGCCGGTGAGCATCGGCAACGTCGGCTCCCATTCCCCACTCAGTGCGACCGCTCCCAGCGGCAGCGAGACGGAACCGAGCACGGTCTTATATACGACCTGCACGAGCACCGTGGACAGGAGGCTGTGATTGCGCGCGAAGAAGCGAAAGATCGGATAGGAGGCATTTGCACATATGAACGGCGACTGCGCTGAGGAGCCCGCTGGGAGGTCCAGCGAATATGTACCTACCGAACCGGTGGCGCCGTAGGGCTCGCTGCCTGTGACCCGTTGGGCGCCGCCGCCCAGGGTCCACCCTGATAGCGAGCCCTCGAAGTCACCACCGGGAACGAGCTCGTATGAGTTCGCGTCGCCCCAGGGGAGGAACGGCTGGGAGAGCGCGGCTTCGCTGCAGGCGCCAGTGCTGAACAGGGCCGCCTGAGCCGAGTCGGCAAAGCAGACAGTAAGGAGCAGGCTCGCGATAGCGAATGCCAGGCCGAGCAAGGAGCTTTGGCGGAACGGTCGGAGTCGAGCTGGTGTGGGAAGTGCGGAGAGCGAGGGCACGAGAGCCTCCATGCAGTTTGCTGGCGGCTGAGCCATCTCGTGCGCGAGACCTCTGGCTTTGCGTCCTCACCTCGCGGTGAGTTTGCCCTTTGCAGTCCTTGTTTATTAGATCGGGAGCAGCATGGAGCGCAAATCCCCCACTGACAAGGCATGCGGACGCTTGTTCGAGCCATAGGCCCCCTCGCAGGCCTTTTAGTTCCACCCGTTCGAATATCCAGGCAAGAACGGCGGTTATTAGTCAAAACTCCTTGGCCCGGCGCGCGTTCGTGACGATAGTCGGAGCTAGAGGCCCATGTCCGCTTACGCCTTCACCGAATCGGAGCGCTTGCGCGCATCGTTCGCCGGCCGCGCACAGCGAATGCTCGATGCCGAACGCGGCGCTGAGCTGATCGTCGGCGCCGGCTTCATCGCCGCGGCGCTCGCGCTTGCCCTGTTGGGCGGGTGGAATCGAGGGCTGTTGCTGCCGATTGCGGCGCTGTATGTGGTGGGTGTAGCGGCCGCCGGCGAAGTCCGCTTCGACATCGGCGCTGGATTCACCGTGCCCACCCAGGCGCTGTTCGTGCCGATGCTCTTCGCCGTACCAGTTTCGCTCGTGCCGCTACTCGTGGCGCTGTCGCTGGCGCTCGGCATGATGCCCGCGATTTTGGCCAGGAGCGTGCCGCTCAGCCGCATTCTGACCGTTCCCGGGAATAGCTGGTTTGCGGTGGGACCCTCGCTCGTGCTGGTGCTCGCGCACGACGTCCGGCCGGATGCCCATTGGAATGTGTTGGCGCTCGCGCTAGCCGCTCAACTCACGTGCGACTTCACCGCGAATGCGGTACGGGAACGGCTGTGCAGCGGCCTCACGGTGAGAGAGCTGGCCACGGAGGTGCGCCAGGTTTATCTGATCGATCTGGCACTTGCGCCGCTCGGCCTCGCCGTCGCGATCGCCACCGTCGGGCACCCGTGGGCGGTGCTGCTGATTGTGCCGCTGTTCGGGGTGCTGAGGTGGTTCTCGCAGGAGCGCCGGGCCCGGCTCGAGCAACTGATCGAGCTGAATGATGCCTACCGTGGAACAGCGCTGCTGCTGGGGGACGTGGTGGAGGCTGACGACACCTACACGGGCGAGCACTGCAAGGACGTCGTACGCCTGGCGCTCGACGTCGCTCGTGAGCTGAGACTGGATGAGGACGAGCAGCGTACTGTCGAGTTCGGAGCGCTGCTTCACGACATCGGCAAGATCGCGGTGCCGAAGGAGATCGTCAACAAGCCGGGCAAGCTGGATCCGCTCGAGTGGGAGATCATTAAGACCCACACGGTCGAAGGTCAGAGGATGCTCGAGCGTGTCGGCGGGTTCATGGGAAAGGTCGGGCGAATCGTGCGCTGCCATCACGAGCGCTGGGATGGCGGCGGCTATCCCGACGGTCTATGCGGTCAGGACATTCCCCTCGAGGCACGGATCATCTCCTGCTGTGACGCATTCAACGCGATGACCACGAACCGGCCCTATCGCAAGGCGATGCCGAGTGCCGTCGCGCTTGCTGAGCTCGTCCAGCACGCAGGCACGCAGTTCGACCCGCAGGTCGTAGATGCGCTGGCGAGCGTCGTTCGCCGATCGTCTGGGGCAACCCAGACTATGGCGAGCATCGCGCCGGGATTTGTATTGTCTTAATCTAAATCCGGCGTACACATCTAACAATATTGGCTTTTGTAGACGCAAGCGGCCAATCCGCCAAGCGATAAAGACGCCGCCGGTCGTTGCCGATTCGCTGGATTGATGACCAGCTCAAAGTCCGTTTCTCCCGCTGATGACCTCCGTCGCCTGGGGCAGGCCGTTAATACCCGCACAGACGATGTGGTCGAAGCGATGCTCCTGCGCACCAACGAATCGGACTGCCAGTTGGACGCTGCGGTCGAGGAGCGCTTTGCGCGCGTGGGCACCGTTTCCACCGTCGCGGTGGCGCGGTGGATGTCAGGCGAGGGCGCCGAGGTCGCGCGCGAGGTCGGCCAGGAGGCCTGGCAGATCTTCGGCCAGCTCGCCTCCCAGCGCGCAGCCCCGTTGAACGAGGTCACCAAGCGCTGCCTACGCTGGTGCGATGCGGCGCGCGAGGTCGTGCAGGAATGTGCCGAGAGCCTGGATCTCGATCCTGGCGTGCTGGCTCAGGCGCTGGCGATGCTGCAGCGCAGTCTCAACGTGACGCTCGTGCGGATGTGCGAGTCCTTCGAGGCAGAGCGTCAGCGCGCCGATGAGGAGCTCACCCGCCGCCAACATGAGCTCGCATTCCTTGCAACCCACGACGCCTTGACGGGCCTGCCAAACCGCACCTTGATCCTGGATCGTGTCGAGCAGCTGATGAGACGCGCTCGCCGCGACCAGACACCCGTCGCTGCTTTGTTCATCGATCTCGATAACTTCAAGGCGATCAACGACTCGCTTGGCCATGCCGCGGGCGATGAACTGCTGCGAGCGGTAGCCGCGAGACTGGCCGCGGTGGTACGAGAGACCGACGCGGTTGGACGGCTCGGTGGTGATGAGTTCGTGGTGATTGCCAGTGAGCTCTCATTTGCGTCCGGGCCAGAGCTCATAGCCGAGCGTCTGCTCGAAGCGCTCGATCAACCGTTTAAGCTCGAGGGGTCTGGTGAGGCTTCCTTGAAGGTGACGGCGAGCATCGGGATCGCCGCGGGCGACCGGGCGTGTGCCGAGGAACTGCTCCGTGATGCCGACGTCGCGATGTACCAAGCCAAGTGGGACGGACGCCATCGCTACGTGCTGTTCGAATCGGGGATGCAGACAGCGGTCCAGTCGCGGATGGAACTTGAGATGGATCTGCGGATGGCGTTGGAGAAAGACGAGTTCTTCCTGGTCTACCAACCTACGTTCAGCCTCCGCGACATGCGTCCCACTGGAATGGAGGCGCTGATCCGCTGGAAAAGCCCGACGCGAGACTTGGTCCAGCCGAACGACTTCATCCCGCTTCTGGAGGAGACAGGCCTGATCGTCGAAATTGGCAAGTGGGTCCTGCGGGAAGCCTGCTGCCAGGGCGTTCGCTGGCGCGAATCCGGCTATCCGATCGGCGTTGCGGTCAACGTCTCCGCGCGACAGCTGGACACCGACGAGTTCGTGACCGACGTTAAACGCATCCTTCGGGAGACAGGGCTCGAGCCCGACTCACTGACCATTGAGATCACCGAGACGGCCCTGATGCGCGACATCGAACAGACCGCGATGCGCCTGGCAACGGTCAAGGAGCTCGGCGTGCGAGTGGCGATTGACGACTTCGGAACCGGCTACTCGTCGATGGCTCATCTCCAGCGATTCTCTGTCGATGCCCTCAAGATCGACCGGTCGTTCATCACGCAAATGACCCACAATCAGGAGGGCGAGACGATCATCCGTACCCTGGTGGCGCTTGGCAAGGCCCTTTCGATCGAGACTCTCGCCGAGGGCATCGAGCAGGTCCGCGAGCTGAACCTGCTGCAGGGCGAGCTATGTGACAGCGGACAGGGCTTCCTGTTCGCGCGGCCGCTCGACGCCACCGACACCGCAGCCTTCCTACAAAGCTGGACGGCGGACAAGGCGCTCGCGACCGGTTAGTGGGGCGTCGGACGGAGGTCCCGAGGGCGTCAGCCGGGCGCTGGTCCGAACCACCTCGGCGCCGGTTCACGCCGCGGGGGCTCTTGGGGTAGGGAAGACGGACGATTTATCCCCGGCCAGCAGCAGCTGTGGCATCTGGGCGAATCTAAACCCGGAGCGCTCGCGCAGACGCACTTGGCGCTTGATGGCGCCTGCTGGCGTCGCGAGCCAGCTCTCTGCACCGATTCGTGCAGGTGATAAACAGGCGCCGACAACCGTCTGCGGTTGAGCTAGTCTTGCGAGCGCCGCGACCGGCTTGGCATGCTGTTGGTCGGTAGCCGTAGGAGCGTGCCACGTTGATGCCGCGGTATAGCGCGCGAGGTTCTCGTGAGTAGGTGCAGTGCCCTCGCGTGTGTAGTGTGGGGACCCGGAGCTAGTCGAGCCGGGTCCCCACCTCTCAGGCCACGAGAGCGGTGATCGAGTACCAGCCCCTCCTGTGTCGTACCCGACGGAGACCGCTGCACCGATAGGTAGTCACGCGCAAGTCGTTCAATCGCCTTTGCCATAGCTGTATCGCCATCAGATGACTTGGGCGCCTCGAACGCAACCACCGCGCCTGCCCCCACGAGGATCACGGCCACTAGAAACAACAACACCTGCGCAGTGAACCACGGACGTGTGCGGCTGACCGCGCCCCAGTTTGCCTTCGCCCCCGCGTTTGCGAGGAGAGTGACGGCCTTTCCGCCAGAGTAGGCACTGAGGGCGAGCAGGACGATCGCGATCCCAAAGATCACAAACGACCAGGCTTCCGATACGAAGTTCGCAGACACCCACCCCGCCAATGCAACGGTCGCGGCCACACCAGTTGCGGCTGCTGTGAATAGGGAAGTGCTAAGTGAGGCGTGTAGCTTTGCTGCCTCCAGCCGGTCGTCATGTAGCAAGCTTGCGCGGTGGCTAAATCTCCGTTGTCCTGACGAGCCAGTTGTTGCTGGACGCTTCACGAGATACCGTCAGGATCGTCCTCAAAATCAGGGCCCCACTGACTTGTCGTCGCAACCCATAGACGATCCCAAGCCCGTGCCGTCGCAGCTATGACTGCATGACCGGCAATAAGTTGTGATTTATAGTCGGAGCCGGCCGGGCGGTCTAGTGACTCTCCCCACTCTCGTGTCAGCGTCGCAGCTTCCGTCAAGATCGTGCGTGTATCCTCTTCAACCAGCGTGCGCAACCCACTCGTGTCGGCAAGGTCGTGCGCAGCAAAGGGATACGCAGCGAACGTCTCGAAGTTCGAGATCAGGAGGAAGAGCGCATCCCCTCGAACCGATGGCACATCAGCTTGGCCTACGACAGCGAGGACGGCCTCGCGAACTTGTTCGGCGGCACCCGCGCGCCTGGGAGAAGCCAGAACGACAGCGGCACGTGAGCGAGCCGGTCGTTCAACCTCCTTCTTGAAATACGCCCGAAAGACGGAATCCACGGACAACTATTCGGCTTTTCCTCCGCTTTTCCTGGGCAAGTTGGGCGCCGACTGCGCCGACTGACGCTCGGTGAGGTAGCGGTCGACTTCTTGCAAGAGATGGGCCGCTTCGCATCAGCTACGCAGCTGTGCATGCGGACGATGGGGGCTCAGCGCTTTGCGTGTTTGGGCTGGCGCTCAAATAACAGCGCGAATGTGGGGCAGGCTTGGGCGGCGCGTCTGGCGTGGTCGATCAGCGCTGGCTCCAGTGGCTTGCCGTCGATCACGGGATAGCCCCAATCATCGAGTGCGATCCGCTCGGGCAGGATCTCGGCGCACATACCGTGCGCCTCGCAGGCGATCGGGTTTACATGTAGGCGGTAGTTCACAGGCTCCGCACTGGTTGGTAGAGCATCAAAGGGAGCCGTTTGCGGCCAGTCATCGTCGCCCGACGGGCTTGCCGGTCACTATGCGGCTGATCGCGCCTGTGGTGGGCAGCGACAGCTCTCCTGGGGATAAGCAGCCCTCGCATGGCCCATGCCGGGCGTGCTCGGCGAACTCCGCGCCGAACGTCTCGATCGCGCTGAGGATCAGCCTGACAGCGCCATCGGGATGCCCGCACGCGCCACGACCGCGCACGAGTGCCGCGATGCGGGTGATCTGTTTGGTCGCCTGAGCACGTGCCACCCCGCTGGTTATCTCCTGCAGGCTGGTTGCCATCGCATCCAGGCCGTGAACGCACGGCCCACACTGGCCCGCGCTCTGGTCTGCAAGCCAGCGCACAACACGGGTGGTTTCGGCTACTGGACAGGCGTCCTCGGAGAGCAGCAGCACGACGCCCGCACCGAGCGAGGCCCCGCACGAAGCGAGGTGTTCGTCTGCGAGGACGAGACCGCGTAAGCATGACTCGCCGACCCACGAGCCGCCATATCCTCCCAACAGCGCTGCGCCCGGGCGGGCGGTGATCCCACCGGCCGCGTGGATCAAGGACGCAAGCGATGCGCCGTACTCGATCTCATAGACGCCCGGATCGGCCACGGGACCGGAGAGCGTGACGAGTGTCGATCCTGGCTGCGAAGGTGTCCCGAGCTCACGAAACCACCCTGGGCCATGACGGGCGATGAGCGCGATGTGAGCAAACGTCTCAGCATTACCGATGAATGTGGGGCGGCGCCCGATCCCTTGCTGGAAGGGCATCGGTGGGGTGAACGTGGGGATCGCGGGAGCGCCGTTCAAGTAACTGACGAGCGCTGACTCCTGTCCCGCAACGTAATGGGTAGGAACGGTCTTCAGTCGGGTACGTGGTGAGCTGCGCCCCGGCAATCCTCGTTCGGCGATCGCTGCGGCGATACTCTCGACGCTCGCTCGCGCCGATTCACAGACACCAACGATTATCTCGTCTGTTCCGAGCGCGTGTGCCGCGAGCGTGGCGCCATCGAGCACGAGGTGCGGCAGGGTTTGTGTGAGCGTGCGGTCCTTGAGGCTCGCGGGCTCGCCCTCTGCCGCGTTGACTACCACCACCGCTCGTCGCCGTGCGGCCGCGGTGGCGCGTATCTTGACCGCGGTGGGAAAGCCCGCGCCGCCGCGCCCGCGCAACCCAGCCTGCTCGATCTGCTCGATCAGCGGCGCCTCCGCACCGCGTGAGCGTCTGCGTGTGAGTTGGAACGGTCCATGCACCGCGAGATGTTCGGCGAGGTTCATAGTGCCGTAGGAGGGGATGCCTTCCAAGAGTCGTGGCAGCCCGAGCGGCCGGCGTGACCCGGTGTTTGGCTGTGCATCACTCAGCACAGGTAGCGACGAGGTCATCGCCGGCGCGTCTTCGAGGTCGGGTGCTTGAGCAGCGCGGACGGCGTGCCCGAGCGCCGCGCCCATTCAGACCCGAGCGGTCCGCTGGGAAGCCATAACACGAGGAACAACATGAAGATTCCGGCGCCCCCAAGAGCTGCCCGGCTGCGATCTGGATACTGGCGCCAGGCGGCAACTACACGTACGAGGACAGCCGTGAGCACGGCCGCGAGGCTCACGAGTATGAGTATCAGCATCCAGGCGCTCTTGATGTCGCTGCCTGTACCGAGACCGTGCAGCAGCGCGATCGGCCAGCTGGCATACGCAAGCCAGTGGACCGCTCGCCAGCTCTCATACCCCATCCGCTGACGTAGCAGGCTTGTGACCGTCACGGCGAGCATCAGGTCGAACGCCGCCGCCCCGAGACCCAGCCAGACCGGCCGGTATGAACCCGCGAACGGGATGAAGGCATCAAGCAGCGAGATCGGGGCGAAGCTGTCGAGTACCGAGGTGAGGATATGCACACCCAGGAACACCACCGCCAGCAACGCCACGTTGCGATGCAGCGAGTCAACGACGAACCGGGGCCAGCGAGAGGTGCTCCAGCGCCGCACGTCAACTACCCCGAGCACAACTGCACCGCTCAGCAGCAGCAGTGCCATCCCCCCGGTCGAGCGCGTCAGATACCAGTAGACGCTCGGGCCGGCGCTCGCCAAGATTGCGCTCACCGCACACCCCCCTGATGCTGGGGCCAGTCGCCGACATACAGCACCCGCCCGTCGTGATCGACCAGCCGGGCGGGCAGCCCCACGTCGGCCAACCATGAGGCCGCAGCGGTCCCCTTCACGAGCGTGGCCGTGGCTGCGATGTTCGCCTCAGCGCAGCTCGCGGCGGCGACGCTCACAGTACGCCAGCACGTTCGTGCGGGCGTACCCGTGTGCGGGTCGATGATGTGGTGCATCGCGCGCCCGTTGTGACGCCAACGCCTGACTGTGGTGCTCGAGGTCGCAAGCCCGCCGGAGAGAATCGCGATTGTCTGCCCCGGCGCAGTTGGCAGACTGCGGTGGTCATCGGTCACACGGATGCGCCATCCGTCCGCGGGTCCAATCCCCGAGGTGGCAATGTCACCGCCGATGCTCACGAGCACGCCACAACCAGTCGCCTGCGTGGCGGCCTTGGCTGCGCGGTCGGCGGCCCAGCCCTTCGCGGTCGCCCCTAGGTCGAGCCGTATGCCACGGGGTACGCGGACATAGGCGGACCGGCGGTCGAGAGTGATGGTCCGCCAGCCCGACCGCCGATGTACCGTAATCGCGTCCGGCCACCCCGTTCTGTCGATGGGCGCACGGTTGACTAGCCGCAGAGGCGTGTCATGGGGGACGTCGTGCGGAGAATGGGTCAGCAGTCGCCAGTCTCGGTCGTATCCGGCTAGCTCCAAGGCCCGGCCGACAGTCGGGTCCACGTCGCCGTCGGTCAGCTCGGCGGCGCGCAGCGCAACCTCCAGCGCCTCCATCAACAGGCGACTGATTCGTACTCGCCGGCCCTCACTCGCGTTCACGCGGATGAGCTCGGAGTCAGCTCGAAAGCGGCTGCATGCCTGGTCGACCGCATCTAGTTCGCCGCTTACTCGCGTACGTGCGTGTGCTAGCGCTCCGGGGTCGGTCAGACACAGCACGACGCTCGTGCCGAATGCCTCCCAAGTCGTGGAGGCGAGCTCGCTGCCTGGAGAGGATCGCGTGCGCGTGTCAGGATCCTCCCGAGACGACCGGCGCCGGTTCCTGGGTAGGCGCGGATTCGTGAGCCGGTGCAGTTTCCGTCGTGGCCTTTGGTGCCTGCGCGGGCGGGTGTAGTGAGTCAGACGGAGCTGTCACAGAGCCGCCAGACGATCTACTAGTGCCGGGGTGAGGGTGAGTACTGGTGCGCTTCTGTCCGGTCGTCGCGATGGTCTTGATCGCCTTGCCCGGAAAGGCGTGCGCAGCCACGTCGGACAGCACTCCAGTCAGGACGACGCTGCTGGCGATCAACCAGCGATTGATCCGGTGGAGCTCGCGCAGCGCCGCGTCGCGGGTGTAGTTGGTGTGAATCTGCATTTTCGACTCAAAGATGGTGGTGAAACAGGCGACCCGACTCGTGCAGCCAGGGACCGAAGTCAGGGATCACAAGGACTGCCAGCACCACTCCTGCCATCAGAGCGCCGCTGAGTGCCAGTACGCGACCGGCGCGACCGGTGACGTCGCTACTCAACTCCGCAGAGCGCCCATAGTCTGCGCGCAGCACCTTGCCCATGCCCGGCAGGTGACCAAGCACGTGAACCGCGGTGAAGGCCACCCACACGAAGAAGCTGTACTTATGGATCGGGAACAGCGTTTTGCTCGAGCTAGGGTCGGGGCCAACGAGCAGGAGCGCGACTCCGCTAGCGAAGACGGCAATGGTGGAGAGCACAACCATCGGCGCGATCATCCGCAGCGGCAGCGCAGGTGGGCCCTTGCGGCGATAGCGGGGATTGGCGGTGTAGTAGCGGACAAACCGATAGCCCGTGCTCGACAGCTTCAGCAGCACGGGCGGGATCAGCATCATCCCCACGAACAGGTGCACGGACAGCAGGGAGTGGATGCGCAGGATCGTCAAGCCGATCACCGCCAACAGGGCGATCAGCGTGGCCCCGGTGACGGTGGTAAGTCGCTCGTTGCCGGTCGTCCCTCCGCCCGTCAGGCGCTCGGCGCTCGCGCGCTCGATATATCCGTGTGCATCGGCGGCAGGTGTCATCTCGCGGCCAATTACCATGCGCGGAGTGTCTGGATCATCGCTAAGGAACGGATAACTAGCTGATGAGAAAGCTCATGGAATACGCCGAGCAGGGATAGTGGGGGCGCGACGAGGCCTTATCCTTGAGCCATGGAAACGACCGAGGATGCCGCGCGAGCGAGCGGTGCCACGGTAGAGGCTGTTGCCGCGGCTCGTGTGCTAGTGGTCGAGGACGAGCCGGGCATCGTAGATTTCGTGCGGCGTGGCTTGGAGGCAGACGGCTTCACGGTGGAGGTCGCCCGCGATGGGATCGAGGGCGAGCGCTTGGCGTTAAGCGAGAGCTTCGACGCAATCGTGCTCGACCTGATGCTCCCTGGCCGCAGCGGTCTTGACATTCTCGCCTCTGTGCGCCGGACGAAACCGAGTGTTCCGGTGATCGTCCTGACCGCTCGCGGCGAGATCGAAGATCGCGTCACAGGTCTCGACGCGGGTGCAGTGGACTATTTGGTCAAGCCGTTTTCGCTGGCGGAGCTCGTGGCACGCGTGCGCGCACAGCTACGCGTGTTCGCGCAGGTATCGACAACGACGTTGAGCGGGGACGGGATCGAGGCGAACCTGCTCACCCGCAAGGTGCACCGAGAGGGCAGGGCCGTGACGCTGTCGAGCACCGAGTTTGAGCTACTGGCGTTGCTGCTGCGATATCACGGGCGAGTGCTCTCGCGTGAGCAGATCCTTAGCTCCGTGTGGGGCTATCAGCACGATCCCGCGACCAATGTCGTGGACGTCTATATCGGCTACCTACGCCGCAAGCTCGGACGCCCCGATGATCCCGCGCCGATCTTTACGGTGCGCAGGGTCGGTTATCGCTTGGGCAGCACGAGCTGAAATATGCCGTCAGTTCTAGATCGGCTCGCCGATGTCGGATTGCGCTGGCGCTTAGCGGGATGGGTCGCAGTGGTGGTCCTCCTCTGTATCGGGATCGCGTTCCTCGCCGTCTATCGCGGGACTGGGACACAGGTCCGCCTACAGATCGACACAGAGATCGCGGGCGACGCGAGCGAGTTCGCGCACAGTCTCGCGCTCGCGGACCCTCACTCATCCAGACAGGCCGCCGCAGCTGCTACGCGCTACGTCCACAGCCAACCGTTCAGTGCGAGCTCCACGTTGTTGTTCGCGCTCATCCAAGGTGCAAGAACGAGTACCAACATCCCCGAGCTGTTCCAAAACGGGCCGCCCGACCAGGATGAGACGGTCGCCGAACAAGATCAGGAGAATCGCCTCGCGGCGCGCTTGCTTACCGTGCGCGACGGCTACTCCACGCTCCCCCTGCCCGACGTGGGGAGCCTTCGTCTACTCAAGCGCACTGTGAGCCTCCCCGGAGTCCCGAAGCTTCCCCGTCGAGTCGTGATTGGAGTCGGGGAGCCCCTGGCCCCAGTCGCCCATGCGCAGAAAGGCGTGGCGCGTGCGTTCATCCTCGCGGGCATCCTCGCGCTCGTTGGCGCGCTGCTCGGCGCCTATCTGATCGGCACCCGCATGTCGCGTCCGTTGCGCCGGATGGCCGCGGTGGCGGCGCGGATTGACGCCGGGGACCTGCACCCGCGTATTCGCCGCCCGGATGGGCATGGCAACGAGATACGGGTGCTGGCAGATGCCTTTAATCACATGCTCGATCGGCTGACGGAGGCGTTCGCCGGCCAGCGCGCGTTCGTGGCCGACGCTTCGCACGAGTTGCGCACGCCGTTGACCGTGATCCGTGGGCAGCTCGAGGTGCTCTCTGCCCAAGAGAATCCCTCGCGTGATGAGCTACGCCGCGTCGAGCATCTCGTGCAGGCCGAGGCTGCGCGAATCACTCGCCTCGTCGATGATCTCCTGCTGCTGGCGAAGACCGAGCAGGCCGAGTTCCTCCGCGTCGAGCCGATCGACCTGCCCGCGTTCGTGGACGAACTCTGGCACGCGAGTACACCGCTCACCATGCGTCACTTCCAGCTTGATCCCGTTCCGGCAGGGACGTTGCTCGCCGATCCCGACAGGCTCGCCCAGGCGCTGCGCAACCTGCTCACAAACGCGATCGAGCACACCGCTTCCGAGCGGGGGTTCGTGCTCATGCGGGTGCAGCACACGGGCGATGACCGCATCCTGTTCGTCGTGGAAGACGACGGGCCGGGCATCCCGGCCGACCAGCGCAAGCGAATCTTTGACCGTTTCCACCGGACCGACGACGCGCGCGACCGGGCCTCCGGCGGCACGGGCCTCGGGCTGGCAATCGTGGACGCAATTGCCAAAGCCCACGGGGGTCGTGTGAGGGCGAACCAGTCACCCGCGGGGGGTGCCCGGATAGAGCTTGAGCTTCCGCGCTTCACGGCGGTCCTGCATCGTCGGTGAGCGTCGCGGGCTCCGAGCGTTAGCTAAAGATGAACTGGTCAGCAGGAGCGTTTTTCGCGCTGCTCAGTTTGTTCACGGTCGCTTTCACGTCAACGGTCCCAACTGCATGCGCCGGGGAAACGACGGTGCACGTCGTAGTCGATGTGCAGTTCACCGACGTTGCTTTCATCGATCCGAATTTGAAGATCGTCGCGGTTTTGCCGAGGGCGAAGCCAGCGCCACTGACGGTCACGCTCGTACCACCGGCTTTAGACCCCGTGCTCGGGCTTAGACCAGTAACGGTGGGCATGAACTTGAAATGATCGGCTGATGTGATCGTGTTGGTACCCCCTGGCGTCGTCACGGTCACGTCAACCGTTCCCACCGTCTCCGGCGGAGAGGTTGCAGTGATCGATGTATCCGATTTCACTGTGAAGCTGGTGGCGCTGACCGAGCCGAACTTGACCGCGGTGACATCTGTGAGGTTGGACCCCGTGATTGTCACGATGGTGCCGCCCGCCGCCGAGCCGCTGCTGGGTTTTACCTTGGTGACGGTGGGTGGGCTAGGAGAACGGAAGGCCAGGCTATGCTCAGCACCACCTGAGATGCCTATGAGCCCGCTCAGTCCGCTAACCGCCACCGGAATGGTGCTGCAGGCGAATCCTCCGCCACCTTGTGCTACATCACATTTTTCTGGGCCGGTCCTCGTGCCGTCGCCGAGCTGTCCGTATATGTTATAGCCCCACGCCATCGCCGTGCCATCGCTCAACAAGGCCAGGCTGTGGTCGTAGCCGGCAGCGAGCGCTGTAACGTGGCCCAGTCCGCTCACGGCCACGGGCACGCCGGTGGTGGTCGTGGTGCCGTTGCCCAGCTCTCCCGCATCGTTGTGACCCCAGGCCACGGCGGTGCCGTCGTCCAGCAGAGCTAGACTGTGCGTGCTGTTGGCCGCTGAGACAGTCGTGACTTCGCTCAAGTAAGGACCAGTCGGACATGGGCCCAGAGAGCCGACCGCGCAGACTGCCACCGGAACGTCGCTGTACTGGTTTTCGTACCCGTCTTCCCCGATGATGCCGTTTCCCAACTGTCCCTCGAAGTTGTCGCCCCAGGCCATGACCTGGCCGTTGCTCAACAGTGCCAGGCTGTGGAAATAGCCGGCTGAGATCGCCGTTACCCCGCTCAAGCCGCTCACCGCCACGGGCACGTCGCTGCCGTTGGCACCCGATTGCATAACCGTGCCGTTGCTCAGCAGGGCCACACTAAAGTTGCTCCCAGCGGAGATCGCCGTTACCCCATTCAAGCCGGTCACGGCGATCGGCGTGTCCTTGGTGTTGGTGTTGCCGTCGCCGAGCTGGCCCGATTCGTTGTCGCCCCAGGCCATGACCTGGCCGGAGGACGACGCCGACGCGGGCGCCACTATCGCCATCGTCAGCGCGGCTACGATGGCTGCCAGGAGCACTGCCAATCCCGACCGATTCGAGCTTCCGCTGCGGTGTTGCGCTAGCAAGTCCATCTCCCGGGGCCCCTCATCTGCCAACTCGCGTCAGCTTCGCCTTTCGCACTTACTCCCTCGTTCTGCCGGAGTCAATAACCGACTCCGAACTCTAGCCCTCCTGGCGAAAGACACTCGCGTGGAGGACACCCGCCGAGGTGCTCACCGAGTACTTGAGCGCCGCGGCCTGACCGCCGCCTGCAGCATCCAACGCGCGTGACAACTGCTCGACTGCGGCATCCCAGCCACTGGGGTGTCCGACGGTCGCGCGCGGCTGTCGCCGCTCCGGCCCGCCCTCCGGGCGAGCCTCCACGACGACAGCCGCAACACCAGGCAGGCGTCTGTCATCAGCCCTTGCCTTTACAGTCATCCGCCACACCGCGTTGCGACGACCGGTTGAGCCCAAGATCGCGGGTTCATAGCGGGGCGAAACACATTCGCATATCCTCGACCACCGGCACAACCCAGAATGTCGCCGCGATAGCGCATCAGCAGACCCTGTGTATCGGTCGCCCGAGCGAACGCTCACGTGCCGCGCGGGGACTGTCCCCCGGCGTGGTGGATACCGCGACGGAAGGAGCCCCCGGAGGTCACTCGCGGCCGGCCCGCCAATAGATACGGAAATGCCGTCCCACTCGCTGCCTCATCGGGAATCGTGGCTCCGGCCAGCCGGACGACCCGTCGCTCGGCGGTCACGTCGGTGCGGTAGGCAACCTTCACAACCGGCCCCTTGATCTCGGCGATTCCGTGCAGGGCCGACCACTCGGCAGGCCAGGAGAGGATCTCATCCCGCCATCCGAGTGCGGGCGCATCGACGCCGGCCTTCCGCGCCGCGGCGCGGATCCCGCGGGCGAGAGCCGCGCTCTCGGCGCAGGTGAAGCCGCACGGAGTGTGCGGCACAGGCCGCACCCCCAGGGCACGCCAGAGGATGTTGCTGTCCGCGAGACCATCGACGACACGTACCTCGTGGTTGGCGGCGCGGGGCGCGGATGCCCCGGCAAGCTCCCAGATCGGGTCCACGACACCCCGTTCGATGCTCAGCTCCTGGTGGGAGCGCCGGCAGCAGGGCGGATAGCCGAGCAGCTCGCCGATCCGATCGTGGTCATCGCGCTCCCACGCTTCCTGGAACTCGAGGACCGTTTCGGGCTCAGCGCCGATCACAACCGCGTATCCGCGCGTGCTGGTCGGTTGCCGTCCGCTCCACAGCCCTCCCACCGCGAGCCCGTGCAGCGCGAGCTCCCCGCGGTCGAGCTTGACCGCTGGTGCCCCCAACAGCAGCGCACAAGGACGCACTCCGGCCCGCACGGCGTGCCACTGCGCCTGCATCCATGCCGCACGGATGCACTCGAGCCGGGGCTCCCAAGCCGCCCGTGCTCGAGGGCTCGTCCACACCATGCGGACGAAGTCAGGGAGTGGATGGCGAAGTATCCGAGGCGGCTGTGTTGCTCCATGCGGCTCCGCCGCCCTGAGGAGCCGGGCCAAGGTGACGTCCTCACCGCCGCGCCAGGCCGCCTCCAGCCTCCGCTCGATTCGGGCGCGCCTGTCGCTGAGCGACAGCGATAGCTCCCCCCCTGCGCTCATCAGCGCCTCGAGATCGGCGTACAGAGCCTTCCACACGGCGCAGTGCTCGGAGCGATTGCGCCAGTCCCCCCCGAGCGCGGTGCCGGGGCACTGGCCCTTACACATCAAGAAGAAGCGGCAGCCCTGGCAGCCTCCGTGCTCCTGCGGGGTGGAATGGAGGGCGAGCGAGCGCTCCATCCCCCGGGTGCCGGCGGGTTGGAAATCGATGCCATCCTTGTTCGTGCGCCCGCAGTTGCTGCGCGAGCCGTCTCCCTCGATGCCCTGGACCGCCTCTGTGTCGTAGGGGTCGCAACCGCGCCAGGTGCAGCCCGCCGACTCGTCCTCGCCCGCCAGCATCCTCCGCATGTCCCCGAACGGCTCCACCCGTAGGCGAGGCAGCTCGCGCGACAATGCGAGAAATTGCCTCATCGCGATGATGTTGTGCTCGTCGCTCAGCGCGTAGGCATCCCGCACCGCCCCGCTGTCGGACTCGAGCAGGTGCAACCGAAGCGATCGCAGCCCGCGACTGGCGAGCGCTCTCACCCAGGAGAGCAATCCCGGCAGCCGCCTCGGCGACGCGTTCGTGCTGTGCAGGGTCACGATCAAACCGACCGGGATCCCCTCGTCGCACAACCGCTCCAGCGCCCGCTGGGCACGGTCGGTGGCAACCCGGGTGCGCTCGAGGGTGCCCAGCCAGCGGGCGTCGTTGTGTGCTTCGGGGCCGTCGAGCGATAGACCTACGCGGACTGTGTAGCGGCGGAACATGCGGATGTGCTCGTCATCGATCAGCGTCCCGTTCGTCTGCACGGCGTTGGCGCCGTGGTGCTCGTGACCCCAGGCCCACAGCTCGGCGAGGTCGGCCTTAGCCATCATCAAGGGCTCGCCTCCGAACAGCGTGAACGGTCCTTCCCCAAGGGCGAGAGCCTCCTTCATCGCCGACATGTCGTAGCTGTGGGCGATGTTCGCCGCGTCGCGCTGGGGATGCTGGTAGCAGTACTGGCACTGGAGGTTGCAGCGGACGCCCAGGGGTCGAAGCTCCACCGCCATCGCTAGCCGCCCGATCCCGTCAGGCCGGCGGCGAGGCGTCGGCGCTCCGCGCGTAGATCCCCGCCGTCACCGATCACCCAGTTCTGCAGGTTGAGCATCACTACCTCGGCCAGATCCTCAGCACCCCGTGCTCGGCAGTGGTCAACGAGCGTGGAGACGTTGGCGCCGAGCTCGGCGACCGCCTCGTCGATCTCGAACCCTTCGAGCAGACGCCGGACCAGCGAGGGCGGCTCATGCCGCTCGCCACCAGAGACCCGAAGCGCGATCGCGTTGACTGCGCCCCGTTCGGTGTCGTGGACGAGATCCATGAGGTCATCGACGAGTGAGAACACAGTGCCAAGACGACCCGCGGCGTTCACCAGCTCACGCTCCTCACCAGCGGTCCCGATGACAGGCACAGCCGCCGGCGGAGCGCACACTGCTACCACCGCGGCCATCACCTGAAATGGCAGTACCGCCTTCGCCGTGGCCACAGTTTGAACCCCCTGCTCCGAAGCTCCCCACGCCGCCTCACCAACGACCGAGATCATCTCGGCCAGGTATGCCTCGGCCAGCAGGTCGTCCAGTCCCCGCCACTCCGGCGATGCGAGGCCGCAAGCCGCAGTGCTCCACAGCCTCTCGTAGAAGGCGACCACCACCCGCAGGACGATCCTCGACTCGAGCGCCTCGATCGCGGCGGTCTGGCGTGTCATCTCAACGATGTGAGTCCGATCGCACATCGCTGCGCGAAGTGAGTCGACGTCGAGCGCCCGCGAGAGCTCGAGCGAGAGCTCGGGTAGCCTGTCGTAGAGAGTGTCGAACAGGGCGATCCCGCAGTTGAACAGCGCGCACAGGCACCCTACCTGGTGACCGATCCGCGGCTCGCAGTCATCGGCGCTGGCAAGGCCCGCGCCGATGTCATAGCCGAACGCCAGCATCAGCGACAGGCGACGGAACAGGCGTCCGTCTGGGCTGTCGAACGCTGAGGCCGATCGCAGCTCTTCGTAGTCCTCAGGTCCGAGGGCGGGGGCGAGCAGCTCGGCTCTCAAGCGACGGCCGAACCGGCGTCGCTCGGTTCTTGCGGCGTCGAACTCCTCGGCGGCGAGCCACAGCTCCCGGCGGACGAGCTCGTCGATCAGTAGGCGCCGGGCCTTCAGCCACAGCTCGTCGAGCAGCAGCGAGGCCGGCCACGGCTCACGCGTCGTGCCGCGCACCGCAGTGATAGTGCGCGGCACGATCTCCCGCTTCGCTACTCGTCGTCATCGTCTCCGTCGTCTCCGTCGTCGTCGCCACCGCTCCAGCTATCGTCGTGCGGCGGGGGCGGGGGCGGTGCCGGTGGGTCGAAGTAGGTGAGCGACACCGCCCATCGGTCGAGCAGGGTGATCGTCAACCCGTAGCGTCCGGCGAAGTCGATTTCTTCGAAGTCCTCCTGCGCGTTGCAGTTCGTGTTGTCGTCGTAGCATTGGTTGAACGCGTCGTTGGCGGGAATCCAGTACCACTTGTCCGGGTTGTTCGTCCAGCACGGCGAGCCCGACTCCGCGCCGCCGTCGGCGTGGTAGACCATGTAGCGGTTGTAGGAACGGTTGTCGCCCGACAGTAGCTGGAAGGTCGAGCCCGGGGCTATGCCCCACCAGCCCTGCTTTCGCCACTGGTCGGTTGGCCCGCAGCCCGAGTCCGGAAAGACGGCGGCAAGCCACGCCTCGCTGCTTGTGGCATTGTGAAAATTAAGCGGCACGGAGTCACCTCAGTCCAAGTGTCATTTGACGTCGTGCGCGGCCGGTCGGCTGCACCGCGCCTGCTGTGCGCTGCTCTGCTCAGCCCTCCTTGGTGCCCTTCGGCGGCCCGTCCTCTGACGGGTGCTTCGTCTGCGCGCCACTGGGTGGGGGCGGAATGCTCCCCGCGCCACCGCGAGCTGGGCGAGAGGTCCCTTCACTCGCCGCCTTCGGCTCGGCCTGCGCCATAGTTGCCTCGCTCTCTGGTGACATCTGACCGAAGTCAGAGCCCCATAAGTATTGGACGGGCGCCGGGGAGAAGCCACCTACCATCCCGCAACGATCCCCGGCAACCCACTTTCGAGCACACTTGCATAATTCCACCCACGCGTCAAGTACAACTGCGGAGAAATTTCGCTCAACGGCTCCCGTGCTCAGCTTGAGGAGGACATTGGCCCGAAAGGGATGACAACGTCAGGTACTCACGGGGCTACCGGAGAGGGATTTTTCGGGTGGTCCCGCAGCCACCAGCGATGCTGCCTGCGCGCATAGCGATAGGCGTAGCGGTGCAGTCCTTCAAGCAGCTCGACCTCGCTGGGGGTCAGTCCAGGATGCCAGATGTCGACCACGAGGACCAGGCGATCCCGCTCGGTGTGGTTCCACGCCTCATGCTCGAAGTGATCGTCGAGGACGACGCAGTGGCCCTCCTGCCAGGAACGGGTCTCGCCACCGACGCGGATCGCGCAGTCCCCTTCCGGCACCTCGATCCCCAGATGGCAGCGCAGCCTGAAGTTGGTGGGGCCGCGATGGGAGGCGATGTGGGTGCCTCCGCGGAGCCGAGAAACGTAGATCAGTCCGGCGATCGTCCGCATCGCGTGATAAGTGTCGATGCCCTGCAGCAGGACCGGGCAGGCGTCACAGTTCTCCTTGACCCGGCGCCCGCGATCGTAGAAGAACAGGACATCCCAGTTGCCGGTTCGCTCGATCGACTCGGCCTCGGGGTGAAACTCGGCCGGGTCGAGCGCGAGGATCTCCTCGCGGACGGCCTCGAAGTTGGCCTCGAGATACCTCGCCAACGGGAAGTCCGCCGGATCGTGCCATGGCCGACTTTCAAGGCCCGGGTAGTGACGACGCAACCGGTCGCCGCCCTCGTGGGCGAATGTGTCGATGTAGCGGTCAAAGCGAGCCCTTCCACGATTGGTCTCGGTATGCCCACCCACCCGGGCCGTATCTGCGACCGCCGCCCGAGAGGGTGGCCGGCGGTCGTCGACGAGCGCCTGTAGGAGCGCGGAGGGGGCGAACAGGACGCCCTCTCCGAGCGGAGATCTCGTCTGGGCACGCGACTGCAAAAGGTCCGCGACTGCGGACCATTGCTCGTAGTCGAGGCGCTTGTCCCAGGTGGTGCCGAGCTCCTTCAGCCGCTCGCGCCCCTTCGCGGTCCACCACTCGGAGCTTGCCCAGTCCTCGCGGTGGAGGGCGATGTATGCAAGCCACAGGCACGGCTCCGGGATCACGGGGCAAGCGACGACGGCCTGGGCGAGGCGTCGCTCCGCCCCGCCCGTGGGATCGCCGAGCTCCGCGAGACTCGCCCGGTAGGCGTTGCGGATCATCTCCTCATCCTCCACGCAGAGAAGCGACAATCGTTGCGCGAGCGTGCGGGGCATCTCCATCCGCTCTCCCGCCAGGGCCCTGCCCATCTTCGCCACCCGGGTGAGCCAGGTGCCGGGTGAGTGGTCCTTGGCCCTTGCCTGCTCGGCGAGGTTTGCCATATGCAGCACCATCAGCTCGTCGATCTCCTCGCGATTCACCAGCTCGGCGTGGGGCCGATCCGCCCCCGCCGGCGTGCTCTGTGGCTCTGACGTCGGAGCGTGGGGAGCGGCCGTGTCGAACAGGCGACGGCGGGGAATGGTGCAGAACAGGTAAGCGAGGCGCTCGGCTCGCTCCCCTGCGATCTCGCTCAGTTCGGCTCGCTTCGACAGCGCAAGGAGCTGCGGCTGGTAGGAATCGGTGCCATAGACGCTGTGCATGAGGGCGGCTCGCTGTACCCATTCGGGTTGGCGCCAGCGGGCGAGGATGTCGCGGGTGCCGATGAGATGGTCGAGCAGCGTGCGTCCCCGCGCATGAGCGAACCCGTCGGCACCGGACACTTGCAGGAACGCTACGAGGTCATCCATGCTTTCACCCTTTTGCGAGAGTGATCGAGCAGATCGTCGGTTTCGAGCGCAGCCATGTAACAGGTAAGAGCGTGCTGGCCATGGTCGCAGCGGATCGTGAGGTCGTGCAGACTGGTTGTGGTCGCACCTATGGCGAGAGGAGGATCCGCGAGCAGGGGAGCTGCATCGGGCATGATCTGCAGCCGACGGACGAAGTCCAAGCCGAGCCTGGTCGCCTCCCGGTAGCGTTCGGCCCGGGCCTCGTCGCTGTGCAGCTGCGCAAGAGCGCACGCGCGGGCGAGCGCCTCGACGTAGCAAGCGCTGGCGCAACCTGGAAGCCGTCCCAGCGAAGCGAACCCGCCGATCAGCTCGGGGTCCGAGGCCGCACGGGGGACCTGGAACTGGAGCAGCCAGTCGGCCATCTCGAACACGAACTCGCAGCACTCCTCCGGATCGGGGCCGTCGGCTCGGTGAGCTTGCAGTGAGTGCGATGCCCACACCCGCCAGGCATCGAGCTGCCAGAGCACGAATGCCCGCCTCGGTTGGGTGCGAAAGTGAGCGCGATACCACGGCAACGCCGCCGTCAGGGCGCTCTGGGCTGGGGGTGATCCGAGCGCGGCCTCGAACGCGAGAGACAGGAGAGCCTCACCGGGGAAGTACTCCTGGCTGCGCCCGTCGTCACTCGCCGAGCTGCTGTCAGTCCGGCACCTGAAGGACCCGTCAGGACGTTGGCTGGCGGATATCGCCTCAATCAAGAGCTGGCGCTCGACCTCGTAGGAGCAGGCAAGAGGAGCACGCTGGATGGCGGCGAGCGTGAGGGCGATCGTCCCGAGCAGCCCCCGCGTCGGCCTGCTGCCCTTGGGGAGGTCCTCGATGAAGACCGTCCCGCCCCTGGTGGTGAGACGGCCGATCAGGAGATCGACCACCCGGCGCGCGCTCGTCGCCAGCAGCGCCCGACGATCGGGGTGCGCGGCAGACTCGGCCGCCCAGGCGATCGCGTATCCGCATCCCGCCTGGCGAACCAGACTGCCGGGACCAGATTGAAGGCGCTCGTCGAAGGGGTGAACGGAATACAGGAAGTGACCGTGGGAGGACTGCACGGCCAGGAGTCGATCGGCGGACAAGTCGGCCCGCGTAGAGATCGTCCCGGGGCTGAGCGGCTCGAGCGGGGCGACACGCAGACGATGAAGGCGAAGGATCCGGGTGGTGTTAGCTTCCCGCCCGTTCTCCTCCCCGGCGGCACGCGTCACGGGACGGCTGCCAATCGAGCGCTGTTGCGATGGGGTCAGCCAGGGCTCGGCTCGTGAGGGATCCGCCGTCAACCAGATCGCCAGCGAGAGGCGCCTTCCGGCTGTGATCGCGGTGACCTCGTGGATGTGGCGGCGACCGGTGGGAAACGACACCAGCATCCCGGCCGTGGGCGCGATCGTGCGCGTGAGCTCCGGCAGCCGCAATAGGCCGCCGTCATAGTCGGCGGTGCTGGTGTTCAGGTACAAGAGGCCGACGTGGGTGCGCCAGTGGGTGTGGTTGGGCACCCACTGCCCCGAATTCAGCTGCTCGGCGTCCGCATGCAGAGGATGGCTGTCGGTGGTTCTCATCTCCGACAGGAGGGTGAGCTCCGGCCACTGTTCTGAGAGGTCGAAGAACTGCTTGACGGCATTGACAATGCGATCACGTACGGAGCTCACCAGCTCGCCGATCTCCGGCGTGCAGACCAGAGCAATTCGCCGGCAGGGCACCTCGGTGCGGACTGCCAGCAGGCGGGCATCTGCCAGATCGCGCCCGTCGGAATTCGCGGCCATGGCGGCGTCAAAGGCGGCCAGCAGGGTGGCGACATCGGACTCGCTGGCGAAGTCAGGGCGCACGAGAACGCCGTCCGAGCGCTTGTCAGGAGCCATCTCGCTCCAGCGCCGGATCGGGCTCGCGCTGCTTCTCGTCGAAGCGGGCGAGGCGAAGCGAGGCCTGGTGCTCGCTCGCCTGCAGGCCGGACGGGGAGCGGCCACAGAAGTAGTGCTTCTGCCAGGTCTCCGTCACCGGCCCCGAGTTCAGCTGGGCGATGAACTCGCGCCGACTTTTTGACCAGGCGCGATAGCGCCGGCGGGTCTCCGGCTCATCCTGAAGGTCTACGACTGTGGGGAGGAACGCTTCGAGCTCGCCCCGGCGTTGGGGCACAACCATGCAGATCGGCTCTCCCTGCTCGAAGCGGATCGGGATGTGTGGCCTCGTCACCTTCCAGTTCATCGTAAAGGGCGACTCCGCCCAGTCTGCCTCGACGAGTCCCTCGAGCGGGGCGATGCCATCCTTCGGCGAGTTGGGGGGCCCGCGGACGAGGAGGTTGTAGTCGGGCGGGGTGCGAAAAAGGAAGGGAATGCTCCAGGTGAGGATCCCGTGGCCAAAATGACTCGAGGCGGGACATCGTGCCTCGTCCGAGTCCCAGCTCACCGACAGCTGGTCGAGGTCCTCGCCACCACGCCACAGCGCCTCGACGGGGGCCGGGGTGCAGATCACCCATCCGGCCTGATTGGCCATCAGCATCGGCAGGCAGCGGTTAGCGAAGCGATCCCGTGTCCCGTCCGACCAGGACCTCCATCGTGGCGATGGAACCGGTGCAGAGAACCCTGTGCGCCTGCCCAGCCGGTAAGCGATCAGTTCCACGGCGTCGTGTCCGCGCCGGCAGCAAGCGCCTGCGCGCTGCGGCTGTCGAGGATCCCGGAGGCCGCGCGCGACGACTGCTCCCCGGCGGCCGAGGCGAGGCAGGCCTTCAGGGCGAAGGCGGTGCTCATCGCGCTCGAGGAGTAGCTCTGCAGGCCGTCGAGTGTCGGAAACTGGACCCACGGATTCGGCGGCCAGGTGCCGTCGCCGCGCTGCTGAGAGAGCAGGAGCTCGGCTGCGGCCCGGGCGCGATGGCCGGTCCCGCCGAGGCAGGCGTAGGCGAGCAGGGCGTGCGAGGTGGCGAGTGGGTCGCTCGTGTCGTCCCCCCAGCCGCCGTCCTCCCGGTGGCTGGAGACGATGAACGCCTGCGCCCGTCGCACCGCTTCGCTTCCAGGGACCAGACGGCCGAGGACGGCCGCGGCCTTGAACGTGCCGTAGAAGCGGCCTGCGTACCACCTGCTCTCCCACCAGCCGCCGGGGTCCTGGGTGCGCTCGAGGTAGCCGACCCCCCGCCGCAAGTGGGGGGCAAACCTGGCGGGGTCGTAATAGAGCAGGCCCACGAGCAGGTTGGCAACGACCTCGGGGTGAACCCCGGTGCCGCCGATCACCGACACGTACGCGCTCATCAGTCGATCGAGGTGGCCGGGAAGGGCGGGGTCGAGGATCCAGGTTGGAAATCCGCCCGCGGCACGGCTAGCATCAAGGGCGAGCTCGAGGGGCTCGTCGCAGGTGGAGGCGAGATCGGGACCGCCAAGGCGCGCGAGCGCTTGCAGGACCTGTCCCAAGTCGTCGGCGTCGGGGGGCAGCTCCGGCACGGTCTCGAAGTAGCTCCAACCACCGCGGACGCCAGGGTGCTTGGATTTCAGCAGCGCCATGCCCTCGTGGCTGAGCACCCGGTCGCAGACGGCGAGGCCGGCAGCTCTGGCATCGAGCAGAGCGTCGAGGGTGACGGCGCGAAACAGCAGGGTGGCGGTATGGGTCTCGTGCCGAGTCTCACCCCGTCTCCCTCGTGGGAACCGGAGAGGGTGTCCGGACTGTGCGAATCCCCGCTCCGCCTCCTCGTGCAGGGCATCCGTAGCGCGCTGCAACTGCGCCCTCGAGGTCTCGAGCACCGCCACGCTCGGGATCCCCTCGGCCTGTGACTCCACGAGCGGCCAGCCAAGCCGATAGAAGGTCTCGCGCAGCATCAGCTCGCGCCACTCTCCAGTGGTCGAGCTCGCGACGAGGGCCGCCAGCTCGCCCGCGCCGGCGTCGATGACCGCATATAGGTCGACGTCACGGAGCTCACCGGGGGCGGGCCCGTGGCGCATGAGGACGGCGTTTGGCGCTCCGCTGTGAGCGTCGCTGGCCAGCTCGGCGAGGCTGTCGGCGATGGAGCGCACCCGAGCGAGGCTCTCGGCCTCCCCGTGAGCGTTCGGCGCCGGGGCGCGCTCGAATCGAGGCTGGCCATCTGTCGGTACCCGCAGCCCGTGGGCCCTGAGGGCCAGCCGGGCCACGGCTCTGAGGTGGCCGTTGGTCAGGGCGCCGTCGTACATCTGGGCTGCATGACGTGCTCTAGGCAGTCACAGATCTCCGAGACATGGTCGCCCTCGCCACGGAGGACCGCGTCGTTGAGATACACAAGCATCTCCCGAACAGCCGTCCTCGCGTCCGGGGCGATCGTGCCGCTGTAGACGGCCTCTCGCCACAGCGCGAGCCCCCGGGGATCCCCGGTGAACTCGAGGGCGTGATGAACCACGTCGATCGCCTGGACCACGTCGCCGGGGAGCACGGAGCCGGCGCTCCGTAGCCCGGCGATCGCGCCGTCGAGGTCGGACAGGGTGCGCTCCACGTCGCAGGGCGCCAACTCGCTCATGTCGGCGATCCCGACATCGGTGCGAGGCCACGGGCGATAAGCAAATCGGAGACCTTCTCGAAGAGGTCCCCCTCCGAGGTGACGGGAAAGAAGAAGCTGGGGATCAGCTTCACGGCCGAGGCGACGTCGTAGCGCCTGCCCTGAAACGCGACCGACCGCTCGGAGTGAGTCATCTGGTCGACGAACTCGTCTTTGCTCGCGATTGGATAGCTCAGCTCCTGCTCGCGCAAGAAGCGTACGACATCGTCGTCTGGCAAGACCTGGTCCCCTCCTACAAATAGAGGAGTTCCGTGATTCGGACCCACTCTAACCAAGGCCATGCGTCGGAGTCAAGCAGGTGGGCGGTCGCGACCACAATCGGATCAAATCTCGATTCCTGCGGGACGGGGCAACGTCTGGACGGACACCATCGAATCCGCGACCTTGTCGGTGAACGTCGCATAGCGGAGCGACGCGAACGAGCTGGGCAGACGAAAGACCGGCCAGAAAATCAGCAAATAGCGAACAAAAATCAGCGCAACATGCCAGTTTGGCCCACCATAGGTATCTGGTGGCTCAACGAAGCCCCGCGGCCTTTGCCGCGATCCCGCCATTTGCAGGCATTTTGCGAGGGGTGAGCGATGGGGCTCGAACCCACGACCGCCTGGACCACAACCAGGAGCTCTACCAACTGAGCTACGCCCACCACGGGATGCGACATCGAAGTCTAGCGTCGAGTCAGCCCTGACTCCCACCCGCGCCTTTGACGGCCTGTTCTGCCAGCGCGAGACTCTGGCTGGGAGTCAGGCCTGGAGAGCTGGCGGCGACGGTTCGCCAAGCGTCGAGCAATCCCATCGGCTCGGAGCCAAGCAGCGCTACTACCGATCGGAGATCGTCCAGCACCCCCAGCGCGAGCGAGTCAGCTATCGGACTGGTGCCTGTCGAGCTGCCATGAGCGGGCGCGCGCGCCGCTGACCTGCTGGCCTCGCTGGCAGCGGTGAGCACCTGCTCGGTCACGTCGTCGCTTTGGCGCTCAGCGGCGCGCCAGCCACGACCCATGGCAAGCTGGGCCATGTCGAGCTGTGGCCCGTCGAGGATCGTGAGCTTGGCCTGGCTGGGGCTCCACTTTCTTTCTCCGACCTCGACGAACCGCTCGTGCACCCACGGCTCAACGATGGCATGGAGCTCGTCGTGGCTTAGGTTGAAGCGGCAGACGTTGTGGGGAAACTGGCGCAGCTCGATGTGGTACATCGGCCAAAGGCTCGCACGTCGCCGCTGGCGATGCCCGGTACCCGCGGCGGTAGCGACCGGCTGCCGCCGGCGATACCTGCACTACTCCGGCGACTGCCCCGCCACACGGACGCCTGCGACGGGACGCGCCTGACCCAGACGCGCATGCATGACCTCAACGGCCTCGGGATTGGAGTCGATCAGCACGTAATGGCGGCCGAGCTGTGCGGCGACGGCGCCGAGCGTGCCGCTGCCGGCGAAGAAGTCGAGGCACCAGTCGCCGGGTCGGGTGGAAGCGCGGACCATGCGGCGGACGATCCCCTCGGGCTTCTGCGTTGGGTAGCCGGTCTTCTCGCGACCGTTGGTAGGCACGATCGTGTGCCACCAGACATCCGTGGGGAGCTTGCCGCGGGCGGCCTTCTCGGGGGTGACGAGGCCGGGCGCCATGTACGGCTCACGGTCGACCTCGTGGGAGTCGAAGAAGTACACGGCGGGGTCCTTGACGTAGACGAGGATCGTGTCGTGCTTGGCCGGCCAGCGACGCCTGGTGCGAGCCCCGTAGTCATAGGCCCAGATGATCTCGTTCAGAAAGCAGTCGCGCCCGAAGATCTCATCGAGCAGCAGCTTGCAGTGGTGGGCCTCGCGGTAGTCGATGTGGAAGTAGAGCGTGCCCTCGCGGGTCAGGAGTCTGTGGGCCTCGCGCAGGCGCGGCTCGAGAAACGCGAGATAGTCCTCGAAGCAGTCGCGGTAGCTGGACTGGGCGAGCAGCCGCGTGCTGTAGCGCCGGCCCTGAAACCCCGTGCGCTGGCCGTCGACGTCGCGAACGGCCTGCAGCGTCTTGCGCGCCTGCACCTTGCCGGTGTTGAACGGCGGATCGACGTACACGAGCTGGAAGGACTCGGCGACGAACGCGGGCAGCAGCTGCAGGTTATCGCCGAGCAGGATCTGGTCGATCGCGGGGGGTGCGCTCGGCGGGATCACTCCCGAGAGACTACGTTCGCGCCCCGATGGAGATGATTTTTGATGATTTGGGAGGCGTTCGCGTGGCCCTACGTGCGGACGAGCTCGACCCACTGGTAGCTGCGCCCGCACAGCGTGCGCCAGCGGGCGGGTGCGGCCGCGCGCAGCGGTCCCTGGGGGTCGGTGCGGGCGGGCGTGAGGAAGATCGCGTCGAGCACGGCCGCGCCGCCGTCGCCGGGGACGAGACTGAAGCTGGGGCGGGTGACCGACAGGCGGTGGCGCCCGGCGGCGAGCCGGACGGGGATCGGTGGGACGGTGTTGGGCACGAGCGAGTTGCCATCGAGCTGCCCGGCGATGGAGGCGATCGGATGCCCGTCGACGCTCAGCTGCACCGTGGGCATGATCTGACCCTGAACCCACACCTGCCAGGCGCCGGCGGATGGCAGCTCGAATGACGCCGACAGTCCTCCGGGCGTGCTCATCACCAGGCCCTTGCGCTCGTGGCCCCAGCGCGCGGGGTGCGCGGCGCGCGCCAGCGAGATCCCGATCAGCTTGGGCGCTTCGGCGGCGATCAGCCGCGCGCGCTCGCGAGCGGCGTGGCGGGCGAGGTTGGCGATGCGCACGCACTGCACTGACGGCGAGCCGGCGAGCGCGACGTGGGCGAGGGCTGCGGGGGCGCCGGGCCGGCGGCGCCACACCTGGTAGTAGGAGCCCTGCCATACGAGCGTGTAGGCCGCCGCGGGCCGGCTGGCGGCCGGATCGCGGCGGGTGACGATCAGTGGGTAGGCGAGCAGCGCCGCGGGCGAGACCAGGTTTAAGTCGACGGGATCGCCGTAGCCGCTGGCCGCGCCGGCGAGGGCGGCGGGCGGGTAGACGAAGTCGGGGCCGCCGACATCGAGGTCGCGCAGCTCGTACATCGAGTATTCGTCGAAGTCGGTGAACAGCGTGGGGCCGTCGCCGGCGAAGCGGGAGTTCAGCGAGGCGAGCTCTTGATAGCGCGCGGTGGGGGCGAGGTCGGAGCTGTGGTACTGCAGCGCGTCGGAGGCGAGCACGCCGCCGGCGAGCATGAGCGCGAGCAGCGCGGCGGCTGGACGTGCGATCGAGCGACGCGGCAGCGCCAGCAGCGCGGCCACCCCTGCCCACGCCAGCAGCACGACCAGCGGCGAGCTCAGTACGAGCGTCTTGGCGTCGGCCCACGTGGTGACGGACTCGCTGACGGCGAGCGATGCCAGCAGCATCAGTGCGAGCCAGCCGGCGAGCGCGTAGGCGCGTATGCGCAGCAGGTGCACGACGCCGAGCAACGCGGCCGCGAGCGCGAGCGCGATCAGGATGTGCGTGGCGACGAGCTCGGCGCCGGCGGGAGCGAGCTTGTAGCTGCCGTTGAGCCACACGCCGAGCACCTGGATGACGCGCAGCGGCGCGTGCAGGTTGCCGGAATTGCTCGTCGAGGCGATCGCCTGGGCGACCCGCAGGGCTCCGGACAGATCGGCCCATGTGGGCCAGGCGGCGATCAGGAGCACGAGCGCGGCGGCCCCGATGAGCGCCAGCGCGCCCCGGACGCTTGTCGGTCGCGCGCGCGACTCGGTCGTGCCCCGCCCGTGTGCGGTGCGCGGCTGGCTGACGAGCACGACCGCGAGCACAGCCACCGCCGCGAGCGCCCACGCGCCGAACGCCACCCCGAGCGCTGAGACCCCGCCGGCGAGCGCGAGCGCGAACGGCAGCGCGCGAGCGGGAGCGGCGCCGAGCCAGCGACGATGCAGGACGACGAGCGCGCCGAGGGTGAGGATCATCGGCAGCGCGGTGATTTCCTTGACCGACCCGAGCAGCTCGTAGGCGTACACGAGCGCGGGCAGGATCGCGGTGAGGGCGGCGAGCGCGGCCCACGCACCGACGAGTCGCAGTTGCCGCGCGAGCAGCCACGCGGGCCCGGCTGCGGTGGCGAGCATGAAGGCGTTGAACGGCTGGAAGGCCCAGATCAGAGGCAGCCGCACCAGGAACGCGCTGCCGCCGAACAGCGTGTCGGCACCGGACGGATAGCTTGTGTTGTAGTAATCGTTGATGAACTGGCCGTAGGAGTTGCGCAGGTCCAGGTGCGCGTAGTCCTGCCCGTGGCGGATCAGGAAGTCCGCGCCGATCAGATGCACGGCTGAGTCCGCGAGCGCCATGTAGGAGGAGAAGCTCGCGCGGCCGGCGAGCAGCACGGGCGCGAGCGCGAGCACGTAGGCGAGCACCGACACGCACGGCAACCACGGGCGCTCGCGGCAGCGCCGCGCGAGACTCGGCGCCCTCCCCCACGCCAGCGCGAAGCCGGCGAGCGCGAGCGCTGCCATCAGGTACGGTGTGGCGGGCGCGAGCACCGACACGTACGTGCTGAGCTGGGAGAGTGCGATCAACGCGGCGGCACCGACGGGCAGCAGCAGTGGCGCGGGCAGGAAGCACCCGCTGCAGCGATCCACGAGCAGCCCCGCGCCGAGACACAGTGCGGCGAGCACGCACGGGTACAGCAGCGCCGTGGCTATGAACACCGGCGCGATGGTAGAGGAGAGCTTCCGATCGGATGTGCCATCGCCGGCCTGCTAAAGACTCGCTATGATCGGCACAAGCTTTCCTTCAACCGAGACGCGCCCTTAATTGCCCCTGTGACCTTCTCGTGAAGTTGGCGAGAAACGTCGCGGTCGGGCGTGTCAGATGCGGTATGGCGTGGTAGTATCGCGCGGCCATCCTAGTGACCAAGGGGGGTGGCATAACTAGGAGAAAGGTCGAAGAACATGAAAGTTCGTCGCATGCTTACGGCAGTTGCGGCCTGCGCGCTCACGAGCTTCGCGCTTGTGACGGCGTCCGCCCAGGCAGCCCCGTCTCCCGCTCAAGCGGGTTTGAACGGCGTTAAGCCAGGGATAGCACTGAAAGTCAAAAAAGTCAAAGGGGCCAAAGTATACAATTTCTATTATGACCCCTTCGTTGAAGGAGAATACATAGGATTTCACCAGGAACCGAACTTCCTGGTCTTTTCCAAAACCGGGACGTGGGGATACGAACTCGAACCGGGCGTAGGCTACACGTACGGTACTTACGAAACGGTCAAAGTCAAAATCAACAAAGAAAAATACTCGTACACGTACTTCTACTACAACGATGTGGGCGAGGACGACACCTACCTCGTCGGCTACACGACCAAGGTACCGTCCGGCTGGACCGACGGTGGGTACTACTACGAAGGCACATACGAGGGCTACTGGTACGCCGAAAAAACCTAAGTCTTGACGCTTAGGAACTCGTTGCGCACGTTCACTCTTTCGGAATAGAACGTCGCGCACAGCGAACGCAGGCCGGGCGGATGCAAGGAAAGGTCCGCCCGGTCGCGTTCGTCGTCTGATGAGGAGGAGTCGTGTTGATAACAGCGGACAGGTTGTACAACCGTGGGCGTGCGATCACCGTCGCGGCAGTGATCTTCGCGCTGGGCTCCTCTGCAGCGGCACTGCCGACACGCACGCTCGCCGCAAGCGCGGTGGCGATCGGCACAAATAACGAACACCTGTCCGCTCAGGCGAGCGTAGCGGTCGACCCATCCGGCACGGCGTACATCGCGTGGCCCAACCAGGGCGGCACGGCGATGAACTTCTGCAAGCTCGCGCAGGGCGCGAGCTCCTGCTCCACGCAACAGCTGTCGCTGCCGAGCGGAACCACGGTTTCCAACACGAACCCGACTGTCTTACTCGAAGGGGAACACGTCTACGTCTTCGCCGAAGCGGGCAGCAACAACAGTCACGAAGACGGGATGGTGGGGTTTGTCTCGACCAACGGCGGCGGTGCTTTCTCGCAGCTGCTCGGAGGCGATGCAATTAGCTGGGCGGGGGGTGACAGCCAGGCCACGCTGGACCCGGTCCTCGCGCTTCCAGGGGGCAACGTGGGCATCGGCTACGTGACTCCGACCGAAAACCCGACCTTCCAGGCGGTGTCACTGACAACGCCTGCCGAGGACTCCGCGGGCAACCATCCCACCCCCGCCGCGTCGCTGAACCCATCACCCGACAGCTACCAGATTGGCAACCTCGGCGGCCAGCTGGCCGCGCAGCTAAGCGGCAGCGAGGGCGTACTCGGAGTGTTCGAGCTGATCGAGACCGGCGGATGTCCAACGAGCAACGGCCTCGCCTACGCGTTCGCACCACTGCCCGCGACGAACGGCGCGCTCGACACTAGTACTGGATCCGGCAGCGCCTGGGATCCGCTCCAGACTCTCGAATGCAGCGGCGACTACCCCGCCGTCGCCGGCGGCCCCGCTGGCCTCGGTGTGCTCGACGAGGACGAAACAACGAGCACAGTCGTCTACCGCCCCTTCAGCGCGGCCGCGAAGACGTTCGGCGCGCCGGTCACGGTGGCGGTGGGACACGAGATCTCGCCCTCGCTCTCGCAGGATGGCTCCGGCGGCGTCTACGCGAGCTGGATCGCCGGCGGCGACGAACTCGAGCTCGCCTACAGCTCGAGCGCGGGTACCAGCTGGCACGCGCCGGTCGCGCTCGTCAACTCGGGCACGAATGGCATCGGCGGCGCCACAAGCGCGGTCGACACAACGGGCCACGGCTGGGCGGTCTACACCACGGGCGGGACCGAGTACGCGCTGCCCTTCACCGCCGCGACTGTCACGAGCCCAGGCGCGACGGGCACGGCGATCAGCCAGACCACGACAATCGAAGGCGAGCACACCACGCTGTCGGTGCCAGCCCAGTGTGTGAGCAACGGGATCGTCAAGGGAGATCTGACGGTGAAGATCCCATCACACAAGCGCAAGGGCAAGGTGGTCGTGAAGATCTACAAGGTGATCTTCAGCGTGGGCGCTACCCACAAGACGATCACCCGCAAGAAGCTCAGTAACGCGCCGTTCGTGGCGGTACTCCACGTCAAAGGTCTGACCCCGGGGCAGAAGTACGAGCTCACGGCTCGCGCGTTCATTGCCGTGCACCACGGTCCGCCGCGCAGCAAGACGCTGCACGTGACGATCACTACCTGCGCCTGAGACCCGAGTGGCAGTTCGCGAGCGTCGAGGCCCCGCGCTCCCCCGTAAACCTCGATGCCCCCGGCGTGATTCGAACACGCGACCCTCGGATTAGAAGTCCGATGCTCTATCCAGCTGAGCTACGGGGGCGGGCGGACGTCTGCAAGACGTGTCGGCGACTACCGAATGCCGCTCGGATGCCTCTGTGGATGCGTCTATCGTCGCACGTCGCGAGGATCGATTCAGCGCCCGCCTGACCTCAATGCAAGCCGTGCGGGGACGGTCCTTAGACGCGCTTGAGCAAAAGTCTGTAAAAGTTCCGTCCATGAGCTCAGTAGAAGACGACGAAGACCTGACGCGCAAGCAGCGTCGTGAGCAGGCGCGGGCACAGCGCAAGGCGATGGAGGAGGCCGAGGCGGCGAGCGCTGTGCGGCGAGCGCGGCTGACGCAACTCGGGATCGTGGTGGCGGTCGTCGTGGTGGCGATCGTCGCCGTCCTGATCGCCACGGGCGGCAGCTCCAAATCGGGCCTCCCGAAATCCAAGCACGAAGAAAACGCAACGGTCACCGAAATCTCCAAGCTCATCGGCGGCATCCCCCAGAGCGCCAACGTACTGGGCTCACCGACGGCCCCGGTGACGCTTCAGTACTTCGGGGACCTCGAGTGCCCGATCTGCAGGGAGTTCACGATCGGGGCGTTGCCTTCGGTTATCCCGAAGTGGGTGCGTACGGGCAAGCTGCGGATCGAATACCACTCGATGGAGACGGCGACACGCGAACCGGAAGTGTTCAAGACCCAGCAGATCGCGGCGCTGGCGGCGGGTAAGCAGGACAAGGCGTGGTATTTCATCGAGACCTTCTACCACGAGCAGGGAGAAGAGGACTCGGGCTACGTGACCGAAAAATACCTCCAGGGCATCGCCAGCCAGGTCCCGGGACTGAACCTTGCGCAGTGGACCAGCGACCGCAACGACCTGGAATTGGCCAGCCAGGTTGCGGCCGATGCCCAGACGGCGAACGACAAGGGCTTCACCGGCACCCCGGCCTTCCTGATCGGCAGGAGCGGAGGTGCGATGACGAAGCTCGAATACACCAGCGCGCCGAGCGACCCGACGTTCGTCGACACAGCTGTCGAAAAGCTCCTGAAGACGTAGGATCGCGATGAGCCCGCGGACGCTCAGGATCGCTCTGATCGTGCTCGCGACGATCGGGCTGGGCTGGGCCACGTATCTGACCTACGTCCATTACTCCGGCGAAGCGCCGGTCTGCTCGATCAAGGGCAACCCCTGTGCGCAGGTGCAGAAATCGGTTTACTCCGAACTTGCCGGCATCCCGGTGGCATTGATCGGCGCGATCGGATACCTCTTCATCCTTGGCACGCTGCTGATCTCCGACGGCGAGCGTGCGAGATTTGCGACAACCGCGTTGACCCTGGGCGGCTTCGGATTCAGCGTCTACCTGACCTACCGCGAGGTATTCACGCTGCACAAAATCTGTGAGGACTGCGTGGCCAGCGCGGTGATCATGATGATCTTGATGTGCCTTTCTGTCTGGCGATTCCTGCGCGGCAACGTAACTCCGGGTGCCAGCGCCGGGCCGCCCGGGCCGGACACCGTGGTCGAGCCGCCCGCGCCAGTCCACACCGCCTCCTGAGTCTGCCAGCGCCGCATCGCCTATCCGTCCATTGACGCGCGACCGGCCCGAGCAAGCACGCTCCGAGAGCCGACGTGATCAGTGAGAATGGGTTCCCGCACGACGAGCACACCGGTCCCGGCGAGCATCGACTCGGTGCTCGACGGCAAGGCGCGCATCGCGCGGCTGTTCGAGATGACCAGCGATCTGCTGGCGACGATCTCGCTCGACGGCAGCTTCACGCTGTTGAACCCCGCGTGGGAGCAGCTACTGGGCTGGACGCGCGATGAGCTGCGGGGCCGGCCAATCCGCGAGTTCATCCACCCGGACGACGCCGAGCAGACGCTGGGACCGATGCTCGACCGCGATGGCGAAACGACCGAGCTCGAGAACATCACCACGCGCTACAAACATCGGGACGGCTCGTGGCGATGGCTACTGTGGAGCGCCCGCCGCGACGGGGACAGCTGGTATGCGGCGGCCAAGGACGTGACCGACCGCGTATGGCTGGAGCGACAAGCACTGCACGATCCGCTGACCAACCTGCCAAACCGGTTGCTGCTGATGGACCGCGCTCGCCAGGCGCTCGCGCGACTGCATCGAAGCCACGGCGTCGTGGCGATGCTGTTCATCGATCTGGACAAGTTCAAGGCGGTCAACGACAATTTCGGACACGACGTCGGCGACCGCCTGCTGCTGTCCGTCTCCGAGCGGCTAGCCGAGCTGATGCGTGACAGCGACACGGTGGCGCGCCTCGGCGGCGACGAGTTCGTGATCCTGGCCGAGGACATCGAAAGTGACGGCGAGGCGCTCGCGCTCGCTGAACGGGTGCTGGCTGCGCTGGAGCATCCGTTCCGGCTGGGCTCCGCCGAAGTGGCGATATTGGCAAGCGTTGGAATCTCGGTCTCACACCACCCCGACACGGACCCGGAGACCATGCTGCGTGAGGCCGACGTGGCGATGTACCGGGCCAAGGGCGCTGGCGGTCGCCGTCTCGAGCTGTTCGACGAGCGACTGCGCCAGGAGCTCAACGCGCATCTGGAGCTCGAGGGACGCCTGCGTGAAGCGCTGCCCCAGCACGAGCTGCTGCTCGCCTACCAGCCGATCCTGCGACTCGCCGGCGGCCAGGCGATCGGCTGCGAGGCGCTCGTGCGCTGGCGTCCCACGGGTACCGGACGCGCGGCGAGCGCCACAGTGCTCCCGTCGACATTCCTCCCGCCGGCCGAGGACAGCGAGCTGATCGTGCAGATCGGCAACTGGGTGCTCCACGCGGCCTGTGCGCAGGCGGAGATCTGGCGCCGCAACGGCATCACGATCCCGGTTTCCGTGAATGTCTCCGCGCGCGAGCTAACCGAGCTCGATCTCGCCGAGCGTGTGCGCGAGGAGCTCGCCTACTGCCGTCTTCCCGGCCGCGCGCTGTGCCTGGAGATCAGCGAGGAGGCCGTACTGCGCGACCCCGAGCGGGCGCGCTCGGCGCTGAAGGACCTCAAGCGCCTGGGAGTTCTGATCGCACTCGACAAATTCGGCTTCGGTCAGCTCTCGCTTGGCCTGCCGAGTAACCTGCCGCTGGATGTAGTCAAGCTCGACCGTGGGCTGACCGGGAGCTTCCACTACGACAAGGATCGGCGCGCGATGTTCGCCGCGACGATCGCGCTCGCCAAGGAGGCCGGTCTAACCGCGGTCGCCGTGGGGATCGAAACCAATCGCCAGCTTGCGCTGGCGCGTGAGCTCGACTGCGCAGTGGGACAGGGATTCCTGCTGCACGGACCGGCCTCGCCCGAGCGTGTGCGTCTCAGAGGCCCAGCCGGGTCGGTAACGTCCGCGCCATGGCGTCCTCTCGTGCGACTGCGCGGCAGCGACGATCGCCGCTAAGCGACGACGCAGCGGTCCCCGGCCGCAAGCGCGCGGCGGCAAGGACCGCAGCTGAGTTGATCGAGGACGGCATGCGCGTCGGCTTGGGAACCGGGTCGACGGTCGCGTACCTGCTTCCCGCGATTGCCGATCGCGAGTGCAAGGGGTTGCGCTGCGTGGCCACATCGCCGGAGACGGAGCTCGCGGCACGCGCGCTCGACCTGACCGTGGAAGCGCTCGATGACGTCGGTGAGCTGGACATCGCGATCGACGGTGCAGACCAGATCGACGCGCGCGGATGGCTAATCAAGGGCGGCGGTGGAGCGCACACGCGCGAGAAGATCGTGGCGGTATCGGCGAGGCGCTTCGTGGTGATCGCCTCGGCCGAGAAGGCGGTAGCCGAGCTCGCGCCGCCGGTGCCCCTCGAGCTGGTGCCCTTCGGCGTGCAACATACGCTGCTGAACCTCGACCACGCGCGACTGCGCGACGTCGAGCAGAGCCCAGACGGGGGCCTGATCGCCGACTATCTAGGCCCGGTCGGAGACCCCCGCGAGCTCGCGGCCAGGCTGAGCGCCACCCCTGGAGTGATCGAGCACGGGCTGTTCGCACCGGAGCTCGTCAGCCTGATCCTGATCGCCGGCGAAGGCGGGGTCGAGCGCCGTGCGGGCGCCAAGCCCGATGACTAATCCTCCCCGCGCTGCGGGCGGAGCTCCTCGGTGTAGGACATCGGATGGCGTACCAGGACGCCATCGTCGCCGATGACGTAGGCACCCATGCGCAGCAGGGGCGGCGAATAGACGTGCAGGGTGACTGCTGGGTCCGAGCCGGCGTGGCTCACGCGGTGGATGTCAGACGCCGAGAAGTGGAAGCTGCCTCCCGCGCGGAAGACGCCGTTGCACGTCGGGCCGTCGATCGCCAGGCGCTCCTCGCGCACCGCTCCGCTGACGACGGCCACCGCACCGCAGGAGATGTCGTGGTCGTGGAAGCCCGTGTCGTGCTCATCCATCCAGCAGATCAACCACGCGGTCAGATGGTCGTCGCTCAACAGCTCCTCGTACACACGCTGGGTGGTGTCATGCTTGACGAGATGGATCCACAGCTCCGGCCGGTCGGCGAGCTCGGTCACGAACGCCTGGAGCTCGGGACCGGACAGGTCGCGCCCGCGCGGGCGGGGAACGCGGGCGAGCTCGCTCGGATCGACCGCCGTCGAGGAGGCGAACGCCGGTGTTCCGACGGAGTGCATCGACGCGGCGTTCATCTCGCCACCTCCAGCCGCATGGCGCCGAGGGCCCGACTGGTGCTCTCGACGATGGGGTCCCAGTCGAGCCCTTCGGGCATGCCGAGCTCGCCTGGCTCCACGACCGGTCGATCGGATCCGTACAGCAGCTGCTGAGGGCCGACCAACTCCTCGAGGATACGCACAGCCGCCGGACCGTAGGAGGAGGTCTCGTAGAAGACGAGTGGGTCTGGGAGCGATAGGCATGGCCCACCTCGGGAGCACAGGCGCTCGGCGTGCAGCGGCGCCAAGCCCGGCGAGCATCGAGAAGACCACGCGCAGGCGCGGGTGGCGCGGGCGTCCGGCGACCAGGAACGCGAGCCAGGCAGCCTGCATGCCGGCGACATAGCCGGTAAGCGCCGGCCACCACAGGGGGTCGCCCAGCGACGTCTCCCCCGCGCCACGGAGCGCGCCGGCACCCGGCTGTGGTCCCGGATGGATGAGCAGCGGTGCGCCGTGCGACTCCAGGCGCGCGAGCACCGGACGCAGGCTGGCGATAGCCTCGACGCTCGCGAGCGCGCCAGCCGGAAGCGACAGGCCGACGCACCCGCGTGCGAGCGCACGATCGATGTCGCCCGGGTCAGCGCGGTCCAGCGCGATGGCCCCCCACACGCCGAAGGGGTCCTCGAGCGACAGCGCTCCCTCGTAGTAGGCGTCGATCAGGACAAGGGCCTGCTTGCGTGGAAGCCACTCGATCCCCAGCGGACTCGAGAGGCACACGAGGGCGCGATCGAGACCGTCGAGCTCAACCAGGGCGGCGCGATGGGCGGGGGCTTCACTCGACAGATCGATCACGTACGGACGCTCGCTCGCCAGGTACAGCACCGTCAGCCCACTCTCACGGCGGACGAACGGAAGCTCGCTGCGCGCCGCAAGCGCCTGCACTAGCGGCTCAGCCCAAAGGTGTTGGTGTACATCGATCTTCATCAGATTTTCGATCCGGTTTGTGCAGATTAGCAGACTCCCCTCCCTCAAACGTCTTTGGAGCTGCTTGCCGTCAAATGCGCAGGCGCCCGATCCCTGGAAAGAAGCGACCGACTCGAGCGGCATAGGCGGCGTACTGCTCGCCGTGAACCCTGAAAAGGTGTGGCTCCTCGATGAGCCGCGTCTGCAACTCGAGGGCCATCATCAGCAGGGCGGCTCCGGCAAGCGTGACGACGTTCGGCGCGAGCAGGGCAATGCCCGCGAAGGAGGGGATCATCGCGGCGAATATCGGATTGCGCACGACCGAGAACGGGCCATGGGTTATCAACTCGGTCCGCTCGTGCGGATCGACCCCGATCCGCCAGGCGTTACCCATCGCAAACTGAGCCAGCACCATGATCGCAATTCCCAGCGAGGCGAGCACGGCTCCAACAATGTGGGCGAGGTCGCCCTCGAACGCCTGAACCGCGCCCAGCACGTCGGCCAGCTGGAGTGCCGGACCCGCTACGCAGAGCACGATCGCGATCGCAAACAGCGACCCGCCTGCCCGCTCCACTAACCCTGAGGCCCCGCGCAGACCCTTGAAGCCCGTTGAGCCGGTCCGGCAAACGTGAACGACGACGCGCACTCCGAAGGCGAGGAGGCCATAGAGCGCAAGCAGGGCCAATCCGAGGACAGGCACAGGCCGCATCGCCTCATTCCCCTTGACCGGCGCTGCAGTTTGCCATACAGATATACTGAGCAATTGCTCGTATATTGTCTACTCGCATTACCGACCGGCGCCTGGCACCACGCAAGCTACCCAAGCAGGCGCGTTCGCAGACAACCGTAGAGGCGATCCTGCAGGCGGCTGCTCAGGTCTTCGAGTGTCACGGCTATGCCGCCGGCACCACCAACCGAATCGCTACGCGAGCCGGCGTGTCGATCGGCACCCTCTACCAGTACTTCCCCAACAAGGACGCGATCCTCGTCGCACTCGCACACCAACACCTAGCCGAGGGAGCCGCGGCAGTTCAGCCTTTCCTTCAGCGGTTGAGCGCCGGCGCGCGCTTTGACGACGTCCTCCCGGGGATTGTCGAGGCAATGGTCGCGCTGCACGCAACTGCGCCGGGCCTTCATCGCGTACTCTTCGAAGAGACCAAGCTCCCGCAGTCCTTCCGCGAGGAGGTCGAGGAGCTGGAAGATCAGCTGGTCGAGCTAGCAGCCCACGCACTCGCAGCCGACCCGCATACGGCTCCAGGCAATCCCCGCCTGTTGGCGCGCATCGCGATCAGCGCAATCGAGGGCCTGACACACCGGCTGGTGCTGCGCCCGCCGCCAGATCTCACCCCAGCAGAACTCACCCGCGAGATCACCAAGCTCATCTGCGCCTACACGCAGATCACGCACTGAGCAGAGCTTCCACGGACGAGGCACTGCGGGCAAAAAGAGGCTCGAGGAGTCGAACCTCGCGTTGCGGTTTTGGAGACCACCGGATAGAAGCGTTTTAGCCAGTAAACACAGGCCATCGCGGTCCCCGGGGATAGTTCTAGGGATAGAATGGCCAGGCTCCGCGACGTAGGAGGCACAAGCACCTCTGACGACAATTAGTCTGAACAGACTCCGTGATGTACCGACAGGGGGCGGCTCATCTGGCGTCCATCTTGCGGGCACCGTAGACGAGTTCAGCTGGGATCTCTCCGAGGGTGCTACGTGTCCGTCAGACGGCCGCCGGAACCGGGATGACCTCGGCGAACTTCACCGTATCGATGGACTGCCGGAAACGCGCAAGCTTGCCGTCACGGATATCCCAGATGTGGACGGCGGGCAGGTTCAGCGCCTTCCCAGTCGCCTTACGGGTCCCTGGGTCCCTGTATAGCGGACGACCGCGGCGACGGTTCCACCGGATCCCATGAACTCCTCGGGTACGACCGCGAAGCCTTCGACGTCCTCGGCGATCGGGCCAAAGACCAGCGGTCCAGGTCAGTCGGCACCTGCCACAGGGCGCGACTCATCCGGACAGCGGCGGCTGGTCTTGGGCCGTTGCTTACTCCGGTCCGGCTGCACCCGTCAACTCGTCAGGGGTCACGACAAGCCCCAGCCGCTCAGCGCCGCGACGTAGGCGTAGATCGAGCGTGACTACACGCGTGTCGAGCAGTCGCGCGAGCGCGAGGTACTCGGCGTCGTAGGTTTTCGCCCATCCGAGCTCTCTGGCGATGCCCACAGCAGTGATCGTCAGCTCGGTGTGACGACGCTCGCTCACATGAAGCTTGCCGGCGAGGAAGCGCTCGATGGCGCGATCTGCGAGAGCGCGCGAGATTTCGCCTCTGAAGGCCATCTCGTTGATGGCCGATGGCACCTCGCTCCAGAGCAGACAGGGTGCCACCAACTCTTGATCGCCACCGAACAAGAGCCCGGCTTGCTCGCCGAGCCTGTCCAGGGCAAGCTCGGCTACCAGCGCTGCATCGACGACGAGCACGTCGTCAGTGTGCTGCGCGCGAGCGACGAACGGCGGCGGCGACATCAGGCATCGGCTCGCCTGTGAGGGTCGTGCCCCACCCCTCGGGCAGCGGCGCGATCTCGATCTCGCCGTGACGCTCGACCGTCTGCGCCTGGAGCTCGGCGTCGAGCAGCCGCAATGCGTCCTCGGCCTCCCGGTCGTTCAGCGTGTCCACAAGTTGATGTAGACGCTCCTTCGTCGTCATAGGACAGATTGTATTGCCGGTTCGCGTCGGCGAGCGTCTACCGCTCAGCGTCCACCATCGAGCCAAGCTCGCCCATGCTCACGTCGAGGGCAGCGGCGAGCTGGCGAACGGTTGCCCACGCGGCGCTCGTGTGGCCAGTCTCGATCCGGCCGAGCGAGCTGATCGAGACGCCGGACTTGAAGGCGAGCGCTTCCTGCGTGAGCCCGCGATCCTCGCGTAGGCGTTTCAGCACGGCTGCTAGCGCCGGATCGGGGGCGGGTGCACGCGACACACGCAAAACATCGCATCCGCCTGGGCGCATAGTCCATAGCTAAAGCTCCCTAGCATTGACGCCCTAGCATTTTAGGCGTAGGCTGGAGCACGTCCAGCAAGTAGTGCCCCCGCGCTGCGTCAACAGCCGGGGGGCGTGGCAAAGGAGCCGTAACTCCCATGCCTCCGGAGAATAACCCGCGAGCTTGGCCCCTGGCCGTAGCGATCTACGGCCACGATGTGCGCGTCGTCAGCGACCCCGCAATGCTGGACCGGGAGCTGTTCGTACACGACCGCGCATGGAGCAAGGGTGCGGGGCTCGACGCTCGACGTATCCCGCGCTCGGTCGAGCTCGCGGGCCTGTGGGGCTACCGCGCCGCCGGCACGACGCGCACCGTGGACACGCACGCCGGCCGCGTGCGGCGCGCCCTCGCAGCCGCAGCCGCGGTCGGATGGATGCCTTCGACGTGGGGCGTCGGCTACAGACTCGCGCCGTAGGAACGAGCGTCCTGCCCGCCATCCCCATCCGGCGGGCCGCTCTGCCCATCCGAGAAGCGAGCCCGACGCCTCTCAGGGGATAGCTCTAGGGATAGAAAGGATAGATTCGAGCGGATTCCAGCGGATCCATGCGGAACACCGCCCGCGACGACATCACCCCGCAATCGGCTCCACAAAGCCAAAAACCCCGGTAATCCGGGGCCAGGCCAAAGCGGGGGACCCAGGAATCGAACCTGGCGTTGCGGTTTTGGAGACCACCGTGTTACCGATACACCAGTCCCCCGAAAGTCCCGCATTGTAGGCGCTCGCTCCGAAGCCCCTCCGGCCGGGCCCATCGCGACGGTGGGAACACGGGTCCAAATGTCCACGAAACCGCCCCCCTTTAGCCGATCTCTGATGCCCGATCTGGGCGTCCATAGGCACCCCTCAACGCTCAAGCCGGGACTCTCGCATGCCGAAGCACACGGTGCAGCTCTGCCTGCATCTTGTAACAATGCTCACTTTCCGCTCCAAACCAGCGCGCCGTGGCCGATCTGCGACCGGAGGATTTCAGCTCGATTGCTCGCCCGCGACCGCACCACCCGCCCACCGTTCGCCCCCACCGCGGCGCCCCCGTGCGAGCTCTGAGGATGGGTTTCAGCTGATCGAAGTGATGGTCAGTGCGCTACTCCTCGGGCTGGTCGCCGTCGCGACCTTCACTGGCCTGCAGGCCGTCAACGCCAGCGACGCCAATCAGCGGTTCCACAACGAGGCTGAGCTGCTGGCCGCCCAGTCCCAGGAGGCGCTCCGCAGCGACCCGATCGGCTCGCTCGAAAAACTCGTCACCACCTCGAACGTTTACACCTCGAAAGTCGATGGGACGACCTACACGATCACGCAGTCCGCCAACCAGCTCAATGGGTCCGGCCAGGCCACCTCCTGCACGGCAACCGAACATGCGGCACAGACCGCTCCCAACTTCCGTATCACCACCTCAGTCATCTGGCATGGTCTGGAGGGCTCGCACCCCGTGAAGGAGTCGAGCATCGTCACGCCGCCGACCGGCTCATCGCTGGAGGTCGACGTTGACAACGCACCGACACCGACCGCCGGCGTGGCCGGCGTCACCGCGATCGTGACCTACACCGCGCTGGAATCGGGCACCTCAGTTCAACTCCAAGGCACAACCGGGACCGCCGGCTGCGTCCTCTTCACCGGCATCCGTGCAACCTCGGCGGCCGTGGAAATCCAGGAAAAGCCCTACTTCGTCACGCCCAGCGGCGCGCTCAAAGTGCCGTCCTCGGAAGTCAGCATCGCCCCGAACCTCACAACTCACTATGCGGTCACCTACAACGAAGGTGGCGCGATCGCGGCCAAGTTCACCTACAAAGGTAAAACCGAATACAACGGCAAACATGTCACGGACGACACGTTCGTGATGTCCAACACCGAAATGAACCTTTCGCCCGAATTGGAGGTCGGCTCCACCGCGTTTGAACCGTACGAAACTGGCGGCGAAGAAAAATACACAGCCAAAACGAGCACATATATGTCGGAAGCGTTGACTGCCAAAGGTACTAAATACGCACGTGGCGATCTTTTCCCGTTTCCCTCGTCATCGTGGTCCGTGTATGCCGGCGACTGCGCCGCGAACAATCCCGTCACCGTCACCAGCAAAGTCGTCACACCCGGCGAAGGCCTGGTGACCACCGGCGCCACGACGACGGTCGAAGTCCCAATGAGCTACGTCAATCTTGAAATCTACAAGGGCACCGAAAAGAACCCGTCGACCCTGGCGAGCGAAGCTTACAAAGTGAAGATTACCAATATCTCGTGCAGTGCTGCCTCCCCTGCTCCGTCGACCCCCAACAACGCTGTGGCCGTCCATTACGTCCACACCCAGAGCACCACGTCCGCCGGCGTACTCGAAGCCCCCTTCCAGCCGTTTGGAAAATTTGAACTCTGCTTGCAAGCGGTGACGAGCACCAGGAAGGACAAAATCGCCTACCTCAACAGCACCGTCGCCGGATCGGCGTTTAAGATCTATCCCGAAGAACCAACGGCCGCCGAAAAAAAAGCGAACCGCGAAAAAGAAGAAGCTTCACCCAGGGAAAAACGCGAAAAAGAAGAAGCCACCCAGACGAAAGAGCGCGAAGAAGAAGCGACGAATAAAGCGGCTCGCGAAAAAGAAGAAGCCACCCAGAATAAAGTAAAAGAAGAAGAACCCGGCATAAAATCCAAATTTGCATCAGAAGAAGCAGCAGACAAGACTAAATGGGAAACTGAAAAAATAGCGAAAGGTCTACGGGAAACAAAAGAAAAAGAACTAAAAGTGAAAAACGAAGCGACCGAGAAAATCACGAAAGAAAATCGCGAAAAAGCAGAAAAAGCCGACAAAGAAACAAAGGAAAAAGAAGAAGCCGCAAAGACCACCCGCAACAAAGAAGAAACCACCACGAAAGAAACCAAGGAAAAAGAAGCCACCACCCAGACGAACCGGATCAAAGAAGAAGAAAAAGAAGCAACCGAAAAGGCCGAACGCGTCGCGAAAGGCACCGCCGCCAGCGTGGAATCGGGAACATGCTAGCTTCACACTCCCCCACGCGTCAGCTTCGCGCCGAGCACGGCTTCACCTTGATGGAAACGCTCGTGGCGATGGTCACGGGTCTGCTCGTCAGCTTCGCCGCCTTCGCGTTCCTGCAGATCTCCGTAGACCAGACCTCACGCGCAACTGACTACGTCCAGGCAAGCCAGCTCGGGCGAATCGCCATGACCCACATCGTCGACGAGCTGAACTCCGCCTGCCTGAAGTCCGGCTTCACTCCGGTCTTGGAAAAGAGCACCCCCGAAAAACTCATCTTCATCGACGCATTCAGCAAAGAAGCCGAAATACCGTATGGACAGATTCAAAGACACGAAATCACGTGGGAAAAAGAACCCGGTAAGGAAACCGGCACGCTCACCGACGTCAAGTACGTCGCCACGGGAATGGACAAAGAAGGCACCGAATACGCGTGGTTGGAACCGCCAACCAAAGCGAAAATCGGCATACGCATCGGTAAGAACAGCTCCGAACCGATCTTCCGGTACTACGAATACGGCACCGAAGCGAAAGCCACCTCCGAAGCCGGCGTGAGTCCGTTCAAAGAAATACCGCTGACGGCAGGCACGAAACTGACGGCGCCACAGGCGGAAAACGTGGCATCCGTGCAAGTCTCCTTCCGTGCACTGCCCACCGACGGCAAGGCGGAAGAAACGCTCGGCAAGAGTCTCGACCTGCGCAGCCAGGTGACTTTCGCGTTCAGCGCGCCAATCGCGGAACCCACGATCACGGATGAACCATGTCAATGATCTTCGCCAGGGGAGCGCGTGCGCACACGGGCCCGGAGGATGGCTTTTCGCTGATCGTCGTGCTCAGCGTGATGCTCGTCACCAGCCTGCTACTAGTGGCCGCCTTTACCGCTACAAACGGCGACCTTCCGCTCACGCAGGAGAGCACCCACCACACTCAGGCCTACTACGCGGCGCTTGCCGGAGTGCAGGAGTATGACTACAAGCTGCAGGCCAACCCTGACTACTGGGAGAGCTGTGAAGGGCCCTCAGGGGAAGTGGAAGGGGTGCACTTTGAAGTCAAGGTGCTGCCAGCGACGGGAGCGAAAGAATGCAACCCATCAACTCCTTTCACCACCGCGATCGAGTCCAAAGGGACGCTGGCCAACACCTTCCGGATCGAGTCGACCGCGTGCGCTGGGCCTAAGGTTCTGACCACGTGCGGGGGCGAACTTCCAAAGACCGTGCAGACACGCTCGGCGGTGGCCACCTTCCAGGTGACGGGCTTTCTCGACTATGCGTATTTCACGCAGTACGAGGATGAGGACTACTATCTGTACGGCGGCTCACAGGCAGAATGCGAACGCTACTACGCGGCACGCAAAGGCGGCAAATGCCACGAAATCGAGTTCGCCGAAGAAGACAGCGTCCACGGCCCCATGCACACCGACGATGCAGCCAACGTCGGATGCGGAACAGTCGAATTCGGACGCAACGCCGGCGAACGCAAAGGCACGGAACCGGATGCGGTTGAAATCAAAGGCGGTGTCACCCTGCTGTGCGGAACGAATCCCGTTATCAACACGGCAAGCGGCAAATTGACGACGCCCGCGAAACAGCTGGAACCGCCGCCAAGCGACGGCAGCCTCGCGCTATACGTGGAAGAACAGAACAAGCTCCAAGGACTCACGCACCTGATTCTCAATGGATCGGCGGATACCATCGAAGTCGTCAACCAGAGCGGTAAAAAAACGATACCGTGGCCCGAAAATGGCCTGATCTATGTTGAAAAAGCAAAATCGGGGGCCTGCACCTACGAATATCACCAGGTGGAAGCCGATCTCGCCAACGAGGCCCCGGAAGAAGAAGGTTGCGGCTCCGTCTACGTTAGCGGCACCTACAGCAAGTCGTTGACGATCGCGGCCGAACGGGAACTGATCATCAACGGCAACATCGTCCCCACCGGTGTGACAGTGGGCGAAGCGCCCACGGGTACGGACGTGCTCGGCCTGATCGCCACGCACTATGTGCGCATCTACCATCCGGTGGGCGAAACGTACACCAAGGGCGGCGGTGGCTGCGAATCACACAACCCGTCTGGCCAGCACACGTTCAAAGACCCAGAAGTCAAACCGGGCGTGTGCGAATACACGAACGAATATTACGCCCCCCGCGAAGAATACTATTGCGATGCTCCCAACGCGACCGGCTATCTCAACGATCCCTGGGTGTATGCGGCGATCCTGTCGACGAGCCATTCCTTCCTGGTCGACAACTTCGACTGCGGGAGCACTAGCCAGCTCGGCAAACTCGACCTCTACGGTGCACTCGCGCAGAAGTTCCGCGGCATCGTGGGCCAACCCGGCGAACACGGCTACATCAAGAACTACAAATACGACGAGCGCCTGGCGACCGACGAGCCTCCTTACTTCCTGGCACCGCTGAAGGCCGGCTGGAAGATCATCCGCGAGACCGCCCCCGAACAGGGCTAGATCGCCCCTGCACCTCTCAGGCGGTCGTACGCTCGGCCGTCGGACGCGTAGCGCCGGCGCACAGCAGCAGTGCGGGCGGAGGGACTCGAACCCCCAAGGGCAAACGCCCACTGGCTCCTAAGGCCAGCGTGTCTACCAATTCCACCACGCCCGCGTGGTGCCCCCCAGCGTACCTGCGGACCTGGCTGGTGCGCACGCACGCGCGGGCGCACACCCAAACGCCCACGCGAACTTGTATCGTCATGTGCGATGTCCTCGGCGCCAACCCCGCAGAGACAGCAGGGCGTGATCATCACGCACCCCAATCGCGACAAGCCCGTCGTGCAGGCGACACGCGCGACCGTCGTGGTGCTGCTGCTCGTCAGCGCTGCGCTGGTGCTGATCGTCACGGTCGGCGGCTGGAGCAAGCTCGAGGGCCCGATCCCGATCATGATCCTCTACGTCGCTGTGTATCTGGCGTTTGCGTTCTTCGCGGCCCGCTGGAACCGGGGCGTATTGCCGGTTTCCGCGGTGCTGGCCGTGCTGCTGGGGATCTTCGCGGCAGTCGCGGGGCCGAGCTGGTTCGCCCGCGACAAGTCGGGCTTCGCCCAGCCGACACTCAACGCCGGCCTGCTCGGGCTGCTCACACTGCTGATTGTGCCCGTACAGATGCTGCTGGTCGCCTTTGCGATGCGCGGCTTCTCTCAGGGATGGAACGTCGAGCTCGAGCGTCGCGACCCGGCGGTCAGAGCGGACGGCTACGCCGACGCACCGCCGCAACCTGCCTGACGGTCGCCACACCTCGCTTGCCTGGCCCAGATATCCTCGCTTGCGGCGACCACATTGCGGCGGTGGCGGAACGGTAGACGCGGGGCCCTCAAAAGGCCCTGTCCGAAGGGGCGTGTGGGTTCGAATCCCACCCGCCGCATCTGTCGGCGGACCTATGGTCAGCCGACGAGCTCCAGCAGCGGCTCGATCAGCGCCGGGCGTGCGACGAGGATCCCCCACGGCAGATGCTCGTGCGCGGGCAACTCCACCACGTGCAGGCCCGCCTGTTCGCAGATCAGCACGCCGGCGGCGATGTCCCACTGCTTGACCGTCCGCTCGAAGTACGCGTCGTAGCGCTCGGCGGCGGTCCACGTCAGGTCGAGGGCCGCGCTGCCGAAGCGCCGAATGTCGCGCACGCGCGGGGCTAGGCGGGCGAGCACCCGTGCCTGCGCCGCGCGCACGTCAGCGTCGTACGCCAGTCCGGTTGCCACCATCGCCGTCGCCAGATTTCCTTCGCCGGAGCTTGCCGCCGGCGCGGAGCCCCCCAGCTCGGTGGTCCCTCGCGGCCCCGCTAGCGTCGGACGTCCGTGGCGGCTCGCGCTGAACAGCTCGTCGCGGTTGGGATCGTAGACCGCGCCCGCGATCGTTCCCTCGTCGTCGCGTACGGCCACGCTTACGCACCACTGCGGGATCCCGAACAGGAAGTTGACGGTCCCGTCGAGCGGGTCCACCACCCAGCTCAACCCGCTGGTGCCGTCCACGCGGGCGCCCTCCTCGCCCACGAAGCCGTCGTCGGCCCGCCGCTCGGCGAGCAGCTCGCGGATCGCCTGCTCGGAGGCCAGGTCGGCCTCGCTCACCAGGTCGGTCGGCGTGCTCTTGCTGCTCACCTGCTGCTCGGCGCCGTGACGAACGCGCTCTGCCAACAACGCACCCGCCGTCGTGGCTGCCTCGATGGCAACTTCCAGGAGCGTGTCCGCCTCGCCCACGCCAATTCTGCGCGTGTCCGCGTCGCTCACGAGAACTCGGACGGGCGCTGCTGCGCCCAGGGGCGCTCGGCCTCGAGCTGTCCGGCCAGCGACAGCAGCGTCGCCTCGTCGCCTGCGCGCCCAACGAGCTGGACTCCGCGCGGCAGCCCGTCGACACCGAACAGGGCCGGGACCGATGCCGCCGGCTGCCCAGTGACGTTCCAGACGCCGTTGTAAGGGACCATGCCGGCGACCGTGTTCAGCGTCCACAGCGCGCCGCGACCCTGCAGCCGACCGATGCGTGGAGGGGGCGTGGCGGTCGTGGGTGTCAGCAGCACGTCGTGGTCCTCGAACACGCGGTTGAGCCTGCGCGTGAACTCGGCCTCGCCTGCGAGCGAGCGCTCGAGCAGCGCTGGCGGGATCAGGCCGCCCAGGCGTGCCATCGCGCGCGTGCGCCTTTCCAGACGCTCGGGATGGGTCAGTGCTCCCGCGTCGTCGTGGGTGCCACGCAGATAACGCATGGTCACTGCCAGGATTGCGTCCGTTCCGTAGTCCGGATCGCGCTCTGAGAGCTCGTGCCCGAGCGAGCGCAGCAGTGCCACTGTCTCATCCAGTGCGCGGCGGGCATCTGTGTCGAGGCTTGAGATCACACCCACGGGGATGCGCGTCGAGTAGGCGATCTTCAGGGGCCCGGGCGTCGTGGCTGCTGCGGTCGAGAACGACACCGCGGGCGCCGGCGCGCGGTCGCGGTCGGCGTCGATCGCGCCGGAGGCCACATCGTGGAACAGCGCCGTGTCGGCCACGCTGCGCGTTAGCACGCCGTTGACCGACAGGCCGTACCAGGGGCGAGCGCGCGGCGCCATCGAGACGCGCCCACGCTGTGGCTTCAGGCCGAACAGACCGCACCAGGCCGCCGGTATGCGGATCGAGCCTGCCCCGTCAGAGCCGAGCGCCGCGCCGACGAGACCGGCCGCCACCGCCGCCGCGCTGCCGCCGCTCGATCCCCCGGGCGCATGCTGACCGTCCCACGGATTGCGGGTCACGCCAAACGTCGCCGTCTCGGTGAACGGCCACAGCGTCAGCTCGGGCACGTTGGTCTTACCGAGGATCACTGCGCCCGCCTCGCGCAGACGGCGCACCACCTCGGCGTCCGCGCGCGCGGGCGCGTCCTGCGCATTGGTGCCGTACGCGGTCACCTCCCCGGCGACGTCGATGTCGTCCTTGACCGCGATCGGCACGCCCAGCAGCGGGCGCCTGGCTGAGTCTCCACCCGCCTCGCGGCGCGCTTGCGCTTGGCCGGCTTCCATCCGGGCGCGCTCGGCGAATACGACGCGGAAGGCGTTCAGGCGGGGGTCCAGCCGCGCGATCCGCTCGAGGTAGACGTCGACGAGCTCGCGTGCAGACACCTCCCCCGAGGCGATCAGCTCGGCTTGGCGGGCGATTCCTGCGTAGGCGAGCTCGACGGCATCCATCCGTGAGCGCAATGCTAGACGGGCGTCACGGCGTTGCGCTTGGCGGGCCAGTCTCGCTGCTTGGAGGCGGCGTGCGCGAAGCGACGCACGAGCTCGCCGCGCAGCTGCTCGGGCTCGATCACCGCGTCGATCACCAGCTCGGAGGCGAGGTGCAGGATGTCGATGTCCTGCGCGTACTCTGTGCGTAGCTGCTCGGTTCTGGCGGCGCGCTCGTGCTCATCGTCGATCGCCTGCAGTTGGTTGTAGTAGACGGCGTTGATCGCCGCCTGTGGGCCCATCACGGCGATCGACGCGCTGGGTAGCGCGATGCAGCAGTCAGGCTCGAATGCCGGCCCGGCCATCGCGTAGAGCCCCGCGCCGTAGGCCTTGCGCACGATCACCGAGATCTTCGGCACGGTCGCCTCGCTGACCGCGCTGATCATCTTCGCGCCGTGGCGGATGATGCCCTCGCGCTCGACCTGCGTGCCGATCATGAAGCCGGGCACATCTGCGAGGAATAGCAGCGGCACGTTGAACGCGTTGCACGTCCAGATGAAGCGCGCGGCCTTGTCAGCGGAGTCGGTGAACAACACACCGCCCTTGTGCTTGGGCTGGTTGGCGACGACCCCAATCGCCATGCCCTGCAGGCGCGCAAAGCCGACGACGAGCTCCTTCGCCCAGCGCGGCTGGATCTCCAACAGCGAGCCCTCGTCGACGAGCGCGTCGATCAGCAGCTTGATGTCAAACGGCTTGTTCTCATCGGCTGGGATCAGCTCCGCGATGCCCGTTCGATCGGGCGCCTGCAGTGGCGACGCAGACGGCGCCGCGGGAGGTCGCTGCTCCCAGTTGGTAGGAAGATATGAGAGATAGCGGCGTGCGAAGTGGATACCGTCGGCGTCGCTGGCAACGAGCTGGTGCGCACATCCGGAGACCCCTGTGTGCATGCGCGCTCCACCCATCTGCTCGAGGCTGACCTTCTCGCCGATCACCATCTCGGCCATGCGCGGCGAGCCCAGATACATCGACGCGTTACCCTCGCGCATGATCACGACGTCGCAGAAAGCGGGTATGTAGGCGCCGCCGGCGGCGCTCGGGCCGAACAACACGCACACTTGCGGAACCACACCGGACAGCTTGACCTGGTTGTGGAAGATCCTTCCCGCGCCGCGGCGGCCGGGGAACATCTGCACCTGCTCGGTTATCCGTGCCCCGGCCGAGTCCACGAGGTAGACCATCGGGATCCGTAGCGCCAGTGCGCGTTCCTGGATGCGTAGGATCTTCTCGACCGTCTTCGGCCCCCACGAGCCGGCCTTGACGGTCGGATCGTTGGCCATCAACGCGATCGGCCGCCCGTCGATCTCCCCCACGCCCGTTACCACGCCGTCGGCGCCTAGACCATCCTGGAGCCAGTTCGCCAGCAGCGCCTCCTCGGCGAATGACCCCCCGTCTGCCTGCACACCGCCATTGGGTGTGTCCTCATGGCTATCGAGCAGCAGTGCGACGCGCTCGCGCACTGGCAGCTTGCCCTGCTCCAGCGCCTTCTCCCGGTGGCGCTCGGGCCCGCCACCGAGCGCGCGCTCGGTGGCGTCGCTCAGCGCACTCACGGTCGCGGCAGCCCTCGATACCGGTGGCGGCCGCGACCGCCGCGAGCGAGATGGCGTTCGTGGCGTGCCTGCAGCCGCGCTTCGACGACGTCTAGATCGGAGGCCGGTCCGAACAGGCGCCAGGCGTCGCGCACCACGGGCAGCAACGTGACACCGATCACCCAGCCGGGCCAGAAGCTGCCGGCGGGTCCGCTGGCGAGCCAGATGCCGACGCTAAGCAGCGAGACGCCGACAGACCCGCCAGCCTCCTGCAGCAGGCGACGACGCAGCCGCCCCTTGCGCTTGACCAGTGCGAGCTTTACCGATGCGGAGCTGACCGGCAGATCGGCCCGGAGCGCGTCGAGCTCGCCGCGCGTGGACGCGGCGTACGCTCCGCCGATGCGCTCCTCGAGCTCCTCGGAGGTAAGCCTGCCGGCGCCGGCGTGCTCGCGCAGCTCGTCGATCACCTGCTCGCGGTCGGCGTCGGCGACGCGCAGTCTCGACAGGTCGCTCATGCCCTTGAATGTAGTCCAGACGGGCCGCGCCCGCCCGGCCGTGCTCACCGGCCCCGACTGACCCGGCCTAGATGCCAGGGTTCTCGACGGGCGCCTCGCCCGAGTAGTCGTAGAAGCCGATTCCCGACTTGCGCCCGAACCAGCCCGCGCTGAGCATCTTGCGCAGCGTCGGCGGTCGCGCGAAGCGGCGCTCGCGGAACTCGTCGAACAGCACATCGCAGATCGATCCGAGCGTGTCCAGGCCGACGAAATCGGCGAGCGTCAGCGGCCCCATCGGGTGTCCGGCGCCGGCCTTCATCGCCTCGTCGATCTCCGCCACCGAGCCGACGCCCTCTTCGTAGGCGCGAATCGCGTCTAGCAAGTACGGGACGAGCAGGCGGTTGACGATGAAGCCCGCCTTGTCCTTGGTGGGGATCGCGAGCTTGCCCTCCGAGCGCGCGAACTCCAGCGCGGTCGCGAACGCCTCATCGGTGCTGGTCACGCAGCGCACGACCTCGACGAGCTTCATCACCTGGGCGGGGTTGAAGTAGTGCAGGCCCACGAACTGGCTGGGACGACCCGTCACGGCCGCCTGGTCGATGACCGCCAGCGATGAGGTGTTGGTCGCGAACACCGCCTCCGGCTTAACGATCTGATCGACCTCGCGCCACATCTCGAGCTTCAGCGGCAGGCTCTCGGTGATCGCCTCGATCACGAGGTCGCAGTCAGCAAGGTCCCCGTAGTCGACGGTGGCTCGAATGCGCCCACGCACCGCATCGGCGTCCGCTTGCGAGGACTTTTCCTTCTCGACCGCCCGCGCCAGCTGCTTCTCAATTTTGCCGACTCCCTTTTGCAGGGCCGCCTCGTCGAGCTCCCGCAGTACTACCTCATAGCCCGCCTGGGCGGCCACCTGGGCGATGCCGTGACCCATCAGCCCAGCCCCCAGCACTCCCACCTTCTCGATCCGCTGCGCCATCAGACCTCCGCTCGCGTTCTTCGAATTGGACACTGCAGCCTATTACGGCTGCGCTCCTGTTCGCGACGCCGGGAAGGTAGAGCCGGCTGCGGAGTCTCTCCACCTTGAAAGCAATCAATCGACTGGAGGAGCCGTCATGTTCAATCCTGTCCGAGGCCCCGCGATCTCCGCGGTCGCACTGCTGGGAGGGCTCGCCGCGCTGCTTGCCTGTGCGGTGCTCGCTCCGACATCCGCGCTGGCGTTCGAACGCTCGTTTATCGGGCAGCTCGGCACGATCGCGACGGTCGGCAGCACGGTCCCGTCCAACGGCGACGAGAACCCCTACGGGATCGTCGACGTGTCCACGAGCGCAGGCTCGCTGGTCGCCGGGGACATTCTCATCAGCAACTTCAACGACTCGGAAAACCTCCAGGGAACGGGCACCACGCTCGTCCAGCTGACGCCGAGCGGACACCTCTCGCTGTTCGCCCAGATCGATCCCGCCTCGCTCCCAGGTCCCTGTCCGGGCGGCGTAGGCCTGACGACGGCGCTGGCGATCCTGCCGCAGGGGTATGTCGTGGTGGGGAGCCTGCCAACCAAAAACGGCAAATCGGCCACAGCGAAGGCTGGATGTCTGATCGTGCTGGATAGCAGCGGCCACGTCGTGGAGACGATCTCGGGGCCACCCATTTACGGGCCCTGGGACATGACCGCGGCGGGCGAAGGACAGAACACGACGCTGTTCGTCACCAACGTCCTCAACGGCACTGTTGCCTCTGGAAAAACCCCGGTCGACGAAGGCACCGTCGTGCGCATACGCCTGCACACGAACGCGCACCAGCCGCCGAAGGTCACGGCGATGACGGTCATCGCGAACGGCTTCCCGGAGCGCACAGACCCTGAAGCGCTCGTGGTCGGCCCCACGGGCGTGGCTCTCAGCGATGAAGGAACCCTGTATGTCGCTGACACGCAGGGCAACCGCATCGCTGCTGTCCCCAACGCACTCGGCCGCTCGACGCCCGTCGAAGAAGGCGGCACCACGATCGCCAGGGACGGCTACCTGAACAGCCCGCTCGGGCTCACGATGGCCCCGAACGGCGACATCCTCACGGCCAACGCGGGCGACGGGAACGTCGTCGAGACGACCCCGTTCGGCGCCGAGTTCCAGCCGCTCGAAACGGGCGCCGGCGGTGGTGGTCTGTTCGGCCTCACGGCAACACCCAACCTGAAAGGACTGTACTTCGTGAACGACGCTGAAAACACGCTGGACCTCGCGCGCTGACCCGAGGACTCAAGCTCGGTTTGGCGCACTGAGGGGATGGCGGCGCCGAGCCGGGCATGAGCGGAGAGACTGGTCGCGACACGCTGCGGCCGGTCTCTCCGACTGTCGGTACCCTCCAACGCGTGAGCAACGAGGACACCTTCGACCTCGCGGCGGCCGGCCTGCGCGGTGACGGCGCCGAGCTGGCGATCTCGGTCGAGGTGTTGGCCACCAAGCTCGAGCAAGCGCTACCAGGCGTGGCACGTGTGGAGCGCCACGGCACCGGCCTGCTCGGCCGGGGCGAGAAGCGGGTGCGCCGCGTGCAGGTCGAGCTCGGCTCATGTTGCTATCAGCTGGCGGTGGACGGCACGCATATCGAGGGCTTCCGCGAGCGTCAGTCCGGAGGTATCGCGATCAAGCGCGAGTCGCTTGACCCGAACGCATGGATCGCCGCGTTGACCGCCGACCTGCGCGCCGAGGCTGAGCGCAGCGCGCAAGCGCGAGCGGCACTCGAGGAGCTGCTGCGCTGAGATGAAAAAGCGAGAGCACTGAGATGAGCGACCCGGATCCGGGGCAGGAGGCATCTGAGCGCGAGCAGCAGGAATCGCTCGCGCGGATCGAGGCCGGCGGCATCCCACTCTCGGCCGAGCGGCGCCTGCGGAAGCTGAGCGAGCGGGGCGGATCGTTCACCTCCGACCTGTCGGTGAACGGCTTCGCGCTGTGCCACCAGCTGGGACTAAAGCCGCTGTCGCAGGTGATGGGCAGCTCGATCTACCAGTTGGGCTATCAGGGCGCGTGGGGCGCGACGGGCTACGGCGGCGGTGCGGTCCTGTTCGAGCTCGACACGCTCTCGCAGGCGCTGAACGAGGTCCGCGGGAGAGCGCTGGTGCGACTGGGCGAGGAGGCGCGTCACGTCGGCGCGGACGCGGTCGTGGGTGTGCAGACGCGCGCTGGCGAGAGCCAGCTGGACACGGGCACGCTGGCGCTAGAGCACATAGTCGTCGGCACGGCGGTCCACCGCAAAGGCGCGCACGCCAAGCACCCGGTGCTGACCGAGCTGTCGGTCGCGGAATACGCGATGCTCCTGCAGGGCGGCTTCGAGCCGCTGGGGATCGTCGCGCACAGCGCGGTGTTCTTCACGAGCTACGTCTACGGCGGGATGGTTGGCGGCGGCGGGATGCTCGGCGGCGGCGGGCCGCTGACGATGGGCGTCCAGAGCTTTGAGCTGCGCGAGTTCACCCAGGCCATCTACAGCGCGCGGGAGGCGGTCATGCAGCAGATCGCCGGTCAGGCCTCCTCGCTGGGCGCCTCCGGCGTGGTCGGCGTGAAGATCGAGCACAGCGCGCGACCGCACACGCTGAGCGGCGGCATGGGCGTGGGCGGCGGCCTGGCCGGCGGGCGCGAGCTCAGAGGGCTGATGGTCACTTTCACCGCCGTCGGCACCGCGATCCAGCAACACGGCAACGCCACCGTCCAGGCCCCAAAACCAACAGTCGACCTGTTCACCTGAGAAGGAGCACCACATGAACGAGCGCGAGACCCCGTACGACCCATCTTCGCTGGAGGGCGTCCCCGAGGCGGGTCGTGCCCGCCTGGAGCAGAACCGCCAGGGCCTGTTCACCTCGGACCTGTCGGTGAACGAGTTCCTGCTCGTCAAGCAGGCCGGCTTCGAGCCGCTGGGGTTGGTGGTCGGCAGCTCGATCTACCACATCGGCATCCAGATGTCCGGCTGGAAGAAAAGCCAGGAGATGACGGTCCTCTCCGAAGCCATGTATGGGGCCCGCCAGCTGGCGATGACACGCATGGAGGAGGAGGCCGACCAGCTCGGCGCGGACGGCGTGGTGGGCGTGCGCCTGGACATCGGGCGCTACGAGTGGGGTCAGGACATGGCGGAGTTCATCGCGATCGGCACCGCGGTCAAGCACCGCGACGGCGTGCTGCATCGCGCTCCCAACGGCAGGCCGTTCACGAGCGACCTGTCAGGCCAGGACTTCTGGACGCTGCTGCGCACCGGCCACCGCCCGGTGGGGATGGTGATGGGCAGCTGCGTCTACCACGTCGCCCATCGCGGGATGCTCCAGTCGATGGCGCAGACGGGACGCAACGTCGAGCTGTCGAACTTCACGCAGGCCCTGTACGACGCGCGTGAGCTGGCGATGGAGCGGATGCAGAGCGAGGCGCAGGAAATCAGTGCGGAGGGCATCGTCGGCGTGCAGCTGCAGGAGAAGAGCCACGGCTGGGGCAGCCACACGATCGAGTTCTTCGCCGTCGGCACCGCAATTGTGCCGCGCGAGGGCTACGACGAAGCGATCGAAGCGCCGACGACCGTGCTGGACCTGAGCTGAGCGAGACGTTATGGAGCTCCGCCTGCCTGCCTGCGCCCCTCGGGGTGTGCCCCGAATGGGGTGCCGACTCCGCCGATCGTGCGTTCGCGTGGCGATCTACACGGGCAGCAGTTCGAGCGCGTCGACGTGCCTGGGGCGCATGACGGAGAAGTGACGGTGATCGAGCGTCGCGAGCTTTGGCTCGCGCAGGCGCTCGGTCACGGCGAGCACGGCCGCATCTACGAAGCCCACGCGAAGGTCGGCGTAGGTGGTGAGGATCTCTCGAACGCGCATATAGTCGGCCGGGGTGAGGTCTTCGACCTCGTACGCACCGCGGCCGATTTCATCGAGCAGCATCGTGACTGCGTCGCGGCCTAGCTCTCGCGAGGTCAGATTGTCGAACTCGACCAGGACCGGCGAGGGCACGATCCGCGATCCCCTCACGGTGCTCAGCAATCCCGCGCAGGCATTGTGCTGTTGATCCTTTGCGTCGATCGCGGCGAGTAGCGGGCCTGTGTCGATGACTAGCGAAATGGCTCGGGCTCGAACTCGTCTTCACTTGCGCGGCGCGACAGATCCCCGCGCTCTGACGAGAACGCACCGATGCAGTTGAGCGACGGCGGGATGCGCTCCTCCTCACTGGACCCCAGCTCGTGCTCAATCGCCTCACGCACGACCTGCGCCACGGACACACCGCGTTCGCGGGCGCGACGCCTAGCGCGCTCGACGAGCTCCGGCTCGGCCTGGATCATCAGCCTCTGCATCATCGGTGCAATCATGCTAGCAGCGGCGTCCTTCCGTACGCTGTTGTGACCAATTGGCCCTGTACGAGGCTCGTCCGACCGGAGGATGCCCGACGGGACGCTCACCGACAGGAGGCGCGCCATGAGCATCGTCTACACCGAGGACCACGGCCCGGTCAGGCACGTGGTGCTGAACCGCCCGGAGAAGCGCAACGCGATGAGTCAGGAGCTGCTGCGCGCGCTCCGCGAGTCGCTGCGCGAGGCCGCCGCCGAGGAGTCGGTCCACTGCGTGGTGCTGCGCGGCGAAGGCCCAGTCTTCTCCGCCGGCGTCGACCTCGTCGAGCTCGCCGACTCCACCAGTCGACCGGGCATGCTGCGTCCGTTTCGCAAAGTGTTCCTCGACTGCGCGAACATCTGCGAAGAGATGGCCAAGCCGGTCGTCTGCCAGATCCACCGCACGTGCGTCGGCGGCGCGCTCGAGGTGGCGCTCGGGTGCGACCTGCGGATCGCCTCCAGCGACGCCCAGCTGGGGTTGCCGGAGGTCAGGTTCGGGATCATCCCCGACGTTGGTGGCTCCACCCGCCTGCCCGCCGTCGTCGGCCTCGGCCGCGCCAAGGAGCTGATCATGACCGCGCGCACGATCGATGCCACCGAGGCCGAGCGCATCGGCCTGCTTAACCGCGTGGTCGCACCCGAGGAGCTCGAGCAGGCCACGCACGCACTCGTCGAGGAGCTGCTCGCCAACTCGCACGTCGCCGTCGGACGCGCCAAGCGTGTGATCGATGCCTCCGCCCGCCCGACGATCGCACAGTCACTGGAGATGGAGGTCGCGGTTCAGGAGTACTGCGTCGCCATCGCGCGCGAGAGCGCTCGCGCACAGGAGCACGCAGAGCAGGAGGAGCCCGCGGGGGCTCTCGCGAGCTAAGCGGCCGCCCTCGGAGAAGAAGCCTGGCGCTCCGGGCACGGCTTCCAGTCGGGGATGGCCGCAGGGTGGGGCGCCGGGGTGCACCTCGTCGGCTACCACTCCACCGGGCCGGCCACCAGCGTGTGGCTGCCCAGCGGACGGCCGAGGATCTCCTGCGCGCGAAGCGCGCACGCGAGCAGCGACGGCAGGTCGATACCGGTCTCTATGCCCATCTCGTGCAGCATTGACACGAGATCCTCGCTGGCAATATTCCCGGTCGCGCCCGCCGGCACCGGACAGCCACCGAGCTCGCCAAAGCTCGACTCGAAGCTCGCCACCCCCGCCTCCAGCGCCGCCAGCACATTCGCGAGACCCTGACCGCGCGTGTTGTGGAAGTGCGCCGTCAACTCCAGCCCCTCCCCCAGCGACCCGCTGGCCGTAGCGAAGAACTCGCGCACATGGCGCGGGTTGGCCATGCCGGTGGTGTCACCGAAGCCGATCTCCTGGGCGCCCGCGTCGCGCAGGCGCGCGGCGATCTCCAGCACCCGCGCGGGCGGCACATGGCCCTCGTATGGACAGCCGAACGATGTAGAGATCACGCCCTCGCAGCGCAGCCCGGCCGCGCGTGCGCGTGCGAGCACGACCTCCAGGCCCGCCAGTGACTCGGCGATCGAGCGGTTGACGTTCTTGCGGTTGTGGGTCTCCGACGCAGACATGAACACGTTGATCTCGTCGAACACCTGGCGGGCGCCACCAGCATCCGAACCGGATCCGCCTGGGCCGGCGCCACCGCCGGACGAATGCTGCGCACCCGCGCTTGCGCCGGCGCGCTCGCGCAGCTCCAGCGCCGCGTCCAGCCCCCGCTCGTTGGGGATCAGCACCGACACGCTCACGTCCCGGGGCACATCAATCCGAACCAGCACCTCAGCGGCATCGGCTAGCTGGGGGATGACATCCGGGCGCACGAAGCTCGTCACCTCCAGCCGCCGCACGCCGGTGCGCGCGAGCGCGTCGATCAGCTCGATCTTGCGCTCGGTGGGAATGATCTCCGGCTCGTTCTGAAAGCCGTCGCGCGGACCCACCTCCCTGATGCTCACGACCTGTGGCAGCTCGCTCACTGTGAGGCGCCTCGATCGAGCATCGTCGTGCAAGCCTATACTCGGCCGCCGTGGCACCCTCCAGCCCCGACCCGGTAGCAGTCATCGGCGCCTCAGGGGCACTCGGCTTCGGCCTCGCGTTGCGGCTCGCGCGCACCGGCGCACCCGTCGCGATTGGCTCACGCGACGCCGCCCGGGCTGAGGAGACCGCCGAGCGGGCTCGCGCGATCCTCTCCGCTGGCTCCTTCTCGGGTCACGACAACGCCGGTGCGGTGCGCACCGTGGGCGCCGCGGGCACCGTGATCCTGAGCGTGCCCTTCCGCAACCAATCCGAGACGCTCGCCAATCTGAAGGATGTGCTCACCCCTGGCCAGCTGCTGATCGACGCGACCGTGCCGCTGGCGGCTGCCGTCGGCGCCAAGGCCACGCGCATGCTCGGCGTGTGGCAGGGCTCGGCCGCCCAGCAGGCGGCCGAGATGGCGCCCGAGGGCGTGCACGTAGTCTCGGCGCTGCACACCGTCAGCGCGGCGTCGCTGCGTGACCTCGCGCACCCGCTGGCGCAGGATGTGCTCGTGTGCGGCGACTCGCGCGCGGACAAGCGCCGCGCGGCCACCGTTATCGAGCGGATCGACGGCCTGCGTTGTGTCGACTGCGGAGCGCTGGAGATGGCGCGCACGACCGAGGCGCTGACCGCGCTGCTGATCGCCGTTAACGCCCGCTACAAGGTCCACGCGGGCATCCGCCTGACGAGCCTGCCCGAGCTGCTGTGGGAGTGAGCGACCCCGACATTGTGATCCTCACGGGCGGCACCGGCGGCGCCAAGCTCGCGCGGGGTATCGCCGACGTCGCCGGCCCGGAGCGTCTGGCCGCGATCGTCAACACCGGCGATGACGTTGAGATCTACGGCGCGCATGTATCGCCCGACCCTGACCTCGTCTCGTTCTGGCTGGCCGACGTGATCGACGAACGCGGCTGGGGCCTACGCGGCGACAGCTTTGCCGTCATGGACGCCTTGCGCGAGCTCGGCGTGGATGTGTGGTTCAACCTCGGCGATCGCGACCTAGCCTGGTGCATTGAGCGCACGCGGATGCTCGCCGAGGGCCTCTCCCCCACTGCGGCGCTCGCGCGCCTGAACGGCGCCATCGGCGTCCGCTCGCAGGTGCTGCCGGTGAGCGACGATCCGGTGCGCACGTGGGTGCGAACCGGATCGGCCGGGTGGTGCTCGTTCCAGGAGTTCATGATCCGCGAGCACGCCGCCGGCATGATCGAGGGACTGGAGTACCGCGGCGCCGAGCAGGCGCGCGCCAGCGAGCAGGCGCTCGCGGTGATCGCGGGGGCCCGTGCGATCGTGATCGGACCGTCCAACCCGCTCGCCTCGATCGCCCCGATCCTCGCTGTGCCGGGAATCCACGAGGCGCTGCTCGCCGCCACAGCACCCGTAGTCGCTGTCAGCCCAATCGTCGGCGGCGAGGTGCTCAAGGGACCGACCGCATCGTTCATGGCCTTCGGCGCGCTTGAGCTGAGCGCCGATGGAATCGCCGACTTCTACGGCGACCTGCTCGATGGGATCGTCGCCGACGAAGACGTCGGGCGCCTGACGACCCTGCAGACCGAGACGCGCATGGACGACGCCGACGCGCGAGCACACCTGGCCGAGCAGACGCTGTCCTTTGCCGCAGCCCTCGCCGGATAGCCCCTCTAAACCCTGTCGGATGACCTGCCGAGGCCCCCACAGGATCGCTTCGCGAGGTGTTTCGCCGGCGTCAACCCGCTACCGGAACGCCGCTCTCACGCCACGCGGAGAGCGCACCGAGAGCCCCATCGACGACACGTTCCAGGAACGTGTCGCGGTCGTTTGCGTGCGGTAGTGGACCGTCGGGGACGTCCACCTCGAGGAACTCACACAGTGGCTCCCATCCGTCGGTGACCTCCCACACGAGCAGCCGCTCCGCGGGGACGACGCGCTTGACCTCCTCGTTGTGCTCCAGCATCTGCGCGATCAGCTGCGCCGGGTCGGCGTGCCCAGCGGCAAACGTACCCTGCGAACCCCAGAACATGCGATCGACGAGCGCCAGGTAGCGCTGCCAGCGGGGATCGACCTGCGCGCGGGCGCGCGAGAGCAGGGGCATCAGCGTCTCGCCGTGGCACATAGTCCAGATCGTCTGCCTGAAGCTGCGCTCCCACGACTCCGGCTCGCGCACGCTCAACAGCACCTTGGCCTCGGGATAGAAGTCCATCAACTCGCGGTAGAAGTAGCCACCGGGCCAGTCGGCGGTCGAGCGATGATCGTTGAAGATCTCCTCCCACGGTGCCTCTCCGTCCAATGCCCGATCCCATAGCCCGACCTGATCGAGATCGGCAATCACGTTGACCCAGTGGTAGCAAGGCTCGAGGCCGAGCTCCTCCAACGCAAGCTTCTGCGTGAGCGTTCCCGTGCGCGGCAGTCCCGCTCCTATCAGCGCGATACCAGACGGCTTCTTGATGTCATTCATCTACAATCCTCTCTTCGGACGATCGCTGTCATCGCAGCAGACCGAGGCCCGGCGGCGCGAAGAAGTCGATAAGAACGACGCCTGCGCACCGGGTACAGTCTGCTCTTGCGCATATCGTCGAAACCCCAGCTGGACGGCCCGGACCGGACGTCCACCGCCAACCAAGGAGTCTCGACTGTGTACAATGGCTCGAACCGCGCCAACGGAGGATCGCTTGTCGTCCATCCGGCGCCGGTCGCGCGCCGTCCCGTGCGGCACGTCGGCCCGCGGATCGCGGCGGTCACAGTCTCCCACTCGGATGATGCCCTCTTGCAGGAGCAGGTCCTCGATCGTCTGGGGCTGAAGGGCAACGAGTTCGCCGAGGGCATCTTTGAACGTTGTGGGGTCAAGCGCCGCCATCTCGAACTGAGTCCGGATTTCCTGGGGCGCACGCTGCAGGGCCGCGCGGCGCAGATCGAGCAGGAGCTGATGCACCACTCTATCCGAGCCGTCGACGGGCTCGAGCTCGATCCGAACGAGGTCGGGACGGTGATCACCGCGAGCCTCTACTCGCTCGGCTGTCCCACGCTCGCTCACCGCCTGGTCGACCACTACGAGATGGACCCCACGACCGACAAGTACCACATCACCGGCGTCGGCTGCGCGAGCGGGGTGCCGCTCATGCGGCTGGCGGCCCAAGCGATGCATGAGCACCCAGAGAAGCAGGCGCTGGTCGTGGCGGCGGAGAGCATGAGCGGCACCCTGATGCGAGCCACGCCGGAGGATCCAAAGGCGAAGACCGTGGGCTCGGCGATCTTCGGCGACGGCTGCGCAGCGGCTCTGCTCTCCGACAATCCGCGCGCGGACGGTCCCGTCATCCTCGCTTCCCAGGTCCACCAGATAGGCGGTGCACTCGGCGCGGTCAAGCTGAATCTGGCGCAGGAGGACAGCTACCTGCACCTCGCCCGGGAGCTACCGGACCTCGCCGGCGCCGGCCTGCCCGCAGTCGTCGGAGGGTTCCTGCGCCGCAACCATCTAGAGCACTCGCAAATCGACCACTGGATCGTGCATCCCGGCGGCAGGCGCATCATCGAGAACGTGCAGAACGCGCTCGCGCTCTCCCGCGAGGACGTCGCCACGAGCTGGGACGCACTGGCTGACCACGGCAATATCGGCACGCCCTCAATCCTGTACGTGCTCAAGGACACGATCGAGCGCTACCAGCCCGAGCCGGGCAAGCGCGGCCTGATGGTCACGATCGGCCCCGGAGTGACCGTCGGGCTGATGCTGCTCGGTTGGTGAGCACGGGCGCCGGCTAGGGTCGGTTCCGCGCGGAAGCTGCCAGCTGTTGGATCGACCGAGCGGTCGTGCATAATCGATGAGGTGAACTCACCCGGGGAGACTCGGTCGTACATATCTGCCGCTCGCGCCCGCGCCGGATGGCGAGCATCCGGCTTTTGGCGAGCATCCGGCTTTTGCGCCGCCGCGGGCGCCCTGCTCACACTGGCGGGTGCCCTGTTCGCGCCGGCGACCACACTCGCGTCGAGCTCCAAGGCGAAGGCCATCCGCGTCGAGGTTCCCACGCCGGCGGAAGGCGACGTGACGATCGAGGAGATCACCACCACGATCCCATCGCATGTGGCGAAGTTTCCCGAGCTCCAACTCTTCGCCCCCGACGCTCGCGGGCTGCCGCCCAGCGTGATCGCCCTGACCGCCACGCGCACGCACCGCAATAAGCGCTCGACCACTTTCCATACGGTCGTGCTCGCGCTCGACAGACGCACCGCCGCCACCGCACGGGCCGCCGATGACGACGCTCTCGGCGCGTATACCGCCAAGCTCATCTTGGGTGAGGAACCAGAGAAGCTCAAACGCATGCCGGAGGCATATGCGGGTCTGTCGTTTGCATTCACCGGGATGGTGCCAGCCACAACCGATCAGTGGAGCCAGGAAGATGGACACAAGCTTGGATCATTCGTCGAGGTCGGCGTGCAGCCGAACGCAAACATCGGCAACACCGACATTCGCGCGTGCTGGGCGCTGACCGACACCGTCAAACTCGCTCCCACCGGCAAACCGGCGCCAGGACTGACGTACAGTTTCTTCGACGGACCTGGCGCTCTGCCATGGAACCACAACGGGATCGGATCGACGTTCGTGCACTTCGCCGCCGACTGTCGCGGGGGCGCTGGCGGGCTGAACACAGTTTTCACCCCTGTGATCAACGATCTTGGCCTCGGTGCGGACGCGTTCGGGCCGCTGCCCTCGACGCTGCCGCCGGAGCTAAAACCGATTGGCAAAGAGCAGGCCGAGCTCATCTTCTTCGGGGCCATCCTCGACGACGAACCCGAAGTGGCCTGGAAAGCACTCGAAGACTATGTGTTGTGGATGGTCATCGACGAACTCGAAGAATTCTTCGGGCCCAGCCCAGATTCCCTGGCGACACTGCGTGCGCCGAGCTGGGCGCACACCGCAACCACCTCCTCGCAGGGGGTTCCGGAGAACGGTCAGGTGACGAAGGTGGAAGTGCGTGGCTACTTCGCCGGTGGTTGCCCAGTCGCTGCGGAAGTGTGTGAAAAAAACCTCCACTTCCAGGACCTCCGCCCCCTGCCCGACGGGGAACTGGAAATCCTCAGCACGACCCAGGCGTTCACACTTCCCAACCACCCTGGCACCTACACTTACGAACCCACGAACTTCTTCGTGCAGAAGGGTGACTACATCGGGCTGGCCTCGGTGGGTGGAGAATTCAAGGTCCTCGTCAAAGACGCAACGGCGCAGACCGACGTGTTCGTCGGCCACGACCAGGACATGAACGGCGACAAGATCACCCAGGCAAAGACTCAGCCGCAGTCTGGCGAGCAGCTGAACATGCGCGTGACGCTCAAGCCAAGCGAATAGCGCCGCTCGGGCGCGCAAGCGGCGTGAGCGCCTGCTTCGCGATCCGGTCGGGCACGTCCGTAGCGCATGGCTACGCTCTTGGCGTGCGCACCGCCGCCATCCTCCCGGTCAAGTGCTTCGTCCGCGCCAAGCAGCGCCTGGGCGCGAGCGTCGCCGACACGCTGCGGCGGGAGCTTGCGAGCGCGATGGTCGCCGACGTACTGGCCGCGCTTACCCAGTGCGAGGCGATCACGCAGACCATTGTCGTCACCAGCGAGCCAACCGTCGCCCACACTGCACTCGCGCAGGGGGCGATCGTCGTCGCGGATGACGCTGAGACCGGCCAGCCCGCTGCCGCGACGCTCGGTGTGCGACGCGCGCTGCGCGAGGGATTCGAGCGGGTGCTGTGTGTACCCGGCGACTGCCCCGCGCTCGACCCGGCAGAGCTCGACGTGCTACTGGGCGCCCACGCAGACGACGATCAGCCACCCGCAGTGTTGATCGTGCCCGACCGACACGGCAGCGGTACCAACGGCCTGCTACTCGCGCCACCCGACGCCATCTCCCCCAGCTTCGGACCTGACAGCTGCGAGCGCCACCGCGCGCTCGCGCTCGCCGCCGGCGTTGCCTGTCGTGTCGAGCGAGTGCCCTCGCTGCTGCTCGATATCGACACCGGCGCCGACCTCGACGCGCTCCGCGCGCGCCTGGCGGGACACCCCGCCGGGGCGCTCCGCACACGGGCCGTGCTCGGAGCGCCCGAACGCATCCTCTCAATCAAGACCCCCGCCTGAGCCCAGCGGCACGTGGCCAACTTCTCCGCACGCGCTCTGCATGGCCTTCCCGAGGTGTGCACAGGCGACGACCTCGCCTCGCTCATCCTCGCCGCGCTCGGCCCGGAACCGCTGCGAGCGGGCCAGGTGGTGGCGATCGCACAGAAGGTCGTGTCCAAGTCCGAGGGCGCCGTTGTCGCGCTCGCGGACGTGCGTCCAAGCGCACGCGCAATCGAGCTGGCGGCCGCGCCGCCCGGCCCCGGCGGGCAGGACAAGGACCCCCGTGCCGTGCAGGTCGTGCTCGACCAATCCGTCGAGGTGCTGCGTGCCGAGCGCGGCGTGCTCGTCTGTCGCACGCACCACGGCTTCGTGTGCGCCAACGCCGGCGTCGACGCCTCCAACGCCTCCGACGCAGGCAGCAGCGACACGCTTGTGCTGTTGCCGCGCGACCCCGACGCCTCCGCGCGGCGCATCCGCGCGCGCCTGCGTGACCTGACTGGCTGGCACGAGCGCAATGGCGTTGCCCCCGCGGTGCTAATCAGCGACAGCTTCGGCCGCGCTTGGCGCCACGGCCAGCTCGACGTCGCAATCGGGCTCGCCGGGATGCAGCCGCTCGATGACTGGCGCGGACGCAGCGACGCCAGCGGCCTGGAGCTGCGGGCCACGTGGTTGGCGGTCGCCGACGCCGCCGCCGCAAGCGCTGACCTAGCGCGGGCGAAGGATTCGCGCGAGCCCGTCGTTGTCATCGACGGGCTGCAGCGCTATGTCACCGACGAGAACGGCCCCGGCGCGGTTGCACTCATGCGTCCGCTGGAGGAGGATCTGTTTCGCTGAGCAGTCGCGACCAGAAGCGGATGAACTCGCGCTCGTGGCCGATCCCCGCCTCTAGCGCCAGTCGCATCCCGCGCGGCATCTGCGCGTAGCTCTCGTGCAGCTGCTCGTAGGCAGTCAGCTGGCGCCGGTGCGCTTCCAGTTGGGCCGCGGCGAGCGTGACCGGATCGGCGCCGAAGAACAGCTTCAGCGTGCTCGCGTCCCGGACTTGCTCAAGTGCGTCCGTCGGCTCCGAGCGCCAGCGGTCGAGCGCCTGCACTCCACTCTCGCTGACACGGTAGATCCGCCGCCGTCTGCCTGTCTGCTCTCGTTCCTCTGACAGCAGCCCCGCCTCTGCAAGCCGCGCGCACTCGCTGTACAGCTGCGTGTGCGGCACGCTCCAGAAGTTGATCGTGCTCACTTGGGCCACGCGCTTGAGGTCGTACGGGGTCGCCGGCTGGAATTGCTCGAGCAGGCCCAGGACGATGTACGAGGTCTCAGTCAGACGCGTGCTTGACATCTCCACCAGAGTAGCGTACGGTACGTATCGTCCGATCCGAACCATTCAGGAGGTATCGTAATGTCCGTCAGCACGGCTCCCGCGACTAAGCCGACGCTCGGCTTCTCCACCCTCGAGCAGGAGACGATCGTCGCTGAGCTGGAGATCGAAGGCGAGCTGCCCCCGTGGCTACAGGGCTCGCTGCTACGCACCGGCCCCGCCAAGTTCGAGGTCGGCGGGCAGCGCATGCGCCACTGGTTCGACGGCCTGGCGATGCTGCACCGCTTTACGATCGAAGGCGGACAGGTCTCTTACGGCAACCGCTTTCTTGAGAGCCGCTCCTACCGCGCCGCCCGCGAGCAGGGCCGAATGGTCTACGGCGAGTTCGCAACCGATCCCTGCCGCTCGCTGTTCAAGCGCGTGCAGACGCTGTTCTCGGCGGGGAGCGCCCTGCCCGACAACGCCAACGTCAACGTGACCAAGCTGGGCGAGCGCTTTATCGCGATGACCGAGACACCGCTGCCGGTGCAGTTTGACGCATCGACGCTGAAGACAGCTGATGTGCGCCCCTATCGAGCCCCCGGACAACTCTCGACCGCACACCCGCACATGGATCGCGCGAGCGGCGGGATGCTCAACTACGCCGCCAAGCTGGGACCGCGCAGCAGCTACCGATTCTTCGCGGTCGGACCGAATGAGAGCCAGCCCCGCACGATCGCCTCGTTGCCGGTGAGCGAGCCCGCTTACATGCACTCCTTCGGGCTCACCGAGCGCTGGCTCGTGCTGGCGGAGTTCCCGTTCGTTGTCAACCCCCTGGCGCTGGCGCTGTCCGGGCGCCCCTACATCGAGAACTACCGCTGGAAGCCCGAGCGGGGCACGCGCTTCACACTCGTTGACCGCGCCACCGGCCGGGCGAGCACGGGCTTCCAGACTGACGCCTGCTTCGCGTTCCATCACGTCAATGCCTACGAGGATGGCGACGAGGTCGTGGTCGACCTGTGCGCCTTCGCCGACGCCAGCGTGATCGAGGATCTGTATCTGGACCGCCTGCGCGCGGGTAAGCCCATCTCCTCCGCTGAGCTGACCCGCTTTCGCCTGCACCGCTCCGACCGATCCGTCAGCCGCGAACGTCTGGCCACCGGGGAGATCGAGCTGCCGCGCATCAACTACATGCGCTGCAACGAGCGCCCCTACCGCTACGTGTGGGGTGTCAACGATGGACCCAGCGGATGGCTCGAGCAGATCGTCAAGGCCGACACGACAGACGGATCGACGCTCTCCTGGTCACAGCCCTCCTGCTACCCAGGTGAGCCGGTGTTCGTCGCGCGCCCCCACGCCGCATCATCCCCGGAGGGGGATGAGGACGATGGCGTGCTGCTGTCGGTGGTGCTCGACGCCAGCGCCAGCACATCATTCCTGCTCGTGCTAGACGCGTCCGATCTCAGCGAGCTTGCACGCGCACAGGCGCCCCACCACATCCCCTTCGGCTTCCACGGGCAGTTCTCAGGCCACGTTGGGGCGAGCACTTCAGCAAACGACAGGTAAGGAGCCTGATGACGATCGCATCGCCGATCTCCGATCAATCCGTCCAAGCACTTGAGCACCTCGCGGACGACCTGCGCGAGCTTTCGGCTCGCTGGCTGCCGCATACCGGCGAGCTACGCAGCTTTCTCGAGCGCTGGGAGCGCGCTTGGAACACGCACGATCTCGACGAGCTGGAACAGATGGTCAGCGACGACATCACCTGGGAGGACCCGGCGATGCACGGCGAGACCGTGCACGGCCGCGCCGAGTTCAGAGCATTCAGCGACGCGCTCTTCCGCGCCTTCCCCGACACTCATTTCCAAGGCGTCGGCACGGCCTTCTTCGACCTCGACGGCACCGGTCTCGGGATACGCTGGCGCATGACAGGAACGTTCACCGGCGAGATGGCAATCTGGAGCAAGGGCCACGCCAGGGAGCAGCCGAAGATCGCGCCCACGGGTAAGGCGTTCGATATCGAGGGCGTCGACTTCTACACGTTCCGTGACGGCCTCGTCTGCGATTACTCGATCCTGTACGACCTCATGGGCTTCTCGCAGCAGATCGGGATCTTCGGCTAGCAGCTGCGTTGACGAGTGCCATAGATTCGTGTTACTATTAGTAATATAGAAATCGGGAGGCAGGGTCCGACGTGGACAGTCGAAGCGGGCGCTGTGTCCTGCCCACACAGGTAGAGTGCAGATAGCGACCCTCATGCCCTCACAATCGCCCATCGGAGCTGCCTGCACAGTCCTCATCGCCGTGGTCATGTGCGCGGCCCCGACCGCGTCTGCGCAGGCGCTCACCTCTGCCGCGATCGCGCCGTCGCTCGCTCCCAACCGCCTCGGAGCCAGGGCTGCACTCACCTTCACCGTCAACTACGCGGGAGGCGAATTCGGCGTGCCTTCCCCCCTGCGTCGGTCGGTCCTCGAGCTCCCCGCGGGGCTGACGCTCAACATCCCCAGCCTGCGCAGCTGCACCGCCGCCCGCCTGCTGGCACGCGGCGCGAGCGGCTGCCCTGCGCAATCTGAGATCGGCAGTGGACACGCGCTCGCAGAGGTGCACGCAGGATCTCTGAACCTCACCGAGAACGCCACCCTGTGGGCCTTCCTCGGCCCCCCACGCAACATCCAGCCGACGTTTGAGATCCTCGCCGAGGGTTACACGCCGGTCGAGAGGCGGGTGGTGCTCAGCGGGACGGTGCTCTCGGTTGCGGCTCCCTATGGGGAAGAGCTGGTGATGCCCGTTCCCCCGATTTCCACGCTCGGACTCGAGCCTGACGCCTCGATCGCCACCTTCTCGCTGACGATCGGCGCGAGCACGCAGCGACGGACACGCGACGCGAATGCAGTCCTCATACCCTCCAGTTGTCCCGCGGGCGGCTTTCCGTTTGCCGCCGAATTCACCTATGCCGACGGCTCCAGCGACAGCGCGCTCGCCACGACGCCGTGCCCTTGACGAGCCGCAGAAAGAGAGAACACATGCACAATCACGATCCTCGATCGGCAAATCTCGGCGGGTTGCGGTCGGCCGCGATGCTGTCTGTCACCGCACTGATGGCGCTCGCGCCGATCGGCGCTCAGGCCGCGGATCCATCCGCGCTCACCGCGAGAACGGTCTCCCTCAATGAGACCGGACGCCTGCATCTCACCAGCAAGCACGGCTTCACACTCAACGAGGAGGGCTCGGCGTCGGGCACTGTCACCGGCACAATCTACGTTCACCTGACCGCGACCTCATCCACCCATGTGACGGCCGAAGTGAACATCTATCACGGTGGCAGCTCGATCTCCGGTCATGCGGCCGCGATCTATCACAGGGCGGCCGGGACAGAGACCTTCATCGGCTCGATGTCGATCAACCGCGGGACGGGTAGCTATGCCCACGTCCACGGGTCAGGTCTGAGCTTTAGCGGCGTGATTGCAGAATCGAAAGACGACGCCATCACCGTGCACGTGAGCGGCAGCGTGTCCAACTGACTCCGTCGGTCGCGTGCGACGCACAACCGGGAGATTAAGTGCTGGAGCTACGTGACCTCGTGAAGCACTATCCGGCTGTAGGCGGAGAGCCTGTGCGTGCGGTCGACGGCGTCTCGCTGCAGGTCGCGCCCGGTGAAACCGTCGCGCTGTACGGGCCGAGCGGGTCCGGCAAGACGACGCTACTGCTGATGGTGGCGATGCTGCTCGAGCCCACGGCCGGCACGATCCTGATCGGTGATCGCGACGTCGCTTCGCTCTCAGAGCGTGAGGCTTCGCACTTCAGGCTCTCTGAACTGGGCTTCATCCGCCAGAACTTCGACCTGCTGCCGGGTGTCAGCGCGATCGACAACGCGGTGCTGAAGCTGCTCAAGACGAGGCGCTGGCGTGAGGCTCAGCGCGAGATCGCGCCGTTGCTCGAGCGGCTCGGACTGGGCGGGCGCATGCGCCACCGCGCCGAGACGCTGTCGATGGGCGAGCGCCAGCGCGTGATGATCGCCAGGGCGCTCTCCACCGGGCCCCGCCTGCTGCTGGCGGACGAGCCGACCGGGAGCCTCGACACCCAGCGCGGGCGCGAAGTGCTCGAGCTGCTGCAGGAACTGTGCCGCGAACGGGAGATTGCGAGCGTGCTCGTAAGCCATGACCCGATGGCGGCCCTGTACGCCGACCGTGTGCTCACGCTGCGCGACGGCAGCCTCTCGGACTACGAGACCGATCAGATGCACGTGCCCGCCGAGCGGGCGGGCACAACGACAGGCGGACGCGCGGACGGGCTGGGCGGGTTGGGCGGGCTCGCCATCTCCACTGACGGGGGGTAGTCGTGAAACCGTCAAACGCGTTGCATCTCTACCGTGTGCGCCTGCGCACACGCTTCTGGCAGGAGTGCTTCGCGATCGTGGGCATCGCCGCGGGGGTTGCCCTGCTGTTCGCCTCTCAGGTCGCGAACTCGAGCCTGCAGAGCTCCGTGGCCCAGCTCTCGCGCGGGATCGCCGGCAGCGCGACACTGCAGCTCCTGGCACGCGGCCCCCAGGGCTTCCCGGAAAGCACACTGGCGCGCGTGCGCCGCATCCCCGGCGTGCGCGTCGCAGCGCCGCTGCTGGAAGCCGGCGCCAACGCGATTGGCCCGAACGGCAGCGAGTCGGTCGAGCTCATCGGAGCCGACTCGAGTCTGTCCGAGCTCGGCGGCACGCTCGTGCGTCACACCGCGATCAGGCCGTTTGGAGGGATCGGCGCCGTCATCCTCCCGGCTCCGCTCTCGAGGACCATCGGGGTCACGAAGTTCGGCCAGGAAGCGACATTTCAAGTCGCCGGACACACCGTCCAGGCACCGCTGTACTCGCAGCTTCACGAACAGCAGGTCGGCGCGTTGGTCGCGAGCGCTGTTGCGATCGCGCCACTGTCCTTCGCACAGGAAATGACTGGCCTACCCGCTCGCCTGAGCCGCATCCTCGTTGCGCCCGCGGCAGGCGCGGAATCTCGAGTGAGGGCCGCACTCCTAGCGCTCGCCGGCGGGCGCCTGAACGTCGAGGCCATCGACTATGAAGAAAAGCTGTTCGCAAAGGCAGCCGTGGTGAGCAACAAGTCGACCGCGCTGTTCTCGGCGATCAGCGCGCTCGTGGGGTTCCTATTCGCGTTCAACGCGATGCTGCTGACCGTCCCGCAACGCCGGCGACTGGTCGTCGATCTGCGCCGTGAGGGATATACGCCCCAGACCGTGATCGCGGTGCTGCTGCTCGACGCCGTCGTGCTGGGTTGCCTGGCATGCGTGCTCGGCTTGGCATTGGGCGAGGAGCTTTCGATCCACCTCTTTCGAGCCAATCCGGCGTACCTGTCGCTGGCATTTGCCGTCGGCTCGGAGCGCCTCGTGAGCTGGCAGAGCGTCGCGATCGCCGCCGGCGGCGGCATGCTGGCCGCAATCGTGGCGGTGCTCAGCCCGTTGCGCGACATCCTCTCCCGCGATCCGCTCGCCGCGATCGGCCCACGCAAGGGCTCCAGCGCCGCTTCGATTGTGAGCCCGCCCGCCCGGCAGGCGCTCGCCGGCCTGATCTGTCTCGGTGCGGCCACCACAATCCTGCTCGCCGCGCCGAACGCGGCGATCCCGGGAATGGTTCTGCTCGTGGGAGCGCTGCTGCTAGAGCTGCCGATCGCGCTCAGCACGACGCTCGCGCTCGTCACGCGGCTCGCCCGCGCGATTACTTCCCTCGTCCCGCACGTGGCGGCGATGGAGCTGAGCGCGGCCGGCGCACGCGCCGTCGCGATCGCGGCGACCGGCGCAATCGCGATTTTCGGCAGCGTCGCGATCCAGGGCGCGCACGGCGACCTGCTGAGCGGTCTCGAAAACGCGGCGCGCGAAACGAACGCGTCCACCGATGTGTGGGTCTCCCCTGCCGGCTCCTACAACCTCTTGAACACCACTCCGTTTGCGCCGGTCGACCAGGCCAAGCTCGAACGTCTTGCGGGCGTGCGCGCGGTGCGTCTCTACCGCAGCGGGCTACTGAACTACGGCGAACGCCGCGTGCTCGTGATCGCCCCGCCAGGCCAGGCCACCCCGCTGCTAGCGGAAGGCCAGCTCGTGCAGGGCAACGTGCGCCAGGCAACCGAACGCGTGCGCGCCGGCGGCTGGCTGGTCCTCTCGCAGGCGCTCGCCTCCGAACATCATCTGCGGATCGGCCAGGCGGTCACGCTGCCGACCCCCGACCCAGTGAGGTTCCGCCTGGCGGCCACCTCCACCAACATCGGCTGGGCGCCCGGCGCGATCGTCATGAACGCCTCTGACTATGCGCGCGCGTGGGGAAGTCCGGATGCGAGCGCCTACAGCATCCTGCTCGCTCCCGGTGTCGCGTCCGCCCGGGCGGTGCGCGAGATCGAGCGCGCGCTGGGCCCACATTCCGGGCTCGCCGTGCAAAGCGCCGAACATCACGCCGTCCAGCAGAGGGCGCTCAGCCGCCAGGCCCTCTCACGCCTGACCCAGATCGCCACGCTGATCCCGATCGCCGCGGTACTCGCGATGGCCGCGGCGATGGGCGCCATGATCTGGCAGCGCCGCCCGCGCCTGGCCAAGCTCAAGCTCGAGGGGCTCCCCCGGGCCGAACTGTGGCACACGATCCTGCTCGAGAGCCTGCTGCTGCTGGGCGTGGGCTGCCTGACGGGGGCGATCTTTGGCCTCTACGGCCAGCAGCTGGCCGATCGCGCGCTGGCAAACACGGTCAACTTCCCCGTCGTGCACTCCATCACGGCTGTGACCGCGCTGAGCACGCTCGCGCTGATGATCGCCACCGCGCTCGCGATCCTCGCGATCCCCGGCTACCTGGCCGCCTCCGTACCCGCGTCCCTCGCACTGCAGGACTGACAGCCATCGAGCGCCGCCAATACAACCAGGTGGCGCGGGCGCGGGCGCAACAGCAGACGCGCGATGCGCTGCTCGACGCCGCAATCGACGAGTTTTACGGGGACCGCTGGCAAAAGACGTCGCTCGAGGCGCTGGCCGCGCGCGCGGGCGTCACCAAGCAGACGCTGCTGCGCCACTTCGGCTCGAAGGACGGGCTGCTCCTGCAGGCGTTGATGCGCGGTGCCGCGCAGGTGATCGGCCGGCGCTGGAGCATCCCCGGGGGGATGTCACAGCCGCCGTCGAGAACCTGCTCGACCACTACGACGTCTGGGGCGAGCGCGCGTTGCGCATCGGCGCCTGGCAGAGCGGCCCGCCGATGCTCGCCAAGCTCTCACAGGCAGCACGCCAGCTTCACTATGACTGGGTCGAGCACGCGTTCGGCCCGTTCCTAGAGGGCGTGAAGGACCCAGCGCGCGCGCGGCGCCGTGCTGCACTGATCGCGCTCTGCGATGTGCATACCTGGTGGCTCCTGTCCCACGACCTACAGCTCGAACGGGCCGAGGTTCGCGCGACGCTGATCGGCGCCGTCGAAGCTGTGATCGCAGCGCCGGCCAGCTAACAGGTCGCGATCTGCATCTCCTCGGGCGTGGACGGAGATAGCGTCGGGTGGCGGTGCCTGATCTCATACAGCGTCGTACGCTCGGCGGCGGGACGGCCGGCCTGGTGGGCCGCGGCAATGAGCTGCTCGGGCTCCAGGCGGGTGCCGTGGTAGCTGCCCGCGAGGCGACTGATCGACTCCTCCATGAGCGTTCCACCGAGGTCGTTGACGCCCCAGCGCAGCGACTCAGTGGCCGCGTCCAGCCCCATCTTCACCCAGCTAGCCTGCAAGCTCGGCACGGTCCGACCGAGCGCGAGGCGGAAGACGGCGGTGTGCTTGAGGTTCTCCTCGCGCGAGATCTCTTGCACCCCATGCGTGCGCCCGAGCAGCGTCTGGAAAGGGATGAACGACAGCGGTACGAACTCGGTAATCCCGCCGGTGCGTTCTTGCAGCTCGCGGATCACGCGCATGTGCTCGGCCAGCTCCCACGGCTCCTCGATGTGGCCGAACATGACCGTCGCCGTCGAGCGCAGTCCGGCCGCGTGCGAGGCCTCGATGATCTGCACCCAGCGGGCGACCGGCAGCTTGTTCGGCGAGATGCGCTCGCGCACGCCGTCGTGTAGCACCTCCGCGGCGGTGCCCGGCGTCGAGCCAAGCCCCGCGTCGCGCAGCCGCGCGAATACCTCCGCGGGGGGAAGCTCTGAGATGTCGCACATGTGCGCGATCTCCATCGGGCTGTATGCGTGCAGGTGCAGCTCCGCCCCTGCGTCCGCCGCGGTGGTCTTGGCCAGGCGCAGCCAGCCGAGGTAATCATCGAGCTGCCAGTCGGGGTGGATGCCCGACTGGATGCACAGCTCGGTGGCGCCGAACTCGAGCGCGTCGTGGATGCGCGCCACAAACTCCGCCTCGTCGTGCTCGTACGCATCCGGCGAGCGCTTGCCCTGGCCGAAGCCGCAGAACGCGCAGCCGACGGTGCACACGTTGGAGATGTTGATGTTGCGGTTGACCACGAACGTCACTAGCTCGCCCGCGAGCTCCGCGCGCAGCTCGTCGGCGGCTTGGCGCATGTCCTCAATCGCCTCCGACCGCGTCTCCGCGAACATCGCCGTCAGCTCTGCGGGCGTCAGCGCCACGCCGTTACGAGCGCGCTCGATCGCGCCGGCGACCAGGTCCGGACGGATCGGCACCGGTGGGTCTGTGCGGCCCGAGCCGCGGCGCGGGATGAAGCTCCAGTACTTGACCTTGATCGTGTCCATCACCCCTCGCGCAATCCACTCGGGGTCGATGTAGTGGGGATACACGCACAGCCGCTCGGTCAGCGCGTAACCGTCGCGCTGCAGCTCCTTGCGCACCTGGTGGGGTGAGGGAAACGGATGCTCTGGGGAGATGTGATCGCCGTTGGCGCTCAGCCCGCCTAGGTCGGTTGCACCCGCGGCCACTAGTTCGCCCCACCAGTCAGCCAGGTTCGGTGGGATCTGGATGCCCACGTCGGGCATCAGCCGCCGCGTCTGCGCGATCAGCCGCTTCATGTCCTCGATGTTCACCGGACACGCCCACTCGGGCAGCGCCAGCTCGGGGCGCGAGTCCGCCATACCGGTGCGCCAGTATTCGCGCGCGGCCGCGTCGGCGATCTGCGCCGGCTCCTGACCGTAATAGCGCTGGTGGGGCACGAAGTTCTGCAGGATCACCTCCTGGATGTGCCCATGCTCGGCGTGCACCGCCGCGAGCGCTTCCAGCGATTCGATCCGCTCCTGCTCGGTCTCCCCGATCCCGACGAGGATGCCGCTCGTGAACGGAATCCGCAGCTCACCTGCCGCGCGGATCGTCTCCAGGCGCCTAGCCGGGTGCTTGGTCGGAGAGCCCGCGTGCACCGTGTCCATCAGCCGCTCAGCCACCGACTCGAGCATCAGCCCTTGTGATGCGGTCACCTCGCGCAGACGCGCCAGGTCCTCGCGCGACAGCACGCCAAGATTCGTGTGCGGCAGCAGACCGCGCTCGAGCGCCCGTTCGCACGTCCACACCACGTACGCCGTGAAGTCCTCGTGGCCGTGCTCGCGTAGCCGCGCGGCGACCTCGGGGTTGACCTCTGGATGCTCGCCCGTCAGCACCAGCAGCTCCTTGACCTGCCGGCGCGTCGCCCCGTCGAGGATCTCCAAGACCTCCTCAGGCGCGTACAGATGCGCCTGATGGGTCGCGAACGCACAGTACTTGCAGTAACAACGGCACGTGCGCGACAGCGACAGCGTCAGATTGCGGCTGAACGTGACCCTGCGACGCATTGCCCGGAGTGTAGGCGCTCGACTCAGTCGCCCCCGGGTCCACGCGCAGCGCGGCGCTCGATGAAAGCTCAGGCTAGCTTGTCGACCGGGCGCTGACCCAAGCGGTGCTCTGGGTCGAGCACGAGCAGCTTGTAGCCAACCGAGGCCAGCAGCCCGCCGATCGCCGGAGCGAGCACGTAGACGAGCAGGAATCGGCCGAAGCCACCGGCAAAGTGGCCGGCCACGATAGCCGGGCCGAGTGCACGCGCCGGGTTCAGACTTCCGCCGCTCAGTGGGCCGAAGGCCATCACGGCAAAGCCCAGCGTCGCCCCGATCACGAAGCCCGCCCAGTCACGTGATCCGCGCGGGTTGACCGCCACGCCCATGATCGACCACACGAGCACGAACGTGCCGATCAGCTCGCACAGCCCGCCGAGAGCGGTCTTGCCGTCCAGCAGCGAGCTAATCGATGGGTTACCGAGACTCGGCTTGAGAGAACCTAGCGAGCCGCTGATGTCGTTGAGGATCAGCTTGCATACAGCCGCCCCGGCGATCGCGCCGACCAGTTGCATGAGGACGTACACGACCGCCTGACTGGGCTTGATCTTTCGCACAGCCGCCAGCGCCAGCGTGACCGCGGGGTTGAAGTGGGCGCCGGAGACACCACCGAGCGTCTGGATCAGCATCATCAGCACAAACGCGTGCAGCAACCCGATGACGGCGAAGCTGCCAGCTGGGAAGCTGGACGCGCGGAGCGTGTAGACGCTCACAATCAGCGTGATGAACAGCACGAGCAGAAACGTGCCTACCAGCTCGGCGAAGTAAGCGCTAAGACCACGGTCTTCCACGTGCCCTCCTTCCCCAGGACGATCGCAGGTGCGATCGGGATTGAAATCCTCTTTCAGATTTCGACCTGTGGACTCCTTATCCTCCTGGATTACTCGACCGTAGAGCTCCGGCGCCACACCGGAGCTCTCGGCCGCGTCAGCCTCGCGCTGGCTGGGCGGCGCCGGCCACGCCCGCGCCCTGCTCGGCCGGCTGACCCGGATGCGCCGGGACGGTGCCATTGCCGGCCTGTCCCCGTGAGGGGGAGCCGTCCAGCCCAACGCCGGCGGCCAGCCGCGCCCCGAGATCGGCGTCGACCTTCTTCCAGTGCCCGACCGCCCGCGCCTGGATCTCGCGGCTGACGTCGGTGCCGAGGTGGCCGACCATGTTTTCGACGAGGTGGTCGCGGTCGGTCTGCGACATCACCTCGCGGTAGAGCGTGCCTGCCTGGCCGTAGTCGTCGTCCTCGCTGTGCAGAGTCTGCGCCGTGCGCACGATGTCCCCATCGGCCTGCCACGACGCGTCCGGGTAGCGCTGCGGATCGGCCTTCGGACCGCCGAAGCTGTTCGGCGCATACACCGGCTGAGCGCCCGCGTGCTCGTAGCGCATCGCGCCGTCCTTGTTGTAGGTATGCACCTCGCTCTTGGGCCGGTTGATCGGCAGCTGCAGGTAGTTGGGGCCGATGCGGTAGCGGTGGGTGTCGGGGTAGCTGAACATCCGCCCTAGCAGCATCCGGTCGGGGCTCGGGCCGATGCCCGGCACCATGTTCGCCGGCTCGAACGACGCCTGCTCCACCTCCGCGAAGTAATTCTCGGGGTTGCGGTCGAGCACAAGACGGCCGATCGTGATCGGCTCGTAGTCGCTGTGCGGCCACACCTTGGTCAGGTCGAACGGGTTGAAGCGGTAGTCCTTGGCGTCGTCGAACGGCATGATCTGTATCTCAAGGCGCCATTCGGGCGCGTCACCCTTAGCGATCGACTCGAACAGATCGCGCAGGTGGTAGTCGGGGTCCTCGCCGACCATCTCCTTGGCCTGCTGGTCGGTGAAGCACTCAATACCCTGCACCGTCTTGAAGTGGTACTTCACCCAGAAGCGCTCGCCGCCCGCGTTGACCCACATGAATGTGTGGCTGCCGTAGCCGTTCATGTGGCGCCACGTCCGCGGCGTGCCACGGTCGGACATCAGGAAGGACACCTGGTGGTAGGACTCGGGCGAGAGCGACCAGAAGTCCCACTGCGCGTTGTTGGAGCGCGTGTTCGTGTCCGGCATCCGCTTCTGTGAGTGGATGAAGTCTGAGAACTTCGACGGGTCCTTGATGAAGAAGATCGGTGTGTTGTTGCCGACCAGGTCGTAGTTGCCGTCCTCGGTGTAGAACTTCAGCGCCCAGCCGCGGGGATCGCGCACGGTGTCGGGCGAGCCGAGCTCGCCGGCGACGGTCGAGAAGCGCAGGAACGTGTCGGTCTTCTTGCCGACCTGCGAGAGGAACGACGCGCTCGTCCACTGCGTCACGTCCTCGGTCACTTCGAAGAAGCCGTGGGCCGCGCCGCCCTTGGCGTGCACGACGCGCTCAGGGACGCGCTCGCGGTTGAACTGGGCCATCTTCTGGATCAGGTAGTGGTCCTGCAGCACGATCGGACCGTCTGGTCCGATCGTCAGCGAATGCTCGTCGCTGGGGACAGGGATGCCAGCGTCGGTGGTGGTGCGGGGCGGGGTGTCGCTCATGTCGATCCTCCGAAGTCGTCGATGTGCAGCGGGTTGCGTTGGCGTGCGCGCCTGCGCCCGGCGGACCGGGCGGTCCGGGTTCGGGCGCTCAAGGCCCCATTATGCTCAGCTTCCATGTCCGTGCCCACCTACGCCCAGATCTACCTGGCCCGCCACGGCCAGACCGCTTATAACCTCGAGGGCCGTTTCCAGGGCCAGCAGCCGGTTCCGCTCGACGCCACCGGATGCGCGCAGGCGGCGGAGCTGGCAGAGCGCGCCGCCGGCTACGGCTTTCGCGCGCTGTGGTGTAGCCCGCTGCTGCGCGCCCGCGAAACCGCCGACATCGTCGCGACGAAGATCGGCCTGCAGCCCAAGGAGGACGCCCGGTTGATGGAGACCGACGCCGGCGACTGGACCGACCTGACATTCGTCGAGGTGCGCGCGTCGACGCCAGAGCAGTTCGACGCATTCGCCGCCGCCGAGCAGAGCTTCGCCTTTCCCGGCGGTGAGTCCTTCGCCGAGCAGGAGGTCCGTGTCAGCGCCGCGCTGCGAGAGGTCGAACGTGGCGAGCTGCCTGCCCTGGTGGTCTGCCATGGAATGGTCATTCGCGCGGCGTTCGCCAGCCGCGCCGGCGATGGCGGCGTTCGCTTCCAGCGTGTGCCCAACGCCGCGCTCGTGCCACTGGACCCGCTCGCAGCCGACAGTGCCGATCTGGGCGGCGGCGAGGCGACAGCTGGCCAGCTGAGCGCTATTCCACGATCCGCGCGAGGCCGTTGACGTCCTCGCCGGCGACGAGCAGGAACTCGTTGCCAGCCCCCTGCCGGCGGGCTTCGCGGTAGGGCCTGTACTCCTCGCTCTCGTAGAACTCGTCGGCGACCTCCTTAGAGGGCCACTCGATCAGCACGATCGCCTGCGGCGCGGTGCGCTCGCCCTCGATCTTCTCGATCCGCCCGGTGCGGGATAGGTAGCGCCCGCCGCGACGCTCGACCATACCGGTGACGTTCGCAACGTAATCCCGAATCCAGCTGGGATCCGTAACGTCGATCTCGGCAACCGCGTAGTACCTCATCGCTCCTCCTTCGCCTGCTGGCAGTGACATGGCTTGCACATCTAGGCACCTACGAACCGCCGCAGCGCCCGCCGCGCCCCAGGCAGCCGTCGGCCGGCATCGAGCTCACGGATCGCGAGCTCGGATGTCATCGCTGCGAGCAGCTGCGCCGCCGCCTTCGCATCGGGCCAGCCCATCGCCTTGAAGCTAGGGATAGCGGCAGCGGCGAAGCGCTCGTGGCGTGCGGACATCGAGGCCGTGAGCGCCGCCTCTGTGCGTGCCTCGAGCGCGAGCGCCTTGATCGCGCGGTCGGCCAGGCATACGTCAAGATAGGCCTCGACTCCCAGCACGATGCGCTCTGCCCCTGGTGAGGTGCAGGCCGTCGCGGTGGCGACGGCCTGCGCGACACGCTCGTGAAAGCGTCCGTGAAGCGCGTCGACGAATGCCTCTCTGTCGGCGAAGTGCACATAGAAGGTCCCCTTGGCGACACCCGCCTCAGCAACGACACGGTTGACGCTGAGGCCGGCCAGCCCCTCGCGCTCGGCCACGGCGACGCCCGCGTCGAGCAGCATCTCGTACGTGCGGTGGGTCCGCCGAGGAGCCGCCTCGGCTGCAGCTGCGGCGTGCGCTGGCATTCCACTACACGTTATCTGACCGAGCGGTCATCCCTATGACCGACCGGTCAGTCATATGCTAGGGTCCCGCCATGCCCGTGCTCGACACCCCTACCGGTCCGATCGCCTACGACGAGCAGGGCAGCGGCGACACGCTCGTGCTGCTCCCCAGCGGAGCGCATGACCGCCACGACTTCGACGAGCTACGCGCACTGTTGCCGGAGCGATGGCGCACGATCGCGCTCGACTGGCCCGGACACGGCGAGTCTGCGCTCGGGAGCGGTCCCGTGAGTGCGATGCGCCTTGCTGACGTGGCCGAGCATGTCGTCGAGCGGCTTGCCCCGCAGGGAGCGATCGTCCTCGGCAACTCCGTCGGCGGGTTCTCGGCGGCGCGCATGGCGATCCGCCGGCCCGAGCTGGTCAAGGGACTGGTGATAGTCGACGGCGGCGGCTTCACGGGACGACCGCCGCATGTGCGCGCGTTCTGTGCGCTGATGGCCAAGCCCTGGTTCCTGCGCGCGATCTACCCCGCCTTCTCCGCGCGCTACATGCGCGCACGCACCGCCGCGGATCGCCGGGCGCGGGATGCGGGCGTGGCCACCACCAGACGCGATCCGGGCCTGCGAGCGGTGAGCGAGCTGTGGCGCAGCTTCACCTCCCCCGAGCACGATCTGCGCCGCCAAGCGCCCACGATCGCCACACCGACGCTTGTGATCTGGGGGCAGCACGATCCGGTTATCCCGCTGAAGGTCGGCAGGTGGATAGCCGGCGCGATCCCCAGCGCGCGCCTGGTCGTGTTCGACAGTGGACACGTGCCGCATACAACCGAACCGGAGCGGTTCGCCGCCGAGCTGGTGCCCTTCGCCGATGCAGCTTTCGAGCGCGCGCATGTGCTCCGCGCGGTCGCCTGAGCATCCTTAGCGCAGGATCGCGCAGCCGGTGCTCGCATGGGCGATCAGTGCCTCGTCGGACTCGGCGAACAGGCGCCCCTCGGCCGTCGCGGTGCGCCGTCCGCTGTGCACCACCCTGCCCTCCGCCAGCACACGGCCGGTCCTCCCGCCCATCGCACGGATGTAGCGGACATGCAAATCCGTCGTCGTGTAGCCGATGCCAGCCTCCAGCGTTGTGTGCACCGCGCAGCCCATGCACGAGTCGAGGATCGTCGCCGCGATGCCGCCGTGGACTGAGCCGATCGGGTTGTACATCCACTCGGCCGGCTCCATCGCGAACAACGCGCGGCCGTGATCAACCTCCACGAGCGTGAAGTCGAGCAGCCGGGCGATCGGCGGCGGCGGCAGCGTTCCCTCGACGATCGCCCGCATCAGCTCCAAGCCCGACAGCTCCGCGCCAGCGGCGGCCGTCGCAGCCGGATCCTCCCAGCTGAAGCTGCGTGTACGCAGTTGACCGACGGCACTCATGCCGCGCGCTCCGCGATGAGGGGCACGTCCGCGGCAGTGGCAACGTCGGCGGGTACCCGCGCGGCAACGGCGCTTCCTAGCGGCCGCCCGATCGCAGCGAGCGCCAGGCCGGTGGTGAGCCCGCCCACGACGCTGATCAGCCACGCCGCGTGGAAGTCGGACGCGCTGCTCGTCGCCGTGCCGAGCACGGCCACGAGCAGCGCCACGCCGAGCGCCGCACCGATCTGGCGGCCCATCGTCAGCACCGCCGCGCCCGTGGCAAAGCGCTCGGGCGCCAGCGAGGACGCGCCGGCGCCCGTCAGCGTCGGGATCACCAGCCCGACGCCCGCTCCGCTGATCGCGATTCCCGGCAAGTACTCGGACACATACGCTGGTGTGTCACCCGTCTGGGTGATGTACCAGACCTGCCCGGCCACGAACAGCAGCGCGCCGAGGACACCCGGAATGCGGTAGCCCACGCGCGCGCCCAGCCGAGCCGAGGGGACGCTGAATGCCGTCGCCATCGCCGGGCCCGGGAACAGCATCAACCCCGCCGTCAGCACGTGCTCGTGCCAGACGCCCGTCAGGAACAGCACGCCCGCGAGCAGCATCGCGCCGAAGCCCGCGAAAAACAGCACCGAGGCGCCCACCGCCAGGCCGAAGCTGCGCACGCGCAGCATCGCCGGCTCCACGATCGGCGCATCGTGGCGCTCAGAGCGCCACCAGATCGCCGGCAGCCCCACTACGGTGAGCCCGAGCAGGGCCAGGATCGCAGGCGAGCCCCAGCCCCATTCCTGGCCCTTGACGATCGCGACCACCAGCGAGCCGATCGCGACGATCAGCGCGCCGGCGCCGAGCACGTCGGGGCGTCCGGAGCCGAGCTCGCGTCGCTCGGCCAGCGTGCGCAGGCCGAAGCCGAGGCCCAGCAGCCCGATCGGGACGTTCACCAGGAACACCCAGCGCCAGTCGGCCTGCACCAGCAGACCGCCGAGCGGCGGGCCGGCCGCTGCGGCAATGCCGCCGGTGGCGGCCCACACGCCGATCGCCACGTGACGCTCGTGCGGCCCGAACTCCGGCAGCATCAGCCCCAACGAGGTGGGCAGCATCAATGCGCCGCCCGCGGCCTGCACGACACGCGCCGCGATCAACACGCCAACCGAAGGCGCGAGCGCACACGCGGTGCTCGCTGCCACGAAGATCCCCAGCCCGAGCAGGAACGCGCGCTTGCGCCCGAACGCGTCCGCCCAGCGTCCGGCGGGGACGAGCAGCGCCGCGAACACGATCGCGTAGCCGCTGAGAATCCACGACAGCGAGCCAAGCGACGCCCCGCCGAAGTGCTTGCCAATCGCCGGAAAGGCGATGTTGACGATGAACAGATCGAGGCTCGACATGAACACCCCGACACACACAATCAGTGAGACGCGCCATTTCCGTTGCATCATGAAACGCACCATAGCACAAGGGTTGCATCATGCAACTCAATCGCCTAGAATGAGATGGACGATGCTCGGAAACGACTACGACAGCCAGGTATGCAGCGTCGCCGGCGCCCTCGAGGTGGTCGGCGAGCGCTGGTCGTTGCTGATCGTCCGCAACGTCTTCCTCGGCCTGCGCCGCTTCGACGAGATCCAGGAGAACCTCGGTATCGCGCGCAACGTGCTGCAGACGCGTCTGACGCGACTGCTCGATCACGGCGTGCTCGAGAAGCGCCTCTACCAGGAGCACCCGCCCCGCTACGAATACCGCCTCACCGAGAAGGGCCTTGACCTGTGGCCGACGATCGTCGCGCTGATGCAATGGGGCGACCGCTACGCCGTCCCCGCCGCTGGCCCCGTGGTGCTGCTCGAACATCGCGGTTGCGGCGGCGCCATCGACGAGCACCGCGTGTGCGCGGCGTGTGGCGCGAAGCTGTCCGTGCGTGACGCCCGTGCTGTTCCCGGTCCTGGCGCGCCACCGGATCACCCGCTGCTGCGCCGATCTGGCAAGAGCGACGGTCACCGCCAGACGCTTGCCACGCGCCTTTAGAAGTCAGGCGCTACCGCCCAACCCTGGTCAGGCGCTCCACCAGCTCAACGCCCTCGCGCGCCATGCGCGAGCGCGCCACCACGAGGTCGAAGCCCGCCCGCTCGGCGCGCTCGCGCGCGAGCGCATCCACGTGCGAGTAGAAACCAAGCGTGCGTGCACCGGCGAGCAGTTCCCCGCTAGCGAGTGCTTCGACGATCGTCGCCCCGTCGAGGTCGCCGTCGGTCAGGTCCACCACCAACACGTCGGCCATCGGCTCGGTGGGATCCGCGAGCCGGTCTCGCAGCCGCGGCTCATCCGCGATCAACTCCACGTCATGGCCGGCGAGCGCCAGAGCGCCCTGCACCCGCGAGCCGAACAGTAGGTCGCGGGTGAGCGCGAGCACACGCGCCATCGTTACTGGGCGCGCAGGCGGCGAAACTCCTCGCGCGCGGACTGCGGGCGTCCCCACATCTGCGTCACCTCCACCCGCCCGCTGCGAACCTCGCGCACGACCAGCTCACCCTCGATGCCGGCGTCGTCGAGCAGGCCCAGCGCGCCGTGAACGGTCGGCGCGGCGGCGGCGTGCCCGAAGCGGTGGGCTACCAGCAGGCGCCAGTGCCAGTCATGGTGTGAGTAGGGACGCGCGTTGCACGTGGCCAGGTACAGCGCCGCCTCCACGTAGCGTGACTCGTCGACGAACCGCAGATCGAGCTCGAGATCGGTCCAGTCCTCGGGCAGCGAGTCGACGATCTGCTGGAAGTCCTCGGCGAAAGCCATTGGCGGGAAGCCTAGCGCGGCTATTCTCGAATCAATGACCGACACGCTCGCAGGCGCCCGCGTGGACACGCTCGCAAGCGCGCACACGAACACGCCGGGCGGTGAGTACCGGGCCCTCGTCGAGGGCTGTGGCGTGCTCGATCGCTCCGAGCGGGGCAAGCTCGCGCTGAGCGGGGCCGACGCCCTGGAGTTCCTCAACGGCCAGGTCACCAACGAGCTGATGACGCTGCGGCCGGGCACGGGCTGCTATGCGGCCTTCCTCACGCACAAGGGCAAGATGCTCGGTGACCTGCGCATCCTGGCCGTCGGTGACGACGAGGACGAGGACGAGCGGGCGGCCCTATCTGAGCTCCTGCTCGACACGGAGCGGGTGGCCCTACAGGGAATGTTCGACATGATCCGCCGTTTCAAGGTCGGCTACGCGCTCGAGCTTCACAAGCGCACGCTCGAGCGCGGGCTGCTGTCGCTGATCGGTCCTCATGCCGCGGCGATCGCCGGCGGCGATCGATCGGAGCTCGGCCGGCTAGCCGACGTCGAGCACGCGAACACCGGCGTCGAGATCGACGGCATCGCCACCGTGGCCGTGCGCACCGACGTGGGGGTCGATCTGATCTGCGACGCCGCGGACACAAAGGCGCTAATCGCTGCGCTGCAAGCACGCGGCGCGGCTCTCGTATCCGAGCAGACCGCCGAGTGCCTGCGCGTCGAGCACGGCCGCCCCCGCTACGGGATCGACCTCGACGAGACCGTCATCCCCCAGGAGGCCGGGCTGAACGAGCGCGCGGTGAGCTTCACCAAGGGCTGCTACGTCGGCCAGGAGACGGTCGCGCGCCTGCACTACAAGGGCAAGCCAAACCGCCACCTGCGCGGCCTGCGCCTGTCCGAGCCGGCGACCACGGGCGAGCAGCTGCTGCTCGGCGAGCGACCGGTCGGCCGCGTGGGCAGCGCCGCCCTCTCCCCCAGGCTCGGTCCGATCGCGCTCGCGCTCGTACGCCGAGAGGCCGAGCCTGGTGCTGTGGTGAGCGTGGGCGAGCACGGCGCGAGCGCAGAGGTGCTCGAACTGCCGTTCCCCTGTTAGTCCTCTGGCGGATCCTGCTGGGAGCGGCGATCCTCCAGGTGCTTGCGTATCGCGGCGTCCTGCGCCCTGACCGCGTCCGGGTGCGGGGGCGTGTCGAGCGTGCTGACCACGTTGGGCCCTTTCAGCGGGACCCTTGTCGGCTCCATGTCCTCAGCGCGCTTGAACGGCTCGTCTTCGATCTCGTCTTCAGTCATCCTGCTCACCTTCGGGTGGAATACCCGACTCCTCAGTGTAGGCCTGCCACTGTTCGCCAAGAAGGTCCAGGAGCTGGCTCGCCAGTAGCGGCGAAAACGACACGCGCGAGACGACCATCCCCTGCTGCCCCTGCGGACCGATGCGCATGAAGTCGAGCGTGAACTCGTGCGGTGTGCGCGCGATCGCCGCCGCGTTGGCCCACTTACCGGCGAACTCCTCCGGCGGCATCATGATGTTCGGGCCCTGCTCGGCTGGGCTCTGGTCGGGCTCGTCGGGCGGCTCTCGGTCGGGCACTCTAGAACCCACACTAGCGCGATGCCCTGTGTGATGCATCGCACACAAGCAACTATTGCGTCGTCCATATAATTGCACGCATGCAAGCAACTTCGGGGACGATGGCTGCAATCTCAATCGACCGCGAGGCGCTGACGCGCGACATGGACGCGCTCGCCAAGCTACCTGATGCGCACGGCCAACGTGGGCACGTTCAACGCGATCGCCGAGCTCGACCTGTCGTTCACGCAGATCAAGGCCCTGTGTGCATTGGAGGCCGACGGCGAGGAGCGCTCGGTGAAGGCGCTGGCCGAATCGCTCGGCGTGTCTCTGCCCGCGATGAGCCGCGCTGTGGACGGCCTGTTCGAGCGCGGCTTCGTGGGACGCGAGGAGGACCCGGCGGACCGGCGCATGAAGCGAGTGCGCCTGACCGACGCCGGCGGCGCGGTGCCCCAGGCGCTCAACGACGCGCGACTGTCGGCGCTGCAGGAGCTGATGAGCTCGCTCGGCGATGAGGAGGCACTGGCGCTCGAGCGACGCCCTCGGCCTGATCCTCGAGCGCCGCGCGGAGATCGCCGCCTACAGACCGACCGAGAAGGGAAGGCATCCGATGACCGAGAGGATCCGCTCACTGCAGATGAACGAGGACAACCGCCGCTGGTGGGCGCTCGGAGCGATGTGCTTCGCGCTGTTCATGATCATGCTCGACAACACCGTGGTCAACGTCGCGCTGCCATCGATCCAGCGCAGCCTGCACGCCTCCACGGCGTCGCTCGAGTGGACGGTCAACGCCTACACGCTGTCCTTCGCCGTGCTGCTCGTCACCGGCGGGCGCCTCGGCGACCTGTTCGGCCGCCGCAAGGTCTTCCTCGCCGGCGTGATCGTGTTCGCGTGCTCGAGCGGCGCGATCGGCTTCTCGCCGAGCGACACCTGGCTGGTCGCGCTGGCGCGCGGTGCAGGGCATCGGCTCGGCGATGATGATGCCCGCGACGCTGTCGATCATCACCAACGCGTTCCCACCCGCCGAGCGCGGCAAGGCGATCGGCACGTGGGCGGGCGTGTCCGCGCTGGCGCTCGCGATCGGCCCGGTCCTGGGCGGCTTCCTCGTGGAGAGCGTGAGCTGGCAGTCGATCTTCTTCCTGAACCTGCCCGTCGCCGTAGGCGCGATCGTCGTCACGCTGTTCGCGGTGCGCGAGTCGCGCGATGAGAGCGTCGCGCAGCGGATCGACGTGCTGGGGCGTGCTGACGCTGACGAGCGGCCTGGCGGCGCTCGTGCTCGCGCTGGTCGAGGGCAACGAATGGCACTGGGGCTCCCCGCGCGAGATCGCGCTGTTCGCGATCGCGGCGCTCGGCCTGAGCGCGTTCGCGCTCGTCGAGCGCCGCCAGTCCTCGCCGATGGTCGACTTCAGCTTCTTCCGCTCGCGCACGTTCCTCGGCGCCAACATCGTGGCGTTCATCGTCAGCTTCGCGATGCTCGCGATGTTCTTCTTCATGGCCCTGTACATGCAGAACGTGCTGCACTACTCGCCGCTGCAGGCCGGTCTGCGCTTCCTGCCCTCGACGCTGATGATCGTGCTGATCGCGCCGCTCGCCGGGCGGCTGGCCGACCGCGTCGGCTCGCGGCCGCTGATGACCTTCGGCCTGCTGGCCGTCTCGGCGGCGCTGTTCTGGCAGTCGCAGCTCACCGTCTCCAGCGGCTACGGCGCGCTGCTGCCGGGCTTCGTGCTGATGGGCATCGGCATGGCGTTTGTGATGTCGCCGATGAGCACGGCCGCGATGAACGCAGTCGAACAGACCAAGGCGGGGGTCGCGTCGGGCATCCTCTCGATGAACCGCATGGTCGGCGGGACGTTCGGCGTGGCGGTGCTGGGCGCGATGGTCGCCACGCTCGGGCGCTCGAAGATCGACCAGCTGCTGCCGCAGGCGAGCACCGCCGAGCGCGCTCACCTCGCCGCGGGGCTCGGCTCAGGCGCGGTCCCGCACGGCGTGCCGCTGCAGATCGTCGACGCCGGGCAGCAGGCCTTCGTGTACGCGCTGCAGTACGGGCTGCGTCTGGGCTCTGCGGTGGCGCTGCTGGGTGCGCTGCTCGCGTGGACGCTCGTCAGATCGCGGGTGAGCGCGGGACGGGATCTGCCGAGCTTCGATGCCGTGAACGCCACCGAGCGCCGCTCCGCCGAGCAGAGCACGCCCGCTGGACTGCCCTCCGCCGAGACGGTTCACGTCTGAGATCGTGAATGGGCGAGCGGTGATCTGAAGTCACGCTCATTGTCGATCGGGATGATCAGGTGTGTGGTGTCGATAGCGGTTGTGAGTCGTCGGAGCAGCGCGAGGCTGCCGTGCTGGTAGGTGAAGGTCGAGGTTGAGCGCGGTGATCTCGTGGCCCTCGACCGGCGCCTGACGTCCCCGCTAGGCGGCAGCCAGCTCCGCCACGCCTCTGCCGCCGGCCACGGGTAGGATTTGGGCTCAACTTTTCCCGATCCCGACAGACGAGAGGTTCCAGAGCACGTGGCAATCGATCTCCAACAAGTCTCCGCTGTAGACGCCGAGCCGGGCGAGCTGCCCAAGACGATGGCCGCATGGGTGATCCGCGAGGAGCGCTTCGGCGAACCCAAGGATGCCTTCCAGATCGAGGAGATCGAGGTTCCCGAGCCGGGCGCGTTCGAGGTGATTGTGCGGGTGATGGCCGCGGGCGTCAACTACAACAACGTGTGGGCCGCGCTCGGCAAGCCAGTGTCGGTCATGCGCTACGGCGACCACCCCGAGTTCGGCCACCACATCGGTGGCTCGGACGCCTCCGGCGTCGTGTGGAAGGTCGGCGCCGGCGTTACCCGCTGGAAGCCCGGTGACGAGGTCGTCGTGCACTGCAACCAGGCTTCCTACGAGGACCCCGAGGTGCACGGCCTCGACCCGATGGCCGCGCCCTCACAGAAGATCTGGGGCTATGAGACCACCTGGGGCTCGTTCGCGCAGTTCACGAAGGTGCAAGCTCAACAGCTGCTGTCTAAGCCGGCCGCGCTGACGTGGGAGGAGGCGGCCTCCTACGGTCTTGTCTACTTCACCGCCTACCGCATGCTGATCACACGCTGCAAACTCCAGGCCGGCCAAAAGGTGCTGATCTGGGGCGCCGCCGGCGGCCTTGGAGTGTTCGCCACGCAGATCTGCGCCGCCGCCGGCGCGCACTGCGTGGGCGTCGTCTCCTCAGCGGAGAAGGGCGAGCTCGTCAAGCGCCTGGGCGCGGTCGACTACATCGACCGCGGCGAGTTCGACGGCATGATGCGCAAGGGCGGCGAGAGCGAGGAGGAGGAGAGCGCCCGCTTCAAGGTCTCGCGAGCATTCGCAAAGCGCGTCAAAGAGGTGCTCGGCGACGCCCCCGACATCGTCTTCGAGCACGTCGGCAAAGCCACTTTCCCGACGTCGGTGTTCACCGTCAAGACGTTCGGCAAAGTGGTCATCTGCGCCGGCACCACCGGCCTCGATCTCGACTTCAACGTCGCCTACCTGTGGATGCGCCAGAAGGAGATCCTCGGCTCGCACTTCGCCAACGCATACGAGTGCACGAAGGCCAACGAGCTGATCGAGAGTGGCCAGATCCGCCCCGTGCTGTGGCGCACGCTCGGCTTCGACGGCGTCGCCGAAGCGCACCAGCTGATGCTCGAAAACAAGCACCTCGGCAAGATCTCGATCCTCGTCGGCGCCGACGCCGAGGGTCAGGGCAAGACCGCAGACGGCCCCGGCGCGATCCACGCGGAGGTCGGTGCCTGATGGCCGGCACGGTGATCGTTCCGTGGTACGCGACTGGCTTCCGCGGGGAGGACTTCGAGCGTGCCCTCAACGAGGTCGCCGCCGCCGCTCTGCGCTACGGCGCGAGCTCCTACGCGGTCTACCGCCAGCGCGACGACCGTTACCGCTTCCAGCAGCTTGCCGCCTTCGAGGAGTACCTCGAATGGGAACGCTATTGGGAGGGATCGGAGATGACGTTCTTCAGGACCAGCCACTCGAGCTGGTACCAGGTGCCCGTACTCTATGGCTGGTGGGATCGCACCGCGGGCGGCTCGGTGGCCAGCGGAGGGCTCGCGAGCGGCAACGGCCACGGCAACGGCCACAGGGCGCGCAGCCTCTAGCCTTGCTCCAGCGGCGCCATGGTCAAGCCGGCGCCTTTCAGCTGCTCCCAGTAGTGCTCGGCGGTCTCCTGCTGGCCGCTGTAGACAATCGCCTGCCCCGAGGCATGGATCACGTTGGCGATCTCCATCCCGCGCTTGAGCGTGACCCCAGGGATGAAGCGGGCGAGCGTGCGGGCGACGTGGTCGAAGGTGTTGTGATCGTCGTTGCAGACGATCACCCTCCAATCGCCCCCCAAACCACTGCCAGGGGCACCTGTACGGGGCATCTCGATCGTTTGCGGCACAGGCGCCAGGATAAAGCCCACGGCGCGACCGTACAATTGAGCGTATGAGCAGCGAGCACTCCGCGCGGCTGCCCGAGCGCGACCAGCCCTGGATGATGCGCACCTACGCCGGGCATTCCACGGCGAAGGCCTCCAACGAGCTGTACCGGCGCAACCTCGAGAAGGGGCAGACCGGCCTCTCGGTCGCCTTTGACCTGCCTACCCAGACCGGCTATGACCCCGACGACGAGCTCGCCCGGGGCGAGGTCGGCAAGGTCGGGGTCCCGATCTCCCACCGCGGCGACATGGCCGCGCTGATGGACGGCATCCCGCTCGGGGAGATGAACACCTCGATGACGATCAATGCCACTGCCGCGTGGCTGCTCGCGCTGTACATCGTCGCAGCCGAGGAGCAGGGCGTCAGCCAGGAGCAGCTCCAGGGGACGACTCAGAACGACATCATCAAGGAGTTCCTGGCGCGCGGCACCTACGCGTTTCCGCCGGCGCCCTCGATGCGCCTGATCGCGGACATGATCGCCTACACGGTCGAGCATGTCCCCAGGTGGAACCCGATCAACATCTGCTCCTACCACCTGCAGGAGGCCGGCGCGACGCCTGTACAGGAGATCGCCTATGCAATCAGCAACGCGATCGCCGTGCTCGACGCCGCCCACGAGCGCGTCCCGGACGAGCGCCTGGAGCAGGTCTTTGGACGCATCTCCTTCTTCGTCAACGCCGGCGTACGCTTCGTCGAGGAGCACGCCAAGTTGCGCGCCATGTCGATCCTGTGGGAGGAGCTGGGGCGGGAGCGCTACGGCGTCAAGGACCCGCGTCATCTGCGCTTCCGCTACGGCGTGCAAGTCAACTCGCTCGGTCTTACCGAGGCCCAGCCCGAGAACAACGTGCAGCGGATCGTGCTCGAGGCGCTCGCGGTCACGCTCGGGCGCAACGCGCGCGCTCGCGCAATCCAGCTGCCGGCCTGGAATGAGGCGCTCGGGCTGCCCCGCCCGTGGGACCAGCAGTGGTCGCTGCGCATCCAGCAGGTGCTCGCCTATGAAACCGACATCCTCGAGTACCCAGACATCTTCGAGGGCTCGAAGGTGATGGAGGCGCTCGTACAGGAGCTGTTGGAGGGCGCGCGCGCGGAGATGGCGGTCGTGGCCGAGCACGGCGGCGCAGTCGAGGCGGTGCCATACATGAAGGCGGCGCTCGTCAACTCCCACCGCGATCGAATCCGCCGGATCGAGGAGGGCGAGCAGGTGGTGGTAGGACAGAACCGCTTCACCGAGTCAGAGCCCTCGCCGCTCACCGCCGACGGCGAGGGCGGCATCCTGGTCGTCGACCCGACGCTCGAAGCCGAGCAGATCGACGCACTGCGCCACTGGCGCTCCGCGCGCGACCAGGCGGCTGTCGATCACGCGCTCGCGGCGCTCGCCGACGTCGCTCGCGATGAGAACGCCGCTGAGAACCTGATGGTGACGACGATTGCCGCCGCCCGCGCCGGCGCGACGACCGGCGAGTGGGCGCGCGCGCTGCGCGAGGTGTTCGGCAGCTACCGCGCACCCACCGGGGTCGGCGAGGCCGCCGCGATCTCGGCCGACAACGAGCTGATCGAGCTGCAAGCCGAGGTGGCACGCCTGCAGGAGCAGCTCGGACGCAGGCCGAAGATTCTCGTCGGCAAGCCCGGTCTGGACGGCCATTCCAACGGTGCCGAGCAGATCGCCGTGCGCGCTCGCGACTCAGGCATGGATGTCGTCTACGAAGGCATTCGCCTGACTCCCGCGCAGATCGCCGCGTCGGCTTTGCAGGAGGGCGTGCATGTGATCGGCCTGTCGATCCTCTCTGGCTCGCACCGCGAGCTGATCCCGGCGGTGATCGAGGCGCTCCACGACGCGGGCGTCAACGCCCCGGTGGTCGTCGGCGGGATCATTCCCGAGCAGGACGTCCAGGCGTTGCGCGAGGCGGGCGTCGCTGCCGTCTACACCCCCAAGGACTTCGACATCACGCGCATCATGCGCGACATCGTGGCCATCGTCGGCGAGGGTGCGGACCGGCCCGCCGTCGCCGCGGGCCGGTCATCCGCCAACGGTTCGGCGTGAGTGCAGGCGGGGCCGCCCTGGGCGTGCGGCTGCGCGAGCGGGATCTGAGCGCCGCACCCCTAGCGCTGAACCTGCTCGAGAGCACCGTCTCACTCGACCGCGAGCAGGCGGCCGAGCTCCTGCGTGAGGTCTCCCCCGCCGCTCTGGGCGGCGAGGCCCCAGCGCACGTGATCGGCGTGACGGGGCCGCCCGGCGCCGGCAAGTCGACGCTGCTCTCAGCCTTGCTGCATGCCTGGCGAGCGCAGGGGCGCACGGTCGCGATGCTGGCCGTCGATCCGAGCTCGCGCCGCTCGGGCGGCTCGCTGCTGGGCGATCGCGCACGCATTGAGTTCGACCCGGCCGACCATGGCGTGCTGATCCGCTCGACCGCCGCTGGTGAGCGGCTTGGAGGGCTTGCGCGGGCAACCCGCAGCGCCGCCCATGCGCTGGCGGCTGCGTTCGACATCGTCGTGATCGAGACGGTCGGTGTGGGGCAGGCCGAGACCGATGTCGCCGACGTGGCCGACACGGTCATCGTTGTCGTCCAGCCCGGCAGCGGCGACGTGCTCCAGTTTCTGAAGTCCGGGATCATGGAGATCCCCGACGTGCTGGTCGTCACCAAGGCCGACCTCGGCCAGATCGCGGTGCGGGCCAGACACGATCTGAGCGCCGCGCTACGCTCGCTCGGCTCGAGTCGAGCCAACATCCTCGCCGTCTCGGCGCTGCCTCCCCCCACCGGCATCGACGAGCTCGCGGCGGTGCTGGAGGAGCACCGCGCGGGACTCGACCTGGCCGCGCGGCGCCTAGCCGCGCGGCGTGCCGCGGCCCTCACGGAGTTCGCCGTCGAGCACGGCGAGCGGGGCGTCAGAGCCCTCGGTGGCCGCCGCGCTGCTGAGGCGCTGCTGGGCGAGCAGGACCCCGGCATGGGCGTACCCGCACTCGTGGCCGCGCTGGAGCGCCCGACCGCGTGAATCTCGTCGCGCTCACGGCCGCGCTAAAGCTCCCAACCGCCTGAGTCTCGTATGCTCCCGCGGATGGGAGCCGGGTGCTTCATCTCGACCGGCCGCTCGTTCGAGGACGCGATCGAGCGGGTGAAGCTCGCCGAGTCCCTCGGCTACGAGGCGGTGTACGTGACGCACATCGCCGGGCGCGAGTCGCTGACCGTGCTCAGCGCATACGCGCTCTCGACCAGCCGCATCCGCCTCGGCACCGGCGTCGTGCCGATCTACACGCGTACACCCGCCACGATGGCCCAGACGGCCGCCACGATCGACGAGCTCTCAAACGGACGGCTGACGCTCGGGCTCGGCCTCTCCCACAGGCCGGTCGTCGAAGGCTGGCACGGACAGACGATCGAGCGTCCGGTCGCCGAGATGCGCGAGTACACGTCGATCGTTCGGGCGATCCTGCGCGGGGAGGATCCACCCAGCGGCGAGAAGTGGCAGACCGGCTTTCACCTCTTTGGCCTGAACCCCCGTCCGGCGTTGCCAATCTATATCGCCGCCCTCTCCCCCGCGATGCTACGCCTGGCCGGCGAGATCGCCGACGGCGTCGTGCTGTGGCTGTGCAATCCTCGCTACATCCGCGAGGTGGTGATCCCTGCCGTGAGTGCCGGTCGCGAGCGCGCTGGGCTGACGCTCGACGGCTTCGACGTCGTGGCGGCCGTGCCGGCCGCGCTGAGCAACGATCGCGTGAGCGCCTACACGGCGATGCGCAAAGACCTGATTCCCTACTTCGGTCTGCCGTTCTACCGGGCGATGATCGAGCGCACCGGCTTCGCCGCCGACATCGAGGCCTACGACCGCGCCGCTGGCGACCTTGAGGAGATGCAGAGCGCCATCTCCGAGGAGTTCCTCGACGAGCTCACCGCGGTGGGCGACGAGTCGGGGCTCCACGCCGGCATCGCCCGCTACCGCGACGCTGGGGCCAGCTCGCCGTGCGTCGGCCCGATCCCCGGCACGGACTTCGAGGCCACGCTGCGCGCGGGAATCGGCGCGCAGCGCTAGAGGCTGCGATTACGCTGTCGCGAGCGCTGCTCAAAGTGGCGTTGTAACAAAATCGCCTCCCACAGGTCTGTAGGACTAGAGCACATGATCGTCCTTCTATGCTTCGCAGTCCTCGCCGGTGCAGGCACCGCCCTGTCGCCGTGTGCGCTACCCGTGCTGCCCGCGCTGCTCTCCGCCGGTGGCGTCGGCGGCCGACGCCGACCGCTCGGCATCGTCCTTGGACTGTCCGTCACGTTCACCGTGACGATCGTCGGCCTCGCGAATGTGGTCGACGGCGTCGGCCTGGGCGACGATCCGTTGCGCGACGTGGCGATCGCCGTGCTGCTCGTGTTCGGCCTGGCGCTGCTGATGCCCGACGTGGCCGCGCGCCTGGAGGCGCCGCTGTCGCGAATGGCGCGCTTCGGGGTCGGCGGGATCCGTATCGCCACCGGCGACGGCTTCCTTTCCGGCCTGCTCGTCGGCGGCGCGCTCGGCTTCGTTTACACCCCGTGCGCAAGCCCGATCCTGGCAGCCGTGATCTCCGTCAGCGCCGCCTCGGGCAAAACAATCGCGATCGGTCTCGCCTACGCTGCGGGCTCGGCAGTCGTGCTGCTCGCACTGGCACTCGGTGGTAGGCGCGTGTTTGACCGCGTCCGCAAGGCCGGCCGTGGGCCGGTGCTGCAGCGCGCGCTCGGCACGATCATGATCCTCACGGCGGTGGCGATCGTGACCAATCTCGACGTCAACTTCGACCAGTTTGTTGCCCAGCACATCCCCGACGTCAACCTCACAGCCTCGCTGGAGTGCTCGAAGCCCGTGACCAGCCGGCTGGCTGAGATCACCGGCCACAAGGCGAAGTTTGTCGCCGCGAACGGAGGCTCGGACTGCGAAGGCTCCGGCACCACAAAGGTTCATGTGGCCGCGCGCGACGCCAGCCAGGCGACGCTGCTCACAGCCGCCCACTCGCTGCCCGACCTGGGCATCGCCCCGGAATTCACGGAAACCGAGGACTGGTTCAACACAGGGGTGGGCGGACACTCACATCAGCCGCTGACGCTGCCCTCACTGCGCGGACGCGTAGTGCTGGTCGACTTCTGGACATACACGTGCATCAACTGCATCCGCACGCTGCCCTACCTGAAGGCTTGGAACGCCGCCTACGCCAAGGACGGCCTGACGATCGTCGGCGTGGAGACGCCAGAGTTCGCGTTCGAGAAGGAGGCCAGTAACGTCGCCGACGCGATCGCGCAGTTCGGCCTGCGCTACCCGATCGTCCAGGACAACAACATGGGCACCTGGAACGCGTACGGCAACGAGTACTGGCCCGCCGACTACCTGATCGACGCCAAGGGCCAGGTCCGCTACGCGACCTTCGGCGAGGGCGACTACGACAAGACCGAAACGGCGATCAGAGCGCTGCTGGCCGAAGCGGGCTACCAGGTTGGCGGCAAGAGCCATCCAACCGATGTGGTCGTGCCCTCTGAAGAGGCCACGCCCGAGACCTACCTGGGCACCGCACGCGCACAGGGATGGATCAACGGCCCCAAGACGGGCACACACAACTACGGCCCGCCCACCAGCGGCTCACTGCCCCTCAATGACCTCGCCTACAGCGGCACCTGGAACATCGCCGCCCAGCCCGCCGAAGCGGTCTCAGATGCCGGCATCGACCTGGAGTTCGAGGCCAAGAACGTGTATCTCGTGCTGAGTTCCCCAAACGAACGCCCGCTGCCGGTGCAGGTGCTGCTCGACGGGCACCCGATCTCCGCCGCCGACTCAGGCGCCGACGTTCATGACGGCATCGTCACGGTCCGCCGCCAGCGCCTGTACTCGCTCGTGTCGTTGCCGCGCGATGAGCAACACCGGCTGTCGCTGCGATTCGCTGACGGCGTCACCGGCTATGCGTTTACGTTCGGCTAGCGCCGACGCCCGCCCCAAGTGAGCAGATGCCGGCGCGCCGTGGTCACTTCTTCTTTTTGTGGTGTTTGCTGGGCACGCACGTGTGGAACGTGCGGACGTCCTCGTAGAGCTTGCCGGTCGAGGATTTCACGACCATGGCCACCTTGAATGTGCCCTTCGGCAGCCCGATCAAACTGATCGTGGTGTGGTCGTGGTTGAGCTTGCCCTGACTCTTGAGCACGCCATTGATGAACACCTGCACGGACACCAGCTTGACGCCCTTGGGCGCCCGCGGGTGGGCGATGAACTTGCGGCGGCTGAGACAGATATTGGTGGACGGCAGCCCGACGTTCGCCTTCAGCGCGACCACCAGCACCTCGCTGCCGCACGCGCTCGTGGATGCCGCGTTGGCCGAGTCGCCGCTGTAGGAAGCCCGCCAGTAATAGGTACCGACCTTGGGCTTGATCGCCGCCGACGGGCCGGTTGCCCCGCCCACCACGGTCACCGAGCTGCCCGCTGCCGCTGGCACCGTGCATTTGCTGTCCTTGTAAAGGACGTAGGTGACCGTCCCGGTGGCGCTCGCAGCGAGCGAGCCCGCGATGTGCGCCTGGTCGGTCACCGACGTGCCCTGGGGCACTGTCAGCGATGAGCCGCTCACGCCGCCGGCCGACTGCGTCGTAGTAGTCGTCGTCGGCGCAAGCACCGTGAGGATCTCGCTGCCACAGAGGCTTGTGGCGGCCTGGTTGTTGATGTCACCCGAATAGCTGGCTCGCCAATAGTATTTGCCGGGCGCCAGGCTGGATAGGGCCGTCGACGCTCCAGCCGAGAGACCGGAGACCGCGGCCGATCCCGCCTGCGCGACGACTGTCGTGCATTCGGGGTTGCTGTACACCGTGTAGGTGACCGACCCGCTCGCCACCGACGCACCGGCACCGCTGAGGCTCGCCGTGTCGGTGACTGCGGTGCCCTGCACCACGCTGATCGACGTCCCACTCTGGCCGCCTCCGGACAGCGTCGTGGTGACGGTCGTGGAGCTACCAACCGTGAGCGAGCTTTCGAACAGAGCTTCCTCGAGCGCGAAGTACGTGTGTTCACCTGGCGCGAGGGCCGGCGAGAAGTTGATCACCCCACTTGTCCCACCGCTGGTGATGTTCGAATACCAAACGCGCGGACCCTCGTAGCCGGCGACAGCGTCCCCGTTGGCGGCGAATCCGACTGCCTCGATCCCTTCGCCGAAGGAGGTGAGGCCGGTCGGCTCGCCCGCTGGCGGTTCGTAGCCACACGGTTCTTCTTCGTCGTTCTCAGTCTCGACAGCGTTGATTTCGCATTTGCTGCCTGGGGTCACTTTCGGCGCTTTGTGTTCGCGTTCCTCGGCCAGCACGACGCATCCGGGCGCCCGCGGCGCTTCCGGCGGATCGCACAGTCCGTCGCCGTCGAAGCCGTAGATGTTTTTCGCGGATGAGAGCGGAAACGAGGAGATCGATTTCGAGGAGGTGTTTTCGATCCCGATGAGCGTGTCGTCTTCGCCGTCGTATGCGCTCTGACTCGAGTCGTTGGGGACCGTGACCCCGCTGTTGGTGACCATGATCAGGAACTGGCAACCGGTGTCTTTGTCCACGTGAGGACACTGTTCGAACTCCGCCGCGCTAGCGGCGGATGGCATGAGCCACGCCACGCCAAGCGTTAGACCGACGAATACAAGAACCGCACTACGCCGCATCACAACCCCCGTTGCCGTTGATCGAGCTTCGGCGCCGTGGGGACGCGAAGCCATCCAAGTTCTCGTAGAACCTACACTCTGGCCGTGCAGACGGTCGGCGCATGGCAGCGGCTGCGCCGAACCGGTGAGACCCTGTCGGGGGGCGGGGCTCGCGGCCGCCCTACAATGCCCTCATGGAGGGCTCGATGGCAGAGACCAGTGCCCGCAGCTGGCTGCGTTGCTATCGCTGCTGGTCGCAGGACCTGGAGGTCCAGGTCCACTACGAGGGGATCCACAAGATCGACCCCGACACGGGCGAGCGCGCTGAAGTCGTCGACGAGCTCCAGGAGGCAGTCGTGCAGTGCCTGGACTGCATGCACGACCAACCGCACCTCGGCTTCAACAACGGGCGCGTGGAGCCGATCGAGGACCGCTGGGAACGGATGATCGCCGGCACACCCTGGGTGGCCTCGTGTACGGTCACGGTCGACTCCGAAGACGTCGAGAGCTGCTCGGGGCCGGAGGCCGGTGATGCACTCTCTTATGCCGCCTTCGGCGAGCATGGCGTGCGCGAGTTCTTCACGCACGTACGCTTCCACAAGCACGAAGACGATGCCCGCATCATCGTGCACCTGCTGGTCGAGCTGTACGCGCGCTCGCTGGAGGAGGCAACCGACGTGCTCGAGTCATCCGCGCGCGGCGCACTCACGATCACCTCGCTGGCCGAGGAGTCACGCCCACCAGCAGCGGGCGGCGAGAACCACGGCCACGACTAGGGCACCGCTAGGCGGCGCGATGCTGCGTCCTCGGTCGCTCGCGTGCAAAGCACGCCACGCTCCCTGCGTCCTTGCCTCGCTTGCCTATCGGCGCCCTAGAGGGCGACTGCCTGCGACGCTCAGCTGAGGCGCTGTTCGAGGGCGTCGAGCTGACGGGTCAGCTCGGGCGGGAGGTTCTCGAATTTCGCGAGGTACTCGCGGAACTGGGGCAGCTGGGCCTTCCACTCCTGGGTGTCGACGCGCAGCAGCTCGGCCATCGCCTCTTCGGTGACGTCGACACCGCGTGTGTCGATTCCGTCTGGACCCACCGGCGGCATCCAGCCGATCGGCGTCTCGGTAGCCGCCCCGTGTCCGGCGCAGCGTGCGAACACCCACGAGAGCACGCGGGAGTTCTCACCGTAGCCGGGCCACAGGAAGCGGCCGTCGTCGTCCTTGCGAAACCAGTTGACGTAAAAGATCTTCGGGAGCTGAGCCCCATCGCGGCGCCCGATCTCCAGCCAGTGGGCGAAGTAGTCGGCCATGTTGTAGCCGCAGAAGGGCAGCATCGCGAATGGGTCGAAGCGCAGCTCGCCCACCGTGCCGGCCGCCGCAGCGGTCTTCTCGGAGCTCATCACCGAGCCGAGAAACACGCCATGCTCCCAGTCGAGCGCCTCGGTCACCAGCGGCACAACCGTCGAGCGACGTCCGCCGAACAGCATCGCATCGATCGGTACGCCCTGCGGGTCCTCCCACTCGGGCGCGATCGCTGGATCTTGCGCCGCAGGGGTCGTGAAGCGCGCATTGGGGTGCGCGGATGGCGTGTCCGAAGCCGGCGTCCAGTGGTTGCCATGCCAGTCAATCAGGTGCGTGGGCGGCTCCTTGGTCAGGCCCTCCCACCACACATCGCCATCGTCGGTCTTCGCGCAGTTCGTGAAGACCGAGTTGCGCTCGATCGTGCGGATCGCGTTCGGGTTCGTCGCCTCGCCCGTCCCCGGCGCCACGCCGAAGAAGCCCGCCTCCGGGTTGATCGCGTACAGCCTGCCGTCCCGCCCAAACTTCATCCAGGCGATGTCGTCGCCGATCGTCTCCACCGTCCAACCCGCAAGCGTGGGGATCAGCATCGCCAGGTTCGTCTTGCCGCACGCGCTCGGGAACGCGCCGGTGATGTACTTGACTTCGCCCTCCGGCGAGGTCAACTTCAGGATCAGCATGTGCTCGGCCATCCAGCCCTCGTCGCGCGCCATCACCGAGGCGATCCGCAGCGCAAAGCACTTCTTGCCCAGCAGCGCGTTACCGCCATAACCGGAGCCGTAGGACCAAATTTCGCGCGTATCGGGAAAGTGCACGATGTACTTGTTCTCGGCGTTGCACGGCCACGGCACGTCTTTGACATCCCCATCCAAGGGCATGCCGACCGAATGCAGACACGGAACGAAGTCGCCGCCGCCGAGCGCATCGAGGGCGCCCTGGCCCATGCGGGTCATGATCCGCATATTCACCGCCACGTACATTGAGTCGGTCAGCTGCACGCCCACGTGACTCTTGTCTGAGCCCAGCGGCCCCATCGAGAATGGCACCACGTACATCGTCCGCCCCTTCATTGAGCCGGCGAACAGCTCCGTCAGCTCCTCCCGCATCTCGCCCGGCTCGCGCCAGTTGTTCGTAGGGCCGGCCTCTGCCTCGGTGGCCGAGCAGATGAAGGTGCGATCCTCGACCCGCGCCACGTCGCCCGGATCGGACAATGCCAGATAGGAGTTTGGCCGCTTGGCGTCCGAGAGCCGCTCGAATGTCCCCGCGTCGACGAGCTCCTGGCAGAGGCGGTCGTACTCCTCGCCAGACCCATCGCACCAGTAGATACGATCCGGTTCGGTCAACGTCGCCACCTCCTCGACCCAGGCCAGCAGACGCTCATTCTTGGTGGGGGCGGGGACGGTGGTGTTCATGGGGTCCAAACGGCTCCTCGGTTGGCGGGCAGAACGGGGCACGCGCCGTATGGGCGCTGCTGCCGGGCCTCGGTCGGCTCCGGGAAACAGAAAACGCCCTCTAAGGGCGATCACGGGAAAGCGTATCGCACGAATACGCCCCCCGGCCCACAGCGGAGCGCGCCCGTCCCACGGCGCAGCTAGAGCTAGTCGACGTTGCCCTCTGCCTCCGCAGATGTTGGGTGGGTGGGGTCCGAGCTCTTGCGGGGAACGAGCACCAGCCGCTTGAACTCGGCCACCAGCACGCCATCCTGGTTGAAGGCGCGCGTGTGCACCTTCACGGTTCCGCGGTCAAGCTTGGATCGCGACTCGCGCTTCTCGAGCACCTCAGACTCGACGAACAGCGTGTCGCCGTGGAAGACGGGCGCGGGATGACTCAGCTCCTCGGTCGCGAGATTGGCGATCGCCTTGCCGCTGACATCGCTGACCGACATGCCGAAGATGAGCGAGTAGACCAGCGGTCCTGCGACGACGTTGCGGCCCTGCTGGGACTTTGCGGCATACACGTCGTTGATGTGCAACGGGTGGTGGTTCATCGTCAGCAGGCAGAACAGGTGATCCTCTGCCTCGGTCACCGTCTTGGCCGGCCAGTGCTTGTACACCGCGCCGACCTCGAACTCCTCCAGGTAGCGACCGTACGGATGTCCGCCGCTCGCCTCGCGCGCGTCCTGGTTGGTCTCAAGGTGATGGGTCTCGCTCATGGGTCTCGGGGGTCTCCTGTGCAGGGGGATCGGTTGGCCGTAGCTCCAGCACTCTAATGGGCGCCCCCCGCCGCTCGCCTCACGCCGCCTACCGCCGGCGCCACGCAGATGCTCGGTCGAGCCATCAGCGGGCAGGCATATCCAGGCGGGGGATCACAGGGCGTGCAGCCCGGCTGTTCGGGCGCGGGCGAACCAGGGGTCGGTGCCGGCGCCGACCCCGCGACAGCCTGCGCAAAGGAGCTGGCGTATGGCAATCCGCACACGACGTCATAGGCCTGGGCGACTGCGCTCGCCGCGCCGAACTCAGCGAGCGCCGCGCCGCGCGAGCGCAGCAGACGCAGCTTGGAGGCGCTCAACGCGGAGCCATGCAGGAGCAGATTGCACAGGGCCGGCGTGCGACCCGCGTTGGGACGCGTGAGCGGGTCGGCGAGCCTGTGAACCACCGGCTCGCCGAGCGAGCCTCGCACAGCGAGCTGCAGTCGCACGGACACCGGGTCGAGTAGCGGCGAGGGGCGATTGACGAGCAGCACCAGCGCCAGCGGACCTGCCGGCGTCGCAAAGCGCGGCGTGGCCGCGGCCAGGTAGTCATCGCCGAAGGGACCACTCACCGCCACCCGCAAGGAGCTGGCCGAGACTTCCTGCCCCTTGGCAGACCGATTGAAGCTGACCTCCGCCAGCGTCAGGTCACCTGGGGCCGGGGACAGGGTCAGGGTCCGTGTCCGCCAGACGGAGGCCGTGTCGGCCCGGCTCACGCCGGCGTGCACGCTCCTCGCCACATGGCTGGTGCTTGCCTGAGCCGCACCGAAGGCAAGCGACCCGCACGTCGCGACCGACACCAGCAGACCCAGACGAAGCCGCATCCTCAATACTTCCTAGCAGCTATTCGGACGCTGCCTCTTGGCAGCTAGTCAACCGCTGTCCCCAGCCTACCCAGGAGAGCCCTTGCGCAACCCTCGCGATTTCTTCAAGCCCCTCGCCATCGACGCACCTGAGCCCGCGCGCGAGATCCCGTTCAAGCCGTCCCGGATGATCCACTTCCTGGACTTCTCCAACGAGAAGATGGTCGCCAAGGTGCCCGACATCGCGCCCACCGTCGACATCCTGCTCGGCAACCTCGAGGACGCGGTGCCGGTGGACCGCAAGGAGGCAGCACGTGCGGGCTTGATCAAGGTGGGCCGGGAGATGGAGCTCGGCGACACGGCGCTGTGGACGCGCGTCAACGAGCTCGCCTCGCCGTGGGTCCTGGATGACCTGACTGAACTGGTGAGCGAGATCGGCGACAAGCTCGAGGTGATCATGGTCCCCAAGATCGAGGGCCCGTGGGACATCCACTATGTCGACCGCCTGCTCGCCCAACTCGAGGCCAAGGCCGGTCTGCAGCGGCCGCTGCTCGTGCACGCGGTGCTGGAGACCGCCCAGGGCGTGGCCAACCTGGAGGAGATCGCTTGCGCCAGCCCACGCATCCAGGGCATGAGCTTCGGTCCTGCCGACCTGGCAGCGTCGCGGCGCATGAAGACCACCCGCGTCGGCGGCGGACACCCCGGTTACCGGACGATCGCCGACCCCGACCCCGACGATCCGGACGCCCCGCGCCCCAGCTACCAGCAGGATCCGTGGCACTACTCGATCGCCCGCATGGTCGATGCGTGCACGTCCGTCGGCGCTCTGCCGTTCTACGGCCCCTACGGCGACATCAAGGATGTCGAGGGCTGCGAGGCCCAGTTTCGCGCCTCATTCCTGCTCGGCTGCGTCGGCGCCTGGTCCCTGCACCCCGTCCAGATCGAGATCGCTAAGCGCGTCTTTTCGCCCGACCCAGACGAGGTCGCGTTCGCCAAAAAGGTCATCGCAGCGATCCCCGACGGGCGCGGCGTGCACATGATCGACGGCAAGATGCAGGACGACGCCACCTGGAAGCAGTGCAAGGTGATGGTCAACCTCGCCGAAATGCTCGCCAGCAAGGATCCCGAGCTCGCCGAGGCCTATGGCTTCCTGCCGGCGGGAGTCTGACGGCCGGGAGCACGGACCAAGAGGCAAGGTCTCGTAAAGAGCCACGGCTCGGCTTGAAGAGGTCGGTCGAGGAGCATCGCGGTCGCCGGATCGGTGCCGCAATCGTGGACGCGTGCCCCCGCCACCTGCAGATGTCCATCTCGAGGCTCATTGTGTCTTGGGTTGGTTGTGTTCGCCGGTGGCTGGTGTGCTCGACTTTCCCACGGCCCTGAGGACTTTCAGCTCGTTTTCGGCTGCCTCAGCGCGCGTGAGTGCTTCGTGACGCTCAATCTTCATGCTGCGATTCTGCTCCCGCGCCTGCGCAAGCTCATGCTCGGCCAACGCCCGCAACTCTTCGACCAGCTTGAGCTCCCCGCGCACAACGGGATGACTGAGACGGAACTGACGCTCGAACTCCTCAAGCATCTCGCGCTCTGACTCGCTATTGAGATAGGACACCAGCGGATGATCACCCGGATCGCTGTCGACCGAAAGCCCCGGCCACCAGATCCGGGCGCCACCAGCCGCTAACGCCAGCCGCCGACCAAGCACACCCCGAAGATGACGCAACGAGTGCTCATCCTGGATGAGATAGATCCGCGGGCCCGCTCCCACAAGCGCCCGGACCTGCGCATACCCGAGCACCGGCTCATCCGTGCCCGGTGAGCGTGTGAGCGCCACCACCGGATCGCAACGCTCACCAGAGAGCAGATACGCCTCCATACCCCCCAAACCCCGATCACCACACACCACAACCAGTCCACCGTCGCCACCGTCGTCGCCGTCCCCATCGCTCACCGCCAGCGCTGCCACCTCGTCAGCCGCGTCTTCCTCCTCGGAGACCGAGCACGCACCCACCAGCGCCCCACCTCCACGCGTCTGGCCTCTCCGAGCAGGCGATGACCGAGTGGGATACCAGGCGTCCTTCGTCACGACAGCGCGGATGATCGCGACTCAGACCGTGAACTGCTAGGTCTGCGCTTACTATTTAGTTCTAACTACCGATGTTCGGGTGGGCCGGAGCTCACCGCTCATTCACATCGAAATCAAGCGTGCGGCAGCTCACGCGGAGTACTGGGCATAGGCGATCCGCCATGCTCGCAGGATCGGTAGCAGCAGTCGCGTGAGCGAGCCGCCGGCGCGTACGAAGGTGCCTGTGCCGGCGCGTAGCTGTGGTGTGCGGGCGGTGTCCTTGGAGAGGTACATCGCGATCATTGCAGCGGCAATCACAGCGTGTCTGTGGCCATTGCGCAGTGAGCACGTTTCAGCGACCGACGCTCGCACGAGTGCCCGAATACCACGCGCCGCGCTTTCCGGATCCGCGTAGTGTGCGACGTAGCTGTGGTCGCCGTTGGCAATGTCTTCAATTTGATCTACGTAGCTGTCGAGCATCGTGGTCGCAGCTGAAACCCACCGGCAGTATGCGACATAGGTGCGGGCGATCTCGCTCTCTGAGCAGTCCGGTTCGGCGGCAAGGGCGAGCAGCGCGTGGATGGTGAGCGGCGCGCTCGCGGCGCCCGAGATCTCCCACCAACTGGCGCACTGCTCGCCGGGGTACTCTTCCGCCACCCAGCGCTTGAGCGCCATATCGCGCCGGGCCGGGTCTGGGTGGTGGTTGAGCGCGAGCACTTGCGCGCGGTGCGCCTGCCGGACCACGAGTTCACGAACGAGCGGATAAGACGGCAACGAGCGGCAGCCTTGCCGGCAGGTTTCAACGAGGGAGCGTAAGTAGCCGCCATCGTTACGCCAAGGGTGCTGGCGATAGTAGTCGGAGATTGGCGCGCAGAGGTCGATCGCCTCGGCGATCGCGAGATGCAGTTGCCGTCCGTCGGTTTGTCCGTGCGCTGCAGCGCGCTCACTCAGATTGTCGAGAAAGTCCCAGATGAGCTCATAAGCAACCAACAGACGTAACAGGTCGCGATTGCGCCGACGGGGAAGGATCGAGAAGAGAGCCGCTCCATGGATGTGTGTGCGCTTGTGCTCAAGGACGTAGAGCGCGTCCTCGCGGATTGGTGCGTCTGGGATCTCGTGCGCATACTCTCGCCAGCGGTGAATATCCCCGGAGACGGCGTGCAGGTCTCCGAACAGCTGGCGTGCTGCTGCCCTGCCGAGGCCCCAGAGCTGACCGGGGCTCAGCGGCGCCGGGTTGCGCGTTCCAGGAAGCTCAATTGTTCTGACTTTAAGGCGCGCGGCGGCTAGCTCGACAGGCCGGCGGCCGGTCGTACACGTGCCATGAGATAACCGGGTACTGCGGTTATCGCGACGGCCACGGCTGTCACCAGCGCAAGGCTGCCGAGCGCGAGGAGCAGGCCGAAAGAGAAGACGACGGGGAAGCCGGTGAATGTGAGAATCGCGCGACTGCCCAGGAGCTGACCATAGAGACCGAACACAGCACCGATCGAACAGCCCGAGCCGACGACCAGGATGCTCTCGAGCAGGAGGGTGCGCCACACGACGCGGTCGCTGAACCCGTCGAGCTTCAGCCGCGCCAGTCGTGCGCGACGCTGCCAGATCATGTTTCCCATGGCGGCGGCCATCGCCAGCACCGCCGCGATCAGCACCAGCGCCGAGATCTCGCTCAGACGGGATAGTCCTTGGCGGCTGGCCACTCGCTGTTGGCGTTCGCGTTGAGCAGCGGTCTGGACCTGCAGACCCGAGACGGCACCCAGCGCGCGTTGGGCCTCGCGGCGCACAGTCGCCGATTGGACACCGGGCGTGTCCTGGAGCTCATAGGCGCTCGCGTCGTTGCTTTCCCATGCTGTGGCGTAGCTGTCGGCACTAATGATGATCGCGCCGGGCGGCCAACCGACGTTCGTGCTCAACGCGGCGACACGAAACTTCGTCGGGCGAGGAGATGGAAGCGTGAAGATGGACCCGATATGCAGATGGTGCTGGGTCGCGATCGCCTTGGAGATGACGGCCCAGTCGCCTTCGCGAACCCGGGCGTTCGCAAGTGCGAGGTCACCCTGCACGAGCTGGTGGGGATAGACCATCTCGTGCTGGGTGTTCGGCTGGGCGCTCACCCACACGCGACCATTGCCGTAGTCCAGAAAGCCACCCCGATATACCGAAACGGCTCGAACGCCGGGCAGACGGGCGAGCGTTCCGGCGGCGCCTGTGCGAAACGGTGCGGTCGCCAGCAGGTTGCTCAGCCCGGGCGGGAACACCCACACATCGGCCGCACTGCTGACATCGTGCGCGGATTGATCCAGGCCACGCTGTAGGTCTGCGTGGGCGCCTTGGATCGCGACGCTACCGAATACTGCAACTGCGCCTGTAGCTGCAATCCCGACCGTCCGTGCCCACGTCGAGCGCAGCTCGCCTACCGCCACAAACGGTGCCCTGGCCCTGACGTTTTCGGTGAGCCGCTCAACAAGCAGGAGCACGCCACGGACCAGCCCGGGCAGCAAGAGCAGAAGCGCGCCGGTGAGGGTGATGACCCCGACGACGGCAGCCTGGGGAGCGAGCACGAGGATCGCGGTCGTCACGGCCAAGCATCCCACCCCCGCCAGGAGAACGAGACGTGCTCCGATAGGATTTGGCCGCTTGCTCTCTACCGCTGCGTTGGGCAGCTTGGCGAAGATGTCACGCAGTGGAGTGAGCACTCCAGCGCACGCCGCAAGCATGCCTCCGGCCACAGCCACCGCGAGACTCTGCCAGGTCACAATCCGCTGCGAGCCCACAGCGAACGCGAACGACAGGTAGCCAGGGCTGGCATGAAACAAGCGCAAGGAGAGCTCGTCCCCGAGCGCCAAGCCGAGCAGCGAGGAGACCGCGCCGAGCACGAGCGCGTCAAACAGCAGCACCTCGACGACGGTCCACGGGCTGTAGCCGTCGAGGCGCAAGTCGGCGATCAACGCCCGTCGTGCAGGAACCGTCAGCAACATCGCGTTGAACGCGAACAGGAAGCCAACGAGCGCACTGATAGCCGCAAACAGAGCCGTCGACTGGTCGGTCGGGGTCGCCGCGCTGTCAAACAGCACAGCGTCGTAGTCCGCGGGCTCGACATTCAAGCGCCCCGCTGCCAGCCTCACGAGCGCGGCCCGAACCTGGCGGTCATGCCCGGCCCGCGGCTGCACGAAAATCCGGGAGATGCGCCCCGTCATTCCGCTCAGCTGCTGGGCGTAGGCGAGAGGCGCGAGCGCAACCGGACTATGAACCAATGCGCCTATGTCGCTTTCCTGGAGAGTGATGCCGAGCAGCGCGGACGTGGTACTCGCACCGATCTGGAGCTTGACGACCTGCAACGAGCTGGCGCCGATCTCCTGCGCGACGGGCAGTGGCAGCGCGAACGCATGCTGGCGCGCGAGCACCGCGGCGCTGAAATGCCGCAGCAGCGACCCCCCAAAGCGTACGAAGCGCGGATCCGCACCGATGAGCTCTACCGGCTGTCCCACGCTCGGGCCGAGAACGTTCGCCTGCACCTCGAGCACCGGCGCCGCCGAGCGAACGCCGGGGAGATGCTGAACCTCGCCGAGCAGTCCTTCTGCGAACCCGCCGGAACCGCGTGCCTCGATCTGGAGTCGCGATTGGCCCACCAATCCGCTCGTGAGCTGACTGACCGAGCCGTTGAGGCTTGTGTTGGCTACCTGCGAGGAGAACAGCAACGCGACGCCAACCGCGATGCCGATCGCAGCCAGCGCTTCCTGGATGAACCTGGAGCGCAGGCGCACGCGGTAGAGGTGGAGAATCCCCAGCGGCTTCATCCTGGCGCCGCCGGTGCCCGTCACTTCAAGCTCGCCGACGCGAGGCTCGGGCTTGCCCGCCCGTCTGTGAGTTGTCCGTCGCGCAGCGTGTGAACACGGTCCGCGTATGCAGCGGCCTCCGGGTCATGCGTGACCAGCAGCACGGCGATCCCACGTTCGCGGCACAATCCGCTCAGCAGCGCAAGGACTTCGCATCCGCGCTCAGTGTCGAGACTGCCGGTGGGCTCGTCGGCGAGGACGAGCTTCGGGTCGGTCGACAGCGCACGGGCGATCATCACGCGTTGGCGCTCGCCCATCGATAGCTGCTCGGCACGATGCGTGAGTCTCTCGCCGAGTCCAAGCCGCGTCAGCAGGGGCTCCACATGCCGTCGCGCCTCTCGCACGCCCGCGGGCTTGCCGAGGAGCTTCAGCATCGCGTTATCCAGCGCGGTGGCGCCCGGGATCAGATCCAGCGACTGGCGGATAAACCCGAGCTCCTGCATCCGATAGCGCGCAGAGTCGCGCGCTGAAAGCGCGGAGACCTCCCGCCCGCCGACGAATACGGAGCCACTATCGGGCCGCAGTACCGCCGCGGCCATCATCAGCAACGTGGTCTTACCCGAGCCGCTCGGCCCATACAGCGCCACGAGCTCCCCCGCAGAGATCGACAGCGACACACCGTCCACGGCGTTCACAGGCTCGGCATCCCCCACCGCGTAGCGCTTGACGAGTTCTCGTAGCTCCAGCACTTACACGGACTGCCGCTTGCCGGGAAAGTCGATCACATTGCCCTCATCCGGCTTCCCGGAAAGGGTCAGGCGACCGTCACTCAGCGAGCCGACGCGGTCAGCGTAGGCCATCTGCGGCATGTCGGGAACCGTGATCAGAATGCCGAGAGCCTCCTCGTCGGCTGTCCGCCGCAACAAACCCGTGACCTCCTCACGTTGGAGCACATCGAGATTGGCGGTCGGGTCGTCCGCGATCAGAAGCCGCGGCTCGCGCACCAGCGCGTGCGCCACGGCAACGAGCGTGCGCTCCCCGTCGGTCAAGCTCTCCCAACTCTCCCCGACGCAACCGGCAACACCGAGACGCTTCAGCATCGCACTCGCGCGCCGTCGCGCGCCTCGCGGAGAGTGCCTACCGAGCAGCGGCAGCGCGACATAGTCGATGACCATCCGAAAGTCGCCGCTCTGCGGCCCCATGCGCTGCACCCACCCGATCCCCGCATGACGGAGCTGCGCACCGCCACGTGGCGCCTCCGCCAGATCACCGCCGTCGAAGCAAACCGTGCCGCGATCCGGCGCCTCCAAACCGGCAGCGACCATCGCGAGCGTCGTCTTGCCCGCGCCACGCTGACCCCAAACCGCTACCAGCTCGCCCGCACGCACATCCAGCGCAACGTCCGCGAGCACGACCGTCTCGTGCGGCCCACGCCAGTGGCTCTTGCACACCCCGTTCAACGACAGCAGCGGGTGCATTCTGGCAATCTATCTCGGCCGCCTGCCGGCGGAGCGATCGAGTATCTCCTTCATGACTTTACGCGCGTCCTGCAGCCACTCGATCCGCACCTGCAGGAGCTTGATCTCGGCGTCCCGCTGCAACACGACGGCGGCCTCTCGCCACGTCAGCATGCGCTTCGGGCCGCTCGCCTGCGTCGCACGCGTCAGAGCCCTCAGATCGTCGATGCACTTCTGTTCCTGCGCCCACGTCTGATCGATCAGTCGCGGCAGGAACTCCGACCCGGAGAACAGGATCTTCAGATCCAGCTCCTGACGCACGGGACTCGGCGGCGAGGACTCGAAGATCCAATCCCGGAAGAAGTCCTCACCCTGCGGCGTCGCCTCGTAGATCGCACGCGGCGCCGCGCGGCCCGTTGCACCCGAACCCTTTCCCCTGAGGCTGCGTACGTTGCCTTCACGCGCCAGCTGATCGAGTGCGCTGTAGACGCCAGACGGCTCCCACCCCCATGCGCCACAGCGCTCTTCGAGTCGCCGTGCCAACTGGTAGCCGTAGCCCGGTTGCTCGATCACCAGCCCCAAGACCGCGTGCTTCGCGCTCATCGTCCCCACAATCCCCATTCGTCAATCAGATCGGTCGTAGTCAATAGCGTACCTAAACTATCGACGTTCGGATTACTAGACTAACTCTGCACATGGGAATGATCGGAGATGAACATTGGATAGGCTAATTGGCAACCCCCTCGAGGCCTGCCGCCCCGTCGGGGCGTGGACCGATTCCGCGCACACCACCGCGACACTCGCATCACGGTTGGAAACACCAATGGATCGCAGCCGTAGAGCCTCGTAGCCTTTGGCCATGCCAGAGCTCGACTGTGCCACGAGCAGGCAAGAGCCCAACCCACGAGCTACGCGCACGGCTGCGTGCGGGTTCTCGATGCTCGCAGCTGCGCTTCTCACGGCGCTCGTGGCGACGGTGGTCCTCAGCGCCACCGCGCAGGGCGATGACCAACTACGAGCTCACGCCACGCGCACGCTGAACGTCACCGACACGGCACACCTGCACTTCCTGAAGGAATCAGGCTCCCAGCTCATCGACGAAGGACCCGCCGCCGGAGAGCTTCCCGGGACGGTCCGAGTCAGCTTCAACGTCGGCGCAACCATGACGGCGACCTTCACGATCTACGCCCACGGCGGGTCGCTGGTCGGGCACGGCTCCGGCGTGCTGCACAAAAACAAGAACCAAAGCGACGTGTATGTGAGCTTCGGGGGCTCGATGACGGTTTCGCACGGCACAGGTCGTTACGCAAACGCACACGGGCAGGGCGGTTTCTATGGCGTGATCGACCGCAACAACTACGCGGTCACCGTCCAGACAACCGGTACGCTCTCCTACTAATCCGTATAGGCTTCCGCGCCGCCATGAGATTCTTCGAGTACGAGGCGCGCGAGATCATCAAGCGCTCCGGCATCCCCGTCACCGACTACGGCTTTACGACCGACCCCGCCGAGGCGCGCGAGATCGCCCGACGGATCGGCGGGCCGACGGTGATCAAGTCCCAGGTGCTGACCGGGGGACGCATGAAGGCCGGCGGCGTGAAGTTCGCGGACACGCCCGAGGAGGCCGAGCAGCACGCCCGCAACATCCTCGCCCTGGAGATCAACGGCCACATGCCCCGCGGCGTGCTCGTCGATCCCAAGGCGGGGGTCGAGCAGGAGTACTACGCGGGCGTGGTGTGGGACGGCATCCGCAAGCAGCCGGTGATGATCTTCTCGCCGGTGGGCGGCATCGACATCGAGCAGGTCGCCGAGGAGCAGCCCAACAAGGTCGGCCGCCGGCACTTCTCCAACATCCTGCCCTTCAGCGACTTCCAGGCCAAGGAGGTGATCGCCTCCACGGGCGTCACCGGCTCGACGCTCAACAAGCTCGTCCCGATCGTCACCCGCCTGGCGAAGCTGTTCGTCGAGAACGACATGGTCCTCGCCGAGATCAATCCCTTGGGGCGCCTCGCGGACGGCTCGTTCGTCGCGCTGGACGCGCACATGGACATCGAGAACGAGGCCCGCGGTCGCCACCGGAAGCTGCTGTCCGACCTCGGGGTGGGAGACGAGGAGACCCGCCAGGCGCGCGAGGCCACCCCGTTCGAGCTCGCCGGCGAGGAGGTCGACGCGCAGGATCACCGCGGCGTGGCCGGCAACGTGACCGAGTTCGACGGCAACCTCGGCCTCGTCATCGGCGCGGGCGGCGGCTCGCTGACGCTGTTCGACGCCGTGCGCGCGCACGGCGGCAAGCCGGCCAACTACTGCGAGATCGGCGGCAACCCGTCGGTGTCAAAGGCCTGCGGCCTGGCCAAGCTCGTGCTGGAGAAGCCCGGCGTAGACAAGATCGCGGTGATGATGTCGATCGTCTCCAACACCCGCGTGGACATCGTCGCGCGGGGCGTCATCAAAGCGTGCCTGGAGCTCGGGCACGACCCGGCGGAGAAGATCGCCATCTTCCGCATCCCCGGCGCCTGGGAGGAGGAGGGCTTCAAGATCCTCGAGAAGTACGGCGTGGACTATGCCGATCGCAGCGTGTCTCTCAACGAGGCCGCCCGCCGCGCGGTCGAGAAGATCCAAGGAGCGGCTGCCTGATGTCGATCCTGATCGACTCCGACACGACCTTCATCGTCCAGGGCATCACCGGCCGCGAGGCCGTCAACCTGACGCGCGAGTGCCTCGACTACGGCACCGGCGCCAAGGTCGTCGGCGGCGTCACGCCCGGCAGGCTCGGCCGCGAGGTCCACGGCGTGCCGGTGTTCGACACGGTCGCCCAGGCGGTCGCCAACCACGGCTCACCGATCTACGGCTCGGTCGTGACCGTCCCCCCCGCTTTCACCAAGGACGCAGTGTTCGAGGCGGTGGAGAACGGCGTGAAGCTGGTGGTGATCGTCACCGAGCGCATCCCCCGCCGCGACGTCGCGCAGATGGTCGAGCTCGCGGCCCTGCGGGGGGCGCGCATCATCGGCCCCAACTGCCTCGGGATCATCGTCCCCGACGTGATCAAGATGGGCGGCATCGGCGGCCCCGCGAAAAACGCGGCACAGGCCTACAAGCCGGGCCCGATCGGCGTGATCTCGCGCTCGGGCGGCATGACCACGGAGATGAGCTCCACGCTGTCCGCGGCCGGCCTCGGACAGTCGACCGCGGTGTCGATCGGCGGCGACGCGATCATCGGCTCGAGCTACGCCGAGCTGATGCCGCTGTTCGAGGCCGACGAGCAGACGCAGGGCATCGTCATCTACACCGAGCCCGGCGGGCGCATGGAGGCCGAGCTCGCGCGCTGGGTTACCGAGCACCACTCGCGCCTGCCAATCGTGGCGTTCATGGCGGGGCGCTTCATGGATGAGATGCCGGGCATGAGCTTCGGCCACGCGGGCACGATCGTGGAAGGCAAGGAGGACACGGCATCGGAGAAGATCGCCCGCCTCGTGCAGGCGGGCATCACGGTGGCCGAGCGGATCGAGGACATCCCCGAGATGATCCGCACCAAGATCGGCGAGCGGAGCGCGGCCTGATGCGCAAGGACGGGATCTTCATTGCAGTCGAGGTCGACGACAGCGTCGCCACCGACCGGGCACTCGCCGCCAAGCTCGCCGAGGTCTGCCCAGTGGACATCTTCGCCGCCACCGACAGCGGGGTGCAGATCGTGGAGAAGAACCTCGACGAGTGTGTGCTGTGCCGTCTCTGTCTCGACGCCTCTCCCGCGGGCGCAGTGAAGGTGCTCAAGCTCTACGACGACAGCGCCGTGCTCCCTTAGTGATGACCGGTCCCTCGCAGCGCGGAGCGCGCAGGGCCTACTTAGTGATGACCGGTCCCTCGCAGCGCGGAGCGCGCAGTGCCTACATTCGATGGCACGTCCGTGCCGCTCGTGCGACCATCCCGTCAGCTATCGTGGTCCCCTGAGGGCTGATGAACGAAAACTTCTCACTCGTCGTCATGTGCATCTTCCTGCTCGCTTCGCTTGCGTTCCTGGCCGAGCAGCTCTCCGCCTACCACTGAGACGCCGGTGCGGCCCGACGTGCGCACGGGGCGCGTACTCGACGTGGCGGGCTACGCGTGCTTGCGCGCCTTCGGTGTGCGCTCGCGCTCCTGCTGGCGCTCGACGACGTTGACGATCAGGCGTATGAACTGCTCGGGCCCCGAGGCCTTGGCCTGCCCGTAGGTGAACGCCTCGATCCAGTCCGCCACCTTTGCTTCGCGAGCCATCACGTTGAAGAACTCCCGTCGCATGTCCACCCGCACCCGCGCGTCCGCCGCCGGTCCCTTGGTGACCTTCAGACCGGGCATCTCTAGGCGGAAGTGCTGCACGTCGCCCCGGCCCCTGAGCTCGACGCCAACGACCAGCTTGATCGGCTCGAGCGCAGGCACTTCGCCGAGGAACCTGCGAATCGCAAGCTCGATCAGAGCCTTGGCGTCATCGGCCATGTAGCTGGTCTCCCCTCCTGGACCGGTCGCGGTCCGTGGCTGTCCTGTCAGATCTTATGACGCTGCAGCAGCTTGCGGCCGATCACCATGCGCTGGATCTCTGAGGTGCCCTCGCCGATCAGCAGCAGCGGGGCGTCGCGATACAGACGCTCGATCTCGTACTCCTTGGAATATCCGTAACCGCCGTGGATGCGAAAGGACTCCTCGACGCAGAAGCGACCCGCCTCCGAGGCGAATAGCTTGGCCATCCCAGCCTCCAGATCCGAGCGCTCGCCGGCATCCTTCAGCCGGGCGGCCCGCAGCGTCAGCAGACGTGCGGCCTCGACCTGAGTGGCCATGTCGGCGAGCTTGAACTGGATCGCTTGGTGCTCGGCGATCGGCTTGCCGAAGGTCTTGCGCTCCTGGGAGTAGCGCAGCGCCAGCTCGAGCGCCCGCTGAGCGATGCCGACGCCGCGGGCTGCCACATTCACGCGGCCGACCTCAAGCGCGTCCATCATTTGCGCGAAGCCCTTGTTCAGACCCTCCTGCTCGCCGCCGAGAACATTCTCGGCGGGGCAGCGGTAGCCGTCGAACACGAGCTCGGTCGACTCGACACCCTTGTAGCCGAGCTTTTTGATCTTCGGCGGCACGATCAGCCCCGCGAACGCACCCGTGTTCTTGCTCACGCCGGGCTCCTTTTCGGCGATGAAGCACGTGAAGCCTCGGTGGCGTGGCTCGGCGTCGGGGTCGGTCTTGACGAGCACGAACACGAGCGTAGAGAGCAGGCCGTTAGTCACCCACATCTTCTGGCCGTTGATCTCATAGGAGCCGCCGTCGAGCTTCTTGGCCGACGTTTTGATCGCCTGCACATCCGAGCCGAGCTCCGGCTCGGACAGCGAGAACGCCGCCCGAATCTCGCCGGTGGCCATGCGCGGCAGATACTTCTGCTTCTGCTCCTCGCTGCCGAACTTCATTAGCAGGTAGGAGCCGATAAAGTGCGTGTTGATGACGCCCGAAATCGAGATCCAGCCGCGCGAGAGCTCCTCAACGATCATCGCGTAAGTCGTCAGGTCCAATCCCATCCCGCCGTACTCCTCCGGGATCGTGACCCCGAACAGCCCCAGCTCCTTCATCTGCTCAACGATCGGCTCCGGGAAGGCGTCCTCGTGGTCGTAGTGCTCGGCGTTCGGCAGGATCTGCTCGTCGGCAAACTGATGCACCATCTCAGTGATTGCCTTCTGCTCGTCGGTCTTCTCGGTGTACTGGGAGGCGGCTACGGCCATCTGATTAGCGCTCCAAGGTCGTTTTGGCGTCTGAATGCAATACAGAGGGGCCCGGCTTGCCGGGGGCACGCAGCCCGGAGGCTGGGTCGGCCGCCTGCGCCACCCTCTAGAGGGAGAATACCGTCGTGAACTTCGCGCGCGATGTCCTCGACCAGCGCAACCCGCAGGACCTCGCGCTCCTGGAGCTCGCGCGCGACGGCACCCGGCGCGAGTGGAGCTTTGGCGTCCTCGCCGAGCGCTCCGCGCGGCTGGCGGGCACGCTGCAGCGGCTGGGCATCGGCCGGGGCGACGTGGTGATGACGTTGATCGGCAACCGTCCCGAGTGGGTGCTGAGCATGCTGGCCTGTTTCAGGATCGGCGCAGTCGTGCTGCCGTGCACCGAGCAACTGCGCGCCAAGGACCTGCGCCTGCGTATCGACGTGGCCGATCCTGCGCTGATCGTCGCCGACGTGCGCAACCGCGGCGAGCTGGAGGCGGCGAGAGGCGCGGCGCGCAACCGCGGAGGCACGTCCGTCGTGTACGTGCCCGACGAGAGCCTGTTCGCCGCCGAGCCAGCGCCGGCGGTCGAGCTGGAGGACGAAGACCCGTGCCTGATCACCTTCACGAGCGGTACGGCCGGTGAGCCCAAGGCCGTCGTGCACGCGCAGCGCTACCTCAATGGCCAGCGCGTGCAGGCCGAGCACTGGCTGGACGCCCGCGCCGGCGAGCTGGTGTGGTGCACCGCCGCCAGCGGCTGGTCGAAGTCGGCGCGTAACGTGTTCATCGCTCCATGGCTGTCGAGCGCGGCGGCGCTGCTGCACGACGCGCGCTTCGACCCCGAGGAGCGCCTCGAGTTGCTCGAGCGCGAGCGCGTGAACGTACTGTGTATGGCGCCGACCGAGTACCGGGTGATCGCCAAGCGCACCACGCTACGCCCGCTGGCACACCTGCGCGGCATGGTCGCCGCCGGCGAGGCGCTCAATCCCGAGGTGCTGCGCGCGTGGCACGAGGCGACCGGTCTCGAGATCCGCGACGGCTACGGCCAGACCGAGACGGGCCAGACGACCGGCACCCCGCTGCACACCGACGCCAGGCCCGGCTCGATGGGCAGGGCGCTCCCGGGGATGGGCCTGGCGGTCGTGGACGGCGAGCTGACCGTTGATCCGGCGAGCGTACCGACCTTCTTCCTCGGCTACCTCGGCGAGCACGTTCATCGCGACGAGCAGGGAGCATGGGACATCGAAGACCGCCGTGTCAGCGGAGCCTGGCACACGGGCGACAGGGTCAAACAGGACGAGGACGGCTGGCTCTATTTCGACGGACGCAACGACGACGTGATCGTCTCCGCCGGCTACCGCATCGGCCCCTTCGAGGTCGAGTCCGCACTCGTCGCCCACCCCGCTGTCGCCGAAGCCGCGGCTGTGGCCGCCCCGGACGAGGAGCGCGGCTCGGTGGTGCGCGCCGTAGTGGTTCTACGCGAAGGCGGCTATGTCCCCTCGCCCGAGCTTGTTCGCGAGCTGCAGGAGCACGTCAAGCGCGAAACCGCCCCCTACAAGTACCCACGCATCATCGACTTCGTCGCCGAGCTGCCGAAGACCGCGAGCGGGAAGGTCAGGCGGGCACAGCTGCGCGGTTAGTGCCAGCGCAGCCGCGCACCAAGCCAGTCCGCGATGAGCACAGTGCCGCCGAGCCGTAGGCGCTAGCGCAGCCGCGCCAAGCTACGCGGCGATCAGCTCCACGTCGGCTCTCTGCTCGTGCTCCTCGACGGTCTGCGCCGCGCCGGCGGGCGGGCGCAGCACCAGGAAAGCCGCAAGCACGCCCACGCTCACGCACGCCGCCGCGACAACGTACGCGAGGTGGTATCCGCCGGTCAACGCGCTGCTCAGCGAATGCCCCGCGGCGCTCAGCGCATTCGTGTGGTCGGTCGCGATCGTGCCGAGGCTCGCCAGGCCGATCGCGCCGAATAGCTGGACCGACACGTTGATGATGCCCGAGGCGAGACCCGCGTCGCGTGCCGGAGTGTCGGACATCCCCATCGTGAGCAGCGGCAGGAACGAGGCACCCGCGCCGAGCCCGAGCGCCAGGAACGCCAAGAACAGGCCGGGGAAGTAGCTCGCGTGCACGCCCTCCCCCGCGAGCAGTAGCAGACCGGCAACGATCCCCACCAGACCGGCCACGAGCGTGGGCAGCGAACCGAAGCGCTCCACGGCCCTGGCCGAGACACCCATCGACAGCGCGGCGATCGAGAACGTCAGCGGTAGGAACGCGAGGCCAGTGTCGATTGCGTCGTAGCCGAGCACGCGCTCCAGGTACAGCGCACCGAGGAAGAACGCCGAGAACATCCCCGTGATGAGCAGACCGCGCACGAGGCTCGATCCCATCAGCATGCGCAACCGCAGGATCCGCAGCGGCATGATCGGGTTGGCCAGTCGAGACTCGAGCGCCAGGAAACCAACGAGCAGTGCCAGCGACGCACCGCCGACACCAAGCGTGCGCGTCGAGAAGAGTCCGTATTCGCTCGACTTGACGATCGCGAATGCGCCGAGCATCGTCGCCAGCGTGATCAGGATCGAGCCGAGCACGTCGACGCCGCCGGCGAGGCCAATGCCCTCGTTCTCCTCGATCAACATCGATCCAAACAGGAACGCCAAGGCACCGATCGGCACGTTGACGAAGAAGATCCAGTGCCAATTCAGCGACTGCGTGAGCGCTCCGCCGGCGAGCAGCCCGACCGAGCCGCCGCCCGCCGAGACGAACGCGTACATGCCCATCGCCTTGGCCTGCTCGACGCGCTCCGGGAACTCGGTGACGATGATCGCGAGGATCACGCTAGAGGCGACCGCGCCGCCGACGCCCTGGACGATGCGCGAGACGATCAGCATCGTCTGGTCCTGAGCGAACCCGCACAGCACCGACGCAGCGGTGAACATCACGAGGCCCGTCAGAAAGACCTTCTTGCGACCGACCAGGTCCCCGACCCTACCCGCCAGCAGCAGGAAGCCCCCGAATGTGACCAGATAGCCGTTGATCACCCACGTGAGGTTGCCCTGCGTGAAGTGCAGGTCGCGCTGGATCGAGGGCAGCGCGACATTCACGATCGTTGCGTCGAGCACCATCATCAGCTGGCCGAGGCACAGCACTCCCAGCGCGATCCAGCGCCGGCGCTCGCGTCTGTGCTCAGCCGCGGCGGCCGCGTTCGCGGGCTGGATGTCAGGTCGGTCGGTAGTGCTGGCGGGTCGGTTGGTAGTGCTGGTGCTCATCTTGCTCCTTCCAGGTGTGCGAAGGGAACACCATAGCAAGGATGATCCATGATGCAGGTATGATCGATTTGCTAGTGACGATTGCTGCATCGTGGTATAATTTACGGCGCTATGGGTGACGAGAATCGTCCGTGCGCACCGGGTTCGATGGTCCTGCTCACGCGCCTTGCCAAGCAGGTCTACCGGCGCAGCAACGAGGACCTCCTGGGCATGCACCTGCGCCTGCTCATGGCCCTCAGCTACGTGCGCGATCACAACGGTGCCCCCCAGCAGGAGCTGGCGGAGGCACTTTGTATGGACGCTAACAACGTCGTACTGCTGCTCAACGAGCTCGAGGATCTAGGGCACATCGCCCGCCGCCGTGACCCCACGGATCGCAGGCGCCACCTCGTCGAGCTCACCGAAGCGGGGCTGAGCGCGCTGAGCGGCGCCGAGCGAGCGCAGGAAACGATCGAGGATGAGGTACTGCAGGCGCTCGACCCGAGCGAACGCGCGATCCTGTGGCAGCTATTGACTCGCGCGCTCCAGGGTGCTGAGCCTGACACGCCCAATCCGGACGGCGTCGCGACCGCCGCCGTCTCAGCATAGGCGAGCGCTCGGCCGCCGGCGCACCCTGAAGGTGCTCGTCGAGGGCCCTCGTGCCGGGAGGTCGAAGGGTGGCCCGGAAACCCGGGCCTCAGGAGAGCGCAACGATCGCGTCGATCTCGACCTGCGCACCACGCGGCAGCCCCGCCACCTCGACCGCCACGCGCGCCGGCGGGTCCTCACCGAAGAACGACCCATATACCTCGTTGACCTCGGCGAAGGCCGCCAGGTCGGTCATGTACACGGTCATGCGCAGCGCGCGCTCGAGCGTCGTGCCAGCCGCAGCGCACACCGCTTGCAGGTTCTCCAGGCAGCGACGCGCCTGCTCGGCCGGGGTCGCGCCGACGAGCTCGCCGGTCTCCGGATCGAGCGGTATCTGCCCCGAGCAGAACAGCAGCCCACCGGCACGCACAGCGTGGCTATATGGGCCAATCGCGGCAGGCGCCCCGGATGCCTGAACGATCTCGCGCTCGCTGGTCATCAACCAGACCCTACCGCGGTACACGCGCTGAATGCGAGCGCAACCGGAGCCACCGCGCCGCCGCAAACAATAGATTCCGATGGATGCACTCTCACGCACGCAAGCTCGTGGCAGCGCTGTTGAGCGCATGCGTCTGGATTGGCGCGCCCGTCGCATCCGCACGAGCCCAGATCGCGTTCACGCCGTGCGGTGACAGCAACAACTTCGCGTGCGGCCATTTGACGGTGCCGCTGGATCCTACGGGCACCATGCCGGGCACAATCACGCTCGCCATGCGCCGCCACCGTGCGCCGGTCGGCGAAGCTCGCAGCGCGATCATTGCCCTGGCCGGCGGACCGGGACAGTCGGCGCTGCCATTCGCCGAAACTTTCGCCGAACTGCTGGGCCCGATCGCCGCAACGCGCGATCTGATCGTCTTCGACCAGCGCGGCATCGGCCTCTCCGATCCGCTGTCCTGCCACGCCTTTGAACGCCCCGACCTGTACCGCTCGTTTGGCGCACAGATCAAAGCGTGCGGCGATCAGCTGGGGCCGGACCGAGCCTTCTACACCACCGCCGACACCGTCGCCGACATCGAGGCTATCCGGCAGGCCGGCGGCTATGAAAAGCTCGTCTTGTACGGCACGAGCTACGGCACCAAGGTCGCCGAGCAGTACGCGCAGGACTACCCCAGCCATGTCGAAGCGCTGGTGCTCGACTCGGTCGTCCCGCCGAACGGACCCGAACCGCTCGATCGCTCCACGTTCGCCGCCGTGCCACGGATCCTGCGCCAGCTTTGCTCGGACCGGCTATGTGCACACATCACCTCTAGTCCCGTTGCCGACCTAGCGCGGGTCATCAAGCAGATGGGCCACGCGCCGCTGCGCGGGCGCGCAATCGACGGCGACGGAAAGGCGCAGCGGCTGTCGCTGTCCTCAAATGACCTGTTCGAAATCCTGCTCGCCGGCGACTTCTCCTCGCTCCTGCGCGCCGAATTCCTCACGGCAATCGCAGCGGCCGCGCGCAACGACACCGCACCGCTGGCGCGCCTGATCCAGGCGCTCAGCCATGCTGAAGGCGAAAGCGAAGATTTCGACACGCCGCTGTACTACGCAACGACATGCGAAGAGCAGGACTTCCCATGGAGCCGCGCGGTCGATCCGCGGGCCCGCATCGCCCAGGCGGCCGCCGCGGCAAGGGCGCTGCCGGCGAGCGTGTTCGCACCATTCACCGCGGCCAACGCACTCCAGGACAGCGACATCGAAGCATGCGCCTACTGGCCGTTCACCACGCCCGCTCCGCCGCTCGACGAAGCGCCCCTGCCGGACGTCCCGACGCTGATCCTCAGCGGCGCCGATGATCTGCGTACCCCCACCGCGAACGCCCGCGAAGTGGCGAGCGAGATCCCCGACGCCCACCTGCTAGTCGTGCCCTACACCGGCCACTCGGTACTCACCGAGGAGCAGACCCCGTGCGCCAGCGAAGCGCTGCAGGCACTGTTCGCTGCAAAGCCGATGAAACCATGCGCCCCAGCGCCCCCTCCGGCGAGCCTACGGCCCCCACCGCTGCCGCCGCTGCGACTCGCGCTCATCTCGCCGGCGAAGGGCTACACAGGACTGGCCGGACGCACGCTGCATGCGCTCACCCTGACGCTCGCCGACTTCATCCGCCAGCTCGCACTCCAGCTTGGGCTAAGTGACTCGGCGGAAAGCATCGGCGCGCTGCCCACACTACGCACCGGCGGCCTGCGCGCTGGCTGGGCGGAGTTCGCAGACGGGGAGTTGAGCTTGCACGGCTATTCGTATGTGCCGGGCGTGACCATCTCCGGCTCGATTAAGGCAGAAGCCGAGGATCTGCAGGTCAGCGGATCGACGGCCGCGCACGGCACATTGCGACTCGGGCCCCACAAGTCGCTCGTCGGGACGCTTGACGGCGACCATGTGGTCCTGCCGGCGAGTTCCGTCGCAACTGCGGCTATTGTCGGGAGCGATGCGCAGGCGAGCTCCCACGCTGGCTCTGGCGGCTCTGCTGCCCGTGTTGCTGCTCGCCGGCTGGCCGAGTTTCTCGGCAGCATCCAGCCTTAGCTTCATACCCTGCGCGAACGTCACCGCCTTTGAATGCACATCGCTGTCGGTGCCGCTCGACCGCGCGGGAGCGGTGCCCGGGACGATCTCCCTGAGCATCGAGCGCAGACTGGCCGGCAGCGCCCCGAGCCGCGACGCCGTCGTCGCGCTCGCCGGTGGGCCTGGCCAGGCGGCTCTCCCGCTCGCCGAATTCATCGCCCAGGCGATAGCTCCCGCACTCAGCTCGCGCGATCTGATCGTGTTCGACCAGCGCGGTACCGGCGCATCCGATCCGCTGAGCTGCTCCGCCTTTGAAGCATTCAGCATGGAGTCCGCCAGTCAGCTCTTCCAAGCATGCGCTTCGGAGATCGGACCAGCTCGAGGGGCCTATACCACACAGGAATCTGTCCAGGACATCGAGGCCCTGCGGCAGGCGGGAGGCTACGAAAAGCTGGTCCTCTACGGCACCTCCTATGGCACGAAGGTAGCGCTCGAGTATGCCGGGCGCTACCCCCAGAACGTCGAAGCGCTGGTGCTCGACTCGGTGGTGCCCGCTGACGGGCCGGAACCGTTTGCGATTCCTACCTTCGAGGCGATCCCAGGAGTGCTGGACGAGCTCTGCGCGAATGGCGCCTGTGCGGGTATCACCGTCAATCCTGTCGGCGACATCGCCAGCCTCGCGGCGCAGCTGCGCAAGCGGACTCTCAGCGGATCGGTGTACGACGGGTCGGGCAAGCGCCACTCGAGCACGCTCAACGAGGGCGGCCTGCTCGACATCCTGGAGGCAGGCGACCTGAACCCCGCCCTACGCGCGCTACTGCCCGCCGCCGTGCAAGCGGCGCTGCACCACGACCCAGACCCGCTGCTGCGCCTGCACCTGCTCTCCGAGGGGCTGATCCCCAATCTACCCGAGGGAAACACCACCAGCGAAGCCTCTCAGGAGGTCGACGAAACGCTGTTCGTGGCCACCACTTGCGAGGAGAGCCCGTTCCCCTGGCAGCGCACGGCCGCGCAGACGACCCGGCTCGCCGAAGCGCTCACCTTCCTACACGCCCAGCCGACCAGCGACTTCTACCCGTTCGACGCAGTCACCGCGTACGCCAACAGTCTCGTCCCCGACTGCGCCGGATGGCCGGACGCATCCGCAGCGCCTCCCCCGGCCGGCCCGTTGCCGAACGTGCCCACCCTGATCCTGTCCGGCGAGCAGGATCTCAGAACCCCGACCTCGGGCGCACAGCACGTCGCCGCGCTGATCCCAGACGCTCAGTTGCTCGTCGTCCCGTTCACCGGGCACTCGGTGCTCGGCAGCGACCTCAGCGGCTGCTCCCCCTTGGCCGTCAGCGCCTTCTTCGCCGACAACCCCGTCCAGCCGTGCGCAGCCACGGCCAACCCGTTCGCACCGACTCCGCTCACCCCCACCAAGCTTGCCTACGTACACCCACCCTCCGGACTCGGCGGCCGGCCCGGGCGGACGCTCGTGGCGGTGCTCGACACGCTCGTCGACCTCAACCGCCAGGTGATCGCGGCAACTCTCCAGGCCGACCAGGAACTCCCGAGCGGCTCGAGCTTCGGCGGCCTGCGCGGCGGCTACGCCAAGCTCACCTCCACGGCGGCGATCCTGAAGGATTTCTCGTTCGTACCCGGCGTCCAGCTCACCGGGACGTTCCCAGTGCACGACGGCAAGCTGCAAACAACCGACATACGCATCTCGGGCGCGGAAGCCTCGCCGGGAACGGTCCGGCTGGGTTCCAACTCCGAGCGCGCCACCGGCACACTGGGGGCCAGGCGCTTCGACGTGAGCCTCGCCAAAATCAAGCTCGCCCGCGTCGGCGTCGGCGTTTGGCCCTCGCGCGCCGCGATCGGGAAGCTGCTCGCGCGCCGCCGACCGATCTCCGGCGTGTCAGCCGCACCCGCTGGCGGGTTGTGGTCGTCGTGGCTACCCTGAACTCGTGCCCAACGCGCTAGCGCAGGAGACGTCCCCGTACCTGCGCCAGCACGCCGAAAACCCCGTCGACTGGCTGCCGTGGGGCCCGCTCGCGCTCGCGCGTGCGCACGAACAGGACAAGCCGCTACTCGTGTCGATCGGCTACTCCGCCTGCCACTGGTGTCACGTGATGGAGCGGGAGTCGTTCGAGGACCCCCGCACGGCGAGTGTGATGAACGAGAGCTTCGTATGCGTCAAGGTCGACCGCGAGGAGCGCCCGGACATCGACGCGTTGTACATGGAGGCTGTCCAGGGGATGACTGGCCACGGCGGCTGGCCGCTGAACGTATTCCTCACGCCCGAGCAGCTGCCGTTCTACGGTGGCACATACTTCCCGCCCGATCCCCGTCACGGCATGCCCGCGTGGACGCAGGTCCTGCAGGCGATAGCCGAGTCCTGGGAGCAGAACCGTGAGGAGATCCGCGCGGGGGGCAAGCGCCTGTGCGAGCGCCTCGGCGGCGGCGCGCTGCTCACGGCCTCCACCGAGTCACCGCAGGAGCACACGCTCGATCAGGCGGTGGCGACGTTGGCGGAGGGCTTTGACGCACGCAACGGTGGCTTCGGCGCGGCACCGAAGTTTCCCCAGTCGCCTGTGCTCGAGTTCCTGCTGCTGCGGGAAAGCGGGCGCACAATGGCGCTCACGACCCTGCATGCGATGGCCGATGGCGGCATCCACGACCAGCTTGGCGGCGGATTTGCGCGCTACAGCGTCGATGCCACGTGGACGGTGCCCCACTTCGAGAAGATGCTCTACGACAACGCCCTGCTAGCGCGCGCCTACCTGCACGGCTGGCAGGCCTCGCGGGAAGCGCAGGAGATCCGGGACGCGCCAGAGATCCCGGACGCGCAGGAGATGCAGCAGACGCAGGAGACACAAGACGCGCAGAGCCCGGGGGACGCGCGGCTGCTGGAGATCTGCAGGGACACGCTCGAGTGGGCTCTGCGCGAGATGCGCGGCCCGGAGGGCGGCTTCTACAGCGCGTTGGACGCCGACTCAGAGGGGGTCGAGGGACGCTTCTACGTTTGGACCGTCGCCGAGCTGACGGACATCCTCGGCGAGGACGCGCAGGCGGCGATCGTGCGGTTGGGAGCCACCGAGCAAGGGAACTTCACCGACCCCCACCGTCCGGGCACACAGCGCGAAGCGCTGGGTCCTGGCCTCAACGTGCTGACCGACCGGGGGAGCGGGCGAACACCCGATCGTGAGACTCGCGAGCGCATTCGTGCCCGTCTGCTGGAGGCGCGTGAACGACGTGAGCGTCCCGCGCTCGACGACAAGCGCCTGACGAGCTGGAACGCGCTGATGATCTGCGCCCTCGCGGACGCCGGGGCCGCGCTCGGGGAGCGTCGTTATCTCGACGCAGCGATCACCTGCGCGGAGTTCCTACAGCGCGAGCTGCGCGACGAGCGCGGTCGCCTACTGCGCACCTACAACCACGGGCAGGCGAGCATCGACGGCTATCTGGAGGACCACGCGTTCCTGCTGGAGGCGTTGATCGCGCTGTTCGAAGCCACCTGCGAGGAGCGCTGGTTCCACCAGGCGATCGCGCTGGCCGACGAGATCATCGCCCGCTTCGCCGATCCCGAGCGTGGTGGCTTCTTCTCGACCGCGTCCGACAGCGAAGCGCTGATCGTCAGGCGTAAGGACCTCGAGGACTCCCCCATCCCCGCTGGCTCCTCCAGCGCCGCCCTCGGCCTGTTGCGCCTCGCGCAGCTCACTGGCAACAACGAGTACGGACGCCATGCGCTCGGTGCGCTCGCGCTCGTCGCCGAGATCGCGCCGCGCCATCCCACGGCGTTCGGACACGTGCTGCAGGCGCTTCACTGGCACCTGGCGCCGGCGCGCCCGATCGCGTGCACGGTTCCTAGCTCACCGCAGATGCAATGATCGCCTCGATCCGTCGGTGCACCTCCTCGGCGCGCTGGGCGATAAGCGCGCCGTAGCCGTGCAGCGCGCTTTCTGTGAGATAGATGAAGTAAGGATTGCTGCGTAGCGCAGCTAGCTCGTTGCTGATGTAGCGTGAAAGTACCGGCTCCTGATCGATCTCGGCGATGAGCTCCTCCCGCCCATCGATGAGGACGAGAACGTCGTGCAGGTCGAGACTTCCAAGCATGTCGTTGTTCCCCCTGCTGTGCCACGCGGCCAGCTTTGTTGCGATGAGGCTCGATGGCGTTGCTACCCGGATCTTCATCCCGTTTGACAGCGACAATTCGACGGACAATGCGATTGCGCGCTCGTACCACTGGTTTGAAAACCCCAGCACGTTCTCATCGGCTGGCATGACGTCCAGCACGAGGCCCGTCTCGGCGTGGTGCCACCGGCAAATGACGGGCGAATCGCTGGCCTCGCTGAAGCCGCGTTCGCGCAATCGCTCACCGAGCTTGTAATACCCGACCTTTCCCGCGACCGCGCTGATGACGTCGACATCGTTGGTGGCGCGAGTCGCAGGCGCTGCCGGGTCGCTGACCCACAAGTGGATGCTCGCACCGCCGAGGAACACCACATCAGACAAGAGCGGGCCGAGCGCCTCAGCGGCAGCCTCGATCAGTTCGGCACTCACAATACGATGCGATCCAACACGCGAGCGAGTTCATCCTCGAGAGCCGACGCGGCCACCTTCCTCACGCGCGCATCGCCCGCCCGGAGACAGTCGATAATCGCGAGCAGAGCACCTAGCGTCGGATCTGCGGATGCGCCTACGGCGCCGGGGTGAAGTGGCTCGAGTCTCTGGCCTCGGTTTACGCCTAGAGCGCTTGGCCAGACTGGTGGTGGTTCATTGCCCGCTTGGTGGATGAGGTCCGAGATCGGTGTGGCAGCCCATGCCGCGTTGAATCCCCGCGTGACCCCACCGAGCGGAGCGGGCGCAATGAACCGGGCAGCGTGGATCATGAGCTCTGCAAAATTGGCGGCGTTCACTCGTCGGTCGCCAGACTGGTATAGACCGGCTTCCTCGGTGCGCTTGAGCGCACGGCTTACGACGGTGTGGTCCACGAACAGCTTCTCGGCTAGGTCGCGCAGTGACCACGTGTCACCCTGGTTGGCTAGGGCTCCTGCTAGCACGTATAGGTCTGTCGAGCGCAGCATACCAAAAGTGTAGCGTGTTGCGCAACATGCAACAAGACTCCACGACCGCATTTGCCGCGCTGCGGGTGTCCCGTCGACCCCGTCTCACCACGGCCGACCCCGCCAGCCGGAGCCGGCAGGCGGAGGTCCTTAAACGTCTTCATCGCTACAAAATCGACAGGTAGCGGTCGAGCTCCCACTGCGTCACGTGCACGCGGTAGTCGTCCCACTCCTGGCGCTTGATCTCCACATAGCGGTTGAACATGTGCTCGCCCAGCGTGCGCAGTACCAGCTCCGACTCCGCCATCAGCTCGATCGCCTCGCCGAGACTTTCCGGTAGCTGCTCCACACCCAACCGCCGACGTTCCTCGCCCGGCAGGTGGTAGAGGTTCTTCTCCATCGGCTCAGGCAGCTCGTAGCCCTTCTCAATCCCCTCAAGACCCGCCTGCAACAGCGCCGCAAACGTCAGATACGGGTTGCACGCCGGGTCCGGGCAGCGCAGCTCCATGCGCGTCGCCTTCTCACGGCCGGGGTGGTACAGGGGCACGCGCACCAGCGCCGAGCGATTGCGCCGCGACCACGCCACGTACACCGGCGCCTCGAAACCCGGAACCAGGCGCTTGTACGAGTTCACCCACTGCGCAAAGATCGAGCAGATCTCGCGTGCGTGCTTGAGCTGGCCGGCGATAAACGCCTTGCCCACATCCGACAGGAAGTACTGGTCGTCGGGGTCGTAGAACGCGTTCTTGCCGTCGCTGAACAGCGATTGGTGGGTGTGCATGCCCGAGCCGTTCTCGCCGAACAGCGGCTTCGGCATGAACGTCGCATGCCAGCCGTACTTCATCGCGTACTCCTTGACCGTGATGCGGTACGTCATGCAGTCGTCGGCCATCTTCATCGCGTCCGCGTAGCGCATGTCAATCTCGTGCTGCGACGGCCCCACCTCGTGGTGGGTGTACTCCACATGGATCCCCAACTGCTCCAGCGCCAGCACCGTCTCGCGGCGCACGTCCGAGCCCGCGTCCAGCGTCGTCAGGTCGAAGTAGCCGCCCTCGTCGAGCACCTCCGTCGAGCGCGAGTCTTTGAACAGGAAGTACTCGAGCTCCGGACCAACGTTGAACGTGTCAAAGCCCATCTCCTGCGCGCGCTGCACCGCCCGGCGCAGCACATGGCGAGGATCGCCCTCATACGGCGTTTTCTCGGGCGTGATCACATCGCAAAACATGCGCCCCACACCCTGCTCCTCCGGGCGCCACGGCAACACCGCAAACGTGCTCGGGTCGGGCATCGCAATCATGTCGGACTCCTCGATCGCATTGAAGCCCGTGATCGAGGAGCCATCGAAGCCCATCCCCGCCTCAAACGCGTCATCCAGCTCAGCCGCGTTGATCGAGAACGACTTCAGCTGGCCCAGGATGTCCGTGAACCAGAAACGAATAAAGCGAATGTCGCGCTCCTGGACGAACGCCTTCACATCCTCCGCTGTCTTCGGCTGATCTGCCATCCCGCCGGGACCCTAGCCGATGGTCAGCACCCGGCGCTATCGACTGGTGGCCAAACACACCGCGCCTGCCGAAGCAACGCGCACCTGAGGCAGCCGACGGTCACGAAGTGCCGTCGGTCGCCTCAGTGGCCGGCGACAGCTGCGACAAACTTAGCTACCTCTTCGGCTTCCTTGCCCTGGTAGAGCAGCGCCGGCATCTGTCCGAGGCCCCGCGCGCGCCCTTCCGCGATCGCGTTCTCCACGAGCGCGATGCGCCCAGCAGGCGTTGAGATGTCATCGCCCACTCGAATGTCAAGGTTGGGGCCGATGCGCCCGACCGACTTGACCGCCGCGAGTGTGTGGCAGACGTTGCAGGCGTGCGCGAACAGTTCGCGTCCCTTCTGCTCGGAGGCGTTCAGGTGCACCCCGCCGACGGCCACACTTGCCTTGTGCTCGGCGTTGAATGCCAGCACGAGCGCCGGCACGACCAGACCGAACGCGAACACCACCACGATCCCGAGGGTGATCGCGCGCTGGCCGAGCTTCGATTCCGTGTGCAGGGACTCTCTAGCTCCGCGGGGACCGCCCCGCATCGCCACGAAGAAGACCCCCAGACCAACGAGGATCCAGAAGAGGATGAAGATGATCAGCATGCGCGCGGGAAGATATCGGGTGGCGCCGCCGAACGGCGAGATGAGAGCTCTCCCACCTTTAGGAGGCCCGAAGGCGCCGCGCTAACCTGGATAGAGTCGGGCAACCAGAAGGACGTGGACATACCGCCATGAACATTCTCCGACGCCTCCCCCTCTCCCGTCTGCTGCTGCTATGCGGACTCGTGGTCGCGATCGGCGTGTCAGCCACCGCGCTCGCCCTGGCCGTCGACTCTGGCCCCACGCCGGCGCCTAAGCCGCTCGCCGACGCGATCCACGACGCACTCGGCGGCACAGGCGGCCAGTCAATCGAAGGCGTCAGCGCGAGCGTCACGCTCACCAACCATCTCCTCGAAGGCGCCAGCCTCGCCACCGGAGGCCAGGGCGGCGAACTTACGTCCAGCCCGCTGATCGCCGGCGCCTCCGGCCGGTTGTGGATCGCCAAGGACGGTCGCGCCCGCTTGGAGCTGCAGTCTCAGAAGGGCGACACACAGGTCCTCTACGACGGGCACACGCTGTCGGTCTACGACGCCGCCACCAACACGCTCTACCGCTACACGCCGCCAGCCGGTGAAGGCGGGTCGAGTCACGGCTGGCCAGCGCCAGGCCAGCGCGAAGTCCCGAGCGTCGCCAAGATCGAAGAAGCGATCGCCCACCTGAGCAAGCACGCGAACGTGTCCGGCGCGACGCCCACCGACGTTGCTGGCCAGCCCGCGTACACCGTTCGCGTCTCCCCGAACGAAGGCGGGAGCCTGTTCGGTGGCGTCGAGCTCTCATGGGATGCCGACAACGGGGTGCCGCTGCGCGCGGCGATCTACTCGTCCACCAGCAGCTCACCGGTGATCGAACTGGCCGCCACAGAAATCTCCTACGGTCCTGTTGCCGACTCCGTGTTCGAAGTCAACCCGCCGGCGAATGCGAAGGTCGAGGAAATCACTCCCCCGTCATCCGGCGAAGCGAACGCGACACACAAGTCGCCACACGGAGCGGACAAGCCGAAGGTCACTACCGACGGTCGCGGGCCGTCCACGATCGCCGTCCTTGAAAGCAAGGAAGAAGGTGCTACCAAGACCGGCACGGGCGAACCGCTCGAAGGGCTGCCGAAGGTCAGCATCAACGGCACCGGCGCCAGCGAGCTGCGGACCGAGCTCGGCACGCTGCTGACCTTCGAGCGCTCAGGCGTGCGCTACCTGCTGGCAGGCTCCGTCGCGCCCGCCACGATCGAAGCGCTCGCACGAGGTCTCTAGCGTGAGCGACGAGGGGCCTCCCCGGGACGGGGACGCCCCGCCGGTGCGTGCGAGAGGGCTCCTCAAGCGTTACAAGGACGTCCTGGCGGTCGACCGCATCGACCTGAACGTCCGCGCCGGCGATGTCTATGGCTTCCTCGGCCCGAACGGCGCCGGCAAGACCACGACCCTGCGCATGGCCCTCGGACTGATCACGCCCACGCAGGGTACGGTCGAGCTGTTCGGGCGCGATCCGCTGCGCCACGGCGCGCGCGCCCTGCAAGGCGTCGCGGGATTCGTGGAGGCACCGCGCTTCTATCCCTACCTCACCGGCCGCAAGAACCTCCAGCTGCTCGCCGCGCTAGATGGAGACGGGGCGAGCGAGCGCATCGACGAGGTGCTCGAGATCGTCGAGCTGAGTGGGCGGGCTCGACATAAGGTGGGGGGCTACTCACACGGTATGCGTCAGCGACTGGGCATCGCCGCCGCGCTGCTGCGCAGGCCGCGGCTGCTGATCCTGGATGAGCCCGCGACGGGTCTTGACCCTGCCGGGATGCGCGACATGCGAGCGCTGATCCGCCGCCTCGCCGAGGAAGGGATCACCGTGCTGCTCTCTAGCCACCAGCTGCCCGAGGTCCAGGAACTGTGTGACCGGGTGGCGATCGTGGACAGCGGGCGCGTCGTGTACGAGGGGGCACTCGCCGACCTGCGCCGCCAGGGCGGCGCAGGTTACCGGCTGCGCACGACCGACGACACACGCGCGCTGCAGGTGGCGCTCGCACACACCGGAATCGAGCACGCCGCCGTCGGCGCGCATGGCCTCGGCTTCCAGGCCCAGGAGATCGACGTCGGCGCGCTGTCGCTTGCCCTCGCGCAGGCCGGAGTCGGCATCCTTGCGCTGACCCCTGAGCTCGCGACGCTCGAGGACCTGTTCTTCAGGTTGACCGAGGGCAAGCCACTGCCGGCCGCCGCGTGAGCCCGTCCACGCTGAGCGTCTATCGCTGGGAGCTGCGCAAGCTGGTCTCACAGAAGCGCACGTACATGGGACTAGCGCTGGTTGTGATCCTGCCGCTGTTCTTCGTGATCTTCCAGAACGTGCATCAGCGCGACGGTCGCGGGAACGGGAACATCTTCGCCGCACAGATCGCCCAGTCGGGGCTGGCCACGCCCGTGCTCATGCTGTTGTTCCTCTCCGCCTTCCTGCTGCCCGTCGTCGCCGCGCTGGTCGCCGGCGACATCGTCGCCAACGAGGACGGCAACGGCACACTCAAGACGATCCTCACGCGCTCGGTTAACCGTGGCCAGGTGTTCGCCGCGAAGACACTCGCCGCGATGACCTATGCCGTGATCGCCGTCTACCTATCGGCCGGCGTGGCCGCCATCGCGGGCATCGCTTCGTGGGGCTTTCACTCCGTGACCACGTTCTCGGGCACCGTCGTCTCCGCGCCCGAAGCGCTGCTGCTGGTGCTCGCCGCCAACGCCATCTACCTGATCCCGCTGTTCACGATCGCCGGCATCGCCGTGCTGCTGTCCACCACTACCCGCAACAGCGCCGCCGCCGTCGTCGGCACGATCGGGCTCGTGATCCTGCTGTACATCCTCGCCGAGATACCAGGGCTGGAAGGAGTCAAGCCCTACCTGTTGACCGAACAGTTCCAGAACTGGCAGGGACTGCTGCGGACGCCGACCGACTGGGCTCCGATCGCACACTCCGCGTGGGTCTGCGCGCTGTACGGCGTGCCCGCGCTGTTCGCCGCCTACCTCGTGCTTCTGCGCCGCGACGTCGCGGGAGGGTAGATCTCGGGACACCGCCGCGAGGGCTGCACGCGTTCAGCTTGCAGCACTCAAGTGCACGCGCCCCGCTCGCCGATATGCCCCCCAGTTCCCTCGAAACTGGAGCACGACATGCAAATAGCTACAAACGCGTCGGTCAGGACCTCGCCACGGGAGGTCCTGACAACCTGGCAGGAATATCGACGGACGGGAGATCTCCGGCTGCGCGATCAGCTGATCTTCACGTTCATGCCGATGACCAGATACATCGTCTATCGCAAGGTTCGCGGGATTCCCGCCCACTGCGATGTCGAGGACTTCCTGTCGTGCGGCCTGGAGGCACTGATCCACTCGATCGAGCGCTACGACCCGAGCAAGGGCGCCACGCTCGAGCAGTACGCGTGGACACGGATACACGGTGCCGTGCTCGACGAGCTGCGCCGCCACGACTGGGCGCCACGCTCCTTGCGACGAGATGAGCGGGCGATCAACAGAGCGCGCGAGCGCTTCACTTCGACACACGAGCGACAGCCCAACCGCGAGGAGCTCGCCGCCCAGGTCGGGATGACTCCGGTCGAGCTCATCGATCGTCTCGACCAGGTCGCACTGGCGGAGGTCGGCTCGCTGAACCGGGCAGTACGCTCTGACGAGAGCGCCACGATCGAGCGAATCGACACGCTGGAGAGCTCCGACAGAGACGGCGATCCGATCACCTGCGCCGAGCTCAGCGAAGCCAAGGCGCGCTTCCGTGAGGCCTTTGCGCGGCTGTCCAAGCAGGAGCGTGAGGTCGCGGTCCTGCTGTACACAGAGGAGTGGACGCTGCGTGACATCGGCAAGCGGCTGGGAGTTTCCGAGAGCCGCGTCTGCCAGATCCACAGCCAGCTCCGCCGCCGCCTCTACGAGCAGCTCTCCGGGGAGCTGGCGCTGTTCACGGAGCTCGGCTCAAATCTGTGACCGGCACCTGAGCCTCGCGGCGCACAGGCCGCCGTCTCAGGTGACCTCGGCGGGGAGCTCGACGACAGTCAACTCCACGCCACCCATCAGTCGTCGCGCCTCGCGCGGGTCGATCAGCCCCGCCCCCAGGCGCGCTGTCGACTCGGCGCCACAGGCCACACCAAAGCGCAGGCACTGGTCGGGGGCGCGATCTTCGTAGCGCGCTGCCAGATAGCCGGCCAGGAAGGCGTCCCCCGAGCCGCTTCTAGCCACCGGCTCGCGTGGCTCGATGCGGGCGCGCTTCAAGCGCCTCTGGCCATCCACCAGCACCTGGGCAAAGCAACCATCCGGGAGCGTCATGATCGCCTCGCGAGGCCCGAGCGCGGCGATCTCCGCCACCGCGAGCGAGCGCTCCTCCTCGCCGGCGAACTCGTGACCGACGAGCTCCTCCGCCTCGAGCACGTTAGGCGAGACGACGTCCGGCTCGGCACGAACCGCCTGGCGCAGGGGCTCACCGTCGGTGTCGACGACGGTGATGACATCCAGCCGTTCGAGATCCCTGATCAGCGACGCGTATATGTCGGGCTCGACCCCGCGCGGCAGCGAACCCGCGAACACGACGATCGCGGCCCCGCGCGCCAGATACAGCAGCTTGTCGCGGAACAGCTCGACCTCGCGCGTCGACACCGACGGGCCGCGTTCGTTGATCTCGGTCTGTTCTCCGGTGGTCGGGTCGAGCACCGAGGTGTTGGTGCGCGACTCCTCGCGGATGCGCACGAAGTCGTTGAGGATCGACTCCTCCGTGAGCTGCTCGACAATGTGCGTCCCGGTGGCGCCGCCGGCAAACCCTGTGGCGATCACCGGTTGGCCGAGGGCCTTCAACGTGCGCGCTATGTTCACGCCCTTGCCGCCCGCCATCGTGCGCTGGTCCACGGTGCGGTGGCGTCGTCCGAGCCTGAAGTTCGGCACCGCGAGCGACTTGTCGATCGCTGCGTTCAGCGTGACCGTGATGATCATCCTGGCTCTCTACCCGCCTTCCGGCGCGCCCGAACGGCAGAAGATGCCCTGGCGTGCACGACATAGAGGCTAGCGGACCCGATCGGAGAGCTCCCACGCCGTTTCGCGCAACCGCTCGGCCTCCGCGCGTGCCGCCGCGGCCGGCTCTCCGTCCCCCGTGCGATGGGCGTTCGCGATGCTGCGTGAGGCCGTCACCAGACCGCCGGCGCGTCCCGGCGCGAACGCCGCCGCCAGATCCTCCACGCGACCGCCCTGTGCTCCCACACCGGGCAACAGGAACGTTGCGCTTCCCATCAGCTGCCGAGCCCGCTCGAGATGGCCGGGCTCGGTGGCGCCGAGCACCGCTCCCACGTCACTGAGGCCCGCGTCGCCTACGCCGGGCCCGCCGAGCTCGTCCACGAGCGCCGCGATCCGCTCCCACACCGTTTCGGAGTCCGCCAGCCTCAGGTCCTCGATGTCAGCTGCGCCAGGGTTGGAGGTGCGCACGAGCACCAGCACCCCGGCGCCGACCTGGCGCGCAGCGCTCACAAACGGTTCGACCGCGTCCCGGCCCATCAACGGGTTGACCGTCGTCAAGTCGGCGCGTAACCCCTCGATCCGCCCGAACGGGCTGTCGATGCCCCCGATCAGCGCGCCCGCGTACGCCCGCGCGGTCACGTCGATATCGCCGCGCTTCCCGTCTGCGATCACCAGCAGCCCCAGACCACGAGCGTGCGCGACCACCGCTTCCAGTGCAGCCCATCCAGCAGCGCCTAGCATCTCGAAGCGTGCGAGCTGCAGCTTGACCGCCACGCATGCCTCCGCCGTAGCGTCAATCAACGCCCGACAGTGCGTGAGCATCGCGCCGGCGGCGGCCTGCGCCGGCGACAGATCCGCCGACGTCTGCACGTTACTGCCCGGCCACAGCGCGTCAAGATCGGGGTCGAGGCCGAGCACGATCTGCGACTCGCGCTCGGCGACCCGAGCGGCCAGGATGTCGCCGAAGCAACGTGCCGGCGTCAGCGACCCTTCACCGCGCTCTTCAGTCCGCTGCCCGCGGTGAAACGGGGCACCCGTGACGCGGCAATCTGGATGCGCTCGCCGGTGCGCGGGTTGACGCCGACACGCGCACCGCGGTCGCTCACATGGAACTTGCCGAATCCCGACACCGTCACCTCGCTGCCACGGCGCAGCGCATCCTCGACGGTGGCGAGCACCGCGTCGACAGCCCGTGAGGCATCCTGCTTGGTCAGATCGGCGCGATCAGCCACCTGTTCGACCAGCTCGGACTTTGTCACTTCGCCCTCCTCGTTCGTGAAACGTTGCAAACGAAGCTAACACCGCGTGCGGACGGGCGCATCCGCAAGAATACGTCCAATGGCAATCACCCGCATCGCATGGCTGGTGACGGTGCTCGTGGCGCTGATCACAGCGCTGCTGCTGGCGCTCTCCGGATACACGGGCTACGCCGGGCTCGGTGTGGCTGTCGCCGCTTCGGCTGCGATCAACCTGCTGTAGCGTCAGCGCTTGCGAGCCACTCCAGCAGCGCCCGCACAGCGCGGCCGCGGTGACTGATCGCATCCTTCTGCTCGGCCGACAGCTCCGCCATCGTCACGGTGAGCATGCTCTCATCCCCCGGGCTCTCATCCGGTAGAAACGCCGGGTCATAGCCAAACCCGCCCTCGCCACGAGGCTCCGCCGCCAGCCGCCCACGACAGCGACCCTCGAACACGCGCTGGGTCCCGCTCACCGGATCCACATAGGCGATCGCACACACATACTCCAGCGTGCTGCCCTCGGGCACCTCATGCAGGAGCTTCTCTAGGTTCTGGGCATCCGTGGCGTGCTCCCCCGCGTAGCGCGCCGAGCGCACTCCCGGTGCCCCGCCAAGCGCCGCCGCCGCGATGCCGGAGTCATCGGCGATGCTGGTGGCGCCCGTCGCCGCCGCCGCCGCGCGAGCCTTGCCGAGCGCGTTCTCGGCGAACGTCTCACCGTCCTCCGGCGGCAAGACCACCGTCACGGGCAGCGTCTGCAGCTCCCAGCGACCAGCGGGCTCCGCTCGATCGAGCAGACGCCCGAACTCGCGGCGCTTGTGCTCGTTGTGCGTGGCCAGCAGTAGCTTCAACTGGGCGTCGAGATCGCCTGCTCCTGAACGCTGCGCAGCTGCTCGATGCCAGCCGCCGCGAGCGCCAGCAGCTCGTCCAGGTGCGCCCGCGATAGCGGCGTGCGCTCAGCCGTCGCCTGCACCTCCACGAGGCCACCGCCGCCGGTCATCACCACGTTTGCGTCAACCTCCGCGGTCGAGTCCTCGGAGTAGTCGAGATCGAGCACGGCTGCGCCGTCGACGATCCCGCAGGAGACCGCCGCGACGGACTCATTCAGGGGCGAACGCTCGAGCCGACCCTCGGCCTGTAGACGCGCGCACGCCAGCGACAGCGCCACGTACGCGCCCGTGATCGACGCGCAGCGGGTGCCCCCATCGGCCTGCAGGACGTCGCAGTCGAGGTAGATCGTCCGTTCGCCAAGCATCTGGAAATCGACCACCACGCGCAGCGAGCGCCCGATCAGGCGCTGGATCTCGATCGTGCGCCCGTCCTGGCGCCCGCGCGTGGCGTCGCGCTGCTTGCGCTCACCGGTCGACGCCGGCAGCATCCCGTACTCGGCCGTCACCCAGCCTCGTTCCTTGCCGGTCATCCAGCGCGGCACGCCCTCCTGCGCAGAGGCTGTGCAGATGACGCGCGTCTCGCCGACGGAGATCAACGCGGAACCGGTGGCTGTGCGCACGAACCCCGGCTCGATCGTGATCGGACGCAGTCCCTCCGGCTCGCGGCCATAGCTGCGTTCGGTTGGCCCGCTGTGCACGCGCGGCATCATCCCAGAGCGCTACGTTCCAGAGCGCTACGGTCGGAGGGTCTTGCGTGCGCTGGTGGTTTCCAACATGCTCCCCGACGCCGGGCATCCCGAGCGCGGGCGCTTCGTCCGCGACCAGGTCACCGCGCTGCGTCGACTCGACGGACTCGAGGTCGAGCTGCACGAGCTCCCTCCGGGCGCAAAGGCGCTCGCGGGCGCGGCGCTCGAGCTGCGCCGCCGCTTCGCGACGATAGGCCGCCGGCGGGCGCCGCAGCGCTTCGACGTCGTGCACGCGCATTTCGGCCTCACCGCCTGGCCCGCCCTCGCGATCCCCGCCAGCGTGCGAGCGCTCACGGTGCACGGCACGGACGTGCGTCATCCGCGCACTCGGGTTGCCACCGCAGCAGTGCTGCCGTTGATCGACCTACTCGCCGCCGTCTCCGCCTCGTTGGCGCGGGAGCTGCCGTGCCGCGCCGCCCGGCGGCGCGCGCGTGTACTGCCCTGCGGCGTGGACCTCGAGCGCTTCCATCCGCTTCCCCGCGTGCAGGCCCGCACGGAGCTGGGCCTGGACCCTGACCGGCCGTATGTCCTGTTCCCCGCAGACCCCTCCCGTGCGCAGAAGCGCCACGATCGCGCGCTCGCGCTCGCACAGGACGCGGGAGTTCGGCTGCTGACACTCGGCGCGGTCGACCCCGAGCGCGTGCCGCTGTGGGTCAACGCAGCCAACGCCGTGCTCGTGCCATCCGAGCACGAGGGCTTCGGGCTGGCCGTGCTAGAGGCGCTCGCCTGCGACGTGCCGGTGCTCGCCACACCCGTCGGCATCCATCGCGACGCCCTCAAGCGAGTGCAGGGCACCCTCTGCGCGCCGTTTGATCTCGCCCGTTGGCGGACCGTGCTCGAACCGCACCTGCAAGAGCCCGATCCGCGGATAGTGGGTCGCACGAGCGCGAGCCGCTTCTCGGCAGCGGCGATGGCTGCCAGCGTGGCCACCGCCTGGCGCGAGGCCCTGGAGCGCTCCGGGCAACGGTCTGGGTAGCATGGATCGGCTGTGGAGCAGATAACCGGCACGACTCCCGCAGATACTTCGACGCACGCGCCCGATCAAGGTCAGTCCGATGACGCCGCCGGATCGCACGGCTCTCCCGGCTTCCAAGCGCGCGGTCGCGCACGCCGCCGCGCGCGTTTCCTGCGCAAGGCGCGCGAGCTCGCCTACCGCGACCTCGGCGGCCTGGTCTTCAACCTGCACCGATTCGGAGCGCGCAACGATGCCCTGGTCCTCGCCAAGCTGACAACGCTCAGCCACATCGACACCGAGCTGCGCGCGATCGAAGGCGCCCTCGATGAGCGCCGACCCATCACCGTCCTGCGCGAGGCAGGCATCACCGCCTGCCCCCGCTGCGCCGCGATCCACAGCAGCGAAGACAGCTTCTGCCCCAACTGCGGGCTGTCGATGGGCCGCCACGTCGATCTACCAGCCGGTTTCCAATCGCCCGCCAATACCCCCGCGGCTGTTCAGCCCCCAGCCGCAGCGCCCACGGCCACCGCGGCGCCAGCCCGAGCTCCTGCACCAACAACGGCGCCAGCACCAGCACCTGCCCCCACTGCAGCTCCTGCCCCAGCTGCAGCGCCTGCTCCAGCTGCGGCGCCCGCGACGGCCGCCTCGCCCCCGTCCCCCGCACCACCCGATCCGGCGCCGGCTTCGACACCCGCGGGTCCGACCGAGGAAGACGGGCCCACCGAGATCCTCGGCCCGCCGGTGTCCGGCTCGTGAGCGTTGCCACCTCGCCGCCGCCCGCCGGCGGCATACCCGTAGTCGCACCCTCGCCTGTGCAATCCGGCGAGGCCTGCCCGCTGTGTGGCACTCCGCTGCACCAAGAGCAGGAGTGGTGCCTGCACTGCGGCGCAGCCGCTCGCACACGGCTGGCAGCATCGCCCAGCTGGAAGGGCCTGATCGCCACGCTCGCGGTCGTGGTCGCGCTGTCCCTCGGTGTGCTCGCCGCGGCACTGGTCAAACTCGCCGGGGGCGCTTCCATCGCATCCGCGATCACGACCACCGTGACCACCTCGCAGGCGGCAACCTCAACCCCTCAGACGACCGCCACACCAGGAGCCGGCCTGCTGGGAACAAGCTCGTCCGGGGCGAGCACATCTCAGACGAACACACGCGGGACCACCGTGCAGCGAACCACTACCCCGTTGGGCGCGGCGGGCGCGTTGGGCCTGCTCCACCGTACCTCTCCACGAGCAAGGAGGAAATCGAAAGCGGGGAACTTCGGACTCGGCGCTGCGGTCGAAGAACGGCTGCGCAAGCGCGGGCTGTTGCCGGGCGCGGGAACCAGGTGAACGAGGCCGATGTCGCGGTGGTGGGCGCAGGGGCGGCCGGACTCTACGCCGCGCTGTGCGCCGCGCGCGAACGGGCCCGTGTGGTGCTTATCTCGGCCACGCCCCTGGCGCAGACGGCCAGCTACTGGGCGCAGGGAGGACTCGCGGCCGCACTAGCCGCGGACGACAGCTTCGAGCTGCACCTGCGCGACACCGAGCTCGCGGGACGCGCTCTGGTGCGGCGCACGGCCGCCGAAACGCTCGTGCGCGAGGCACCCGAGCGAGTTTGCGATCTGCAGGCCCTCGGCGTGCGTTTCGACGCCGATCGCTTCGGACACCTGGCACTCGGCCTCGAGGGTGGACACTCCGTCAGGCGCGTGGTGCACGCTGGTGGCAGCGCCACCGGCCGGCGGGTCGTTCGCCAGCTCTCGGCCCTGGCCGCCGAGGAGCCCCGGATCACAGTTCTCGAGGGTGCTCGCGCACAGGCACTGTGGACGGACAGCATCGTCCCCGGAGGGGGAGACCCCATCCGTCCCCACTGTCGCGGCTTGATCTGCGACGACGGCCGCGTGATCTCCGCGCGTGCGGTCGTGATCGCCACGGGCGGCGCCGCCGCGCTGTGGGCGCGCACGACTAACCCACCGGGCTCCCAGGGCATCGGCCTGCAGCTCGCTCACGCCGCCGGAGCGACGCTGGCAGACCTCGAGCTGTTGCAATTCCACCCCACCGCTGTGATCGGCGTTCCCGGACGCGAGGGCTTCCTGGTGACCGAGGCGATCCGCGGCGAGGGGGCGACCCTCCACGACGCCTCGGGCGAACGGTTCGTCGACGAGCTCGCCCCACGCGACGAGGTCTCCCGCGCGATCCAGACGCTCCTGGACGAATCCGGAGCACGTTCGGTCGGCCTGGACATGCGGGCGATCGACCCCGCCCGCTTCCCCAATGTGGTTGCCGCACTGCGCGAGGCCGGCCTCGACCCGATGCGCGAACTGATCCCGGTGGCGCCGGCTGCCCACTACATGATGGGCGGAATCGTCACCGATCTCGATGCCCGCGCCACGCTCCCGGGACTGTACGCGGTCGGGGAGTGCTCGTGCACGGGCCTGCACGGCGCCAACCGGCTCGCGTCGAACTCGCTCAGCGAGTGCTTCGTGTTTGCCCGCCGTGCTGTCGCCGACGCGCTGTCCCGGTCAGCGGACGAGCAAGCCGCGACGGACGCGCAAGACACGAAGGCGCTGCGTGAGCTCCCCGCACCGCCCAGCGCAGATGCTGCAACGCGCGCGGCACTGTGGCGCGACGCGGGCATCGTGCGTACCCCGGAGGGCTTGAGCCGACTGCTCGACGACCCTCACCCACTGGCCCGGCTGATCGCGCGCTGCGCGCTCGCGCGTACGGAGAGCCGCGGGGCGCACCTACGTGCGGACCATCCCGAGCGCGATCCCGCGTTCGACTTCCGCCACGCTCTTGTCACGAGCGAGGACCCAATCTCCTGGCAGACCTGGGCCTGACCGCTTTCAGACCTTGGGCCTGACCGTTTTATAAGAAAATCGCCCGCCGCTCTTTATCTCGATCCTTTCTAATTGGAGGCGTGTTCTTTGCTCTGGGATGGAAGGTTCCGAAACGATCGGAGTCTGTGAGGAATGGCGGGTGTGCTCCAAACCACAAGACCCGAGCTAGAGAGAGGGTGAGGAGCAGTCACCATGTATCAGTTCAGTCGAGCGATTTACCGGGAGCTCGCTCCGGAGATCGTGTCACCACCGCCTGGCGTACCCCCCACCAGCAACCATGCCGCCGTCTTGCGCGCATGCGAGGACGTGATCACTCGCCTGGCCACTGACCGCCACTACTTCGCCCGTCCCGCACGCACGCTGTTCCTCGACGTCCGTAACTACTTTCCGATGTCGGCTCAGGGTCATGTCCACCGAGTAATCAGCCGGTATATGGGCTACGCCCAGATGTTCCTCGCCGAGCATCCCCATGAGGGCTACACCGCGGTCAGTGGCGCCCCGCCGCAGTGCCGCGCCACCACCCGCAAGGGCGCCGCCTGCCAGCGCGCGCCGCTGCCGCACAACGGCTACTGCCCCTCCCATCAACACTTGGCCGACACCGAGGATCGCGAGCTGGCCGCCGCGTGAAGCTTCCGTAGGCTCCCAGGCATGCTCCTGGGCGTGGACGTTGGCGGCACCTTCACCGACGCGGTGCTCATCGACGAGCACTCTGTCGTTCATACCGCCAAGGTTCCATCGACGCCCGCAGAGGAGTCGGTTGCGGTACTCGACGCCGTGCAACTCCTCCTCGCGCATGCTGGCGCGCAAGTGCGAGACATCGAGCGCTTCGCCCACGGGATGACCGTGGCCACCAACGCCCTGCTGGAGAGCCGCACGGCACGCACCGCGCTGCTCGCCACGGCCGGCTTCACCGACGTGATCGAGCTTGGCCGCCAGAACCGGGCTGACCTGTACAGGCTGTGCTTGGCGGCGCCGGCGCCGCTCGTGCCCGCAGAGCTACGGTTCGGCGTACCGGAGCGCATGGGGCCAGAGGGTCCGCTGCGCGCGCTGGACCCTACTCTGGCCGGTGAGCTGGTGGCCACGTTGGCCGACACACGGCCGCAGGCGGTGGCGATCTCACTGCTGCATTCCTACGCCGATCCCTCTCACGAGCGCGCGCTCGGAGCGATCGTCGCCGAGCTCCTGCCGGGCATCCACGTGTCGCTGTCCTGTGATCTCGTGGGCACGTTCCGTGAGTACGAGCGCACGGCCACGACCGTTCTCGACGCCGCCCTCTCTCCCCTACTGGCCTCATACCTGGACCGGCTCGCCACTGACGCCCGCGCTCTCGGCCTGCCCGAACCGCAGATCATGCAGTCCTCCGGCGGTCTCACTGATCCCGTGCACGCGGGCGCGCACGCCGCGCTCACGGTACTCTCCGGCCCAGCCGGGGGTGTCGGCGGCGCGCTGGTGCTCGCGGAGCTGGCAGGTGCACCCCAGGTGCTGTGCTTCGACATGGGCGGCACCTCCTGCGACGTCTGCCTGATCGAGGGCGGTCGTGTCCCCGAGAGCGCCGAGCGCACGATCGCGGGGCGGCCGCTGTCGCTGCCCGCACTGGACATCCACACGGTCGGCGCGGGCGGCGGCTCGATCGCCTGGCGCGACCCCGGCGGCGCACTGCGCGTGGGACCGGCCTCGGCGGGAGCCAACCCCGGGCCCGCTTGCTATGGCCTCGGCGGACAGTCGGCGACTGTCACCGACGCCAACCTCCTGCTCGGACGGCTGCTCGAGGACGCGCCCCTGGCGGGCGGCCTGTCGCTGGACCGGTGTGCCGCTGAAAGCGCGATCTCGCGCCTGGCCGGCGAGCTGGAGCTCGAGCCACTGGTGTGCGCGGAAGGGATCGTGCGCGTGGCCGAGGCCGAGATGCTGGGTGCGCTGCGCACGATGAGCGTCGAGCGCGGGGTCGACCCGCGCGGCTTTGTGCTGATGCCCTTCGGCGGCGCCGGCCCCCTGCACGCGGCGGCGCTCGCGCGCGAGCTCGGGATCTCGCGGGTGCTCTGCCCACGCGCCTGCGGCGTGCTCTGTGCCCTTGGCCTGGCCGCCGCTGCGCCCCGGCGAGACGTCGCGCGCACAGTGCTGCTTCGTGCCAGCTCGCTCACCGTGGAGCGCCTGTCGAGCGAGCGCGAGGCGCTCATCGCCGAGGCGAGCGCGGCGCTCGAAAGCACCCCGTCGCGCGTGCGCGTTCGCCATGAGCTGCGCTACCGCGGCCAGTCGTTCGAGCTCTCCGTCGAGGAGGAGATCGGGCCAGGAGCGTGCGAGCCGGACCGCGAGCCGGATCCCCACCAGCCCTGCTGGCGAGCGCCACGATCCCCCTGCGGCCACGCGCCGACCGGCCTCGACCCCGACGAGCTGCACGAGGCCTTCGCACGGGTGCACGAGCAGCGCTACGGCTATCGCGACGACGGCGTCGAGGTCGAGCTGGTCAACATCCGCGTGTCGGTCTGGGGACCCTCGCCCGCGCTGCGTCTGCGAACCGCGAACGCCGCCGCACCGGTCACAGAGATGCGTACGGTCATCTTCGACGGCGTACCCATTGCGGCAACGGTCTTACGCGGCGAGCCCACGCCCGGCACCCTCCTGTCGGGGCCGGCCCTGTGCGCGCTGTCCGAGTCCACGCTGCTGATCCCGCCCGGATGGTTCGGAGCGGTCGACCAGTACGGCAGTATCCACCTCCAACATCGAGCGGACACCTGAGCGATGCTCGACCCGATCGAACTCCAGGTGCTCACCGGCGCGCTGCGCGCCGCCTGCGACGAGATGGGCGTGGTGTTGATCCGCTCAGCCCACTCCTCGAATATCAAGGAGCGCCGGGACGCGTCCACCGCGCTGTTCGATGCCGCGGGCCAGATGGTGATGCAGGCGGAGCACATCCCCGTGCACCTCGGCGCGATGCCGGCGGCCGTGGCCGCGGTGCTCGATCAGGATCACTCCCCGGGGGTCTCCTGGATCCTCAACGACCCGTTCGCCGGCGGCACCCACCTGCCCGACATCACCGTCATCACTCCGGTGTTCGCCGGCGGGCTCGGCGTGCAGCTCACTGGCAACTTGATCGGCTTCGCCGCCAGCCGCGCACACCACGCCGACGTCGGCGCGCGGGTGCCCGGTTCGATGCCGGCCGACAGCCGCTCGCTAGATGAGGAGGGTGTGGTCATATCCCCCCGGCGGCTGAGCGAGGCGACGATCGAGGAGCTCGTCGCGCGGATGCGCCAGCCGCAAGAGCGCAGGGCCGACTTGCGTGCCCAGCTCGCCGCGAACCGCATCGGGGCGCTGCGGCTGGCGGAGCTTGCCGCCCGCATCGGCTGCGACCGACTGCACGAGGCCACGGACGCGGTGCTCGACTACTCCGAGCGGCGCACCCGCGCCTGCCTGGCCGCGCTGCCGGACGGCACGCTGCACGCCGAGGACGTGCTCGAGGCGCCCGAGGGGGATCTTGTGCTGCGCCTGTGCGCGATCATCGACGGCGAGCGACTGCTGCTGGACTTCTCAGGCAGCGCGCCCCAGCACGAGGGCAACCTCAACTGTCCGCTTGCGGTCACGCGCTCGGCCTGTCTGTTTGCGGTGCGCGTGCTCACCGACCCGGATATCCCACCCACAGCCGGCGCGTACCGCCCGATCACGGTGCGTGCTCCAGAGGGCACCGTGCTCAACGCCCGTCCCGGGGCGGCTGTCGCCGCCGGCAACGTCGAGACCTCCTCGCGCGTCGCCGACCTCGTGCTCGCCGCCTTCGGACGTGCCCAGGGCCAAGGCACGATGAACAACCTCACGCTCGGCGCCGCCGGATCTGCTCCCGGCGACGCGAGCTTCTCCTATTACGAGACGCTCGGCGGCGGCCAGGGCGCCTGCCCGGACGCGGACGGCCCCAGCGGGGTTCACGTTGCCATGAGCAACACGCTGAACACGCCGATCGAGGCCCTCGAGCGGGAATTCCCGCTGCGGGTGCTCGAATACGCCCTGCGCGCCGGCTCCGGCGGCGCAGGGCGCCACCGCGGCGGTGACGGCGTTGTGCGCGAGCTGCAGGCGCTCACCGAGCTGACCTTCTCACTGATCGCCGAGCGCAGGCGCCACCCACCGCGCGGCGCCAACGGCGGAGGCGCGGGCGCTTGCGGGCGCGATCAGCTCGACGGGCGTCCGCTCCCGGCCAAGAGCACCGGCACGCTGCTCCCCGGCCAACGGCTGCGCATCGAAACGCCCGGTGGAGGAGGATGCGGACATGCCTGAGAACGTGAACACCGTGCTGCCCGATCTGGGATCGGTCGGCTTCCTCGGCCTGGGAATTATGGGCTCGCGTATGGCTGCCAACGTGGCACGCGCCGGCTTCCCGCTGTCGGTCTGGACGCACACTCCCGGCAAGGCCGAGCGCTGGGCCTCCGAGCACAGCGCCATCGCGTTCGCCACGCCGGCGGAGGTGGCCGAGCACAGCGACCTCGTCGTGAGCATGGTCGTCGACGGACAGCAGGTCGCCTCGGTGTTGCTTGGGGAGCAGGGAGTGATCCACGCCGCGCGCGCGGGTCTGCTGTGCGTGGACATGTCGACGATCGGGCCCGTGGACGCGCGCCGGATCGCAGCCACCTTGGCAGAGCGCGGGGTGGCGATGCTCGACGCCCCCGTCACCGGGTCCTCTCCACGAGCCGAGGAGGGCTCCCTGACGATCATGGTTGGGGGCGAGCCGGAGAGCTTCGCCCGCGCCCGCCCGGCGCTGGAGGCAATGGGCAGGCTGATCGTCCACGTCGGCGAGCTCGGCCAGGGCCAGATGCTCAAGCTGATCAACAACTCGCTCGGCGCCGCCAACGCCGCGGCGGTGGCCGAGGCGCTGCTGCTTGCCCAGGCGACGGGAATCGACCTCGACGCGTTCGTCGAGGTCACGTCCGCCGGTTCGGGCGCCTCGGCTCAGCTGGCGCTCAAGTCCGGGCCGATGCGCGAGCACAACTACACGACGCTGTTCAAGACGGCCCACCTACTCAAGGACGTGCGCCTGTGCCTACAGGAGGCGGAGAGCGCCGGCGTGCCATTTCCCGCGGGCGCCCACGCGCGCGACATGCTGACGGCGACGGTCGCACGCGGTCATGCCGAGCAGGACTATGCGGCGATTATCGAGGCCGCGGAGGGGTTCGCCGGGCGGCGACTGTGAGCACATCGCAGCGTGCCAAAGCTGGCCACATGGCCAAAAAAACAGCCCATTTGCAGGGGATTTGGGATTTTCGCTCAGGTTTCGTATCTTTAATGGATGTGCGGCGCCCTTCCGGGGGCGGCGCGGGTTGTTTAGACCTGACGTTCCCCCTGATCTCGTTCGTTCTTCTCCCATGCCAATTGCTTTCAAAGAATGGGCTGTCACCGTCCGCGCGCTGGCGGAAGGAGAGCAGCTCCTAACCCTCCGCAAGGGCGTGCTGCCGCGCGCCAACAAGCCTTTCAAGCTCGCCCACGAGCGCTTCTTCCTGTACCCGACGTTCGATCATCAGCCGGGCGACCTCGTGCGCGAGTCTCACCAGCCCGAGCTACGCCGAGCCCTCGAGGAGGGCGTCTGGAGCGACGGCGAGCCGCCGCTGCACACCTTCGTCTCGGGTGCACCCCTGCAGCAGCCCGACCGCGTTCGCATCCGTGCGTGGGCGCAGGTGACAGACCACTTCACGATCCTCGACCCCCGCTGCGTGGACGCGCTCTCACCCTTCTACGTGTGGACGCCCGACTACGCCGAAAAGCGCCTCGGTTGGCGCGGGCGCCAGCCGCTGCACGTGCTGCTCCTGCGCACCTACCGCATCCCGCGTCCGGTCACGGTCAAGGTCAAGGACGAGTACACCGGCCCGAACGCCTGGATCGAGCTCCAGCGCGAACTCCCCTTCGAGGGCACACCCGTCCTCTCCGACGCCGAGTTCGAGCGCGCTTCGGAGGAGATCAGGGCGATTACCTCAGAAGCAGCCGCCGGCCAACCCGTTCTGGTCTAGACGGGTCTCTCCCACTTCAAGGCTTCGCGCGCGGCCTGCGACCCGGACTCGGGGACCATGATCTCGCGCGGGCCAATCATCGGCGAGTAACCCCCGATCGAGTTGCGCAACAGGCAGGGGATCCCCTCCTCGAGCAGCAGACCCTCGATGAATTCAGCCTCGGGCTGGTTCTCGGCGCGAGCGACCTGCACGAGCGGCCCCTCCGCGTACTGAGGCTTGATCTTGCGTGCCTTGCGTTGGCGCTCGCTGGCCGCATACTCCGCGCCCGCCGGGTGCACGAGCGGCATCCCGCAGAGCTCACAGAAGCGCTCGCTGGATGGGTGCGCCCGCGCGCAGGTCGGACAGACAATCAGATCCCCCTCCATCACCGCACCTCCAGCGCAACCTCCCGGACCTCACCCTCCTCAATCAGATAGGAGCGCACCTCCGGCGCCCCGCCTGCGGCAAGCCCCACGATGATCCACTCGACACCCGGCCAGTTGGCGGCGAAGTTGATGTCCGTCTGAGACGGATAGGGCGGACTGCGCACGTGCGAGTGGTAGATCGCGCCGAGCGCATGTCCCTCGGCCTCGATTCCGAGGTACAGCTTCAGCAGCTCCTTCGGGTCGATCTCGAACTTCAGCGGACTCGCATGAACGTTTGTGGCGCGCAGCACGCGCACCGCCTGCGCGGGCCTCTCAGCATGCGCCGGCTGCCCGCCCGGCGCGGGTTGCTCGCCGTCCGACGGCCCTCCGTACGGCTGTCCGGGTTCGACCGCGACCACCCCACAGACCTCGTTCGCGGGATCCCCGAGTGCGTGCGCCACCAGCTCGTCGAGCAGCTCCGCGGAGATGTTCATGTCCGTTCGCCAGCGGTGCGGACGGTGGCGAACGCGCCTACCACCACACGGTTGACTCGAGATTCTCGATCTCATCGACGGGCAGTGTGTAGATGCCACTCGAGAGATACTTCCAGCCGTCGTCGGCAACGACGAACACGACGTTGCCCTCCTCCAGCTCGCCCGCGATCCGCACTGCGATACTCGCGATCGCGCCGCTGGAGACGCCCGCGAACACGCCCTCCTCGTCGAGCAACTTGCGCGTCCACAGGATCGCGTCGCGGTTGGTCACGAAGATCTTGCGGTCGAGCAGGGAGATGTCAATGATCGGCGGGATGAAGCCGTCGTCCAGCGAGCGCAGGCCCTGCACGGGCTCGCCCTGCATCGGCTCGGCCGCAACTATCTTGACGGCGTCGCCGAGCGTCTCCTTCAGCCGCCGGCCGTTGCCCATCAGCGTGCCGCCCGTGCCAAGCCCCGCCACGAACGCGGTCACCTCGTCGAGCTCTTCGAGGATCTCCAGCGCAGTGCCGTTGTAATGGGCACCCGGGTTGGCCTGGTTGCCGTACTGGTAGGGCATGTAATAAGAAGGGTCTTCGGCGGCAATCTCCAGAGCCTTGGCGACCGCGCCGTTGGAGCCCAGATCGCCCGGGGAATAGACGATCTCCGCCCCATACATCCGCAGCAGCTGGGTGCGCTCGGGCGTGACGTTCTCCGGCATCACCACCTTCAGTCGATAGCCCTTGCGCGAGCAGATCATCGCCAGCGAGATGCCGGTATTGCCGGAGGTGGGTTCGAGGATCGTCTGCCCCGGGCCGATCGCGCCCTTCTCCTCGGCATCCTCGATCAGCGCTCTAGCAACTCTGTCCTTGACCGATCCGGTCGGGTTGCGTGACTCGAGCTTTGCCCAGATGCGCACGCCAGGCTTGGGCGACAGACGCGGCAGCTCGACCAGCGGCGTATGCCCGATCGCCTGCACGATGTCTCCGTACCGGCCTCCGCAGGGCCTGTTCCCGAGCCTCTCCGCAGCCATTACTTCACGGAATATAGCGGGGTCGGCGCCGGGTGGTGTATCAGTCTGATCCGCGGCGATTTGCTGCAACCCTGCGCCACGATCGCAGCGCGACCCATGCGGCCACTATTGCTATGGAGCCGATGACGCCCCAGGCACTGGCCGAAAAGTCGCGGCGGCTGCGCATGGCGACGAGCACCATGCCTACGCTCAGATAGATCGCGAGCGCAGAGGACACCAGAGCGATGAATAGCGGCCATCGCTTGTGGGGGTGGAACTGCACCCCGCGATAACGCAACGGTCGCCTGCCGCCCGGTCCGCTTGTCACAGTCGGAGCGTAGCGACCTAATCGAGTAGCCCCGCGATCTCTTGAAGCGTCCAGATGTGGTCGGCCTTGCCAGCGGCCATCGCTGGGGTGCGCGGGTAGAGGTTGGCGAGCGTCTTGTGTGGGCGCGTGAAGTTGTAGTGCATGAAATGGATCGCGATCGCGGCCATGTGGTTGTCGAGCTTCTTTGAGAACCCGTTGGTCAGGCGCGTGAACCGGCGCATACCCATGCGCATCGTGAGGTTCTGCCGCTCGACATAGCTCGTGCTGATCTTCGTGGCGTCTGGATTGCCTCGGTCTACGCGGACGCGCGTCCCGGTGCATACGGCGGGGCTGTAGCGCGCTTGGCCGCTCCGGTCGCCAGCGGCGTAGGTCTTGATGAGCTGCGCAAAGTCGATGTCTCGCCGGAACGCCAGCCCGACAGCGTTCGGGTATGCACCAAGGCCGTCGGTCGTGAGCTGGATGCGGTCACGTAGACGCTCGCTCAGGTCGGTCATGAACGCGGCGGCATCCTCGTTCTGGCGACCACCGACATACCAGCAGACGATGAGCTTGGAGTCGGCGTCGAGCGCCGTCCAGGTCCAGACGTCACCGACGCCGAACATGCCCTTCAATTCCTCGGGCACGTTCTTCTGCTTGCTGTAGACGAACGACCAAATCTCGTCCGCCTCGATCCTCTTGCACGGCAGGTCTCGCAGATGCTCGTCCTGGTAGGCAGCGCAGGCGGCGCCAATGTCGAGCAGCAGCTTCGAGACGGTGTTGATCGAGCAGCCCGCCATGCGGGTCGTCGCCCGCAGGCTGTTGCCCTCGACCATCATCCCGAGGATCGCGGCGCGCTTCTCGGTGCTCAACCTGTTCATACTGAACATTATGCCAGAGCAGTTGAGCAATATCAAGTCAAGGGACTTAAAGCTATTGTTGGATTTGATTTAGGTGATCTGCTATGCTGCGTAGCATGGCTAATTTTAGGAAGATATCTAAATGACTATTGAGACTCCAACCTTCGAGAATCCGTTCCGTCCCGGCGCTGGGCACGCGCCGCCTTACCTGGCGGGCAGGGTCGCCGAGCGACAGGAGTTTGAACGCCTACTGAGGCAGACCACGATCCTTGAGAATCTCGTGCTCACCGGCTTGCGAGGGGTGGGCAAGACTGTGCTTCTTGATTCGTTCAAGCCAATCGCATTGAGGCACGGATGGCATTGGGTGGGGGCCGACCTGTCGGAGTCCGTCAGTGTCAGCGAGGAAGCCCTCACCCTCCGGCTGTGCGCCGATCTCTCGGTGATTGGGGCGACAATGACGCTGGATGCAGGTCAGGCGACCGGCTTTGCTGGCAACGCCACCCAGACCAATCTGGACTTCGCAACGCTCAGGAGCATCTACCAACAGACTCCGGGTCTCGTCGCCGACAAGATGAAGGCCATCCTGGAAATCGTTGCCGCGTCTGTCGTCAGGGAAGGAAAGGCCGGCGTGATCTTCGCCTACGACGAGGCGCAAACCCTGGCCGACAGGCAGGCCGAGGATCAGTTCCCGCTCTCGATGCTGCTGGACGTGTTCCAGTCGATTCAGCGAAAGGGCATCCCGTTTATGCTCGTGCTCACCGGGTTGCCCACACTGTTCCCGAAGCTCGTGGAAGCCAGGACCTTCGCGGAGCGCATGTTCCATGTGCTCACGCTGGATCGACTGGAGCTTGACGATAGCCGCGACGCTGTCGTCAAGCCGATCGACGACGAGAAATGTCCGGTGCGTTTCAGCGAGGAGTCCGTAACGCTCATCTGCAACGAGTCCGGCGGCTACCCGTACTTCATTCAGTTCATCTGCCGCGAGGTCTACGACGCTTTCATCCAGTCGCAGCAGGCAACGGGGATGCCTGCGCCTGTGCCTATGGATGGCATCACACAAAAGCTCGACACCGACTTCTTCGCCGGTAGGTGGGCGAGAGCAACGGACCGACAGCGGCAGCTTCTCTGGTGCGTTGCGCATCTAAATAACGCCGACGACGAGTTCACCGTCCAGGAGGTGGTTGCGGAAACCGAGCGACGCTTGGATAAGAGCTTCAGCAGCTCCCACGCCAACCAGATGTTGGCTGCGCTTGGAAAGGCTGGCTTGATCTACAAGAACCGATGGGGCAAGTACTCGCTGGCCGTTCCGCTGTTCGACAGGTTCATTCTCCGCCAGGCTTCGACCACCGAACCAGGGCAGCTCGCCTAGCCGCCTTCGTGCGCTCCTCGGCCGTCATGCTCTCCGCACGCGCCTTCCCGCCCTTCAAGCCGCCCCTACGCCCCAGTGCGACTGCAGCGGGATCCTTCCCGCTGCTCTCAGACGTGTCCTCGATCTCGCCGGTGGCGATTTCTACGATCAGCTTTGCAAGCTGGTTTGGGTCGCGGGGGCGTTTGCGTGAGCGGTCAGGCATCGCTTACAGCGTAGCGCGTGGGGCCGTCTCCGAAGACTTGGCCGGTCGGGAGACGGCCCCCTCCAGTTCCCGGATGAGACGGGCACCAACGTACTCGACGGGGACGACGGCTTTTCCGCCGCTCGCGGCGGTAGCTTCAATCAGCACAAGGTTCGCCAAGACTGGCCGGTCGGGCGAATAAAAACCCGGACGAACAAGGAGGTCTGCCATGACGGCGACCCCGGAAGACGGTCCAGCGGAAGCCTACGTCGCGTTCGTGGACACCATCAACGAAGAAAGCGTGGCTGTTGCTCTGAGCCACTTGGATGGGCTAGCTGAAGAAGGAACTCGGCAAGTGGTGCTCGCGATCCAGACCAAAGGGGGCGAGATCAACGCAGGGATGCGTCTGTACGAAAGGCTCCGTACGGCACCCTTCGAGCTTGTCACGCATGCTGTCGCCGAGGTGTCCTCGATGGGTATTCCCCTCTACCTACTACTTCGGCCTAGTAAATAGGCGTCAGGCGGCTTTGGCGTAGCTGACTTGTTTCTCCTCGAAGTAGCTCGCGACGATGCGCGGTGTTCGCTGTCGGGAGCGTAGGTAGCTGCGGGTCTCGCCGATCAGCTCGTCCTGGGTGTGCGGGCGGCGGCGGCCCAGGGCGTTGGTCTTGACGTCCTGGTTGAGTAGCTCGGTCGGGTTGAGCTCTGGTGCATAGCCGGGGAGGAACTGCAGCTCGATCTGCTCGGCGTGCACCTGCACCCACTGTTTCACCTTCTTGGAGCGGTGCACGGGGTGCCCGTCGAGGATCAGGATGAGCTTCTGCCCTTTGCTCTGGCGGATCAGACGGTGCAGGAAGTCGATGAACACGTCGGCGACGAATTTCTCCTTGAACACCCGGAAGGACAGGTGCCCCTTGTTGGAGATCGCGGAGATCACGTTCGTCCCGAAGCGCTGTCCAGTGCCCTCGATCACCGGGGTCCGCCCGACCGGCGACCAGGACCTACCGGCGGTGTGATCGGAGCGCAAACCCATCTCATCCGCCCACAGGATCAGGGCTTTTTCGCGATGGGCGCGCTCTTTGATCGCCGGGTAGCGCTCATCAAGCCACCGCTTGACCATCTCGGGGTTCTGCTCGAACGCCCGTCTGGCCGGCTTCTGTGGGCTGAACCCCCACGCCCGCAGATAGCGCCCCGCGGTCTTCTCCGCGACACGAATCCCATACCGCCGGTCGATCAGCTCGCACACCAACGCCCGGGTCCACAGAAACCCCGGCAACTTGAGCTGATCAGGGTTCTTCTCCTGGATCGCCTTCGCGATCTGCGCCTGCTGGGAGGCCGTGAGTGCCGTCTTCTCACCAGGACGACGGCCGCGCTTGCCCGCCGCGAGCGCCCCATCCCCGCCAAGACGCTGAGCGCGCACCCACTCACTCACCGACTGACGCGAGACATCAAGCAGCCCAGCGACCTCGGTCTGGGAGCGCCCCTCCCCGACCAGCGCCACAGCACGCCGACGCAGCTCCTCCTGAGCCGCCTGCCCCAACCGCCTCGCATCCCGAGTCCTCACACACCAAACCTACCAGCCCCGTCGGACGTTTACTGGGCCGGAGTAGTAGCTGGCGGAATCCGCAGAGCCGGACCCCAATGCCAGTTTTCCTTCCATCGGCCCTCGATCACTGTCGAAGCCGAACAAGCGCTCGACGTACCGCACTCAACCAACTAAAGGCGGCGCTGGAGGCCGATGAGCAACGAACGCGGGCGGTCTACGAAGACCGCACCCCCCTTACAGGACGGGAGATTGACGCGCTTAAAGCTACCGAAGCGAGTCTGGGTGCAGAAGAGGCATCGGACACGGCATCGCCCACGAGGTCGCCTTATTCACAATCCCCCCAGGCCAATCGCTCGTCATGGTGGGACAACCGCAAGTTGCGGGTCCCTGAGCAAGGGCACTCAGTCGGTCGCTTTGTTGTAGGCCCGGCAGACCGGACATTGAATGACGATGCCGCTGTCGAGTCGTCCCTCGACTGGCCCCTCGATCAACGCCTGACCACAGTTGCCGCACACATGCGGTCCCGAGTCGTCATCGGGTCCATCCGGCTCGATGGTCATCACAAAGACATCGCGGCGCACCGTCTGTTCATGAGGCGTCCCGAAGATCACATGGGTTGCGGGGTCTGGCGCCTCAATCAGTTTTAGCGGCGTCTGTGGCTTCGTTGTCATTGCTGCTCCCCTTGGCTCCGGTTCATCCATGCTCTATCCGCTCAGAAGCATCGGTGGGGGGCTTGCGACGGCTCGACGCCCAGCCGCGTGTGCGGACGGACATTGTACACCCGTGCACAAGCTCCCATCCGCCCGGTCATCGGCCGGTATTCTAAGGTCTTGATCGGCGAACCTCGGTACGCGCCACGCCAGCTGTGCGACGTGGCGCCCAGCGCGTGCGTCAGATGGTATGTCCGATGAGCTGCACGACGTGTACGCCTGCGCGGGACGCGAACACGAATCCGTCGCTGGTTTTGTGGATCAGCCCGGCACGGTGCAGTCCGTTGACTGCGACCTCCGTAGCGTCCACGCTTTCCATCTCCCGGCCAAGATCCTCCACGGACCAAACGGGCTGATCGCCCTCCAGCCCCGTAAGCAGATAGAGGACATCTCGCTCGACCGTATCGAGTTCTTCGGCGCGGTCGGAGGCAGAGGTAGGGTTCGGGTTGGGCATGGGAGCTAACGCCTCCTATGTCAAGGCGTCGGCGTGGACCACAATCCGCGTCGGCGCCGCTGGTTGTTGCCAGCGACCTTAAACCCCGCGGAGCGCTACTCATCGCGGATTCCCAAACTGAGACACCACCCACGCCATGTGTCGCTACACTTTATGAAGTCCCTGAATCCCGACCCTGGTTTAGGAGTTTTCAAAATGAGCCCGTCCGGTGTGGAGCTTCTCCGCCAAGTCAAGAGCCAGATAGAAGAGGTCGACCCCTCCGAGGTCAACGAGCTGATCAGCGAGGGCGTGACGATCGTGGACGTGCGCGGCAGCGAAGAGTTCGCCACGGGCCACCTACCCGGCGCGAAGAGCATCCCGCGGGGCCATCTGGAGGCGCGCATCGAGGGCGCGGCGCCCGACCGCTCCGCCGAGCTGATCCTTTATTGCGCGTCGGGCAACCGCTCTGCCTACGCCGCGCGCACGCTGCAGGAGGACCTCGGCTACGAGCATGTGCGCTCGATGACCGGTGGCATCACGCTATGGAAGGACCGCGGCTACGAGGTTGAGGTTCCGCGCGCGCTCAGCCCCGAACAGCGCGAGCGCTACTCGCGCCACCTGCTGATCCCCGAGATCGGCGCCGAGGGTCAGCAGCGGCTGCTCGACGCCAAGGTACTGCTGCTCGGCGCCGGCGGGCTTGGCTCGCCGACCGCTCTGTATTTGGCGGCGGCCGGCGTGGGCACGCTGGGGATCGTCGATGACGATGTGGTCGACCTGTCCAACCTCCAGCGCCAGGTGATCCACGACACCGACCGCATCGGCATCCCCAAGGTCGAGTCCGCGGAACAGACGATTCATGCACTCAATCCGGATGTGAAGGTCGTCAAGTACCAGACGCGCATCGACGCGTCGAACATCATGGAGATCATCGACGGCTACGACGTGATCGTCGACGGGGTCGACAACTTCCCCACGCGCTATCTGCTTAACGACGCCAGCGTGCGCCTGCGGATCCCGGTGGTTTCCGCGTCGATCCTCGGCTTCGACGGGCAGCTGTCGGTGTTCAAGCCCTACGATGGTCCCTGCTATCGCTGCCTGTTCCGCGAGCCGCCGCCAGCCGAGTTGGCACCCTCGTGCGGCGCCAACGGCGTCCTCGGCGTGCTCCCCGGCACGATGGGCTTGCTGCAAGCGACGGAGGTCGTCAAGCTGATACTCGACATCGGCGAGCCCGCGATCGGTCGACTACTCCTGTACGACGCGCTGGGGGCGACGCTGACCGAGGTGAAGGTCCACCGTGACCCCGAGTGCCCGATTTGCTCGCGCGAGCCCGACGAGATCGCCGACGAGGAGATGGGCGTGTTCCCCGACTACGAGGCGTTCTGCGCCGCCGCCGGGTAGGCTTGGGCGGGCTGGACTCAGAACAGGACTCATAACAATGGCAACGATCAAGATACCCCCGGTCCTGCGTGCTTCAGTGGGCGGCGAGAAGGAGGTCGGCGCGACCGGCGATAACGTTGGCGCGGTGCTGCACGATCTCGCTGCCACCCACCCCGCCACGCAGAGTCAGCTGTTCTCCGCCGACGGCGAGCTCAACCGCTACGTAAACGTGTACCTCAACGACGAGGACGTGCGCGTGCTCGATGGGCTGGAGACCTCGGTCGGCGACGCCGACACGCTCGTGATCCTGCCGGCGATGGCCGGCGGCTAAACGCTTGCTGAGCGGCGCGAGGCGTCTTCGCTCCTGCATCGCCGCCCAAGGGCATGCTTGCGTCCTCGTGGCGCGGCCATCATCTTCATGTCCAGGTTTGACGCCCCCTATTAAGCCTGCGGCTGCCATCGAACGATCTGGTGTGCGATCCAAATGCGGACACCAGAGTTCAGCTTGCGCGCACTGCGCGCCATCCGCCTACGAGGCGACCTCCGCGCGAGCGCTTCGCTGCTGGCGCTCACATTTACGTACGCTGCCGCAGCGCCAGCACCAGCATCTGCGTGGTCGAGCAGCCACGGCCCCCAGTACAAGCTCGAAGTCGTCGAGGGCGAGACAACGCTGCCGGAATATCAGCAGATTGCCTCGACCAGCGGCAGCGTCGAAGAAGTGGGCCCACACCCGCAGGTAGCCGTGTCGATCCTCCGCAATGGCACGACCGTGTACCGCGATGTGCAGAACGGCAGTTCAGCCTGGCTTTCACAGGTCCCGCAGACGGGCGAAACCGTCACCCTCGAATCCCCGGTGGGGACATTGATCGGATCGGTCGTGTACGACGGGTTGCCCTCGATCGCTCCCGGGGTGTGCGCAGGATCCACCGAATTCTCCGGCGAAAACTCCTCCGGAGACACCGTCGAAGGCTCCTACGTCACCTATTCGCTGAAGACCGACCCATACGGACGCGTGACCGGCGTGCAGCAATCGAACTACGGACAGGCGCAGGTCAAATCGCTGTCGGGCACGACCTTCGGCGGCAGCTTCCTCGCCCCGCTCGCGCTTGGCGAGACGGTTGCGGCCACCGAGTCCCTGAAGACGCCGATCGCGGGCGGAGGCACCTACACTTACGTGAGCGAACTCCAGCGCCCGGTGGGTGTCTGTCCGGCGCCGCCGCCACCCTTCGACCCGCCGTCGCTGCCCGTGTCGCCTCCTGCGCTGCAGGGCTCGGTCCTCAAGCTCCCGCACGTCACAATCGTGCTGCTCCTGAAGTCCGCCTGGCGCGATCACGTGAGCATTAACCAGGCCGGAACGGTCACACAAGACCTATATCTCCAGGGCGGCACGCTCCCGGCTTCCGCCGCGAGCGTGCGCAAGCACCACGCAAAGACGCCCCGGGCGCTGCTGCTGGCGCGCGGCACGGCCACGTCCACGGGTGCCGGGACGGTCAGCGTGTTGCTCAAGCCCACCGCCAACGGGCGGCGCAAGCTCAAGTCGGCCAACGGCGTCCACGTCGTCCTGGTCACGACTCTGCGCACCAGCGCCGGTGCGACGTTCAACCTGGCGCGCCACTCGCTCACGCTTCATCGCTAGGCGGACGGTGTGCCCCGAGGCCTTGGGCTCGCACTGAGCGCGCTCGTGTGGCTGACGCCGCCGCCCGTGCTGCCGCTCCCCTCCCGCACCGGCGTCGAAGGCCCGCCGCGCGCGCTCGGCGTGGATCCCCCCGTCGGGGCCGCTGCCGCGCCCACCAATCCTGCGCTGGCGCGTGCACAGAACCGTGTCATGCTAGACGGGCCGTTCCCGCACAGCGGGCTCGCGCGCGGCGTCTCTGAAGGCGCGCTGCTGCTGGACGATGACCCAGCAGTGCGTGAACTCGCACTCAGTCGCATTCGCGAAGCGGGGGCGAGCGTCGTGCGCATCCCGGTCGACTGGAGCGCGACCGTGAGCCCCGATCCGGGTCCCAGCTTTGAAGCCGCCGACCCGGCAAGTCCCGACTACAACTTCGCGTCGATCGACGCCGCCGTACTCAGCGCCGCCTCCGCCGGGCTGACGCCGCTGCTCGTCGTCTCCCACGCCCCTGCCTTCGCCGAAGCATCCCCGCGCTGGCCGTTCGCCTATCCCGGCAGCTGGGACCCAAGCCCGGAAGCGTTGCGGCAATTCGCGACTGCGCTAGCGCTTCGCTACGACGGGAGCTTCCCCGATCCGCAGAATCCCGTACAGGCGCTCCCCCAGGTGCGGCTGCTCCAGGCGTGGAACGAGCCGAACCTCGCGCGCTACCTCGCACCCCAGTGGGTGGCCGAGCAAGGGCGCTGGAGCGCCTTCTCGCCGCTCTTGTATCGCGAACTGCTTAACGGTTTCTACACCGGCGTGAAGTCCGTCGCGCCCGGCGACGTGGTGGTCGCAGCCGGCGTGGCGCCCGATGGCGAACCGGCAGGCGTGGGACGCATGGCACCGGTGCAGTTTCTGCGCTCGACGCTATGCCTGACGCCGGCCGGCGCGGCGAGTCTCTCCGACTGTCCCGATCCGCCGCACTTCGACGTGCTGGATTTCCATCCGTTGTCCGTGGGCAACCCAGACGCGCCGGCACCGTCCTCAGTGGAAGTTGCGATCTCCGACGCTGCCAAGATCACCGGACTGTTGCAGCAGGCCGAGCGCGCGGGTACCGCCCTGCCCACAGCCGTCAAGCCAGTATGGGTCACCGAGCTCAATTGGGAAAGTGCACCCCAGTCTCCCGACGGCATTCCCGGGCGCCTTCAGGCCCAATGGGTCTCGCGTGCCCTGCACCGCCTATGGGTGGCCGGTGTGAGCCTCGTGGCATGGCAATTCCTGGTCGACCCCTTCCCGGGGGTGCGCGCGGAGACGCCGACGGGCGGCACCGTCGAATACCCACGCCCAGCCGGTCTCTACAGTGCCGGCGCCGGTGGTGATCCCACGAGCGCTGCGCCCAAGCCGTTCCTGCTCGGTTTCACCTTCCCGTTCGATCCCCTGCGGGTGGACTCGAAGCACGTGCGCGTGTGGGCACTGCTTATGCGTCCGGAACAGCCAGCTCTGCTCCAACGTGAGACGCGCGCCGGCGGCGCGTGGCGGACGATCGCGCGCCTGCATGCCAACCGTGACGGTGTACTCAACCTGCTTATCTCGTTGCGCGGCGCCGCGCGTCTGCGCCTACGCAGTGATGCGCTCACGAGCGCGCCCGTACTCATCTCCCGTGGTCGCAGCCGGCTGTAATCATGCTCGCGTGTGCGTCGTCGGCCGTCAGGCGGCGGAGCGCTCTGCGACTGGCTCGCCGACCACACCGCCGCGCTTGGGCACGTGGCTCATCGCGTGCTCGGCCAGCGCGGTGATCGTCAGCGACGGGTTGACGCCGACGTTCGCCGGGATCGCCGAGCCGTCGCATACGAGTAGGTTCTCGTAGCCGAACACGCGTTGGTGGGCATCCACGACGCCGCGCTCGGCGTCGGGTGCGATCACTGCGCCACCGAGTATGTGGGCGGTGGTGGGGATGTTGAAGAGCGCCTCGGTCAGGGCACTCTGGGCGATCCCACCAGTGCGCTCGGCGAACCATTCGGCGGCTCTGTTGGCGATTGGGATGAACGTCGGGCTGGGGCGCTCGGGGTCCTGTTCTGTCCGCAGCCAGAGGGAGCCAAACGGGCCTTTACGTGGACGCAGCGCGATCGCGTTGTCGAGCGTCTGCATCACCAGGATGATGATCGTGCGTCGCGACCAGTGCTTGGGAAACAGCACCTGCGCCAGTCGCCTAGGGTGCGCCAGGATCTGCATGAGCAGCTTCAACGGGCGGGTCACGCGCGTGCCGTCGCCGACCAGCAGCGTGTACAGACGGTGCATCGAGTCGCCGTCATCGCCATACGTGACGGTCTCGATGTGCGTGTGCGCGTCGGGATAGATCGAGGAGCTGATCGCGACACGCTTGATCAGATCCTCGGAGTAGTCCTCCGGCACAGTGACCGTGAGGATCGACTCGGAGTTCGTGCGCACCAACTCGCCCAAGCGCGCGGATATGCGGGGCAGCGAGCCGTGCAGACGGCAGCGCTGGAGCAACTTGTTCGTCCCCAGTGGCCCCGCGGCCACGACGACGCCGCGCACGCGCTGGACGCGGCGTTCCCTGCGCAGCCACGCCCCCGAGCGGACGCTTTCGACCTCATAGCCCTCGCGGCCGTCTGTTGAGCCGAGCGGGCGGATGTCGAGGACGGTGCGTTCGGCCATCACTCGCGCACCGCGGCGCTCGGCGAAGTACAGGTAGTTCTTGACAAGCGTGTTCTTGGCCCCGACCAGGCAGCCAACCATGCAGCGCCCGCACAACGTGCAGCCGGTCCGCTCGGGTCCCTCGCCGTCAAAGAACGGGTCAGGCACGGTGACGCCAGCCCCACCCTCCTCTCCGAAGAAGATCCCAACAGGCGTCTTTTTGTAGGTGTCGCCGACGCCAAGCTCCTCGCCGAGCTCACGCAATAGCTGGTCGGCGGGATCCTCGTGGGGATTCTGCACCACGCCGAGCATGCGCTGCGCCTCGGTGTAGTGGGGGGCGAGCGCCGTCTCCCAGTCCTGCATATCCGACCACCGCCGGTCCTCGAAAAACGCCTGCGGCGGTACGTACAGGGTGTTCGCGTAGCCGAGGCTGCCGCCGCCGACGCCGCAGCCCGAGACAACCGAGACGTCCTTGAAGGTGGTCAGTCGGAAGATGCCCTTCATCCCGAGCCGGGGGTTCCAGAAGTAGCGCTTCAGATCGGCGGTCGAACGCGGAAACTCGTGGTCGGCAAAGCGCCGTCCGCACTCGAGCACGCCGACCGAATAGCCCTTCTCCGCCAAGCGCAGCGCCGAGACGCTGCCGCCGAAGCCAGAGCCGACGACCATCCAGTCAAAATCGAATCTTTCGTGGGATGCATCCATGCTTACCATGTCCTCCGTCTCGCGGGGACTTGATCTTAGTGGTTGGCTGGCCGTACAGCCAAATTGCCGCCGATTCGATACCGCTCGCCGGGTGGTGTATTAGTTTGGATTGGCGGTGGGATAGAGTCCGACCGTTGTGAAACGGCTGACGGTCCTCATCGTGGCGGTGGCGCTACTCGGTGGCACGGCCCTGCTCACCGAGCATGGGCGAGCGTCCGCCTTCTCTCCGCCGAACCACAACTGCCCGGCGGTCCCGACGCTCAGGAGCTTCAAGCGCGGCTACCCGATCCTGATTCAGACGCGCAATGTGTCCTGCGCGCAAGCGTTGACCATGGTGCAGGCAATGGAGTCGGGCGTCGGCGTGACGTTTGTCGGCAACCCCGAAGGTCCGGCCTCCCAGTTCCGCTGGAAGCTCTACGGCCTACCCGGCTGGACGTGCTTCGGCGACGGCAGCGGCTTTCCCGGTCACGGGGAAGGCGGGGACTGCTCAAAGGGAGCCGCCACCGTCGAGTGGTACCACGCCTAGACCATCCGAAAGGAGGTCGCCAATGGCGGAGCTTTCGCATGAGGCATGGCGTGCGCGGTGGCTCCCCGAGCTGGACCCCGTATTGCGGTGGGGAGTCGGTTGCGGTAGATGTGCGAGCAACCGTCCAAAAAGCGATGGCGAGCCTCCCGGCTTCCTACCGCCAGCTTCTTCAGGGTGTGGGTGCGCTCCAGTACGAAGTCGTCGATCAGCCGATCGGGGAAGCGGTGAATCACTTCAGGCGATCTGCGGGCCTTCAGGGTCTTTCAAGGGCTGAGACGAACCGGCTTGCAGACGCCTTCGGGGTGCGGATCAAGGATCTGAGAGTAGTCCTGAGTCGCGGTGATCATCCGCGACTCCGGGGGTTGGAGCCCGCTGCGGTCGAGCAGTTCATTGCTCGTGTTGTCTGGCACGAGGTTGGTCATGCGCTCAGCATCGCTAGATGTTCGTGGGAGGATAGGCGTAGTGGACGGCGACTGCTTGCACTCTGTCCCGACGGCATCGCCGAGGACGTCCGGTCCGCAAACTACGGTGTTTCGAGCTACACGCACGAGGTGGTCGCCGAGGTCTTTGCGCTCCTCATGGAGCGCAGACAGCGCGGCCAGGGAGGGAAACCCGGATGGCTCGACCCCGAGATATACGACTTGATCTGCAGGGTGACGGGATGGATGGACTAGAAGCGCCCGGGGGATACGTCCTTGCGCCCGGGAAAACGCCCGAGGATGTTCTCGCGCGGACGGCGGCGCTACTTGAGAGTGAGGGGATCAACCCCGACTGGCCCGGCTTTGATGGCGGTGCTCAAGATCCCGAGCGCCGCCCGAGCTAGTCAAGCAACGCGGCGATCTCCGTCATGCCCATCTGGACCCTCAAGGAGATTGCAGGGCTACTCGATTGAAACTGACGCACTACCATGGCGTGCGAGCCAGCGGTCGCTGAGCCGGCACGCGGGGAGCGCTAGGAGACGAGCAGGTACGAGTAGCCGACGGCGCTGGGACTTGCGACGCTGGAGCCCTCGTAGGTGGCGTTCGCGCGCCACATTCCGACGGTGGGCGGCGCAAAGGGGACCGTCGCCAGCCCCCCGCTCGCGAACACGTGGGCCTCGCTGTAGAACTGCCACCCGAAGACGGGATCGAAGCGCTCGATGTCGACGGTGACCGGCCCGGACTCGGCCGGCGAGACCTTGACATCGATTCCAAGCCCCTGACCGGGAGTGGCCTTGGCGGCGCCGAAGGAGATCGTGGTGGCGGTGATCGTGCGCGACTCGCGCACCAGCGTAAAGCTGCCGGAGGTCCTGCCGCGCACCGATACGTCCGCATAGTAAGTGCCGGGGAGCAGCCGCTGTTGCAGCGTCTGCGAGCCGCTGCCTTCGCACTGGCATCCGATCACGTCGCCGTTCTGGTTACGTAGCTGCACGCTGAATTCGGCGGAGTTGGGTGCGATTAGCTTCAGTGTCAGGTTGGAATGGCTCGTGACTTCCAGGCGATACAGGCGCAGTACGTGCACGCTGTTGCCGTCGAGATAGCCGTGGGCGTGGGCATAGTTGCCCAGCGGCAGCCCGGGGGCCGTTTCGGCGGGACCCGCGGGTGCAACCTGCAGATGGAACCGCTGGATGCCACTATGAGATAACCGTGGGGTGATCTCGAAGCTGTAGAGCCCGCCCTTGCCGGGACCGGGCGTGAACAGCCGGTAGCCGCTGCAGTGTATGTGCACCACCCCGGCATCTGATTCTTCTTCTCCTCCAAAGGAGCTGGTGCCGGGGGCGAACAGGGCGCCGCTCACACACGCTCCTTTGGTCTCGTTGGCGAGATCGATCAGATAGCTGACGCCTGCGTGCATCGTGACGGCGTACGCCGCGTTTATGTTCTGGACGCGGTCGACCTGCCCGCTGACGCCGGCGGCCGGAAGTGGCGGCCCCGGTGGGCTGACTGCGGGAGTGGGCTTGAAGACTTCGAGCGTGAACCCGGCGAGCTGCGAGCCCTGCACAGCGGCGACGCGGATGTCATAGAGACCGTTCTTGGACGCCTCGAAGGAGAGCGACGTCTTGCCTTCGGATTCGGTTTCCTGGCAACCCACCGAGATCAGCTGCGAGCGCACGGCGTGGTAGACGTCGATGGTGGCGTCGAGCGCGCCGGCTGCGGCCAGGTCGATGGCCATCCGCTGAGCGCTTCCCAGTCGCAGGCTGTACCAGACCGAGTTGGTCGTCGACTGATGACAGGCGGATTCGTGTTCGCCCGGTTCGGTGCTCGCGCCCACCGTCGTGCCGCTGATGGTGGCGGGCAGGCTATGCACGGGCTGAGCGTTGGCCAGGGCGTCGTTGGCAGGCGCGGGCGGTGACGGCGGAGCGCTCGACGGGGATGTCGAGGTGCCTTCGCCGGAGGCACCGGCCGCGAGCACCATTGCGCCGGCGAGTGCGACGACGAGCGTCACGCCGAGAACCCGAGCGAGTGCGATCAGACGCGAACGATGTAGGAGCATCGGTCTTTAGATACGCGCGAAGCCATCAATGTCCTCCATGTGCGCGCCCGCGCGCGCCGTTTGGGCTGTGCGCGCATGGCTCGTATGGCCTCCCGAGCGCTGGCTTCGCGCACTCGCGCGCTGGCCTCGCGTACGTATCCTCACGGGCATGATCAGGCGACTACGATCGGCCCCGCTCGCACTTGCACTCATCGCGGTCGCGGTCACTGTGCTGGCGCTGATCGCGGTCCTGTCGATCTCCGGGACGCACGGCTCCTCGGCCGGAGCCTCATTGAGGTCCTCTTCGGGCCCGGAATCGGGGTTCGACGGCGCGGCGCTTCCCGGCGGCACGATCGCCCCCGACTTCACGCTGAGCAATCAGGGCGGGCAGCGAGTATCTCTTAGCGAGTACCGCGGCGAGGTGGTGATCCTCGCGTTCCTGTACTCGACGTGCGGCGCGACGTGCATCTTGATCGCCCAGCAGATCCGCGGCGCACTCGATGAACTGCCTCACCCTGTACCTGTACTGATCGTGAGCGCCGATCCTGCGGCCGACTCTGCCACGCACATCGCGCGCTTCCTCTCGGAAGTGTCGTTGACGGGGCGCGTCCAGTACCTGACGGGCCCGCTGTCGCGGCTGCGTCCGATCTGGGCCGCCTACCGGATCAAGCCCGCTAGCGCGGGCGCGCGTGCGTTCGAGAACTACGCGTCGGTGCTGCTGATCGACGCCTCGGGCTTCGAGCGGGTGCTGTTCGAGCCGGAACAGCTGACGCCGGAATCACTCAGCCACGACATCCGCAAGCTGGATGGAGATTCCACCCACCCCTGATACCCTAGCTGCGAGGTAGGAAATCTTGCGATGATGTTCTCAACTAAGGCCGAGTACGGCGTACGTGTGATGGTGGAGCTGGCCCGGCGCGCCGGCGGGGAGCCGATACCGCTGGCGGAGATCGCCGCGCACGACGGCCTGCCGCTGGCGTATCTCGAGCACCTGGTCGCGCGCCTGCGCAAGGCCGGGCTGGTCGACTCGCGGCGCGGCTCGCGCGGCGGCTACATGCTCGCGCGCCCGTCCAGTGAGATCACGATGGCGGAGGTGGTGGAGGCGCTGGAGGGCTCGATTGCGCCGATCGAGTGCATCTCGCAGGCAGCGGACGGCTCGATCGTGTGCTCGCGCGAGTCCGGGCGGGCGGGATCTCAATCCCACGTGTGCCCGACGAAGCTGCTGTGGACGCGCGTACGTTTCTCGATCGTGAGCACGCTGCGTGAGACGACCCTTGCGGACCTGCTGACCACGCCGGCGATGCCCGCCGCCGTGGCGACTCTGCCGCCTCTGCAAATACAACCCCTTGCGACTGGAGCCTGACTACAGAACATGGCCGACCTAGAGATTAAAGACCTACACGTACGCATCGAGGAGCGCGAGATCCTGCGAGGCGTCGACCTCGAGATCAATCGGGGCGAGATCCACGCGTTGATGGGCCCTAACGGCTCGGGCAAGTCGACGCTCGCGAACACGCTGCTCGGCCACCCCTCATATGAGGTCACCGGGGGTTCGATCGTGTTCAAGGGCGAGGACATCACCGAGTCCGAGCCGCACGATCGCGCGAAGGCGGGCCTGTTCCTGGCGTTCCAATACCCGGTGTCGATCCCGGGCGTGTCGGTGGCGAACTTCCTGCGCATGGCGATCAACGCCAAGCGTGATGAGCCGATCCAGGTGAAAGAGTTCCGGACGCAGCTGCAGCACGCGATCGAGCTGCTGGACGTGGACAAAGCGTTTACCTCGCGCCACCTCAACGACGGGTTCTCGGGCGGCGAGAAGAAGCGCGCGGAGATCCTGCAGATGGCGATGCTGGCACCGGATGTGGCGATCCTCGACGAGACCGACTCGGGCCTTGACATCGACGCGCTGCGGACGGTCGCGGAGGGCGTTCAGCGCCTGCACGACGAGCAGGGCTTGGGCGCGCTGATCATCACTCACTATCAGCGCATCCTGCACTACGTCAAGCCTCAGTTCGTGCACATCCTGATGGACGGGCGGATCGTGCTGGAGGGCGGCGTGGAGCTGGTCGAGCGCCTGGAGCGCGAGGGCTACGACCAGATCCGCCAGGAATTCGGCGGGCGCGACGAGCTGGCGGCATGAGCGCCCCCTCTGGCGCCAGTACCAACGGCTCGACCCCCGTTAACGCCAAGGCTGGTCGCCACCGCGAGGCGAGCTTGTACCACGCGCTGGCGGGCGCGGGCGCAGGCGATACCCTGACGGGCATACCCTCTGGGGCACAGGCAGGTGGGCGCGAGAAGCTCGAGCAGCTCCGCCAAGCGGCGAACGAGGCGTATGAGCAGCTCGAGCTACCGGTGTGGCGGCGCTCGGGATTCTGGTCGACGAGCCTGCAAAGCCTGGAGTTGGATGCTCTGGAGACACAGCCAGCGGTGACGGGCGTGCCGGACGTGGTCACCCGCACGCTCCCGGATCGCCCGCGCGCGGGGCGGATCGTGCAGAACGCCGGCACGGTGGTGCACGTGGAGCTCGACCCGGCGCTGGCCGAGCGCGGGGTGATCCTGTGCTCGCTGGAGGATGCCTTTCGCGATCACCAGGAGCTGGCCTCGGAGTGGTACTCAAAGCGCCTGCCGATCGACCGCCACAAGCTCGAGGCCGCCAACGCGGCGCTCTGGAGCGGCGGCGCCTTCCTGCACGTCCCGCAGGGGGTGACCGTGGAGGATCCGTTCGAGATCGTGTACGCGATCGACAGCCCGGGCGTGGCCCAGTACGGGCGCACGCTCGTACTGGGCGCCCCAACCAGCGAGTTCCGCGTGCACGAGTACGACCTGGCGGAGGACTTCGAGGGCCAAGCCCTGCACGCGGGCGCGTTCGAGCTGTACCTGCAGGACGGCGCGCGCTGCCGCCTGGCGCAGCTCCAGGACTGGGGCCATGGCGAAGTGTTCGATGTGTCGACGCGCTTCGTGGGCGTTGGGCGCGACGCGTACTGCCACTGGCTGCCGGCGCTGCTGGGCGGTCATCTGGTGCGCCAGCACCTGGAGCTGGCGGTGATGGGCAAGGGCGGTGACATGGCCTTCCGCGGCGTGTTCTTTGCTGAGGAGCACGAGCATCTGGACGTGTTCGCGGTGGACCTGCACGAGACGGGACCGTCGGGCGGTGACGTGCATTGGCGCGGGACGGCAACGGGCGAGAGTCGCGCGAGCTTCGAGGGCTTGATCCAGATCGACCCGGGCGCGCAGCAGACGCATACGTACCTGCAGATCCACTCGATGATGCTCTCGCCGAAGGCGCGCATCGACGCGATCCCGTCGGTGCTGGTGTCGGCGGACGACGTGTCGGCGTCGCACGGCGGCACGGTGGGCGAGCTCGACGAGACGGCGATCTTTTACATGCAGACACGCGGCCTGGATCGCCCGGCGGCGGTGCGGGTGATCGTGGAGGGCTTCTTCGAGCCGCTGGTGGCGGAGCTGCAGGACGAGGCGCTGGAGCAGCTGGTGCGCGAGCGGGTGCAAGAGAAGCTGGCGGCTGCGCGCGAGGACATCGAGGCGTATGCCATCAGTCGCTGAGAACGACCTTTTTATGAGGACCCCCTCCGGGGGTCAGGCGGGCGTGCGGGCTGCGTGCGCGAGAGCGTCGCGGCAATGAGCGGTGCGGCGGCGGTAGCGGGCGGCCTGGACGTGCGCGCCGACTTTCCGATCTTCGCTCAGAACCCCGGCGAACGTCCACTGATCTATCTGGACTCGGGCGCCACCTCGCAGAAGCCGCAGGTGGTGATCGACGCACTCGCAGATCACCTGCGCCACCACAACGCGAACGTGCACCGCGGCGTATACGCATTGGCGCAGGAGGCGGACGCGGCGTACGACACCGCGCGCAGGCAAGTAGCCGCCTTCGTTGGGGCACACCGATCGTCCGGAATCGGCCAGCAGACGACGATCTTTACGAAGAACGCGACGGAGGCGATCAATCTCGTCGCGTACTCGTGGGGCCGCGCGAACGTGAAGGCGGGCGACGCGGTGTTGATCACGCAGATGGAGCATCACGCGAACCTCGTGCCGTGGCAGGTGTTGTGCCGCGAGCGCGGCGCGAGCCTGCGCTACCTGGAGGTGGACGAGCGCGGCGAGCTGTCACTGCAGGCGCTCGACGCGGAGCTGGCGCGCGGCGACGTTCGGCTGGTGGCGTTCGCGCACGTTTCGAATGTGCTCGGGACGATCAACCCGGTCGCTGAGGTGGCTTCGCGGGTCCGCTCGGCGGGCGCTGTGTCGTTGATCGACGGTGCGCAGGCGGTGCCGCAGATGCCGGTCGACGTGGAGCAGATCGGCGCGGACTTCTACGCGTGGACGGGACACAAGGCGCTCGGACCGACGGGCATCGGGGTACTGCATGGGCGCGCCGAGCTGCTCGAGCAGATGGAGCCGTTTCTGACGGGCGGCGACATGATCGCGTCGGTGGACTTTCAGGAGACGACGTGGAACGAGCTTCCGTACAAGTTCGAGGCGGGCACGCCGCCGATCGCTGAGGCGGTCGGCCTGGGCGCAGCGGTTGAGTACCTGTCGGCGCTGGGAATGGAGCGCGTGCGCGCCCACGAGCAGGCGCTGACGGCCTACATGCTTGAGCGTCTCGCCGAGGTACCGGGACTGCGGGTCGTGGGGCCGCCCGAGGCGCACGCGCGCGGTGGGCTGGCGTCGTTTACGCTCGAGGGCATCCACCCCCACGACGTTGCCGAGCTGGTGGATCGCGGCGGCGTGTGCATCCGGGCAGGCCACCATTGCGCACAGCCGCTGATGCGCTGCTTGGGCGTGGGCGCGACGGCGCGGGCGAGCGTGGGCGTTTATAACGACCCGTCGGACATCGACGCGCTGATCGACGCGCTTTTGGCCGGACGCGAGGTGTTCGGACTGCGATGAGAACCGCGCCGTCTTTATTCCCGGAGGAGTTCGGTATAGCCACGGCAATATGCAACGGGGCGAGGGACATACACGCCCTCGCCCCCCTCTCGGCCCACATCTGATGGACGACCTCTACCGCGACTACATCCTCGACCACTACAAGCGCCCGCGGAACTTCGGGGAGCTCGAGCCACACGATCTGGAGGCGCTGGAGCACAACCCGCTGTGCGGCGACGAGCTGGGGGTGCACATCCGCGTGGCTGACGACCGCATCGAGGACCTCCGCTTCCACGGCCACGGCTGCGCGATCTCCCAGGCGTCGGCGTCGATTGCCTCGGAGGAGCTGAAGGGCATGACGCTCGAGCAGGTGGGCGCGCTGGACGCCGACTGGATGATCGACTTGCTCGGCATTCCCGTGTCGGCCACGCGGCGCAAGTGTGCGCTGCTGAACCTGAAGGTCGTACGCGGCGCGGTCACCGGCGACCACGCGTGGCCGGCCTGAGCGTCGAGCGCTCGCCACGGCTGGCTGATGCGACCCGAGCGACGGTCGCCGGGACGGTCCAGGGCGTCGGCTTCCGAGAGGCCACGCTACGCCGGGCCGGCGAGCTCGGCGTGATGGGTTGGGTACGGAATGCGGACGACGGCACTGTGGCGGTGCACGCAGAGGGCCCGCCGGCCGCAATCGAGGCGCTCGTTTGCTTCCTGCGCGACGGACCGCCGAGCGCGGCGGTCGTCGAAGTAGTCCTGCGGGACGTACCGGTCGAGGGTCACGAGCAGTTCGCGATCCGTGGCGTGAGCGCAGGTGCATTTGTCGTGCAACAGCATGCGGCTACGACGCGCCACTTTGACCTGCGCCTCGAGATTGCCGGGGTGATGCGCTCTTGGGCGGTGCCCAAGGGCCCGTCGCTCGACCCGTCGGTCAAGCGTCTGGCAGTCCAGGTCGAGGACCACGGAATCGAGCACAACGCCTTCGAGGGTGCGACCGACGGCGGGGGCGTGGTGATCTGGGACCGCGGCCGCTACGAGCAAGGCGGCAGGGTGCCCTGGCCCGAGGCGCTCGACCGCGGGCACGCGGTGTTTGTCCTGCACGGCGAGAAGCTGCGCGGCGGCTTCGCGCTGCAGCGCACGCGACCGGGACGAGCGGGGTCCAAGCCTCAATGGCTGTTGCTCAAGCGGCGTGATGATGATGCACGTGCGGGCTCGGACGTGGTCGCCGAACAGCCCGCGTCGGTGCTCAGCGGCCGCACGCTGGACGAGCTGCTGCGCGACGGGAGCTGAGTGGGGCGGCGCCGGTTCGACCATGCGCGTGAGCGGACCACTCGATCAGCGGGCGAGCGCCACCGCTCTCGATACAATTCCTACTCCAGAGCACAGGATTGCCAAGCGAACCGCCAGCGAGGAGCCTCATGGCCACGATTGACCGCACGAAGATCGACAAGCCCAGCCCGATCGTCGAGGATGAGCAGGGTCAGTTGCGCGCCCGCCAGGGCATCTCGCGCGAGGTCGTGACCGAGCTCTCGAAGATCAAGGGCGAGCCTGATTGGATGGCCGAGAAACGGCTGAAGTCGCTAGAGATCTTCGAACGCAAGCCGATCCCGACCTGGGGACCGGACCTGAGCGGCTTGAACCTCGACGACCTGGTCTTGTACTCGCCCCCGACGGCCGGTCGCTTCAACAGTTGGGACGACGTTCCGGCGGACATGAAGCAGACCTACGAGGACCTCGGCATCCCGCAGGCCGAGCGCGAGCACCTCGCGGGTGTCGTCGGCGTGTGGCGCCAGGAGCCCGTGTACGAGGGTCTGAAGGAAGAGTATGCAAAGCAGGGGATCCTGTTCTGCTCGATGGACACGGCGATCACGGAGTACCCGGAGCTTGTGCAGAAATACTTCATGACCAAGTGCGTGCCCGCGCAGGACAACAAGTTCTCGGCGCTGCACGGCGCGGTGTGGTCCGGCGGCGCCTTCTGCTACATCCCGAAGGGCGTCAAGTGCGACCTGCCGCTGCAGTCCTACTTCCGCATGGAGGGCGCTGGCGAGGGTACGTTCGAGCACACGCTGATCATCGCCGACGAGGGCGCTGAGGTGAACTACATCGAGGGCTGCACCGCGCAGACCTACAGCGTCAACTCGATGCACTCGGCGGTCGTCGAGATCTTCGTGCACGAGGGCGCCAAGGCGCGCTACACGACCGTGCAGAACTGGTCGAAGGACGTGTACAACCTCAACACCAAGCGCGCGATCGTCGACGCCAACGGCACGGTCGAGTGGGTCGGCGGCTCGATGGGCGCCAAGTACGTGATGCTCTACCCCGGCTCGTTCCTGATGGGCGAGGGCGCGCGCGCAGACCACCTGAACGTGGGCGTGGCGGGCAAAGGCGTGCACAAGGACACCGGCGCGAAGGTCGTGCACCTGGCGCCGAACACGACGTCGAACATCCTCGCCAAGTCGATCTCCAAGGACGGCGGCATTATGGGCTACCGCGGCCTCGTCAAGATGGGCCACAACTCGGCCGGCTCGAAAGCGCGCGTGCAGTGCGACGGGCTGATGATGGACGGCGAATCGCGCTCGGACACGTGGCCTGACATCCAGATCCAGAACCCGAACGTGACGGTCGCGCACGAGGCGACGGTCGGGCGCATCTCCGACGACCAGCTGTTCTACATGGGCTCGCGCGGCTTCACCGAGGACGAGGCGGCGGCAATGATCGTCAACGGCTTCATCGAGCCGGTCACGAAGGAGCTGCCGATGGAGTACGCGGTCGAGCTGAACAGGCTCATCCAACTGGAGATGGTCGGCTCCATCGGCTGAGAGGCGCGATTCACTGCGCCTGCCTGCGTCCTCGATCGCTCGTGTGCAGAGCACACTTCGCTCACTGCGTCCTTGGCATGCTTGCGACTCGCGCCTCTCAGGGGCGCGGTGAGCGATCTTGCGCCCGCCCCTCGACAACATCGTCGCGCCGCTGTTCCCGACGCAGCTGCCGTGGGTGAACGCGAGCGGGCCGCAGTCGATCATTCAGCAGGGCAGGCCGATGCTGGTGGAGTTCTGGGACTTCTGCCGGCCGAACTCGCTGCGGACGCTCCCGTACGTGAAGTCCTGGCACGAGCGCTACGGCGCGGCGGGATTGCGCGTGATCGGCGTGCACAGTCCCGGCTTCGATGCCTCGCGGGACGAGCAGGCCGTCAGGGATGCGGTCGCGCGTTTGAGCATCGCCTACCCGGTGCTGATCGACAGCGACCTGGAGCTGTGGCAGGAGTATGAGAACGCGGGCTGGCCGGCGCGCTATCTGTTCGACGGGAGGGCGCGCCTGTACGACTACCACTACGGCGAGGGCGCGTACGCGGAAACCGAGCTCGCGATCCAGGAGCTGCTCGGCGTGCGGCGGGAGCCGCTCGCCCCTCTGCGCCCGGAGGATGTGCCCGGCGCCGTGCTCGCACCGCAGACGGAGGATCAGGTGGGCCCTTACTCGGGACCGTACCAGGCGGGCGGCGTGTGGGCCGTGCTCGACGGCACGGGAACGGTGACGGTGAACCCCGACGATGACGCGAGCACCAAGGAGCTGACGATCACCCACCCCGGGGGCTACCCGCTGCTGGAGCACGACCGGCACACGGCGGGCGTGCTGGACCTGCAGCTGGGGACGGGCGTCAGCTGCCTGGCCACGTGCTTCACGCCGGGGATCGCCTGATTCGCCGGGTCGACACGTCTGAGGCTCGAGAACAGCAGGGCCGGAGATCCGTATGTTTGCCGGGCACGGCGACTGTCGTCAGTGAGTCCACCGTGACGCCGAACTCGCCGCGCTCAATCCCCCGGCGTGGTCATTCGTAGGTGAATTGGTCGGCGGGGGGATTCGGATTGCTATGCATTCTGGGCCGAGTTGTCAAAATGACCGCCTTTACGTCCACCGTCCCGGCTTTACGCGCGGGAGTCACGAGCGTGCAGGTCATGATCGACGTGCATTCGACCGAGGTGGCCGGCGTGCTCCCGAACTCGACGACCGTCGCCGTCGTGCCCAAGCCAAATCCGCTCCCGGTGATCGTCACGACGGTGCCACCTGCGCTCGACCCGGTGTCTGGGGTCACGCTTGTGACCGTGGGTTCTACGAACGTGAAATGTTCGTGAGGAGGGCAAATAACTCGTTCGGGACCAGTTTCTTCATGGAAGATTGTGCATTCTCCGGGCCCGCTGACGCCCTCTGGCGTCGTCACTGTGACATCTACCTTGCCCACCGTCTCCGCGGGCGACGTGGCCATGATCGATCCGCTCGAGTTCACTGTAAAGCTCGCGGCGCTAACCGATCCGAAGTCGACGGCCGTGACGGCGATGAAGTTCTCACCGCCGATCCCCACTATCGTGCCGCCGGCGGCCGGCCCCTTGGATGCGGAAATACTGGTGATAATGGGTGCGCCTACGTTATAGGTAAAGCGATCTGCGGTAGTGATCGGGCTGGTGCCTTCTGGGGTCGTCACGGTTACGTTTACGACAGCTTCACCCGCGGCTTCAGCCGACGGGTTGTAGGCAATGATCCTCTTCGAGGAGATCACCTTGAAGCTGATCGCGCTTGCCGCGCCGAAATCGACCGCCGTGGCCCCCGTGAACCCCGTCCCCTCGATCGCGATCAGCCGCCCGCCCTGCTCACGACTCCTGGGGTGAGGTATCGCTTCGATCACCGGCCCCGGCGGCACATAGGTGAAGTGATCGGCAGCACTGGTGGCGCTCGTGCCGACGGGCGTGGTGACCGTCACGTCCACTGTGCCGGTCCCCCCGGGCGCGATCGCGGTGATTCTTTTGTGCGACTCCACCGTAAAGCTGGCGCTGGTCGAGCCGAACTCGACGGCAGTGGCACCCGTGAAGTTGGTGCCTGTGATGGTCACTTGGGTGCCGCCGGCCGCAGGCCCTTCCTTGAGGTGCACTTTTTCAACGGTGGGCTGAGGTTCTGACATATAGGTAAAGTCGTCGGCAGCGCTGATGGCGCTGGTGGCGTCGGGGGTGGTCACGGTCACGTCCACCGTTCCCGCCCCGGCCGGGGAGACGGCGGCGATCGACGTCGGTGAGTTCACTTTGAAGCTCGTGGCCACGGTCGAGCCGAACCTGACCGCCGTCGCGCTAGCCAAGCTCGTGCCTCGGATCGTTACGGTCGTGCCCCCTGCTTCTGGGCCGGTTTTGGGAGCCACGCTTTTGACGACCGGCGGTGTTTCATACACGAAGTCATCTGCGGATCCCGTGGTGCTCGTTCCCCACGGCGTAGTCACCGTCACATCCACGGTACCCATCCCGGCTGGCGAGACAGCGGTGATCGTGCTCTCGGAGTCAACGGTGAAGCTCGTCGCGCTCTTCGCCCCGAACCTGACGGAGGTGGCTTCACCAAGGTTGGTGCCGGTGATCGTCACGGACGTGGCGCCCGCTTCAGGGCCTTCGCGCGGCAATACGCTCGTCACCTCCGGCGGCGGGAGGTACACGAACTTGTCGCCTGCGGTGATTTCGCTTGTTCCTCCCGCTGTGGTGACGGTCACATCTGTGGTCCCGGTCCCAGCTGGGGCGACAGCAGTGATCGAGCTCGCGGAGCTCACGGAGAAGCTTGTGGCGGCGGTCGCTCCGAAGTCCACCGTCGACGCGCCCGTGAGGTTGGTGCCGGTGATCGTCACCGACGTTCCACCCGTTTCGGGGCCCACGTCGGGACTCACGTTGGTTACAGTGGGAGGAGGCTCGTAGCTGAACTTGTCAGCCGCGACCGTACGGCTGGTGCCTTCCGGCGTGGTCACCGTCACATTCACGGTCCCCGTTCCGGCTGGTGAGACGGCCGTGATCGTCCTTCCTGAGTCGACGGTGAAGCTAGTCGCACTGTTCGCTCCGAACATGACCGCCGTCGCTCCAGTAAAGTGGCTCCCCGTGATCGTCACGGTGGTATCACCGGCGACAGGGCCGCTGCTGGGTTGGACGCTGTGAACGCTGGCCGTTTTCTGCCCGTCCAACGCCGATGACACCTCGCTACCAGCGATGCCGCCATCGCCAAGAATCGGGGCACCCCAAGCCATGATGCCGCCATACTTCGCCGACGCGGGTGCCGCTATCCCGATGGTCAACGCAGCGACGACGGCAACCAGGATCAGCCTGCAACTGTGTGAGCTTCTCGTACGATGTTGCATCAAGAACTCCACCATAGTCCCCCCTCTCACCCACCATGATCGACCGCAATCGCCAGCTGACCGGTCGCTTGTGGCAATCGACCGTGGCAATCGACCGGTCACGAACCATACGTCCTCCGATGAACGGCGCGCGGGCGATGCTAGTTGATCGAACCAGCGAAATCAAGTCTTTGTATATCAAAAACATCGCAAAGAGCGACGGAATTGGGTCCCGCAAGATTCTAGCTTATCGGCGAATTCAAACACTGCCCCGAGATTGCTCCGGCTGCCCGCGTTCACTTCACGCCGGGAATCCTCTGAGATACAAGCGTGTGAGGGCGCCCCGGAGGGCGCCCTCATTTTGTCCGTCCAGCTGACCCGACCGCCTCCTATAGGTGAATCACGCGTGAGAAGCTGGTCACGCCGGGGATCTCGACGAACAGCGTGTAGCGGCCGTGCAGCGGCCCCTTGTGCGCGAGCTTGATCCTCGAACCGAGACGCCCCTTACCGTGTGCGAGCACCTTGTGATCGCGGTCGAGCGAGACAATCGCGTCCGCGTGCGCGACCATGCCTTCTGCTTTGCCTTCATCGACACACGTGATTTTGAGGTTCCTGCCCCTGCCCATCACCGTGCAGGTAATTGCAGGCGTGGCGCCTGGGGGACCCTGGGCGCCGGCGGGCCCGGCGACGCCCGCTTTACCTTCGGGACCCGCGGGGCCGGTCGGACCCGCCGGACCAGTTGGGCCAGTGGCGCCAGCGGGACCTTCTTTGCCTTCTTTACCTTCTTTGCCTTCCGGCCCGGGCTTTTCTGGCGATTCCGCGGACGGGATTTCGCTCTCGATCTCACCGGTTTCGTCGTTCAACAAGATGCCCGGCGAGCGTGGATCGCTCTTGTTGAAGTCGAACATGTTGTCGAGCGTGCCCGACGTCGCGTCCTCAGAGCCCAGCCCGATTTTCCCGAGGTTCCAGTTTTCCTCGACGAATTTGGTGATCGAGGACTGGATGGTGAACGTGCCGTCGACGTAGTTGCGACGCGCCCAGGGAGATATGACGAGCAGCGGCAGCCGCGGGCCGACGCCGCAGCGGTCCTTGTGTTCGGGGTCTTCGGTCGTCACGGTGCCGCATTTACCGGCGCCGTTCAGCTCGTCGGGAGTGTCGTTTGACGGGTAGATGATCGGGCCGAGCTGGTGGTCGTACCAGCCGTCCGAGTCGTCGTAGTCGATGATGATCGCCGTGTTCGGCCAGTACTTGGACTGCTCGATCATGTTGATCTCTTCGACCAGGAACCGCTGTTCGTCGAGCGGGTCGGAATTGCCCGCGTGGCCATTCTCGTACGCGGGCGGCTTCAGGAAGGAGACCTGCGGCATGTTGCCTTCGGTGACCGCCCTGTTGAACCACGAGAGGTCGTACTGGTGGTTGACCGCTTCGTTTAGTTTCGTGCCCGACGGGTCGCTGTGGCCGACCTCTTCCAGCGAGCTCGGGGCGACGTGGTCGGGATTGGCCGTGCTTTCGTAGAACTGGAACGGCTCATGGTGCTGGACGTAGTCGGTGACGGTGGCGCCGCCGATGTTCTTGTGGCTCGTGCCACACACCGCGCGCTGTTCGTGCGCAGCGTTTTCGGTGGCCGATGGCGCGAAGCCGCCTTGGAACCAGCCCCAGGTGACGCCCTTTTCGTTCATCAGGTTGCCGATGTTCTTGCCGCTCATCGACACCGTGACACCCGTCGGCAGGCCTTCCGACCCTAGCGAGCTGCTGGCGTTGCTGCACTGGTCGTAGTACGGTTCGCCGTCGCCGTTGAGCACGCCGTTGGCGATCGAGCTGCTCGTGCCGCCGTGGGCTTCCGCCCCTTCGGTGTCGCCGCTGATGAGGTTGATGGCGCCCGGCGATGATGGCCCGAACTGGTTGTCGTAGGAGTTGTCATTGAGCGAGTAGTGCTGCGCGTAGTTCCACAGCGCAGTGACGGTGTTGCCGTCGTAGTAGTCCATGACGATGCCTTTAGGACCATATTTGGAGGAGTTGATCGCACCGGTTTCCGAGCAGCTGCTGCCGGTCGTCTTCTGAACGAACTCGTTCATCAGACCGCCGTCAAACGCTTCCTGCTCGGGCGTGTAACTGTGATTCTGATCGCACGTAAGTGCTTCCGCGGGGCCAAGCCTTTTGGGGTTGTCCTCGTTCGGGTTGTCGATGAGCAGTCCGTTGTTCAGGCCGTTGACGGCCGGCGTTCCTGGGAGCGCGTGGAACTGGGGCTCACCCGGAGGGTTGAGCGCTTCGGGGTAGGTGCCGAAATAATGATCGAACGAGATGTTCTCGGGAAAGATGACAACCACGTGTTCGATTGGGGTGACCGCTGCTGGGAGAGGTTGGTTCGAGGATGCGCTCGACAGCGAGATGCCGATCGTGGCGGCCCCCATAGCGAGCACCGCGGCGCTTGCCGCGAAGACTTTCTTGCCGTTACGCAACGTGAATTCTCCTTAGCTTCGCTGGGCGGCCATGGCAGGCATCGCGCCCCGGCCCCCCTGTGCGGAAGCGCGCGGCACATGCTGCACGGCTAGGAGGATCAGACATGTCAACAAGCGGTCACCGAGCCGTTGTGATTCTGTGATGTCACCAAATCGTTGCTGTTCTGTAATCGCTCCCAGCTACGTTTTAGTAACAAGCTCCCGCACGATCCTTCCCTATGGTTCAACGGCGCTTGGTGGCTACACCTTGCGTTGACCGTCCCGTGCCCGAAATTCCGATCGACAAGTTGCCCAAACCACGATTCTTGTTCAGCATGAAGTCAAGCCATCAAGGCTTCTGGGTGCTGACTGCGATCGCGGTCCTGGTGGTTTGCACCTTCGCAGGCTCGGCGCTGGCTCCGGATGGCTCCAGCAAGGCGCGTCCTTTTGCGGTCTCAGAGCTAGCGCCCAGGAGCGCACCTAACCCGCTCGCCGGACGCCTCGCGAAGGTATACGGCACGAATATCCCGGCGAGCCGCTACGGCACCGAAATTGCCGACCTCGAGGACGAGGGCACGAACCTCGCTGGGGAACAGGTCTCTGAGCTCTCGCCGATACCGCCCAGCGCCTTCACCGCTCCAGAGAACGAGTATCGTGCCTACGCCCAGCGCTGGATCGCAAACGCCCTCAGCGGCGCGAGGTCGCTGCAGCACGCACTCGCGGCCGGTAACCGTTCGGCGGCGAAGATCGCCTGGGGGGTGACCTGGAGTGACTATCTGCACCTCGGGGCGGTCTACGGACTCTTCAGCGAACAAAACCAAGCGATCGACGGCACCCCGGGCGTGCTCCCAGGGGGAATCTCCGATCCGCATTTTGTCGGCCTTCACCGCATTGAAATGGGCCTGTGGACCGGCGAGGGCCTGGGTTCTCTGATCGGTTACGACAAGCTCCTGGAGAGCGATCTCGAGCGTCTGCGCAGTGTCGTGGCGCATGTCAAATTCACTACGCTCGAATACGCGACCCGCTCCCACGAGATCGTCGAGGACGCCCAGCGGGATCTGTTGAGCGGGATGGACGTGCCGTGGAGCGGGCAGGGAGTGCTGGGCACCGCCGCCGGCGTGGCGGCCACCAAGGAGGTCTTCCACACCCTCGAACCGCTGCTCTCGGGCCGTGAAAACACCGAGGGCGAAGCGCACACCGAGCTGTTGATGCTCAGCGGGGTACTCGCGTCGATCAGCCACCGCCACCACGGCGTCTACCCAAGCCTCTCGGAGCTCGGCTCCTACGAACACGAGCAGCTCAACGGCTACGTGGCCGGCGCCCTGTCGGCACTGGAGCAGATGCCGGGCGTCCTTGAGACCAAGGTTCGTCTCCCTGTCCCCAAGCTCCCCGAGCCCTCGCGCGCGGAAAAGGCAGAAGAAAAAGCGGCGGAAGAGACGGCAGAAGGCGCATCGTGAGCCCACTCGACCGCCGCCAATTCCTCACCCGCTCGGCGACGCTGATCGGTACGAGCGGGCTCGGCGCGATCGCGGGCGCCGTGGCCGAGACCAACAGCCATGCGAGCGCACCCACGCTGAGCGCCTCCGAGCAGGCTCGCAAGACGCTCGCGAATGAGCTCGCTACACGGGTAGCCTTCGACGCAGAGCACCAGGCCGGCATCCTGACTCGCGCGCAGGCGCAGGCGACCTTCGTGGCGCTCGATTCGATCGCCCCCAACCGCTCGACGCTCGTCGCAGCGCTGCAGAATCTCAGCGAGCGAGCTCGCTCGCTCACGCAAGGCGATACGGTCGGCGCGGAGGAGCTCGACGACCCACCGCCGGACTCCGGAATTCTCGGACCTGTCAATGCGCCCGATCAACTGACCGCCACGATCGCGTTCGGTGCCTCCCTGTTCGACGGGCGCTACGGCCTGCAAGCACTGAGACCCAGGGGGCTGGAACGCATGCCGAACTTCGCCCATGACAATCTCGATCCGACGCGCAGCCACGGCGATCTGCTGCTGTCGGTCTGCGCTGGGCAGCGCGACACCGTGGTGCACACTGTGCGTGAGCTGATGCGCTCGGTTGTCGGTCACCTGACCCCGCGCTGGAGCATCGACGGCTTCCAGAGCGCCAGGCGCGGACCGACGCCCGCCAACAACCCACGCAACCTCTTTGCCTTCCGCGACGGCACAGCCAATCCCGACGTCAACGACGCGAGCCTAATGGACGAGCTGATTTGGATCCCACCCGCCCCGCCGGCCCCGCACAGGGCTGACGAGCCGTCGTGGGCGACCGGCGGCACTTATCAAGTGGTGCGCACAATTCGTATGCACGTCGAGTTCTGGGACCGCGTGGGGATGTTCGAGCAGCAGAACATGATCGGCCGCTACCGCGTCAGCGGCGCCCCACTGGGCGGCACCAATGAGTTCCAAGATCCTCGCTACGACCTGGACCCACAGGGCAAGCGCATACCGCTGATCGCCCATATCCGACTTGCCAATCCGCGCACCCCGCAGACCGCCAATCAGCGCATCCTACGCCGCGGTTATAATTACGATCGCGGCATAGACGAAGCGGGCAACCTCGATCAGGGGCTGGTGTTCGTTGCCTTCAACCAGGACATTCAGCGCCAGTTCGCGAGGATCCAGCGGCGCCTGGAGGAAGAGGAAATGGTCGACTACATCACTCCGGTCGGTGGCGGCTATTTCTTTGCTCCACCCGGCTCGCGTGGGCCCGGCGACTGGGTGGGCTCGGGACTGTTCGCTTGAGCACCCGCAGAGCTGACGGTGATCGCACCCGCGAGCCGCGGCGCTGACTCGGGATCGTGCGACGGCAGGTAGATCGTCGGGTGCTGCGCACAGTGCGCCGCGCCTGCAGTTGCCCCTCCTGGGCGCCTCGGTGCTGCTCGCGCCACGCGAGGGACCCGCCGGCTGGCGCAGCGTGGTTGCCACGCGCTGGGGCGGCGAGGTAGCGTTTTGGCAGCCGAAGCGCTGAGCCACGACCGATAACCCGAGCGATGAGTTTCGCGTGCGCACGACGTCATAGTTGGAGAACCCGACCAAGCGACCACCAGGAGGACTGAAATGACCGATATCGAGACCAAAACCAGCATCAGCCAGGTCGGGACAGTGATCGTGCCTGTGAAAGACCAGGACCAGGCGATCGAGTTCTACACGGGCAAGCTCGGGTTCGAGAAGCGTGCGGATATCCCCTTCGGCGGGAGCGAGCGCTGGGTGGAAGTGGCACCGGCGTGCGCCGCAACGACGATCGCGCTCATGCCCCCACGCTCAGGGGAACCCACCGGCATCCAGACGCGCGTGGGCTTCACTACCGAGGATGTCGATGCAGACCATGCGAGCCTGCAGGCACAGGGAGTCGATGTGGACGAGGCGGTGATGCGCATGGGGGATCCTGTTCCGCCGATGTTCTTCTTCCGCGACCAGGACGGCAACAGCTTCATGATCGTCCAGCGGAACTAACCACGACCGAGGCGCCACGCGCTCCGCAGTGCATACCAACCGACATCGGAGGCACCGTGAGCAAGATCGTCGTTTCGCAGTTCATCACCCTGGATGGCGTGATCGAGGGCCCCGGCCGCGAGCCAGGCTTCGATCGGGCAGGCTGGGCGTTTCAGTTCGACCGCGGTCCCGAGGGAATGACGTTCAAGTTCGATGAGATCAAGGCAGCAGGGGCACTGCTGCTCGGTCGAGTGACGTATGAAGGTTTCGCTGCGGCGTGGCCGACGATGGAGGGTACAGGCGAGTTCGGCGAGAAGATGAACAGCATGCCCAAGTACGTCGCATCGAGGACGCTGGAGCGAGCAGATTGGAATAACTCGACGATTATCGGCGGCAGCATCCCCGAGGAAGTTCGCAAGCTCGAGGAGCAGGTAGACGGTGACATCCTGATCAACGGCAGCGCCAAGCTCGTGCAAACATTAATCGAGCATGACCTGATCGACGAATACCGGCTGATGGTCTTCCCGATTGTTCTCGGCACCGGCAAGCGCCTGTTCGCAAATACCGACAGACCGTCGACACTGCAGTTGGTCGACCTCGCCAGGGCTGGCGAGACAGCAATTCTCACCTATAAGCCGACGCCCGTCGGCCGGAACGGATCAGATGACTAGCGGCGCCATCCAGAGTTCTGAGAGCGTGTCGGCAACACGGTTTCATCCCAGGAGATCAGGTCTGGTAGGCGAGGTTGAGGACGACTTGGGCGGTGTCGGTGAGGAAGTCTTCGCGTTGGATTGGTGGTGCGTCGAGGACGTAGCGAACGAGTAGGTGTTGGGTGACCTCGACGATCGTCCATGTGGTGCGCTCGAGGTTAGCGTGGCGTAGCGCATGGGCGTTGGCGGCGAGGCTGTGGTACACGATGTCGGCGAGGTGGCCTCGTACCGACTGCAGTGCCTCGCGTTGCTCGATTGCGGGGACTCGGTCGACGAGCGCGCGCAGTAACGCGGCGCGCTGCTGCAGCGCATCGAGGACGGCGCCGAGGACGAGGCGAGTCGCGACTGGTGGCGGCTCGGTCGCGGCTGCACGCAACGCTGGGGTGATCGCGAAGGCGAAGTCATCGACTAGCCGGAGGGTGATCTCCGCAACGATGGCGTCCTTGTCGGGGTAGTACTGGTAGAGGCTGCCGGGGCTGATGCCGGCCTCGCGTGCGATGCGGTTGGTCGAGGCGTCCTGGTAGCCGCTGTCTTCGAGAACGCGAGCACCGGCGGTGATGATGCGTTCCACCATCGCTCGCGATCGTGCCTGACGAGGGCTGCGTCTGCGCGTGGGCGCCACGCGGACAGCTTCGCAGAAATGCGACTTGAATGCGAGCGGTCGCTCGCTTTATCGTCAAAGCATGCTCGCGCACTCAACAGAGACAGCTTTGCCGGATCGATCCAAGGTTCTAAACACAGGGACTGGTGGCGCCGCGCTCGGCCCAGCATCCCTGACTTGGAAGTATCTGGGCGACTTGCGCGGGGTGCTCCTGGCGCAGCGCGCCGGTGTTTTGCAGGTCATGCATCCAGCAATCACGGCTGCCCTGGTCGATCACTCCAACGTCTTTGAGAATCCCCTGCAGCGGCTCATTCGCTCGGCTGGGCCGATCCTCGGCGTGGTCTATGACGAAGATGGTGAGGCGACCGCACGATGGGTCCGTGAACAGCATCCGCAGATACGAGGCCGCGACGCTCAAGGCCGTCGCTACCACGCGCTTGACCCTGACACTTACTACTGGGCGCACGCGACATTCTTCGAGGCCCAGATCGCCACACAAGAGCTCTTCGGCACACCGCTCACGGCCGCCGAGAAGGAGCAGCTTTACGCGGAGTCGATCACCTGGTACGCGCGCTACGGCCTAACGATGCGCCCGGTACCACGCGACTACCGGGCGTTTGAACGCTACTGGCAGTCCATGTTGCAGAACGTGCTGCAGCCCACCCCGATCGCCCTCGCCGCCGTGCGCACTACGCGAAAGCTTCCCGCGCCCCACCCCGCGATCGACGGGCCTGTTTGGGCCGCCGCGCGAGGACTGATCGGCCTCGGCGCACCGTGGCTCACACGCGGCACCCTGCCGCCACAGGCACGGGAGATCCTCAATATCACCTGGAGCCATAGCGACGAACTGGCACTGAAGGGCCTGCGTACGCTTCTCCACGCTGCGTGGCCGATCGTGCCACCCCGCTTTAGACGGCTGCCACGCGCCTGTCATGGCACGACCCAACGCACCCGCCAAGCACACATCATGCGCCACCTCTACCAATCCTCGCGAGCGAGGAGCGCACGGCGGAGCTCGCTGTGAGCGCGCGTTCGCGCGTGGGGCGGCGCCGTGCGCCAGTACTCGATGCGTGCACGAGTGCGCGCGACGTCGCCCGCGAGCGCGAGGGGATCGAGCGGCGCTCGGGCGAGAAATGTCCGCGAGAGAAGTGAGGCGCTCGCCCCGAGTCGCACATACTCCGCATAGAGAAGATCCGGCGCGATCGGCTGATACGCATCATCGAAGCGTCCAACGCCGCCGATCCCAAGCCGCACGATCCGCTCGCGCGCACAGGCCGCGACACGCCCCACCTCCGCGCTCGCGAGCACATCGAATCGCGAGCGACTTTCGAGACTGAGTGCGAGGTCGTTGATGCCGAGGTGAATCTCCTCGATCCCCGCGCGGTCGAGGATCTCCTCGATCTGCTCGCAGGCGGCTCGCGTCTCGACGAGCGGGACCGTTCGAGCGCGGCCTGCAACGATGTCGACGAAGCGTGCAACCTCCTCGGCACAATTGAACATCGGGAGCATGAGAACCTCCACCCCGTGGTCGAGCAACTCTTCGACCTGCTTGGCACTCCCGGGGTTGAGAGGGTCGACCCGGGCGAACAGCTCCGCCTGCGTGAGCACCGCACGGAGTCCGGAGAGCGACTCGCAGCGATGCGGCGAAATCCACGTCCCCCGCCCTCGTTGGCGCTCGCCCTTGCCGATCCGCTCGAGGTCGATGCCGACACGATCGATACCGGCGCCGTCAGCAGCCGCGGCAACCTCTGCGGAATCCGTCCACAGTGTGAGGACGAACCGCATCGGACTCAGAAGCGAAAAGGGATCTCCTCGGTATCCGCAGGCAGGCGCCACTCGTCAGGGGCGCTGTGATCGTACGCGTGGTCGAAGAAGTTCAAGAACACGCCAGGCTCCGAAGGGCGCGCCTGGATCCCGTGCCAGATTTCCGGAGGGATTACGAGCAACGTTGGACGCACCGCGCCAAGATTGAACACGTCGAGCTTGCCGCGCGTGGATGAGCCCTCGCGGTCGTCGTAGAGCACGACGCGGAGCTGTCCGGCGATCGGCACGAGGTGATCGGTCTGCACCCGGTGCATGTGCCAGGCACTGACTACCCCGGGAAGGAGGGAGACGTGGATCATGTGCACGAGCTCTCCTGCCGCGACACCCCAGTCCTTGCGAAAGAGCTCGGTCGTGACGCCGTTGCCCGTGACGATCGGCCGCATCTCCTGCGTACGCACGCCGGCAATCCGCTCCAGCGTGAGCTGCCCGTCCGGTGTTATGTGCGCGACGTCCTTGACGGCTCCGCGGGTCCCAGCAATCGCTCGATCCACGAGTCCCTCCGATCTCATCTCATTTTCGATCTATGGTAAGCGCGCGATGCGTGTTTGCACGGTGATCGCCCGCAACTTCCTCGCGCACGCACGGGTCCTCGCGACGTCCCTCGCCGAATACGACCCAGGGATGAGCTGCTCAGCGTTGATCGTCGACGGCACCCAGGAGCTCGATGCTCGAGAGCCGTTCGAGGTGCTCGCGCCCGCGGACATCGGGATCGACGGGCGCGAGCTCGCCCGCCGCGCGACGATGTATGACACCAGGGGCCTTGTCAGCTCGATGAAGCCGCGCCTGCTCAGCGCGCTACTCGCTCGCGAGCGTGAGCCGGTGCTGCTGCTCGACGCCGACGGTTGCATCTACGCGAGCCTTGCTGAGATCGGCGATCGCGCCGGAGCCCACTCGCTCGTGCTCTCACCCCACCTGCACGAGCCGGCACCACTCGGCACCGAGCTTGGGATCGAGCAGATCGTGTTGAAGGCGGGCGTGATGAACGGGGGGCTCGTCGGCGTCGGTGCTGGCGCGGAGCCGTTTCTCGACTGGTGGGCGCAGCGCACCGAGCGGCACTGCATCGAGGACGCCGGCCGTGCGCTTTTGCTCGGGCAGCTGTGGCTCACGCTTGCGACGGTGCTCTTCGAGCACTATGTCCTCACCGATCGTGGCTGCAATGTGATGGGCTGGAACCTCTATGCGAGGGACATCGTGTGGGCGCAGGGCCGTGCGAGCATCGACGGCACGCCGCTGCGTCATTTTCACTTCCTCGGCGGATTTGACCCCGAGCGGCCGCAGCGACTGTCCCCAGACCGACGCATCGACCCGTTCTGGCCCTCCCTCGAGGAGCGACCCGGGGCCGCTCGACTTGCTCGCGACTACGCGGCGCGTCTGCTTGCAGCGGGATTCCACGAGACACGAGAATGGGCGGCGGTCCACTCGCGCGCCGCGGCCGCCGCCCCGCTCGAGCCGTGGATGCGCGCTGCCTATCGCGCCGCGCTGATGGTGGCGGAGTATCGCGACACCGACGAGCCACCCAACCCGATCGAGGACGGCGAGGAGGCGTTCACCCACTGGCTCGACTCGCTAGCACCGAGCGCGCGGTGGGTCCATCTCGCCACGCCCGCGGAGCAGCTCCGGGGCGAGCTCGAGGTCCTGCGCTCCGTGCACGAGACACTCGCGCACGAGCACGCCGCGATGGTATCCAGCTTCGCAGCGCTCAGCGAGAGTCACGAGCGCCTCGTGCGAGAGCATCTCGCGCTGGAGCAGGCCCATCGCAGGCAGCCCGGTGAGATAGGTCGTGTCGTGGCGCGCCTGCGCGCCACGACGGCACGGCTGCGCGATCGCGGGTGACGTGGCGAGGGGCTTGCGTTGGGGGATCTGCATCATGTTCATATCTCGGACGTGACGACCGATAGCAGGGCAAGCGAGCCCTGGGGGTCGGCTTCGGTATTTCCGGGCGTGCCGAAGATGGTGAACTGGGCGATGACATTGTGCACTCGTACCGCACCAACGCTCGCGTATTCGATTCCCGTTCCGGTGTTGGTTTCGCTTGTGAAAAGATCCGCTTCTTCCCCAAGCTTTGGGTGTGAGATCAGGAATTTCGGAAAAGCTTGAATCCGTTGGAAGTTTTCGGTCGCGAGGGTGATGCTGGGAAATCTCTGCACAGACACGTATGCAGCGATCACACCGTCAAAGGTCTCTTCACCTTCAGCATTGGCGGTTTCGTGGCCCTTGGCCAGGAACAGACAGATGGAGATGGCAGATGCGCCCCTGTTGGATTCTGCGCTAGGCGCTTGCCCGATGACGTTTTTGATGGTTTCGTGGACGGGAACGTCAAACCCCGGGAGCAATCCTTCGCACGAGCGCCCTGGCAGCAGCACTTCGCACGGCTTGCGCGGGGTGATCTGGACTTCCCCTCCGGCGGTACCGCCCGTGATCGCCAGATCGCCGGTATCGAACTGCTCGAAGTGGGACGGGCGGCTCGGGCAACTGCAACCCTTGGGATCTGAGCACAGCAGCAGCTGCGTGGGATCTGTGGCGTCGACGTGGCCACCGCCGGTCGAGCGCAGGCGCACGTTACCCTTGACGACCACGAGTTCGGCGACCGGCGTCGCGGCAGGCAGCGCGGCGATCGACAGATCATAGGCGCCGTCGGCGTACGGCTTGACCACCAACTTTGGGTGAATCTTTGCGGTGACGCTCACGGCGGTCGGTTTGAACCCGACTTCCTTGGCCGCGGGAACGTTCCGTCCTTGTGCATTCCATTCAGCCCCGAACGCCGACGCACGGAAGAACACCGATGCTTCGGAGTCCAGAAACGGCTTGCTCGTGCCAATCGCGGCCGTGTAGGCAGCTTGGTTGCCCGTCGCTTGGAACATGGCCTTGAACCGCTTCCACGGCGAGATCCCCGTAGACTCCATGTGCCCGAAGAAGCCGACAGCGTCATAGACGCGACTGAACAGCGGCACTTGAGGAGAAAGGAGATAGTCGCGCCAGATTTCGTGGGCGTTGGGATCGCGTTCCACGAGGACAGACTCGACCCATACTGCCGCGCCCTCGACCAGCCATCCCGGCTCACTGTCGAAGTGGCCCTCGCTGCCTGACATCCGCGCCTCGAAGACGTGAAAGACCTCGTGCGCAATGACTCCGCGGATGTATTCGTTGTTGTCCTTGTGCGCTTCGCGGTAGACGGTGATTCTGCAGTGCACAGGTTCATCCTCGGAGCTGTCGTAGCCGCATTCGGTGTTCGCTCCCGCGGGGTACGTTTTCCCGTACGCATGCACTATCAGGTTATATTTGGGTGAGTCGATCACCGTGATGAAGGCTTCCGGGCCACCGGGCAGCACTTCACCGAGTTCCGCTCCCTCCACCGCAGCGTACTCGTCGACCAAGTCCCGGTCCGAGGGCGGTTTGGGCGACGGCTTGGCCAGGACGGGCGACGCACACAACGCAACCGACACCAGCACAGTGAGCACGCCGAGCACGACCTTGACCGTTCTATTCATGACGCCTCCCCCCAACCCTCCGGTCCTCAACCTGGACGCATGCTGTTAACAATCGAACGATCATCTCACGGAACCACTGAACGACGCCGCCAGACCGCCGCAAGCAGACCCTGGTTCATCGACCCAGGCGAGCCGAGCTCGATCGAATCTGTGCGTGCATGCGATCCTGCAGCAACCGCTTGACCGTCGGTGGACCCTCGTCCTCGACGAGCACGCACACCCCCGGCCAGTACGGGCTCTCGCCCGGCGTGGCGGTGAGGAAGATCGATGCATAGGTCCAGCTGCCCGCGTTCACCAGACGGGCACCGCCCTGCCCGCGCCACTCCTGATCCTCGTCGCCGGGAAGCGGTCCCGCGCGGTGGGTGTGGCCGAAGACGACGTACGCCTCGCCTAGGCCCAGGCGCGCCGCGACATCCCCCATCGCCCGCAGTCCCGCACGACGCAGCTCGCCCATCGACACGTCCGGGCGCAGTGGGCCGATCCCAGCACGGTTGAGCGCTGCCACGGCAAGCGGAAAGGCTCCGGCGATCGCCCGGCTGCGCAGCCAACGCAGCGGTGCACTGCGGCCGCGCCGGTCTCGCGCAGCGCCACCCCTGAGTGCATGCCAGGCGGTGACGGTTGCCATGCCGTTGAGCGCGCCACCCGTGCGAGCGTCTCTGGCCACAGCGTCCCTCCACGCGAACACCGGCGCCCCAACCGCCTCGTAGTCACGGACCGAATCGAACGTGTCGGCAGGCCGCCCCAACAGCCGGCTCATTGCTCCGACGCTCAGACGCTCAAGCGTCGGGACCGTCAGATGGCAGTCCAGATAGTGACCGTGGGTGGCGTACACGTCCGGACGCACCCACAGGCCTGGGTAGGCCACGTGAAGCCTGGCCGGCGACGCCCACTCAGCGATCCGCTCGAGCGCAGGCGAGGCCTGCGTGGGATCCAGTAGCTGCTCGACACCAAGCGGCGTAGGCTCATTGTCCTCGCCGCGACGCGCAAGCCACGGTTCTACGAGCGCGTGGTCGTGGTTGCCGGCGACCACGACCAGCTCCCGGCCTGCCAGCGCGCGTCCGAGATCCTCGAAGAACGGGCGTGCCGCCGCGAGCGCCTCACGCATCGGCCCGTGGCGCAACTCGAGCACATCTCCGAGCAGCACCACACGCTCCACGTCCGCGACCGCCTCCAACAGCGGTGCGCGCAACTCGATGCGGCGCAGCAGGTCAGAGCCAGAGACGCTGCCGAGATGCAGATCGGAGACGATCAGGGTGCGCATGTCTAAAGATAGGCGCTCGGGCTACGGGCGCGTTCGGATCCCGACGACACTGCCCACCCGCCGGCAGAGATCAGCCAGCCCCGACCACGCCCTTCGAACGCGGCGCCCCGGCGATGGCCTCGCGTAGCTGCTTGGGGAGCATGAAGCGGACGTCCTCACGGATCACGTCGAACTCGGAGATGTCCCGCACACCACGCGCGCGGAAGAAGTCGACCAGTTCGGTCACGAGCTCCTCCGGTGCGCTCGCGCCCGAGGATATGCCCACCACGCGCCTGCCCTTCAGCCACGTCTCCTGAACCTCGTCCGCGGCGTCGATCAGATGGGCCTCGGTGCCGCAATCGCGGGCGACCTCCACCAAGCGTGCCGAGTTGGAGGAGTTGCGCGAGCCGATCACGAGCATCAGCTCGCAACTCCCCGCCATCTGCCGGACGGCCGCCTGGCGGTTGGTGGTGGCGTAGCAGATGTCATCCGTGCGAGGCCCGACGATGCTCGGAAACCGCTCGCGCAGACGCTCCAGAATAGTGCTCGTTTCGCCAACCGCGAGCGTGGTCTGGGTGATGTAGGCGATCCGCTCAGGGTCCTCGACCTCGAGTTCCTCGACATCCCGCTCGTTCTCGACGAGCACGATCCGGTCCGGCGCCTCACCCATCGTCCCTTCGACCTCCTCGTGCCCGTCGTGACCTACCAGCACAACCGTGTAGCCCTGCTCAGCGAAGCGGACGGCCTCACGATGGACCTTCGTCACGAGCGGGCAGGTGGCATCGATTGTGCGCAGGCCGCGCTCAGCAGCGCCCGAGCGCACGCTGGGGGCGACACCGTGTGCGGAGAACACGCACACCGCGCCCTCCGGCACTTCGGTCTGCTCATCGACGAAGATCGCCCCGCGTTCGCGCAACTGGGCGACGACGTGCTTGTTGTGCACGATCTCCTTGCGCACGTACACCGGCGCCCCGTGGATTGCGAGCGCGCGCTGCACCGTCTGCACCGCGCGATCGACCCCCGCGCAGTAGCCGCGGGGGGCCGCGAGCAGCAACTTCTCGACGGTGTTCGACACGGCTGTCATTGTAGGGGGCGCCCCGCTAGGCTAAGTCCTATGAGCCAACGTCACCTCGACAGACTGACTCCGGTAGACGCCTCGTTTCTGCATCAGGAGAGCTCCGTCTCGCATATGCACATCGGCGGTCTGACGATCATCGAGGGCCCGCCGCCGAGCATGGAGGAGTTCCTCGAACAGATCCGCAGACGTCTGCACCTGGTTCCGCGCTATCGCCACAAGCTCGCACACACGGCCATCGACAGCGGACGCCCGGTGTGGATCGACGATCCGAGCTTCAACCTCGACTACCACGTCCGCCACACCGCTCTGCCCGCCCCCGGGCACTGGGAGCAACTGCAGGACCTGACCGCGCGGATCTTCTCTCAGCAGCTCGACCGCTCTAAGCCACTGTGGGAGATGTGGCTGATCGAGGGCCTTCAGGACGATCGCTTCGCGCTGATCACAAAGACACATCACTCGCTAATCGACGGTATCGCCGGCGTGGACCTGGCGACGGTGCTGTTCGACCTGTCTCCAGATCCACCGCAGATCCCCTACTCGGGACGCGCCTGGCAACCACATCCCGAGCCGGGAACTGCACACTTGCTCGCCGCTGGGCTGCTGGGGGCGGTGCGCGCAGGAGTGGCGCTCGCGGAGGGCGCGATCGAGGCGCTCACACACCCAGAGCGCGCGCTGGCGCGCGCCCGCGAGGCGGCCGAGGGCGTCGGCGAGATCGTTTGGGCTGGCCTGAATCCCGCTCCCGAAACCCCGCTGAATGTGCCCATCGGACCACACCGGCGGTTCGTCGGTGTGACCAGCTTGCTCGACGACCTCAAGACCATCAAGAACGCCTTCGGCGGAACCGTCAACGATGTCGTCCTCACCGTGGTCGCCGGCGCGCTGCGCTCCTTCCTGATCTCTCGCGGAGGACACACCGAGGGTGTCGAGATGCGCGCGCTCGTGCCGGTGTCGGTCAGGACTGAGGGCGAGCATCACCACGGCGGCAACCGGATCGTCGTGATGCGCGGACCGCTACCGATCTACATCAGCGACCCGCTCAACCGGCTGCGCTTCGTCTCCAGCGCAATGGACGGCCTGAAGGAGTCTAAGCAGGCGCTGGGAGCCGAGGTGATCGCAGGCGCTCAGAACTTCGCCCCGCCGACGATCCTCGCGCAGGCCTCGCGGTTGAACTTCTCCACACGCCTGTTCAACCTGATCGTGACCAATGTGCCCGGTCCGCAGTTCCCCCTGTACGTGCTCGGGCGCGAGATGCTCCACGCGATCCCCGTGGCCTTCCTGCCCGAGAACCACGCCCTGGCGATCGCAATCATGTCCTACAACGGCCAGATGAACTTCGGCCTGCTGGGCGACTTCGATGCCCTCCCGGACATCGAGTCGATCGGCGAGAACATCGCCGCCGAACTTGCCACGCTCGTTGCGCTCGCGCGCGAGGCCGCCGCTGCACCCGTCTAAACCTGCCCGCGAGTGCCATTCGTCGCACCGTGCCGGTGTAGTCGCGAGCTGAGAATCGAGCAGCTTCGTGCGACAGCGCGGCTCAGTAGCCGAGCGCGAACTTGGCGTCCTCGCTCATCATCTCCGGAGACCATGCCGGCGTAAACACCATCTCCGACTCCACCGTCTTGACGCCCTCTAGTTCGCCCACGAACTCTTCGATCTGTTCGTTGACCTGCGGTCCGATTGGACAGCCAGGCGTGGTCAGCGTGAACGTGACGCGCACGTTGCCCTGCTCAACCTCCACCCCGTAGATCAGACCCAGCTCGACGAAATCCAGCCCCAGCTCCGGATCAATCACGTTCGACAGGGCGTCCATCACGTCTACCTCGGTGACAGCGACGAGATCGGGCACAGCGCAAGTCTAGCTTAGCTCGCGTCGGGTGGCCGCGAGCCGGCCCGTCCAGAGAGCGCAACCCCTTCCCTCGATCGTCACTTACCTCTAGGGGAACGAACTTCGGGCTCCTGGTCGATTTGAACGAGGTCGGTGCGCGTCTGCAATGGGCCGGGCAGCGATTCGACGATCACCAGACTGGCGGCAGTCCGTCCGTGATCGCCGCTCAAGAGCGAGCGACCGATCTTGTTCAGCTTGAGCTTGACGATCTCCGCCTTGCCCGAAAGGACCGCGAAAGAACCGGTCGCGATAGTCTTCGACACCGTCCGTCCGCCGGTCCCGCGTATCTTCGCCTTGAGCGTCAGCGTGCCGCGGCAGATGCCGGCTTCTGCCGCGGTCCAGGTCAGCTTGACCGAAACGACGCCTCCGGCGCGGGCCGCGAGCTTGGCGCCGGCGAGCGACACTCTGCACGGGTGGCTCGCCGATGAATACCCCGCCACGCCCACGCTTCCCATCGGCGTCGGCATGTCCGTCATGCCCGTCGTGCCCGTCGCGATCGTCGTGGCCGGCGGTGTCGCGGGCGCGGTCATGAACGATCCGTCGCCGCCCTGACTAGCGCCACCCATGTTGGTCGCGCTGATGCGGAAGTGGTAGGTCGTGTTCGGGGTGAGAGCTCCCAGCGACGCGCTCACCGGCATTTCAGCGCCGCCCGACGGCAGTGAGGAGCACACCACGCTCGAACCGTAGGACGTCGAAATACCGTATTCGAAGCGGCACTCGCTCAAGGCCACTCCGCTGGGATTCACGGTCGCGTTCAACGTCGCCGAGGTCTGCGTGACCGATGACGCCACGCCCGTGGCGACGGTCGGCAGATTCGGGAGCGTGTTGAAGCTCTGAATCGACCCGTGGGTGGTGCCGCCCGGGTTGGTCGCGACTATCCGGAAGTGATAGGTCTTGTTCACACTCAAACCCGTCAGCGAGGCCGATACCGGCACCGGCGTAGTACCCGCGCCGGGTTCCTTCGGTTCGCAGGGCATACTCGTTGCGGAGCTCAAAGATTCCGAGGTACCGTATTCAAAGTGGCAGTTCGTTACCTTTCCGCCATTGGGATTGACCGTCGCCTCCAATGTCACCGAGCTCTGCGTAACCGCCACCACAGCGCCCGTATCGGCATCTGGGCCCGGTAGCGTCTTGAACTTTTCGCCTTCGGCGAATTCGTATTCTCCGAAGTCATTTTCAACAAGAACGGAGAAGTAATATTCCGTTTCCGGAAGCAGTTCTAGCGCCCAGGCGGCCGCCTTCCCATCGGGTTCCACCGCGCATTCTGCGCTCGTTACGCGTTCGTCGGTGACACTGCTAAACACGTTGAAATAGCAAACTCGCAGTGTCGCCCCGTGCAGATCAGCTGCTGCGTGAAGGTTCGCTTCGGTCTGATTGATTTCCGTCGCTTTTTCCGCCACGACCGTTGGCGGCCCAGGATAGCTGAAGCTACCAGCTTCGCTGATCGCGCTCGTACCTCCCGGAGTTGTCACGGTCACATCGCCCGTGCCGGAGCCAGCGGGTGACACCACCGTAAGCGACGTTTCCGAGTCCACTTCGACGACCTGGGCGCTGTTCGCGCCAAACTTGACCGCAGTGTTTGCGGTGAAATTGGTGCCGTCCACCGTCACCTTGGCGCCACCCGTCAACGGCCCGATCTTTGGACTCACCGCAGTGACGGTCGGAACGGGCAGATAGCTGAACTGATCGGCTGCACTCGCCGCACTTGTGCCTCCAACCGTGCTGACCGTCACATCGACCGTACCTGTCCCAGCCAACGCCGTCGCCGTTATCGACGTTTCGGAGTTCACCCTGAAGCTCGTGACGCTCTTCGCTCCGAACTCGACCGCCGTGACTTCGTTGAAGTTGCTCCCTGTGATCGTGACACTGGTTCCGCCCCCAAGTGGGCCGGCGTTTGGGCTCACATTCGTGACACTGGGTGGCGGAACATAGATGAAGTTGTCGGCCGCGCCTGTCGCACTGGTGCCGCCCGCCGTGCTCACCGCCACATCCACCGTACCCGACCCCGCCGGCGCGAGCGCCGTGATAGACGATTCCGAATCAGCCGTCACACTAGCGACGCTCGAACCAAACTTCACGGACGTTGCTTCGCCGAGATTCGTTCCCGTGATGGTCACCGAGGTCCCACCAGCTTCCGCGCCTCTGTTGGGCGATACTTCCGTGACTGTTGGCGCTGGCACATAGCTGAACTGGTCGGCAACGCTCGTCGCGCTTTCCCCTCCGGGGGCGCTCACGGTCACTTCCACGGTGCCAGTCCCAGCCGGCGCAACCGCAGTAATCGATGTCGCCGAGTTCACTTTGAAGCTCGTCGCGCTCGTGGAGCCGAATCCGACCGCCGTAGCTTCGCCGAGATTCGTTCCCGTGATCGTGACCGTGGTCCCTCCACCGATGGGGCCGGAATCAGGGCTGACGTTGGTGACCGATGGAGGCGGGCTAATGAACACCCAGATCGCCCCGATGGCGCCGGTGTCGCCGGGACCGCCGATCACCCCGGTGACGCCGTCCGAGGACAACGCCACGCTAGCGCCGAACTGGCCTTTTTCGGTCTCTTCGTTGGTTTCTGCAGTGAGCTTTTCGCCCCCTTCAGCCCAGATCGAGCCTGCATGCGTGAACGTCCATGCCGCACCCTTTTCACCGCCGTCGTCGGGTCCACCGATGAGGGCGGCGTCGCCGTCAGAGGACAGCGCGACACTAGAGCCGAAGCGACCATCTTGGCTCTCTTCGGAGCCCGTAAGCTTGGTGCCCTGCTGGTCCCAGACTTCTCCCACGCGTGTAAGTGCCCACGCAGCCCCGACACCACCGCTGTCGCCCGGCGCACCGATCAGCGCTGTGCTCCCGTCCGAGGACAGCGCGATGCTCGAGCCGAAGGCGCCCGCACCGCTCTCTTCGCTGGCCTTCGCAGTGAGCTTTCCACCAACCTGGCTCCAGATTTCTTCTTCCTGAATGAATATCCACGCCGCGCCGACGCCACCGTTGTAGCCCGGCGCGCCGATCAGCGCGACGCCCCCATTAGAGGAGAGCGCGACGCTCGAGCCAAACCATCCCTCGACGCTTTCTTCGCCGGATCCCGCAGTGAGCTTTCCGCCCTCCTGTCTCCAGCCTTCTTCTTTCGGCGTGAATACCCACACCGCCCCCACCCCACCGCTGTCGCCCGGCGCGCCGATCAGCGCTGTGCTCCCGTCTGCAGACAGAGCGACGCTCGCGCCGAACTGCCCGTCAGCGCTCTCTTCGGTGCCGTCCGTGAGCCGCGCCTGCCGCGTCCAGGTCGATCCCGAGCGCGTGAATATCCACGCCGCGCCTGCTTCGCCGCTGTCGCCTGGAGCACCGATGACCGCAGTGCTCCCATCGCTGGACAGCGCGACGCTCGCGCCGAAGTGGCCTTCACCGCTATCTTCGCTTCCGCCCGTGAGCTGCGCCTGCTGCGTCCAGGTCGATCCCGAGCACGTGAACACCCAAGCCGCACCAGCACGAGCATTCTCCCCGGGGCCTCCGACCACGGCGATATTGCCGTTGGCCGACAGCGCGACGCTCGAGCCGAGTTGGCCGTCGGCGCTCTGTTCGGAGTCGGTGAGCTTTTCGACCCGCTGGATCAGCGGGTCGATCTGCAGTGGGTAGCGAGCGCCATACGTATCGACACGCAACAGCACCCTTCCGGCGGCAAGCTGGAGCCAGCTGTGCTGCGTCCGCCCGCGGGCGTCGCTGACGGAAAGGCCCGCGTAACGCAAGGTGCTACCCGCGTGGCTCAGTGTGAGGCTCTGCCCACCTGCTCCCAGCGAAGCATGCACGTTCCCCGACAGCGCGATCGCGAGCGTCAGCGGCCCCGTCGGATCGCCGACTGGCGCCTGTGCGAGCGTGAACCCCTGCTCGAGGCCCGACGGACCGTTCACATACCACTCACTGAGGCCCGCGCGCGCATAGACGGCGCGATTGGCCTGCGTGCGCGGGGAGACAGAGCCAACGGGGTGCAGCGAGGCGCCGTAGCCGAAGGCGTGCAAGTTTATCGCCAAGTCGACCGAGCCCGCGCTGAGCTCCACCCCGGAGCGGCCGAAGCTCGCCACCAGATGCTGCGCGGGGCTCACTGCGCGGTACGTGCCAGCTGACCCAATGAGCCGATAAGCCGGATCGTTCGCACCCAGTGCCGCCGAAATCGCCTCCTGTGCAGGCAAGGGCAGACTCGTCGATCGCTGCCGCGAGGAGACGGCAGAGCGCTCAGCGGGCAGCCTCGAGAAACGCTCGTGGGCCAGTCCATGCGAAAGCGCAAGCCCGAGCAGCACCGACAGCAGCGCGAGCGCCGCGACAGCGCACCACCGGCCCACGGCTCTAGCCAGATACGCGATCCGATCAGTCACCGCGCGATCCAAACCGATCCTGTAGAAATGCTCGGCGAGAGAGGGCCCCAACAAGGCGAGCCCTCTCACTCCAGAGCAGACTGAGTGCCCGCAACATGGCGAGCCCTCAGCCTGCCTGGTGCGCTCTCCTGCCTACTTCGTCTTCTTCTTCTTCTTGGCCGAGTGCGCCGCCTTGGCCTTTGCTTCACATGCGGCGCGCTTCTTCTTCGGCAACTTCCTGCATGCCTTGAGCGCTGCCGCGAGCTTCTGCGCTTCGGTCAGCGGCTTGGACTTGCTGGCGCTGCTCACGCCCAGGACTCCATCGGCTCCGAGCGGCGTGATCAGCGGCGCGCCGGTCGTCGTCGTCGTCGTGGTCGTCGGCGCTGGCACGACCAGCTTCGACAGTTCTTCTTCGTGCCTCTTCTTTTCTTCAGCCGCTTCTTTTTCAGCCTGTTCTTTGGTGATTTTGGCTTCAGCGACTTCTTTTTCGCGCTGCTGTTCTTTAGCTTTTTCTTCTTCGGCAAACCGTTGTTCAGCAGCCTTCTTTTCTGCTTCTTTTGCTTCTTTTTCTTCTTTTTCGGCTTTGCCGCCAGTATTTTCAGGGAATCCGATGAATTTGTCGCGTTCGATCCGCTCTTCTTCGAACCGGCCGTGAACATCGACCTTCCCGTAGGTGCTATTTACCACCTCTATGCCCGCCAACCCATACGAGTTGGTGGTCTCACAGAGGTGTTCGCTGCCTTCGTCCGCTGGGTCCTCAACGACGCTGCCCGTGAGGTTGACGGATAGACCCTCGTGCAACTGTTCTTCTGGGTCTGGCAGATCGCCGAGTTTGTTCTCTGTGTAGATGGCGCTGTTCTGCTCGGCGTGGAAGCACACGACCTCGCCCACGAACGGGCTGCCGTCGATGTCCTGCGCCTTCGCGACGACGATCCGTGCGTCTTTGTCCCCCTGCTTGGGGAATTCGAACAGTTCCTTTTCCCACTTGGATATGACCTTCTTGGTCAGCGTTTCTGACGTTTCCGCTTTGTAGTCGACCGGCTCGTACGGATACAGCGCCTTCGCCGTGATCTCTGAGCTGCCAATTTCGTCGCCGTACAGGCCTTTGAGGTCACAGCCACCGTTTCCGTTGATTTCGAGCTTGCCCGATTCTTCGCTTTCTGTCCTAGGCAGGTTCTCGAGATAGAACCCGTCGCCCGGTGTGTACGTCACGTACGCCTCACCACGTTCGTCCGTGTAGAACGTTTCGGTCAGATAGCCGCTCGGTGTTTTGTAGTATTCGGGATCGGCGCCTTCACGGCGGAGACACCTTGTCGATTCCGACGCACCGCGTTCGTTGGCTTTCAGGACCGACGTCCAGAAATCGTACGGTTCGTACGGATCGTTGAGGAATCCCTTGAAGCCGGATTTGTCTTCTTCGGACCCCGACACACCCGAAGCCTCACTGATGGGACGAGAGGTCGACGGGATGTACTCACCGTAGTACGGGTCGTACAGGTTGTGAGCGGTCGTCTGTCCGTTGAAGTTGTGGCTGTAGATCAGAGCCTTGCTGACACCACCGATCTGCCCCACGCCTTCGATTCCGCCTTCGTTCTTGGCAATCGACACGTCGACCCGCATCGCCGGCATCGGGGCATCATCTTCATTCAAACGCCCGTCGCTCAGCAGTGTCTGGTTCGCGATCTGTGGGTCATACGGCCCGATGGTGGAGGTGTAGCCCGACGTCAGGTCGCCGTAGAAGCGCGAGAAGGCGCTTTCCATCGGTTCTTCGCCGGCTTTGCCGTTGCAGTTATCCGTGGAGCTGAACGGCCCACCGAATCCGGTCGTGCAGACCTTGGAGGCTTCGCCAGATGAGTCGACCGCGGTCTCTTCGTATTCGTTCGGGTTTTTGCCTGCGGCACCGGGGTCTTCCCCGGGGGTGCCGTGAATATCCCAGAGGCCGGGGTTGCTGCCCGGTTCTTCGTTTTCTTCCGAGCTGTCGGCCAGCGTTTTCGCAAGCGTCGGCCACGCTTCAGGCAGCGTGTAGGAAGGTTCGCTCAGAATGTTGGACAGCGGTGATTCTTTGACAACCGGGAAGCTCCCCGTCACTTTGACCTGGATGAGACCTTTGTCTGTATTGCCTTCAGGTTCAGAGAACGGGCTGGGCGTGAACACGCCCGATTCCTTCGCGTCGCCCAGGTAACCGGCCAGGTTGCTTTTGCCCTGTGAGGTCAGCTCGTCCTGAAAGACTTCGCTACCCGACGCTGTGAGTCCCGTCTCGCTTATCGTCGGTTTGTTGACGGTCATCCAGATCACCAGGAACTGGTCTGTGAAGACGATCTTGTCGGTGTAGTAGTTGCGGACGTCAACCCGAATTCGAGCAAGGCCTGGGTTCAGCGACTTGTAGGTCGTCGCCACGCATCCATCGCGCTCGTGAGCCGGCTCTTCGGACTGGAAGAACGCCGCCGGCCCTGGCTCGAAGGCTTCAAAGTAATTGTTGCCTTCCTGGCCGTCGGCGTTCGGGGGCTGGTACTGGTAACCGGACCAGTCCTCGAGCTGGTAGTTGACGAACTGGAGTTCTGGGTCACCGCCTTCCACCTCGTCGCCCTTGACCTTATTCTTCAGGTCGCCTTCGTCGTCGTCCTGGTTGATGACGGGATCACACGCCACAAGGCGCACGTGCTCGCCGATCCAGGCCACGTATGGGACGTTGGCGGTCTGCGGACCATCGGGGTTGTTTTCGTAGCCGAGGCTAGCATTTTCCGACGCCGGCGGACCGGGGTTGGGAGCCGCGTATGCGCCTGCCGTAAGCGAAGCCAGGGCCAGCACAGCCGCTCCTGCCGCGGAGGCAATTCCCGCGACAAATTTCCGTTTGTCTAGTGGTCGCATTTTGGCGCGGCCTCCTCCTTGATGGGTAAACTTACGTGCCTCAGGGCACCGGCAGATGTTTAGAACAGTCCCAAAATGGGAAGTTCACAATTGCGGAACCCTACGTCCAGGGCAGATCGATCGCAATAACCAGGTGGGGTAGTCTTTGGTTCCGGCAAACGGGTAGGTCGCTACCACCCGCAGGTGCGGCCGCCCACCTTGGTTGGCCGCCCACCTTTGGTTGGCCGCCCAGCTCGGTTTGGCATGGGCGGTCGGGTCTTTTAGCTTCTCAGCCGGCGGTGTCGGACGGCTCGATGCGGGGCGAGCCGTCCGACATCTCATCCCTGCTCTGGCTCATGTCACGCGAGAGAGGACCGTCGCGGTCCTGACTCATCCCCTGACTTGCCTGCACTCGGTTGTGCACGCCCAGGATCGAGTAGATCTTCCGCAGGTGGAACTTGACGGTATTGGTGGATATCAGGAGGCGTTCGGCAATCTCCTTGTTGGAGAGCCCGGAGGCGGCGAGATCGAGCACCTCGCGCTCCCGCGTGCTCAGCATTTGCGCGACGATTTCAGGTCTAAGCGAAGCCTTCTGCCACCCGGCGGGCATCACCGAGCGACCCTCGAGCACGTGGCTAAGCGCCAGAATCAGCTCCTCGGGGGCGTCGGACTTCAAGACCACGCCCTCGACGTGCTCCTCGATCGCACACCGGACCACCGCCTGGGAGGCGACGTCGCAGAGCAGCAGTATCTTCACAGCCGGACAGGCCCGCCTGAGTGCTGCCACCGCGAGCCGACCGGCCCGTGGATCCTCGGCGTCGATGACAGCCAGGAGGGGAATCTGCCCACCGCCCGCCAGTGCCGCTTCCAGGGCACGAACATCCGGATAAGAGCCGAGCACACGGCTGCCGCTTTTGGTGAGCATCCACGTCAGAGCCTCCGTGGCCAGAGCCCCAGATCCCCCGACGATCGCGATGCTCGCCTCAGCCGCCACCGCGCGTCATCTGTACATACTGATTGGCCGCCTCGACGCGATTTCGCACGCCGAGGCGCGCGTACAGCGCACGAACGTGGAACTTGACCGTGTTTGGGCTCAGCTTGAGTTCTGTGGCGATCTCATCGTTGCCTCGGCCTTGCGCGATCAGGGCGAGGATCTGGCGCTGGCGCGGACTCAATTCCAGAGGCTTCCCCGCACCGGCAAGCGCCTGCTGCCAGCCGGCGGGCATGACCGTCCGCCCGGTCACGATATACGTGATCGCCTCCCCTATTTGCTTGGTGGTGTAGCTCTTGAGCATGACTCCGCCCACGCCTTGCTCGATCGCGCAGCGGATCACCTCCTCGCGAATCTCCCCGCAGAGCAGCACGACGTGACAGTCGAGATAGGGCGAGCTCAGCAGCCCAACGGCGCCCCGCCAGCGAGCTGAATCGTTTCCGTCGCAGTCAAGCAACACCACCGCAGGCGGATTCTCGATACCCACCGCCAGATAGTGGGCGACGGACTCGAACGTCCCGAGCACGCACAGACCATCTTCACGTGTAAGCAGACTCGCGGTGGCGTCTCGCAGCAGGCGCTGTCCGCCAATCAGCGCGAGCGTGACCTCGCCGTTGGGACGGGCGAAGGGCGATCTGAGCGAGACGGGCGATTCCGCCCATCCGTTCGCCGCCCGCAAGCCGTTCGCGACGGACGGTGAACGTGCGGGACGATAGGTGGTCTGCGCCCCTCCATCAGCTACTCGTGCCTCGCTTGCGACTATGGTCATGTTCGCCCCCTCTTCCGCACGCTTGCACGCTGCATAGCGTTTGCGATCCACTGGGTTCGCAACCCAGCTCACATGCAAACACGAAAGAGTAGACCTCTTTAGCTATTCGCGCAGTCTTGCGGATTTGGACAGCTCCGACTCACGGAACTGGAGGTCCGCTCAGTTGTCGCAGCCGAGGCGATCCCACATGTACAGCTGTATGCACTCATTGGCGAGCTCGATCGCCCGCTCACTGGAGAGACGCGGGAGCACCGTGTCCAGCGCTTGATCCTCGGCTACGCCCGCCTGGAAGGCCTCCTCGCCGCGGAAGCCAGCAGCGATCTTCAGCGCCTCACGTCGGTTCTCGCCGAGGCTTGGGAACACGCCGACGAGGAACTCCGTGTTCGGGATCGGCTGACCGACCTCCAGCGAGGCGTGCCAGGCGGCCAGGAGGTGCAGATCATCCTCGTCGAGGTCGGCGATCGCCTTCGCGTAGTGGACCGACAGCTCCTGGTCTGGAATGTCATCGACCCATGCACGCACGACCTCGCCCACCAGCTGGCGGCGCGCCTCGCGCCCGACGGACTCGGCGATGACGCGGATCGCATCCTGAGGCTCGATGAAACAGAGTGGCATCGGCGACTCCCGGTGGTTCGGAACAACTGTCTGCAGGCACTGTAGGCGGCCGTGTGGACGGCACTTTTCAAAGCCCCAGCGCGTCGCCGGCGCGCTCGAATGCACCGTCGTCGCTGATGTCACGCGGGAGGCCCAGCGTGGCCGGTTGTGGCGTCTGCCAGTTGGCGAGCGCGAGGTCGAGCGTCTCAACCGGCACCGACGCGGCCTGCGCGAGCGCCGCCGCGCGGCGCTCAAGGAGCAGCGGGTCGCCGATGCCGAACACACGCTTGGCGGCCAGCGTGGTGAGGTCCTCGGCGGACAGCCCGCGCGCACCGCCCAGGTGCAGCGAGTCCGGACACAGCTCGTACAGGCCGAGGCGCCCGAGCACGACCAGCAGCTCGTAGCGCCCCATGCGAGCGAAGCCCGGCAGCGCCAGCCGCTCGAACGCGCGCTCGAAGCGCCGCGCAGGGCTCCACGCGGGATCGCCCGTGAACGCGACCGCCTGCGAGCCCTCGCCAGGCTGCGACTGCGCTGAGACGCTCGCGCTTCCGCCGCGCGCCACCCATTGGCGGTAGGCGATCAGCGTCTCGGCGCCACGGCGCGGATCATGGGAGCTGCGCGGACCGAGCGGGATACCGTCGAGATCGGGAAGCTCCCCGGGAGCACCCGCGAGCGCGAGGCGGATGCCCGCAAAAGGATCCTCCCCCGCCGGGGACGATGCGCCCTCCAGCGGACACAGGTAGGCGATCAGAAAACATATCCATGTTGCGCGCTCGAGATCTTGCTGCGCCAGCGTGCGCGCCTCGCCGTAGAGCCCAGGCGCCTGGACTGCGAGCGCGAGCAGCCGTCCGCTGGAGAACGCAATCTCCTCAACCAGCCGCAGCGCGTCGGCGGAGGCTCGCAGACCCGGCACCAGCTCTGAGCGATAACCGTCGTCCTCGGCGCGCACCTCGCGGTGGACGCGCACCCCTTCGCCGCGCCCGCGCCGCCGCTCAGCGCCCGCGCCGCTCGAGCGCGCGCGCGCGGAGGCCTTGGCACGCGACGAGGGGGCTGTAGGGGAGCGGCCGGGCAGCGTCTTGCTGCAGATCGGGCAGCGCTCTAGGAAACGATTGTGGCGGCAGAAGGTCGGCATGACGCCGGTGGGATATACCCGTTTGTGCGCGCGCGTGCGCCGCCCGCGCGCCGCTCCTTGGCCAGCGCGTGCAGATAGTCGTCGTAGTCGACCTGGATCGTATGGCGCTTGGAGGCCACGTAGCGCATGCGCATGGCCGCCTGGTCGGCCTCGATGTCAGCGTGCACAGCGGCCGGCGAGGGGAGCGCGTAGTCGCCCAGCAGGTAGTCGCCTACCCACGCCCCCTGGGCCTCGGCGAGCGGCATGATCGCTCCGAGCGGCTGTAGTAGACCGATGAAGAACACGTTCGCTACCGCCGGATGGAACACCCGCCGGAACAGCTCGATGTGGTTGTCCGGCGCCGAGATGAAATCCTCGTCGAAGAACGGGAAGGCGATCTTGTAGCCGGTGCAGTACACGATCACATCGGCCTCGACCGTGCTCCCGTCGACGAAGCGCACCCGCGAGCCCGCGAAGGAATCGATGTTCGACTTGGGCACGATCGTGCCGTGTTGGATGCGATCGAGGATGCGCCCGGAGACCGTGGGATGAGCCTCGCCGAAGCGGTGGTTGGGCCTCGGTAGGCCGTAACGCTCCGGCGGCCCGGCGTAGCTGCGGATCATCTGCTGGATCATCCGCTGGCGGATCTTAAAGGGCACCCGCGGGTCGTTGCGCATCTGGTCGACCGGTTTGCCGAACACGTACTTGGGCACGATCCACACGCCCTGACGCGCCGCCAGGTACGTGCTCTTGGCGACGTACGAGGCCTCCACTGCGATGTCCATCGCCGAATTACCCATCCCCAGGACGACCACTCGCTTGCCCGCGAAGATCGAGTTCTCCACATAGGAGTGGGCGTGCAGCTGGCGCCCCGGGAACGCGTCCGCCCCGGGAAACGCTGGTTCGGGCCAGCGGGGGTTCCAGTGGTGGCCGTTGGCGACGATCAGAGCGTCATAGGAGCGGGTCTCGCCGGTGTCGAGCTCGACCGTCCAGACGCCGTCCTCACCCCGGGTGGCGTGCTCAACGCCGGTCTCGAAGGCGATCAGATCGCGCAAACCGAAGTGATCCACGTAGGCGTCGAAGTACGCGGCGATCTGTGTGTGATGGGGGAAGTCGGGGTAGGACTCGGGCATCGGGAAGTCCGAGTACTCCATGCGGGGACGCGAGGTGTTGATGAACAGATCACGATAGGCGGCCGACATCCCGTTCCTGTTTTCGAACACCCAGTTACCGCCCACGCGGTCGGACTTCTCGAAACAGTCGAACGGGATGCCCCGCTCGTGTAGCGCCTTCACCGTGGCGATTCCCGACGAGCCCGCGCCGATCAGGCATACGCTTGGGAGCTCTGCCCGACGCGGCGCACCGCCGACCTGATGCCCATTTGCAGACATCTCGCTCATTACAGTTAGCCTAGCTATCTAGCGCGCTGATCCCGGGGCCGACGTGCTGAGGCGGACCCTCCGGACCTGCGTCCGCGTCGGCGTGGCCCGCCAGTCCGCCGTCTTCGGGAGGGCCTGCGTCGTCGGGAGCGAACGTGTCGCGGGCGTCGATCCCAGCGCGCCGGGCCGCGAGATAGCGGTCGACCATGCGCGCACACTGGCGACCCTCGTTGATCGCCCACACGATCAGCGATTGGCCCCGGCGCGCATCCCCGGCCGCAAACACGCCGTCCACCGAGGTCGTGTACGGCGCGATCGACTTGACGTTGCCGCGCGGGTCCTTCTCGACACCGAGCTGGTCCAGCAGCTCGTGCTCGGGGTGCAGGAAACCCATCGCGAGCAGCACCAACTGCGCCGGCAGCTCGCGCTCGGTGCCCACGATCGGCGCGAACGGCGGCTCCGGCGCGGCCTGCGCAATGCGCAGGCCCGCGACCGCCCCGCTGCCGTCGTCGGCGAAGGCCACCGTCGTGACCGAATAGTCCTGCTCGCCCACCCCCAGCTTCCGCGCCTCCTCCATGGCGTAGCTGAGGCGGTACTTCAGCGGCCACTCGGGCCACGGGGTGCGCTCGTCGGATCGGTGCGCAGGTGGCTCTGAGAGCAACTCGAGCTGGACCACCGAGCGGGCGCCCTCGCGCAGCGAGTTGCCCACGCAGTCCGCACCCGTGTCGCCGCCGCCGATCACCACCACGTCCCGGCCGGCGGCGGTGATCTCCTGCTCGATCGCTGGCTGCTCGGTGCTCGGCGCCGGAGCGGTGGGCGAGGATTCAATTTGACGCGCCACCCAGCGGTTGCGCTGGTAGAGGTAGTCCATCGCGAAGTGCACCCCGTCGAGCTCGCGACCGGGGACGGGCAGATCGCGCGGCACGCGCGAGCCGGTCGCCAGCACGACTGCGTCGAAGCCACCGCGCAGCTCCTGCACACTCACGTCGCTGCCAACCTCCACGCTGCAGCGGATCTCCACGCCCTCGGCGATCAGCTGCTCGACGCGCCGCTGTACGACGGTCTTCTCGATCTTGAAGTCGGGCACGCCGAAGCGCACCAGCCCGCCGATCGCCTCGTCGCGCTCGAACAGCGTCACGCGATGGCCGGCGCGGCGTAGTTGCTGTGCCGCGGCCATGCCCGCGGGTCCTGAACCCACGACGGCCACCCCCTGGCCGGTTTCGCGGTCGCGGTGCGGAGGCTGCGGGACGACCCAGCCCTCCTCCCAAGCGCGGTTGATGATCGCGTTCTCGATCTGTTTGATCGTGACCGCGTCGCCCTCGCGGATCTCGAGTACGCACGCCGCCTCGCATGGCGCCGGGCACAGGCGTCCAGTGAACTCGGGGAAGTTGTTGGTGGCATGCAGCTGCGCGATCGCGTCGGCGAAGCGGTCACGGTAAACGAGGTCGTTCCAGTCGGGAATCAGGTTCCCCAGCGGACAGCCGTTGTGACAGAACGGCACACCGCAGTCCATGCAGCGGGCGCCCTGCTCGCGCAGCTCCCCGACCGGGCGCGCCAGCAGGAACTCGTGGAAGTCGCGTGTGCGCTCGACTGGATCCCGCTGTGGGATACCGTGCCGCTCGATCTGCAGAAAGCCCCCCAGCTTGCCCATCAGACGCCCGTCTCGCCCACCGCGTCCAGCGGCCGCAGCGCGTCCTGGGTGGGTGTGGTTCCATTGCCCGCGGCGCGCGCCGCGATGGCCTCCTCGTCCGCCAGTTCGCGCAGCACGCGTCTGTAGTCGTGGGGCATCACCTTCACGAACGCATCCCTTCCGAGCAGTTCGCTCCACTCCTCGAGGACACGAGCCGCAACCGGTGAGTCGGTGCGCCGCAGGTGCTCTTCGATCATCGTCCGCAGCTCGATCGCGTCGGCCGTGGAGAGCTGCTCGAAGCCGATCATGCCCATGTTGCAGCGTGTGTGAAACATTCCGTCCTCGTCCAGCACGTAGGCGACGCCACCGCTCATGCCCGCTGCGAAGTTGCGGCCCGTCGGGCCGAGCACCACGACCCGTCCGCCGGTCATGTACTCGCAGCCGTGGTCGCCGATGCCCTCGACGACCGCCCAAGCGCCGGAGTTGCGCACGGCGAAGCGCTCGCCCGCGAGGCCGCGGAAGAACGCTCTGCCGGCGGTGGCGCCGTAGAGCACAGTGTTGCCGACGATCACGTTCTCCTCCGCCTTGAAGTGGTCGCCCATGCCCTCGCGCGGGCGAATCGCGAAGACCCCACCGGAGAGTCCCTTGCCGGCGTAGTCCTGGGCGTCGCCGTGTAGTGTGAACGTGACCCCGGGCGCAAGCCAGCCGGCGAAGCTCTGCCCAGCCGAGCCCTCGAAGTCGACGACAATCGAGTCCTCCGGCAGGCCCTCGGCACCGTGGCGCTGGGCGATGTGGCTGGAGAGGATGCCGCCGACGCAACGGTTGCGGTTGCGGATCGGCAGCTCGAGCTTGACCCGGCCGCCGGTGACCGAGGGGCCGGTGCGCTCCCTGAGCGCTGCCTGCGAGCGCTCGACGAGCTCCCAATCGATCGCGTCCTTGAGTACCTCCGGGGGTGGTTCCACCCGCCGCCGCGGCGATCCCTCGGGCAGCTCGATGTGCGTGAGGATGTGGGTGAGGTCGACGCCGCGCGCCTTCCAGTGCTCGATTGCCGCGCTCGCACCCAGCAGGTCGACCCTGCCGATCGCCTCATCGAGCGAGCGCAGGCCCAGCGACGCGAGGATCTCGCGCACCTCCTCGGCCACGAAGAAGAAGAAGTTGACGACATGCTCGGGCGTGCCCTTGAAGCGCTTGCGCAGCTCTGGGTCCTGGGTGGCGATCCCCACGGGGCACGTGTTCAGGTGGCAGGCGCGCATCATGATGCAGCCGGTAGCGATCAGCGGTGCGGTCGAGAAGCCCATCTCATCAGCGCCCAGCATCGCCGCGATCACCACATCGCGACCGGTCTTCAGCTGGCCGTCGGTCTGCACGACGATGCGCGAGCGCAGGTCGTTGAGCAGCAGTGTCTGCTGTGTCTCGGCGAGACCGATCTCCCACGGTATGCCCGCGGCCTGGATCGAGGACAGCGGCGAGGCGCCGGTGCCGCCGTCGTGACCGGCGATCAGCACGCGGTCGGCGTTCGCCTTGGAGACGCCCGCAGCGACCGTGCCGACGCCCACCTCGGAGACGAGCTTGACCGACACCTGTGCCCGCGGGTTGGCGCAGCGCAGGTCGTAGATCAGCTGCTTGAGGTCCTCGATCGAGTAGATGTCGTGGTGGGGCGGCGGCGAGATCAGGCCGACGCCGGGCGTCGTGTGGCGGATCGAGCCAATGTAGGCGTCGACCTTGTGCCCCGGCAACTGGCCGCCCTCGCCCGGCTTGGCGCCTTGAGCCATCTTGATCTGCAGCTCATCCGCGTTGACGAGGTAGTGGATCGTCACCCCGAAGCGACCGGAGGCGACCTGCTTGATGGCCGAACGGCGCCGGTCGCCGTTCTCGTCGGGAGTGAAGCGCGAGGGATCCTCCCCACCCTCGCCTGTGTTCGAGCGCCCACCGAGTCGGTTCATGGCGATCGCGAGCGTCTCGTGCGCCTCGCGAGAGATCGACCCCAGGCTCATGGCGCCGGTGCAGAAGCGCTTGACGATCTCGCTCGCCGGCTCGACCTCGTCGATCGAGATCGCCGTGTGACCCGCCGCCCCCGCTTCGGACTCGCCGCCTCCGATCCGCAGCAGCCCACGCAGCGTGGCTCTGCGGGCGGCGTCCTCATTCACCGCTTGCGCGTATTCGCGGTACTTCGCAAACGCCTCGCTCCCGCGCACCGCGTCATATGCCTGACGGTCTCCCTTCAGCGCAGCGCCGACGTCGCCGTTGGCCGCGCGTACTGCGTGCTGGACGAGCGCGATCGTCTCGGGGTTCCACATGTGGTGCTCGCCGTCGCGTCGCCATGCGTACACGCCGCCGACCGGCAGTAGCTGGTCGTGGCGCACCGGGTATGCGCGCGCGTGGCGCTCCAGCGCCTCGGTCGCGAGTACGTCCACACCGACGCCGCCGATGCGTGAAGCGGTGTAGGTGAAGTGCTTGTCGATCAAGCCTTTCTCCAGGCCGACGGCCTCAAAGATCTGTGCGCCGCGGTAGGACTGGATCGTCGAGATGCCCATCTTGGAGATCGTCTTGAGCAAACCTTTGCCGATCGCTTTGACCACGTTCTGAGCCGCTTCCTCCGAGCTGAGCGCGACCGGCTGGGCGGGCGGGCGGCCATTCCCACCCGTGCGCACGATGCGGCCTTCAGCGACCATCTCGTCGAGCGTCTCGAGCATCAGGTACGGGTTGATCGCACTCACGCCGTAGCCGATCAGCGTCGCGAAGTGGTGCACCTCGCGTGGCTCCCCGGACTCGATGATGATGCCCACGCGCAGGCGGGTCCGCTCAAGCACCAGGTGATGATGGACGGCGGCAACCGCGAGCAGCGAGGGGATCGGGGCACGGAGCGGACCGAGCTGGCGGTCGGAGAGGATGATGATGTTGACCCGTTCGGCGATCGCCTCACGCGCCTTGCGGCAGATACGCTCGATCGCCTCGCTCATCCCCGCAGGCCCCTCGGCGACCGGCCAGGTGATGTCGATCGTGCGCGCCGCATACACGTCGTGATCGACGTGGCGCAGTGTCTCGAGCTCGCGGTTGAGCAGGATTGGCTGGTCCAGCAGCAGCTTGTGGGCGTGCTCGGGGGTCTCGTCGAACAGGTTGCGCTCGTTGCCGAGGCTCGTGGCCAGACTCATCACGATCTCCTCGCGGATCGGATCGATCGGCGGGTTGGTGACCTGAGCGAACAGCTGCTTGAAATAGGAGAACAGCGGCGGTGCCTGGTCGGAGAGCACCGCCAGCGACAGGTCGTTACCCATCGAGCCGACCGGCTCGGCGCCCTCGACGGCCATCGGTGTCAGCAGCACCCGCAGGTCCTCCTGGGAGTAGCCGAACGCGCGCTGGCGCAGGTGCAGCGGCTGGTCTGAGAGCGTTACCTGTTCGGAGTGCGGCAGATCAGCGAAGGGAACGGCGTTGCGGGCAAACCACGCGCCGTACGGATGGCGGGTGGAGACCTCCCGCTTGACCTCCTCGTCCTCGACGATCCGGCCGCGCTCGAGGTCGACCAGGAACAGCTTGCCCGGTTGCAGGCGCCCAAGTCGGCGCACCTGCTCGGGCGGGATGTCCAGTAGGCCCGACTCCGAACCGAGCACGACGTGCCCGTCGGTCGTCTCGACCCAGCGTCCGGGGCGAAGCCCGTTGCGGTCGAGCGTCGCGCCAACCACGCGGCCGTCGGTGAACGCCACCGACGCCGGCCCGTCCCAGGGCTCCATCACGCATGAGTGGAACGCGTAGAAGCCCTTCAGGTAGTCCGGCAGATCGTCGCGATCGCGGTAGGCCTCGGGGATCATCATCATCGCCGCGTGCGGCAGCGAGCGCCCGGCGAGCATCAGCAGCTCGAGCACGTTGTCGAAGGTCGCCGAGTCGGAGTTGCCGGGCGTGACGACTGGCAGGATCTTCTGGAGGTCCTCGCCGAACAGCTCGCTGTGCAGCTCTGACTCGCGCGCGCGCATCCAGTTGACGTTGCCCATCACCGTGTTGATCTCGCCGTTGTGGCAGATCACTCGGTAGGGGTGGGCCAGCTCCCAGCTGGGAAACGTGTTGGTCGAGAAGCGCGAGTGCACAAGCGCGAGCGCGCTCTTGGTGCGCTCGTCGCGCAGGTCGGTGTAGAACTGCGCCAGCTGATAGCTAATCAGCATGCCCTTGTAGTTGATCGTCCGTGACGAGCTCGATGCCACGTACAGACCGGGCTCCTCGACGGTCAGGTCGCTGATCCGGCGGATCACGTACAGCTTGCGCTCGAACGCGTCGCGGTCGTTCTGCTGGTCCGCACCGGCCCCGACGAATAGCTGGCGGATCGCCGGCCGGCAGGCGGCCGCGACTTCTCCCGTGTGCTGCTCGTCGATCGGCACGTCGCGCCACCCGAGTAGCTGCTGGCCCTCCTCGCGCACGATGCGCTCCAACAGCGCTTCGAGCCGCTGTCGCGCAGCTAGCTCCGTGGGCAGGAAGCACATCAGCACGCCGTAGAAGCCGAGCGGCGGCAGCTCGAAGTCGACCACGGCGCGCAACAGCTCGTCGGGCATCTGCATGAGGATTCCCGCGCCGTCGCCCGTGCACGGGTCGGCGCCGGAGGCGCCGCGGTGCTCTAGGTTCTCGAGCGCCGTGATCGCTCGTGCGATCACCTCGTGGGTGGGCACGTTGTCCAGACGTGCGACCATCCCCACACCGCAGGCGTCGTGCTCGAAGCGGGGGTCGTAGAGTCCGACGGCCTTCGGCGGCTGCTTGATGTGCGAGTTCATGGAAGTGCTCCCTTGGGGCGGTGCATCCCGGCGGAGGGCGGGCAGTCCACTTTGCGGGCATACCCACCGTGGCGCAGGCAGGCGGGCACCTGAGGCGGAGCCGAAAGCGTAGCAGCGCAAAGGCGCCACAAACCGCGCGCTTGTGCTAATTCTTCAGCCGCGGCAAGTGGGCCTGAAGCCACGACTCAGCGGCATTTCTTGACCGGACCGTCGCCCACCGGCTCGAGCGCCGGGCTCTCACGCAGGGTCTCCTTTTCGCTCCACGAGCATAGACCTGCCTCTTCCTGGGCAGGTGAGGCACAGACCACGATGTGGCTGGGGGCTGACGCTGAACGTCGTCGCGTGCGCGTGCGCGCGTGCGACATGCGTGTCGAGGCGCTCCTCGAGCTCACCACGGTCGAGCGCCGTGTAGCAGACGGCGACCCACTCGCCGGGGCGCTCCAAGAACCAGTGAACGATCTCGACCCTGGCAGCTCCTTCGCGCAGGACGGCGAGTGCGTACAGCAGACGCTGGATGCCGTAGTCGCGTTCGACCAGCGCGTCCAGGTCGACCTCGGAACCGACACGGTCGCTCTTGTAGTCCAAGACCAGGCGCCCACCGTCCGCCTCGCTCGCCAGGAGGTCGATGACACCTGTGATCAGTGGCCCGTCGGTTCCCAGCGAGAACGCGAACGGGTGCTCGCGGCGCACGCTCCTCGCCGCCGCCACGCGCGCAACCAGCGTGGCCGCGCTCGCCGCCGTGAGGAGCCGAGCGATCTCGGCGCGCTCACCTTCCGCCACGCGCATGCCCAGCTCACGGGCAAAGCCCGTCACATCCGCAGGCGAGATCGGGGGCGGTCGGGTGAAGTCGAGCGACTCCATCAGCCGGTGGATCAGCGTTCCCCGCGCGCGTGCCTCCAGGCCCTTGTGCTCGGGAGCGGTTCGCGCGGCGGCACGGTTCTCTGGCATGCCGAGCACGCGTTCGAGGTAGTAGCGATAGCCGCAGCGTTCCAGCTCGCTCAAGGATGTGTAGCTGAGTGTTGTCGTCGTCGTTGGTGGCGTCGTCGCCGCCGCCGCAGCCGCTGCCGCGGGAAGTTCGCGGGGGGACGTCCGTGGTTGTTCGCCCTCGAGAGCTTTGGTATCTACAGTCTGACCGCCGCGTATAGACGATGGCGCACCTTCCGTGTAAAGAGAGAGCTGCTCGCCGGCGAGGCGGGGCAACTGCTCGCCGACGACCTGAGGCAACTGCTCGTCCGCGACCTGGGGCAGTTGTCCACCCGCGACCGACGACAGTTGCCCGCCGGTGCTCGCGTGGGTCTGCTCCAAGCTCTCCTCGCCCTCGAGGCGTAGGACGCTGCCGACGGTGGCCGGCGCGTTCAGCCTGCAGTGCACTACCGAGCTGCCTACGCCGATCGCAATAGCGTCCTCGGGCGCGGCTCCCGCCTGCGCCCGCTCGGCAAGGCCCGCGACGAGCGCCGGGAGCTCCGCCGATAGCGCGGGCCCAAGCCACGAGATCGCGGTCGGAGCCTGTCGCGATTGCGGCCAGCGCTGAAAGTCGACCGCGCCGCTCAGCAGCAGTCGCTCGCGTGCGCGGGTCATGGCGACGTAGAGAATCCTGTCCTCCTCTTCGGCTTCGCGCTCACGACGCTCCCGACAGAGCTGTTCATAGTCCAATGCCGGGCTTGATCCGGCGCCGTCGAGGCGCACGAGCCGCAGGCCGACACGGTCGCCGTCCACGAGCAGATCAGGTGTCTGCGTGTTGGGCTGGCGTCCGAGATCGGCCAGGCATACGACCGGGAACTCCAGGCCCTTGGCTGCATGGATGGTCATCAGCCTTACGGCATCGGGCTCAACTCCTTCCACTGGCGCGTCGGGCTCGACCTTGACCGCGCCCTGGAGATACTCAACATGGTCGAGGAAGGCCCGCAGGTCGCGTCCCTCACTCGCTTCGAAGCGACGCGCGAGGCGCAGCAGCTTGTGGACGTTCGCAAGTCGCCGCTCAGGCCAATCGAGCCCCAGCACGTGTTCGCGGTAACCACCAGCGTCGATCGCGCGCTCGATCAGTGCGGACAGGGTCCGCCGCGGGGCCTCCCCGCGCTCGCTCTGCAGGCGCGCGCAGAACGACGCCAGCACGGCGTGGTCGGCAGGTGCGAGCCGGACCGCGAGATCCTCCGCGCCAGCGCCAGCGCCAGCGACATCGCGGTCGTCCTTGCCTGCACTCGTGCCTGCGTCATCCCCTCGGCCCTCGCTCACCACGGCGAGCGCCGTCTCCCATACTCCACGCCGACCCGCACGGGCCGCGTTCGCAAGCAGTGCCAAGCAGTCACGCGAACAGCCCACCAACGGCGAGGCCAGCGCCGCGTACAGCGCATGCTCGTCAAGTGGATTCGCCAGCGCCCGCAGATAGGAGATCAGGTCGCCGATCTGCTGGTGCCCCCAGAAGGCACCGACGGCCGCCAGGGTGCGCAGGCCGCGCAGCTGGAGCGCACGCTCGAACACCTCCAGGTCTCCGGCCGCACGCAGCAGCACGACCACCTCGCCCGCGCGCGTCCGTCCCCCCTGCACCAGCTCGGCCACCCGCTGGGCCAGCATCCTGGCCTCGGCCTGGCGCCAGGGTTGCGTGTGCGGCAGCCCCGCGGCGATCGGCCCAGCGAGATCCCCCTGCTCCTCCCAGCCGCGGATGTCCGTCAGCAGCAGCTCCACGTCCGGCTCCTGCGCCGGCTCCGCGGACTGCGGGATATCGCTCCTGCCGGCAACCAGCGGCGTGTAGCCGGAGAAGCGTTCGGCGAACACCGCGTTGACGACGTCGAGCAGCGCTTTGCGACTGCGGAAGTTGCGCGTCAGGCGCACGCTCCCGCCAAGCTCCTCCAGCTCGGCCCGCCGCGCCCGGAACAGACTCACGTCGGCGTGCCTGAAGCCGTAGATCGACTGCAGCTCATCGCCCACCGTGAACAGGTTGCCGCGGTCCAGGGACGCGAGGATTGCGAGTTGGCGCGGGTTGGTGTCCTGGAACTCGTCGACCATCATCAGCTCGAAGCGATCCGACCACACCGCGCGCACGCTCTCGCGCTGAGCCAGCAGCTCCCCCGTGAGCAGCTCCAGATCGTCGAAGTCAACCGCCGCACGAGCGCGCTTCAGCCGTTCGTAGGCAACGCCGAACCCATGCAGGAGCTCATCCAGCAGCGCGCACGCCTGCGCTGCGTCAGCGACGTTGGCAGCGGCCCCGGCGTCTGTATCCGCGTCGGCGCCTGCATCCACATCGGCAGCGGCAGCGATGCCCGTATCCGCGTCGGCAGCAGCGCCTGCATCCGCGTCGGCGTCGGCAGCATGCGGCAGCGGCAGTCGCGGCAGTCGCCAGCCACGACTGCGTAGCTCCCTGTGGACCTGCTCGATCATCGCACGCACACGATCGACCCCGTATGCGGCCAGCAAGTCCACTGCATCGCTGCGCTCGCCAACTAGGAAGCCCCGCAGCGCGACTTTGAACGCCAGCTCGCGCAGACGCCCCGCGAGACCCTCGTCGATGATCGCGAACTCAGGATCGAGCCCCGCCGCCAACGAATGAGCGCGCAGCAGCCGCGCGCAGAAGCCGTGGAAGGTGCCCACGAAAGCCGCCTCGGTGTCGCGTGCCGCCTCACGGTCGCCGAGCTCCAGCAGGCGCGCCCGCACCCGTGTGCGCAGCTCGCCTGCGGCGCGCTCGGTGAACGTGATCGCGAGGATCCGTGCGGGCGCGATGCCATCCTCTCGGACGGCCGCGACGAAGCGCTCGACGAGCACCGAGGTCTTGCCGCTCCCGGCCGCCGCCGACAGCAGCAGCGGCTCGGAGCGGCGCGCGACCGCACGCTCCTGCTCGCCAGTGAGCGCGACGCCATCTGCGCAACCGGCCATCACCGCTCGCACCTGCAAATCGAGGGGTACATGCATCCGCCTCTAAACGCACACGTCTGCGGCCGCGCCTGCAGTTCGCCCCTGCTGGCCTCGCCGGCCGCGTCGACGGCCATCGCCACCGCCTGCGCCACGAGATCGCGCGCCTCGTCGTGCTCGAGTACGTCGGAGCGCACGCACTCGATCTCGATCCCGGCGTCACCGTCGAACACGCCGCGTGCGCGCAGGTCCTCTCCCGTGAGCGGCTGGTAGAAGCCACCGACCGCCGACATCTGCAGAAGGCTCTCGACCGCGCGCATGTACAGCGCCACCTGAACGCTGCCATCCCTGATCCACCTCGCGCCGGCCGGTGCGCGACCGCCCTTGTAGTCGTACACGACCGCCTCCCCGCTGCCACTGCCGTCGACGCGGTCGATCCGCCCTCGCAACCGCAAGCCGCCCGCGAGCTCGAGCGCAGGCAGGTCACTCGCATCGCCACGTTCATCCCCCTCGGCAAAGCCGAACCCCAGCTCTAGGGCAAGCGGCTCCAGCGGGCTGGCACACTCGGCCGCGTGCTCGAGGTAGCGCTCCAGGTCAGACTGCAGGCGCCTGCGGATGGCCATGCCACGCTCTGGCATCACCGACAGCTGATAGCGGGCCTCGTTTTCCGTCAGCGCCGTGAGCGCCGTGCCCAGCAGCTCGCGCGCCCGGCCGAGGCTCGCAGGCGTAAGTCTCCCGCTCCCAGTTTCGCGGAGCAGCCCTTCGAGCGTGTCCTTCAACGCCGCGTGAGCAAGCCCCCCGCGGGCGAGCGGCTCAGGGTCTGGATCGAAGGCGTCGGGGCGCAGCATCCGCTCAACAAACCAGCTCACCGGACAGCCGATCCACCGCTCCAGCGAAGACGGCGACCAGACGTGTGCGCGCAACTGCGCCAGCAACCGCTCGTCGTGCAGTTCTCCATCTCCCGGCGTACCGCCCTGCGTAACGTGCGAGCGCGTCGCCTGCGCGGCACGCGACGAGACCTGTACCGGGAGCTCGTCGACAGCTCCCAGCGGCCTGCGTGCCCGACCCTCGGAGAGACTCTGCGCAAACAGGTCGCACACGTCATCCACGAACAGCGACCTCGACGTCACCTCGCCTTCGTCGCTGGCTACGTGCCAGCTGAGCAACAGCCGCTCCTGCGGGCGCGAGAGCGCCGCGTACAGCAGGTAACGCTCCGCGGCCAGCACGTCTTCCTGTTCGCCGAGCCTCAGCCCCGAGACTTCCGCCAGCCGCCGCCGCTCCTCCTCAACCAGGAACGGCTGCGGCCGCGCGCGTGCCGGAAACACGCCCTCCTGGAGGCCGCACACAAACAGTGCCCGCACCCTGCGCGCGCGCAGCGCCAAGGGATCGAGCACCGCCACGGCGCCGGGTGAGGAACCACCACTCCTCGAGGTTTCAGCACCACCCAGGGGACCCCCCTGAGCCCTGCCGCCGACGAGCTCCACCCGCTGCAGCGAGCGCGCGAGCACGCCCGCCGTGGCCGGCGCCAGCGCGGGCGCAATCCGCGCCAGCTCGCGCAACTCGGCAAGCGCCCGCCCCCCGGCAGCTAGCGCATCCGCGTCGTCGAGCTCACCGGCGCTCAGCACGCTCGCGCTACCGCGCCTGGGGGCGCAGAACAGCCAATACAGCTCGCGCGCCGCGCGTTCGCATAGCGCCACCGCGCTGCGCTCCTGCGCCTCGGCAAGTCGGTCGATCGTCTCTAGACACCAGTTGCGCTGCTCCCACAGCGCCCGCGCCTGCTCGGCGCTCACAGCGCCCGCGCGCCGCGCGGCGATCTCCAGGCGGTCTGCCAGTGACGGCCCTGCGCCCCGTGCGGAGGACAATGCCAGCAGACCTGGCGCCCGCAGCCACGCCAGCAGGTCCGCCAGCTCACCCGCCTGCGTGTGCTCATCAGGGTGCGACCCATCTGGTGCCGGCACGCAGCGCAGTAGGCCGATCAGCGCCCCGCCGATCGCAGTGTCCCCAAACGGCCTTCCCCGTCGTGCGGTGAACGTGATGCCAGACGCCAAGAAGACCTCTTCGAGCAGGTCCAGGTCGGTCCCGCCAGGGCGCACCAGCACCGCGATCTCCTCCGGCGCTACTCCGTCGGCCAGCAGCGAGCCGATCTCCGTGGCTACCAGCTCGAGCTCGGCGCGCTCGCCACCACCCTCGAGCAGACGCACCGTCGAGCCCGGCTCGACCCGCGTGGCGTCGGGCTCGAACAGGGAGCGCTCGAGGTGACTCAACGCCGCGCGCGCTTGCGGCGCGTAGTAGCTGGCTCGCGCATCGAGCTGGCGGTGCTCACCCGCCAGCGGAGCGAGCGCGTGGAAGCTGGCCGCCCGTCCCGCGAACGCCGTGCGCCCCGGCTCGTACGCCAGCGACACCGTGACCTCTGCATCGACGACCCTGCCGAGCGTCTCGATCGCGTCCAGCTGCAGCCGCGTCAGGTCGTCGAACCCGTAGAGCAGCACCGGCGTGCGCGCCCAGAGGGCGGGGCGCTCGCGCAGCGCGTCCAGGGCGCGCACCGCGCGCTGCTCCGCGTCTACGCGCCCGAGCCGCTCGAGCGTCGCACGGTAGTCAGCGAACAGCCGCTCCAGCTCCTCGGAGTGGGCCGCAGCTCCGTCCGCCGCGCGCCAGCTCGACAGCGCCTGACTCAAGCGCGCGGGCGTCACCCGCCGAACCTGCAGCTCGGCGAACAGGTCACCCAGAGCATGCACGAACCCGGGCGCCGACGGCGCCCCTGCCCGCAACGCGATCACCTCGAGTATCCGCTCGCGCGCCACCGCACCGAGTACCGTCTCGCCGATCCCCGCGCGGCGCACAGCCTCGCCGATCAACCCCGCGAAGCGCTCCACGCGAACCCCTATCGCCGCCCCGTCGCCTGCCAGCTCGCGTAAGTAGTGCTCGGCGTCCGCGCGCGTGGGCACGATCAGCAGCGGCTCCTGGCCGTGGGCCAGATGGCGACGCACCCCGTCCATCACCAGCTCCGCCTTGCCCGCGTTCGCGGGTCCGGTGATCAGCGTGATCGGCATCTCAGCCCATCCTGGCGCACCAGCCCGACGCGCTCGTTCGCGTCTGCAGCGACGATGACTGTCATGACCGCGCCGCTACGGCCTGAGCGGCGAACGCACGAACGCGTCCCCCAAAAGAGGCCCTACGCGGCGCTGCGGGCCTCGACGATCGCGCCCTTAGTCTCAGCCTCGGCCGCTGCCTCTCCCTCCGCCTCCGGCGGCTTGGCGCCCTCCTTCGCCCACAACTCGTCGAACTCGACGCGCCATTTGCCCTCCTCGGTCTGGCTGAGCGCGAGATGCGCGCGGAAGCTGCGCCCGCTGCGCCCGCGAAAGCCCGTCACCGCCTGCTCGGTGTAACCCTTCTTGATCAGCTCCTTGGCGATCGCGATCGGCAGCGTCTTGCCGGCTTTCGCCTTCCAGATCACGAAGCCGCAACCGGGATCGTCGCGCGCCCAGCACGAGTAGCCCTTGCGATTCTCCACGATCTCGTGGCCGCATACCGGGCATGGCCCAAGCTTCGCACGTGGGATGCGCACGTCTTTAAGCGTCTCGTCGAGCTCCTTGACCGTCTCGCCTGCGAAACCCGCGATGTCGGCCATGAACTGCTTGCGCGAGTCCTCGCCCCGCTCGATCTTCCCCAGCCGCTGCTCCCAGCTGCCGGTCAGTCCTGGCGAGGTCAAGGCGTGCTCATTCAGCAGCCGGATCACGTTCAGACCCTTCTCGCTCGCCATCAGCGCGCGCCCGTCGCGCTCCACGTAGCCGACCGTGATCAGCCGCTCGATGATCGCCGCGCGCGTGGCCGGTGTACCGATCCCCGAGTCCTTCATCGCCTCGCGCAGCTCGTCGTCGTCGACCAGCTTGCCTGCCGTCTCCATCGCCCCCAGCAGCGACGCATCGCTGTAGCGACGCGGCGGTTTCGTTTCCTTGCGCGCGCTGGCAATCTTGCGTGTCTGCACCTGCTCGTCCGCCAGCAGGCGGGGTAGCTGCTGCTCGGTCTCCTCGTCCTCCTCGCCCCGGGCCTCGGCTTCGGCTGCCTTAGCGTCCGCGGAGACCTCGTCGTAAACGCCGCGCCAGCCCGGCACGATCAGCAGCTTGCCGCGCGTGCGGAACACATGCCCCGCGGGACCATCGCCGCCGTCGACGACCGCGACCGTCGTCTCCACGCGCGTATTCTCGAACACCGCCTCCGGGTGAAACACCGCCAGGAAGCGCCTGGCCGCCATGTCATACACGCGCTTGTCGTCGGAGCCCATTTTCTCGAGGTTGTGCTCGGAGCGCGTGGGGATGATCGCGTGGTGGTCGGTGACCTTCTCGTCGTTGACCACCCGCCCCAGCGGCAACACGTCCAGGCTAACTACGTACTCAGCCCCCTTGCGGTACTCCTTGTGCGTACCCACCAGCTCGGCGATCGGCTTGATCTCCTCGACCATGTCAGTCGTCAGGTAACGCGAGTTCGTCCTGGGATAGGTGAGCGCCTTGTGCTCCTCGTACAGCCGCTGCGCGGCCGCCAGCGTGCGCTTGGCCGAGAAGCCATAGCGGTTGTTCGCCTCCCGCTGTAGCGTCGTCAGGTCGTACAGCATCGGCGCTTTCTCGTGCTGCTCTTTCTTCTCGAGCTTCGTGATCGTCCCCGGCCGGCCTTCGCAGGCCGCCACGATCGCCTGCGCCTCCTGCTCGGTGCCGATGCGCGGGCCTTTCGTGTTACCGGGGCTGCTCGCCGGGGCCTGGAAATGCCCGACGTAGACACGCTCGCCGCTCGCGGCCTCGCCGTCGAGTGCCCCAGCCGCGAATGTCGCATCCACCAGCCAGTATGGCTCGGGTTTGAACGCCCTGATCTCCTCCTCGCGGCGGGCCACGATCGCGAGCGTCGGCGTCTGCACGCGCCCGAGCGACACCGCTCCGTCGAAGGAGCTGCGCAGGCGGATGGTCGCCGCGCGGGTTGCGTTCATGCCCACAATCCAGTCGGCCTCCGAGCGCGATCGCGCCGCCTGCTCGAGGCGCTCGAACTCTTGCGCCGGGCGCAGCGACGCGAGCGCGTTCTTCATCGCGGCGCTGGTCATCGAGTTCAGCCACAGCCGTTTCACCGGCTTCTTGGCTTTGGCCTTCTCGTAGAGGTAGGCGAAGATCAGCTCGCCCTCGCGACCGGCGTCACACGCGTTGACCACCTCGCCGATGTCGTCTCGACCGAGCTGTTTGGTCACCGCCGACATCTGCTTGCGTGAGCGCTCGTCGCGCACCTCGAGCTTGAAGCGGTCGGGGACGATCGGCAGGTCCGCCATGCGCCAGCTCTTGTACTTCGCGTCGTACGCTTCCGGTTCGGCGAGCTGCACGAGATGCCCAACCGCCCATGTGACCACGTGCTCGGGCCCCTCGAGAAAGCCCTCCTGCTTCTTGAACGGGCCTGGCAGTACGCGCGCAAGGTCCTGCCCCACGGAGGGCTTCTCGGCGACTAGGAGCGTCTTAGGCATGGCGGTCAGCGTAGCGGGCGCTCAACGCGTGGACGTTTTGAGGAGGCGTCGGCGAGCGTCGGCGCCGCCGCATTGCCACGTTCTCCTACCCCCCGATGGGCGCTCTGGGGTTGCCGCCCCAGAAGATCTGGGTGCCGACCGCGTCGATCACGTTCACGAGCACCAGGTTGAGCGCCATCGACTTGGCTGTCGCCTTGCCCACGCCCACAGGCCCACCGCTCGCGTTGTAGCCGTAATAACAGCCCACGAGCACGATCGCCGTGGCCATGGCCATCCCCTTGATCACGCTGAACAGATAGTCCACGGGATTCTGGAACTGCCAGAAGATCAACAGATAGCCACCCGAGGAGACGTAGCCCACCTCGTGCACGACCGCGATGTAGGAGCCCAGGAAGCCGACGCCGATCGCACCGACGTACATGAACGGCAGCACCAGCCAGGCCGCCAGCAGACGCGTCGCGCACAGGAACGTCATCGAGTTGACGCCCATCACCTCCAACGCGTCGATCTCCTCGGAGATGCGCATCGCGCCGAGCTCAGCCACGATCCCAGTGCCGATCTTCGCGGACATCATGTAGCCGAATGTCAGCGGTATCGCCTCGCGCAGGTTGCACCACGCGGCGAACACACCGGCATAAGCGGGCGTACCAGCGGCCTCGGTGAAGTAGGCGGCCTGGACGCCGCACGGACCCAAGCCCATGATCAGCACCAGCCCCCAGATGACGCCCGTCGAGCCGACGATCAGGATCCCCGACTGGCGCAGCGCCTCGCCGAAGAATCTGAACACGCGCAGGCCCCACACGTCGCGCACGACGGTGCCCATGAAACTGCCGATCTCGCCCGTCGCCGCGAGCCATTCGCGCGGCATCGCAAACAGATCGTTCATGGGGCCCTCTCCGCTCATTCTCATAGTGTACTAGTTGACCAGCACACTGTGCATCTGCCCGCGCGACCGCTACCGTTGGAGCATGAGCGGACACCCGGCTGACAAGCCCGCGAGCACGAATCTCGACGGCGTTGCGATCGACCGCGACGCCGAGGTTCCGATCGGCGTTCAGCTCGCCTGGATACTGCGCTCTCGCGTAGCCAACGGCGAGCTCGTGTCGGGCCAGCGGCTGCCGGGCCTGCGCGACCTCGCAGAGGCGACCGGGGTGAACGTGAACACCGTACGTGCCGTCTACCAACGCCTCGAGCGAGAGGGCCTGATCGACAGCCAGCAGGGCAGCGGCACGTTCGTCGCCAGCGCCCCACGCCGGCCTTCGGTGGCGGGCACGATCGCCGCCGATGCGGCGCGTGAGGCGCGCGAGGCCGAGGTCGACCCGCGCGAGGTCGCTGCCGCGCTCTACGTCGACCAGCAGCCCTCGTGCGGGCTCGAAGACGGGGACGTCAAGCGACGGCGGCTGTTGCGCACGCAGATCGCTGCACTGGAGCGGACGCTTGGGGAGATGGAAGCCGCATACCCCGGTGTCGCGCCGCCGCCGGCCCGGACGCGAGCTGGCGTCGGCCCAGCGCTTCTGGACGCCGAGGAGCTCGAGCAGGTGCGGACGCTGCTCGTGCGCCGACTCGCGACCGTCCAGACAGCCATCGACGCGTGCGTCACGGAGGCGCCCGCCCCCAAGCGCAAGCGCGCGGCCGGTCAGGCACGCTCACGTCCGCCTGCCGAGTCCGACCCGGCGATCGAGCATAAACGGGCGCCGCGCCGGCGCCCGACGACCGCCCGACCCGCTCCGGCAGGCACCTGAGTCACCCGCTGCTGCACGGCCCGGTGCTCACCTGGACGCCTTCGCGCTCGTGAGCGTCGGCTTCGCGCAACACGTCCATCACCGTTTCGTTTGCCACGCCGTAGCCGCCGCGCACCTGGCTGTCAATGGTCGCCGCGAACACGGTTGTCAGGACGCGCCCAGCATCGTCGACCAGCGGGCCGCCCGAGTTGCCCGGGCGCACCAGCCCGCGCAGCGGCGTCAGCAGCCGCGAAACCGGTCCCTGACCGTAGGCGTTCTGGGTGATCACCGTCTGCGTCTGCCCGATCCTCCCAGGCTGCACGTCGAACGGACCGTTCTCCGGATAGCCGAGGATCGCCCCCGACGTGCCGGACGGGGTGTTCGGCGCGAAGCTCAGCGATGGCAGGTCCAGTTCGGGCACGTGCAGCACGGCGATGTCGTGTTGGGGTTCAAATGCGATCGGCTCGGCGGGCAGGCTGGGCGACTGTCCGCCGACCTCCACCGTCGTGTCCGTCTCGCCCGCCACCACGTGCGCGTTCGTCACCACCACGTCGGATTCGGCCACCCATCCGGAGCCCTCGATCGCGAGCCCGCAGGCGGTGCCGTCCACGCGCACCACGCTGCGCGAGGCGCTCCGCACGCCCGGAGCGTGGGCGATCGCCGGCTGCGGCACAGCCACGTCCGGCGAGGGACCGCTGATCGAGGGAATCGGATCCAATCGCGCGAGCGCATTCAGGATCGGCCCCGACGGCGGCAGCACCTCGTTGAGCCTGCGCAGGATCGCCGATCGCTGGATGTCCGCCTGTAGCTGGCCCTGCCCGGGCGTCTGGCCCGCGACCGCAGCGGCGATCCACACGATCCCCAGAGCTAGCGCCGCCCCGAACGCCGCGCCGAGCAGCCCGTCGAGCAGACCCATGCCCGGGATGATCAGCGTGCGGCGCAGCTTAAAACCGAGACCCTCCAGACCGCTGGCCAGAATCCCCCCGCCAAGCAGCGCGCCGAGCAGACCGAACGCGGGCGCATACGGCGAGGCCGAGCCTTTGGGAAGCACGAGTGGAGCCAGCCGCGTACCGAGGAACGCACCGAGCGCGAATCCGCATAGCGACAGCACCCCCACGATGAAGCCCTGCCTGAACCCGAAGATCGCGAGGATCGACGCGAACGCAACTATGAGCCAGTCCAGCTGAGTCACCTGTCATGTTCTACAAGCTCCGTGACTGAAAGCCGCAACCAGCGCCTGCGACGCGCGCGCCCTGTCTTCGTGCTGGCCGCGGTGGCCTTCGCGACCGGCGCGATCCTCGGTGCGCGTCATACCCCATCCCCCGCGTATGCGCTCGCCAATCGGTTCGTGACGGCGTGGACGCGAGGCGACTACACAACGATGTACTCCGACATCGCCGCGTCCTCGCAGCGCTCCACGTCGGTGAGCGAATTCGCGAGCACCTACCAGGAAGCACTCACCACGGCGACAGTAACCCACGCGAAGATAGTCGGCATGGTGCGGAGCGCACCGGGCGGCAACGTGACGGTGCCCGTCCGGGTCGACACGCGCCTGTTCGGAGTGCTTTCGCTCGACTTCACCCTGAAGATCGCAGAAGGCACGGGCGCGGAGGCCGGGACGGGCCCGCGAATCGTGTGGTCACGCTCGCTCGCGTTCCCCGGCCTGCACCCGGGCGAGCTGCTCAGTCGTAGCACCTCACTGCCGCCACGAGCGACGCTACTGGCGCGCGACGGCAGTGTGTTGGCCGAAGGCTCTCCGAGCGTCACCACCGACGCACCGGCTGCGGAAGTCACTCGCAACTCCCCGCTGGGCGTCATTGCGGATGCTGTGCTCGGCACCGTCGGGCCGGTGCCAGCCGCACGCCGCCACACGCTGGAAGAGCAGGGCGTGCCGGAACAGGCGATCGTCGGCTTGAGCGGCCTCGAGCTCGCACTGGACAATCGCCTACGAGGTGCCCCCGGTGGCGAGCTGCTCGCCGGAGCACGTCCGCTCGCCTATGCCAGGTCCTATGCGGCGCCACCCGTTCGCACGACCGTCTCGCCCGCGGTACAGCGCGCGGCTGTGACCGCGCTCGGTGGCCAACTCGGCGGGGTGCTCGCCATGCAGCCCTCGACCGGGCAGATCCTGGCGGTGGCGGGCATCGGCCTCGACGGCCTACAGCCGCCCGGCTCCACGTTCAAGATGATCACCACCACAGGTGTGCTGAGCGCGCAGCTCGCTACCCCTCATACCGTCTTCCCGTACGCGACGTTCGCCACGCTCGACGGGGTCAAGTTGAATAACGCCAACGGCGAGGAATGCGGTGGCACGCTGGCACTGGCCTTTGCCGTGTCGTGCAACTCCGTGTTCACCCCGCTGGGAGTAAAGCTCGGCGCGGCGCGTCTGGTGGCGACAGCCGAACGATTCGGCTTCAACCACGAACCGGGGATCCCCGGCGCAGCCGAGAGTACGCTGCCGGCCGCCAGCGAAATCCAAGGGGAACTCGACGTCGGATCCACCGCGATCGGCCAGGGCCAGGTCCTGGCCACCCCACTGGAGATGGCAACCGTGGCGGCGACCATCGCCGACGGTGGGCGACGACCGAGCCCTACGTTCCTCCCCGGCGTAGCTGCCGCGCGCGTGCCGGTCATGAGCGAGTCGGTGGCGCACACTATGCGGCGTCTGATGATCGGCGTCGTGCGCGAAGGAACCGGGACGGCTGCCGCGATCCCCGGCGTGACTGTCGCCGGCAAGACCGGCACCGCCGAACTGAAGACCGCCTGTTCCCCATCCGTCTCGGAATCGAGCTCGACGGCAACCCCGGAGTCGGACAAGGAAGGCTGTCAGGGCGCCGAAAGCGAAGCCGCCAACACCGACGCTTGGTTCGCCGCGTTCGCCCCCGCGCTGCATCCGCGGATCGTCGTGTGCGTGATGCTCGTCAAAGACGGCGCCGGCGGCGCCACGGCCGCTCCGGTTGCCAGGCAGGTACTCGAAGCGGCGCTGCAGGCCGAACGCTGATCACACGTCAAGCTCGGCCGAGGCCATCTCCGCGGGGTTTTCCGGGCCGACGATCTTCAGCTCCAGCGGCCGGTTGTCGAGCGAGACGATCTGGATCTTGTAGAGCAGCAGCAGGCCTGCGGTGGGGCCGTCATCGGCGGTCGTGCCAGGCGTCGGGAGCTGGCCGCTAGCGGGAACCATGCCGGCGCGGTAGGCGAACGGATTGGTTTCGTTCGGCACGATCGGGCTGTAGGTGTTTTCCTGGGTGTCGCTGATAGTGATGCTGGCGCTGCTAGCCCCAGGCAGTTCCCGTGAAGTGTTGTTGTAGACCTGCAGGAAGACCGCGAACCACTCCTGACCCGGTTCGAGCTTGCGCTCGGCCGGGGTCAGCCCCTGCAGGTAGGCGGCGTCTTCGGAGTTGAACGGGTTCAGCTCGCGCGAGAGCTGAACCTCATAGATCAAGGGCCCGACGTTCAGGTACGGCGCGTTGGCCCCCGACTCGCCGGCGTAAGTGCCGGTCGTGACCCTCGTGTGAGAGTCGCCGCAAGCGCTCAGAGCGAGCACGGCGAGCAACGCGGGCAGGGCGAGCGGGAACTTGCGCAGACGGCTGAACATGCGACGCGGCAGTCTATCCGCCCGCGACCGTGACGCGGTGCCCGCGGCCCTCCCCCCGCTCGAGGATCCCTCGCAGCCGATGCATCGCCCGCCGGTTCTTGCGCCTCAGCCAGGCGCGCGCACCGAACCCCTCGATCAGCCGATCGGACAGGGTGATCGGCACGGTCTCCAGCGTGAACCGCACGCGCGTTGCGCCGGCGGCCGCCGGCGCAAGATCGTAGACGCCGAGCGTGCGGATCCGGTTGTTCTTGCCCGTACGACCGATCTCGACGATCCGATGCGGGCGCTCAACCTCGGCGAACGTCACATCTCCCCAGCTGAAGCGGTTGCCTGGAGCCTTTACGCGAAAGCGCGCGCCGGCGCCGGCGCCGACCGAGTCGATTCTCGTGAGATGCCAGTCGACGAGATAATGGTCGGTGAACTCCGGATGGTTGGCAATGTCCTGGAGGTAGTCGAATACCTGCTCGCGCGGAGCCGATACGACGATCGACACGGTCACCGGGTCCATGACGAGCGCAAGTCTAGTGGCCGCAGCCGCGACCCGAGCGGAGGAGTCCGAGCGGAGGGTCCGAGCGAAGGAGCCCGAGCGGAGCGGTCCGAGCGAAAGCTAAGCCGCGCGGACCGTGAGGCGCACGGCGTGGCCGTGCTCGCAGTGCCTGACGATCTCGCTGGCCACAGGGGCCTCGCGCTGGCGCGGGCGGCACAGCTCGCACACAATCCCGTGCTGGCGCCCGGCGTAGAGGTGGACCTGCTCGCCGGTCAACGGCGTGCGCCCGCAGTCGGCGCAGCAGTCCCGGCTCGCCTCCAGCGCACCGAGGCCGCGACGCAGCAGCACCCGCTCGAGCTGCTCGATATGAGTTGGAGATGAGGCCACGATAGTTTCGGATTTCGCCGTTCCGCGGTCCGCTCCTGCCGTGGGGCACGATCCCGGGTGAGCGGTAGGACGCCGTCCCGGCACGCGTTTGTGGGTGGCGGCGGCCGGGTAGATGAGGGAGGTAGCCTTGTCGAAAGTCAGTAACCCATCCCCACGATACGATTATCCAGAACTATGACTGGGCTTGACAGTCTTGTTATGATCGCCACGAGTTTCCCCCGATCCGAGGGGCCGCCCCCCCGGCAGCGACACCCGGCAGCAACTCAGAGGGAGGAGCACAGCATGGATTCACTTACTTCGGGCACCTTCGTTGGAGCCGGTTCGTTTCGGTGCGCGCGCTGTGACTACGCGCTTACGCTGATTGCCTCGGACATGCTCACCGCCTGCCCCGGCTGCGGGGGTCGCGAGTTCGTTCGCGCCTCCCTATTTAGTACCGAGCGAATCCCGGCAGGGGCGACCGAAGCGCAAGCGACGAGCGACGAAGGCACGCTGCTGCAGCCGTCCGCCCCCGACCTGGACGCGCGGCTGGCCAGGGCGAGGGAGCGGATCGAGCAGCCGGGCGAGTACCTCTGTTATGAGGAGAACGGCGAGCAGCGGACGGTCGCACTTACACGCGAGTGGACCCGTGTGGGACGTAGCCTCGCCGCCGACGTGCGCTTCGACGACCCGACGGTTTCACGTCGGCACGCGCTGATCGTGCGCCATCCCGACGGCGTGCGCCTGCTCGATGACCGTAGCCTCAACGGCGTGTTCGTGAACGGCGCACGCGTCGATGGCAAGGCGCTGCAGGACGGCGACGAGATCATTGTGGGGCGCTACCGTCTCGCCTTCCTGAGCGTGGCGCCCGACCCCGACGCGCTAGAGGCGAGCGTCGAGGAGACCTCGCTGCACAGCATCGGCTGAGGCGTGCGATGAGGCACCGCACGCCGCGGCCCGCGGCCGCGTAGTATCGCGCGACAATGGCTCACACGATCGCTGTGCTCTCGCAAAAGGGAGGCACCGGCAAGACGACCGCGGTGCGCACCCTCACAGACGTCCTGCGTCGCAGCGGCGTGCGCACGCTGGCGGTCGATCTCGATCCACAGGGCAACCTGTCCGACTACTTCGACCTCCCCACCGACGCCGCGCCCACGATTGCCGACGTGCTCTCCGGACGTTCCCCGGTGACCGAGGCGATCCAGGAGGACATGATCCCCGCCAACCTGAGTCTCGCCGAGGCGGAGCTGATGCTTGGCGGCAAGATGGGCCGCGAGCTGACGCTCAAGCGGACGCTGGCCGAGACGAGCGACAACTATGAAGTGATCTTGATCGACTGCCCGCCTTCGCTTGGGTTGCTGACGATCAACGCGCTCGTGGCCGCCGATCACGCATTGATAACCACCGAGGCCCAGTACTTTGCGCTGCAAGGAGTCGAGCAGGCCATGGAGGTGGTCGAACTGGCGCGAGACAGCCTCAATCCGCAGCTATCGCTGCTCGGGGTGCTGCTCAACCTGGCCGACATGCGCACTGTCCACTCGCGCGAGGCTCTCGTCTCACTCAAGGAACGCTTCGGCGAGCAGGTATTCGACTCGGTCATTCGCGCCTCGATCGCCTACGCGGAGTCGGCCGAGCAGGCGCGGTCGATCCTCGACCATCGTCCCGACCTCGGCGCCGACTACCTCGCCCTGGCCCGCGAGGTACTGGGACGCCTGCAGGGTCTCGACAGCGCTAGCGAGGGTCTGGCCCAGCTCACTCAGAGTGCCTCCACATAGGCTCCCTGCAGCTCGAAGGACACACGCAGCAGCATCGCCCAGCTGGCGATCTCCGGGGCGAGCGCTTCGGCGACGGCGCCGGTCTGCTCATAGAAGCACCACACCAGCACCGTCGGCCCGGCCCCCGAGATCGTCGCTCCCAGCGCTCCCAGCTCGCGCGCGCGCCGCGCCAGCTCGAACGAGCGCGGGAACAGGCTCGCGCGTCGCTGCTGGTGCAGCCGGTCGTGCAGGCCACGCGCAAGGATGTCCCAGTCTCCCGTGGCCAGGCCGAGCGTCAGCAGGGCCGCGTGCGCGACGTTAAACACGGCATCCTCGAGCCCCACCCGCGCGGGCAACGCCGCACGGGCAGCGCGCGTTTGCACCGCCTGCTCGGGGACCACCACCAGGGCCTCCAACCCCGTCGGCGGCTCAAACCTCGTGGCTTGACCGTCGGCGCACACGACGAAGCCGCCGTACAGCGCCGCCGCGACGTTGTCGGGATGACCCTCCATGTCACTGGCCTGCGCCAACAGATCGGCGTCAAGCTCGAACAGGTGGTCGGCGGCCATCAGCCCGGCGACGATCGCCGCTGCGCTCGATCCCAACCCGCCCGAGAGCGGTATCTCTGAGCGCATCCTGAACGTGAAGCCGTCGGCGGGATGCAGCCGCTCGAACGCCCGCACGCACAGGTTCTCGCGTCCCTTGGCCACCGGCAGATCGGTCTCCACCGCGAACTCGCCGGTCTCCTCCACCTCGACCTCGAGCGCTAGCGCCAGCGCCGCAGCCATGCAGTCGAACCCAGGGCCCAGATTGGCGGAGGACGCCGGCACGCGCACGAGGCGCCTACGGATCACCCAGCACCGCTTCCTCGATCGCCCCCGTCTCCGCGGTGCAGGGGATCACCCTGCCGTCGTTGTTCGCGATCGCCGTCTCCGGGTCCTTCAGGCCGCGACCAGTGAGCACACAGACGATCTGCTCCGCGCCGTCGGCACCGTACTTGAGCAGTCCTGCGACCGATGCGGCGGAGGCCGGCTCGCAGAACATGCCTTCCCTGGATGCGAGCAGACGGTAGGCATCGAGGATCTCCGCGTCACTCACCACACGGATCGCGCCGCGCGAATCGGTCGCCGCGGCCATCGCGTCCTCCCAGCGCACGGGATTACCGATGCGAATCGCGCTTGCCACCGTTTCCGGATGCTCGATGACTTTGCCCTCGACCAACGGCGCGGCACCCTGAGCCTGGAAGCCGAACAGCTTCGGCGCGGCGCCCATCTCGCGAAAGCCACGCCAGTAGGAGGTGATGTTGCCGGCGTTGCCCACGGGTATACACAGCGCTTCCAGTCCTCCTTCAAGACCCTCATGAATCTCGAACGCGGCGGTCTTCTGGCCCTCGATGCGATAGTCGTTCACGGAGTTGACCAGCACGATCGGGTGCGTACTGGTGAGCTCGCGCACGAGCGTCAGCGCCTGGTCGAAGTTGCCCTTCAGCGAGATCACGCGCGCGCCATGGACGAGCGTCTGGGCCATCTTGCCCTGAGCGATCTTGCCCTCGGGAACGATCACCGCGCAGGTGACGCCCGCGCGCGCCGCGTATGCCGCCGCACTCGCCGCTGTATTGCCGGTGGACGCGCAGATCACGGCCTTGGCGCCGTCGCGCACGGCGGCGGACACCGCACACGTCATCCCCCTGTCCTTGAACGAGCCGGTCGGATTGGCGCCCTCCAACTTCAGGCGCACGGTCGCGCCCACCAGCTCCGAGAGCACAGGCGCGCGCAACAGCGGCGTCGAGCCCTCCTGCAGGCTGACCAAGGGATCGCCGGCAGCGAACGGGAGCCGCTCGCGGTAGCGCTCGATCAGCGGCACGTGAGCCCCTGTCGGCGGTATGCCCTCCACCCTCGGAACCTTGATGCTCGCCTCGTTCATACAAACTCCTCTTCGATCACACGAATTGTCCGGGGCGTCGAGCGCACAAAGTCGAAGTCGCCGAGTCGCTCGATTGCCACGCGCAATCCCGACTCGAGCACGGGATGGGTGATCATCACCAGGCGCGCGCGCTCGCCTAGGCCCCGCTGCACCACCGACTTGATCGACACATCGTGCTCGCCCAGCACCTTAGTGACGGACGCGAGCACGCCTGGACGGTCGGCCACGTCCAGGTGCAGGTAGAAGGCACTCTCGACGTCCTCGACGAGCGGCAACGCCAGCGGCGGAGCTGGCGGCCGCGCGCCGCCCGTCATCACACTCACGACATCCCCCAGTACCGCACTCGCGGTCTGGCGACCGCCGGCACCGGGTCCGGACAGCGTGATCTCCGTGATCGCCTCGGACTCGACCGTCACCGCGTTGAACGGGCCGGAGACGCCCGCCAGCGGATGGCCCGCGTACAGGAACGCCGGGTGAACGCGCACCGATAGCCCCCCGTGCCGGCGCTCGGCGGTACCGATCAGCTTGAGGCCCAGGCCGAGCTCGCGCGCGAACTCCAGGTCATCGCCGTGCAGATGCTCGATACCCTCGTAGTGCACATCGTTGAGATGCACCGGCGTGCCGAACGCCAGTCGTGCGAGGATCGCCATCTTCGCCGCCGCATCGCGGCCGCTGACATCGTCGCTGGGGTCAGCCTCGGCATAGCCGATGCGCTGGGCCTCGGCGAGCGCCTCCGCGTAGGTCGAGCCAGCGGTCATCTCCGTGAGGATGAAGTTGGTGGTGCCGTTGACGATCCCGTGGATGCGCTCAATCGGCGTCGCCGACAGCGACTCCTCGAGCACGCGCACGACCGGCACCACCCCCGCGACCGCCGCCTCGAAGCGCAGTCGCACGCCCTGTTCGCGGGCCGTCTCGAACAGCTCCTCGCCGTACTGGGAAAGCAGCTGCTTATTCGCGCTGACCACGTCCATGCCGGAGCGCATCGCCGTGAGCAGGTGTTCGCGCGCGGGCTCGATCCCGCCCATCAGCTCGACGAGCAGATCGGCACCGGCGAGGATCTCCTCGAAGTTGCCCTGTGTGCGCGTCAACACCCCGCTGATCATCGGCCTGCGGCCGTTGAAGCGCTCGATCTCATCAGCGCGTTCCTCGAGCAGCACGGCGAAGGCCGCGCCGACCGTGCCGTGGCCGAGCAGGCCTACACGGAATGGCGTCCCACCCCTGGCCCCCGCGGCGCCGGCGGATGTGCTCTGCGCGCTAGAGGACATCGCGCGCGGTCAGATCCTCGTAGCTCTCACGCCTGACGACGATGCGCGCGTCACCGTCCCGGCAGAAGACCACCGGCGCCCGCGGTACGCCGTTGTAGTTGTTCGCCATCGCAAAGCCGTACGCGCCCGTGGCGGGTGTCACGATCACATCGCCCGGGCGCGGGTCCGCCAGCAGCGCCTCGCGCAGGATTACGTCGCCGGACTCGCAGTGCTTGCCCGCGAGCACGCACTCGCTGGAGCCGCCGAGGCGATCGGCCACGTGAGCCTCGTACGGCGCGCCGTAGAGCATCGGGCGCAGGTTGTCGGACATGCCGCCGTCAACGGCCACCCAGCGTGAGACGTTCTGCTTGACGCTCTCCACCGTGTACAGCGTCACGCCCGCGTTCGCGCACAGCGCTCTGCCGGGCTCGATCAGCAGGCGCGTGTCCGGGCCCACGCCGTGGGCGTGCGCAGCCGCCACAATCGCACCGACATACTCCTCGATCGACGGCGGGGACGGCTGATCCTCGGTGTACTGCACACCAAGCCCGCCGCCGAGGTCCCACACCGGGAACTCGCCGAGCTTCGCGAGCTCGCCAGCCGCGCGGCGAAATGGCTCCAACCCCAGCAGCTGGGAACCGATGTGCGCGTGCAGACCCTGCAGCGACAGTCCCTCGATGCCACGCAGGCGTGCGATCGCCTCGGCGGCTTGCGCCATCGCGAATCCGAACTTCGAGTCGGCCTGGCCGGTGGAGATCTTCTCGTGAGTCTCACCTCTGACGTCGGGCGTGACGCGCACGAGCACCGGCTGACCGGCGGCCCGATCGGCGAGCGCACCCTCGGCCACGAGCTGTGCCAGCCGGTCGATCTCGTCGAAGTTGTCGACCACGATCGCGCCCACACGATGGCGCAGCGCCATGCGCAGCTCCGCCTCGGACTTGGCGTTGCCGTGAAGCACGATCCGCTCGGGGCGAAAGCCCGCCTCGAGCGCCAAGTGCAGCTCTCCGCCGGAGGCCGCGTCGCACCACAGCCCCTCGCTCGCGAACAACGCCAGCACGGCTGTGCAGGGACAGGCCTTGGACGCGAACACGACATGGAAGTCGCTGTGGCCGGCGTCGCGACCGGCCCGCACGAATGCCCTCGCGCGCGCTCGAAGATCGTCCTCGGCGATCACGTACGCGGGCGTGCCGAACTCCGCGGCCAGCTCAATCGTGTCGCAGCCCCCCACCTCCAGACGGCCGCGCTCGTTCAATCTGCTGCCCAGGGGAAAGACGGTGGAAAGACTCGCTCCGATGGCCATGGCCGGTGATTATCGCCTGCCGAGCACGAAAGCCGGTCTCATCACAGCCGGATCCCGCGCTTTATGGCATCGCAAGGTCCTTCTGCGACAATCATCAGCATGGCGAAATCGCGATCGAGCTTCGGCAAGGACACGGGCCTGCAGGCACGGATGCTGCTGACGATGTTCCTGTTGGGACTCGTGTACGTGGTGTTCGTGGGCGTCTTGTTCGCCGCCGGCGCTGCCGCGGGCCTGATCGTGGTGGTGGCGGTGGTGTTGCTGCTCGTACAGCTGTTCGGCTCAGACAAGATCGCGATGGCCTCGATGGGGGTCAAGGAGGTCTCCCCAACGCAGGAGCCGGAGCTGCACGCGATCGTCGAACGGCTGTGTGTGCAGGCCGACCTGCCCAAGCCGCGCGTGTGCGTGATCGAGACCTCGATGCCCAATGCTTGCGCTATGGGGCGCAGCAAGAAGTCCACCACCGTGTGCGCCACGCGCGGGATTCTCGAACTGCTCTCACCGGCCGAGCTCGAAGGCGTGATGGCGCACGAGTTGACGCACGTGATCAACCGCGACGTGATGGTGATGACACTGGCGAGCTTCTTCGCGACGCTCGCATCGATGATCGCGCAGTTCGCACTGTTCTTCGGCGGGGGCTTCGGCGGCGGCTACGGGCGCGGGCGCGACGAGGAGGAGGAGATCATGGTGATCCTGCTCGTATCGGCAATCGTGTACGCGATCTCGTTCCTGCTGCTGCGGGCACTGTCACGCTACCGCGAGTTCGCCGCCGACCGCGGTTCCGCGGTGTTGACTGGGCGCCCTAGCGCGCTTGCCTCGGCGCTGCTCAAGATCAGCGGCACGATGGAGCGGGTTCCCAGCCAGGACCTGCGCAAGGCTGAGGCGATGAGCGCGTTCTTTATTCTGCCCGCGCGCACGAAGAAGTCACTGATGAACATCTTCGCCGACCACCCGCCGCTGGAGAAGCGCTTGGCGGCGCTCGAGCGGCTGGAGTCCCAGCTGCAGGCCAGCGCCTGAACAAACCGTGGGCCTGCGCGACATTCTCACGGGCCGCCACGAGGTCAAGGGGCCGGCTCCGGACCGCCTGTTCGCGATCTCCACCGCCTATGTGACCCTCCAGGCCGAGCACCAGATCGACCCCGCTGGCAAGGCCGCGATCGTCTTCCAAGCATTGGCCACGAGCGAGTTCGAAAGCACGCTGCGTGAAATGGAAGAAGTCGTGACCGCCACCGGCGGCGAGAGCGGCACGAAGGTCTCCACCGAGGACGACAGCTATGGCTACCGCTGGATGGTGCTGCACAACCCTGACGGCGCGCCCAGCGTGGAAGACCTGGCGGTCGGTATCAACGCCGTCTCCAGCTCGATCGAGACAGCCGGTCACGGCGAGCGCCTGCTGTGCGCAGTGTTCGCGTTCGTGGACGCTCGCAAGCAGCGCGTTTACTTCATCTACAACTACAAGCGCGGCTACTGGTATCCGTTCGTGCCCGATTCAGATCCCACCCAACCCCAGCAGCGCTCGACCGAGCGCGAGCTGCAGATCAAGGCGCAGATGGCCTCCGAGCTCCCGATTGAGCCGGAACTGGAGCGCTGGTTCCCGCTATGGGGGATTCCGATCTGAGGTAGTAGGCTCGCTCTCATGACCCAAAGCGACCGGCATATCCCCGAGAAGGAGCGGTGCTCGACCTGCAGTGGTTCGGGCTGGACGTGGTGGTCTGTGGACGTCACGCCGCCGCAGGAGGGCAAATGGGTTGTATGTCGCGAGTGTATTGGCACCGGCCGCACCGACCAGAACGGTCGCAAGCGCCAAAAGCCGGAGGAGACGCCCGGCGCTTAGGACCGAGCGGCGTCAGGGTACCGGCGTGTGCGTCCACGCCTACTCGAGTCAGTCGGGGATCAGGCCCTCGCCCGTGAACTCCGTGCCGGCCTCCTGGAAGCTGATGTCGGCGGGCGGGAGGATCACGTTCGAGCCCTCGAGCTCGTCGTCACCGAGCGGCGTGCCCTGTGTGCGCACGTAGCCCAGCAGCGCGTCGAAGGCATCCGCGAAGCCGTCCTCGCGGCCACCTTCGACGATCGAGACGACGCCGTTCTCGAGCTCATTGAGGCGCTCAGAGTCGCTGTCCGCAAGCCGGTACTGACCCTCGCCTGAGATGCGCACGATCATGCCTGGCCGCCATTCCCGCTCGGCTGCGTAGCCTCCCCGGGAGCCACCGGAGCCTCGCCGGGAGCCACCGGAGCCTCCCCGCCGTCAGAGTCCACGCCGGCCCCCGGTGCCGAGATCTGCGGTGCAGCGGGTGGCTGGGCGCCCGCTCCTAGTTCGCTCTTCATCTTCGCCAGCTCGTTGTCGACCGCAGGCTGACTCGAGAGCTGCTTGAGCTGACGGTCGATGTCGTCTTCGCCGCCTCCAAGCTGGGTTACGTCATCGAAGGTGCCGGCAGCTTCGAGCTCGGATACCGCGTCGGCGCGCGCCTTCATGTTTTCGGTCTTGTCGACCGCGCGCTGCATCGCCAGGCCCACGTCGGCCATCTGCTCGCCGACGCCGGTGGCTGCCTCCGAGATCCGCACCTGGGCCTCGGCCGCCGAGTACTGGGCCTTAATGACCTCCTTCTTGGTGCGGAACGCTTCGATCTTCGCGCGCAGTTTCTGCTCGGAGTCGGTCAGCTTCTGCTGCTGATCTTCGAGTTCGGCAACCTGGGTGTCGAGTCCCTGGAGCTCGGTCTGGGCTACGTTCTTGCGTTCGAGCGCCGTCCTGGCCAGATCCTCCTGGCCCGCAGCAACCGCCTGGCGGGCCTGGGTGTCGAGCTTGACGACGCTCTGCTGCAGCGAACTCTCCTGCATCTGCAGACGCTTCTTGGCCGTCACCACGTCGGCGATGCCCTTCTTGACGTTCTGCAGCTGTTCGACCTGCTTCTGGTAGCTGTAATCCAGTGTCTCGGCCGGGTCTTCGGCCCGATCCAGCAGCTTCGAAACCTTTGCCTTCACCACAGTGGACATGCGCCCGGTCAAGCCAGCCATCTGATCCTCCTATTGCCGTTGCACGAGACGACCGACCTGAGCTCGGCCAACATCATCTAGCCTAGCCGACCGGGAGCCGTGAGCGCCCAAGCGAGATCAGCGTCAGAGCCCGACGGGGTGACGAACCGTGAACCCCGTGTTGGACTGGCGCAGCGGACGCCAGCGCGGGCCCTGCTCGTTGGTGGGGTCATCCGCGGCGCTTGTGTCTAGGCGCAGTCCCGCGACCGTCATGTACGCGTGACCGGGGTTGGTGAAGATCGTGACCCACGATCCGATCCCGGGCGAGCCCCACACCATGAATTCGCCGGAGTCCTCCGGTGAGGCGAGCAGGTCGGCGCCGTGCAGCGCAAAAGACACGGTGCCCGAGCAGTCGTAGCCGGGGGAGATGAACGAGCCGTGACCGCCGCCGTAAATGTAGGGCAGGCCGATTAGCTGGTTGCCCGCCCAGACGATCTCCTGGACCGCCGCAGGCGCCGACTCGGGCGCGGCCGCAAGACCGTCGACGTAGCGGGCGAGCGTGCCAGGAACGAGCAGCTCAGGCTTGCCTTCTGCGGTGGCCGCGACGGCGGCACCGCCACTCGGGCTGCCCGTCTGGCCGGCCGGTGCGGGCGGCTGATAGGGAACAACTTCGCCGGTCGCGGTCTTCTCATAGACCGGGCCCTTGTAAATCACGTTGGACGTCTTCGCGGTCACGGGCGCATGCGGGACCGGCGTGACGGAGGTCGTCGGCGGGCTGGTGGTTGGTTCTACGGCGGCCACCCCGCCCGGCCCATTGGCCAGGGCGTCAGAGGCACCGGCTGCCGTGATCGTCAAGCTGCAGAGAACCACACCAAAGGTACGAACCCACACAACAACAACCTCTTTCGTCGGCCTGCGGGGTTAGCTGACGGGCTAGCGCTGAAAGAGACTGCGCTTCTCACGGTCCTACCGTGGGATTCGCCCCAACAACTTGGGTCCCCCGTTCTTTGACACCTGGTCAAAGACTCGGCATTCGGGCGGGCACGCTAGCAGAGTGCAAGGACGCTTGCGGCGATTGCACATCTTCTCGCACGCTTTCCCGCAAATGCCGGGCTTTTCCGAGCCGTGGACGGCGGGCGATAGGGTGCTCCTCATGCGCACCGTCGCGCAACGACCGCTTGTGGCCATGCTAGTGCTCGCCGTCGCGGGACTCGCCGGCTGCGGTAAGGGCGGATCTGAACAACTCTCCGGCCGCGGCTCGACGCGGAAGCTCACTGCGGTGGCTGCCGAGGGAGCGGTCAGCGTGGCGACGCGCAATACCACCCGCCTGGGAGGCACCGAAGCCGCTTCCGATGCCGCGGCGGTCGCGCGGGCGGTGTACCCCGGCCTCACCGCAGCCACGCGCCCGCAGACGGTCGTGCTGGTCGACGAGCGTGACTGGCTGGGCGCGCTCGCGGCCTCTGTCTTGTCGAGCGCGCCGACGGGTGCCCCGATCCTGTACAGCGAAGGCGAAACCCTGCCGGCGGTGAGCCGCCAGACCCTTGAAGCCATGCACCCGCTGGGAGCGCCGACCCTTGGCGACGCGCAGGTGATCCGGGTCGGCACCTCCGCGGCGCTGCCCCACCGATACCTCACGCGCCCGGTGACCGCCGGCGTGCCGGCGGTCACCGCGGCGACGGTCGAGCAGCTGCTGATCACCCTCGACCGCGGCAGCGCTCCGCACCAGGCGATCGTGCTCGCCACCGACACCCCCCCGGCGCTGGCGATGCCCGCGGCGGGCCTCGCCGCCGAGAGCGGCGCCCCGATTTTGCTCGTCACGCCGCCACGGGTGCCGGCGACCACAGCCGCGGCGCTCGCCGGCCTGCACCGACCTTCTATCTATGTGATCGACGCCGCGGCGGTTGGCCGCCACACCCTGGGCGAGCTCCGCCACTTTGGGCCGGTCACGTCGATCACGAGCGCGGGCGCTCCGGCCCCGGGCAGCGCTGCCGGCAGCGAGGCCGTGCAGAGCTCGATCGAAGTGGCACGCTTCACCGACGGCACCTTCGGCTGGGGGGTCAAAGAACCCGGTCACGGCCTGGTGTTCGCGAACGCCGCCGATCCGCTCGACGCCCCTGCGTCGGCCTTACTCTCGGCGACCGGCGACTACGGACCGCTGCTACTGCTCGCGAGCGCGGCACAGGTCCCGCCGGCACTCGCTGAATACCTATCCGACATCCAGCCCGCTTACAGCAACCCGCAGTTCCCGCCGGTGCGGGGTGCCTACAATCACGGCTGGCTGATCGGCGATGAACGGGCGATCTCTGCGGTCATTCAGGCCGAAATCGACTCCATGCTCGAGATCCGCGCGCAGGCGCACACGTCCGAAGAATCGTCGGTCTCGCAAGTCGAATAATGTCGGTTTCGTAAGTCAAACAGTCGATCGCACAGAGGCGAAATTGAGTCAAGCCGAGGACCCCCGCCGCCTGAGTCGCAAGGCGAGCACCCACGAGGTGAGCGTGGAGGATGTGCGCCAGCTAATGGGCGCCTCCACGCCGCATTTCGCGCTGCAGCTGCGTAACCGCATCGCCAACCTGATCGTCGATCTGCCCCCCGATCACCCGGCGCGCGTGGAAGGCGAGCGTGAGATCGCGCGCCTGCAGCGGCTCGGCTTCGACGGCGAGACGCGTGGCGAGGGCGCTGCGGAGGGCGAGCGTCCCCTGCCGTCGCTCAATCTCACCGCCTCCTCGCCTGCGGAACCGTGAGCATCCTCAGCGCAGGCCCGCGAACGCTCGCTCGCGCCTGGCGTCGACGTAGCGTGCACGCAGCAGTTTGAAGCAGACCACCACCAGCGCCACGTCGATCGGCAATAGCACGAGGTTCAACCAGTTCGGCGCGCGATTGGTCACTGTGAACACCACCAGCACCACTGCCGAGTGGAGCACGATCGCGGGGATCGCCGACAGCATCAGCGTGTGCGAGCGAAACCCACTCAGATGCTCACGCAGCGTGACCTCGACGGTGCCGATCACGACGGAGCCGATCGCGGCCGCGAGCAGCACCCCATTGCTCTCGATGCCCCTCAGCCACGCCACCACCGTACCGACTACGCCTACCAGGATCAGCAACTCTGACAGCGGCAGCGGGTGCCACGGGGCCTGCGGGCGATCACCCGCCGCCTTCAGGTCCGCCAACGCGCGCGCGGCACGTTGGGATGAATGCTCTGCGTACGAGGAGCGCGCGGCGGATGTGGCGCGCGGCGAGGACTCCCGTGCGCTCTGCGGATTCGGCCGGCGCTTGCGCGAGCGTCCGCGCCGACCGGTGTTGCGCTTCGCCACAGCGGTTGGTTACAAGCCAGGCTGGAGTTCGCCGCGCTGCATCGACGTCGATGCTAGCGCCTATGCTGCGTTGCATGTCCGCGTCCGCCTCCCCCGCACCGCCTCCCCCGGCGGGCATACCGGACAGCATGCTGCCCGGACCGTATCCCGTCGGCGAGTATGCGGCCGCGCTGCGCTCGAAGCTGCGCTCGTTCGCGCGCGTGCAACTAATGGGCGAGCTCGTCAACCTGCGCGTCTCGCGGGCACGCGTGTACTTCGAGCTGCGCGACAGTAGCGGCGCGATCGCGTGCGCGGCCTGGCGCGGCGACTGGGATGCGATGGTCGCCCGCGCGGGCGCACCCGCGGAGGGCATGCAGGTCGTCGTAGCCGGCGGCTGTGACTACTACCCCGGCAGCGCCACCTCATCCCCCGGTTTCTCCTTCTCGGTGCTCGATCTGCGCCTCGCCGGCGATGGAGATCTACTCGCACGCATCGAGCGTCTGCGCAAGCAGCTCGACGGCGAGGGACTGCTCGAGACCCAGAAGCGCTTGCCTCGACCCGTGCTGCCGCGCACGATCGGCGTGATCACCGGGGAAGGCGGCAAGGCGCGCGACGACGTGCTCGCGGCACTCGCCCGCCGTGGCTGGGCGGGGCGCCTGGTGTGGGGCTTCGCTCCCGTACAGGACCGCCACGCGGCGCCCGCGATCGTGCGCACGCTCGGCGAGCTCGTCGCCGTCGCCGGCGTCGAGGTGGCGATCGTCGCACGCGGCGGCGGCTCGCTGGCCGACCTGCTGTGCTTCTGCGACGAGACGCTCTGCCGCACGGTCGCCCTGCTCGGAGTGCCTGTGATTGCGTCCGTCGGCCATCACACCGATCGCACACTGCTCGACGATGTCGCCGCCGTCAGCTGTTCGACCCCCACCCACGCCGCGGAGGCGGCCGTGGGCGTGGACTGCGGGCGTGCACGCGCCGAGCAGGCGGCGGCCGCCGCTCGCCTGCGCGACCACGGCAGGCGCGCGCTACAAACGCGCGCCAGACTGCCCGCCGCCGCCGCGCGTTTGCGCGACCACGGCAGGCGCGCGGTACTCACGCGCGCACGCCTGCTCGCGACGCTCTCGCGCGCTCCCTCAGCGCACCTCGATCGCCAGCGCGAGCGCCTGCACCAGCAGCTGCGCGAGATTCGCGCGGGCTCGCACAGGCGTGCCGAGTCCGAGCGGCGCCTGACGGAGCGGCGGGTCGTGGTACTCGAGCGCAAGACCGCGTCGTTCTTGCTGGACTGCCGCGAGCGCCGGCCACGCGAGCTGGCACAGCTGGCGCTCGCGCTCGCGGGGCACGATCCGCAGCGCACACTCGAGCGCGGCTACGTGCTCGCGCAGTCCGCCGGCGGCGATCCGATCGTCACCGCCGCGAGCGCCCGCGACGCCGGTGAGCTGCAGCTGCGGTTCGCCGACGGCTCGCTGACGACGAGGATCCTCGAGCGATGAGCGAGCCGTCCATCGAGACCGGACGCATCGACCAGGCCGCGCTCACCGGCGAGGCCGCGCCATCCCCAGACGAGCCCCAGACCTACGAGGCGGCGGCCGCGCGCGTCGAGGAGATCATCCGCCGACTGGACTCCGGCGAGGCGAGCCTTGACGAGACGCTCGCACTGGTTGGCGAGGGCAAGACGCTGATCGAGCTGTGCGCGAGCCAACTCGCGGCGGTCGGCGACGCGCTTGAGGAGCTGCGTCTGGATGAGCTGGTCAGCCGGCTGGAACGGGAGGCCGGCTGATGAGCACCTGGGCGACGCTCGCCGAGCTTGACGTAGAGATCGAGGACTACACGCTCGAGCCCCTGCAGGCAACCGTGTCGAGCGAGTTCGAGCGCAAGAGCACCGTCATACGGCTGCATGGCGCCGGCGAGGAGGGGATCGGCGAGGACGTCACCTACGACGCGGTCGACCACGACATCCTCCAGGCTGCTGGTCCCATATTGCCGCTAGCGGGGCGCTTCACGCTGGCGGGCTTCTGCGCACGGCTCGCGGAGCTGCAGCTATTCCCCGAGCCGCCGCAGCGCGAGGTCTCCAGCCGCTACCGCGCGTGGGCATACGAGTCGGCCGCACTCGACCTCGCGCTGCGCCAGGCGGGCATCTCGCTGTATCAAGCACTCGGGCGTAAGCCCCAGCCGGTTCGCTTCGTCGTCTCGTTGCGTCTCGGCGAGCCGCCGACGCTCGAGCCAATTCGCCGGCGCCTGGAGTGCTACCCCTGGCTGCGCTTCAAGCTCGACCCCACCAGCTCCTGGGACGAGCGGCTGATCGCTGAGCTCGTGGCCACCGGCGCGGTCGACTCGGTCGATTTCAAGGGCCTCTACCACGGCTCCATCGTCGATCAGCCCGCCGACCCGGTCCTCTACCGCCGCGTCGTCGAGGCGTTCCCACAGGCGTGGATCGAGGACCCGGCGCTCACCGTCGAGACCGAGGCGGTGCTCGCCCCGCACCGCGAGCGCTTCTCCTGGGATGCGTCGATCCACTCGATCGAGGACATCCAGGCGCTCGAGTATCCGCCGCGGATGGTCAACATCAAGCCCTCCCGCCTGGGCGGGTTGCGCAACCTGCTCGACGCCTATGACTACTGCTCCGAGCGCGACATCGGCAACTATGGGGGCGGTCAGTTCGAGCTGGGTGTCGGCAGGGGCCAGAACCAGTACCTGGCTTCGCTGTTCCACGCCGATGCCCCCAACGACGTGGCGCCGAGCGGCTTCAACCTTCCTAGCCCGCCTGCCGACCTGCCGTCCAGTCCACTCCCCCCAGCGCCCAGCGCGGTCGGCTTCCGCTGGGGCTGAGCGCCTGCGCGAGCCTAGCGACCGGCTACACGAGCGCAACTTCCGTGCCACTATGCGGTTTGCGATCCCATAGTCGATAACGTCGGGGGCCGCTGGTCGGGCGCGATTTCGCTCTACTCGGCCGGAGGGTGGTTCTGCGCGAAGGAGTTTGCAAGTCTTGGCGAGCACAGGCGCCCACATGCGATCGAGGTTGGTTGCCGCGACAGCCATAGCACTGCTGTGCCTGCTCGCCGCACGCCCGCTGGTGGCCACAGCGGCAGATGTAGGCGGGACGCAGGCCGCCGGCGGCACCTCCACCGCTAAGACCGAGGGCTCACCCACAACCAGGACCAGCGGTTCCTCCAAGGCCAAGACCAAATCCCCCTCGCCACACGTCACGAGCGTGCGCATCGAGAGTGTCGCATGCGTGCCCGCCGCCCACTGCAGCGGCAACTCTCACCAGGTCTCCACGCACGGGACGCTGCTGCTCGGGGGCGTCGGCCTGGCGCCCGGCATGGTCGTGGCCTTCCCCAAATCCCCCGGCGCACGCATCAGCAGCGTCTCACCGGCGGCACACCTGCGCTTCGCGATCGCCAACAAGCCAAGCGCCGGCCTGCTGGTGACGGTCCCCAAGAGCGCCCACTCAGGGCACATCATGATCCTCCTCAGCGGTGGGCGCTATACGAGCTCCTACGGGCCGATCTATGTGTACAACCACGCGCTGCACCCGCCCCCTCCCAAAGACCCGCCACCCGTGAGCAGCGGCGTGGTCAGCGGCACCGCGTTCGAAGGCCAGGGCATGTGGATCTGGTACCTAAGCAAGTCCGACGGAGGCGACCTCGCCTCGATCGTCGCCCAGGCCCACGCGGTAGGTGTGACCACGCTGTTCGTCAAGAGCTCCGACGGTTCGACCAACTACTGGAGCCAGTTCTCCCCGCAGCTCGTTGCCGAACTGCACGCCAACGGGCTGAAAGTGTGTGCCTGGCAGTACGTATATGGCACCGAACCAGTCGGCGAGGCCGCGCTCGGCGCCGAGGCGGTGGCCGACGGCGCCGACTGCCTGGTGATCGACGCCGAGGGCGAATACGAAGGCCACTACGCCGCCGCGCAGACCTACATCGACGACCTGCGCGCGAAGATCGGCCCCAACTATCCGCTCGGGCTGGCCTCCTTCCCGTACGTCTTCGACCACCCCTCATTCCCTTACTCGGTGTTCCTCGGCCCCAGTGGGGCGCAGTACAACGTGCCACAGATGTACTGGAAAGACATCGGCCAGTCGGTGGACACGGTGTACGCCAACACCTACATCGCCAACCGCGTCTACGGTCGCCCGATCTTCCCGCTCGGGCAGACCTACGGCGGCGTCTCCGCCGAAGAACTTCTGCGCTTCCGCGAGGAGGCCGTCGACTACGGCGCCCCCGGCGTCTCCTTCTGGGATTGGCAGGAAAGCGGCACGACCGAATGGAGCGCGCTCGCGGCGCCGCTTGCGCCGCTGACGAGCGTCACACCCAACGCCAGCTATCCGGAACTGAGCAGCGGCAACAAGAGCGACGAGGTGCTGTGGATGCAGGAGCACCTCGCGAGCGCGATCCCCACACAGGAAACCACCGGCGTCTTCGGCTCCGAGACGCTCGCCAACGTCGAGGCGTTCCAGACGGCGCACGCGATCGTGGCGACCGGCGTGGTCGAAGCCGCCACGTGGGCGGCGCTGTTGGCCCTGCCGCCCGTCGCCGTCGACTGGACCGGCTCAGGACCCAGCGACTGATCGACAAAGCAGGTTCCGTATGCGATGTGTCACTTGGCGAACCCACGGTCGCTAAACCCATGCCGATACCTACAGCCCGGCTCGCCTCCAGAGTTCCCACGCGGGCACGCCGAGACCCCTTGCGACCTGCATGATCGTGTCGATGGTCGCGTTGTACTCGCCACGCTCAAGCGCTCCGTAGTACGAGCGGTCGATGCCGGCCTTCAGTGCGAAGGATTCCTGCGTGTAGCCCTTCTCGCTGCGGGTCGCCCGAAACGCCCTGCCGAGCGCGCGAGTCTCTCGAGACTTCTTGGACGGCACACGAGGGAGCCTGTCCGACTGGTGCCGTCTAATCCACTGTATCTAACTCCACCTGGCAAAGCTCCTTCACATGGGCCGCTAGAGCCGGGCGCGCCTCCAGATCTCCGAGGCCGGAACGCCGAGGCCCTCCGCCACGGTCATCAGCGTATCTACCGTCATGTTGAACTCGCCGCGCTCTAAAGCGCCGTAATAGCTGCGGTCGATGCCAGCCCGGATGGCAAAGGCTTCCTGTGTCTGGCCCTGCTCGCTGCGGATGGCACGGATCGCCTCACCGAGGGCCCGATTGGCCTTGGACTTCTTCGGTGGCATCTAGCGATCTTGTCCGATTGACGGGATATGTTCCACCATGTAGAGTTCCACCTGGTTTAGTCCTCAGTCGAGAGCCTCCCGACGAAGCTCCCATGCACCAGGCATCCTCTCAGACCCGCGATACCGCGGAACGATTGGTCGTGATCGACCTGCTCGGGCAGCCCCAAGCGCGCAGACGATCGACGCTCTACCGGCACCTACGCGACCAAGACCAGGAGACGATCAACGCCGCGATAGCGGGCCTCGTGCAGGCGGGCGTCCTCACGGCCAGCGGCGACCGCTTGATGCCCACACCGGCGCTCGCATGCCTGGAAAGCCTCCGCCTGATCGCCATCTGATGCATCGGCTCGAACTCAACGTAACGCCCGACGAGCTGTGCGAGCGCTTGAACGCCGCCAAGCGTCAAGGCGTCAGCCTCTCGGACCATCTGCGCATGGCACTCGGGATGCACCCCTTCGGCGACCCGCCGCTATTCCAAGTAGATCGGAAGCCTCCCGTCCGCCTGCGCCTCGTGCACAACGAGCGCCGCCCACAGCACCTATAACCACTCCGCGTCAAAGTGCGCGTGCCGGCCCCGACCGATCGGAGATCGGCCAGCGCCGGCTCTCGCGCGTCAGACCCGCTGGATGAGGGTTCCCGTACCGAGCCCCCCGCCACAGCACATGGTCACGAACCCGACCTCCTTGTCGGAGCGCTCCAGCTCGTGCAACAACGTGGTGATCAGTCGCGCGCCGGTCGAGCCGAGGGGATGCCCCAGCGCCATCGCGCCACCGTTGACGTTCACACGGTCCATGTCCGGCGAGAGCTCGCGCTTCCACGCGGCCACCACCGGCGCGAACGCCTCATTGATCTCGATCAGATCGATGTCGTCGATCTGCATGCCGTTGCGCGAGAGGATCTTGCGCGTCGCGGGGATCGGGCCCTCGAGCATTTTCACGGGGTCGCAGCCGACGGTCGTCTGGTCGACGATCCGCGCGCGGGGGGTCAGCCCGAGCGCCTTGGCTGTGTCGGCCGCCATCAGCAGCACGGCGGCGGCGCCGTCGGAGATCTGCGACGCGTTGCCGGCGGTGATCTTGCCGTCGGGCTTGAACGCGGGCTTCAGCTGCGACAGCGCCTCCAGGTTCGTGTCCGGGCGGATGCCCTGGTCGGTGACGTATGTGTCGCCGTTGACGGCCATCGGCACGATCTCGCGCTCGAAACGGCCCTCCTCGGTGGCCTGGTGGGCGAGCCTGTGCGAGCGCACTGCCAGCTCGTCGAGCTCCGAGCGGGGGATCTCCCACTGGTCGGCGATCATCTCCGCACCGAGGCCCTGTCCAACGATGTTGTGCTTGGCCATCAGCTCCGGTGGGAACGCCACGCCGAACTCCTGCTGGGTCTGCGCCACCGCCGCAAACGGCAGATGACCCATGTGCTCCACGCCTGAGCCGATCATCGCGTCGTGCACGCCTGCGGCAATCAGGCCTGCGGCGAAGTTGACCGCCTGCTGCGCCGATCCGCACTGGCGGTCTACGGTCGTTCCCGGAGTCTCGATCGGCAGGCCCTCCTGCAGCCACGCGTTGCGCGCGACGTTCAGGCCCTGCTCGCCGAACTGCGACACGCAGCCGGCGATCACGTCCTCGACCTCCGCGGCATCGATGCCGGCGCGCTTGATCACCTCCGTGTAACACGTCCCGAGCAGTGTGTTCGGGTGGATGTCCTTGTAGTAGCCCTTTTCTCTGTGCCCGCGGCCGATCGGTGTGCGCACTGCCTCGACGATCACGACTTCGCGGCCCTCTGGTTGCCTCATGTCAGGAGTCCTCCTACGTGTATTGCCCGGCTGATTATGGAGATGATTAGGAGCCCGCCCACCCAACCCACCCGGGGCGCGTCCAGCGATCGGGACGCGTCTGAATAAGATGCCCGGACCCTGCACCATTACTCTACCGCGTCCCTAGATTGACTGGTCAGTCAGCCAGGAGCGCACAAGCCGCGCAAGAGCGCAAAGGAACACCGTGAGCAAACGCCTCGCGATAGCCGGCAGCGGCGCCATCGCCTGCGGCCTCGCAGCCACCGCCGCCCACCATGGGCCCGTGCTGCTGCTTGCCCGCTCGGACACCTCCGCCGAGCGCGCACGGGCGCGGGTCGAGAAGACTCTTAGCCGGCTGCAAGCAGAGGTCGATCCCGAGCACGTGCAGATCGTCACCGACCCGCAAGAGCTCGCCGCTGCGACGTTTGTGGTCGAGGCGGTCGTCGAGGACCATGACGTTAAGGCGCGGCTGCTCGCCGAGCTAGACGCGATCCTCGGCCCCGACGCGATCCTCGCGAGCACCACCTCCTCGCTGTCCGTGCAACGCCTGGCCGAGGCCAGCGGGCGCCCGGAGCGCTTCCTCGGTCTGCACGTGTTCAACCCCGTTACCAAGATGCAGCTGATCGAGCTGATCTTCCCGAGCGCCGCCAGCGCCGATACGCGCGTGCGTGCGCGCGCCCTGTGCGAGGACTTCGAGAAGACGCCCGTGGAGGTTCCCGATGTGCCCGGGTTCGTCGTCAATCGCCTGCTGTTCCCCTACCTGTTCAGCGCCGTGCGCCTCACGGAAGAAACTGGCATGGACCCTGCTGACGTCGACACGTGCATGCGACTCGGCGCCGGGCACCCAATGGGGCCGCTCGCGCTGCTCGACCTCGTGGGATTGGATGTCTCGGCGGCGATCGGCGAGACGATCGGTGAGCTCGTGCCTGCACGCGTGCAGGAGCTGATCGCCGAAGGGGCCCTCGGGCGCAAGAGCGGGCGCGGCATCCACGTGTACTGAAGTTTTAGCTGCCGTTCATCAATATCGCGATACTTGTTCATGCGACGTCAAACGTCGCATCGCACACCCGCCTCCTCCCAGTGCGCACGATCCGGTCCGCTCCCCCCGCGGGCCGGACGTGTTTAACGGGCCGACCACCGGACCGGCGCTCAGTCCTCAGGCGCGCGGCTGTCGCGACGCGGCACGCGCGGACGCTCGCGGATGCGCACCGCCTCGATGCGATTGTCGCGCACCGACTCCACCCGGATCGAATAGCCGTTGGCGGGGACCGTGTCTCCGCGCTTGGGTAGCCGTCCGAGCTGGGCGAACACGAAGCCGCCGATCGAGTTGTACGCGTCGCTGTCCACCGGCAGGTGCAGTCCGTAGTCAGCGAGGTCGGTGACGGCCACGTGCCCGCGCACGAACCAGTCACCGTCGGCGAGTCGGCGGATCTCCCCGGCGGCAGGATCAGTCTCGTCGGCGATCTCTCCGACGACCTCCTCGATGATGTCCTCGACCGTCACCACGCCCACGACCCGTCCGTACTCGTCCACTACCACAGCCATCGACGTGCGCTGGCGTTGCAGGTCGGCCAGCAGATCGTCCAACGGCTTGGTCTCGGGCACGATCAGCGCGTCGTGTACGACCGGCTCCAACGGCGTTTGCGGTCCCTCCTGCATCAGCTGGCGGACGAGCTCGGAGACGTGCACGAGTCCGCGCACGCGGTCGCGGTCTTCCTCTTCGGTGACCAGCAGGCGCGTATGCCCGCTGGACACGCACAGCGCCAGCGCCGTCTCCACATCTTGAGAGACATCGATCGTGACCACGGCGGGAGCCGGCGTCATCACCTGGCGGGCCTCCTGCTCGTGCAGGTGAAAGACACCCCTGAGCATCCCCGCCTCGCCCGGGTCGATCTGCCCCCCCTCGTGGGACTCGGCGATCAGGCGCTTGAGCTCGTCCGAGGATCCGCCGCGGCGCTCGAGGCTCATGTCCACCCCGAGCAGTCGCAAGATCCGGTCGGCGAGAGCTGTCAGCGCGAGGATGAACGGTCGGAACAGGATGCTGAACGTCCGCAGCGGGCGAGCGACGCGGCGGGCGACGGCCTCAGCTCGATCGATCGCGTAGAACTTCGGCACCATCTCGCCGGCCACCAGCTGGGCGGAGGCAATCAGTAGGAAGGCCACGACCACCGCTATCGCAACGGCGACGCCGTGGCCGAGGGCGTCGCCGAGCGCACCCTTCAGAACGGATGCCAGCGCCGGCTCGCCCAGGGCTCCGATGCCGATCGAGGTCATCGTCACGCCGATCTGCACGGCGGAGATGTACTCGTTGACGTTCGCCAGCTGCTCGAGCGCAAGCGCCGCTCCCCTCGCACCCTCCTCGCGCATAATTTCCAGTCGCGCGCGGCGAGAGCGTACGAGCGCGTACTCGGCGATCACGAAGAACGCGTTGACGGCGATCAGCAGCGCCGTCAGGATCAGCTTGAGGCCGCTCACGCCGATGGCGCTACGGCGACACTACTTCGAGGAAGTTCTTCGTCGTCGTTCATCGGGTGTTCGACACCACAACGGTAGCAAGCGCGCTGGTCGTCTATGCGAGGCGGTCGACTTGAGCGGCCAGCTGGAAGTCGGCGTCGGTGAGACCTCCCTGAGAATGCGTGGAGAGCGTCAGGCGGACCTTGTTCCAGCCATGCAGGAGAATGTCGGGGTGGTGGTTGGCGCCCTCAGCCACCTCGGCTACGCGGTTGACGAACACGATCGCGTCCGCGAAGTTGGCGAAGGTAAAGTCACGGGCGATCGCATCGTCTCCGGAGGGGGAAGGCTCCTCGCCGGCATGCCAGTCCGGGATGCCGGTCAGCTTGTGCTCGATCTCGGCGTCGCTGAGCGGGCTCATCATTTGCGAGGTTAGACCTCTGGATCGTCGGCTGCGCTGCCCCTACAGTCACGTCATGCGCATCGTGAGCCTCGTTCCCCACGCCACCGAGTTGCTGTTCGCGCTCGGTCTCGACCACGAGGTCGTGGGGGTCACGCACGAGTGCGACTTCCCGCCCGCAGCCACGGAGCGCCCGCGTGTCACGCGCGACGTGCTGGCGAGCGGACTGAGCGCGGCGGAGATCGACGCGGCAGTGCGAGAGCGCACGCTGGCGGGCGAGGCCATCTACGAGCTCGACCGCGAGGTGCTGGCGGCGCTGCAGCCGGATCTGATCGTCACACAGGCGCTGTGCCCGGTGTGCGCTGTCTCCTACGAGGAGGTGGCTAAGGTTGCGAAGACGCTGCCGTCCGCGCCGCGCGTGATCGCGCTCGACCCGAAGACGCTGGGCGAGACGCTCGGCGATGTGCGCACGGTGGCCGAGGCCACCGGCCGGCGCGAGCAGGGGGTGGAGCTGGTGCGCACGGCGGCCGCGCGCATCGACCGCGTGAGGCTGGCCGTGCGCGCGCAGCCGCGCCCGCGGGTGGCGGCGCTGGAGTGGCTGGACCCGGTGTACGTGGCTGGGCACTGGACGCCCCAGCTGATCGAGCTCGCCGGCGGCGAGGACGTGCTAGGCCTGCCCGGCGAACCGTCGCAGACCGTCTCTTGGGATGAGCTCGCCGCGACGGCGCCCCAGGTGGTGGTGGTGATGCCGTGCGGATACGACGCGCCACGCGCACACGCCGAGGCCGTGACGTACTCGCGGGAGCTGGCGGCGCTGAACGCGAGTCGGATTGTGGCGGTGGACGCGTCCGCGTACTTCTCGAGACCCGGTCCGCGACTGCTCGACGGCCTGGAGCTGCTCGCGCACGTGCTGCACCTCGGACGCGTCGCGCAGGCGCCGGCGGGCGCGATGGCGCTCACGGTTCAGGGCTGATGACGCCGGCCGGGCTTGACGCGACGCCGGCTTCGGCTTCGCTGGACTTCGCAGTGGCGATCGAGCCGGCGATAGCCGCGACGGCGATCGCGGCGCAACCGACCAGCGCGAGCGCCGGCGCGCGCATGCGCTCACAGAGTTGGATCACAACGGCGGCGAGCGCCCCGCCGATGAGCCCGCCCACGTGCCCGCCCCACGAGATACCCGGGATCGTGAAGCTGATGACGAGGTTGATCGCGATCAGGCCACCGATGCCGCCGAGTCCGCCGCGCATGATCGGCAGATTGCGCGAGCGCAGCTCGACGGCGAACGCGCCCATGATGCCGAACACCGCGCCGGACGCGCCGACCGTGACCGCGTGCGGCGAGACGAGCAGCGCACCGAGCGAGCCGGTGAGCAACGACACGGCGTAGATCGCGCCGAACCTGACGCGCCCGAGCACCGGCTCCAGCTGCAGGCCGAGGATGTAAAGCACGTACATGTTGAAGCCGATGTGCAGGAGATTCTCGTGCAGAAAGCCGCCCGTCACGATCCGCCACCACTGACCGTGCGCGACACCCACTCCCGGCAACCCTCGGATACTGCCGATCAGCGCGCCTTCTTCGTAGACGGTGTTCGTCGGCCCGCCGCTGATCGAGATGTTGCCCTCGGCGAGAAAGACGATGACATTGATGACTATCAGCGCGTAGGTGACCTGCGGCACCTTGCCCAGCTCGCGCATTCGCACGACCTTCGTGCGCTGCTTGGTGCACTCCGGGCAGCGCATCCCGACCGGCGTGGTGGTCATGCAGTCGGGACAGATCGGCCGGCCGCAGTTGGAGCAGGAAACCCCCGTCTCACGCGAGGGGTGGCGATAGCAGGTGGCCATGTGCGGGAGTGAGAGCCTATCTCGAAGGCTGGTGCACTACAGGGGCTGATGAAACCCCGCGCTGTTAGCGGTCGCCGAGCAACTTGCGCGCCTCGCGCCCGACGTCTTGAATCGTGCGCTCGGCGGTCTCGCGCATACCGCCTAGACCCCCGGAAGAGCCGTGCGCCCGCGTGCGCGCGCGCAGCAGCACCAACCCCGCGCCAGCGGCACCGCCCACCACAAGCGCAGCCGCCGGACGCGCCCAGTTGCGCGGATCGCGCATCGCCGACAGCTCCCACGCCTCGAGCTCGTCGGCGGCCATCTCGGTGATGCTGGTGAGCGTGCCCTCTAGGCGCTCGACGAGGTCGGCGGGTGGCTCGACCGGCGCGAGCGCTTCGCGTAGGAGCCGCTCGAAGCTGGGGATGGCCTCAGTCATGGATGAGCTCCTCCAGCTGCTTGATGGCGCGATGGATCAGCACCTTGGTCGCGCCGTCCGAGCGGCCGAGCGCCCGCGCGATCTCGCGGTTGTCCATGCCGAGGGCGAAGCGCATGATCAGCGCCTCGCGCCGATCGTCGGGCAGCAGCCGCACCCCGTCGAGCACGCGGCTCAGCTCGTCGCGCCCCTCGACGAGCTGCTCGGTCGTGTGTGTGGCCGCGAGCGTGGTCGTGTCGTCGATCGGCGAGACCGGCTTGCGCGAGCGGTCGCGGTAGAGATTGGCGGCCAGGTTGTGCGCGATGCGGATCAGCCACGGACGCAGCGGACGTCCATCCGATTCGCGCTGCGCGCGCTCGAAGTGGCGATAGGCCTGTAGGAAGGTCTGCTCGGTCAAGTCCTCCGCGTCGTGGTGATCGCCCACGCGGTAGTAGGCGTAGCTGTACACGTCGCGCAGGTGCGCCCGGTAGAGCTCTGAGAACTCCGCGTCCAGCTGCGCCTTGGGCTTCTTGCTGGCTTGCTCGGTCACTCATTGCACCCTACCCCCGCGCATCACCCGAGCCCCACCCGCCACTCAGGCAGCGCGAGATATCTCGCGCCTGCAAGCCTCGTCGATGGGCGCCGGGCTCGCGGCCTTAGCACCATCCAGCCACTCCCACTGCAGGCTAACGCACGCCCAGATCCGCTCGGTCACACCGGCTGCGAGCGTCGGCGAGCAGTTCTCGACCGTCGGGAAGCGCAGCGGACGGCCGACGCGCAGACGAACCTTGCGCGGGCGTATGCGCCAGCCCCTGCGCACCGCGTCGCTGCCGATGACCGCGACGGGAGCCACCGGCGCGCCGGTCTCGAGCGCCAGGCGCCCGATGCCACGCCGCGGGTCGCCCAGCGGCCCCGGGCGCACGCGCGTGCCCTCCGGGAACACCACCACGCAGTCGCCCCGCGCGAGGATCGCGCGGGCGGTGTCCATGGCGTCGCGGTCACCGGCGCCGCGATCGACCGGAAAGGCCCCGAGGGCATTCAGCACCCACGCCTGCCAGCGCTTTTCGAACAGCTCACGCTTGGCCATGTAGTAGACGGGGCGGCGCACGAGCGTACCGATCACGAACGGGTCCAGGAAGCTGCGGTGGTTGGAGGCCAGCAGCAGCGGACCGCTGCGCGGCAGGTGCTCGCGGCCGATGCGCTGCAGGCGGAAGTAGACGAGGAAGAACGGCACGAAGACCGCGCGCACGATCCAGTAGATCACCGGGTTCACGCCCCGCTGCAGCGAGCGCTCGCGAAAGCCGCTCAGGTCGACCGGTGCGCCGTCGGCTAGTGCATCGCCGGGCGACGCGCCGCTGGGCGGTGCGCCATCGGCCCGCGCGCTGGGCGCCCGCTCGGGCTTCGCGCCTGGCCGCTCGGGCGTGAGGAGGTTCTGATGACGACGCGTTTGGTGCACACAACGAGTACACCGCCGGCGCCGGCGCCGTTACAGCTGTGAGGCGGAGTGCGCGGTCATCCGGCCGCTGCCGGACGACCTCGACGGGCATGCTTCCTGGAGGCCTTGGCCGAGTACCTCTTGTGTGCCTGCCATTCGCAGGCGAGGCGCTTGTGCTTGTGCTTGTCTTTGCGACAGGCCTTCAGCGCTTTGGCGAGCAGCTGCGCCTTCGTGAGCCTGGCTTTGGCGGGCAGCACGCCGTCGCAGCCGGTGGCGGCGATCTCGATCGTCTGTTCGAGCACAGCGCCGTTCTGGCCGGTGATCGTGATCGGCATCTGCAGGCTGGCTTTACAGAGATCGTAGTGTTCGCTTTCCGGCACATTCGCCGCCAGAACCGAGTCCGGGCCAGCCGGCAGTTCGGCTTCAAAGCTCGTGAACGGCGCGTCAGGGACGGCTTCCAGGCGCGAGTAGGTGATGCCGGTCTTGTTGTCTATGTACGTCTTGGAGTCCACCACGATCGTGATCCCTTCGCCCTGGAGCACGAACTCGAGGTCTGGGAATTCAGCGCCGCCATGTGAAACCAGATACGCCGGGCCCGTGAGCGGGCTCTTCAGCGCAGGCGTGTGGACGATCGCGCGGCCGATCACCGAGCCTGCGTCGCACGATGCCGGGTTGGTATTGAACGCAGCTTCGAGACACGCCCGCTGCAGCGTCGTCAGACGCGATGAGAGCGCCTTCGGCAGTTGAATGTCGAGCTTGGCGATGTTCGCCTGTCCGAGCCCGGCTGAGGTGACCTTCACGGTCAGACTCGTCCCGTCGGCTTTGCTCGCATGGCCCGCGACCGCCGCCGTGAGCTTGGGCGCAAACGGCAGGCTCTGACAGCCGGCCACCTGGAATGCAGAGGACACCGGCTCGCTGGCGCCACCGGCGCCTGTCAGGGTACCCGCAACCGCCATCGCGCTGCAATTCGTGGGGTTGAACGTAAAGCCGCCGCGATCGATGGTGACGTTGATCCGTTTCAGCTGCACCGGAACGCCTTTGACGAACTGCGGGAACGGATCGCTCGTCACCGTCACCGCCGCCGTGTCCGGGTTGACTTCGATCTTCGAGCGGACATCCACGTCGCCGAGGTTGAACGGGCCCGCGACCGCAGGCGTGACGACCAGCAGACCGAACGGCGCGCCGCCGTAGCCAACCGTCAGGTACGCCGTTCCGCCCAGCGCGTACGGTTCGCTGCCGAGACCCGACCACGCCGTCGAGTGGCCGATTAGGCTTTCCGGGCCACACGCCCATTCCTGTCCCTGCGGCGGTTCCTCGCACGGCGTCACCGTCGACAGCAGCGCCTCGAGGCCCGGCGGCAGATGCACCGCCACCCCGGACAGCGGCTGATCGCCGTCCGGATCGCCGACCGTCAGCGAAAACGGTGTGAAACCGCCTGCCTGAAGACTTGACACACCCGCCCCGAACGACGGCCCGAATGGCAGCGGATTCGACGGGCACGGAGCGCCATCGGGGCCTGAGGCGATGTTGAACGGTTCAGTCGATGTCGGTTCTCGCACGGCGCCCGACCAGGCCGTGAAGGATGTCGTCGTCGTATAGCTTCCGCACAGCGGCGGGGTCGTCAGGGACCCGCGCTGACCGCCGAAGAGTTGCAGTTTCAGGTCTTCAAACGGCACCTGGGGAGTGCTCTGGAACGTCGTCGTGATCTGCCCGGTGCTGCCGTTGAGGACGACTTCCCCCGCGAGCTTGACCCTCAGGCCCAGCGCTGGATTTTCGGCGACGATGTACAGCGCGACGAGCGAGCCGAACGGGTTCGCGCTCTGTGCAGCCAGGTACACGGCGCCTTCCAGTTCTTCGTTGAGCAGTGGCGTCTTGATGTGGACGATCCCGACCTTCGAGCCTTCCGGACACTCCGCTCTTTCGGTGGAGAACCGCAGCGGTTCCCGTGCGCCGGGCGCCAGCGGATCCGTACCGCCGCCACCCAGATAGCCGACCTGTTCCTCAGAGCACGCCGCCAGCCCGTTGGCCGCGGACGGGCTCAGCAGCACGCCTTCGGGCAGGGTCACGCTCGCGCTCTGCACGTCTGCCTCGCCAAGCTGGTTCGCTTCGAGCGTCGTCGCCTGCGGCACTTTCACGTCGACGCTCAACCCCGTCGGGGTGCTCGCGCTGCTCGTGGACGCTTCCGGCAGGCCTTCTGTGCTCACCTGCGCGGGTCGCACGGCGACGGACGGATCGAATGGGAGCGCTCCGCAGCCCTCCAGTCCTTCGAGCCGTTCCGTGCTGTTCTGAAGCGGAACGTAGCCGCTCGCGAGCTGGTCGCCCGCCCACGAGATGCCTTCCATCGACGTGCTCAACTGTCCCGTACACGCTGTCGGCAGCGTCAGCAGCGGAGTCGTGGAGCGTGGGCTCGGCGCTTCACAGGGTTGGTGACGATCGACCCAAGCGCCGTCGAGCAGGCACGCCCACCCGCGGGACTGATCGTGAGCGCTAGCGCCCGGAACGCCCCAGAACGTCACCTGGCTACCCAGGATCTGCGCGGCCTCGGACGCGTTGTCGACCTCCACGCTCACGCCGTAGTCGCCACCGGTACGCACCGATGTTTCGAGGATGACCGGGACCCGGTAGATCTCGAACCCGAACCGCGCGGGCTCACCGTAGGCCGGAACCAGGTTGAACAGCGGCACCGAATGGGTGAGATACCCGAAGGTATTGGGGATATTGACGGTCACGCTCGCCACTCCGACCACGGAGGCCGCGGGACAGAGATTCGTGTCTTCTCCGGACCCCGTGCCCTCGGCCGAGAAGTCACCTTCGGAGCATTGTGCGGCCGCCGTGACGTTGCCGAGCAGACCGGGTGGGAGCTCGACGCTCAGGTCCTTGGTCAACGCGGGCGCGGCCGGCAGCAGGCCTTTCAGCGGGTTCATTTCGGTCGTCTCGTTGAAGTCGATCGTGGTCGTCAGTTGAAACGGGTGCGAGCCGGCCTGGTCATCGAGCGAGCCGCCTTCGTCTTCGGGGGTCACGGCATACCCGCCTTCTTCGAGGCCGAACGTCACCGCTTCGCCGCTCACCTGGACCGGCCGCGTGAGCGACAGGCCCGGCACCGTCTCTCCGCCTGCTCCTTCGGCTTCCCCACCCTGCACGCTCACCGTGTTGGGCAGCGAGGCGACGGTGCCCGACGGCTCAGTGACTTCCACGGGAATTTCGACTTCCAGCCCTTCATAGGGGGGGATGGCGAGCGTCGTGGTGCAACTGACTTCCCTGGGGCCCGCCAGCGAACAGCTCCAGTTGGCTGCTTCTCCGGGTGTTTCGTAGGAGCGGTGGGCATGAATGCTCGCTGCGGTCCCACTCACCGTCAGCCCCGCGGGCAGTGTGTCCTCGATGGTCACCGGGCTCGTGGTCCCGACCACGCCCGCGTCGCCGAGATCGTTCGCCGTCACCCTGATCCGGCCCTGCCCGCCGGGCGGAAGGTTGGTCGGTGCCGCGCGCGAGGACAGGCGCCACCACGGGCTCGCCAGCGCCGGGCGCGCACTGAGCAGCGCGAGCGCCAGCACACCCACCAGGATCGCGCCAAGCCTCGACGAGCAGGAACCGGGTCGCCGACCGTAGGGCCGCTGCGTGCACGACGCGCGGTTCACGCTGCCCCCCGCGTGCTCCGGTCGCGCGCCGCAGCCTTCTTCGCTTTCTTCTTGACATGCTTGGGGCCATAGCGCTCACGTGCCTGCGCTTCGCACACTGCTCGCTTGTGCTTGCGCTTGCGCTTCCTACACGCGCGCAGCGCGCTCGCGAGCCTCTGCGCCCGCGTCGGCGGCTTCGTCGATGCAACGACCGTTCTGCTGGCGAGGACATTCTGCTGGACGAGGTTGCCAGGACCGGAGAACGTGATGCTCGGCAGAGCCGCTACCTGCGGTCCCGGCGCGGTGCCCGGCCTACACGTCGCCGAGGATTCGCAGCCCCGCGATGACCCGCCCGCCGAGCTGAAGCACGGCGAGCCGACGCTGCAGACACGCGCGTCGTATATGTCGAAGGCCGCGTCGATGTCCTGGGGCACGAGCGGCGCCGCCGTCACGAAGAACGCATCGTCACCGTCTTCGCTCGCGTCCAGGAACGCCGATTCGTGAGTCGAGCTGCCGGAGGAGAGGAGCCCGACGCAACCGCCGGAGCTCTGGCAGTTGCCGAGTCCTAGCTGCTCGTACTCGTAGACATTCTCCACGCCCACAGGCTGCGTTTGGCCGTCGACGACCTCCTCGCGGGTGCGGTCCGCCACCTGCCCCACGAGCGCGTCGGCGCTATTGAAGAACAGCCGGCCGTTGTCGGACAGGTAGCGCGCCTGGTAGAGCGCGGATTTTTCTTTTCCGTAGTCCAATGTCCAGCTCGGCAGCGAAGCGGCGACCCAGTGTTCGCTCCAGTTCTCAGTCCGGTCCACGAGCAGCCCCACACCTTCACCCGCCTGCTGCGTGTCGAACACTCCTGTCGGACGTTCGCCGGTGGGATTGCACGACGCGCATACCAGCCGATCGCTGCTCGCGTCATACAGGAACACCTCCTCGTCGAGCCTTTCGCCGGGCTGTTTGCTGGTCACGTCTTCGTTGTCGTATCCCGTGAGGCTCTGGCGCGACATGAACGCCAGATACCGACCGTTCGGCGAAACGCGCGAGGTCACGGTGCTGAGATCCTGTTCCGGTATGAGGAAGTTCGACGCCGTCAGGCCGGCGCCCCAATCGGGGCCGTCTTCGTTGGAGAGGGCTGCGATGAACTTCGTCTCGCGCGCCCCCGCATGTTCGGGATCCGGCTCGGAGACATAGAGGTTGCACGTTGCCCCCGTCACGGGCGCTTCTTTGCCGTAGTAGCGGATGCAGTGCCCCGGAGATGCCCCCGGCGCGAGCACTCCGTTGGCCACGAAATAGACATACGTGCCGTCTTCGCTTGCGCCGGGAATCAGGTTCAGCACGTCGGCGCTGCCCTCGGCGGCGGCGGGGGTCAGATCGGTCAACCGGCCACGCAGCGCTTCGCCGACAGCGCTGGTCACTTCGAACTCGTAGAGATCGGCGGGCCCTTCTTCTCCGACCGGTTCCAGCGTGGCGTCTTGTGTCAGCCGCGCCGTGTCGGTGAAGAACACCCTGGCGCCATCGTCGCTGGCCATCTGGAAATGCACTTCCTGATCGCCTTCTGCAGGTTCCGACACTTCGCCGCCGCCTTCGCCTGGTTCGGTGACCCCGTGGCCCTGAGCCGCATTGACATGGATCGTTTCCCCACGTACGGTGTCACGTAGATACAGCTGTTCTTTGCCTTCGGTCCAGAACACGCGCGAGCCGCCCGCGGAGATCGCGTTCCGCGCGTTGAGCCCGTATTTCAGGTCCTGGCTTTCGCCGTCGCCGAGGAACGGGTCGGACGCGGGCGTCCCGCCCGGCAGCACGCTCACGAGCCGCAACGGCGCTGCGGACCCCCACTCGTACAGCCCGCTCGCCGGTGCCGGGGCTGTCAGACCCACTTCGGACTTGAACACCACGTGGCTGAGCGTTTCGGTCGCGCCCACGAATTCGAGCGCGCCCCCGAACTTCGCGTTGGCGGTGTCGTTGGCGGCGGTGACCAACGGCAGGTAGCCGGGCGAGAGGTATTCGCGGTTGCGTGCAGCGGCCGCTTCTTCATAGGCCGTCTTCTCGCCTTCACCCGGCGCGATCGGCGAATCGTCGCGCAGGTAGATCGTCTTTTCCGACGCTTCGGGCGACAGTGGCGGCTGTTCGAGCAACCCGAATTGCCCCTGACTCGGATCTGACGGCTCCACCAGGCCGAGCGACAGGTCCGACGAGAAGTCCTGGTACTCGACGGGCACCGGTCCGGTTTCGACACCGCTGCCGCGGTCGTGCGGCGTTTCGAGACTCTGCGTTTCCCATTCCCCGGCGCCGCGGTGCGACAACAGCTGGGTCAGTTCCGGGCCACGGTTGCCTTCGGGATCGCTGACCAGCGGCCCGTCCGCCACCCAGGTGATCGCGCTGCCATCGGCGGACGCGGCGATCATCGCGCCCCCTTCGAACGGCAGCGCTTCGATCTGCGCCCCGTGCTTGTCCGGCGGCGAGACCATCTCCCACGCGCGCCCATCGGGTAGCGCGCTCGGCGAGGGCAGCGTCGTGAACGTGTTCGGAGACGGCACGCCTTCCGTGCCGGCACCCAGCGCGTTGCTCGCGAGGACCCGGTAGTAGTACGCGGTGCCCGCCAACAGGCCGGTCACTTCGACTTTGACGGTCTGATCGCCGAAGACCGCGTTGAGCTTCCCGGCCGGGACGGGCACCTGCGTGCACGATGACGTGGCCAGGGCACAGTCCGCGGTGCCGTACTGGAAGTAATATTCCGTTTCCTCGCCCCTGGGATCGATCTGCGCAGTCAGTTCCGCCGAGCTCGGCGTCAGGTTGCGTGCGGTGACGCTGTCCACGACCGGCGCACTGGAACCTTCTGGGACGAACACGTCGATCCTGTCTTCCCCCGACGCCACCACAAACACATCGCCGGTTTGCGCATCCACCGCGACGCCGCTACCCATGCGCAGGTGCTGTGCACCGAAACGCTGAATCAGAAGCCCGCCGGACGTGAATGCCGCGACGCTCGTGCCGTTATCGAGATACACGTCGCCGGTCGAAGGGTCGACCGCGACGCCGGTAGTGTCTTCGCGGTCCACTTCCTTGCTCGACAACGCCCCACCCGCGCCCGTAAGCTGTGCGACGACCGACGGGTCCGGTGCTTCCCCCTGTTCGCCCGGGCAGTCTTCACTCGCGTTCCAGCGTTCAAAGCCGACGTAGAAGGCTGCGTCGCCCGGAGACACCGCGAAGTCTTCTCTCGCGCTGCACTCTTCGATCTTCGACTCCGCTCCTTCGAACCCCGATAGGGTCAGGGACGGGACCCACTTAAGCGTTTCGGCATCGCTGAAGCCGTCGATCTGGCCTTCTTCGTCCCAATACACCCACACATTGCCGGCGGTGTCGACGGCGAGCCCCTGAATGTCTTCCAATTCCAGTTCGACGGTTTCTTTACCGGCTTTCGCTTTGAAACGCGATCGTTTGAGCAGTTTTTCGCCCGATGGGGAAAACACGTAGACGTAGTCGCGTTCTGCGGCTTCCGCGTCCGGTTCGAAGGAACCGGCGACATATACGTCGCCTTTCGACGGCGAGCTGGGAGAGTTATCGACGGCGATCTCCCCCGGAGAGTCGATGCTGAACGCCGAGGCAAATTCGTACCCGCCGGTGCCATTTGGCCTGAACCGCTCGACCCGTTCGTGGCCGCGATCGACCACATAGACTTCGCCGGTCGCTTCATCCACAGCCACCCCGGAAGGTTCATTCAGCGTCGCTTCGCCCTCGCCTTCGAACGAAAATCCGAATTCGTGCCCGCGAGCGATCATGGCGGATGCCGAGCCGCACCACAGCACGAGCACGCCGATCAGGAGCAGCAGCGCCGCCAGCGATGGGCGCGCCGCTCGGCGCACGTTCATCCGGACGGTGCCGTGGAGAGCATTTCCGTCGACGAACTCTGAAACGCATCCCTCACCGCCCTTCCTCACTCCAGACTCCTCTCGATTTGAGTGTTACTCAACCCAGCTTTATGCCGACCGTCTCACCCTTGGTGCGAAACACGGCTCACACCGGTGGTGTGTGGACCACGCAGGGCCCACACACCCACTGCCAAGTGCGGCGTCAGACGACCGCGTTGAGCTCCAGCGGTTCTTCGTTTTTCAGCGTTGTCGTGATCGCCTCCGATGCCTGCTCGTATGCTCCGTGCGCGAACGACGCTTCGAGGATTTCCGTCGGCCCGCCTTCGAGATGTTCCAGTTCCTGTTTGCCTTTTGTCGCCTTGTATTTCAAGGTTCCGGTGGACTCCATCTTGTCGGACTTGACCGGTACGAGGATCTCGCCTCGTACAGATACTGTGAGACCTCCGCACGCGAATTCCACGAACAGCCCCGTCTTGCCGCTGGGATAGAGGTCCAAGGCCGTCTCCTTCAACGCCTTGTTCTCATATCCGACGATCCCTTCGAGACTGGTTGTCACCACTTCGCCGGTGGCCGCGCCCGGTGTCGAGCAATGCAGACCGGTCGATTCACAACCCTCGAAGGCGACCACCACGTTCGCTACTTCTTTGGTCCCGCGATATTCGCCGACGCTTGTCTCGGATGCGCATGCGACCGTCAAATGGCCGACCGTTTCGAGCAGCGCTTTGCCGCCACTGGTCGTCTGACGGTTCTTGACCGCGCCGGGCAGCCATTCGTACTTTCCGGTTTTTGTTTCACTCGCGGTCGTGCAGCTCGAGTTCGTATAGCCGCCCGTGTACGTTTTGCCTACCTTCGCGGCTTTCGCGCATCTGCCGAATTCCGGCGCCGCGGCCGACGCGCTCACAGTCGCCGCGACGGCGCCGATGGCGAGCATCGCGCCGAGGCAGAGCCCGAGCGCGCTAAGGCGCTTCGTCAGTGTTGTCATTTCCAAACATCCCTTTCGGTGATCCACGTTTGATGGCAGGGACTCCGCATCGCGAGGAGGCGGAGTCCCTGCTCAGTTGGACTAAATCCCCTTTTCTTTGATGAACTGTGCGGCAGCCTGGGCCAGCGTGCCCGTCAGCTGCGTTTCGCTTGCGCCGGCTACGGCCGGTAGCCCGAAGGCTTCGTCGACTACGGGGTCGAGGTACGCTTCGTATGCCGGTCCGCCGCATTTTTCGGCAGCGGGTACAGCATACGTGTTGTCGACCAAGCTGTCTTCGGAGATCGTGATCGCCGATCCGCCGTCGAAGATGTGGAACGAGCCCGGAGTACCCTTGAGTTCTTCACCCGTCAACGGGGATATGCTCGTGCCGGTCGTGAGGTTCTGCACGATCGGATCTTCGGTCGAGCCGATGAAGCAGCTGCCGCCCAGGCTGGTCAGCCATTTGTTGATTCCCTGGATCCTGACCGGCGCTTGCACGCCAACTCCTTCACCTTCGAGGAGATTGCTCTCGCTCACAAACGGAAGACCCGCGATTTCGATCTGCTCGCTGATTTTGCCGTCCTTGAACCAGCCTTTCTTCCTTGCCGTGGCATAGCTCTGCTTCAGCGATTCCGGCCAGCCCGCTGCTTCCTCTTGACCGGCAGTTACATTCGCCAGCGGTTCCGAGGGAACCTTCTCAGGGGTCGGCACAATGCTCTGGCCATTTTCCGGTGGGATCCAGTGGAGTTCTCCCGTTACCTCGTTTTCCCAAGTTCCGCCCTGCAGCACGACGGGCTTGAGCAGCGGCACGGTGATCGACCCCACTTTGAAGTAGCCGCCTTCGGGGCCTCCCGACGTCTTTCCGACGATGCACTCTTCCACGTAGCCGGTGTTGGAGCCCGGCACATACACGTTGACCGGGCAGTTCTTGTAGATGCCGAGTGGCGTATTTTCAGAGCCACTTGCCAGTGCACTCGCCGCCGCGATCGCGCTCATCGCGCATACAGCGACCAGAGCCAGCCCCATAATCCTTAGATGTCTCACTCTTCCATCACTCCTTTTTGTTCTATCTGGTAATGATCGATCGACGTCCCTGTTCTCCTCGTGGAGACTCCTTGACCCCGGTCGTTGCGACAGCGCGCCCAGTCGGGGCCTCCGGCCCCCACGTGGAACACACTCGTCGTCGCTGCAGGCGCCAACAGCCCCGCCTCGACACACGCTTGTAGGAGGCGGACTCGGCTCGCGCGCGGCGCACCCCATGCCAGCCCGGGCGCCGCACTGCACCCGCCCGCCAGACAGATCTCCCCGCTTACCGCTCATCACGCGGCCTTGCCGACTCTCGTGCTCGTGCGCACCGGAGCGCGGGCCGTGTCGACGCCCACGCCGAGAAGCTCGACCACGCGCCGCCCGCACGGGGTGAGCAGCCATGCGTTCTCCCGGCGCGAGCCGCTGCGAGGAGTGACCTTCTCGATCAGCCCGCGCTGCGTCAACCGGCGCAACAGATGTGAAGTCTGCCCCTCGTCGCTCAACCCCGCGGCCTCGGCTATCTCACGGTTGCTCGAGCGCGGCGCGGCGGCAATCGCGCCGAGCACCAGCGTCGTGCGATGGCTGACGTGCACGGGCGGAGGAGCCGCGGACCCGATCGGGAGCTCGGCGGCCCGCGAGCACGCCCGCTCCACGGAAGCGGAGCGCCCCACGAACTCGGCGGCTGCGGCGGCCTGCCCGAGATATGGCAACACGATGAACGACATCAGCGACGGTGCGAGCTCCACCAGCGCCTCACTGCCGCCCTCGCTGATCTGCGCGCGGATCAGCGAGAAGACACCGCCGATGACCAGCTCGGCGGTCAGATGGGACTCGGGCATGCCGCTCGCAGTCGCCTGCGGGCCACCGTCGCCCAAGAGCACGGTCAGAGCGCCACGCACACGCTGCTCGGAGCGAAACGCGGCTGCACCGTCCACCGGGGCGCCGAGGAACAACAGGCGGCCCCAGCTGGGCTCATCGTCGAGGAACCCGAGCAACGCCACCAGACCAGCACGGGCGCTATCCAGCCATCGCTCCTCACGGCCAGTCGCCTCGTCGAGCACCTCGCAAAGCCGTGCAAGACCCTCCTCGAACGCAGCGGAAAAACACTCCTCAGCGCTCCGGAAGACCTCGTAGAACGCGCTCTCGGCAACCCCCGCACGGGCGGCCGCCGTCTTAGTCATACGGGGAACACTGACCCGTGCAATACTTGATTGCTGCTCTCAGCAAACTTCGCCGAGCACCCCGTCTGGACCCCGAATTCTGGGCGTTTGGACCCTTAGTTCCGGTCGTCTGATCCCCAATCGTGGCCCGCGAGCGCCCGCGATCACTTGACAAACTTCTGGAGATATGTTTCTATTCTCCCCACAAAGTTGTCATTCGTTTGTGGGTAGAGGGTGCTGGTGCGGAAGGGGAGAAGGGACTATGGAGGGACGCGAGGCGATCACCATGGATGGCGGGACCCGAATCAGGCTGGCCGCAAGGCCCGCTCGCGATGTCCAGCGCGCACGCGTAGAGCGCACGACAGCTAGCACCGGCGACCGCGCGGAGGTTCTGCGCGAGCGGTTCGTCGCGGCGACCGTCGAGCTTCTTGCACGGGCCAGTGTTCCCCGTATGACTAAGACGCGGTACGAGCGCACAGCCGCATAGATACGGCGTTTGCGGCACCCGTCCCACGCGCTACCCACGCCGCCGCGAGATAGGGTCCGGCGGCGATACGATGCGGACGCACGCCGACGTAGCTCAGCTGGTAGAGCGCTCGCCTTGTAAGCGAGGGGTCGCCGGTTCGATCCCGGCCGTCGGCCCTGCTTGGTTGGTGCGCTCGCCACCATCGCGTTCGTGTCGCTCTCAAACGGCGTCGCCGTACTGACGCGCCAGTGCGAGACGCTGCCCACGTGGATGCCGCGCCGTCTGTGAAGCTCTCTGGCATATGCCACGCCTCGGCACAGCCTTGCTCTGCGCCTCGATGCTGCTGATAGCTGGCTGCAGTGCGGCAAGCGCCCCCGAGAACGTGGCTGGAGTACGGGCCATGTACCGGTCTGTGGGCCTCGATGCGGGCGCCGGTGACTTCACGGATGTCTGCCGCTCCTACATGGACGAACCTCTCCGCGAGGAGGTCAGGCGGTCGAACGACAACTGTTCGACGTCGAGCTCGACGTCGAGTCTCGAACGCTGGGCGGAAAAGATTCGTCTGTCAAAGGTCAAAGCGGGGACCAGCATCGTCGTCTCGGGACACGAAGCGCTCATCCATGACGGCGCCGAGTCCGAAAGAGCTCTCTATGTCAACGGCCAGTGGCTGCTGGCCGAAGTGCCGGAACTGACCGTCCAGCGACACACCGCCGGGCACTGAAACCCAGACACACCGACACACCGACACGCGAGGCAGGATCGAACACGCCGGGATTCCAGGGCGACCCAGGAGGGCCGGGGAATGAGCCTTGACCCCCCGAGGGTCGCCCTCTACCCGGATGACCCTTCGGTCGTCCGATATGTGCTATCGACCAGTTTGTCCAGCCGCTTGAGCCAAGGCGCTTCGGACCGACGCCACGGCGCTTGCTCCGGCGACGTGCAGCGGCTCGGTGCTGCGCATCGCACGACAGAAGATGAACGCGCCCTCGAGTAGGCACAGCATCGAGAGCGCCAGCTCGCGCGCGGTCTCGGGCGAGATGCCGGCTGCAGCGAAGTACTGCGTCGCGCCGGCGATCCAGCTGTCGAACACGTCGGCGCTCGCCTTGCGCAACTGCTCGTTGGTGCTCGCGACCTCGAGCGCCACGGTCGCGATCGGGCAGGCATCCGCGTAGCCGGTTTCCACCAGCGTCTCGGCGGCCCCCGCGAAGAAATCACCGACCGCCGCCAGAGCATCGGGCGCTCCGGCGGCGATGGTCGCGAACAGCTCGAGGTAGAGCTGCCCCGATGAGCGGATCGTCTCCGCTCCCAACTGCTCCTTGCCGCCGGGGAAGAAGTGATACAGCGACCCGAACGGCGCGTTTGCTGCGGCGAGGATCTGCTTGATGCCGGTGCCTGTGTATCCCTGGCGGCGGAACAACTCGGCGCTGGAGTCCATGATTCGATCCTTGGTCCCTGCCACTTCGACCCCCTCGTGCTCGCCGTTACAAAGTAAATGATACGCCCTAGATCCACTAGAGCGATCTATCAAACTCACGGTAGCGCTCGAGAGTGCGCTGCGCCCGAGGTTCAGCTGTCAACGAGGCCATTCTCGAGACGCGTGTGTTGGAGCCCGGCGTGCGGCCTACACGATGGGGCCCACCAGCCGGACACCCATGCGGTCACCTACACGCGTCATCAACCCGAGCGGCCGTGTCAGCAGCGAAATGACCTCCGCCCTGGTCCTGCTCTTGCGCCGGCCGAGCCCAGTCCCGATCAGGCGCATGGCCACCGCAATCGCAGGCAGCGGCCGGAAAAAGATCGTGAGCTCACGGATCTTTCCGTGCTCGTCGAACCGTATGTGGTCAACCATCTCTATGTCCGTGCCGTCCACTCGCGCGCTAGCGACGAGGACTGCGCTGTCGCCGCTTTGCAGCTCGTCCGTGTAGTGCAAGTCATCGTAGACATCAAGGATGACCTCGGTGACCGCGCGAATCTGCTCGTGCCCTTGAAATGTGAGACTTCCCGTGAGCGGCGAGTGTAGGACAGCGTCCGGCGCGAAGGCGTCGAGCACGGCAGCAAGATCTCGCGCCTCCATCGCGACGCGTAGCGGGAGCTTGGTGGGTCTGTCTGCGAGCGCGGACACGGAGATCTCCTGTCTTTCTATAAATATGTCAGATCAACATGTTACCGTGTTCGATATGCCGCTTGCAAGCGCCATCCAGAAACTCGACGGCCAGCGAGGGCTCAGCCCACCTGCGTACGTCGTGCTCGGCATGGTGGGACTCGGGGCGCGGTCGGGCTATGAGATCAAGCAGGCGGTCGAGCTATCGATCAGGTTCTTCTGGACGATTTCCCATGCGCAGATCTACCCAAGCCTGGAGCAGCTCGAGGGCGCCGGGCTGATCGAAGGCCGCGCCGAGCCCCGAGGCAAGCGTCCGCGACGCGTCTACGACATCACCGAAGAAGGATCGATTGCGCTCGCGGAATGGCTGCGCCGGGAGGAGCCGATGCCCTTCGAGCTACGCGACATCGGGATGGTCAAGCTGTTCTTTGCCGACGCCCTGGAACGTGAGGAGACACTCGCACTGCTGGCTGCGGTCAGGGGGCGAAGCGAGAAGCGCGTCGCGACGCTTCGTGAGATCGAACCCGCCGCGCAGCTTGTTGAGGACCAGGGCAACACCCATCCGCTGCTGACGCTGCGCATGGGTATTGCCTTTCATCAGGCGATGATCAACGTCTGTCGGGAATTCGAGCCGAAGTTCGATCGTCGGCAGTCGATCGAACGACCGGGCGCAGGCTGAGGACACTTCGCCGCTCCCGTAATTGCTTCTGCTTGACTACGGACTATGCAGCAGGTACTAGGCGAAGCGGTGACCTGGACGCCGGCGCAACCGCCCGCGCGCGAGCCGCTGCGAGGCTCACACGTGCTGGTCCGTCCCGTCGCTCCCGACGCCGACGCAGAGCCGTTGTTTGCGGTGTCGCATCCGCCGAACGGCGATCCAGCGATCTGGACCTACCTCCCGGACGGCCCGTATGAGAGCTCTGAGCACCTGCACCGCATGCTCGTCTGGACCGCAACTACCGACGATCCGCTGTACTTCGCGCTCGTGCCGCTTCCCGGCGAGCGCCCGCTTGGGATTGCCTCATATCTACGCGCCACACCGGAGTTCGGCGTCATCGAGATTGGGCACATCTGGTTCGGCCCACAACTGCAGCGGACGACTGCTGCCACTGAGGCGATTTACCTGCTGGTACGGCATGCTTTCGACGACCTCGGCTACCGCCGCCTGGAGTGGAAGTGCAACGCGCTCAACGCTGCCTCCCGCAGGGCGGCCGAGCGCTTCGGGTTCACGTTCGAGGGCGTGTTCCGTAAGCACCAGATCGTCAAGGGTCGCAACCGTGACACCGCCTGGTACGCGATCACCGACGATGAGTGGCCGGCGATCCGGCATGGCTACGAAGAGTGGCTCACGCCTGAGAACTTCGCCGGCGAAGGCCGACAGAAGTGCTCGCTGGGAGAGCTGATACGCAAACGTTGATTGTTGTTACGCCGCGTACATCCCCTCGATCGCGTCCGCGTACTTCTCGGCGATCGGCTTGCGCTTGAGCTTCATGGTAGGCGTCAGCTCCTCACCGCCCGCCAGCCAGTCGCCCGCGACGATCTCGAACTTCTTGATCTGTTCGACGCGCGCCAGCTTAGCGTTGGCAGCATCCACGCCCGTCTGGACCGCGGTGCGCACGCGCTCGTCGCCCGCGAGAGACTCCAGCGAGCTCTCCTCGATGCCCTGCTTGGCAGCCCACGCAGGCGCGAAGTCTGTGTCGAGGACGATCAGCGCGGTGTTGTACGGGCGCCGGTCGCCTATACAGCAGGCCTGCCCAATCAATGGCGAGGCGCTCTTCAGCACAGCCTCGATGTTCGCCGGGGACATGTTCTTGCCGGCCGCGCTGATGATCAGCTCCTTCTTGCGATCGACGATCGTGAGGTAGCCATCCTCGTCGAAGGAGCCGATGTCGCCGGTCCGCAGCCAGCCGTCCTCGGTGAAGGTCTCGGCTGTCTTCTCCGGCAGGTTGCGGTAGCCAAGCATCACGACATCAGACTTGACCAGCACCTCGCCGTCGGCATCGAGCTTTAGCTGCACGCCAGGGGCGGGTGGCCCGACCGTCCCGATCTTGATCTTCCCGGGCGGGTTCACGCTTCCGGCGCCACACGTCTCGCTCATGCCCCACAGCTCGGCCAGTGGCAGTCCGATCGCGTGGAAGAACTCCAGGACCTCGACGGGCGTGGGAGCAGCACCGACGTTGATCGCCTCCACCTGGTCGAGACCGAGCATCTCGCGCAGCCCGGCGAAGATCTCGGCGTCCGCCTTGGCCACCTGCTTGGCCAGCTCGTCCGGCACAGACTCCCCGGCCTGCTCGAGACGTACCTTGCGCACACCCGCATCGACGGCGCCCTGCAGCTCTGCTCGACGCTCCTCGGGCTGGGCGGCGATCATCGTCTCCAGGCCCGCCTTCAGCTTCTCCCATATGCGTGGCACTGCAAAGAACCAGCTCGGGCGGACTTCAGGCAGGTAGGAGAGCACCTCGCGCGGGTCCTCGCAGCAGGTGATCTGCAGGCCGAAGACGATCGGTAGATAGTGGTGAGCGTTGCGCTCGGCGACGTGGGCGGACGGCAGCCACGAGACCACGCGACCATCGCGCGGAAACCGGATCAGGGCTTCCAATCCGTCGACGGCGGCGAGGAGGTTGCGGTGGATGAGCTGCACGCCCTTCGGCGGGCCGGTCGTCCCCGAGGTGTAGATCAGCGTGAGCACGTCGGTCGGCTGGATCTGCGCCACCGCCGCCTCGACGTCGAAGTCCGGGTTCGAGCCCTCGACGTCGGACAGCGCGAGCGTCCCCGGCGGGGCCTCGCCGTCGATGACGATGACGTGCTTCAGATCCGGGAGCTTCGTGCGGGCCGCGCACACCTGCGGCAGGTAGCGCTGCTCACAGACGAGCACCTTCGCCTCCGCGTCGGCCACGAGGTACTGGATCTGCTCGGGTGTGTAGGTGCTGTAGATCGAGAACGGCGCCGCGCCGAGCATCATCGCCGCCAGGTCACACAGATGGAACTCGGGGCGATTGCACAGCATCAATGCGACGGTGTCGCCGCGTTTCACTCCGAGCTGCGCCAGCCCGCCCGCGAGCGCGTCCACGCGCTCGCGCAGCTCGCCCCAGGTGATGGTGAACGCGTCCTGCTTGGTGCGGATCGCCACCTCCTCGGCGCGCTCGGCAGCGGTAATGCGGAAGGCCTCTGCGATTGTCGCGGCGCCAAGAGCCTCGCGAGTCATCGATCTCGTGGTTTTGACCTCCATCGCACGCTCCTCCTCTGGCGGTTCGCCCCATCCCCATGGTCGTGCTCTGCGGGACCCGAGAGTCCAGTTCGATCATACCTGCCGGCTGAGAGACTCTCCGTATGAGCGACGAGCCTCAGCTCCCAGCGTGCGTGGGGCGTCAGGCCGCTCCCCGCCAAGCGTCGGTGACGGCATCCGATCTGGACGTCAGACGTGTCGGCACCGGGCCACCGGTGATGCTCGCGCACGGCAGCGTCGTGGGTGCCGAGCGCACGTGGCGTCACCAGCTCCCGCTCGCCGAACACTGGACCCTGCACCTCGCCAATCGTCCGGGCTTTGGGCGCAGTCCGCCGCCCCATTCCCCAAGCTCGTCGTCTCAGGCGGGCACTCGCCCGTGTTCGAGGCCGTGCGACTTACGCAAGCCACCGCATCGAATCCAAGCGTGCCGGGTTTGGGGCAGTGGGGGAAGGGCACTGCACTACACAACATAAACCGATCCCCTCCCACAAGGAGAAGGCACAGATGCGTTCATTTAGAATGATCTTCGCGCTCGCTGTTGCGTCCGCGTTGCTCATGCTCGGTGCGGCCGGAGCTTCGGCTCACCGCCCGCTGGGCCACAAGCATGCGAGCCCCGGCGGCAAATGCCGGATCGATCTGTTCGCAGAACCGCACGCGATCACAAGCGGCGAATCGGTCGAGGTCTTCGGCCAGCTCCTCTGCCCAAGCGGCAGCACAGAAGGCCAGACCGTCACCGTCTACGGACACTCTGTCGGCTCCCCAGGCCTCAAAATCCTCGGCACGGCGACCACCACCGCGGGCGGCTTCTACTCACTCGTGCAGTCGGACGTCACGACCGATAGCCTGTTCTACGCGAGCGCCGACGGCGCCCGCAGCGCCACCAAGACCGTTCGGGTTGCACCCGTGGTAACGCTCAGCGGGCCATCGGAAAAACTGACCCTGTTCACAGGCTTCAGCAACCGTGTGACGTTCACAGGGTCTGTAGACCCAGTCACAGGCGCCGCGAACCCCGCCGACGCCGGCGCGGAGCTGGCACTTCAGCGCGAGAACGCCACGAGTAGCGAAGAATGGCACACGATCCAGCTCGGCAACGTTGGGCCCGGCGGTGTGTACGCGATCACGCACACCTTCGTGGCGCCCGGGGACGCGAACATCCGGGTTGTCGTGCGCCGACACGGGAAATTCAGCGTACGTGGCATCTCCAACACGCTCTCCTACGGGATCTCCCAGAGAGAGCACCCTGACCTGACTATCAACACGACCGCCTACTCGGTCCCCTACGGCTCGCCAGTCACGCTCAGCGGCGTCCTGGCCGCAGGCGCGGGCAAGACCGTGACGCTGGACGCGCACACGTTCGGCAAGGGATTCGCGCCGGTGACAACCACAACTACGACGACGGGCGGCGACTACACATTCATCCTGACGCCGCTCCAGAACACCGCCTACCAGGTGACCGAGGGCACGGTGAAGTCCGCGGTGCTGTTCGAGGGCGTGAAATACATTCTCACGGCCGGGATCTCGGCCAAAACGGTCCAGTCCGGCCAGCCCCTGACGTTTGCGGGCACGGTTACGCCGGGCACCGTCGGAAAGATCGTTTACCTCGAGCGCGAAAACGGCGTCGGCGGTGGCTTCCACGTCGTCGATGTCGGCTCGGTGCTCGCGGGCGGTACGTATTCGATAACGGACTACATCTTCGGGAGCGGGAAGGCCGTCTTCCGGGTGAGGGTCCCCGGCGATCCCGATAATCAGCAGGTGGCGAGCGAACCGTTCCCCGTCGAAGTGACGGCGGCCCCGCCTAGCTCCCTGAAACCAGTGGTACAGCCCAAAGGGCCCAGCGAAGGCGCCTTCTAGTCCGGGGGACGGCCCCCGTCATGGTGGGCTGTGGCCGTCCCCACGGGGGCGGCCACAGTCACGCCGTGGGGGACGGCCATCAGGCACGCTCGGCTGATCGCCGGCGGGCGGTCCCCCTGCAGCGCAAGCCCGATGTGAGCCGGTTCAGGCAGCCACGGCGCGCGACTGCAGGTGCGCACCGACCTTCCGCTTGACCCGCTGCAACGCGTTGTCAACCGTCTTGGTGTCACAGGACAGCCGGCCGCCCACCTGCTCATAGGAGTAGCCATCGAGGTAGAGCGACAGGACACGGCTCTCCAGCTCGGACAGTGCCGTCGACAGACACCCCACCAGCGAGCGCAGCTCCTCGGAGGAGATCACCTGGTTGACCGGGTCCTGGACGGTCGGTCCGGGCAGCATCTGATCGAGCGTCGGCACGTCGTCGCCCGTGCCGGCCGGGGTCGATGAGAACGACACGTACTGATTCAGCGGCGTGTGCTTGTTGCGCGTCGCTGTCTTCACGGCCGTGATGATCTGCCGGGTGATACACAGCTCGGCGAAGTTGCGAAAGCTCGACTCGCGGTCCGTGCGGAAGTCGCGAATCGCCTTGTACAGGCCTACGAGCCCCTCCTGGATGAGGTCGTCAGCGTCGCCGCCCGCCAAGAAATAGGAGGAGGCCTTCAGGCGCACAAAGCCGTGATAGCGCCTGACCAGGCGATCGTAGGCATTGCGGTCACCCTGCTTGGCGAGGGCAATCAGGAAAAGATCCTCGACCTTAGGTTCAGAGTTAAGACTGTGGGAGATTCGTGCCACGAGCAGATCCTTTCTTCGGAAACCACCTCCCTGGCGGCTCCAAACGTGCTCAGTGGCGCACTCCTCCCCTGGCGCCAAAGCTATGTAGTTGCGCGTTACCTAAGCTTTTCTCAACCTTAGGTTCAGCGTTATGTCGGGCGGACTCTACACAGTTATGAAACCTTGTCAAGCCCTCCGCACGCGGCTTTGCAAGATCTCGTACAGAACCGCCGCGGCGGCAGCGCTGACGCCCAGCGACTCGATCCTCCCCAGCAGCGGCAGTGCGATCAGCTGATCACACGCCTTGGCGACCCGCGGTCGCAGGCCGGAGCCCTCGCTGCCGAGTACCAGGACCACGCCGGACCCGCGGTAGTCGGGCGTGTCGTAGGCGACCGGCGCACGCTCTGCCGCGCCACGGCTGGCGCTGGCGCCATAGCACCAGCAACCGGCCTTGCGCGCGTCCGCGAGGAAGTCGGCGAGGTTACGCACCCGCGCGACGGGCAGATGCTCGACGGCTCCGGCGGAGGCCTTGCACACGGCCGCCGTCACCTCGGCGGCACGGCGCTCCGGGATGACCACTCCCGCCGCGCCCGCACACTCGGCTGTGCGACAGATCGAGCCGAGATTCTGCGGGTCCTGGATCTGGTCGAGTGCCACCACCAGTGGGCTCTCGCCCGCCAATAGCTCGTCAGCGCTCGCATAGTGGTAGGCCCCCGCGTCCGCGCACAGTCCCTGGTGCGCGTCTGAGCCACAGCGGCTCTCGATCTCCTCCGCGGCAACCGTGCGGACCTGCACGCCCGCCAGCCACCGCTCGCGCGCGGCGCCCGCTGTCGCCCACACCTCCCCCACGCTGGCCGCCCGTCGCCCATGCAGCGCCTCCCTGACGGGGTTGCGACCGTAGAGGATCACAGCGGGATCAAGTCAAAGCCGTTTGATCCGTCGCGGACCTCCCAGCCCAGTGCTGCGATCTCGTCGCGCAGCCGGTCGGCTGCCGTGAAGTCGCGCTCACCACGGGCCTGCTCGCGTTGCACAGCCAGTTCGCGCACTTGATCGGGCGCCTGTGCGCTCGCAGTGAGCAGCGACTCCAGTCCGAGGACGCTTAGCATCTCGCGCAGATGAGCATCGCCCGGCGAGTCCCACATACCGCTGGTCGCCTCACGAATCCACTCGTTGAGGACTGACAGCGCCTCGGCCGTGTTGAAGTCGCGGGCGAGCGCGTCGAAGAACCGATCACGCAGTCTCTCGAGATCGGACGGCGAATCCCTCTGGGAGAGCCGTCGACCGGCCTCGCGGATGCGCCTGATGTTGGCCTGCGCCTGCTCCAGAGCGGCCTCGGAGAACGCGAGCGGCTGGCGATAGTGCCCTGAGATCAGATACATGACCACCGCCTCAGAGCCATAGTCGCCGAGTACCTCGTGCAGCAGCGCGATGTTCCCCACCGACTTGGCCATCTTCTCGCCGGTGAACTGGATCATGCCGTTGTGCATCCACAATTTCGCAAGCTCGTCCCCGCGCGCGGCGCGCGTCTGAGCGGCCTCGTTCTCGTGGTGCGGGAACACCAGGTCAGAGCCGCCGCCGTGGATGTCGAAGCCAACCCCCAGGAACTGCTCGGCCATCGCCGAGCACTCGATATGCCAGCCCGGTCGGCCGACACCCCACGGCGCCTCCCAGCACGTGTCCTCGCCGGGCTTGTGCGCCTTCCACAGCGCGAAGTCGAGTGGATCCTGCTTGCGCGCGGCGAGGGGGTCGGATGCCGATGCGTCTTCGCCCTGATCCATGTTCTCTAGCTGACGATGTGAGAGCTTGCCGTAGCCAGGGTCTGAGCGCACACGGAAGTACACGTCTCCATCCACCGCATAAGCGTGCTCGTGAACGATCAGCGTCTGGATGTACTCGACGATCGGCTCGATTGTCGCGGAGGCAAGCGGCTCGTGGTCGGGACGACCTACTCCCAGGGCATCGGTGTCCGCACGGTAGTACTCGGTCATCTCCGTCGCCAGCTCGGCGCTCGCCCGGCCCTGAGAGCGCGCGGCGTCGTAGATCTTGTCGTTGACGTCGGTGATGTTCACCACCAGATCGACGTCGTAACCCTCGTGCTCAAGAAAGCGTTTGAGCAGGCTGAAGACCACGAACGGCCGCGCGTTGCCGATGTGAATCCGGCTGTACACGGTCGGACCGCATGCATAGATCCCCACCTTCCCGGGGTCACGTGGACGCAGCGGCAGAAGCTCGCCACTGAGCGTGTCGTGAATAAGGATCTCGCGCATCGCCGCGCAACCCTAGCGGTCGGCGCAGGCTGCGGACGGCCTGTGGGATGAAGTCAGCACCAGCGCCCGCTCACGTCTAGCGCGTCGAACGGTGTGATCTAGCGCCAACTGGAGATCGACACATCCATCCGCTTGTCGGATAGACTCGGAGTGGTGGAGCAACTGACCTCCCGGCTCGACGACAGAGCGGCATGCGCGTCGGCTCGGGATCTTGATGCCATTAGAAGCGCGTTGACGCTCGTCGACATCGAGTCGCTGCGAACGTATGAGCAGCCGGATGACCGCAGGGTCGCAGAGATTGCCGTGTCTCTGCGCCGGACACAGACGCTTGTCAATCCGGTCATCGTAGATCCCGAGTTCAATCTCCTGATCGATGGACATCATCGGGTGAAGGCGTTTGAATGGCTTGGGCTCAAGAGCATCCCAGCGTACGTGGTCGACTATCTGTCCCCCGCCGTTGACATTCGCGGATGGAGTCGGGCGACTACCGCAAGCGCATCCGAAGTCTGCTGGGCCTTCGGCCTCGATGAGGGCGAGCGTGAGGGTTCATGCCGCGTTGTAGCTATCAACTCCCGCCACGAGGAGATCGCTCACCGCGTGTTCAGAGAACCTATGCGGAGTGCGCTTTATCTGGAGCACATTGCCCTGTTCATCTCCGAGATGGGGCATCCCATGACGTTAGAACCTACAATCACGCCGAAGCTTGCGGATCAAATCCATAGTTATCTCGACCCCGTGGTGGGAAAGGTGGAGGTTCTCACGGCGGCGGAAGCGGGCCAACTGTTCCCGCGAGAGGTGAACCGGCATCTCATTGACGGCCGACCGATCGCGATGCGCATCCCTCTTTGTAGTGTCACTCACCCTACGTCCTTCGACCGATGTGTGGATAACATCTTTGAACAGGCATCTCCTACGTCTATGAGTCCTGGGGTGCGGCACGACGGCCGACTCTACGAGGAGTCGATCACGCTGTTCACGTCTAGCCGCGCCGATCGCTAGCATGGGCGGACCACGGGGTCGGCAGAGCCTGTGGCAAGGGGTTCTCGCGGCAGTCATCGGAGGACTTGTGCTAACGGCCGGTGGGTGGCTTGTATCGCATACGTGGTCTGGCACGGTCGGCGTGGCGATCGTATGGTTCGTTGTGGTATACGCAGGAATTATCTTGCTACGCCGACGTGTTCTCTACTTTGTGTCGTCGATGTCCAGCGAGGCAGCGCGGGCAAGGATCCGGTCGGCTGACAGAGAGATTTGGTCATTCCAGATCTCCGGAGGAGAGTTCACAGCCCACTCTGTCAAGACCTACGAAGAATGGCTAAATGCCGACAAAGACCGTCGTCTCAAGATTGCCTTTGCAAACCCAGCGAATACCGGCTTACTAGATTGCATCGTGAAGCTAAGTGGCGTTGGTCGATTCAGCAGCGATGACGAGGCCCGTGAGCATCTCTGCCAGATAATCCTTACTAGCCTAAAGAACTACTCGAATCTCAGCGCACGTTGCGCTAACCAGGTGGACGTGCGCGTGTACGACTGTTCTCCTCCGTTTAGTATCCACGCCATTGATCCGATCTCGAATAGACGACGGCGTTCGATTTTCGTTGAGTTCTACCTGCCAGGGCTTCCCGCGCGCGAACGACCGTGCGTGCTCATAAAGGCCAACCACTCGGAGTTTAAGTTGTATGCGGAGCAGTCACTGGCTTGGTTTGAAGGGGCGACCGACGCGTTGTCGATGGCAAGTGAGGCTGTTCCTCCCGGCGGGCAATAAGCCAGCGTGTGCATCCGCGAGAGCGTCGCGATCGCAGGCTGTTCCACGGCCAGGAGACCTAGCCGGCCCTTAAGAACCTCCTTCGGCAGCCACTACGATCGCCGTAGGCCGCGTAGATACCTTCGCACCACGGACGTCAGTCAGCTGGCCCGACACAAACCGGCAATCGCCAGCGCCGCGACGCCCTCACCGCGCCCGACGAACCCCATCCCCTCACCGGTGCTCGCCTTCACGTTCACGCGCGCGAGCTCGAGTGCGAGCACCTCCGCGAGCTGCTTGCGGATGGCCTGCCGGTGCGGAGCGAGCTTCGGAGCCTCCATCACCACCGTGCAGTCCACGTTCACGATCTCGAGCTCGGCTGCCTGCACGCTCTGCACGACGCTGGCGAGCAGCTGCATCGAGTCGGCGTCGCGCCAGCGCTCGTCGGTGTCGGGAAAGCGCTCGCCGATATCGTCCATGCCGGCCGCGCCAAGCAGTGCGTCGATTACCGCGTGGGCGAGTACGTCGGCATCTGAGTGACCGTCGAGACCGCGCTTGTAGGGGATCTCCACCCCGCCGATCACAAGCCTGCGCCCGGCGGCCAGGCGGTGTGAGTCGAAACCGATCCCGACCAGTGTCATCACCGCGGCACCTCGGGGGAGGAGCGGGCGGCACCGATCGGCTCGAGTCGGCGGACTCGTCGCTCGAACACGCACAGCTCACTCACACCCACGTCGTCGAGCGTCTCGAGCGCCCGCTCATAGTCGGCGCCCACGTCCTCAGAGCGATGGGCGTCGCTGGAGAGTGCCACGGGCACGCCGGCGTCCACGCACATCTCCAAGAACGCCTGCGCGGGATACAGCTCGGCGACGGGCTTTCTCAGCCCCGCGGTCGACACCTCCACGGCGATGCCCGCTTCGGCGATCCCTTCGACCGCGGGCTCGTAGTATCGGCGCAGATCTCCCTCCGGCGTGCGCCGCCCACGGCGGGCGGGTGAGGCGTGGTCGGGGGAGTCGGCGGGGCTCCAATACTTCACCAGGTCCGGGTGCGCGGCGATGTCGAACAGCCCACTACGCGCCGCCTCGCCGACCGTCTCGAAGTAGCGCTTCCAGATCTCCTCGACGCTGCGCCCGCTGTCCCAGACGCTGTAGTCGTCCATGTCCACAGCACCGTCGCGCATGAAGTGCACAGAGCCGACTACGTAGTCGAAGTCGTGCGCCTCCAGCAGGTTAGCCATGCGGTCCTCGGCGCCTGGAACGAAGTCCGCCTCGATGCCCAGTCGCAGATCGGTCTGCTCGCGCACGAACGCGCAGTACTCATCGAGATCGTCATGCGCGTATGTCTCCCAGAATGGGTGTCGCCAGACCTCGAGCGCCTGCGCGAAGCGGTAGACGTGTTCTGAGACCCCCAGCTCGGCGATCCCCCGCTCCTTCGCAGCGGCTCGATAGCGCTCGGCGTTCGCCGGCGTGTGGTACTCGGCGACGCGGGCGTCGCGACCGTCCGGCCGGAGATGGAGGTGGTAGTCGGTGAGCACGTGAAGGGCTGCGATTCAAGCAGGATTCGCCCGCGCCGCCCCCGGGCGCCCGGGATCGTCCGGTAGACCCGTCGGCTCAGCCTCGTTCGCGGGACCAAGGGAAGCTCGCGCGGCGAGCAGGAGCTCGGCGACCCGCAGATCCAGGGGCGTGGTCACCTTGAGGTTCTCGTCGCTCGCCCGCACGACGATCACCTTTCCCCCGCCGCGCTCGATCAGCCACGCGTCGTCGGTCGCCCGTGCGAGCTCCTCCCCGGGGGCGTCCAAGGCACGCTCGAGGGCCTCGCGGCGAAACACCTGCGGGGTCTGCACTGCCCATAGCTCACTGCGGTCGAGCGTCTCGTGCACGGCGCCCGTGCGGTCCACCCGCTTGACTGTATCCGTGACCGGCAGCGCGGCGATCGCAGCGTCGGCGTCCCGATCGCGCGCCAGCGCGGCGATCACCGACTCGGCTAGCGCGGCTGTCACGAGCGGGCGCGCGGCGTCGTGGACAAGCACGAAATCCAGCTCCACCCGGCGCCCCTGTTCATCATCGCCCTGCCCCTCCCGGAGCCCCGCGACTGCTCCACCCGCCGCATTCGTGGCACCCGCCGCAGCGAGTGCCCGGCGCACCGAGTCCGAGCGCGAGGGTCCGCCATCCACAAGTGTGACGCCGTCGAACGCCGTGATGCCGGCCGGCACCTCGACGCCTGGCGGCATCGCAACGAGCACCCGCTCGACGCTCGCCGTCTGCGCCAGCGCGTCGATGCTCCATGCCACGAGCGGGCGATCGGCGAGCTCGACGAACGCCTTTGGTCGACCGGCTCGCAGACGCGCACCGCTGCCGGCGGCCACGATCAGAGCAACGGTCCTCATCGCCTGGGGCGCTCGCGCACGCGGCAATCGGCGCTGCCGCGTGCGTGAAAGCCTCGCTACTTGACTCCGGCGGCCGCCATCTGGTGGTTGGCCGAGTCTTCGAGCAGCTCGTCGAGGTAGCTCTCGGCCTCCTCCTCGTCCTTGTCGAGCGCGTACATCAGCTCTGAGGCGAGGATCTTCTTGGTGCGCGTGAACATCTGCTTCTCGCCGGTCGAAAGCCCCTTCTCGCTCTCACGCAGCGAGAGGTTGCGCACGACCTCGGCCAGCTCGTAGATGTCGCCCGTCTTAATCTTGTCGCGGTTGTGCTTGAAGCGGCGGTTCCAGTTCTTGGGCATCTCGGAGACTTCGTCACGCAGCACGTCCAAGACCTTCTTGACGGTTTCCTCGTCGATGACCCTGCGCAGGCCCGCGAGCGCCGCGTTCTCGGTGGGAACGCGTACGGTCATGTCGTTATGGAGGATCTTGATGGTGAGATACTCGCGCCGTTCACCGAGAATCTCCATCTCCTCCTTCTTGAGCACCTTGCCGGCGCCATGGTGGGGATAGACGACGTGATCTCCGAGCTCGAACTCGATGTACTCGACTTCGCGGGTGACCTCGAGCTCCTCGGTGAGTGTTGCTCCTTCAGTTACTTGTGCGGGAATGATGTCCTCCTTCGTTGCGAGCGACCGGTGGGTCGGCCCTTGACTCAAGTCTGCAGATAGCGATCCACGAGGTTCAGCTCCTGCAGCCTGCGCAGGCCCTCACGAATGTCCTTCGCCCGGATCTCCCCCACACCCTCGACCGCCTCGAGCTCCGCGTCGCTGGCGGCCAACAACTCATCCAACCCCCCAAATTCGTTGACGATCTGCGCAACCACCAGCTTCGGCAGTCGGGGAATACGCCCCAGGACGCGGTAGCCACGCGGTGAGACCGGATAGTCGAGCGTGTTCAGCTTGCGGTCGTAGCCGAGCAGCTCGGCCAGCCGGCCGAAGTCGAGCAGATCCTGATGGACGAGCCGCCCGATCTCCTCGAGCGCCGCAGCGAACGCCTCATCGGAGTAGGTCGACAGGTAATCCCGGACCAATGCCGACTTCTCAGCTGCGGCGCCGACCATCGTCTCCTCTAGCTGCATCTCGATCAGCCGCCCCTCGCTGCCGAGCTCGACGATGTAACGCTCGATCTCGACCGCCATCCGCGTCACCAGCTCGGAGCGCTGTAGCACGGTGAGCACGTCGTGCAGCGTGGCGCCGCCCTCGAACTCCAGCGCGGTCAGGCGGGTGGAAACCTGGTCCAGACGGGTGCGGAACTTGTCCAGCGTCGCCAGCGCCTGGTTGCCCTTGGCGAGGACCACGGGGATGTCCTCGAGGATGTACTTGACGCCGTCCACATAAACGGAAACGACCTCGCGGCGCTGTGAGATAGCGATCACCAGCGCGTCCGTCTGCTTAGACACGCGCTCGGCCGTGCGGTGCCTGGTGCCGGTCTCGTGCGAGAGGATCGTCGGATCGGGCATCAGCTGGACGTTCGCCATCGTGATCTTCGTGGCGTTCGCATTGAGGATGATCGCGCCGTCCATCTTCGCGATCTGGTAAAGGAACGCGGGGGTGTAGTCGATATCGAGCTTGATCCCCCCGGAGTTCAGGAAGCTGAGATCTTCGGGCTCACCGATCACGATCAGACCACCCGTGCGCGCGTGCAGGATACTCTCGATCCCCTCCCGCAGCGCGGTCCCAGGCGCGATCATCTCCAGCGCCCTCATCAACCCCGGATCCGGTCGTACCTCGTTGTCTAGGTCTTCGCCGGATCGTGGAGCCACGGTCTTTCATTCTAGGGCAGTTGGCCTTTTTTTAGCCGCTCCTACACAAGCTGAACGAGTTCTCAAGCCGCCGCCCGAGCCGGGCGCCCGATCGCCGTTGGCAGCGCCACCGCCAGCGCTGCTCGCAATGTCGCCACCTCGCACGCCGAGCGCCCGCTGTCCGCCGGCGCGATCACACCCTCCAGGCCGTGCTTGGCTGCCTCTTCCAGACGACGCTCGGGATGACCCACCCACCGCAGCTCACCGGTCAGCCCGAGCTCGCCGAAGCACGCCCTCGGCGCGGGTGGATGGGCTCCTCGAATCGGCACCCCACGGCTGGCGCTCGCCACCGCCAGCGCGACTGCCAGGTCGCACCCTGGCTCGTCCACGCGCACTCCTCCGACAACGTTCACGAACACGTCCGCGCCGCCTGTGCGGACATGGCCGTGACGAGCGAGTATCGCCAGCACGAGGGCCAGCCGGTTGCGGTCGAGCCCCGAGACAACCCTGCGCGGCTGCTCGAGCTCGGAGGGCGCCACCAGCGCCTGGACCTCCACGAGCAGTGGGCGCGAGCCCTCCATCGCTGCCAGCACCACGCTCCCGGGGGCTCGCGTCGCCTCCGCGACGAATCTCGCCGACGCGTCGAGCACCTCCACGAGGCCACCCTGGCGCATCTCGAACAGGCCAGCCTCGTTGGTCGATCCGAAACGGTTCTTGAGTGCCCGCAGCTCGCGATAGGGCCGCTCGCGCTCGCCCTCGAACTGCAGCACGCAGTCGACGAGGTGCTCGAGCACACGGGGACCCGCCAGCGCCCCTTCCTTGGTGACATGTCCCACCAGGATCACCGCCATGCCCTGCGCCTTTGCCAGCTCCATGATCCGCGCCGCCACCTCGCGCACCTGCCCGACGGAACCCGGCGCGCCGGAGAGCTCGGCGGCGCGCAGCGTCTGCACCGAGTCGATCACGCACGCCTGCGGCGCGTGTGTGGTTAGCGTGTCCAACACGGCGTCAAGGTCGGTCTCGGCGAGAACGGGTACCTGCAGCGCCGGGTGGGTGGGACCCGATCCCAGCCTCTCCGCGCGCAACCGCACCTGCTCGGCGGACTCCTCGCCGCTTACGTACAGCGTCCTGTGGCCGGCCTGCTGCAGATGACCGAGCACCATGTTGGTCAGCGTCGACTTCCCGATCCCGGGAGACCCGCCGAGCAGCACGAGCGAGCCCGGCACCAGTCCACCGCCGAGGACGCGATCGAGCTCGCCGATGCCGGTGGACATGCGGCTGATGGGCGCCGCTCCGACCTCACCGAGTGGGAGCGGAACGGGCCTCGGTCCGGCGGCGGCACCGGTTCCCGCGCCGCCGCGCCGCTGCCGGCCCGAGCGGCCCTGCGCGTGCGTCGCCGCGAGCGGTTCCTCGACCAGTGTGTTCCAAGCTCCACATTCCGGGCACTGGCCATGCCACTGGGCGGACTGCAGGCCACATTGCGAGCAGCTATGGACGGTCGTGCGGGGCACCGATCCAGAGTACGTCCCCACGGGGACGGCTCATCAGTCGGCGCCGACCGTCCCGCTGCGCCGCTCATACAGCAGCACGTCGCGCCAGCGCCCGTCCGGCATCTGTCCGATCCGCCTGCTGGCACCCACCAGCTGGAAGCCGTGGCGCTCGTGCAGAGCAACGGATGCGATGTTCTCGGGGAAGATGCCCGCTCGGAGCGTCCAGAAGCCATCGCGCTCGGATGCCGCGATCAGGGCGTCGAGCAGCGCGCGTCCCACTCCGCGACGAGCGAACGCGGGATCGACGTAGATGCTCACCTCCCCGACTCCTCGGTAGACGGAGCGGCTCGAGGTCGGGCTCAGCGCCGCCCACCCGCGCACCTCGCCGTCGGGCGCGCGCGCAACTATCGCGGGGTACCCCGCGTGCGTGCTCGACCACTCCTCCCACCCCGGAGACTCCGACTCGAATGTTGCGTTTCCGCCAGCGATCCCCGCCTCGTAGATACGCGCCGCGGCCGGCCAGTCTGCAGCTGTGAGCGGGGCGAGCATGATCTGGCCGAGGCCCACCGGGCCTCGGCTCAGCTGCCCGCGCTTACTGCTCGTCGGGCTCGCCAATCTCCGATCCATCACCCTCGGAGTGACCCTCGACCTCAGCGATCTCCTCGGCGCCAGCGCCTTCGGCACCGACGCCCACGGGAGTCTTCTGCTTCTTCGGCTGGACGATCGACAGGCGCACCTCGCCTTCCTGATCGCCCTCGGCGGGGTCGACCACAACGGTCGCGCCGGGCGTAAGCTGCTCGCGCAACACGAAGTCGGCGAGCGGGTCCTCGATGTAGCGCTGAATCGCCCGCCGCAACGGACGCGCGCCCATCGCCGGGTCCCAGCCCTTGTCGACGAGCAGGTCCTTGGCGGGCTCGGTCAGCTCCAGCTGCAGCTCGCGTTCGGCCATCGACTCGCGGATGCGCAGCAGCAGCAGCTCGACGATCTGCTTGATCTCCTCCTTCTGCAGCTTGTGGAAGACGATTACGTCGTCGATACGGTTGAGGAACTCGGGCCGGAATACCTTCTTCAGCTCGCCCATGATCCGGTTCTTCATGTCCTCGTAGGTGATGCCGGTCTCATCGTCGGAAACCGCAAATCCCAGCGGCGTGTTGCGCGCGATCTCGGCGGCGCCGATGTTGGAGGTCATGATCACGATCGCGTGACGGAAGTCGACGGTGCGCCCCTGGGCGTCGGTCAGACGACCGTCCTCGAGGATCTGCAGCAAGATGTTGAACACGTCCGGGTGCGCCTTCTCGATCTCGTCGAGCAGCAGCACGCTGTAGGGCTTGCGCCGGATCGCCTCGGTCAGCTGGCCGCCCTCGTCGTAGCCGATGTAGCCGGGGGGCGAGCCGACGAGCCTGGAGACGGCGTGCTTCTCCATGTACTCGGACATATCGATCCGCACGAGCGCGTCGTCGTCGCCGAACAGGAACTCGGCGAGCGTGCGCGCGAGCTCGGTCTTGCCTACGCCGGAGGGGCCGAGGAAAATGAACGAGCCGGTGGGTCGCTTGGGGTCCTTCAGCCCCGCCCGCGAGCGCCTGATCGCCTTGGAGATGACCTCGATCGCTGGGTGCTGACCGATCACGCGCTTGTGCAGTTCGTCCTCCATGCGCATCAGCTTCTGCGTCTCTGCCTCTGTGAGCTTGAACACGGGGATGCCGGTCCACATCGAGACGATGTCGGCGATCTCCTCCTCGCCGATCGACGGGCGCTCGCCGGACTCGCCGGATTCCCAGGCCTGCTCGAGCTCGCGTTTCTTGTTGGTCAGCTTGCGCTCCTTGTCACGCAACGCAGCCGCCTTCTCGAACTCCTGCGCCTCGATCGCGGCCTCCTTTTCGCGGCGAGTGCTCTCGACTTCGCCCTCTAGCTCACGATTGGCGGGCGGCGAGGTCATCGACTTGATGCGCATCCGCGAAGCGGCCTCGTCGATCAGGTCGATCGCCTTGTCGGGCAGGAAGCGGTCGGATATGTAGCGGCTGGCGAGTTCACCGGCGGCGCGCAGCGCCTCGTCGGTGATCTGCACCTTGTGGTGCTGCTCGTAGCGGTCGCGCAGGCCGGTGAGGATCTCGACGGTCTGGTCGATCGTGGGCTCGTCCACGGTGATCTTCTGGAAGCGGCGCTCTAGAGCCGAGTCGCGCTCGAGGTACTTGCGGTACTCGTCGAGCGTGGTCGCGCCGATCGTCTGCAGCTCGCCTCTGGCGAGCGCGGGCTTGAGAATCGAGGCGGCATCGATCGCGCCCTCGGCGGCACCCGCGCCGACCAGGTTGTGAAGCTCGTCGATGAACAGAATGATGTCTCCGCGCTGGGTGATCTCCTTCATCACCTTCTTCAGGCGCTCCTCGAACTCACCGCGGTACTTGGAGCCGGCGACTAGCGCCGCAAGATCGAGCGTGTAGATCTGCTTGTTCTTGAGTAGCTCGGGCACGTCGGAACTGGTGATGCGTTGCGCCAGACCCTCGACCACCGCCGTCTTGCCCACGCCGGGCTCGCCTACCAGCACGGGGTTATTCTTCGTGCGCCGTGAGAGGATCTGCATGATCCGCTCGATCTCTGTCTCACGCCCTACGCACGGGTCGAGCTTGCCCTCGGCGGCTAGCTTCGTCAAGTTCCTGCCGAACTGGTCGAGCAGCTTCGAGGACTTCTTGCCCTCGCCCGACGGCCCCGCGCCCGCGCCCGCGCCAGCTCCACCCGACTGCTGGCGGCGACCACCGGGCCCGGAGAGCATGCGGATGACCTCATTGCGGATCTTCTCGGAGTCGGCGTCGAAATCGAGCAGGATGCGAGCGGCGACACCCTCGTTCTCGCGCACCAGACCCAGCAGGATGTGCTCGGTGCCGATGTAGTTGTGGCCGAGGCTGAGCGCCTCGCGCAGCGCGAGCTCGAGCACCTTCTTGGCGCGCGGGGTGAACGGTATTTGCCCCGAGGTGACCTCCTCGCCGGAGCCGACGATCCGCACGACCTGGGCGCGCACGCGCTCGACGGTGATATCCAGGCTCTCCAGCACACGGGCAGCCAGACCCTCCTCCTCGCGCAGTAGCCCCAGGAGGATGTGCTCGGTGCCTATGTAGTTGTGCTTGAGCGTCCGCGCCTCCTCCTGCGCGAGAACGACCACCTGCCGGGCCCGTTCTGTGAATCGCTCGAACATGGTGTGATTCCTTCCTGCTGGGACGGTATCTCGAGAGTTGCGGACCCTGAATGACGCCTTTGAAGGAGTCTACCAACCGACCACCGTGGCCTATCTGGGTCATCGGCACGCGGCCGATGCTGCTTGACTTCCGGACGACGCGGCGACGACGAGCTTATCCGGGCGCTCGCTGATGCCCCGCTGGCGGCCCGCGCTATTCGCGCATCGCCGGGAACAGCACCACCTCGCGGATCGACTGACGCCCGGTGAGCAGCATCACGAGCCGGTCGATGCCCAGACCGACTCCTGCGGTGGGCGCCATCCCCTGCTCGAGCGCCTGCACGTACTCCTCGTCGTAGGGCATCGTCTCTCCCTCGCTGTCATCGAGCAACGACACCCGTTCTTGTGCGGAGAAGCGCGCGCGCTGGGCATCGGGGTCGTTGAGCTCGCTGAAGCCGTTGGCGATCTCCATCCCGCCGGCGAAGGCCTCGAAGCGCTCGACGAGCCCCTGCTTGGCCTCGGACTGGTGCTCGCGGGCGAGCGGTGAGATCTCGGTCGGATAGTCGATTACGAACGAGGGCCTCTCCAGGCTGGGCTCGACGTACTTGGAGAGCAGATCGTCGGCCATCTCGAACCACAGCCCGCCGGTCTTGACGTCGAGACCCCGCTCGCGAACAGCGGCCGCCAGCTCCTCGGCGCTTGGGTGTGCCATCACGTTGATGGCGGTGGCCTGCTCGATCGCATCGACGAAGCCGACGCGCGGCCACGGCGCCGAGAAATCGAGCTGGCCCGCGTATCCGACCGCCTCGGCGGCCGCGCGCACGATCGCTTCGGTGCGCTCCTCGGCGCCGGTGTAGTCGGCGTAAGCCTCATACCACTCGACCATCGTGAACTCGGGGTTGTGCTTGTGCGAGACGCCCTCGTTGCGGAAATCCTTGCCGAGCTCGTACACGCGCTCCAGGCCGCCGACGATCAGGCGCTTGAGGTAGAGCTCGGTGGCGATGCGCAGGTACAGGTCGCGGTCGAGCGCGTTGTGGTGGGTGGTGAACGGGCGCGCCATGGCACCCCCGTAGAGGGGCTGCAGCACGGGCGTCTCGACCTCGATGAAGCCGTTCGCGTCGAGGTAGGACCGGACCGCGGAGATGATCCTTGCGCGGTCGATGAACAGCCTGCGCGAGTCAACGCTTGCGATCAAGTCCAGCTCGCGGTGGCGATAGCGCGTCTCGACGTCTGAGAGACCGTGATGCTTGTCCGGTGGTGGGCGCAGCGCCTTGGCGAGTATCTGAAAGCTCTCCACGCGCAGCGAGATCTCGCCGTGGCGACTACGGATGGCACTGCCATCCACACCGATCAGATCGCCGAGGTCGAGCGAGCGAAGCAGCTCGAAGCGCTCGGCGCCCAGCACGTCTACCCGTGCGTGCAGCTGGATCTTGCCCGTGCGGTCGACGAGGTCCAGGAACGCAGCCTTGCCGGCGCCGCGCCGCGCGAGGATGCGACCGGCGACGCGATGGCGCTCGTCGGTTTCATCGCCCGGGGCCAGGTGCTCGTAGGCGGTCACGATCGAGTCGACCGGCTCGACTCCCGCGAAGCTGTGCGGGAAGGCGCTGTCGTCGGAGCTGCGCAGGCGTTCACGCTTGGCGCGGCGCTCGTCGATCAGCTCGCTCAGCCCGTGCCTGCCGGCATCGCCGCCGGGCTCGCGCGACGACGGCCGCTCCTCGCTTGCGCTCATGCGCGGCGAGCTTACTCGAGGCCGACGTCGATCTTGGTGATCTTGAGCTTGCGCGCGGGACCGCGCGGGACCTTCACGGCGACGGTGTCGTTGCGTTTGTGTCCGATCAGAGCGCGGCCGACGGGCGACTCGTTGGAGAGCTTGTGCTCGTCGGGCTTGGCCTCGGCGGAGCCGACGATCGTGTACTTGACGGACTTGCCGGTCTTCTCGTCCTTGACGTGCACGACCGAACCGACCTGCACAACGTCGGTGGAGAGGTCCTTGGCCTGGATGACGGTCGCCATGCGCAGCTTCTCCTGCAACTGGGCGATGCGGCTCTCGACCATCGCCTGCTCGTTCTTGGCGTCGTCGTACTCGGAGTTCTCGGAGATGTCTCCGAACTCGCGTGCCTCCTTGATGCGTTCGGCGACCTCGCGACGCTTGTCGGTGGACAGCAGCTCGAGCTCATCCTTGAGCTTCTGCAGGCCTTCTGGGGTGAGGATGACGTCCTTCGGCATGTGGGCGAGTGGGACTCGATTCCGCGGGTTGGTGGTCCGGCCTGCGACACACAAAACCCCGCTGCAAGCGGGGATGTCGCCGGCCGGGGGCTTCAGCGAGCGCAGCAGTATAGCGGGGCCGGCAGCCCTCGGTCAGAGCTCAGAGGGCCACCGCCGCCGGCGGGCAGGCCGCGCCCAGAAGCTCGCGTGTGTGCGCGAGTGTGGGCGCCGTCTGCAGCGCTTCCTGCAGGCTCCGGACGGCGCTCGGCTCGAGCTGCAGACGGGGCACGTACCAGGGATAGAACTTGCGCAGATAGCGCGTGGCGCGCTGCTCGCCGAGGTGCTCGACGGCGCACTCGATCGTCCAGTGCAGCTCGGCGAGGACCTCTTCGCGGGTGGGTCTGTGCTCGTGTGCGTGGGCGGGCTCCTCCAGGAGCTCGGCGAACAGCCACGGGTTGCCGAGCGCCCCGCGCGCGAGCATCACGGCGGCGGCACCGGTGCTGGCAAACGCCTCCCGCACCCCGTCGGCGTCGTCCATCCCGCCGGTGAGGATCACGGGCGCGGGCAGGGACTCGACCAGGCGGGCGGCGAGCTCGTAGTCGGGCGTACCTTTGTGGTGCACGGCGGCCGAGCGTGGATGGAAGCCGATCGCCGCGACGCCCGCCTCGGCCACGAGGCGGTGGGCGAGCGCGAAGCCGCTCTCATCGCCGGGGCGTAGCCCGGAGCGCAGCTTGACCGTGATCGGTATTCCCTCCACTGCCATCCCGCCCGCGCCCATTCCCCCAGCTCCATCGCGGGCACCTTCGACGGCAGCGCGCGCGACCGCGACGGCCAGCTCGGGGTCGTCGAGCAGGGCGGCGCCGGCGCCGGTCTTGCGCACCTTGGGCACCGGGCAGCCCATGTTGATGTCGATCGTGTCGGCGCCGCGTTGGGCGACCACGGCGGCGGCCTCGCGCATCACGGCGGGGTCTTCGCCGAATAGCTGGATTGAGACCGGCCCGCCGGCGCGCTCGCGGGGGTCGATCCGCAGCATCTCGTTGCAGGTCTTCTCGTTGCCGTGGTGGATGGCGTGCGAGGAGACCATCTCGGAGACGGCCATCCCCGCCCCGTAGCGCTTGGCCTGCAGGCGTACGAACCAGTTGCCGATCCCGGCGAGCGGCGCGAGGATCACACGGTTGGGCACGCGCAGCAAACCCAGAGACCAGCTTTCGTCCAATCGCGCGGCTGCGGACATGAGGCCATTATGGAGTTTTATGAAGGCGCCTCCGGCGCCGCGAGGATGGCGGCACGGCGACCGATTGCGTGTGGCGCGAGCGGGTGCGGCGCGCTCGCGGCGAGCGAGTGCTTCAGCGGTTGCGCTCGTGCAGCAGGCGCAGGCCGGTGAGCGTGAGCAGGTCATCGACCTCGTCGATCTCCTCGGTGTAGGGCACCACCAGCCGGGCCAGACCGCCGGTGGCGATCACGTCGGTGCGCTCGCCGAGCTCGTCGTAGAGGCGGCGCAGGATCGCGTCGATCGCGCCGGCGTAGCCGAACACGACTCCTGAGCGGATCGCGTCGATGGTGTTCTTGCCGATCACGCTGCGCGGCGGCGCGAGATCCACCTTGGGCAGCCGCGCGCCCCGCTCGGAGAGCGCTTCCAGCGAGATCTCGATGCCAGTCATCAGCGCCCCACCGACGTAGTCGCCCTCGCGCGAGACGACGTCGAAGGTGGTCGCGGTGCCGAAGTCCACGCATACAGCCAGGCCGCCGAAGCGCTCGCGGATCGCGACGGCATTGACGAGCCGATCGGCGCCAATCTCCCTGGGGTTGTCGTAGCGGAGCGCCATTCCCGTCTTTGTTCCCGGACCGACCGCGATCATCTCGTGCCCGAGATAGCGACTTGCCACGGTCGTCCACTCGGGCTCGAGCTGGGGCACGGTGGAGGAGACGATCGACGCGTCCAGGTCACCGAACCCATATCCGCGCAGCTCGAGCAGATTGCGCAGCGCCGCACCGAGCTCGTCGGCGGTGGATTGACGGACGGTCGCAAAGCGCCAGTGCTCGAGTAGCTGCTCGTCCTGGAAAGCCCCGAAGTGGGTCTGTGTGTTCCCGACGTCTACGGCAAGCAGCATCGGCGACCATTATGCTCGGCGACACGATGGCAGTCGGCTCTCCCAAGCTCTATGTGCTCCCGGGCTCGCATCCGTGCGCGGCGGTGGAGGCCGCGCTGAAGCTGAAGTCGATCGCCTACGACCGCGTCGACCTGCTGCCGTTGAGCCAGATGCTCATCGGCCCGCTGCGCTACGGCGGCACGACGGTGCCCGGTCTGCGTATCGGCGGCGAGCGCGTGGTCGGCTCGCGCGCGATCATGCGCCGCCTTGACGAGCTGACACCCGAGCCGTCGCTGCTGCCGGCGCCCGGCGAAAGCACGTACGCCAGGGTGCTTGAGGCCGAGCGCTGGGGGGAGGAAGTTTTCCAGAGCGTGCCGCGCCGGTTGATCGACGCGGCCTTCCTGCGCTGCCCGTCGGCGATGGAGAGTTACGCGGGAGACTCGAAGCTGCCACTGCCACGTCCGCTGCTGCGCCCGGCGATGCCGCTCACGGCCCGCCTAATGGCGATGAGAAACAAGGCGCGCGACGAGAGCGCCCGCGCGGACCTCGCCGCGCTTCCACGTCAGCTCGAGCGAATCGACGGCTGGATCGCCGACGGGCTGCTCGGCGGCGAGCAGCCCAATGCTGCCGACCTGCAGATCGGCAGCGCGATCCGCCTGCTGATGAGCATTGGCGATGTGCGCCCGCTGATCGAGGGCCCACCCGCCCGCCCGGTGGCGCAACTCGCGCGCTACTTTCCGCCGATGGTCGGCGAGGTGCCCGGCGGCGTGTTGCCGCAGGAGTGGCTGGCCGCGCTGGCGTAGGCGGTCGGCGTTGGCGGCTATCTACGCAGGAGGACGCTGCGGGTGATCCTCACCGCTGAGCCGCGCACCGGCGTGAGCACGATCTCTGCGGTCAGCGTGAGGCGTCGGCGCACGTGCAGTGCGTGCTCGGCCCTGACATCCAGCGGCACTGCGAACGTGGCCATGCCCGCCGGCAGCGAGGAGCGCACCACCCGGCCTACCAGCACGTGCTGTACGTGACTGGCGCTCGCGAGTGACGCGTGCGATGCCAGCAGCTCCACTTCCAGTCTCCCTCCGGCGCCCGCCTGTGAGACCGCGATCGAACCATGCACCGACCGACCGCGCTGGATGCCAGCAAGCTCGACGGCTGCTGTCGCGCGCCCCGCGAGCGGGGAGTCGAGCGGGCTCGAGACGGTCGGGCCGTTCGTCGTCTGGGAGCCGGATCCGGGAGACCCCACAGACGTGCTGGTGGTTGAGGGCGACGGGAGGGTTTCGGTGGAACCCATGCTCATCGTCGTGGTCGTCGTCCCGTCGCTGTTCACGGTGATCGTGCCAGTCATTTCCGGACCGTGGACGGTGCAGTAGAAGATGTAGGTCCCAGGCTTGGAGAATGTGCATGTTCCACTCCATTTGGTAGCTGAGGCAGACGGGCTGTTGCCGACTGGGACTCCGCTGCTGCAGTCTGGCGTTTCTGGACCGCTCACCCATTCCACGCCGTGCTCGACTTCGGTGTTGTTGCTCAGCGTGACAATCCCATCGGAGCCCACCGTCGCGGTTGCGGGCGACCAGCGGTGGCGGTAGCTCGCGTAGTTTTCCGCGGTGATGGCGGGACTCGTTTCTGAGCCCGCCACAGCCGGCAGGATGACCACGCCAGCTCCGAGAACGGCGAACATGAGAACCAGAAGCTGTCTGCGCAGTCTCACGACCTCACCCACCTTTCTCAACAGTCTGTGACCCGATCCCGACGGCGACTCCCATGCATCCGGGTCCATGGCCGTCGGGTTCCATGGCCGTCGATCACCAAGGACGCCGCCATGCGCCGATCCTTCCCACCTTGGGCAAAGCACGGCTGGCGGCGCTACAGTCGCGGTGTGAGATACGCGCGCCCGCGATGCGGTCGCGACGCTTCACTAATGCCATGCGCACGCTCGATCCGCAGTCCCTGACCCAGCACGTGGACCGTCTCTATCGCGCCGCGTGGGCGCTGTGCGGGTCACGCGAGGACGCTGAGGACCTCGTCCAAGAGACGTTTGCGCGGGTGCTCTCGCGACCGCGCGTGCTGCACGGCAACGACGAGCTGTACTACCTGATGCGCGTGCTGCGCAACACGTTCCTGACCGGCCTGCGCACCGCCTCGCGACGGCCGGTGACAACAGCCGCACTCGAGGACGTTGTGGCGGCCGACCCCCGGCCGACGAACCGCCCCGAGCAGGCTTTCGAGGTCCAGGAGGTGTACGCGACGATCGCCGAGCTGCCCGAGGGCTTCCGGCTGGCGCTCGTGGCGGTGGACGTGCTCGGCCTCTCCTACCGAGAAGCGGCTCGCGCCCTGCGCGTGCGCGAAGCGACGCTCACAACGCGGCTGTTCCGAGCCCGCAATCAGGTTGCTGCGCGGCTGGCACCCACGCCGGCGCAGGGAACGGAAGTGCCGAGCGCCGGCAGCGAGTCTGCCGGCGCCCCCGGCGCGGGCGATCGCGAGCACGCCGCCTCGCCCCAACGACCGCGCATCGGCGACATCCGACGGGAAGAGACGGACACCAGTGGAGTCCTTTCCAGTGGAGGAACACAATGAGCGAACGGCTTCCACAAACCGAATCCGAGCTGATCGACTACGTGCGGTCGATCGACGTGCGTGCGCCGCAGGAGCTGCACAGCAAGATCGAGATGCTTGTCGCCGAGCGGGCTCCCGTCCGCCGGCGCCAGCCAACTGCGATCGGCTGGCAGCTCGCCGGAGCGCTGGCGCTCGCCGCGGCTGTGGCGGCGCTCGTGGTGAGCGTGACCGGCGGGGGCGGCTCGACGCTGACGATTCGCGAGGCGTTCGCGTTGACCCTGCGTCCGGCGACGACCGCCGCGCCGGCGGAGAACCCGCACAACGAGACCCAGCTCGCCGCGACAGTCGATGGTGTCGCCTTTCCCTACTGGGAAGAACACTTCGGCTGGCGCTCGACCGGCACCCGCACAGACCGCGCCGGCGGACGGGTGGTGAGGACCGTTTTCTATGCCGACCACCGCGGCCAGCGGATCGGCTATGCGATCGTCGCAGGCACACCGGCCCCGCGCGCGAGCGGCGGGGCCGTGGTCTGGCGTGGCCGTACGCCCTATCGGCTGCTGGTCGAGGACGGCGTCCGGGTCGTCACATGGCTGCGCGACGGGCATCTGTGCGTGGTCGCGGGACGTGGTGTGGACAGCGCTACTCTGCTGGCTTTGGCGAGCTGGGACGATCACAGCACGACCGCCTCCTGAGCGCGCACCGGCCACCCCGGGGCCCCAAGCTGATACTCAGATGCCGGGCAGCGCGAGCGGCGGACCCGCCCAGCGCACCCCCTCTTCCGGTGCAAGCGCCGCCAGCGCGTCGGCCAGGCGCCTGCCGTCGGGGGTGTGCAGGTCGAAGTCCAGCTCAAGCGCGGGGATCAGGACGAAGCGACGCGTGAGCAGTTGTTCGTGGGGCAGCGTCATGCGCTCGTGATGAAGCTCCAGTTCGCCGAGCAGGAGGATGTCGATGTCGATCGATCGTGGACCGTGGCGGACGCTCGAGCCGCCGCGCCCGAGCTCCTGCTCCAGGCGCTTGACCTCGTCCAGCAGCTCAAGCGGCGCCAGCGCCGTCTGTACGCGCACGCATGCGTTCAGAAAGGCCGGTTGGTCGAGTACCTCCCCCACTGGGTCGGTGTCGTAGGTGGACGAGCAGGCGAGCACCGCCACACCCGCTCCTGGCAGGGCGTCCACTGCGACTTGTAGCTGGGCGCGGCGATCACCACATCGTCCCCGCAGGGGGACGTTACAGCCGAGCCCGAGCAGCCCGATTCGTTGCGCGCTCGCGGTCATCGTCGGCCGGTGCGTACGCGGTGCGTCAGGACACTACCCCTCGGCTTCGCGCCAGACCTCGACCGAGACCTCGTCTACGCTCAGCGCGATCGGGGGCTCGGGCTTGGCGGCCTTCACCCACACCCCCTCGAGCTCGTAGTCGGCGAGCAGCCGGTCGGCGATTGTGCTGCACAGCCGCTCGAGCGTTTTGTGCGAGCGCTGCTGGGCAATCAGCGCCACTAGCTGACAGACCTCGGCGTAGTCGACGGTGTCCTCGATCGCGTCGGTGACCGTTGCATCGGTCTCGCCGATGTCCAGCCGCAGGTCGAGGACCAGTCGCTGGCCGACCTCCCGCTCGGCCTCGCTGACACCGTGGTTGGTGTACAGCGAGAGTCCGGTGATCTCGATCGTGACCGACTCGGCGGTCTCTTCGCGCTCCTCGTCGAGGTCGCCGTCATCGTCTAGCTCGTCCCCGCCCTCTCCGTCCATCGCCCGCCCAACGTAGCAGCCGCCACGGCCAGCGCATCGCGAACGGGCGCGACGTCGTGCACGCGGAACACGCTGGCGCCGCGCTCCAGCGCGAGCACGTTCGTCGCGATCGTCCCCGGCAGCCGCCGCGCCGCTGCCACCGGCTCTGTTTCCCCGGTGGCGTCGGCGATTATGCGCCCGATGAAGCTCTTGCGCGAGCTTCCAACGACCAGCGGCCGCCCGAGCGTGCTCAGCTCTCCGAGACGCTCGAGCAGCGTGAGGTTGTGGGCGGTCGTCTTGCCGAAGCCGATGCCCGGATCGAGCATGATGCGCTCCTCGGGCACACCCGCGCGCACGGCGAAGCCCAGGCGCTCCTCGAGAAAGGCCTTGACCTCGTCCACGACGTCTCCATACCGTGGATCTGACTGCATCGTGCGGGGCACGCCGAGCATGTGCATCAGGCAGCATTCCGCGCCGCTGCTGGCGATCAGCTCCACCATCTCCGGGTCGCCGCGCAGCGCGCTCACGTCGTTGACGATCCTCGCCCCTACCCCGATCGCCGCGCGCGCGACTGACGCCTTGGACGTGTCGATTGAAATCTGCGTGGCGACACCCGCGGCGGCGATTCCCTCCAGCACCGGCAACACTCGGCGCAGCTCCTCCTCGGCAGACACCGGCTCGGCCCCCGGCCGCGTCGACTCGCCGCCGATGTCCAGAATGTCCGCCCCCTCGGCGACGAGCACGCGCGCATGCTCGATCGCCACCCCCGCATCCAGGAACGATCCCCCGTCCGAGAAAGAGTCCGGGGTCACGTTCACGACCCCCATCAACCGGTACGGCAAAGTCACGTGAGGCACGCCCCTGACGGTCGGATAGGCGTGCCTGGCAAGGACGCAGGGAGCGTGGCGTGCTTTGCACGCGAGCGACCGCGAAGTGCCCCGAACGGGGTAAGGACGCCGCCAGGTGCGGCTATCCGACCGTCAGGCAGGCTCGGGGCGCTCTTGGTCGCTTGCGCGAATGTCGGCGGTACCGCCGGCAAGCCCGGGCCGCGGGATCGCGCGGGGCGTTTCGCGCTCGGTGCGGTCGACGGGGGCGGGCGGCGCGGGCAGCTGTGGCTTGGTCGGCTCTTCGATGCCGAACACCTCCTCCTCGCTCTTGCCGGCCAGCAGCGCCAGGAACTCCTCCTTCTCGATCGTCTCGCGTTTGACGAGGATCTCGGAGATGTTCGTCAAATCGTGCTGGTGTTCGGTGAGGATTTCCCTGGCGCGAGTGTGCGCCGCCTCGATGATGCGGCGAACCTCGTCGTCGATCTCGCGGGCGATCTCGTCGGAGTAGTCGGGCTCGGTCGAGAACTCGCGGCCGAGGAACGGCTGGCCGTGGTCGTGGCCGAACACGCGCGGGCCGAGCTTTTCGCTCATGCCGAAGCGCATCACCATCTGCTTGGCGGTGGCGGTGACCTTCTCGATGTCGTTGGAGGCGCCGGTGGTGATCTCGCTGAACACGAGCTCCTCGGCCGCGCGTCCGCCGAGCGTCATCGCCATCGTGTCCTCGAGCTCGGCGCGCGTGGTCAGGAAGCGGTCCTCCTGGGGCATCGAGATCGTGTAGCCGAGCGCCTGGCCGCGGGAGATGACCGAGATCTTGTGCACGGGATCGGAGTGCTCGAGGAAGTGGCCGACGAGCGCGTGGCCCATCTCGTGGAAGGCTGTGATCAAGCGCTCTTTCTCGCTCATCACGCGCGTCTTCTTCTCGGGGCCGGCGATCACGCGCATGATCCCCTCCTCGAGCTCTTCCTGGCCGATCTCGCGCTTGCCGGTGCGGGCGGACAGCAGCGCGGCCTCGTTGATCAGGTTCGACAGGTCGGCGCCGGTGAAGCCGGGGGTCTGGCCGGCGAGCGCGTCGATGTCGATCACCTTGGCCAGCGGCTTGCCGCGCGTGTGCACCTCGAGGATCTTCGCGCGACCCTTGCGATCGGGGCGGTCGACGGCAATCTGGCGGTCGAAGCGGCCGGGGCGCAGCAGCGCGGGGTCGAGGATGTCGGGCCGGTTGGTGGCCGCGATCATGATGATGTTGTCCTTAGCCTCGAAGCCGTCCATCTCGACGAGCAGCTGGTTGAGCGTCTGCTCGCGCTCGTCATGGCCTCCACCGAGGCCGGCGCCACGGTGGCGCCCGACGGCGTCGATCTCGTCCATGAAGATGATGCAAGGGCTGTTCTGCTTGGCCTGCTCGAACAGGTCGCGCACGCGCGAGGCGCCGACACCGACGAACATCTCCACGAAGTCAGAGCCGGAGATCGAGAAGAACGGCACGCCCGCCTCGCCGGCGACCGCGCGCGCGAGCAGCGTCTTGCCGGTGCCCGGCGGCCCGTACAGCAGTACCCCCGTGGGGATGCGTGCACCGAGCGCCTGGAACTTCTTTGGATTCTCCAGAAATTCCTTGATCTCGTGGAGCTCCTCGACGGCCTCGTCGACCCCGGCGACGTCCCGGAAGGTGATCTTGGGCGAGTCCGCGGACATACGCTTGGCGCGCGACTTGCCGAACGACATCACTTTTGAGCCCCCGCCCTGGACCTGGTTCATCAGGAAGATCCAGAAGCCAAGGAACAGGGCGAACGGGAGGATGTAAGTGAGCAGCCCCAGCAGCGCGCTGCTCTTTTCCGATTCGATGTTGAACTTCACGCCGGGCGTCTTTTCGAGCTGTGCGATCAGCTGCGGGGTGGCCTGTTCGATGAAGCCGGCTTCCCACTTTTCTTTGTTCCTCAGTTCGACTTCGAGTGCCTTGCCTTTGTTCTTGAGCTCCACGGACTTGACTTCACCGCGCGGCAGTTCGGAGCTGACCAGCGTCTGGTAGCTGTGCGAGCGCTTGTTGCTCGTGCCCGGATTGATCAGTTTGACCGCGAGGAACGCCAACACCACGACGATGAGGATCGGGAATGCGGCGCTCTTGAAGAAACGGCTCATGGCTGGTTCCTAAGGGTCTGGGCACCGTCTGAAGTCGTGGCCACCAGTGCCCTAGCGTACCATGCAGGGTCCGTCTCTCCTGCGGTTCTGGAGCCCGCCCACTCACAGTGCACCGGCTCGAGATGTTCCGATCTAGCGCTCTAGAGCGGCCACAAATGGCAGGTTGCGATGACGCTCGGCATAGTCGAGTCCGTAGCCGACCACAAATCGATCGGGTATCTCGAAGCCGACGTAGCGGGTGGGCAGATCGACCTTGCGACGCTCCGGCTTGGTCAGGAGCGCGCACACCTCGAGCGTGCGGGGGTTGCGCGAGCCGAGGTTACGCAGTAGGTACTGCAGCGTCAGGCCCGAGTCGACGATGTCCTCGACAATCAGCACGTCGCGGCCTTCAATCGCGGCGTCCAGGTCCTTGAGGATCCGCACGACCCCAGATGAGTCGGTGGCCGAGCCGTAGGAGGCAACCGCCATGAAGTCGACCTCGACGGGGATGTCGATGTAGCGCATTAGGTCGCTCAGGAAGAACACGGCGCCCTTCAACACTCCGACGAGCAGCAAAGGCCGGGGTGGGTGGGTTCGATAGTCGCGCGAGATCTCCTCGCCCAGTTCGACCACCCGACGCTGTAGGTCCTCGGCGGTCACGAGCACCTCGCCGAGGCCGGGCTCGCTCGAGACGCGCGCGCTGCTGACCACGCCAGGGAGTCTAGTCGTCGCCCGGGCGGCTCCTCCGCGCAGGCGGCTGGGCTCCTATGCTCGCGGCTCGAGCTTGACCATCTCCAGCACGCCGTTGACGATCACCGCGCTCGCCTGTCCGCCCACGTGCAGCTGCGCCCTGCCGCCGCGGCGTCCGAGCACGAGGATCTCGTGCACGCGCGCGCCGGCCTGTGGCACATACGTCCCGGTGGCGTCCTCGGCCAGACGCACGACCACCATCCGGGCGAGCGCTGCGGGCAGCTCCTCCAGACGCACAAGCGCGATGCAAGCCTCCCCGGCGAGCTCGTCGGTGACGAGCTTGTCGAGCAACTCCGTCTCCTCGCGCAGCAGCGACGCTGTCCTCAGCACGTTCGCCTCCGCCGCCGGGTGCACGGCGCGTAGCGCTGGGACGAGCCCGCGGCGCACCCGCGCGCGCGCGTATCGCTCGTCATCGTTGCTCTGATCCTCGCGCCAGCGGAGCCCGCGGGCCACGCAGTAGGCGGTCGTCTGCTCGCGTGTGACCCCCAGCAGCGGACGGATCAGCCGGCCCTCGCTCGCAGTCATTCCCAGCAGAGCCCGCCTGCCCGGCGAGGCCGCCAGTCGGTAGAGGATCGTCTCCACTTGGTCGCTGGCGGTGTGGCCGGTCGCGATCAACGCGTCGCGCCCGCGCGCGACGCGCCTGGCCTCCGCGTAGCGCACATCGCGCGCCCACGCCTGCAGGTTGCCGGACCGGATCGGCGCTCGCTCGATGCGCACAACCTCGAGCTCAACCCCAAGCTGCTCGCACAGGGCCGAGCAGTGGCGCTCGTCCGCGTCGGCCTGGTCGCGCAGGCCGTAGTTGACGTGCAGGACGCTGAGCGCCTGTGAACCGCGCAGCGCGACGACGACATCCAGCAGGCACGTCGAGTCGCGCCCGCCGGAGAGCATTACGAGGATGTGACGCCCATCCTCCCGGGCGGGCGCCTCGTCCCCGCGCGCGAGCAGACCGCCGGCGCGCACCGCATCGCGTACCTCCTCGCAGATCATCCGACACTACCCGTTGCCGGTCTTGGCGGTGAACAGCTCGGTCGGCTCGGAGAAACCCTTGAGCCTGACCTCGCCAATTCGCTCGAACTCGAGCCCATCCACGCCGGCCGCCATCTCTACGACCGCGCGCGTCACCAGCACCTCGCCGCCGCTCGCCCGCGCGACCACCCGCGCTGCTTGGTTGACGTCGCGTCCGTAGTAGTCGCCGTCGCGATACAGCGCCTCGCCGTAGTGAATGCCGATCCGCGGAAGCGGATCCCCCCCGACGCGAACCCCGACCCGAGCTCGACGGCCCATCCGGTCAGCGCGGCCGCGTCGGCGCCCACGACCATCACCTCGTCGCCCAACATCTTGATCACCCGCGCGTCGACCGGCAGCGTCTGTTCGACGGCCTGTACGAACCGCTCCACCGCGCCGAGCGCCGCCTCGTCGCCGCGCTCGACGGTCAGACGCGCGTAGCCCGCAAGATCGGCGAACGCGATCGCAACCCGCAGGCGTCCTTCCTCCAGAGCGTCCTCGCCGAGATCAGCCTCCATGTGGCCGATCATGTCCTGCTCAACGAACTGTGCGAGTAGACGGCCATGGAGGTAGTCCATGAACGGCTTCTGGAACGGGAGGATCTCGCGCGTCAACCCCTCCATCTCCTCGGCGATCTCGACGCTCGGGACGCCCGCGCGCATCAGCGGCTCGTGTACGTACAGGTGGATCAGGCGCACCTCCGCGTCGGCAATCTGGGCTACCGCCTGTCCGTAGACGCGCATCAACTGCAGGAACGCGGGCGGCGGGAGACCCGCGTCGAGCGCCGCCGCGGCGTATTTGAGCATCTGCACGTCTTCCTCGGAGAACCCGTCCGGAGACAGCCCCCCGAAACCCATTGTGGAGTAGATCCGCCTGATCAGATCGGCGCCGAGCCCGCTCAGGCGTACCGCCTCCCGGAGTGAGTAGCGAGGCCCCGGGCTGCTCAGCAGGTTCTCGAGCGGACCGACGGCGAGCTGACCGTTTTCGCCGGCCTGCTTGATCTGCGCGAGCGTGTGCCTGCGCGCGCGCAGCCTGGCCACGACGCGCGCGTACGCGGCCGATGCGGGGGTCCAGCGCCCGTCATAGCCGGGGATCAACCCCCCGTCCACCCAGCGCCTGACGGTCGCAGGCGAGACGCCAGCGCGCGCGGCGACCTGCGCGAGCGTCAGCTCGTCCGTCTCGCCGGCGGGGTCATCCGCGGGCTCGGCCACTCAGGAGCACGACGCGACGGGCATTGCCATACGTGGAAGTCTAAAGTCGGCGCCGTTGTCGCACAGCGTCCCCATCCACGTGCGCCCGACTGCGCCGCTCGCCGAGCGCGTGCTGCTGCCGGGCGATCCCGGGCGCGCACTCGCGCTGGCCCAGGCACTGCTCGAAGAGCCACGGATGTTCAACCACCACCGCGGGCTGTGGGGCTACACGGGCGCGGCGGACGATGGCGAGCTGCTCACGATCCAATCAACCGGGATGGGCGGCCCGTCGGCGACGATCGTGCTCACGGAGCTGATCGCCCTGGGCGCCAGGCGCGCCATCCGTGTCGGGACTTGCGGCGCGCTCGTGGATGGCCTTGCGTTGGGAGACCTGGTGATCGCGCGCGACTCGATCTGCGCTGACGGCACCTCGCGGGCGCTCGGGGCGGGCGGGCGGGCGGCCGCCGATCGATCCCTGACCGACGCGCTGGTTGCTCATGCCCCATCTGCACTGCTCGGCACGATCGTGAGCGTCGACCTGTTCTACGAGACCGCGCGCCGCAGCGACGACCGCGACGCGGTGGCGGTGGCGGTGGAGATGGAGGCTGCAGCGCTGTTCGCCACGGGAGCCGCTGCCAGCGTTCCGGTGGCGTGTGTGCTCGCGGTGTCGGACACGTTCGACGCGCGCGGGGCACGCGTGCGCATCGACGATGAGACCCTGCTGAACGCGGCCGAAGGGATGGGCCGGGCAGCGATCGCCGCCCTGGCGGTGTGACCTCTCAGGCCCTTCCTGACCCCGTCCCGCTCGTTTTGGGCTTCGCACCACTCGTCTTCGTTTTCGCGCCGCCCGTCCTCGGTTTCGCACCGCCCGTCCTCGGTTTCGCACCGCCCGCCTGTGGTTTCGTGCTGACCTCCCCTGCTTTCACCCCGCCCTGCGGCTTGGGCGCCTGACCGAGCCTGTCCGCCAGCCGCTCCATCTGGGACTCGATCGCAGACAGGCGCTGAGCTATCTCCGATCGGTCTGCACCGGTTGCAGACACTGCGCCGTCCAGGCGGTCAACGCCCTCCTCGATGCCCTCCAGGCGCAGAGAGACCGAACGCAGACGCCGGGTCAGACGTTCGATGTCGGCCGCCGAGGGGAGGTTCAGCGCACCCATGGCGACCTCCTGAGCCTGCACTGCCTTCTCGCGCGCGTCGAACGCTCGCCCGACCGCGCCGGTGAACAGTGGGTTTTCCAACAGATCGGACAGCGCCTTACCAAGTCGCTCCTCGGTGTTGCCGCCCAAGCGTTCGCGCAGGCTCCTGGCGACATGACTCGCGTCGGACATGCTGTATCTGCTCCCGGTAGTCGATTCGGATGGGCCCGCAGGGGGCGGGGTTTCGGATGCTGATCGGCCTTCGGCCGGATTAGAAGGATACGGTGCAGCGATGCCCCAACAGCTGTTCGTCTTTATTCAACTTGAGTTTCCCTGGGTCCTCGGCCCAGCGGACGGTCGCTATCTGATCCGCAACCGGGACAGCAAGCCGGAGCGCGTCGTAGTGCTCGGCGCGTTGGAGGCAGGGCAGCCGATTGGTGAGTCCGTCGCCGCGAGGAGCCGCTCGCCTTTGCGGCACTTGGGCAGACGTGTGCAGAGCGTGCCGACAGGACCTGAGCCCGCCCCGGTGGCCACAACGCGGGTTACCGTGATCGACCCAATCTCGCTGGCTGCCGAGAACCAGGCACGCGCCTGGCTGGCTGAGCTCGACCGCAGCCGCGAAGTCGGGGCCGCCGTTGCGGTGATCAACCGCGTCATCCATGCGCACCGCATCGCCTCGGCCGATCCTTACATCCATGAGGTCTCCCCCGCTCAGGCACTCGTGATTAGGGCCGGGTGGGGCGAGGGCGAGCAGGTTGCCGACGGGCGCTGGCTGCACGCCCGCGCGCTGGTGTGGACGGGCGGGTGGGGGCCAGTCCATCGAGCGGCGGGCGCGCGGCGACGCGCCGGCCGCGATCGCTCGTGGGCGCTGCGTATCCAGGAGCGCTTCGCGGCGCTGCTGAGCGCGCGCGGCGTGGCGCTGCTGTGCGAGGAGATCGCGTTGCGCGCACGCCAGGATCTCGATCACGGGCGTCTGACACACGCCGCACTCGAGCTGGATCGCGCCTTCGCACTCGCCCCGGCCGAGCTGCAGACCGAGCATCGACAGGATCTCGCTATCCGGATCGCCGAGCTCAAGCAGCTGCGCGCCGGAGTTCAGGCGCAGGCACAGGCGGCGCTGCCGAAAGACAGCGAAGTACCCGTGGACGCGCCCGGCGAGGTACCCGACGAGGGCATCCTCACACACGCACTCGAGCGCCTGGAAGCAGCGTTGCGCGCCCGTACGGCGGCGGGCCTTTAGTCTGCTGGAATGGAGCCGACGAGGACCGCCATAGGAACTTGGAGCGGCGGGCGCTTCATGCACTTCGGCGAGCCGCTGCAGGACGAGCGCCTGACGGCGTTGCTGCGCCCGGGGAACGGCATCGACACGGTGATCACGGCCGACGCGTATGGCGCTGGAGAGGCCGACGTCGCACTCGGCAGGGCGTTGTGCGGAGTCGACCGCGATAGCTACTGCCTGATCGGCGCGATCGGCCACGACTTCTACGAAGGTGAGCGCGACGGGGCGAAGGGCTTCCCCCGCTTCACCGACCCGCGGCTGCGCGGCCCGGACCGGTACGCCGACTACATCCGCATGGCCACCGAGCGCAGCCTCGAGCGCTGCGGCGTCGAGCATTTCGACGTACTACTGCTGCACAACCCTGATCGCATCGGCTACTCGAGCCCGGCGGTGTGGGAGGGCATGCACGCGGCGCGCGAGGCAGGTCTCACGCGCTTGCTGGGCGTAGCTCCCGGACCGGCCAACGGCTTCACGCTCGACCTGATCGACTGCCTGGAGCGGTTTGCTTCGCAGATCGACTGGGCGATGATCATCCTCAACCCGCTCGAGCCCTGGCCCGGCGAGCTGGTGCTCGCAGCGGCCGCCGCGCACGACGTGAACCTGATTACGCGCGTGGTCGACTACGGGGGCCTGTTCCACGACGACGTGCTGCCGGGCCACGCCTTCGCGGAGTACGACCACCGCAAGTTCCGACCTGAGGGTTGGGTGCAGGCGGGGCGTGAGAAGCTCGAGCTGATGCGGCCGCTCGCCGAGCGCCATGGGCTGAGCATGCTGCAGCTCGCGTGCGCGTGGAATCTGGCGCAGCCGGCGGTACGCTGTGTGGCGCCGACGCTGATCCAGGAGCGTGGCGCGGGCGCTCGCCCAATTGAGGACAAGCGCGCGGAGCTGGCTACGCTCCCCGACGCCGAGGACACGCTGAGCGTCGAGGAGATTCGGGCGATCCGGGCGATCGGCGAGAACACCGGCTGCATGACGCTGAAGGGTGCAAGCCTCGAACACGAGGGTCCCGTGCGCGCGGACCGCTGGCCGCTGAACGAGGAGCTCTCGGCGGTGGCCGGGCGCTGGGGCGTTGACCCCGAGCGCGATCTGCTCAAACGGGAGCTCTCCTCAGCCGGTAGATAGGCGGCTGACGCAAAGCTCGAGCGCACCCATCAGCGCCTGCAACTCGTCCACGACGTCGCCGCGCAGGCGTACGCTCGCCAGCTCGTCCAGCGGGGTCGGTCCCTGTGTGAGGATCGCGACCGCGCCGCCCGCCGCATGGGTGATCCGCGGCAATCCGGCAACCGGGTAGACCTCCAGCGAGGAGCCGATACATAGCAGCACGTCCGCCCGTTCGCATAGCTCGCGCGCACGCCCGAGCGCCTGCTCGGGGAGCAGCTCGCCAAACAGCACCACGTCGGGCTTCAGCGGCCCGCCGCACCCAGCGCAGCGGGGTACACCGTCGCGGTCGCCATCCAGGCGCGCGCGCACCTGCTCGAGCGGCACACTCCCATTACAGGTCGGGCATGAGCAGCTAGCGATGCTGCCGTGCACCTCGACCAGCTCGCGGGTGCCCGCCTTGCGGTGGAGCATGTCGATGTTCTGGGTGATCACCCCGTCGAGCAGTCCGCGCTCTTCCATCGCCACCAGTGCCCGGTGGGCGCCGTTGGGGAGCTTGCCGCCGAGCGTCGCAAAGCGCTGGCCGTAGAAGCGCCAGAAGCGCACGGGATCGCTGTGGAAAGCATCGATGTGCGCAACCTCCGTCGGGTCGACCTTCTCCCACAGCCCCGTCCCGGGCGAGCGAAAGTCGGGGATCCCCGACGGTACCGAGATGCCCGCGCCGGTCAATGCGACGACCGAGCGTGCCCCGCGCACGAGCTCGACCAGGCGGTCGAACGCTGGGCGTGGAGAGCAGCTGGACGCCACGCTTGCGCTCAACTACCGGTGAAGCGCGGCGCACGTTTGCCGAGGAAGGCGGCAATGCCCTCCCTGGCGTCGGCGGTAGAGAGGGCCGCCGCAAACCCCTGCTTCTCGGCGTCGATCCCCTCATCCAGATCACCGGCGGCGGATACGCGCTTGATCTGCGCCACTGCAAGCGGGGCCTGGCCGGCCAGCTTGCGCGCCCACTGCAGGGCGGTGTCGAGTAGTTCGTGATCTTCCACCAGGCGGTTGGCGAGACCGAGCTCGAACGCTTCGTCAGCGAGAATCGGATCACCGACGAGGTTCATCTCCAGCGCCTTGTTTTCGCCGACCAGTCGAGGCAGGCGCTGGGTGCCGCCGAAGCCGGGGATGATCCCGAGCTTGATCTCCGGCTGGCCGAAGATCGCCGAGCGCGCGGCGATACGCACATCGCAGGCCATCGCCAGCTCGCAGCCACCGCCGAAGGCGAGACCGTTGACGGCGGCGATCGTGACGATCCCCTCCGAACCCAGCTCCCGGAAGAGAGCGTGGGCGGCGTCGATCAGTTTCCTGCCCGCGGACTCGTCCATGGTGGTGAACGCCTTGATGTCGGCGCCGGCGCAGAACAGGAATGGGTTGGACGAGGCGATGATCAACGCCCGTACCGGTGGGTCTGATACGCCCTTGAGGCGGCTCCATACCTTCCCGAGATCCTCGATCACCTGCGGAGAGATGGAGTTCATCTGACCGTGCGCCAGCCACGCGATCGCCACTCCATCCGCGCGCGTCTCGAGCTTGACCACCTCGGCGGGCTGCTCCACGTCAGGCTGCGGATAGGCGTAGAAGCCCTGCCCAGTCTTTTGCCCCAGCCGACCCTGCGCGACGAGGCGGCGCAGGATGATCGGCGGGGTGAAACGTTCGCCGTAACGCTCCTGGGCGTTCTCCATGCGCTCGAGAATCGTGTCGAGACCCTCGCTGTCGGCCTTCATGAACGGCGGCAACAGGCCGCGGCGCGGGTCCAGGCCGGCGCCGGCCATCATCCCGAAGTCGATGTCGCGGTGGGTGGCCACACCCTCCTCGAGCACCAGGCACGCCTCCAGGAAGGTCTTCAGCGAGAGCAGCTCGACCAGCTCAGCCACATCCGGCTCGTTCTCGCCCGGGAGGTTCGACTGCCCTTGGGGGTCATAGAAGCCGTCTCCGCCGGTCTTGGCGCCGAGCTTGCCATCGGCGACGAGCTTCTGCATGCCCTTGGGGACGTAGAAGCGTTCCTCGCCGTAGGACTCGACGAGGTGCTCGGCGACGTGCAGGACCGTGTCCAGACCCAGGAGGTTGACCAGGTGGTAGGGGCCTACGGGCACCACGCCGGCGGCGCCGACGCCCTCGTCGATCTGCTTGATCGACAGGCCCTTCTCCTCCTGCTCGCGCCACACCTCGGAGATGCCCGAGTTGAGGATGCGGTTGACCACGAAGCCCGGGACCTCCACGCAGGTGATCGGCTGCTTGCGAATCGCCTGGGCGAAGGTGATCGCCGCGGCGACGGTCTCCGCGGAGGTCTCCTCCCCCTCGACGATCTCGATCAGGGGCATGACCGAGGCGGGATAGAAGTAGTGGAAGCCGATCACCTTGTCGGGCCGCAGCGTGGCTTCGCCGATCTCGGTGATCGACAGCGACGAGGTGTTCGAGGCCAGGATCGTGTGGCCGGGGACGGCGGCGTCGAGCTCGGCGAACACGCTCTGCTTGATCTCCATCCTCTCTGGCACCGCCTCGATCACGAGATCGACGTCGCCGAAGCGCTCGTAGGAGGTCGTGCCGTGGATACGTCCGAGGACCTCCTGGATCTGGGCCTCGGCCTGCTCGGCGTTGATCTTGCCCTTCTCTACGAGTTTGCCGATGTGACCGCGGGTGACGTTGGCGGCCTCGTCGAGACCCGCCTGCACAAGCGTGTCGTCGATGTCCTTGAGCACCACGGGGATGCCGGCGGCGGCGATCGTCTGGGCGATCTGGCCACCCATCGTTCCGGCTCCGACGACGGCAGCTTTGAACACGAACATGCTTTTGGATCTCCTCTGCTGGCTGGCGCTGGCTTGGGGCTGGGGAGCCTAGCGGAGCGCAGCGCGCTGCCGGGCGCACCTCTAGGCGCCGGCCAGGCGTCGGCTCTGTTGACTTGCGATCGTCGGCTTAGACGTCTGCCCGAGAACTCTGTGGTGGGCGTGTCTGATCACAGAGTGCGAGGAGCTCGATGGCGTGAGATCGAGGTCGAAACTGTCCGTAAGCACGCGGTGAGTATCCGGCGCAAGCTTAGCGTGCATAGTCGGCAGGAGTTGATTGGTATGCCTGTCCCGGCGGGCCCGTTCGTCGGGTAGATAGCTGGTCTGTTGTTTGGCTCTTATTTTCACTACCCGGTAGTTTTCGCGATCGGGTATAGACAAGCTGGGAAGTCTCGAATACGTTTGTCCGCAACTGTTCTGTTGGTCGGTCAGGTCGGAGGTTTGCGGTGTTCGTGTGTCGGGGGCGTGTATGAGGTTTGTTGTGCGGGGTTGCGTGGTGTGGCTGTTGTTTTGTGTGGGTCTGGGGTGTTGGTCGGTGGGTGTTGCGGTCGCGTTGCCTGTCGTCGAACGTTCCGGCGTGTTTGGTGGTGGGCTTGTGGTGGCGGGGGTGCAGGTGTTGGATGGTGGGCAGCAGATTGGGCAGCAGGAAGAAGTGTTGCGTAGTAGTCCGGAGGTGGTGCAGGCGCGTGAAGTGTCGGGGACGGCTTATGAGAACCTCGATGCTGAACAGGCTAGGAAGGTTGATGGGGAAGCTTTCCCGCGGGTTATTGATGAAGCTGCGGGTGGTCCGCCGCAGCTTCCAGCGGGCCAGCATATAGTGGGTTATCCGACGGATAGTGCGGTGTCGGTGGATTTGGGGGAAGGTAGGCATGGGGTGATCGAATCGCTGGAACCGCTTGCGGTTGAAACGACGCCGGGTCAGCGCGTGCCGATCGATTTGGGTTTGAAGGAAGCGGGGGCTGCGTTTGAACCGGTTACTGCGGATGTGGGTGTGCGGATCCCGGTGCGTGTGGGGGAAGGATCGTCGTTGTCTGGGGTTGGTGTGTCGTTGACGCCGGTCGACTCGCAGGGTCATGCGTTGGGTGGTTCGGAAGGCGCGGTTGATGGCGCGGCGGTGTTGTATGCCAATACGCAGGTTGATACGGATTCGGTGGTCAAGCCGACGACGTTGGGGTTTGAGACGGATACGTTGTTGCGTTCGGTTGAAAGTCCGGAAGAGTTGTTTTTTCGGGTTGGTTTGCCGGAAGGTGCGAGTTTGGAGCTCGCGGGGGCTGGCTCGGGCACGGTGAATGTTGTTTTTGCTGGTGAGGTAATCGCGTCGGTGTTGGTGGGGGGTGCGCGGGACGCGGAAGGTGCGTCGGTGCCGGCCGCGGTGAGTGTCGCGGGGAATATGCTGATGGTGAAAGTAAATCGTGGGTCGGGTGGGTGGCGGTATCCGATTGATGTCGATCCGTCGGTCGTCGATCGTGTTATCAGGGTCGAACATGAATGTGCTGCTGGTACGAGTGAAGAAACCGCCTGGTATTTCTATAGTACGTCGGCTGCGATCAAGGAACGTGTTTGTGATGATTATTCGCGGGTGGATTCTGCTGAAGGTGCTTACACGGCCGGTCAGTACGCGGAGTTTTACTATCTAACGCAAGGGTTGTCGCGTGTCTATGGGGTGACGGCGAAGACAAACACCGAAAATGTGGCTAAAACGGTCGAAGATACGCTCTATATTGCGTCTAGTGCTGGGCTGGAAACTACGGTAGCGACGTTGCCGTATAACGGCGCGGCGGAAACGACGGCGTGTGTGAAAGGCGCGTGCGAACCGGTGACGGCCAGCGAAAAAGCTCATGATAGTAATGCTGCGGTCTTTGAGCAGTATGTGGCCACGTCGAGCAGCGCTGCGTTCTTTGCCGATCTGGAGAGCGCTGCGGTTGAGATTGAGCAGGAACAGGGTCCTTCGGTGAGTGTCAGCGAAAGTGTGGGGTGGCGAAGCTCGCATGCGCCTGGTAACTCGGTCGGGAAGGCCGAAGCGAAAGATCCGGGTCTCGGGGTGCAGGGTGCGACGTGGACGTCCCCGAACGCACCGAAATGGAGTTACCACTCGCTTGACGGGGAATTTGGGGGGACTGTGTGCAAAAGTGTGCAGTGCCCGGAGTCCGCGTCATACGAAGGTGATATGGGGTATAGCGAAGAAAAGCTGCCCGACGGCGAAGACACGCTCGAAGTGAAGGTAGAAGACGCTGTGGGTTTGTCGGCGACTGCGACAAAGAAAATCAAAATTGATAGTACGCCGCCGCATGGTATTACGCTCTCGGGGTTGCCGAGTGGTAGTGAATTCGGGGAAGGGCAGTATCAGTTGAAAGCGAGCGCGACGGATGGTTCGGGGGCGACGCCGAGCTCCGGGGTGTCGTGGATCACGTTGGCGGTCGACGGGAAGCAGGTGAAAAGCGGTTTCTCGCGTGGCTGCTCCCCGGGGCCGTGCACCGGGAGTGGCGAATGGACGATCAGCGGCGAAAGCTATGAAACGGGGAAACATACTTTTACGGTAACGGCTACCGATAATGCTGGGAATGTAGCGAAAGAAGAAATCCCGTTCACGGTGCTGGCGAGCGCGCATCACGCCAGCCCGCTAGCGCTGGGTCCGGGCTCCGTCAACCCGGTGACGGGCAACTTCACGCTCGGGGCTAGCGATGCGTCGCTCGGCGGCCCGGGATCAACGGTGTCGGTGAGCCGTAGCTATAACTCGCGTCAGCTGACCGCGGGCGCGGAAGGTCCCCTCGGGCCGCAGTGGAGCATCAGCCTCGGCGCGCAGGCGAGCCTGCGCGGGGAACCGGCCAGGATCATGACGTTGACCTCGAGCGAGGGCACGCGGGTGTCGTTCACGAGCAAAGGCAGCGGCGAATATAACTCGCCCGTGGGCGATAGCAACCTCACGCTGAAGGAAAAAACGGTCGAAGGTGCCGTGGAGTTCGTGCTCGCTGACGCGGCGGTGGGCTCCTCGACCACGTTTACGCAGCCGAGCGGCAGCACGGGTGTGTGGAAGCCGACGGTGCAGGAAGGCGCGATCGCGACGGACACCACGACGTTTGCCTATCAGACGGTAGGTGGCGTGGTCGAGCCGACAGAGGCGCTGGCACCCGTCCCCGCTGGTGTGTCGTGCTCGCCGACGCTGAACAGGGGCTGTCGCGCGTTGACGTTCACGTATGCATCCGGCACGACCGCGACCGGCGAAGGCGCAGGCGAATGGGGCGAATACACCGGTCATCTAGCGCTCGTCTCACTGACTGTGTGGAGTCCGTCTGGGAAAGACATGACGACGGTCGGGGTCGCGCAGTACGCCTATGACAAGCAGGGTCGGCTACGAGCGGAGTGGAATCCGCAGGTCACGCCGGCGTTGAAGAGCACCTACGGCTATGACGCGGAAGGGCACGTGACGGGCGTCAGCGGGGCGGGCCAGCAGCCGTGGCTGTTGAGCTATGGCACCAGCGAAGGCGACTCGAACACCGGCCGGCTGTTGTCGCTGACCCGGCCGGCCGCAGCGACCGCGCTGGGTAACGGGCAGGCGCCGGCCGACACGGCCGTGCCGACGCTGTCGAGCAGCAAACCGGTCGTGGGTATGCAGATCAGTGTCGCTGGGAACGGGACGTGGAGCAACAGCCCGCTCGCCTACAGCTACCAGTGGCAGGACTGCAACGCCAGCGGCGGGGAATGCACGCTCATCCCCGGCGCTGTGAACCAGAGCTACTACCCAGCCAAAAGCGACGAAGGCCACACCCTGATCGCGCAGGTCACGGCGGCGAACGCCACCGGCTCGACCGTCGCGGTGACTACGGCGACGTCGGTCGTGGCCTCGGGCACACCAAACAATCCGCTGCCGACGCCGCCGAACCCGGGGACGAGCTCGGTGTGGACGCTGGACTATCACGTCCCGGTGTCCGGAGCTGGCGCGCCGTACGCGATGGGGTCCTCGGAAGTCGCCACGTGGGGGCAGAGCGATCTGCCGGCCGAAGCGACCGCGCTGTTCCCGCCGGATGAGCCCGAGGGGTGGCCCGCCCAAGAATACAAACGGGCGAGCATCTTCTATCTCGACGCGAGCAGGCGGACGGTCAACGTCGCCACACCGGGAGGCGCGATCGCGACCAGCGAATACAACTCGAATAACGATATTGTGCGGAGCCTGGGTGCGGATAATCGTGCGGCGGCACTCAAAGAAGGAAACAAATCCGCGGAAGTCTCCAAACTATTGGATAGCGAGAGTACGTATAGCAGCGAAGGTAGCGAGCTGGAAAAGACGCTCGGGCCCCAGCACAACGTTAAGCTCTCCAGTGGTACACAAGTCCAGGCCCGCCAGGACGTACGCTACTCTTACGAAGAAGGCGCACCGTCTGGCGGCCCTTACCGTCTGGTTACGAAGATGACAGAAGCCGCGCTCGTCTCAGGCAAAGAAGAAGAACTGCGGACCGTAGCCACCTCCTATAGCGGCCAGGGCAATCTCGGCTGGAAATTGCGTAAGCCGACGACCGTCACGACGGAACCCAGCGGGCTGAAGATCGCACGCAGCACGGTCTATGAACCGCTCAGCGGGGACGTAACGGAAACCCGTCAGCCCGCAGCCGCGCCAGATGCGCTCACGGCATCCGGTTTTCAATGGGAAGAGAAAGGCAAAAAGCTCGAAGCGGGCGAAACCAAAACCGCGAACACCTCTGGAAACCGGTTCGACATGTATTTCGCCAGCCAGGAGGAGTCGATCGAATGCACGGAAGTCAAAGGCGAAGAGAAACTCACCGGGGGTAACCCCGGGACGGGCGAAGCGACGATCCTGCTGAAGGGCTGCAGGACAAGCACCGGGGAATGTGAAGTCAAGTCAACCGGGGAAACCAAAGCAGGCGAAATCATTTTTGCTGGCCTACCGATGAAGCTCGTCGAAACCGAAACAGGCAAAAAGCTCGGGGATGAACTAAAAAACAATAAAACGACTAAAGAATTCGTCAAGATCGAAGCGGGTAGAAAAGAAGAAAAAGGGAAACTATCAGGCGAATGCTCAAAATGGCCAAGCAGTATGCGCCTCTCAGGCAAATACACGGTTGAAGTCACGAACGCCGAACACGGCGAACTGGAGCTGAAGCTCCCTGCACCCGGAGATGACGAACTACAGACCGGTAGCGGCGGTGTGCTGCTAGAAGGCAGCTATACCCTGCAGCTACAGACAGCGCTGAACGACAGCACACAGACAATCTTCTACAGCCCGGCGGCGAACAGCTCATATCCGGCGTGTGGGGAACACCCCGAATGGGCGGGTCTGGCATGCCAGACCCAGCCCGCGAAACAGCCGGAAACCAGCGGGCTACCGAACCTACCCGTAACGACCGTGACCTACAACATCTGGGACGAGCCCGAAAAGACCACCCAGACCAGCGGCTCGAGTACACGCACGACGAGCGAGACCTATGACCCCGCCGGGCGGCTGCTGAGCACATCGATCTCCTCCTCCACAGGTCTCGCGCTACCGGCCGTCAGCGATGAATACAGCCCTGAAACTGGGGCGCTCATCAAGCAGAGCACCACCACCGAAGGCAAAACCAAGAGCATCACGAGCGTATTCAACACGCTCGGGCAGCTCACGAGCTACACCGACGCAGACGGGAACACCTCCAGCTATGAATACGAAAAAGAAAAGGACACACGCCTAAAGAAGATCAACGACGGTAAGGGCAGCGAAACCTACACGTACAGCGAAACAACCGGGCTGCCAACAGAACTCCTCGATGAATACACCACGAGCAAACTGGTTTTCACGGCGAGCTACGACACCGAAGGAAACATGCTGAGCGAGGGCTACCCGAACGGCATGAGCGCCAACTACAGCTACAGCCCAACCGGTAAGGCGACCAGCCTGGAATACGTAAAGACGACGCACTGCACCGAAAAATGCGTGTGGTTCAGCGACACTGTGATCCCTGGGATCAATGGGCACATCGCCAGCCAGACGAGCAGCCTCTCCAGCCAAAACTACGCCTACGACAAGGCCGGACGGCTCATCGAAGTCCAGAACACCCCGGTCGGTAAAGGCTGCACCACACGGGTCTATGGCTATGAAGAAGACACGAACCGCACGAGCCTCACGACACGCGAACCCGGCAGCAAAGGCGAATGCACCACAACCGGTGGGACCATCGAAAAACACAGCTACGACGTCGCGGACCGGCTCACCGACACCGGCACCAGCTACGACGCGTTCGGGAACACAACCGCCCTACCAGCCACAGACGCAGGCGGCTCAGAACTCACCAGCAGCTACTACGACGATAACCAGCTCGCCAGCCAAACCCAGAACGGGCAGACAATCGGCTATAACCTCGACCCCGCCGGCAGGACACGCGAAACCCTCGCCACCGGCAAAAAATCCGCTGACACGATCCAGCATTACGCGGGCCCGGGGAACGCGCCGGCCTGGAGCGAAAATACCTCGGGCGAATGGACACGCAACATCCCTGGGATCAACGGGGCGCTGGCCGCGATCCAAAGCAACGGCGAAACACCCGTGCTGCAGCTGGCAAACCTCCACGGCGACATCATCGCCACCGCCTATCTCTCAGAAACCGCGACAGGGCTCGCTTCCACCGCGGACACCAGCGAGTACGGCGTCCCGACGACGAGCCTCCCTCCAAAGTACGCGTGGCTGGGAGCGCTCCAGATCCCAACAGAACTCCCCTCCGGCGTAGTCGCGATGGGCGCACGCTCCTACGTGCCCCAGCTCGGCCGGTTCCTGCAAACCGACCCGCTACCCGGCGGAGCCGCAAACACCTACACATACACAAACGGTGACCCCGTCAACGAATCCGATCCCACTGGCGACTCCGCCCAACCACCAGCATGGCTCAACCAAATCAGCCAACAAATCGCCACCGAAGGAGTCGAACGACGAGCAGCAGAAGAAGCCGCCGCCAGAGCAGAAGCAGAACGCAAAGCCCGAGAAGCCACAGAAACCGCAGCCCGAGAAGCCGCCTTCACACAAGAATGGGAAGCACACATAGCCAGCCTATACGCTGGCGGAGAAGAAAACGCTGAAGAATGGGAAGAATACGAAGAAGAAGGCGGATATGAAGAAGCCGCCTATCATCCCGGCGCCAATGGACAAGCAGAAGCGCACGTCGAAGGAGGATTGCTCTACCAGCCGCTAGAAGCACAAGCAAGCGAAGGTGAAAGCAAGCTGGGAGCTGGGGTGGTGCGCCTCTGTAGCGCCGACCCAAATCATACTGCGGAGCCTTGCGCACGATACGCCGACTTTCTTGGTCTCGAACACCTAGCGAGTAATATCTGGCACAAAGTAAAGGGCGCTTGGCATGCGTTTAAGCACTGGGTTAGTAGTAATGCACACGCAATTAAGGGAGCGCTGTGCAGTATCACGGGATGGGGGTCGGGTCTTCTATCAGGCACGGGCGCCACGCTCCTAACCGACGGCAATTGGCTGTTCGGAGGTAGTGTGGGATTCGGCGTGGGGAAGGGAGTGGAAGATGCATGTAACGCGCAATAACGAGCGAGCGATTTGTGAGCCGAGATGACTAACGTGGGTGTACGGCGAAGGTGGTTGATCATATTCGTAGTTGTACTGGCGGCTAATTCCCTGATAGGTATTGGCGAGCATGGGAAAGTCACTGCCACTGACGTCGTGTTTGGCGTTGGGCTGGGACTGAGCGTCGCTAGCGGAGTCGTTTTGGGGCCATCATGGCTCGAACGGCGCGCGCAACGTCGACGGGCCTCTGCCATTTGGCCAGTGGTTCTGCTAGTCGTGGTAGTGGTCGTGTGTTTCGTGGGTGCGCGTCTCGTCTAACGTTCGCGATCCCTATTGATACGGCATAGCCACCGATACGAGCAGGCATCCGGTGAGATCAGAGACTGTGACACAGATACGACGTAGCGCACGACCTTTGCAAGAAGAAGGCGGCGAAGAATACGCCGCCTATCACCAAGGCGCTAAGGGCCAGCAAGAAGCGCACGTAGAAACAGCGACCCTTGAAGAACGCGGAGCGAGCTTCGGGCCAGGACTCTCGGAAGGTGGACCGGCAGCCGTTGATAGGACAGAAGGGCACGTGATCCCACTGTGCGAAGACGCGACGAGCCGCGAGTGCGCTCAGGAGATCTTTTCTTTCGGCGAAGCCTGGGACTGGGCGAAGCATCTAGCGAAGAAGGTCTGGCACAAAGCGAAGGCGATCGTGCACTTGGCGATCGACATGCAGGCTAAGGCCGCGGACGGTCCGGCGGCTGTCCCGTATAGGAGCGACGTGGCAAACACGTGCGAAGCAACCGCCTTCACGACAACGTTCGTACCGACTCCCGCGGGTGCGTTTGGCAAATTCGTCTCGACCTTTATCTGGGCCGCTTGTTAGGAGCGCAATGGCGGACAGCGGTGCAATTACGAGTTCAGATGCTTCACTCAACGGGGATCTCCTGCCGCCGTGGTGGCGAGTGCGTGCACCGCCTGCACTCGTAATTTCTTTGGCTACGTACGCGGTGATGTTTGTGCCGGCAGCTGTAGGTTTGGTCTTGGACTGGCCTTGGCTTGTCACGCTTGCTTTGATGCTGCCAGGATTGATTGCTCACGAGGTACTAGGTTTTAGAGCCGGTAGCGCACGCGGGATCAGAAGCCGAAGGGAAATGCCTTCGGGAAAGCCACTAACCGGACTCGTGGTAGTAATCGCGGCAGTTGCAGGTATTGCTATCAGCGGCATCGCGCAACGAGCTGTTCCACTCGGCGTTGCGCTGGGCCTTCTTTTGGTGGTGGAGCCCCTCTGGCGATTGGAATGGCGGCGTCATGATGCTCTCATCCACAACGACCACAACGTGACGCCTTGATACGCCTACGACGCCGCTGGCCAAGTTTTCAAGAAGAAGGCGGATACGAAGAAGTCGCATACCACCAAGGAGCGAACGGCGAGGAAGAAGCACATCTAGAAACCGGGGTGCTCTACCAACCCCTACCCGAAACGACTAGTGGTAGTGAAGCCGGGTCGGGTGATAACTCGGTCGTGCCACTGTGCGAACCGGGTTCCCGCGGCTCTGATCGCTCTTGCGCTCGTGACGCGATGATAAATAGAGGCGGAGTTACCGGTTTCGTGTGGCTGCGAGATTCGGCTTCACGGCGGGAAACTCTATGGACGGAGTGGTCATCGCAACATACTGCTGGGAGCTGCCGAGGTTACGGCCGGCAGTGCCGGCGCAGCGTTGAGCGGATTCGCATTCGCCGCATGCGTTGTGGGTGGAGGCGAGGCCGATGTCGCCCTTCATTGCGTGTTGGGGCCAGGCTCCGCTTTCGTGGCCAGCGTGTCCGTAATAGGGGACGGCATAAAGGAGCTCTTCTGACGCGCATGAGACGATTGGCACCCTATAGAGGTCCGCTAATTTCGTTCACTGTAGTCGGCATGGCGATGGCTTTCCTGGCGGGATGGCTGGAGGCGGGCAAGCTGCTCGCAGGCGTGGCAACCGCCGGAGTGACTTTGGTCGCGCTTGGCGCAGGCTTCGCGCTTTTTGCACGCGTTCTTGCGTCAGCTCCGCCATCACTGGACCGGGCGCAAAGCTACGATGTTCGCAAAGACCGTGATGGAGGTAATGCGTCTAGTGACGCCGAACACGGTCTTTGATCTGGTGGTTGTTGCTTTGAGTAGCATCGCTCTGGCGGCTAGCCGCCCAGCCTTCCAGAGATGGAAGTCAGCCGTGAGGCAGAGGGCGCACATGCTCACCGACCAGGAGCTGGAGCCCTTCCTGCAGTCGCGAAAGATGAAGGCTTTCCAGTGGGCATGGTTTGCAGTAATAGGCTTTTTGCTGCTGATCGCAGTCTGGGATCTGCTGACGCAATCGTGATCTGAGCTGCTCCAGATGCCGACGTCGAAAACATGCGCAATGACCCGTGGATACGTCTACGACGACAGCTCCGGGTACGTGACGCTGGCGCTCCGGGTGCTTCAAGAAGAAGGAGGAGAAGAATACGCCTCGTACCACGGCAGCCAGGCCGAACGTGAAGCAAGCTTCGGACCGGGAGTCGCAGTAGCGGTCGTCGACAACGGCGAAGGCCACGCCGAAGACGCCGTAGTCAGACGGCCGCTCGAACGCGCCGAAGAAGGAGGGAGCGAAGATGTCTCGCCGAGTGAACGCTGCGGCACAGGCGCTGGGTACGAACACGGCGTCGCTCTAGGCTCACTGGCCCACCGCGAGGACATCAGGCAAGAATGCCGTAAACGGGCGCCAGGATGGTACCGCAATCGTGTTCGATCTCCTGGAGCTAGGTCAACACGTGGCCGTGGTGACGTAGTACTCCATGGAGGTGCGATCGCCGGCTGCCTAGTTGGCGGCGTTGCTGGAGGGACGTTTGCGACAGTCACAACGGTTGGACTTGGCACGGCGGCGGGCGCGTACGGGGGTTGCTTCATAGTGGGCGGGGCTGTGATAATTCTAGAAGACATATTTTAGCGTGTAGGTTGATATATTTGCCAACAGGGAGAGCATTTTGTCTGCACAGCGCAAGCGGAACGTCGTTCACAGTATGCATCTCGCAGTTACACTGAGCATATTGTCCGCATCTGTGCTGGGAGCGCGCTATTTGATAGGGCTCTCGAGTGGCGTTGCGGTGATAGCAGGCGGCATTTTGTCGTACCCTGTTGCAACGACTGTGTCCAAGCGTCTCCTTCCTCAGCCCCCGGTCGTAACGGATGAGGAACGTCTCCACTTGAAAATAGGACCGCGATGGCTTGCCTGGATTGTCCTGATAACACCGCTTTTGCGCTTCGGGGCTGGTCTTCCGTGGATCTGGAGTATTAGTCTCGTGATGGTAAGCGTGGCTTGCGCCGTTACGATCGAACTTCGTAAGCGATCTCAAGCCCGCCTTCGAGCTAGTAGCGATAGCTGAGCGAGGAATCGAATGGTACTTTGTTCCTCCGTCGTGTTGGTAGGCGACGTGCCCGGTGAGATTCCTCAAGAAGAAGGCGAATACGAATACGCCAGCTACCACTCAGATGCCAAGGGTGGCCAGGAAGAAGCCCATGTCGAATCAGCGGTGCTAGAAGGAAAGGGAACGACCTTCGGGCCGGGACTGGAAGTCCAAGGCGAAGGCGAGGCCCGAGTCACGCCCGGGTCTGCGCTGGCGCATATGTGTATTGAGGAACATAACAAGGGCGCGTGCATTCGATATGCAAGTTTTTCCGGTAACCTCATCCACGGCGCAGAGAATCTAGCCAAGCGGGCAGCAAAGGCAGTCGTGAAAGCTGCCAGGGGCATCGTGCATTGGCTGAAAAGCCACGCAGCAGAAGTTGACACCGTTGCTTGCCTAGTCCAAGGCATAGGTGCTGGTACGTTGGTGGGTGCCGGCGCGACTGCCCTATCGGACGGTATCGGCGTGTACCAAGCAGGCGTTATTGGCGGTACTGCTGGTGCTGCCGTGACATATGCGTGTGAACATGAAAGATTCTAACGCTAGGCAAGAGTGCCGCGGTCATGTCTGACGCTCCAAGGATTGAGGGCAGAATCTTCCTAGGCGCGTTGCTCGCTTACGTGCTCGTCGCCGCGATCACGGGGAGCCTAACTGTCGAAGTGCTTGCTATCCGTTTTGGTATGGCGATGGTCACCGCAGTTCTGATTGGGATTGCGTATCGACGCCGACCCACAACGCGCCACGTTGAGGGTATTGATTCAGGAGAAGCATCGCTGGACAAAAGACGCGCTCGCCAGTGGCGCCTCTTGATGTGGATCGTCTTTGGTCTCGTGGTGATCGCCTTTGCGGTGAGTCGCGCGGTGTGAAGGCCATCAACCGCATGAGCCTGACGCTCCGCAAACCAAAAGAAGAAGGCGAATACGAATGGGCTAGCTACCATCAAGGCGCTGAAAGTGGCAAAGAAGGAGCACACACCGAACCGGCGATCCTCGTACAGCCGCTAGGGGAAGCGGCGGGCGAAAGCGAAGCTGGTAGCACGCTTGGGTCCGTGGTGCCGCTGTGCGTAGCGAGCTCGGAAGGGCCGTGCGCTCGTTCTGCGAGGGGCGGAGAGGGTACGTGCAAGTCTTGTCGCAAAAGGCGCCACAGCGGTTACAACGTGCGAATTCGTGCCACGAACGGCAGTTGGACCAAGGTCTTTGAGACTTATTGCGGCATCGTCGGGGGAGCGGCTCTCACCCCGGGCATCGACATTTTCGGCGCACCGGCGGAGGTAGGGTGTGCTGGATACGGTGTCTACAAGGCGGTAGAAGCGATCGTTGAAGCCCTATGAAACGCACGCTTATGCACTTTCTAGTTGTTGGCGTGCCTGGCCTTTGCTTCCTGATTGCCGGAGTGCTAAACGACGAATATCCGGCCGCTGCTCTGGGCGGCATTCTCGTCATCGGGTCGGTCTACGGGCTCAGTCAAGACCGTGTGGTTATGGTAGGCAACAGCGATCAGAAGCGGCAGCGACGCTCGTTTGTTCTCGCTGGCATCATAGGAGCGTCATTCGCCACCACCGGATTCGCTAGTCACCGTTACTTGCTGGCCGCAGCGGGGACTGTCATTTTGATTGGGGCGCTTCTACGCCTCTACGGCAGGGCGCTCGCTAAAGAATGACGCGGGTCGGGGAAGAAGAAGAAGGATATGAAGAAGCGGCCTACCACCCAGGCAGCAAGCCGGCCGGTCAGGAAGCGCATCTAGAGGAAGGGCTGCTGTACCAGCCGTTGCCACAATCAAGTAGCGAAGCTGACGCTGGGGTACGCGTTAGTGCGGTGAAGCTTTGCGAGAGTCTGGACCGTGCAGAAAAGACGTCAGAACCTTGCGCGCGATACGCAGGCCTATGGGGGGAATAACCAAAGCGTGGTATTTGGTGAAGCATCATGTGCACAAACTCGTGGCCACCGCGATCGCGGGTGTGTCCGCTCTGGTAATCGGCGCTACCGGTGCGCTCGCAACAAGCCTCTGCGGTCTTGCGGCTGGCGAGGACCCGCTCACTGCTTTTGATTGCTACAAGATCGGTTCACTAACTCTGGCCGCTTTCGGAGGAGGAGTCACCGCGACTATCGACGCGTGGAAGGACACAAAGAATTGAGCGCTGACACGAAAGCGCAGGATCGGCGCGTGTTTCGGCGGATATTTCGTCGGATGATCACGCTGATGAGTCTGATGATCTTCGTTGCTGCGATTGCGGCGGGCGTCGGAGGCAAAGAAGTGGGCATCGTCGTGGTGTTGCTCTGTCTCTGGCTGCTATTGATGCTTTTCGCCGTGATCACAGAACGTTGGCTCGTGCGACATCTCTAGCGAGCAACGGACATGCTGAGCGATCTTCTCTTTATAGCCGTCGGTGTGGGCATAGTTCTTTGGGCACGGTGGCTTCTTCCTAGACAGCTATCGAGTGTTCGAGGGAAGATGTCTCTAGACCGCCAGCAGCGCTTCGACTATTTCTTGCAGCGTCGAAGTTTGAGGAGTCTTTTCGTAGCGTCTGGCGTGTGTGGTGCGTTGCTTATCCTCACTGGTGTGGTGTTTTTGATTATACGGTGACGGTCTCTGGGGCGTTTGGTACACATACGACGTTGCTCACTGACGGGGTCCCCGTGATGTGATCCAGGTGGTCTGGGCAACGGGAGGCGCTGGCTATGTGCTAGTGTCCTGATGCATTAATTGGTCAGCATTTGGGTAGGCAGTATGTATGCCTATTCCTGTTGCTGTTTCCATCGAGTTGTCAGAGGGGGAGCGCGCTCAGCTTGAGTCTTGGGCGCGTCGTCATACGAGTGCTCAGGCGCTCGCGCAACGCTCCCGGATCGTGCTGGCTGCGGCCGCGGGGCTGAAGAACACCGAGATCGCTGGGCGCTTGGGTGTGGATCGGAGCAGCGTAACCAAGTGGCGCTCGCGCTTTTCAGAGTATCGTCTCGACGGGCTGCTAGACGAGCCCCGACCGGGGAAACCGCGAACGATCACCGACGAGCAGGTCGAGGAGGTGATCGTAAAGACGCTGGAGTCCACGCCGAAGGATGCGACGCACTGGTCGACGCGCTCGATGGCCAGAGAGGTCGGCCTCACGCAGTCAGCGGTGCTGCGGATTTGGCACGCGTTCGGCCTTCAGCCTCACCGCAGCGAAACCTGGAAGCTCTCCAAGGACCCGCAGTTCGTGGCCAAGGTCCGCGATGTTGTCGGGCTCTACCTGAACCCGCCGGAGCGAGCTGTCGTGCTGTGTGTGGATGAGAAGTCCCAGATCCAGGCACTGGACAGGACAGCACCGATCCTGCCGATGTTGCCCGGAACCCCGCAGCGCGCGACGCACGACTACAAGCGTGCCGGCACCTCGAGCCTCTACGCCGCATTGGACATCACGACGGGAAAGGTGATCGGGTCGCTGCACGCCCGCCACCGCGCGATCGAGTTCAAGAAGTTCCTGCAGACCCTTGATCGCGAGGTCCCCGCCGACTTGGACGTGCATGTGATCCTCGACAACAGCTCCACCCACAAGACGCCCGCCGTCAAGAAATGGCTGCTCGCCCATCCGCGGTTCGTATTGCACTTCACCCCGACCAGCAGCTCGTGGCTGAACCTCGTCGAGCGCTGGTTCTCAGAGCTCACCAGCAAGAAGCTCCGCCGCGGCACGCACCGCTCAGTGCGCGAGCTCAACAGCGACATCCGCACCTGGATAAACGACTGGAACGACGATCCACGCCCCTACATCTGGACCAAGACAGCCGACCAGATCCTCGAATCCATCAGCCGCTACTGCAACCGAACTACCGCATCAGGACACTAGTTGCTAAGGCGCGAGGCCAATGCTCTGAACGGCTGCGGCGATCACCGCTGGATGGTCGTAGGGTTGCATGTGCCCGCCGTAGATCATCTCCAGACGGGAGTTGGGCAGCTCAGCCGCGAGGCGACGCCCGTAGATCGGCTTGACCAGCTCGTCCTCGTCACCCTGAATCACGACAGCAGGCGCGCGGATCACGCCGAAGCGCTTGTCAATCTGAGCGATTACACCGTTTGCGGCGAGTATCTCGCCGGCCCACGCTTCCAAATTGCCGTGGGTCATGTTGATCGCCAGCACGCGGCGGCGGTGTGCAGCCACGACCGGCAGCGGATGAAACGCTTCGCTCTCGCCCATGTTTACGGACACCGTGATGAGGAGCTGCGCGAACGTCGCGTTAGCGATTTGCCTGATGATCGGTAGCTGCAGGAACCGCACCGCGTGTGCCTGCACATCTGTGAAGTCTCCGACCTTCTGGCCAGCGGCGGCCGCGTCGACGAGCACGAGGCCACGAACCTCGCTCGGATAGCGCTCGGCGAATCCAAGTGAAATTGTCCCACCATAGGAATGGCCCACAAGGATCGCCTGCGTAACGTGAAGCTTTGCGAACAGCTCGTGCATCACTTCTAGCTGACGGTCAAAAGGCACATAGCCGCCACTGGAATAGCCAAAGCCGGGACGGTCGATTGCAATCGTGCGATGGCCCGCCAGCAGCGGCGTGACATCTTCCCAATCCTCTGCCGTCCCCGGCAGGCCGTGGATCAGCACAACGGGCGTCCCGGCTCCAGGATGTTCGATGTAATGGATCCGCAGCTTGCCGATCTGCACGAACGATCCGGTCGGCCTGGGCTCCGCAGGGAGGCGCCCGTAGGTCCAGTTGAGCACGACGACCACGACTGCCAACACCCCAACGACGGCCAGCAGCAGCCTACGGATCGACATACCTCGGCGCACACGTGCAGCGTACCCGCCGTCGGACTCGCCCTGCTCGATCGCTCAGGCTGCCGAGGTCGGTGTCAGCGGCGAGACGAGCGCGACCGACGCGACTGAGCGACGAACGCGTACGCTGCGCCCTGCGCGAGGTTTTTGCCGACCGCGTGGCCGGGCGCACCGGCGACGATCGTGTTGCCCGAGACCGCCACCGACTTGCCGAGGCCGTCTCCAGCAGTGCCATTCGCAGCGGTCAACTCGGTGGTCTGGGTGGCGTTTGCCCAGCCCGAGACAGGCTTCACAAACACATACACCGCGCCCTGATCGGCGTTTTTGCCGACTTCTTTGAAACCCGCGCCGGCCACGATCGTGTTGCCCGAGACCGCCACCGAGCGGCCAAGCAGTTCATTTTTAACGCCATCTGAAGCGGTCAGTTCGGCGGTCTGAGTCAGCGAGCCGCCCCAGCCCGCAGCGGGCCTCAAGAACACGTACGCCGCGCCCTGGTCGGCGTTGGTGCCGACCTCGTGGTGGGGCGCGCCGGCGACGACGGTGTCGCCCGAAACCGCGACCGAGTGGCCGAACAATTCACTCGCTTTGCCTTTTTCGTCGGTTAGCTCTGCGGTCTGGGTGGCGTTTGCCCAGCCCAAGACAGGCTTCACAAACACGTATGCCACGCCCTGATCGGTGCTCGTGCCGACCTTGTGCAGTTCTGCCCCCGCGACGATCGTGTTGCCCGAGATCGCAACTGAGATACCCAGAGCGTCGTTCGCTTCGCCGCCTGACGCGGTCAGCTCGGCGGTCTGGGTCAGCGAGCCGGCCCAGCCAGAAGCGGGCCTCCTAAAGACATCCACCGCGCCCTGCATGGCGTTTTTGCCGACCTTGTGGCTAGGCGCTCCGGAGAGCACCGTGTTGCCCGAGACGGCGACTGATTCGCCGAAGAATTCATTCTCCGCACCTTTTGCGGCGGTGAGTTTTGCGGTCTGGGTCGCATTTTTCCATCCGGAGGTGGGCTTCACGAACACGTACACCGCGCCCTGGCCTGTGTTCTTGCCGACTTCACGGAAGGGCGCGCCGACTACGATCGTGTTGCCCGAGACCGCCACCGAGTGGCCAAACAGTTCTTCCGATTGGCCCTTTTTCGCGGTCAGCACGGCGGTCTGGGTCGCGTTGGCCCAGCCCGAGGTCGACTTCACGAACACATACGCCGCGCCCTGTTCCTTACTAGTCGGAGGGATTGCGTAGTTGGGCGTGCCGACGACGATCGTGTCGCCCGAGACGGACACTGATTCGCCGAGTTCTTCTCCCCTGGTGCCGTGCGAGCCGGTCAACTCGCCCTGCTGGATGAATGGGTCGATCCGCAGAGGGTAGGTAGCGCCGCGATCGTCGACGCGGATCAGGACATGGTCTCCAACCAGCTGCAGCCACGAAGGCAGAGCGCGCCCGCGCGCATCCGTGGCAACCAGGCCGCCGTAGCGAAGCGAAACACCGTCGCCGCTGAGCAGCAGCGCCCCACGCTGGAGGCGTGGGGCGAGGTTGTCCGACAGTGCCAGTGAGAACGTCAACGGCCCGCTCCCGAGGTGCGGGCGCGCGGCAATATCGAAGCCCTGCTCGAGCCCCAGTGGACCGTTCGCGAACCACTCCCTGAGCGACCCGTGGATGTAGCTGACACGGTTGGCGCTCACGCGCGGAGTCACCGGCGCGAGCGGCCACAGCGCGCTCGCATAGCCGTAGGCTGACAGCGCCAGGGCGATCCGGGCCCCACCCGACACGACCGTGACATTCCGGCGCGAGAAGCCCACACGCAAATGCTGCGCGGGGTTGACCGCTCGCAATCCGAGCACACGGTAGGCCGGCTCGTCGCGCCCCAACGCCGCCGACACCGACCCCTGCGCGGCGGCCGGCAAGCCCTCGAGGCCACGACGCGTCCCGACCATGCGTACAGCGGTTGCGCCGGGCAGCATTACGCCAGCCGCACACCCGAGCGCCACCGCGGCGCCCACCACCACGAGGCGCAACCACACGCTTCGCCTCGGCGCCGACTCCAGGCCGGATACCCCATCTCCCAGGCCTGGCACCCAAACCCCCGAGGCGACCGCACCCGGTGCGCCCTCACGCCCCATTGCAACCAGCATACATCCACGTACACCACCAGCCGCCGTCTGTCGGCGTGAAAGGCCGCGATTGTGAGGCTAGGCCATCGCGGCAGCCGGCTCCTCGACGCGCCGCGGAAGCAACGTTTCGCGGGCGATCACCAGGCGCTGGATCTGGGACGTGCCCTCGTACAGCTGCATGATCTTTGCATCGCGGAAGAGCTTCTCGACGGGGTACTCCTTGATGAAGCCGTAGCCGCCGTAGACCTGGACCGCTTCGGTGGCAACCTTCATCGCGGTGTCGGCCGCGAAGCGCTTTGCGTGCGAGGAGACGAGTGTGTTGCGTTCGCCGTTGTCGAGCATGAAGGCGGACTTCCACGTGAGCAGACGCGACGCCTCGATTTCTGTGGCCATGTCGGCGATGATGAACTGAATCGCCTGGTGCATCGCGATCGGGACGCCGAACTGGACGCGTTCCTTGGCGTAGTCGGTCGCGAACTCGAATGCCGCGCGTGCGATGCCGGTCGCCATCGCCGCCACACCGGGACGGGTGCGGTCGAGGGTCATCATCGCGAGCTTGAAGCCCGCGTTCTCTTCACCGAGCAGGTTCTCGACGGGAACCTCCACGTCATTGAATGAGATCGTGGCGGTGTTGGACGCGCGCTGGCCGAGCTTGTCCTCCTTCTTGTCGACCACTACCCCCCAGTCGCGCTCGACGACGAACGCCGAGATGCCGCGGTGGCCGGCGTCCTTGTCGGTCTTCGCGTAGACGGTGTAGTAGTCGGCGTAGCCGCCGTTGGTGATGAAGCACTTGGAACCGTTGATCACGTACTTGTCGCCCTTGCGCACTGCGGTCGTGCGCATGCCCGAGACGTCCGAGCCGGCGTCGGGCTCGGTCAGGCAGAAGGACGCGAGCTTGGGCTCCTCGGTGAGCATGCCCAGGTACTTCTTCTTGATCTCCTCCGAGCCCCCCAACGTGATCGGCGCGGTGGCCAGCCCGTTGCAACCGAGCGAGGTCTGGATTCCCGAGCAGCCCCACGAGAGCTCCTCCTCGATCAGACAACCCTCCAGGTAGCCCGCCCCGGCGCCACCGTACTCCTCTGGTATGTGCGAGTTCATCAGGCCGACCTCCCAGGCCTTCTTGATGATCTCTGCGGGCCACGCGCCATCCTTGTCGTACTCCCAGGCGACCGGGCGTATCTCCTTGACCGCGAAGTCATGCGCCATCTCGCGCAAGTTCTTCTGCTCATCGGTGAGCGTGAAATCGACCATTCTCGGATCTCCTAACGGGCTGGCACGTGACAGTAGATTGACTGGTCAGTCAATCTAGACCTGCCAGCGTAGCGAAGAGTCGGCCGATCGGCAACAATCAGCGTCCGTGCGCAGCACCCCTTCGATCGTGGTGTTCGCCCTCGCTGAAAACGCGCTGGGCTACGTGGTGTTCGGCACGGTGGCTCTCTCCGTGGTGATGTCGGTGCTGCTCCTGTTTACCCGCGGAAGCGGCGACAGCACATACGACCAGATTGGACGAGGAGGGATCTCGCGGGAAGGCGACTATGGGAACGCCGCGCCGGCGTCGGTGTCCGACTCCGCCGCGGAGCGAACCGAGCGCGAGCGCGAGATCCGCCAGATGCTGAGCGCCCGCAGCGAACGGCTTGTGCGCAGCGGGCAGCCCGCGCTGGATGTCGAGTCGGAGCTCGCACGACTGCTGGCGAGCGAGCAGGCACCGGCCGCGCGCGACGCCGGGCTCGTCGCGGAGGTGCGCCAGCTCGTCGTCGCCCGCAACGAACGGCGTATCCGCCAGGGCCAGGAGCCGCTCGACGTGGACGCCGAGGTCGCGCGCACCCTCGACGAGCTCCAGCCGTGAACACGATGGTCGTGTCGTCGGGTATAAACGCGCCATGACCAACGCACGCCGCTTCCAGCTCGACGAGATCACCATCCGCCCCGGCACCTACTTCAACCCCCAGACGGAGATCATGATTGTCGTCGACGACTCGCCGGAGGTCGACCATGAGATCTTCGAGACGGACGAGTTCGACGGCGAGGAGTGGGTGTTGATCTCTGAGGACTCCCCGCTCGACGAGCACAAGCGCGACGAGCTCGTCGAGCGCTTCCAGCTCTCGCACGGGGCCAGCGAGGACCTGCTGCCGGACGACGACCTCGACGCCGATGACGAGGACGGAGACGAGGAGGACGACGAGCTGGACGGGGTCGAGGATCTGGAGCTCGAACCGGAGTGAGCCGGCCGCGGTCGCGCTAGCATCGGCGCGGTGCGCGCCAAGCGTCTCGCGGCAACCGCCTTGGGCGTGGTCGCCCTCAGCGGGACCACAGCTATTCCTGCCTTTGCTGGCGAACCGGTCGAAGCTCGGCCAGCGAGCACCTTGGCTCCGGTCCGTGTCCACGTGGTCGCTCGGGCAGATGCTGCGATCGCACGGTCCGTAGCCAGCCATGGGCCCACCGTCACGGCGGCCCTGCAGAGCCTGCTGCACAGCGCGGCGATCAGCGCAGCGACCTACCAGCAGGACTACGCGGCCTACGTCGCGGCAAAAAGCTCACTGGGCAAGCTGAGCGGCACGCGCAAGACGGAACTGGGCGCCGTGCTGGCAAACGTCCAAGCGATGGCGGCCGCCGGTGAGCTGATCCCGTCGCGGCTGCCGGCGCTGTTCCTGACGCTCGAACGCAACCGGCAGTGGTGGACGACCGAACCGCTGCTGTCGAGCGACGAGCGCGTGAGCTTCCCTGCGAGCAAGATCATCTGGGAGCACTACCCGGGACAGGGGATCGAGATCCAGTGGCTTGCCACCTTCGGCGAGGCCAACGGCTACTACCTGTCAGGCGACGAAAATGCCAACCTGCGTCAGCTTCTCGGCGAAGTCATTCCACTGGCGACCGAGCGTGCGGGCGGCATCGCGTGGGAGTACATGTTCAACTTCGACGGCGGCACCCCCCCGTGGACGAGCGGCCTGTCGCAGGGAACCGCGCTGCAGGTGCTCGCCCGCGCCTGGTCGCGCTTCAAGGAACCGGCGGACCTAACCGCCGCGCAGCAGGCGCTCGGCATCTTCCAGACGCCGCCGCCGCAAGGTGTGCGCGTGAAGACGCCGGCCGGCGCCATGTACGCCGAGTACACCTACGCCCCCAGCGACAGGATCCTCAACGGCTTCATCCAGTCGCTGGTCGGGCTCTACGACTACACGACCATCACCAAGGACCCGCTCGGACTGGCGCTGTTTGAAGCCGGCGACGCCGAGGCGCGCGCGATCGTGCCGCTGTACGACACGGGCGCGTGGTCGATGTACGACCAGTTCGGGGAATCCGACCTCAACTACCACGAACTGCTCACGGAATTCCTCCAGCACCTGTGCGAACGCACCCGCAACGGGCCGCCCCTCACGCCCACGGGCCCTCCGACGAGCACCGCCCCTCCGACGAGCACCACCCCGACCCCCGCCACGCCCTCATCGAGCACCGGTGGTGCGAGCGCACAGGCCGCACAGGCCGCGCAGGCCTACGGGGGGACGGGCGCTCAAATCCCAGGCGATGAGATCTATTGCACGACCGCGCAGCGCTTCACCGCCGACCTGCATACCCCGCCGGCGATCTCGCTCCTGTCCAAGACACTGCCAGGCGGCGCACGCGCGGGCGTACAGTTCTCGCTGTCGAAGATCTCGACCGTGAGCCTGACGGTGCGGCAAGGCTCGCGGGTGGTGTGGACCAATAGCGCCACCGTCGAACGTGGCAAGCCGCGACTGCTATGGATCACCCCGACCAAGCGAGGGACCTTCTCGATCGAGCTCACCGCAACCGATCTGGCGGGCAACTTCTCCACGACGAGCGGCAAAGTCGTGGTCGCCGGCCATTAGCTTCAGGCGCCGCGCCTAGACTAGGCGCGAGTGACCCCCATCACGATCCGGCGAGGCGACGAGCACAGATGACAAGGCTCACCCACGCATGGCGTGCACTAGCGCCCGAGCAACGTCTCGCCGCGCTCGCGTCGCTCGGTCTGTTCGCGTCGATGTTCCTGGACTGGTACAGCAAGACCGACACGGTCGTGGTGCGCGGCGCGGCCAAGGCCACCGAGACCAGCCTCAGCGCATTCCAAGCGTTCTCCTTCGTGGAGGCCGCCGTGCTGCTCGTCAGCGCCGGGGTGCTCGCAATGCTGTTCGCGCGCGCCGAGGGGCGCCTCTTCCAGCTTCCCGGTGGCGACGGCTTGATCTTGATGATCGCCGGCGGCTGGGCGGCGCTGCTGATCTTCTACCGGCTGCTCGACAAGCCGGGATTGCAGGGCAATGAACGCGTGACCGCAACCGTCGGGGTCGAGTGGGGGATCTTTATCGCCCTACTGCTGGCGCTCAGCCTCGTCTACGCCGGCGGACGAATACGCGCACTCGAACGCCCCGAACCACCGCTGAGGCGCTCCCGCGGCACGCGCCCGCGTCCGCCGGTTGACCCGGATGCCACCGCCGTGACTCCGGGGCGCATCCGCCAGCCACGTCCGGGGCCGGTGCCAGCGCCTGGACCGGTGCCGGCGCACAGACCCACCTCAGCGCCCGGAGCCACCCCAGCCCACGAGCCCGCCCCAGCGCACGGACGCACGCCCTACCCTCCCGCGCCGCCCGCATCGTCCCCGAAGGGGGAGCAGCTGTCCTTCGAGGACTCCCCCACTCGCTCGGAGTAGCGCGGCACCTATCATTGCGCTGAGCATGCCCGCCCCTCTGACTCCGGCGCCCGCCTCTGTCGCAGAAGTAGCCGCGGGCCTGCGCGGCGTGGGCTACCTGCCCGGCGAGTCGACCGCGCTCGTGTCATTCCTGGCGACGAGGCTCGGCAAGCCTGTGCTGGTCGAGGGGCCTGCGGGTGTAGGCAAGACCGAGCTCGCCAAGGCGCTCGCCTCATATCTGGGCCGGGAGCTGGTACGCCTGCAGTGTTACGAGGGGCTGGACGAGGCGAAGGCCCTGTATGAGTGGAACTACCGCAAGCAGCTGCTGCGGATCCAGGCCGAGGCTTCCGACACGGGCTGGGATGCCGTCCAGGAGGACATCTTCGGCGAGGAGTTCCTGCTGGCGCGACCACTGATGACCGCGATCGCCTCGGAGGAGCCGGTGGTGCTGCTGATCGACGAGATCGACAAGACCGACCAGGAGTTCGAGGCGATGCTGCTGGAGGTGCTCTCCGACTTCCAGATCTCGATCCCCGAGCTCGGACGGGTGCAATCGCGCACGCATCCGGTCGTACTGCTCACCTCCAACAACTCGCGCGAGCTGACCGAGGCGCTCAAGCGCCGCTGCCTGTACCTGTGGCTCGACTACCCGACACTCGAGCACGAGCTAGAAATCGTACGTCTGCACGCGCCTGAGCTGTCGGAGACGGTAGCCCAACGGCTCGTGGAGGTGATCGGCATGGTGCGCGCCTTGGACCTGAAGAAGCCGCCGTCGATCGCCGAGTCGATCGACTGGGCACGTGCGCTGCTGCTGCTGGGGGTCAAGGACATCGACGCGGACACGTTCACGGAAACGATGTCGGTGATCGTCAAGCACCGTACGGACATGGACGTGGTGGCCGAGCGCGTGGGGCTGAAGCTGCGATCGCCCGCCGATGTCGCCTGACGACGGCGTTCTGGCGCGCAGCCCCGACCTGGAAGGCCTGCCGGCGCGGATCTTGGAGCTGGGCGAGGAGCTGCGCCGTGAAGGCGTCGCGGTCGGCACCTCGGAGATGCTTGACGCCTTCGAAGTGCTGCGCGAGATTAGCTGGACCTCCCAGGAGGACTTCCGCGAGGCACTAGCGGCAACGCTGGCCAAGAGCCAGGAGGACCGACGGGTGTTCGAGCTGGTGTTCGACCGCTTCTTCTTCCGCACCGTCGAGATCGCCGCCTCGCGCGAGGGCATCCGCGAGGAGGATCGGGCGGCGCTTGGCGAGCTCTCCGAGGAGGAGCTCGAGGAGCTGCGCATGCAGATCGCAGCCGCCCTGCGCGACGGATCAGAGGGCGCGATGCGCGACCTCGCGCGGATGGCGATCGCGGCGTTCGCCCACCGCCAGGAGGGCTCGGGGGTAATCGGCGTGGACGTGCAGCGCATCCGCCGCGCACTCGGCCTGCGCGCCGAGCCCCAACCCGAGCTACCGCCGGAGGACCCCCGGCGCGACGGTCTGCCCAGAGATGCGCTGCGCCGCTTCGAGGCGCTACTGCGCCGGGAGCTCGAGCGTGCGCAGATCGAGCGCACGGGCAACCTGCCGCCTGCGCGGGCGCTGGGAGAGCTCGACCGAGCGCTGCCCTCCGGTCCGCTCGCCGATCTGGCGGCGGTGCACCGCGTTGTGACCCAGTTGCGCCGGCGACTGGCCACGCAAGGTATGCAGAACCGCGGCCATCGCCGCCACGCCCACGTCGACGTGCGGCGCACGATGCGCGCGTCGCTGCAGACTGGCGGCGTGCCGGTGGTGCTCAAGTATCGGCCGCGACGCCCCAAACGACCGGAGATCTACGTCCTATGCGACGTGTCCACCAGCGTCACCTCCGCGTCGGTGTTCTTCCTGTCGGTGCTGCACGCGCTCCACGACACCTTCCGCAAGATGCGCTCGTTCGTGTTCATCGAGCGCATCTCCGAGGTCACCGACATCTTTGAACACGAGCGCAACTTCAAGACGGTCAGCGAACGGATCTCGAGCGACGCGGGCGTCGCGGACATCTCCGGCTACACCGACTACGGGCGTGTGTGGTCGGAGTTCCTGGTCTGCGTGGAGGACGACCTGCACCCGCGCGCCACGGTGATCGTGCTCGGGGACGCACGCACAAACGGGCGCGACCCGCGCGCGGACATCTTTGCGCAGATCGCGGCGCGCGCGGGACGTACGTTCTGGCTGAATCCGGAGCCACGCCTGTACTGGAACTACGGCGACTCGGTGATCGCCGCCTACGAGCAGCACTGCACCGCGTTTGAGTGCTGGACGACGGCCCAGCTCGAGGACTTCGTGCGCGCGTTGACGCGCCCGGTCATTGCAGCCGCGCGCTAGCATCAGCGCAGGAACAGCAGACACCAGGGGGGCTGGCGGGTAGGCCGGCTGAGATGGCGCACGGGAAGTGATTCCCCCGGCGCTGACCCTTAGAACCTGTGGGGTAATGCCCGCGAAGGGAGCGAAGTGCCGACCGAACTGCAGTCTCCTCTTCAGCGCCGGCGCACGGTGGGCGACGCGGAGATCATGCTCGACTGCGTGAGCCGCATCTACCGCGGCCGGCGGGGCGCGGACGTGAAGGCACTTGACGAAATGTCCCTGCGCGCGCACAGCGGCGAGCTGCTGGCGGTGGTGGGACCGAGCGGATGCGGCAAGAGCACGCTGCTCGAGCTGCTCTGCGGGCTGCAGTCCCCCGACGGCGGCTCGATCGTGTGCGCGCCCGCCGTGCTGATGCCCCAGCGCGATCTGTTGCTGCCGTGGCTGAGCGCCCTCGACAATGCCGCGCTCGCGCTGCGCATAGCGGGCCGCTCACGCGCGCAGGCGCGCGCCCGCACCACCGCTCTGTTTGCCGAGCTCGGGCTCGATGGCTTCCAGGATGCCCGGCCACACGAGCTGTCCGGGGGCATGCGCCAGCGGGTGGCGTTCCTGCGGACCCTGCTGGCCGGCAAGCCGGTCCTGTGCCTGGACGAGCCGTTCGGAGCATTGGACGCGATCACGCGCTGTGAAATGCAGGACTGGCTAGCCCGGACGCTCGCACGGGAGCCGCGCACGGTCGTGCTGGTGACCCATGACGTCGAGGAGGCGATCGTGCTCGCCGATCGTATCGCCGTGCTGTCACCGCGGCCGGGGCAGGTGATCGCCCAGCTAGAGGTGGAGATCCCCCGTTCGGGGACGGGCGAGCGCCCGCGCGTGCGTACCGACCCCGAGGCGATCGCCCTGCGCGAGCAGGCGTTGAGCGTGCTGGGGATGGGGGGGCGTCGATGAGAGCCGGCGCCGCGCATGCGCGAGACGCGACAGCGCCAATCCTGCTGGCGGCTGTGCTACTCGGCGGGTGGGAGCTATACGTGGACCTCGCGCGTGTGGAAGCCGACCTGCTCCCCGCACCCCATGCGGTGGCGGCAGCTCTCTGGAGCAACCGGAGCCTCGTGTGGCAGAACTTCATGGTCACCGCCGAGCAGGTCGTGCTCGGCCTCGCGCTGGCGCTGGCCGGCGGACTCGCGCTAGCGGTGGCGATTCACCTCTCGCCGCTGTTGCGTCGCGCGGTCTACCCGCTCGCCGTCGGCTCCCAGGCCGTACCGATCCCAGTCATCGGCGTGCTGCTGGTCTTCTGGTGGGGTTTCGGGCTCTTCCCCAAGCTCGTGGTAATCGCGTTGATCTGCTTCTTCCCGGTCCTCGTCACGACCGTCGACGGGCTGGCGACCGTCGACCCGGATCAGCCCAAGCTGCTGCGCACGCTCGACGCGTCCCGCTGGCAGACGTTCCGCTTCGCTGAGCTGCCGGCGGCGCTGCCGGCAGCCCTCAGCGGAGCGCGGATCGCGCTCGCGGTGGGCGTGATCGGCGCGTTCATTGCTGAGACCAGTACCCCCAGCACCGCGGCCTACTCGGGGCTGGGACGCGAGATCGTGACCGATGCCGGCGGCTTCCAGACGCCGCGCGCGTATGCGGCGACGGCGGTGCTGTTCGTGTTCGCCGTCGCCTGCTTCTATGCCCTTGCCCTCGCTGAGCGCCGTCTGGCGCCGTGGGCCAGCCAACCGAGAGGGGACAACCGTTGAAAGCCCTGTACGCCGTCCGTCGAAGCATCGCGCCAGTCCTGCTAGCCGTGTCGTGCACCGTGACCCTGACAGCGTGCGGTGCCAAGCAGGACGTCACCTCCGCGGCGAGTACAAAGCCGTTCACGGTGATGCTCGACTGGTTCCCCAACGCCGACCACGCGGCGCTGTACTCGGCGATCGCACACGGGGACTTTCGCGCGGTCGGCCTGGACGTGCATCCGGTCGTCCCTTCCGAAACGGCGGAACCGCTGAAGCTACTCGCCGCGGGAAAGGTGGACATGGCGATCTCGTACGAGCCGGAGCTGCTGCTTGCGCGCGACGAGGGCCTGAAGCTGGTGTCGATCGCGGCGCTCGTGCAACGCCCGCTCACGTCGATCATCGCCCTACCGGAACAGCATGTGAGCAACCTGGCGGAGCTCGCGGGCAAGACCGTCGGCACCGCTGGAATCCCATATCAGGCGGCCGAGCTGCGAACCACGCTGCAGAGCGCCGGCGTGAGCCCGTCGAAGGTCAAGGAAGTGAACGTCGGCTTCGACCTCGTGCCGGCGATGCTCTCCGGGAAGGTGGCGGCGACGCTGGGGGGCTATTGGAACTACGAGGCGATCCAGCTGCGTCTGGCGCACAAGCATCCGCTCGTGATCCCCGTCGATCAAGCGGGAGTGCCGAGCTACGACGAGCTCGTGCTCGTGGTCCGCGAAGACGAGGCCCACACCGATGGCCAGGACCTGCGAGCCTTCCTACAGGCGCTCACGCATGGTGAGCGCGAGGTTCGCGCCGACCCCGCGGCAGCGGCGGCGCTCGTGGTCAAGGCGAACCCATCGCTGGAACCGAAGCTCCAGCTGGAATCGATCAAGCAGACGCTGCCGGCGGCGCAGCCGGCCGATCCGAACGATCCGTTCGGCTGGCAGCAGCCGTCGCAGTGGGCGGCGTTCGGTAGCTGGATGCTCGCGCACGGCCTGCTCGAGCACAATCCGAACGGCGGGCTGCCCCCGTTCACCAACGAGTTCCTGCCCGGGCAGGGGATCTGATCGACACGACATGACGTGCCGCGGCACGAGCGGCGCCCGTTCAGACAGGCCAGTAGCGCCCGACCTGGGCGGCCGCGCACGCGGTCAGCGATCCAGACTCGGCCGGCGGTTGCGGTGCTACGCCCGCACGCACATCGCCCGCTAGGGCGGGCAGCGTCACGCACACGCACTCGGCGAGCACACGGCGGTTGTATCCACCCTCGAGCACCACTCCGAGCGGGATCTCGGCGGCCCGCGCCATGTCATGTACCCGCACGGCCATCTCCACGAACGAGCCCGTCTGCAAGCGGCACTCCGCCAGCGGGTCCTCAGCGTGGGCGTCGAAGCCGGCGGAAACCAGCACCAGTTCCGGCGCGAACGCAACCGCCGCAGGCAACACGACCTGCTCGAGCAACGCCAGCCACAGAGGCTCCTGCGAGCCCGGGGGCACGGGGAGGTTGATCGTGTATCCCTCCCCAGCCCCCGAGCCCGCATCCTCGAGTAGGCCCGTGCCGGGGAACAGCGGCAGCTGGTGGATGCTCGCGAACAGCACATCTGCGCGATCGTGGAAGATCTCAGCGGTGCCGTTGCCGTGGTGGACGTCCCAGTCGAGGATGAACACGCGGCGCACACCGAGCTCGGCGATCGCGACAGCCGCGGCGACGGCGACGTTGTTGAACAGGCAGAAGCCCATCGCCCGCCCGCGCTCGGCGTGGTGGCCGGAGGGACGCACGCCGCAGAAGCCAACCGGCGCCTCGCCAGCGAGGAGCGCAGCGGTCATCGCGCCGGCGCCGCCCGCGGCGTGCAACGCAGCGCGAAACGACGACCCGCCGACGAACGTGTCCGGATCGATCGCGCCGCCGCCCGCCGCGCACAGATCAGCGATCGAGCGCACGTGCCGCGCGCAGTGGACGAGCTCGAGCTGAGCTTCGCTAGCCGCAGGCGCCTCGCGCCGCTCCCATCCCAGCCAGTCGCGCTCGGCAAGCGCGGCCTCCAATGCGATCAGGCGCTCCGGGGTGTCGGGATGAGCCGGGGAGTGAACGCGTGGATCATGCTCCAGGCAGGCGGGATGGCTGAAGTACAGCGCGGAGGTCATGTAATGCGTGCGCGTTCGTGGTTCACTGCTCCAACTATGGCGCAAGCACCGCGGACGGGAACGATGCGGGCGATGGTCTTCGAGGGTGTCGACCGGCCGCTGCGCGCGGTAGAGCGACCGATCCCCGAGCCGGGCCGCGGTCAGCTGCTGTTGCGCGTGCAGGCATGCGGCGTGTGCCGCACCGACCTGCACTTGCTCGACGGCGATCTCGACATCCCGTCGCCGCCTCGCATCCTCGGGCACCAGATCGTCGGAACGATCGAGTCGGGTGGCAGTGCGCATACAGCCGGCGGCGACGGCCGCGTGGGCGTACCGTGGTTGGGCTGGACGTGCGGCGAGTGCGTCTATTGCGCCAGCCAGCGCGAGAATCTGTGCCCGAACGCTCGCTTCACCGGACTGGACATCGACGGCGGCATGGCCGAGTACGCGGTGGCCGACGAGCGCTACTGCTTCCCGATCCCCGCGAGCTATCCGAGCGAGCAGGCGGCGCCGCTGCTGTGCGCGGGGCTGATCGGCTACCGGGCGCTGCGGATGTGCGGCGCGGCGGACAGCGTCGGCCTCTACGGGTTCGGCGCCGCCGCCCACATCCTCACTCAGATCTGTCGTTGGCAGGATCGCCGCGTGTTCGCGTTCACCCGCACCGGCGACAAGGCCGCCCAGTCGTTTGCGCTTGAGCTCGGCGCCGCTTGGGCCGGCGGTTCGGAGGACTCACCGCCCGAAGCACTCGATGCGGCGATCGTCTTCGCCCCGGTCGGATCGCTAGTGCCGCTCGCACTGCGCACACTCGCGCCCGGAGGGACTGTGGTGTGCGGCGGGATACATATGAGCGATATCCCGTCTTTCCCGTATGACATCTTGTGGGAGGAGCGCATCGTGCGCTCGGTCGCTAACCTCACGCGCGACGATGCCGAGGAGCTGCTGGCACTCGCGCCAGGCGTACCGGTGAAGACCCACATCACCACGTACCCTCTTCTGCACGCCAACGAGGCACTTGCGGATCTGCGCGCCGGGCGCTTCACCGGGGCGGCCGTACTCGTGCCGTAGCGCGCAAAGCGCGGCGACAGACCCGCAAAGCGCGGCGACAGGATGTCGGAACGATTCGGCAAAACGTCTCGCGGTGGTGTATTGTCCAGTTAGCCGGACTCGGCTGAGATGAGGAGTGATGGCGAGCGCAAGTCCAGAGAAGACGAGGTGGATGCGGGGTCCTTCGACGCCGCTGCGCGGCGCGCTGCTTGGTCTGCTGATCGAACGCCCAGGCCATGGTGGTGATCTCGCAAACCGTCTGGCCGCGCGCCTCGGCGAGACTTGGCGTGTTGACACCAACGACGTCTACAGACTACTCGAGCAACTTGAGAAGACGGGGCTGGCGGTTTCTCGCGACGAGCCTAAGCGCAACAACATCCGCCGCACGCATCTCGTCTACTACCCGACGGAGGAGACCCCGGAGGCACTGACGCTGTGGATGGAGACGCTGCTGCCCCGCGAGCCTGTGCGCCTGGGGCTGCAGGCGAAGCTGTCGGTGGCGCGCGAAGAGGACGCATACCGCCTGCTCGAGGCGCTGAAGGCCTACGAGCGCGAGTGCCTCCTGCTGGCACAGCTGGTCAGCCCGATCGATGGTCGGGGCCGCTCATGGACCGCACTGTGCATGGACTGCACGCGCGACGCCGTCTACGCACAGCTCCAGATCGAGATCGACTGGGCGACGCGCACGCGCAGGCGGATCAACGAGTTCCTGGAACGCAGCCAGTAGCGTCACCGCCGCGATGACGCCGCTGCTCTCCTTTCTGAACGTCAGCAAGCGTTACCCCGACGGCGGCCGCGAGATCCTCGTGCTCGACAATGTGTCGCTGGAGATCGGCGCCGGCGTCTCGGTCGGCGTCTACGGCGCCCGGCGCTCGGGCAAGTCGACGCTGTTGCGTCTGGCGGCAGGGATCGCGCTGCCGGACTCCGGCACGATCTGCTTCGAAGGCCGCGACATCGCGCAAATGGCGGGCAGCGAGCGCGGTCGTCTGTTGCGCGGTGAGATCGCGTTCATGTCCACCGCGGACTGGCGCGCGAATCCGGGGGAGAGCGTCGTCGACCATGTGGCCACGTCGCTGGGCAGCGAGGGACTGACGATGCGCGACGCTCGACGCAGGGCGATGCGCGTGCTCGACCGAGTCGAAATCGGCGCCGCCGGTGCCCAGGAGCTGACGACGTCGCTTGCGCTGATCGAGCGCGCGCGCGTGATGCTGGCGCGGGCGCTTGCGCGCGAGCCGCAACTGCTGGTGCTCGACGAACCGGCACTGTTTCCAAACCTCGGCGACCGCGACAAGTTCTACGAGCTGCTGCGCGGGGCCGCGCGCGAGCGCAACATGGCGCTGCTGGTGGCCTCCGAGGAAATGGTCGCCCTGCAAGGGGCCGGGGTGCTGATGTCGATCGCCGGCGGCGAGCTGGTCTCGACCAAGCCGCGGGGCAACGTCGTGCGATTGCCCGGACGCAGGCTGGGCGGGGCGGAGCGCTCCGGGCAGTGAGTAAGCTCGAGCTGCGCGACGTCGTCAAGCACTATTCAACCGGCATAGAGACAGTCAAGGCCGTGGATGGCGTGTCACTGACGGTCTCCGGTGGGGAGTTCGTGGCTCTGTACGGCCCAAGCGGCTCGGGCAAGACGACCCTGCTGATGCTCGCGGCCGCACTGAGCACCCCCGACAGCGGCAGCGTCCACTTCGACGGACAGGCGCTCGGCGGGCTGTCCGAGCGAGACAGCGCGCGCTATCGCCGCAGGGATGTCGGCTTCATCTTCCAGGCCTTTCACCTGATGCCGCACACCTCGGCGCTCGACAACGCGACGATCAAGCTGACCGGCGACGGGTGCACGTTGCGCGAGGGCCGGCGCCGGGCACTGCCGTGGCTGGAGCGCGTGGGCATGGGTGCCCGGGCCGAACACACACCCGAGCAGCTGTCGATGGGCGAGCGTCAACGAATCGCTATCGCTCGTGCCCTGGCCAACGAGCCACGGCTGCTGCTCGCCGACGAGCCGACGGGTAACCTCGACTCCAGGCGCAGCCAGGAGATACTCGCGCTCATGCGCGACATCTGCCACGAGCGAAAGATCCCCGGACTGCTGGTCACGCACGACCTCGATGCGACCCAGTTCGTCGATCGCGTCTACACGCTCCGCGACGGTCATCTGACCGACGGGATGGACCCGGAGCTGGTAGCGACCTCACCGTGAGGAGCCCTCTGAACCCCCCGGTCGCGGGGATCCGCCTGAGCATGCTGGCGCACCTGTACTGGGTGCGGTTGCGCTCTCACGCCGTTCAGGAGCTCCTGGCGGGCAGCGGGATCGCAGTCGGCGTAGCGCTCGTGCTCGGCGTGCTGGTCGCCAACGCCAGCCTGATCGGATCGGCGGGAGAACTCGTCCATCAGCTCGCCGGCACGGCACGGCTCCAGCTGGCCGCGCGCTCGCCGGACGGGTTCGACGAACGGCTTGCCGGCGCGAGCCGCCGCCTCCCGGGTGTTCAGATTGCTGCGCCGGTACTGCGAGAGAACGTCGCCGTGGTTGGGCCGCGCGGCCGCCAGTCGGTGCAGCTGTTCGGGGTGACCCCGGCGGTGGTGAGCCTGGGCGGTTTCGGCGCGCGCAAGCTCGGGCTGGCCAGCTTCCGCTTCACCGGGGGTCTGATACTGCCCGCGAGCATCGCCGGCGCGATCGGCGCCGAAGCGGGCGATCGCGTCACGGTCCTCGCCCTCGGCTCGGCGCACACGATCACCGTCGGCGCGGTGCTGAGCAACTCGGTGTTCGGAGCGCTCGCCTCCAGTCCCGTGGCGGTGACCCTGCTCGCGAGCGCCCAGCGGCTAACCGGGTTACAGGGCGTGGTCACGCAGGTCCTGGTCCAGCCGCGGCGCGGCGAGGACCACCTCGTGGCCGGCGAGCTGCGCCGGCTTGCCGCGGGGCGCCTGAACGTGCTCGCGGCCGACAACGAACTGCAACTGCTCGAAGAGGCGGTCAAGCCTAACGACCGCTCGACCTCCCTGTTCGCCGCGATCAGCGTGATGGTCGGCTTCCTGCTGGCACTCAACGCGATGTTGCTCACGGTGCCAGAGCGACGGCGCTTCGTGACGGATCTGCGCATGCAGGGCTATGACGGACGCCAGATCGTCGTGCTGCTCGCGTTTCAAGCCGCCGTGCTCGGCGTAGTGGCTTCTGCGGCCGGCGTCCTGCTTGGAGAGCTTCTCTCCGGAGCCTTCCTGCATCGCATACCCGCCTACCTATCGAGCGCCTTTCCGATCGGCACCCACGAGGCGCTGCACATCGGGACGATCCTGCTCGCGGTCGGGTGCGGTGTGCTCGCGACGATGCTCGCGTCGCTCTCCCCTGCCCTGGACCTGCGTCAGCGCCGTGCGACCGATGCGACCTTTCGAGATCGTTCGGGTGGAAGCGAGGTGCTCACGCAACGAACCGCAGTCGGGCTCTTGATCGGCGGCCTGGCGCTGCTGGGCGCGATCACAGTGCTCGTGCTGATCGCTCCGAGCCTGACGATAGGCGGCGGCGTTGCGCTCGCGCTGGTAACCCTGTGCGTGATTCCGAGCGTGTTCGCCGGCGTCGCGCGGGGGCTGCTGTGGGTCGGCGAACGCGTGCCCAGCAGCTCACTAATTGTTGTCGTGTCCGAGCTGCGCGCCATCACCACTCGCTCGGTCGCGCTAGCCGGCATCGCCGCCTTGGCGGTCTACGGCAGTGTCGCGATCGGGGGGGCGCGCACCGACCTGATCCGCGGCCTGGATATCAGCTTCACCGAATATCTTCAGACCGCCCAGGTGTGGGTGACGACCGGCGGCAACGACCTGGCGACCAGTAACCCCTTCGATGCCGGCGGCGTCACCGCGGCAATCGCGCGCGCGCCCGGCATCGCGTCGGTGCGGGTCTATCAGGGAGGGCTCCTCGATGTGGGATCCAGGCGCATGTGGATCATCGCCAGGCCCCCCGGCGACAACTCGCTGATTCAGGCCAGCCAGCTGCTGGAAGGCGAGCTCGCGCACGCCACGCGGCTGCTGCAGACGGGTGCATGGGCGGCGGTTTCATATGCCTTTGCCACCGAACACAACCTCGCACTAGGGCGATCGTTCACGCTGCCCACGCCGACCGGCCCGGCGCGGTTCGCGGTTGCGGCGATCACGACGAACCTCGGCTGGGCGCCCGGCGCGGTGATCATCAACTCCGCCGCCTACAGGCACTACTGGCAGACGACGCAACCAACCGCGCTCGAGGTGAACCTGCGGCCGGGGGTAAGCGAAGCGGAGGGCAGGCGCGCAGTAGCGCAGGCGCTTGGCCAGCGGCCCGGACTCGATATCCAGACCTTCCGGGAACGTCAGGCGCAATACGCGACCGACTCGCGCCAGGGACTCTACGCGCTGAGCGAGATCGCGACGCTGCTGCTGATCGCCGCGGCACTTGCGGTCGCCTCGGCACTGAGCGCCGCCATCTGGCAGCGACGTGCAAGGCTCGCCTCGCTGAAGATCCACGGCTACGGCACGGCACAACTGTGGCGGGCGCTACTACTGGAGAGCGCGATCGTGCTCGGCATCGGCGGCGCCATCGGCGCGATTACCGGCGTCTACGGCCATGCGCTGGCCAGCCGCTGGCTGAGGTTGGAGACAGGCTTCCCGGCGCCATTCGAGATCGGCGTGGGGAAAGTGCTGCTCACGTTTGCGCTACTTGCCGTCATTGCACTGGCCGTGATCGCGCTTCCCGGGCTGGCCGCGGCGCGAGCACCGGCTCGCGCAAGCTTTCAGGAGTGACTATGTATCGCAGCTCAGGCAAACGAAACTGTTCGGGATGGCTGCTCCTACCCGAAGCCAAGTCGCGCTGGCGAGCGTGTTCGCAGGGGCCGCATCCAGATACTGGCTGGGAGTCTTCCCGCTCGTCGGCCGCGAGCTTCGCCACTGGCATCGGCAAGCGCGCCAGATACACGACCCGCTGCTGCGCAGGCTCGCGCTGATCACTCAGAATGCCGAGCGTGGGAACCTAGAAGGCGCCGCTGCATTCGCGGTCCTCGCTCCACGCGCGCACCGCGAGTGCGTGGTGCGCGCGATCGTAGCCTTTCAAGCCGCCTACGACTATGTCGACACGCTCGCCGAGCAGCCAAGCACCGACCCGGTCGCCAACGGCCATCAGCTTCACCTCGCTCTGCTAACCGCACTCGACCCGCACGGCGATCACCCTGACTACTACGAGCACTCTTCCGGCAGCCGGGACAACGGCTATATGAGGAGCCTGGTCGACACCTGCCGGTTCGCGTTCGGCGCACTGCCCTCGCACGCGTTGGTGGCCGAACCGGCGCTGCGATCGGTGAGGCGCATAATCGCCTACCAGAGTCTCAACCACGGAGCACCAGGCGACACCCGCGGCGCGCTCGCCAACTGGGCCGCCGGCCTGACCCCCGCCGGCACGGGGTTGCGATGGTGGGAGACGGCCGCCGGCGCGGCATCCTCGCTAACGGTCTTTGCTCTGATCGCCGCGGCCGCGCAGCCGGTGCTCGAGGTAGGCGAGGCAGCGGCGACGGAAGGCGCGTACTTCCCCTGGATCGGCGCCCTGCAACTGCTACTCGACAGCATGATCGATCGCTCCCATGACATCGCGGCAGGCCAGCACTGTCTGATCGATCACTACACCTCAGCCGAGGAGACAGCTAGCCGACTGAGCGCGATCGCCGCCCGTGCGATGCGTGCGACCGAGCTGCTTCCCAAGAGCATCCAGCACTCCATGATCCTCGCCGCCATGACGAGCTTCTACCTGTCTGCACCCACCACATCGACACCGGGGGCGTTCCTCGCCGCGCAGCGTGTGCTGGAGACGATGGGCGCCCTGGCAACGCCCACGATGGCCGTGCTCAGAGCGCGGCGTGCCGCGGGCCGGCTGCTCGTCGGCACGGGCACCGCCACGGCGCGACGGCGGACTTGAAACTCAAGTATTGGACTTTACCCTTGCTCGCGTGGGGCTATCCGCGCGATCATCGAGGAGCGTGACCCTGGATTAATGCGTGAGCCACGTATGGTGCGCGAGGTCCAGATTCCGCTTTCGTCTCGCCAGTGAATCAAGCCGGGCGCCGCACGGCGCCCGGCTTGTGCCTGATGTCTCGGATCAGATCTCGATGACCGCCAGTGCCATCTCCATAGAGCTGACGCGAACGCAGGTGGATCAGGTGGTGCGCAGCAGCTCGACTGGAAGCGGGGTGTCGAGCGTCCTGCACGGACTGGCCGATCGAGGACTCTTGGCGAGCTACCCAGAGCTGTCGCGAAGCCCGCGACTTTCGCGATCGCTGCTGCTCGGCCTGGTCGTGCTCGCCTGCTTCCCCACTGACGGGAACGCGCTCGCCGTGACCGACGTCGCCACAACACTTGGTCTGAGCCCCAGCACGACCCATCGCTACATGACGACGCTGCTGGCGGTTGGCCTGCTCGAGCAGGACCCCCGCTCGCGTCGATACCGCGTTCCCGTCGCCGCGTAGAAGAGTCGCACGCGCCCACTCAGGTGGAGCTCGTGAGCAGGTGCGTAGCGGCGAGACCAGCCCACTTGCCGTAGGGGGCAAAGAAGTCGCGCACCTGCTGCTCCTCGGCGCGGGCGCGAGGATCCCCCCCGCTGAGCAGCCGGCCGACGAGCTTCGCCAGCGCCAGATCTCCAGCCGGCAACTGATCGTGACGGCCCTGGCCGTGAAGGGCAAGCATCTCCACAGTCCACGATCCGATACCCGGGATCGCGCGCAGCCGCGCCCAGGCACGCTCGTGCTCGGCGCTGTGCAGGTCCACTCGACCGCGCGCCACCTCGCGAGCCACGCGCACGAGCGCGAGCGCGCGGGCACCAGCCAGATCAAAGGACTGCAGCAGCGCGGGTGCCGTGCCTGCCAGCACCTCCACCGCTGGCAGGTCCCGCAGGCCCCCGTCGAGGCCACCCCAGTCCATCCCGCGACGTCCCAGGGCAGCCACGATGCGACGCTGGATCGCGACCGCACGCTCGTACTCGATCAGCTGCTCGCAGATCGCCCACACGAGCGCCTCGAAGGGCTCCGGCCGGCGCCACGTCCGCAACCATGGGCGCCGGCTCAGCGAGCGGCCGATCAGTGGATCGCGAGCAAATCCGCGCAGGAACCCCCGCAGATCCTCATCGACTCCAAGCGCGAAGCGCATCCGTCGAATGCCGTGCGCCGCGGCCGCCCGGCTCGCCGCGCGCGCGCCGAACAGAACCCTGTCCGGTGCCGGCTGGGCGACCCTCACGACCACCGGCAGATCTCCGTGATGCAGCAGGCGCTCGAGCACTCCGCCACGGCGGCGCAGCAGACCGTCCCCCCCGGTCCAGCGCGGCAGAAGAAAAGAGCCCGCCCCCCCAGCCGGCGTGACCTGCACGCGCAGCTCCGCCAGGTGGCTCAGCGTCGCCGCCTCAGCGATCGCCTGAGCCACTCAGCAGATGCACGTCCACCAGCAGCGAGCGACTGCCGACGATCTGGACCAGCTCGACAGCCCTGCCCGCCTTACGAGCGCCGGGCGGACGGGATGGACGAGCTCTACTCAAACCTCGCCCGGCGCGCCGGCCCTTGGCGAGTGTGGAACGCCGCTGCCGACGGTGCACCAGTCCAACGACCGCGGCTCCCGCGACGAACCCCCCCGCGGCCACGGCGGCCGCTTGGACGGCGGGGATTACAGCCCCGGGCGAGCGCCGCCCCTCCAGGAGCGTGCCCGAAATAGGCTGTGCTCGCACGACCTGCGTCTCGCCGGTGGGCACGGGGACAGCGTGGATCTCCTCGGCATCGCCCACGATCGTCCTCAGGCCCCGCTGATCGACACCCGCATCAGGCTCCAACGGCTCACTCACCCCGGGGAGTGTAGAGGGCTGCCCAGACTCCATCTAGAACAAGCGCTCGTACACGCGATAGCGGCGCTTAATCTCGCCGCCCATCCCTTCCATGGCACGGTTCATCGACTTGTTCACCTCGAGCGTCCAGCCCGTCTCGGCGCGCTTTTGTGGCGTGCGTTCGGCCGCGTCAAACTGCATCTGGTAGAGGCGCGCCGCCACGCCCGTGTGCTGGTAGGCGGGCTTGACCCCCAGCACGAACACGCGTACCGCATCGATCTTCGTGCGCTCGCGCAACGCGGTGATCCAGCCGAACGGCAGTAGCCGCCCGTTCAGCTTTGGCCAGCACCTGGTTGTAGTCGGGAAGTGTCAGCGCACCACCCACCACCTCACCGGTGTCCTTGCGTTCGGCGAACATCGCCCAGTTCTCGTCCAGGACCGGCTTCAGGTCCTTGGCGTAGTGGCGGATCTCTTCCCCGGTGAGCGGCACGAAGCCCCAGTTGCGCTCCCACGCGGCGTTGTAAATCTCCTGGAAGCGACTGACCTCGGCGTGGAGGTCGTTCTTGCGGAAGTTCCTGCATACGATCCCGTGCTCGGCTTCCAACCTGTCCGCCGTCTCCCAGATCGCTGGATGGACTTTGTCACGACCGGTCACGTGCAGGCTCCACATGTACAGGTCCATCGCCTTGCCCATGCCTATGTCCTGCTCAAACAGGCGCTGGTAGTAGGGGTGATGCCAGGGGCTCAGGATGATGGGGGGATGCTCGTGACCGGTGATCAGCACGCCGATCTCGTCGTTGGTGGTGAAATCCATCGGGCCGACCATCCGGTCGCGTCCGCGCTCACGCAGCCAACCCTCGGCGGCGGCGATCAATTCGCGGGCGGCCTCAGCGTCGTCCTCGCACTCGAACCATCCAAACAGGCCCCAGTCGTTTCCTTGGAACTTGTTGAGGTTCTGATCGACGTGGGCGCTGATGCGACCGACCGACCGACCGTCGCGATAGGCCAGGAAGTACTGCGCCTCGGCGTGCTTGAAGAATGGGTTCTTGCCCTGGTCCAGGCGCTTCTTTACGTCCATCAACAGCGGTGCCACCCAGTTGGGCTGGTTGTGGTAGAGCCGCCATGGCAGCTTGATGAACGTGCCCAGCTCGCGCCTGGTGCTTACGGGCCTGATCTCGACTGCCATGAAATCCGAACACTATCCCCGCGCACGCGGATGCACGCGCGGCTCGCGAGAGTTCGCCGCCGGACTAGAGCTCGCGCTCGTAGACCCGATAGCGCTTGACGATTCGCCCGCCCATCGCTTCCATGCCGCGGTTCATGGCGGTGTTCGTCTCAAGGATCCAGCCCATCTCGCCGCCCTTCTGAGGGCGCACGGCGGCGGCGTTGAAGTGTTCCACGTAGAGCTTGGCCGCCACGCCCGTGTGCTGGTACTCGGGCTTGACCCCCAGGAAGCCGACGCGGACGCGGTCGGTGATGCGACCCTTGTTCAGGAAGTGCCACCAGCCGAGCGGCAGCAGCCGGCCCTTCATCCTCGCCAGCACCTGATTGATGTCGGGGAAGGTCATCGCCATCCCCACCACCTCGCCGGTGTCTTCGCGCTCGGCGATGAAACACCAGTGCTTGTCGAACACGAGCTGGATCTCCTGCGCGTAGCCGTCGAGGTCCTTCTTGGAGTAGGGCACGAAGTCCCAGTTCTTCGACCATGCCGAATTGTAGACCTCGGCGAAGGCATCCATATCTTTGCGCAGTTGTCGGCGGCGCATCGGGCGCACGCGGATCCCGTGCTCGCTCTGCACCTTCTCAGCGAGCTCGAAGATCACAGGGAGCACCTTCGCACGATCTGCGACCTCAAGGTTCCACATCAGCAGATCCATCGCCTTGGTCATACCCGCCTGCTCTAGGCGCTGCTGATAGTAAGGAGGGTTCCACGGCTGGACGATCATCGGCCGCAACTCGAAGCCCTCGATCAGCACACCGCTCTCGTCGTTCATCGCGAAGCTCGCCGGCCCCACCATCCGCTCCTTACCGCGCTCGCGCAGCCACGCCTGGGCGGCATCGAGCAGTGCTTGAAGCACTTCCTGATCGTCCTCGAACTCGAGGAACCCGAACCAGCCCCAGTTCTTCTGCTGGTAGTCGTTGAACGCGTGGTTGATCTGGGCGCTCACCCGACCCACCACGCGACCATCGCGCACGGCGAGGAAGTACTCAGCTTCGCCGTGGCTGAAGAAGGCGTTCATACGGCGGTTGAGGAACAGGCGCCGCTCGAGCTTCAGCGGGGGGATCCACAGCGGATGGTTAGCATGCAGGCGGAAGGGGAGATCGATGAAGGCTCTTAGATCTCCTCCGCCGGAAACCGATCTGATTTCGACCGCCATCGCGGCGCCACCCTATATGCCCACCTCGATAGACGTCTTCGCCAAGGTTCGCGGCCACGAGCGCGAGGAGCTGCTGCGAGCTGCCCGTGAAGCGGACCTGATGCCGTACTTCCGCACCGTTGAGTCGCCGGCGATGCCGGTGGTCGAGATGGAGGGCGCACCGCGAATCATGCTCGCGTCCAACAACTATCTCGGACTGACCGCCGACGAGCGCGTGATGAAGGGCGCCGAGGATGCGCTGCACCGCTACGGCACCGGCCTGACCGGCTCGCGCCTGCTGAACGGCACTACTCCACTGCACCTCGAGCTTGAGCGCGAGCTGGCAGAGTGGATGGACACCGAGGACGCGATCGTGTTCACCACCGGTCACCAGGCGAACGTGGGCACGCTCGGAACGTTGCTCGGTCCCAGCGACACCGTGATCGTGGACTCCGCCGACCATGCGTCGATCCTCGACGGCGCGCTGCTGTCGAAGGCGAAGATGCGCCCGTTTCGTCACAACCGCATCGACAAGCTCGAGCGTGCCTTGGCGCGTGCCGAGGGGGACGGCGGCGGCGTGCTGGTGGTGGTCGACGGCGTCTTCTCGATGGAGGGCGACGTCGCACCGCTGGTCGATATCGTCGAGCTGTGCGCCCACCACGGCGCCCGGCTGATGGTCGACGAGGCCCACGGCGCCGGTGTGCTTGGGGCCCGCGGGGCGGGCGCGTGCGAGCTGCTCGGGGTCGAGGACCGCGTGGACCTGCGCATGGGCACGTTCTCCAAGTCGCTCGCCGCGTGCGGGGGCTTCGTGGCCGGACCAGCGGACGTGATCGACTATCTGCGCATCTCCTCACGGCCGTTCCTGTTCACCGCATCGGCAGTCCCGGCGGCCCTGGGCGCGGCGCTGGCGGCCCTGCGGATCGTGCGCTCGGACGAGGGACCTGCGCTGCTCGCGACCGTGCTCGAGCGCGCGCGCTATCTTGCGGACGGCCTGCGCGCGCTTGGCTACCGCACGCTCAGCGGCGAGGCCGTGCGGACCGGTCCGGCCGCGGCGGCACCGATCGAAGCCGTGACGACCCCGATTGTCCCCGTCCTGGTCGGTGACGACTGGCAGGCGGCGTTGTTGTGGCGCGCCCTGTATGACGGAGGCGTGTTTACCAACTGTGCGCTGCACCCCGCGGTCCCGCCGGGGGGTGCGCTGTTGCGCACCAGCGTGATGGCCACGCACGATGTGGCCACGCTCGACCGCGCGCTCGAGGTGTTCGCTGCAGTCAAGCTGAAGTTCGAGTCAGAGCACGGACCACTGCCGGCACCCGAGCCCAGCCGATCGACCGCTCCGTCGTCTTAGGCGCCTCGCCCGACCGGCGACTTGCCCACTGCTTCGCAGGTCGCGGGAGATCGAAAAAGATCGCTTCTAGCGTACGAAGTGCCTGCCGCGCTGTTGACCGAAGACCCCGTCCTCGCATAGCTTCCACATGCGCTCTGCATGACCGTTTCAGGGTTCACCCCCCACAATGCCGTCGGGAGAGGGGCTGTGTGGTGGGACAGCCGCGACATCGTCGCGGCGGATCCCGTACGGCCTAGCAGGCGCTTAACCGATAAAACCCAAGCAAGCACGTCGTCGTCGCGCTAGGCTCGCGGCGAGGACGGGGAGAGTGCCCAATGAACGCGACAGCGACGATTGCCCCTGCCGGTCCGCAGTACATGCGCGCCCTTGAACGCGCAAACCAGGTTCGTCTCGCCCGCGCGGAACTGAAGCGACGTGTGGCGATCGGCGAGATCCACGTCGCCGAGGTGATCCTCGAATGCCCGTGGGAGGCACACAGCATGGCCGTCGCCGATCTACTGATGAGCCAGCGCCGCTGGGGCCAGACCCGCTGCCGCAAATTCCTCGCCCAGGTTCCAATGTCCGAGAAGAAGACCGTCGGTTCGATGACCGACCGTCAGCGCCGCACGCTGGCGGCGATGCTCACGCCGGTGAATCGGGGTCGCGCGTGGACCGCGACCCCCTGGCTAACGGACAGCCTGACGAGAGCTTGACCTGCCACCAACCGGCGAGCATGCCGATCAGACCGAGCCGTGGACGGACCTCCCAGACCCCACATCCACCCTGCCCCATATCCCTCACGGGCAACCGCGCGAACTTGTAGCTGCCAGGATCCAGTTTCATCCGCTGCAGCTGTTCGCGCGCGCGGCGCTCGTGCTCGACGCGCTCATGCACGCGCACGCGCAGATCCTGCACGCCCGCGGCGAGCTGATCGCGCACACGCTCGAGCTCACCGAGGTCGAGCAGCATCGGAGCCCCCGCAGCGGTACCGGAGATGGCAAGGGGTGCGGCGATGTAAGGAAACCGCTCGGCGACGGTCGCCGAGAGCTCTCGCTCGAGCCGTGCGATCTGCGTCCGCAGAGAGGCCCTGGCGGCGCGCTCGGCGTCTTGCTTGCACTCCGGTAGAGACCCTGTCGCGAGCTCCCGTGCGGCCAGGTCGTGGCCCCGGACATCGAGCGACCCGTGGGCTGGGTCGTCTCGATCGATGACTTGCTGGTCGTAGTAGGTCACACCCGCCTCCTGTCCGACAGACGACGATTCTACCAGCGCACGTTCAGGGCATGCCGCGATTCTCCCAGGCGTGTTCAGGGCTGCTCGAGCGCCGCGCGGCATGCCCACAGAGACTCTTCCGCGTAGAGCGTCGGCACTCCCGCCACCTGGACGCTGAACAGCCTCAATCGGCTTGTCCTGGAGCTGGGCTCGTGGCCGGGCGCGAGCTCGCCGAACAAAATTGCCAGGGCCGCCGAATCATCGGCGATGACCAGGCGGCCAGCGGCTAGTAGGGGTGCATCCTTGGAGCGCCCAAGTGGCTCACCCTCGCCACTCGCGCGGATGCCGAGCTGACCGTCGACCGACTCCGCGTCCAGCGCCCACACGGGAACGGCGGTGTCCACCAGGGCGATCAGCAGCACGTCCGCCAGCAGGCCGTCGGTGGGAAAGCCGCCGCGCAGCATCCGCTCCATGACGGCCGCCTCGATCGGCGTGCGCACAACATCGGGGTCGAGACCGATCTGGCGAAAGAAGACGCGGTAAGCGGCCGGCACCGGCTCGCGGCGGATGCCCACCGCGCGCGCGCCGCGAAAGCGGTTGGACAGTTCGCGTAGGCGCTCTCGGACATCCGGCGGAGAGTCGCCGGTGAGCGGCTGTCCGCGGGTGTGCAGCGCCTCGCCCACGAGCAGACGCAGCCCTGGCAGCTCCTCCTCAACCTCGCGCGCACGCCAGCCGAGAACGGAGCCCACGCCGTCGCTCAAGCGGTCGGCCCTCGCCATCCACGGGCCCGCGACGCCGCCACCAGCTCGCTCACACGCGCGCGCAGACTCGCAAGCGAGGGACTCTGCAGCAGCACTTTGCTCTGCACCACGCCGCCGGGATAGGCAAAGTTCACCTGGGGGCAGCTGAGCACTTTGTAGAGCGCGGTCACCGCCCCGTCGTTGTCGATGCCCACCGGCAGGGTCAGACCGCGCGAGCGCACCAGTCGGCGTAGCTGGCCGCGATCGCCCTCGACGGCCACCGCCGCAAAGCGCACGCCCGGGAACTCGGGCACGAGCGCCTGCATCCTGCTGAGGATCGTCGTACACGAGCCTCCGTCTACGAATAGCGCCAGCACAACCGGTCCCTGTTCGTAGAGCTGGCATATGTTCAGGATCGGTGCTCCGCGCTCCGCGCATGCCGGCACCCGCCCGTCGGTGCCCTGATTGGCACGCGTGGCGATATCCGCGTCTCCTTCCATGTTGCCCAATACCAGCGGCACGGCAAACGGCGCGAGCATGTGGCCGGGTGAGATACCGGCAGTGCCGTCTGACTTGGAGAACACGACGTTGAGGGCTATCAGCACCACGACCAGCAGCCCGAGCAGCCCGGCGTAGCGCCCATACCGTGGCGGGCTCACAGCCGGGCCCACGCCTGGCGTCGCCAGCGCCTCACCAGCACCGGCTGCTCACGGCCACCGCCTTCGGTCGCAGCGTCCGCGACCATCAGCGTTGCCGGAAGCGCTATCAGCACGCCCACGAGCGAGACGCTCAGGTCGATCAGCGTCACCAGACCGAAGTCGCGCAGCATTGTGATGTCCGACAGCACCAGCACACCGAAGCCCGCGATCGCGGTCGCCCCCGAGGCGGCCACTGCGGCGCCGGTGCGGCGGTAGCTGCGACGCAGCGCTTCGATTGTGTCATGGCCGGCTAGCTTCTCCTGACGGTGGCGCTCGGACAGGAGCACGCTGAACTCGGTCGAGATCGCGATCACGAGCGCGCCGAGCGTGACCGACATCGGGTTCAGCGGCACTCTCACGGCAAACAAAATCAGCGCCGACCAGCCGCTCGCCAGGACGATCGGCACCAGCGGCACGAGCGCGCGGCGGCGATCTCCGCGGAAGGCCGTGAGCAACACGAGCGCAACCGCCGCAAGACCAACCAGCAGGGTCTCCAGACGCCGCCATGGGTCTGCCACCTCCGATCCCGACTGGGCGGCCAACACCGCGAGGCCCACGAGGCTGGCACGCACACCAGCGGGAGGATGCAGGCTTGAGCGCATCTGTTCGATCAGCCGCTGCTGCTGGTCGAGCCCCATCAGACGCACGCCAAACGCCAGCGTCGCCACGCGTCTGTCGGGCGCGATCACGTCCTTGGAGAAGTAGGACGGGATCGCGCTCAACAGGCCGTCAATCTCTCCCTGCGAGAGCTTTGGGCTGCTGGCGGCACTGGACACCTGTCCCTCGAACAGGTCGGGGAGTGAGAACGCCGGGCACAGACGCGCCCGCTCGCAGCCCCGCGCGGTGCTGTAGCCGAAGCGGGCAAGCACGGCTTTCTGATAGGCGACCATCCATTCGATCGTGGACGGCTTGGTCACGTCGTTGCCTTCGACCATCAACGCGATTTCGCCACCCACGCCAGTGATTCGCTCGACGGTGTTCAGGTTCTGCAGCGAGCTGAGGTTCTGCGGCGCGAGCTTGGTGATGTCGGTCTGCACCTTGGTCTGCGTGTCCAGGCCCCAGCCGAGCGCCGCCAGTGCCAACCCCACGCACAGGACACGCTTCGGGTGGCGCACGGAGCCGACCAGCGCGGCGTGCGTCAGCAGGCGCGTCAGGGGGTTGTCGGCCAGCAGCTCGCGCGCCCCCCGCCACGCCGCCGCCAGCTGACCTTCCGCGAGCGCGTCGACGGCACGCGTCCGCCCTGTGCCTGAGAACAGCGAGATCGCCGCGGCGCCCGCGGTCAGCGCACACAGCAGGGCGATCACGACGCCCACGACGAGCAGCACACCGAAGCCGCGGACCATCGGCACGGGCGAGAGCAGCAGCACGAGCATCGCCGCCGCGCTCGCCGCGCTGGCCGTCGCGATCGTCGGCGCGCCGACCGCTGCCGCGCGCTGCACGACCGATGCGAGGTCGGCTGGCGAGCGCTCGAGCTCCTCGTCCACGCGCGCCTGGAACTGGATCGCGTAGTCGACTGCGAGGCCAACCAGCACGGGGAGCACGGCAATCGAGGCCATTGTCAGCGACGCGCCCACCGCGGACAGCGCGCCGAACGTAAGCGCGGCGGCGAGCAGCGCGAGCGCGAGCGGAAGCAGCCGGGGGCGCCCGGTGAAGATCAGGCCGAGCGTCCCCGCCATCACCAGCAGCACCGCGATCAGCAGCAGCTCGATCGAGTGGCTGATCGAGCTGGCTAGGTCCGCGACGATTGCGGGCTCGCCCGTCACGAGATAGGTCTCACCGTGCGTCAACCGCCACTGCGGCATCCGCACCGCCTGGCGGATCAGGTCGATCGTCCGGAGCCTCGCCGCTTCGGACAGTCCGGCCTTCATCCGCACCGCTACCAACGCCGCGTCCGGACTCGGAAAGAGGTAGGCGAAGCGGGACTTGGGGGTGCCGGCGGGCTTGCTCGAATCGAACACGACATTCGAGACGAAGTTGGCGTCTTCGATGCTCGGCCGCGATGTCAGCCCATATTGGAGAGCGAGCGATACGAGACTCGACTTGAATCCCGCCAGCGTGACCTTGTTCGCCTGGCGCCCGAGTGTGCGCGCCTGCGAAGCTCCCAGCCCGCGCGCGAGCGCGGCATGGAAGACTTCGCTTTCGGCCTGTTTGGCCTGCGCTTCGGCTTGCTGGGTCTCGGCCGTGAGCTGTCCGTCGATCTGGCTCGCCGCCTCGTTGAGGAACGTCCCCGGCCCGAACACGACCTTCACCGTCTTGGCGCGCGCTAGCTGCCCGCAGGGTCCGTTCAGCCCGCCCTCGGCGGGTAGGGCGCTCACGGGGACGTTGCCCGACAGGCAGCCCTCCAAGCCGGCCAGCCGCTCGATGTCCGAGCTCAGCACCAGCTGCTGCAGATTGCCCTTCACCAGCACCACGATCGGCTCTTCCCCAAAGCTCCGGTAGAAGCGCTGGGTGGCCCGGTATTCGGAGCTCGAGCTCGACACGAGCGTATTGGCCGCCGCCGTCGGGCGCAGTCGCAGGGCCAGCCCGGCAGCACCAAGCCCGAGCACTACGAAGATCGCGAGCACCAGCCGCGGCCGTCGGGCCGCACCGCCCGCGAGGGCAGAGAGAATCCGAGCTGCGCTCACTCCATCCCGAGAGGACCCGCCGATTCACCCGAGAGGAACTGGCGGACGAACGGGTTCTCGGACGCGAACAGCTCTTCCGCGGGGCCAGATTCGACGATTCGACCCTTCCACAGGACCGCGATGTGCTCGGCGACACGCCGCGCGCTCATGATGTCATGGGTGATCACCACGTAGCAGCCGCCGTTCTCGGCGTGAACCTCCTTGATCAGCTCGCACAGCAGCGCCGTGCGCACCGGGTCCAGCCCCGAGTCGGGCTCGTCGAACAAGACGATTTCAGGATCTAGCACGAGCGAGCGAGCAAAGCCCGCACGCTTGCGCATTCCACCGGAGAGCTGGTTGGGCATCTTCGCGCCCTCTCCGCCCAGGCCGACCTCGCGCATGCGTCGGTTGACGATTTCAGCGATCTCCTCCTCGCCCTTCTCGGTGTGCTGACGCAGCGGGAACGCCACGTTGTCGTAGAGATTCAGTGAGCCGAATAGAGCGCCGTCCTGGAAGAGCACTCCGAACTTCCTGCGCAGCTCGAACAGCGCACCGTCGGAGAGGCTCGGGATCGACTGTCCGTGCACGAGCACGTCGCCCTGGTCGGGGTACAGCAGCCCGACGATGTGCTTGATGCAGACAGACTTACCCGTGCCCGAGGGACCGATGATCATTGAGATCTTGCCCTCCGGCAGGCCCATGTTCAGCCCGCGCAGCACGTGGTTGCGCCCGAACGACTTGTGCACCTCGACGAACTCGATCGCGTCAGGCGCCTTGGAAGGGCGGATCGTCCCAGTGTGGAACTGGAACTCGTCCTCCTCCTGCGCAGGCTTGCCGGGCTGCTCGATCGCCATCCTCAACCTCCGATCGGAGCTCTCGCGTTGCCGCCCCAGAAGATCTGGGTGCCGACCGCGTCGATCACGTTCACGAGCACCAGGTTGAGCGCCATCGACTTGGCCGTCGCCCTGCCCACGCCCACAGGCCCACCACTTGCGTTATAGCCGTAATAACAGCCCACGAGCACGATCGCCGTGGCCATGGTCATCCCCTTGATCACACTAAAGAGATAGTCCACAGGATTCTGGAACTGCCAGAAGATCAACAGATAGCCGCCGGAGGAGATATAGCCCACCTGATGCACGATCGCGATGTAGGAGCCGATGAAGCCGACGCCGATCGCGCCCATGTACATGAACGGCAGCACCAGCCAGGCCGCCAGCAGACGGGTCGCGCACAGGAACGTCATCGAGTTGACGCCCATCACCTCCAATGCATCGATCTCCTCGGAGATGCGCATCGCGCCGAGCTCAGCCACGATCCCAGTGCCGATCTTCGCGGACATCATGTAGCCGAAGACAAGCGGCACCGCCTCGCGCAGATTGCACCACGCGGCAAATACGCCAGCGTATGCGGGCGCACCCGCAGCCTCGTTGAAGTAGGCGGCCTGGATACCGCACGGGCCCAAGCCTGTGATCAACACCAGCCCCCAGATGACGCCCGTCGAGCCGACGATCAGGATCCCCGACTGGCGCAGCGCCTCGCCAAAGAACCTGAACACACGCAGGCCCCACACGTCGCGCACGACGGTACCCATGAAGCCGGCGATCTCACCCGTCGCCGCGAGCCATTCGCGCGGCATCGCAAACAGTTCATTCATCGCGCCCCTCCCACGACACTCGCAAGCGCGGGCGTCATTTGATCACCACGATCTGCGGGTGGGTGGCCAGCAGGATCTGCGTGAAGACGTAGTTGAACGCGCCGAACGCCAGGAACGAGATCACGACCGCCTCGTTGACCGCGCGCCCGACGCCCTCGGCGCCACCGGAGGCGGTCATGCCCTTGTAGCAGCACACGATCGCGATGATCGCCCCGAAGATCGTCGTCTTCAGCACCGACCCCCACAGGTCTGTAACCGAGGCGTTGGCGAACAGGGTGTTCCAGAACGGCCCCAGTGAGCCGCCGTTGTCGATGTCGGCGAGCAGGCCACCAAACAGCCCAAACAGGATCGCGTAGATGTTGAACAAGCCGGTAACGAGCATCAGCGACAGGAAGCGCGGCACGACGAGGTTCTTGACCGGATCGACGCCCAGCACCTGCAACGCGTCGAGCTCCTCGCGGACCTTGCGCGCGCCCAGGTCCGCCGTGATCGCGGTGCCCCCCACCCCCGCAACCACGATCGCGGTGATCAGCGGACCGATTTCGCGGACCACCTCGATCACGAAGAAGCCACCGAGAAAGTCGAGCGCGCCGAACAGCGTCAGGAAGTTCGCCGCCTGCAGGCCTGGCGCCCCGTAGTCGATCGCCACCGTTGAGATCAGCAGCGGGAACCACACGAGCCGCAACGTGAACAGAAACTGGTTGACGAGCTCCCCGCCATACGGATACGGAGGCCGCAGCGTGGACCAGATCGTCCTGCCCGCCAGGATCATCATGTCCCCGAGTTCCTCGAGCATGTGCTGCATCGGTACGAACGCTCGCTCGGTAACGCTGCGAACCATCTCTACCGCCCCTCCTCGGGTCGTCGACAGTGCTACGACGAACTCTACGCGATGCGCCCGCCGTACGCCACCACTGGTATCGTGGCGCGATCGTGAGGGGGAGGAAATGCTTCTGTGTCGTGACGATGGCGAGCGCTCTGCTGGCCGCCGGATGCGGCAGCGGAACCCGCATGGACGCCACCGAACCGGCGGGCACGTTCGCGATGCGGGTCGTCCGTGCCAGCTTCCCGGCCGCTCAGTCGATTGCCAGCCCGGCGAGTCTCGAGCTGCAGGTGCGCAACACCGGCACTCGCACGGTGCCCAACGTGGCGGTGACGATCGACTCGTTTGACTACACCGAACACTTTCCCGAACTGGCGGCCGACAAGCGCCCGGTATGGGCGATCGAACGAGGCCCAGGGACGATCGCATCCCGCCCCATCGAAACCGAGGAAGTCAGCCTGCCCGGCGACAACCAGACAGCCTACGTCAACACCTGGGCGTTCGGCGCGCTCGCACCCGGCAAGACCCGCACGTTGATCTGGCAGGTCATGCCCGTCAAGGCCGGCACCTACACCGTCCACTACACGGTCGTCGCCGGGCTCGCCGGAAAGGCGAAAGCCAGGCTCGCCTCCGGCGCTCCGGTACAGGGGCAGTTCACCGTCGACATCGCTCCAGCCCCCAAGCTCACCCACGTCAATCCGGCCACCGGCCGCGCCGAAGTCGGCCAGTTCCTCGCCGTTCCGTAGTACGCAGGCGTTTGGCCGGTTGTCGAAAGCGCACCCCCGCCGATTTCGCCATCCGGTGATCCCCTTCGGCCGGCTTGGCATTACGATTGCGTTCGGCTCCGCGCTCGCCGAAGCCGGTGCATCTCACCCCTTCTCCAGGAGGAATCGACCCAGCCCATGCCCAGGACCCGCCAGCAGAACGTCACCGCCGCGCAGTGGAGCGCCAACGGAGCCGCGCTCGGGTCGCCCGACCTGACGATCGCGGACAACCAAGTCTTCGGCGCCAATGTCTTCTCCCCGGCGCTTCAGCGCCACCGTCTGCCCAAGCATGTGTACAAGGCGCTGCAGCGCACGCTCGCCCGCGGAGAGGCGCTCGACACATCGCTCGCGGACGCGGTCGCCCAGGCGATGAAGGAATGGGCGATGGAGAAAGGCGCCACGCACTACACGCACTGGTTCCAGCCGCTGACGGGCTCGACCGCCGAGAAGCACGACTCCTTCTACGGTCCAGTGGGAGACGGCACGGCGATCGCCGAGTTCTCCGGCAAGGAGCTGATCCAGGGCGAGCCCGACGCCTCTTCGTTCCCGACTGGAGGCATCCGTGCCACGTTCGAGGCACGCGGCTACACGGCCTGGGACCCGACGAGCCCGGCGTTCGTGCTCGAGAACCCAAACGGCGCGCTGCTGTGCATCCCGACGGCCTTCACCTCCTGGACGGGCGAGGCGCTCGACCACAAGATCCCGCTGCTGCGCTCGATGGACGCCCTGTCCGGCGCGGCGATTCGCGCGCTCGAGCAGCTCGGCGTCGAGGACGCCTCGCGCGTGTTCACGACGACCGGCTGCGAGCAGGAGTACTTCCTGATCGACGAGCAGTACTTCTTTGAACGCCCCGACCTAGTGACCACCGGGCGCACGCTGTTCGGCGCCAAACCGCCGAAGGGCCACGAGCTTGACGACCACTACTTCGGTTCGATCCCCGAGCGCGTGCTGGCATACATGCTCGAGGTCGAGCTCGAGCTCGCCAAGCTTGGCATCCCGATCAAGACGCGCCACAACGAGGTGGCCCCCAACCAGTTCGAGGTGGCGCCGATCTTCGAGAACTCGAACGTCGGCTCCGATCACCAGATGGTGACGATGCAGATCATGCAGAACACCGCCCGCCGCTATGGCCTGGTGTGCCTGCTGCACGAGAAGCCCTTCGCCGGCGTCAACGGCTCGGGCAAGCACAACAACTGGTCGATGGGCACCGACACCGGCCTGAACCTGCTCGACCCGGGCGACACTCCTGCGGAGAACCTGCAGTTCCTGTTCTTCTGCGCCGCCGTGATCGAAGCCGTCAACAAGCACCAGGCGCTGCTGCGCGCGTCGATCGCAAGCGCCGGCCAAGACCATCGCCTGGGTGCCAACGAGGCGCCGCCGGCGATCATCTCGATCTTCCTCGGCGTCGAGCTCGAAAAGGTGTTCGGCGCGATCGAGGCCGGCAAGGTGCAGCCCTCCAAGCCCGGCTCGTTCCTCGGGCTGGGGACGCCGGTGCTGCCCAAGCTGCCGCTGCACGGAGGCGACCGCAACCGCACGAGCCCGTTTGCGTTCACCGGCAACAAGTTCGAGTTCCGCGCGCTCGGCTCAAACGCGTCGCCAGCATGGCCCAACACGGTGCTCAACACGATCGTCGCCGAATCCGTCGACGAGCTCACGGACAAGCTGAAGGCCGCCCTCAAAGGCTCGGGGGCGACGCTCGAGAAGGCCGTCACGAGCGTCGTCAAGGGCGTGTGGGCGACCAACAAGCAGGTCGTCTTCGACGGCGACGGCTACTCCGAGTCCTGGCACAAGGAGGCCGAGAAGCGAGGCCTCGCGAACCTGCGCACGACGCCTGAAGCGCTGCCGTGGCTGATCGAGAAACAGACGGTCGCCACGTTCAAAAAGTACAAAGTGCTGTCCAAGCGCGAGCTCGAGTCCCGCTACGAGGTGTTCACCGAGCAGTACGCGACGAACATCAACATCGAGTCCGAGACCGCCTCGGCGATCGCCCGCACGATGCTGCTGCCGGCGGCCGTGCGCTATCTGAACGAGCTGCGCGCAAGCGGCCTGGAGGAGCTCATCGGCGAGATCGAGCCACTGGTCAAGGAGCTGCACTTCGCACAGCTCAAGCTGGAGGACGCGAACCTCGACGAGAACCACCCCGGCGGCTCTGCCCAGAAGGAGGCGGTCTACATGCGCGACACCGTGATCCCGGCGATGGAAGACGTCCGCGACGTCGCCGACCGTCTGGAGAAGCTCGTCGCCGACGACCTCTGGCCGCTGCCGAAGTATTCGGAGATGCTCTTCATCAAGTAGCTCACAGCAGGAAGTGGCAGCGGCCGGTCCGCTCGCGGTAGGTGCAGTCGAGCACCTGCGGGCAGCGCCTGAGCCATCCATAGTCGTGGCCGGGTTGGATCCCGACGATGATCGCCAGCTCGTAGTCCTCGGGACCGAAGCCGGAGGCGTCGCGGCGAGGGTCGGGGTCGATGCCATGCAGCTCCTCGCCGTCGACCCGCAGTACTCCTACGAGCGGGTCGTGGAAGTCGACCTGCACGCCGTCCGCCAGCAGGCGCGAGATGATCTCCACGGCGGGCGCGTGAGCGCAGTCCGCGACACCTGGCTTGTAGGTGGCTCCGACGACCAACACGCGGACATCGCGTAGCTGCCGTCCAGATCGCAGCAGCAGCTCATGTGCCCGCATTGCCACGCGGCGCGGGCGCGCGGCAATGGTGCGCAGGGCCTCCTCGGCGAGCATCGCCGGGCGGCCCCGCTCGCGCAGCGAGTGCAGCAGGTGGTGGGGGTCCGTGCCGACACTGTGACCGCCGACTCCCGCAGAGGGATAGTGCGCCATGAAGCCAAACGGCTTGGTGGCTGCCGCATCGGTGACCTCGATCGGGTCAAGCGCCTCGGTTCGGCAGGCGTCGGCCATCTCGAACGCTAGCGCGATATTCATGGCCCTAAATGTGCTCTCGTACAGCTTCACCATCTCGGCGGCCGCCGGAGATGAAACACGGTGCAGCTCCTTGCAGATAGGGCGCAGCAGCTCCGAGGCATGCGCGAAGCACGTCTCGGTCACAGCACCCACCACCCGCGGAGTCCGTAGCTGCTCATGATCAGAAACACCGGGGTCGACGCGCTCAGGTGAGAACGCAACGAACACGTCCTCACCAACGCACAGGCCACGTTCGGCGAGCGGCTCCACGAGCAGCTCACGCGTGCTGCCCACGTGGGTGGTCGACGTCAGCACGAGCGTCTGGCCAGCTCGCGCGTGTCGGACGACCGCTGCGCATGCGCGCTCGAGCGCTTCGGAGTTCGGGCGCCCCCGCGGGTCAACCGCAGTAGGCACGCAGATCAAGACCAGGTCGGCCTCGTGGACCGCCTCGATCTCGTTGGTCAGCACGAAGCTCTCGTCGCTGAGGTGGCTTCGCAGGTCCTCCTGATCGGTGCTGAGGAGCTCCGCTCGCCCGCTACGAATGTCGTTCAGACGGGCGGCGGAGGTGTCGATCCCCACGATCCGGAAGCCGGCACGGCGCAGCTCCATCGCGCTCGGCAGGCCGGCGTAGCCGAGCCCCAAGACCGCCACAAGCGCCCGACCGGGTCCCGCGTCGCGTGTGATCCGCATACCGCGCGCAGCGATCTCCCACGGTGTTTCACCCAGCCAGGCCTGTGCGGTCCTTTCGGACTGATCCTCGACAGGTGCCTCAAGCAGAAACTCCGGCGTCATTGCGAATCCCTTCCCACTTAGTTGACGGTCGCCGCGCAGTGTGCACCCTCACGAATCGCCCGCCGGAAATGTTCGACGCTTAATCGATGCTCGCGTCCCGCCGGGCGTACATCCTGACGGTCGTTTCGGGCAGCGGCGTGCCCGAAGAGTGCGGGCGACCGGGGCCAGGTGGCGTACCGCGCGACTCACGTCCGTCAGGGCGCCGACGCCGCGCTCGGCGGCCTTCGTCGCCCCGACCGGATCGGGCGGGCGCGAGCAGCTCATCTAGCATTGCCTGCAATGTCCGAGCGCGATTACCTGAGGACCATCCACGAGCGCGTCGTCGTCTACGACGGCGGCATGGGCGCGACGCTCGAGCAGTTCGACCTGAGCAGCGAGGACTACGGCGGCCTGCAGGGCAAGTGCCACGAGGCGCTCGTGCTCAACCGCCCGGACGTGATCGAGGGCGTGCACACCTCGATGCTCGACGCCGGCGCGGAGGTGGTCGAGACGGACACGTTCCAGGGGTCACGCATCAAGCTCGGCGAGTGGGGCCTGGCCGACTACACGGTCGAGATCAACACCAAGGCCGCCGAACTCGCGCGCAAGGCCGCCGGGGAGAGTCGCTTCGTCGCCGGCTCGATCGGCCCGACCGGCTACCTGCCAGCCTCCGAGGACCCATCGCTCGGACAGATCCGCTTCGGCGAGCTCGTCGAGGTCTTTACCGAGCAGGCCGAGGGACTGATCGACGGCGGCGCCGACCTGCTGATCATCGAGACCGCGCAGGACATCCTCGAGGTCAAGGCCGCCGTGTTCGGCGCGCGCGCGGCGTTCAAGAGCAGCGGGCGCACGCTGCCGATCCACACGTCCGTGTCGCTGCTGCCCAACGGCGGCAAGATGCTCTTGGGAACGGACATCTCCGCGGTGCTCACCACCTTGGAGGCGCTGAACGTCGATGTGATCGGCCTGAACTGCTCGACCGGCCCCGAGGACATGCGCGACGCGATCCGCTTCCTTGGTGAATATTGCCCGGTGCCAGTGGCGTGTATACCCAACGCCGGCCTACCACTGCAGGGCCCCGACGGCGAGACGATCTTCCCCGAGAAGCCCGAGCCGCTGGCGGAGGCCTTGAAGGAGTTCGTCGAGCGCTACGGCGTGGGGATCGTCGGCGGCTGCTGCGGCACCACCCCCGTCCACATCGCCGCGATCGCCGAGCGCGTCGTCGGCCGCACCGTCACGCCCCGTCCCGCACCGCGCCATCCACATCTCTCATCAATGATCGCCGCCACACCGCTCGCGCAGGAGCCCGCGCCGACGATGGTCGGGGAGCGCGTCAACTCGCAGGGCTCGCGCAAGGCCAAGGAGCTGCTGCTCGCCGACGACTACGACGGGCTCGTCCAGATCGCAGAGGACCAGGTCACTGGCGGTGCGCACGTGCTCGACCTGTGCGTCGCGCTGACCGAGCGCCAGGACGAGGACGAACAGATGCGACTGGTGGCCAAGAAGGTCTCGCTGACACAACCGGCGCCGATCCAGGTCGACTCGACCGAGCCGGAGGTAATCGAACGCGCGCTAGAGCAGATCCCCGGGCGGGCGATCGTCAACTCCGTCAACCTCGAGGCCGGCCGCGCGAAGCTCGACCGCGTCGTGCCCGTCGCGCTCGCCCACGGCGCCGCGCTGATCGCACTGACGATCGACGAGGTCGGGATGGCGAAGACGGCCGCGCGCAAGGTCGAGATCGCCAAGCGCATCCGCGACCTCTGCTGCGAGGAGCATGGCCTCGACCCACAGCTACTGATCTTCGACTGCCTGACGTTCACGCTCACGACAGGCGACGAGGAGTGGCGGCCCTCGGCGGTGGAGACGATCGCCGGGATCAGGGCGATCAAGGAGCAGATCCCCCACGTGAAGACCTCGTTGGGGGTCTCCAACGTCTCCTTCGGCGTCTCTCCCGGCGCGCGCGCGGTGCTCAACTCGGTGTTCCTGCACCACTGCGTCCAGGCGGGCCTCGACCTGGCGATGGTCAATCCCAACCACATCACGCCCTACTCGGAGATCCCCGATGTCGAGCGCGAGCTCGCGGACGACCTCGTGTTCAACCGCCGCGAGGACGCGCTGGAGAAGTTCATCGAGCACTTCGAGTCCAAGGGCCCAGAGGATGCGGCCCAGGGGGCGGCGGACCCGACCGAGGGCATGGAGCCGGAGGAGGCGCTGCACTTCCATATTCTGCGCCGGCGCAGGGACGGCGTTGAGGACTGGATCGACCGCAGTGTCGAGAAGATCGGCGCGGTGCCCACGCTCAACGAGGTGCTGCTGCCGGCGATGAAGGAGGTCGGTGACAAGTTTGGCGCCGGCGAACTGATCCTGCCGTTTGTGCTGCAGTCAGCCGAGGTGATGAAGCGCGCGGTCGCGCAGCTCGAGAAATACCTCGACAAGATCGAGGGCTACACGAAGGGCACGGTCGTGCTCGCGACGGTGTTCGGCGACGTGCACGACATCGGCAAGTCGCTCGTCAACACGATCCTCACCAACAACGGCTACACGGTCGTCGACCTCGGCAAGCAGGTGCCAATCCAGACGATCGTCGATGCCGCGGTTGAGCACGAGGCAACCGCGATCGGCCTGTCCGCGCTGCTCGTGTCGACCTCCAAGCAGATGCCCGCGTGCATCCAGGAGCTGCACGCCAAGGGCCTGTCCTATCCGGTGCTGATCGGCGGCGCGGCGATCAACCGCGCATTCGGTTACCGCGTGCTGTATCCCGGTGGCAAAGACTCCGAGGAGGTGTACGCGCCGGGCGTCTTCTACTGCAAGGACGCGTTCGAGGGCCTAGCGGTGATGGACCAGCTGATCGACGCCGACGCGCGCGGCGCGCTCGTGCACAAGCTGCGCGCCGGTGCGAGCGAGTTTCGCGCCAAGGGCGACACTCCCGTCGAGGAGGTCAACCTCGCCGATGACTCCGTGCGCTCGCCCGCGCGCACCGACGTGCCGATCCCCACGCCGCCGTTCTGGGGCGTGCGCGAGATCCCCGTCGACATCGACGAGCTCTACCGCCACCTCGACACGCACGTGCTGTTCAAGTTGCACTGGGGCGGCAAAGGCGTCAAGGGCGAGGAATGGCAGACGCTCCTGCGCGAGAACTTCCGCCCGCGCCTGGAGCGCATGTGGAAAGAGCAGACATACCTGCACCCGCGCGCGCTGCTCGGCTTCTTCCCGTGCTATTCGCTCGGCAACGACATCGTCGTGCTCGCCCCCGATGACCAAACAACGGAGCTCACCCGCTTCGTGTGCCCGCGCCAGCCCAAGGGCGATCGCATCTGCCTCGCGGACTTCTTCCGTCCGGGAGAGGCGAGCGGGGCGAGCGGGTCCCGATCAACCGGCAGGCCGCCGGCCGAGCTGGACGTGATCGCGGTACAGGCAGTGACCGTAGGCTCCGAGGTCACCGAGCTGATGGCCAGGCTCGAGGCCGAAGGCGAGTTCGCCGAGCAGCTGTTCGTGCACGGCCTCGGCGTGCAGAGCGCTGAGGGGCTGGCCGAGTGGCTGCACTACGAGGTCCGGCGCATGCTCGACATACCGCTCACCCAGGGGCGCCGCTACTCCTGGGGCTACCCGGCCGTACCCGAGCAGTCCGAGCACCTGAAGGTGCAGAAGCTGCTCAACTTGTCGCAGATCAGGATGAGCATCACCGACGGCTATGCGCCCGAGCCCGAGCAGTCGACGCTCGCGCTCGTCGCCCACCACCCGCAGGCGATCTACTTCGGCACGCGCCAGGGAAGGCTGCTCCCCGACGGCTCGCCCGACGATGTGATCCGCGGCTCCAATCGCGACCCGTCGCTGTTCGCCGATCTTGACGACGCCGCATCGTCCCTGGAAGGAGACCCGCCGGACGGCGCGGTGGAAGCGGAGGACGAGCCCGCGATGGCGGGCGAGACCTCAACCTAGGGCCGCTGGCTCCGTCGTGGATGGAGGTCGTTGTAATTTTGTATGCGGTCGGTGTGGTGTTGTTGGTGGTGGTTGGTGTGGTGGTGTTCGGTTGTGTGTTGGTGTTGTGTGGTGGTGTGTTCGAGGAGCATGGTGACGGTGGCGGCGCGGCTTGGGCGTGCTTGTTGGTAGGGGTTGGTTGAGTCGACGCGGGGGGCGGGGTTGGTCGAGTCGACCCGCCGCGCGAATGGCGCGGCGGGTCGAGTCGGCTGTACTGGTGCAGTAGCCGCTGTTTCTAGCGGTGATGGAGCGCCTGAGACGGAGCGCATGCGGCGTGCTGCTTCGCGGACCCGGTCGGGCATCAGATGCCCGTACACGTCTACGGTGGTTGAAGTCTTGGCGTGCCCCGCGAACGCCGCGATCAAGAGGATGTCCTCGCCTTGGCCGATCGCGTTGGTGATCGCGGTATGGCGTAGATCGTGCAGCCTGACGCTCTCCGGTAGCCCGGCGCAGTCGGCGTAGCGGCGGAACACGCGCGTGACCATCCGCGGGCTCAACGGCCGTCCCGTGGGGCGCATCACGCCATCGCGGCCACACTTACGCTCGATCGTCGCGAACACAGGCGCGTGATCCTCGGTGTCCTTCGCGGACGCGTACAGCTCTTCCAACGCAGCTTGTGCACCATCGAGGATCGGCACGAGCCGCTGGCCCGCCTCGGTCTTCGTGCTCAACCGCTGCTCTACATCGTCCCCGTCCTCGAGCTGTTCGGGCTGATCGTAAGGGCCGATACTCCTACGCACATAGATGATCCGCTGCAACAGATCGATATCCCCCCAGCGCAAGCCGATCAGCTCCCCACGCCGCAGCCCCGTATCCAACGCGACCGTGAAGAACGACCGCCACCTCGGCGAGCACGCTTCCAAAAACCTGCCTAGCTGCATCGGGCTTAGCTGCGTCCCCCGCGCCCGATGCTGCCCCTGTTTACGCCCCCGCGCACGCGGACTATCAGCCGGGTTCACGCTCACCAAACCCGCGTCCTGGGCAAACGCGAACATCGCATGAATATGCCGGCGGATCTTCGCGATTGTCTCCTCGCTCAACCCCTCCTCACGCTTACGACCCAACAGCGCCCTAATCATCTGCGGATGACAATCATCCAGACGCACAGCCCCCAACGACGGTGCGACATGCCGATAAAACGTGCCCTCATAGCTCGCCGCCGCACCCGGCTTCAAACCCGGGCGCACATGCTCATACAACCAACGACGCCCAAGCTCCGCGACCGTCAAGCTACTCGGCACATAACGACCATCCTCGGCCTGCCCCTGCAACCCCCGCAGCATCCGCTGCGCACCACGCCGGCTCTGCCCAGCCGCGCGCTCCACCTGCTTCCAGCGCGCCAACCCACTCACCGGATCGACCACCAACACCCGCACCCGCACATAAAACCGGCCGTTACGCTCTCTGATACACCCCGTCGCCATCATGCTCCCCCTTCTAGCGCGGCTCCCCTTTAGCGCGGCTCCCCAAGTCCCTCTAGAAAACGTGGATTACTCCGCAAAACTGAGATTACATAACACCGCTAAGAAAGTCAACCCCCCACCCACAACACAACCCACAACCCACACAAACCCCTGCAAACACGCGAGATACGCGGGTCCGCGCCCATCCGGCACGCCCGGGACGGGGCTACTGCTTCTTGGTCGTTTGCTTCCTGAGGGTTTTGCTGGGGTACTTCTTGCGGGCGCGTCTCTCGCAGGCGAGGCGCCTCGACCTCGCCTTGTCTTTGTGGCAGGCTCGGAGGGCTTTGGCGAGGCGTTGTGCATTCGTGAGCTTCGCTTTGGAGGACAACACTCCGTTGCAGCCGCTGACGGCGATCTTCGTGGTCTGTTTGATGATGACGCCGTTCTGGCCGGTAATTTCGGTGGGCATTTGAAGGCTGGTTTTGCAGAGACTGAAATCTTCGTGTTCGGAGACGTTGGGGGTTAGCACCGAGTGTGGGCCGGCTGGCAGGTCGGTTTCGAAGATCGTGAACGGCGCGTCCGGGGTCGATTCGAATTTGGAGTAGGTGACGCCGTCCTTGATGTCGGTCTTACCGTCCAGCACAAGCGTGATGCCTTCGCCCTGCAGCACAAACTCGACATCAGGGAACGCCGCACCACCGTGAGAAACGAGGTAGGCGGGGCCCGTCAGAGGGTTCTTTAGGACGGGCGTGTGGATCGTCGCGTTGCCGATCACCGAGCCTTCAGCACAAGACGCAGGGTTCGCGTTGAAGATCTGTTCGGGACACGCTTTCTGCAGCGTCGGTAGCCGTGATGAGAGCGCCTTCGGTAGCTGCAGATCGACTTTCGCGATACCCGCCTGTGCTACACCCGTCGCGTTCACGCCACCCGAAGTGACGGTCACCCTCAGGCTCGTACCATCAGCTTTACTGCCTTTACCCACCGTCGTCGCGGTCAGCTTCGGGGCGAATGGCAGGTTCTGGCAGCCCGCGACCTGAAACGGCGAGGACACCGGGATACTGGTGTGTTCAGTGCCCGTAAGCGTGGCGGTGATACTCATCGCGCTGCAGTTCGTCGGGTTGAACGTGAACTGCGGCCGGTCCACGAGCACATTGATCTGTTTGAGCTGGGCGGGAACACCTTTGACGAACGTGGGGAATGGGTCGCTTTCGATCGTGACCGCGGCTGTCGCGGGGTTCACGTTGATCTTGGAGCGCACGTCAACGTTGCCGAGGTTGAAGGGTCCGGCAACTGCGGGGGTGATCACGAGCAGCCCGAATGGCGCGCCGTCATAGCCGACGGTTAGGTAGGCCTGGCCGGGGAGCGTCACGGGTTCCCCACCGAGGCCAGCGGCCGCGGTGGACTGTCCAACGAGGCTTTCCGGACCACACGCCCATTCCTGGCCTGCGGGGGGTTCCGGGCATGGCGTCAAACCCGCCAACACCGCCGCCACACCCTCGGGGAGATGCATCGCCAGGCTCTGCAGGGGCTGCTGGCCGTCCGGCCGGTTGATCTGCAGCGCAAACGACGTGAACGCCCCCGCCTGCAGGTTTGTGGAGCCCGCCTGGAAAGACGGCGCGAACACCAGCGGGTTTGGCGGGCAGGCACCGCCGCCCGTACCGGTGGTGATCTGGAATGGCGGTTCGGAGGTGGGTGTGCTGCTCGCACCCGACCACGCCGTGAATGAGCTGGTCGTGATGTAGCTTCCGCAGGCTGGTGGGGTGCTCAGCGCTCCGCGGGGGCCACCGAAGAACTGCAGTTTTAGTTCTTCGAAGGGGACCTGCGGGGTGTCCAGGAAGCTCGTCGTGAGCTGGCCGGTCTGTTCGTTGAGGTGTCCTTCGCCGGCGAGCTTGACACGGATCCCCAGCCGCGAACCTTCCGCAACGACATACACGGCTACCAGCGAGTCAAACGGGTTCGCCCCCGGTTCGCCATTCGGAGCAGGGGTCGCGAGATACACCCAGCCCGTTAGTTCTTCGCTGAGCAGCGGCGTCTTGATCCGCACGCTGCCGAGCTTCGACGCTTCCGGGCACGCTGCTTTTTCGGTTGAGAACCGTAGGGGCTGCGGCGCCCCCGGAGCCAACGGGTCCACCCCCGCGCTACCGAGATACCCGATCTGTGCTTGGGAGCATGCTTGCAGCCCGTTCGCGGCGGAGGGGTTCAACAGCAGCCCTTCGGGTAGCGTCACGGTCGTGCTGCGGACGTCTGCGTCTGCCAGCGCGTTTTCGCTGACGGTGCCCTGCTGAGCGACCCGCACATCAACACCCAGCCCCGTCGGGGTACTCGCCGCAGCAACCTGTTCTTGAGGGTGACCTTGTTCGGGTGGCTGTTCGGGGTTGACGCTCAGCGACGGGGAGAACGGCAGCGCCCCACAGCCTTCCAGGGTTTCCAAGGGCCCCCCGGCCTGGTTTTCAAACGCGAACTGGCTCTGCAGCTGACCACCGGTCCACGAATCGCCTTGCATGCTCGTGCTCAACGGTCCGGTGCACGCGGTTGGGAGCGTCAAAAACGGGATCCCGGAACGGTGTTTGAGGGTTTCGCAGGTTTCCCCCGGGTTCCGTTCGATACCTTCCCGCAGACACGCCCAGCCACGCGAGGCGTCATGACTCTGGCTGTCAGGTTGTCCCCACAGCGTGATCTGCGCGGCGAGGATCTGTGCGGCCGCGGTCGTGTTGCTCGTGCTGACCGTCACCCCATAGTCCCCGCCGGAGCGCACAGCGGTGTCCAAGATGACTGGGACGGCGTCTGCGACGAACCCGAAGCTCGCGGGCTCACCCTGCGCCGGTTCCAGATTAAACACCGGCACAGCCAACGTGATATGCCCCGCCCTACTCGGTTCCAACAAACTCACGACCGCCACCCCGATCGCTGAGCCCTCCGGACACAAGTTCCCGACATCAAACGCAGAGAAATCAGAGGCCGAGCACTTTTCGGTGGCCTGCACATTCCCCAACAAGCCGGGTGGCAGGCTGAAACTCAAGTCCTTCGTCAAAGCGGGGGCGGCCGGCTCAAGCTCGACAGGTTCCCCAGGCTCCTGGACTTCTTCGAGGATCTCGTTGAAATCAACCGTGCTCGTCAACTGAAACGGATGCGAACCAGCCCGGCTATCAACCCCACCCCCTTCATCTTCCGGGACGATCCTATAGCCGTCTTCTTCGACCCCGAACGCCACCGGCTGCCCGCTGACCTGCACCAGCCTCGTCAGCGACTGGCTTGGGACGCTCCCGCCGCCTTCGGCTTCTCCGCCGGTGATGCTCGCCTGATCCGATAGCGCGGTGACGGTGCCGGTGGGCTCTGCCACGCGGATCGGGATTTCCATTTCCAACCGTTCAAACGGCGGGATCTCAAGCAACGTACTACAACTCACTTCCTGGCCTACCACCGAACACTTCCAGTCCGCCGCGCGTTCCTGCGCGTTGCCTTGGCCCACCCGCGCGCGGTGCGGATTCACCGCCGCCGCATCAGTCACCGTCAACCCCGCGGGCAGCACGTCCTTGATCGTGACTTCGCTCACAGCGCCGGTGATGCCCGTAACGCCCATGTCATCCGCGGCGACATCGATCACGCCTTCCCCACCCGGCGCCAAAAACGTCGGTGCTGCCCGCACCGAAAACCCCCACCACGCACCCGCAAACGCCGAACCAGCACCCACCAACACACCCACAAACACACACACCAACACCACCAACACACGCGCACTCCGCTCGGGGCGCATGCTCACCAGCCCCTCTTCACGCTCAACGCCGCGACCGCCTGGCTCTCCACGACGGCCTGGTTCTTTTTGGCTTTAGGTTTGCTCTTGCCCTGCGCCTTGGCGCCATAGCGCTTCTTCGCGCGTGCCTCGCAGAGACTCCGCTTGTGTTTGGCTTTGAGTTTTCTGCAGGCCTTCAACGCGGTTGCGAGCTTCTGCTTACGCGTCAACGGTTTGGGTTTGGGTGGCGTCAGCGTTTTCGAGGGCAGCACACCCGTCGCGATGTTCCCCGGCCCCGAGAACGTCGCGCTCGCAGCCGCCGACACCAGCGCCGCGGCTCCGCCCGAGGCGGGCCGGCAGCTAGCGGTCGTTTCGCATTCCTGTACCACCGAGCTATTCGAGGACAAACACGGCGATGCAGTCGTGCAGGCCCGTGCGTCATAGATGTCATAGGCGTTATCGGTGTCCGCGGGCACGAGCTGAGCAGCGGTCAGGAAGAACACGTTATCCCCGTTTTCGCTGGCATCCAGGAACGCCGATTCTTTACCCGAGCTCCCCGAGGAGATCAACCCGATACAACCACTCGAAAAACCACAGCTACCGACACCTTCGGGCTCGTACTCATACACATCCTCCTTGCCATTCTGATCCGCGGCGACGAGTGCGTCGGGGCTGTCGAAGAACAGCCGGCCGGTGTCTGTGAGATACCGTGGTTGGTAGAGCGCGGCGGGGGCACCATAGAAAATGTTGAACGTCCACCCGGGGATCGATGCTGCTAGCCATCGGTTACGCCAGATTTCTGGGCGATCGACGAGCAGCCCGAGGCCTTCGCCGGCGAGTTCGGTGTCGAACACGCCTTCCGGGCGCCGGAACCCACCATTGTTTTCGCTGGCGGGGTTACACGATGCGCAGATGAGCCGGCCGGTCTGCGCGTCATACAAGAACACCTCCTCATCAGGCATACCGCCGGTGGCGTTGTGGTTGTCATAGCCCGTCAGGCTCTCATCGGACATAAACGCTAGATACTGGCCGTCAGGGGAGACACTGGAGGTGACGGCCGCGATGTTCCCTTTCGAGGGCGGCAGGTTCGACGTCAACCCCGCGCCCCAGTCTGCTGCGTCTTCCTCAGAGAGCGCCGCGATAAACCGCGTCTCGCGCTCCTCCGGGGCTTGGGGGTCGGGTTCTGAGACATACAGGTTGCATGTCGCGCCCGGCGGGGGGAGGGGCGCTTCGGCTTCGGGGTTACGCACGCATTCCCCCGGTGTGGCACCCGCCGCGAGCACCCCGTTCGCGACGAAATACACCCGCGCACCATCCTGCCCCGCCCCGGGGATCAAGTTCAGCACGTCCCCACTGCCCGTGGTCGGGTCTGGGGTTAGATCGCTCAGCCGGCCACGCAACGCTTCGCCCGCACCGCTCGTGATTTCGAACTCGTATAGGTCGGCAGGGGCTTCTTCACCGACGGGTTCCTGCCCAGAATCTTCGGTTAGCCGGGCGGTGTCGGTGAAGAACACCCTAGACCCATCACTAGAGGCACCCTGGAAATGCACTTCCTGCTCGCCTTCGCCGGGTTCGGGGAGCACCCCGCCGTGTTCGCCGGGTTCGGTTGACCCCTGCCCCTGGGCCGCGTTGACCTGGATCGTTTCCCCCGTACCGGTATCCCGCAGGTACAGCCGTTCGGGGACCTGATGCACTTCCTCACTCCAAAACACCCGGCCACCATCCGCAGAGACCGCGTCGCGCGCATTCAGATCCCCGCCATCACCAAGTGCTGGCTGGGATTGCGAGAGCGTTTCATCCGGCGCGGGCAACCCATCCGGCAGCACACTCACAAGCCCCAACGGCTCCCCCGCTTCCCACTCATACAACCCCGCCGCCGACGGAGCCGCCGCGGTCAAACCGACCTTCGATTCGAAGATCACATGCGAGAGATCACTCGTCGCCCCCAAGAATTCAAGAGCGCCACCAAACCTGGTGCCCGCCGTATCATCCCCCGCCGTCACCAACGGCACATAGCCAGGGGCAGCCGGTGGGTTTTCGCTACGCACATACAACGTCTTTTCCGTGGCTTCAGGCGACAGCGGCGGGTCTTCCACAACCCCACCAACACCATACGCCGGTTCCGTCGGAGCGACCAGACTCTCCCCCAGTTCCGGAGAAAAATAGTGATACTCCGAGGGCGCCGGCAGCAGCAAGCCCCGGCCTCTGTCGTGGGGTGTTTCAAGACTCGTGGTTTCCCAGCCGTCTGGGCCGCGTCTGGAGATCAGCTGCGCTAGTTCGAAGCTACGGTTCCCCAACGGTTCGCTCACAACCGGCCCGGAGGCTGCCCACACCAGCCCATCACCACCCGCCGCCGCCTGGATACTCGCACCCCTGGAGCGCGAGACCGTTTCGACCGCCGCACCGTGCTTATCCGGCGGGGAGACCATTTCCCACGCACGGCCATCCGGCAACACACCAGCCGAAGGCAACGTCGTAAACGTATCCACCGGCGGGACATCTTCAACCCCGCCCACCGCGTTGCTCGCCAACACCCGATAGAAATACGCGGTCGCCGGAGCAAGACCCGACACTTCGACGCTCACATCCTGATCGCCGAAGCCCGCCGCGAGCTTCCCCACCCCGACATCCGTGCACGACGTCGGGCTGATCGAGCAATCCACCGTGCCGTATTGGAAATAGAATTCGGTTTCCCCACCCCGCGGATCGATCTGCGCACTCAACCGCTCCACGCTCGCGCTCACAGCCACCGCCGAGACTCCATCCACGACCGGCACCGCCGGCTGGGATTCCGGGACGAACACCTCCACCGTATCCGCCGCCAGCTCGGGGACAAACACGTCACCCGTCGCTGAATCTATTGCGATACCGGCACCGTCCGTCAACTGTCCAGCCCCGAACTGCTGGATCAACGCACCTGCCGGCGTAAATGCCGCGACACTACCACCCTCATCCAGATACACCACACCCCTGCCCGGCTTCCCAAGCGGCGTGCCTTCCCCACTCGCCTCATCAACCGCGACACCCGTCGTGTTTTCATGATCCAACTCGCCCGTCAGGACCCTGGGTTCCGGTGCCGTACCGTTCAGCTTCGCGACCACCAACGGATCCGGGGATTCCCCCTCCTGCCCTGGGCATCCTTCGCCGGCGCTCTCGTGTTCATAGCCGACATAGAACGCTTCGTCTTCGGCGGCGACCGCGAACCCCGGCCGCGCCGCGCACGTGAATTTCTCTTCGATTTCCGGTGTGCGACGCAGCGCGGGCTCCCACACCAGCCGCACGCCTTCGCTTTTCGTTGACTGTTTACTGAACGCGTCGATTACGCCTTCTTCATCCCAATACACCCACAACACGCCAGCCGCGTCCACCGCGACACCCGACACATCTTCAAATTCAAGTTCTTCTTCTTTGACCTTGAACTTCTTCCATTTGTGGATCACCGCCCCCACAGACGGACTGTACTCATACACCACATCCCGTTCATCCGGCGCCGCTTCCTTTTCTTCTGAACCAACCACATACACATCACCACGCGACGGATCCGACCCACTCACAGAGTTATCGACCGCTATCGCCCCCGGCGAATGCACCCCAAACTCCGACACGTATTCAAAGCCCCCAGCCCCATCAGGCTTGAAGACCTCGACGCGTTCCCCGCCAGCATCCACCACATACACAACACCCATCGTTTCATCAACCGCTACCCCCGAAGCACCCTCAAACTCCCCACCACCAACACCCATCCCACCAAACGACGACCCAAACACATGCCCCCGCACCCCCAACCCCAACGCCGAACCACACCACAACACCAACACCCCAACCAACACACACGCCACAACACACAACACACGCCACACACCCACACTACCCGGACCCACACGCGACCCCACAAGCCCAAAAGCCACCCTACCGCCAATGCCGACGCCGTTGCTGTCGTCCATCACACACCACACCCACTCACTCACTTGCTAACCGGACATGTGGCGTGTGGGACCAGCCGGTCCCACACGCCACAATAGCTTTCACGTGCTAAACGTACGCGTTCAACTCCAGCTTTTCTTCGCTTTTCACAGTCGAGGTAATGATCTGATCAGCCTGATCATAACCTTTGCCCGCGAAGTCCGCTTCGAGGATGTCCTTTACCTTGACTCCGCCTTCTTCAAAGTATTCAACCCCCTGGAAGCCGTGTTTGCCCTTGTACTTCAACGTAACCGTTTCGCTCATTTTATCCACGGGGACATTCACCAAAATAGAGCCACGCACGGCCACCGTCAACGTGGCGCCACACGTGAATTCAATGAACTTTTCCATCCCGTCGCTCGGATATAGATCCAACGCAGCCTTGTGTTCTTTTTCCTTTTCCCACACCACACGACCTTCAAGCGGCACCGTTTCCAATTCCCCTTCTTTCAAACCAACCGTCGTGCAGATAAAGGGCGTGACTTTGCACCCTTTGAACGTGACGCGCACGTTCGCCACTTCTTTCGTGCCGACATATTCGCCGGTGCTGCTCTCCGTTTCACAGCCAACCTGATATTTACCGACTTCTTCCAGGACAGCTTTGCCACCCGAACTCGTCTGGAACTTTTTCACCACGCCCGAGTGCCATTCGTATTTACCGGTTTTGGTCCCACTTTTCGTCGTGCAACCCGAATTCGTGAATTCACCGCTATAAACTTTACCGACCTTAGGAGCCTTTTCGCACCTACCATATTCCGGCGCCTGTGCCGACGCACCCATCGCCTCGACCGCCCCAATCACAAACACAACGGCGAGACATAGACCAAAAAATCTCAAATGCTTCATCTCAAGCCTTCCCTTCTCAACCCTCAGATATAGATTGGCTATCGACCAACTCAACACCAGACCCTGCGTTCAGCTAGGCGCCTCGCCACCACTCACCCCCCCTGACGACGGGGCCCCGCTCTCAACCGACAAGCCGGGGCCCCCGCCAGAGTTCGTCCTAGCAACGACGCTAGAACCTATGCGTCATCCTCTACCCTTCTTCTTCCACCTTCCTCTGCGCTATCCCGGTTTCGGAGGAGAACAGATCGCCCTCGAGCACGGTCTCCCCATGCTGATACGGCAGTTCCATCGCGTAGTTGAGCGCGGCATCGAGATATGATCCGTATTCCCCGCCGCATCCGTTCGCGTCACCTTCGGTCGGAACGGTCCAGTTGAGGTCGACGAGCCTGCTGCCTTTGACCTCGACTTGCGAGAACCCTTCACCCTCTTTAAAGCCGCCATATTCCTCTGCTCGACCGGGCGCTTCCGCCGTCAGATCCTGAATGATGGGGGCTGTTTCAGAACCCACCTCGCAGGATCCGCCGCCAAGCCTTTCAAGCCACGGGTTGATCATCCTGACCTTTAGCGGCAACTCGAACAGATTACCTTTTTCTTCGAGGAGGTTCGTGAGGTTAAGTGCGCCCCACGTCTCGTAGAGGCCATTGCCCGCCACTTCGATTTTGACATTCAGGGCGGTTTCCTTGTTCTGTTTGGCTTCTCTGAAGCTTTGCTTCAGAGCTTCCGGCCATTCCGCGCGCTTCTCGATCGTGGGAGTGATCAGCCCCAGCCCTTTGTCTACCGGCAATTCGGGGCTTTCCAACGTTTGTCCGCCGTTGCCGGCTCCGACGATTTTCTTTCCTTCATAGGGCGCTTCTTCTTCTTCTGTCGATTGTGCTCCATTTTCCAGCACACCGTAGTACCCGCCCTGTAGGACGATCGGCTTGTTGAGCTTAACCGTCGCGTTCCCCAGGGTGAAAAAGCCACCTGTGCTGCCACCGCTGGTTCGGCCGTAGAAGCAAAAGGCCTGGTGTCCTTCTTCCTTTAGTTCCTGCAGCGCAGCAAAAGGACAATACTTGTACTGCTGCCAGGTGGCCGTCGAGTATGGGTCCTTCTCAGCCAACGCCGGCATCGCGGCCACTGCGCTCACCGCGAACACAGCAGCCAAGCAGAGGCCCAGTATCCTTACATGTCTCACGTCTCCATCACTCCTTTATCTTCTTTGGCAATAATCGATCGACGCCCGAGCTCTCCTCCTAGAGAGCGCCCCGACACCGGCCGTTTCAAACAGCACGCCCCGCCGAGACCAACGGGCCCCGCACGAACACGCACTCGCCATCGGCACAGACACCAAAGGCGCCCACCCCGACGAACGCTCATAAGCAGCGAGCTCACGCACGGCACACAGCACAACGCCACGCCCGCGCCCATCACCGCGCCCCACCTGCCCGCCGCACAAATCTGTCAGCCTCCAGCTCATCACACGGCCTCCCCGAACCCCACGCTCGCTGACGCGCGCGGGTTGACCGCAGCTTCGACATCAAGCAGCTTGAGCACACGCCGCCCGTGCGGCGTCAGCAGCCACGCGTTCTCTCGCCGCGAGCCGCTCCGCGGCGACACCTTCTCGATCAGCCCACGCCGCGCCAGGCGGCGCAGCAGGTGCGAGGTCTGCCCCTTATCCGCGAGCCCCGCCGCCTCGGCCAGCTCCCGATTACTCGACCGCGGCGCACAGGCGACCGCGCGAAGTACAAGCGCCGAGCGATGATGAAGAAGAAACGGAGCCGGCGGAGGGGCCGCGGCAGACTCAACGGCCCGCGGGGCTGACTGTTCGATCGCTTCTGAGCGCCCCCGAAGCTCCGTCTCCGCGGCGGCCTGACCAAGATATGGCCTGACGATGAACGCCATCAGCGACGGCGCCAGCTCCACAAGCGCGCCGCCCCGCGCCTCGAGCATTCGCGCGCGGATGACCGAGACGACACCGCCGATCACTAGCTCGCCCGTCAGCTGGGGCTCGGACATGATCTCGGCGATCGCCTGCGGACTCCCGTCGTCCATCAGCATCGTCAACACGCCCAGCACACGCTGCTGGCAACGGAGCGCCATCGCATCATCCAGCGGCGCCTGCAGGATGAGCAGGCGCCCCCATCCGGGCTCATCCTCGAGAAACCCGAGCAACGCGACCAGGCCCGCGCGAACTCTCCCCAGCCACTGCACCTCACGACCGGCTGCCTCATCCACCGCGTCAGACAGCCGCTTCAAGCCTTCTTCGAACGCCGCCAGAAAGCAGTCCTCGGCGCTCTCAAAGATCTCGTGGAACGCGCTCTCAGGCACTCCCGCGCGGGCGACCACCGTCCCGCCCAGACGGGGGCCACTGCCTCATGGCGGCTTGACTATTGACCCATGAGATGGCGCAAATGCCCGACCCGGGAATTTGGCTTCCGGCGTGCGAGCCCCGAGTTCCGGGCATATGGACCCCAGATGCGGGCGTCTGGGACCTGGCCGTCAGACCGTCGGATGCGATCGCATCTTGACAAACATATTGGGATATGTTCTTATTCTTCCCACAAAGCTTGTCACTAAGAAGCAGGTATGTGGGCGAGGGGTAGGGGATTATGGAGGGGAGCGAAGTGGGCACCATGGACGGCGAGACCCAGATCAGGAGGACCCTCGGGTCCTCTGAGAACTCCCGGCGCTCGGGCCTAAACGGCGTCAGCGTGGGCGCTGGCGGGCAAATCAAGACCCTGCGCACCAGGTTGATCGCGGCAACCGTCGAGGTCCTTGCAGAGGGCAGTGGCCCCCGTCTGGGCGGGACGGGGAATACGCGCACGGCCGCCTAGATATGGGCGTTTGCCGCGCCTTTCCCGCACGCTCCCCACGCCCGCGCACCGCATCGTCCCCGCGCACCGCGTCGGCTCCTCACGCCGGTGCTCCTCGTAGGCCCCCTGCCCGGCTCCAACTCTCTGCCCGGCTCCGCCTCGACTCCCCACGCCCGCGCACTGCCTCGCGCGAACGGTCAGGGTTCGCGAACGGTCAGGATTCGGTGCGCTCGTCGGGGTCGTAGGTGCCGAGCATCGTGGCCTCGGCAACACGCAGAAGGCCCACCGCTACATGCGAGCGCGGGTTGCTGCTGCGCACCCTCACGGTGGAGCCGTGCGGCCCGATGATCTCCACCACGGTGCATACATCACCGATCTCGCAATCCTCGCCGTAGTCGGCTTCGAGCGCCTCCATCTGCTCCGAGACGACCTGCCCGATCTTGGTCTGATCGAATACCACTCTGCAAACCCTCCTGTCGTAATAACGGGGGTGATTCGCCGTCTTCCTACGGCGCCCTCATCGCTCATGGGTGACCGAAGCCGCTGACCCGCGCCAGTCCTCAGCAACGGCACCGCCAGCCCTGCACCCATCATCGACTACGCTACTAAAACGCTCCCGCGCCCGACATGCTAAGGGTTGCGTTTGGGATAGCTGATGTTTCCTCGAGCTATCAACCCTGCGGTCCGCAGTAACGCGCAGGTGCGGTGTGGTGGTGTTCGGTTGTGTGTTGGTGTTGTGTGGTGGTGTGTTCGAGGAGCATGGTGACGGTGGCGGCGCGGCTTGGGCGTGCTTGTTGGTAGGGGTTGGTTGAGTCGACGCGGGGGGCGGGGTTGGTCGAGTCGACCCGCCGCGCGAATGGCGCGGCGGGTCGAGTCGGCTGTACTGGTGCAGTAGCCGCTGTTTCTAGCGGTGATGGAGCGCCTGAGACGGAGCGCATGCGGCGTGCTGCTTCGCGGACCCGGTCGGGCATCAGATGCCCGTACACGTCTACGGTGGTTGAAGTCTTGGCGTGCCCCGCGAACGCCGCGATCAAGAGGATGTCCTCGCCTTGGCCGATCGCGTTGGTGATCGCGGTATGGCGTAGATCGTGCAGCCTGACGCTCTCCGGTAGCCCGGCGCAGTCGGCGTAGCGGCGGAACACGCGCGTGACCATCCGCGGGCTCAACGGCCGTCCCGTGGGGCGCATCACGCCATCGCGGCCACACTTACGCTCGATCGTCGCGAACACAGGCGCGTGATCCTCGGTGTCCTTCGCGGACGCGTACAGCTCTTCCAACGCAGCTTGTGCACCATCGAGGATCGGCACGAGCCGCTGGCCCGCCTCGGTCTTCGTGCTCAACCGCTGCTCTACATCGTCCCCGTCCTCGAGCTGTTCGGGCTGATCGTAAGGGCCGATACTCCTACGCACATAGATGATCCGCTGCAACAGATCGATATCCCCCCAGCGCAAGCCGATCAGCTCCCCACGCCGCAGCCCCGTATCCAACGCGACCGTGAAGAACGACCGCCACCTCGGCGAGCACGCTTCCAAAAACCTGCCTAGCTGCATCGGGCTTAGCTGCGTCCCCCGCGCCCGATGCTGCCCCTGTTTACGCCCCCGCGCACGCGGACTATCAGCCGGGTTCACGCTCACCAAACCCGCGTCCTGGGCAAACGCGAACATCGCATGAATATGCCGGCGGATCTTCGCGATTGTCTCCTCGCTCAACCCCTCCTCACGCTTACGACCCAACAGCGCCCTAATCATCTGCGGATGACAATCATCCAGACGCACAGCCCCCAACGACGGTGCGACATGCCGATAAAACGTGCCCTCATAGCTCGCCGCCGCACCCGGCTTCAAACCCGGGCGCACATGCTCATACAACCAACGACGCCCAAGCTCCGCGACCGTCAAGCTACTCGGCACATAACGACCATCCTCGGCCTGCCCCTGCAACCCCCGCAGCATCCGCTGCGCACCACGCCGGCTCTGCCCAGCCGCGCGCTCCACCTGCTTCCAGCGCGCCAACCCACTCACCGGATCGACCACCAACACCCGCACCCGCACATAAAACCGGCCGTTACGCTCTCTGATACACCCCGTCGCCATCATGCTCCCCCTTCTAGCGCGGCTCCCCTTTAGCGCGGCTCCCCAAGTCCCTCTAGAAAACGTGGATTACTCCGCAAAACTGAGATTACATAACACCGCTAAGAAAGTCAACCCCCCACCCACAACACAACCCACAACACCGCCAAAACAACGCAAAACCCCACAGACACGCGAACACTCCCCCCGCCCACCGGAGCTCTGGCGCCTATCCTTCCAAGCCGTGGCAACGCAGCTCTCCGACGCCCTCGCCCCCGCCTCACTCTCGCATGCCGGAGCGCCGTGTTGTGGAGCGCGTCGTCGACCTCGCCCGCGACGAGCTCGGCTCCGATCTGCACGCGATCTGGCTCTACGGCTCGCGCGCGCGGGGGGGAGACGCCGCACCCCGAGTCCGACATTGACCTGCTGGTCATCGCCGATGGAGGCTCCAAGCGCTATGGAACGAAGGCGATCGAGCTAGCCGGCGAGGCGGCCGAGAGCGAGGGACAGAGCCCCGTGTGGTACACGATCTTCGTCCACGACCCAGAGTGGCTGCGCCGGACGGCGCGAGATCCACTCCTTTTTCATCTCCGAGGTCGACCGCGACAAGATCGTCCTCTACGGCAACGAGCTTGAATGAGCCCACGCTCGCAGGAGTTCATGGACCAGGCACGAGACCGCGCCGCGCTCGCGCGAGAGGCCCTCGCCTCCGGGCACCTCGAGGGCGCCGTCAGCGCCGCCTACTACGCGATGCTCTACGGCGCTCGCGCCGCCCTCTCCGATCGATAGTCCCATCGCTGAAACCCGCGGGAGTGTCCGGGAGTGTCCGACGTTCTGTGTAGGCATGAGTCCAAAGGAGGCTCATGCCTACAGCAACGCAGGTACAGGGTCAGGGTTCGGCTGGCGTTTCGCGGAGGGACCCCGGAGGGCGAGCGCAGCGAAATGCCAGCGGGCGCGAGGTTGATAGACCTCCTGGGGTGGGCGATCTACCCCGGGAGGTCGGAGAGCTTCTCCCTGACGAGGTGGTCGACGAGTTGCTCGCCGGCGCCCGCAGTGAGGAGGAGATCGTCGGGCCTGGCGGGCTGCTTTCGCAGTTGACGAAGCGGCTGGTGGAGCGCGCGATGGAGGTCGAGCTGACCGACCACCTCGGCTATGAGTCTCACCTGGAGCCGCCCGGCGGCGCCGGGAACGCCCGCAACGGCACGACGCCGGAGACGTTGATCACCGAGCACGAGCCGGTGCAGATCGACACCCCAAGGGACCGCAATGGCAGCTTCGAGCCGCAGATCGTCAGGAAGCGCCAGCGCCGCTTTGAGGGGTTCGACGAGAAGATCCTGGTGCTCTACAGCCGCGGGCTGTCCACCAGGGATATCGAAGCGCACCTCGCCGAGATCTACGGCGTCAAAGTCGGACGGGATCTGATCAGCCGCGTCACCGACGCGGTCATGGAGGACGCCCGTGCGTGGCAGACAAGGCCGTTGGAGGACGTCTACCCAGTCGTGTTCCTGGACTGCATGGTGCTCAAGATCCGCGACGGCGGGACGGTGGTGCGCCGTGCTTGTTATCTGGTGCTCGCGATCGGGATGGACGGCGAGCGCGAAGTGCTCGGCATGTGGTTCCAGGCCAACGAGGGCGCGAAGTTCTGGATGCAAGTCCTGACCGACCTCAAGCAGCGCGGGGTCCAAGACATCCTTATCGCCTGCGTGGACGGGCTAAAGGGGTTTCCCGAGGCGATCGAGGCGGTCTTCCCGGCCACGACGGTGCAGACCTGCATCGTCCACTTGATCCGCCACAGCCTGAAGTACGTGCCGCGCCGCCAATACGAGCAGGTCGCCAAAGACCTCAAGCCCGTCTACACCGCGATCGACGCCGAGGCCGCGATGCTCGCGCTCGAGGCGTTCGAGGAGAATTGGGGCAAGCAGCTACCGGTGATCGGGCAGGCGTGGCGATCGGCCTGGGAGCACGTCACGCCGTTCATGGCGTTCCCTCCAGAGGTCAGGCGGGTGATCTATACGACCAACGCGATCGAGGCGCTCAACCGACAGCTACGAAAGGCCGTCAAGACGAAGGGCCACTTCCCCAGCGAGGACGCAGCACGCAAGCTGGTCTACCTCGCGATCCAGAACGCTGTCCCGCAATCGACACGAACACGCGGGTGGACAAAGGCGTCGCTCGCGTTCAAGATTCACTTCGGAGACCGACTACCCGACTGAAACCACCAACCACCGCCCACACAGTTAGACGGACACCCTCAAACCCGCGCACGCCCGACAGGGCTATTGCTTCTTGGTCGCTTGCTTCCTGGGGGTGTCCGCGGCGTACTTCTTGCGGGCCTGTCGTTCGCAGGCGAGGCGCTTGTGTTTGTGCTTGTCTTTGTGGCAGGCGTGGAGGGCTTTGGTGAGGAGTTGTGTGTTGGTGGGCTTGGGGGTTGTGTGGCAGCCGGTGATCGCGACGTTCGTGGTTTGCTGGAGCGTGTCGCCGTTTTGGGCGGTGATCGCGACGGGGATCTCGAGACTGGTCTTGCAGAGACTGAAGTTTTCTTTTTCCGAGACGTTCGGGGTGAACACAGAATCCGGGCCGGCCGGGAGTTCCGTTTCAAAACTCGTAAACGCCGCATCAGGCACCGTTTCCAGATGCGAGAAGGTGACCCCGTTTTTGATGTCGGTCTTCGCGTCCACGACGATCGTGATCCCTTCGCCCTGCAACACGAACTCCAGATCCGGGAATTCCGCACCACCATGAGAAACAAGATACGCCGGGCCGGTCAGCGGGCTCTTTAGGACGGGGGTATGCACGATCGCATGACCGATCACCGACGCGGGATCACACGAAGCGGGGTTCGCGTTGAATGCCTGTTCGGTGCACGCCTTCTGCAACGTACTGAGCCGCGAGGAAAGGGCTTTCGGGATCTGCAACGCGAGCTTAGCGATATTCGCCTGGCCGATCCCAGCCGAAGTGACCTTGATATTCAAGTTCGTACCATCGGCTTTACTGCCTTTGCCCGCGGCTGAAGCCGTCAGCTTCGGCGCGAACGGCAGATTCTGGCAGCCTGTGACCTGGAAAGGGGAGGATACGGGGGTGCTGGTGTGTTCACCGCCGGTGAGGGTGCCGACGATACTCATCGGGTTGCAGTTCGTCGGGTTGAATGTGAACTGTGGACGGTTGATCAGGACGTTGACCTGTTTGAGCTGGGCGGGGACGCCTTTGACGAACGTGGGGAATGGGTCGCTTTCGATCGTGACCGCGGCCGTTGCGGGGTTCACGTTGATCCTGGAGCGGACGTCGACGTTGCCGAGGTTGAAGGGGCCGGCGACTGCGGGGGTGATCACGAGCAGCCCGAACGGCGCACCGTCATAGCCGACGGTTAGGTAGGCCTGGCCGGGTAGCGTCACGGGTTCTCCGCCGAGCCCGGCGGTCGCGGTTGACTGCCCGACGAGGCTTTCCGGACCGCATGCCCATTCCTGGCCTGCGGGGGGTTCCGGACACGGCGTCAAACCCGCCAGGACCGCCGCGACACCATCCGGCAGATGCATCGCCAGACTCTTCAAGGACTGTTGGCCATCAGGCCGGTTGATCGTCAGCGCAAACGACGTGAAACCCCCCGCCTGCAGGCTGGTGGAGCCCGCCTGAAAAGACGGCGCAAACGTCAGCGGGTCAGGCGGGCATGGCCCGCCACCTGTACCGCTGGTGATCTGAAACGGTGGTTCGGAAGTGGGGGTGCTGCTCGCGCCCGACCACGCCGTGAACGAGCTTGCCGTGGTGTAGCTCCCACACAATGGGGGGGTACTCAGCGCCCCGCGGGGGCCACCGAAGAACTGCAGCCGCAGTTCTTCAAAAGGGACCTGCGGCGTATCCAGAAAACTCGTGGTGAGCTGGCCTGTTTGTTCGTTGAGGCGCCCTTCGCCGGCGAGCTTTACACGGATCCCCAGCCGCGAACCTTCCGCCACGACATACACCGCCACCAACGACCCAAACGGGTTCGCCCCCGGTTCCCCATTCGGAGCAGGGGTCGCTAGATACACCCAGCCCGTTAGTTCTTCCCCAAGCAGCGGCGTCTTGATCCGCACCGACCCGAGCTTCGACGCTTCCGGACACGCCGCCTTTTCGCTCGAGAACCGCAACGGCTCGCTGGCACCTGGCGCCAACGGATCCACCCCCGCGCTACCGAGATACCCAACCTGCGCCTGTGAGCACGCCTGCAGCCCGTTCGCAGCAGACGGATTCAACGACAGCCCTTCCGGCAGCGTCACCGTCGTACTGCGGACGTCTGCGTCTGCCAACGCGCCTTCGCTGAGGGTGCCCTGTTGCGCGACCCGCACATCAACATCCAGCCCTGTCGGGGTACTCGCCGCATCCACCTGTTCCCCGGCATGCCCTGTTTCGGGTGGCTGTTCAGGCTGTACCGTCAGCGACGGGGAGAACGGCAGCGCCCCGCAGCCTTCCAGGGTTTCCAGAGGTTCCCCGGTCTGGTTTTCGAGCGTGAACTGGCTCTGCAGCTGGCTACCAGTCCATGAGTCGCCTTCCATACTCGTGCCCAGCCGGCCAGTGCACGCAGTCGGCAGCGTCAAAAACGGGACCCCAGAACGGTGTTTGAGGGTTTCGCAGGTTTCCCCCGGGTTACGTTCGATGCCTTCCCGCAGACACGCCCAGCCACGTGAGGCATCATGGCTCGGGCTGTCAGGCTGCCCCCAGAACGTGATCTGCGCCGCAAGGATCTGCGCGGCCGCGGTCGTGTTGCTCGTACTGACCGTCACCCCATAGTCTCCGCCGGAGCGCACAGCGGTGTCCAAGATCACGGGGACGGCGTCTGCGACGAACCCGAAGCTCGCGGGCTCACCCTGCGCCGGTTCCAGATTAAACACCGGGACAGCCAGCGTGATATGCCCCGCCCTACTCGGTTCCAACAAACTCACGACCGCGACCCCGACCGCTGAGCCCTCAGGGCACAAGTTCCCCACATCAAACGCCGAGAAATCAGAGGCCGAACACGCTTCCGTGGCCTGCACGTTCCCTAGCAAGCCGGGTGGGAGGCTGAAGCTTAGGTCCTTGGTTTGTGCTGGGGAGGCGGGCTCGAGCTCGACGGGTTCCCCGGGCTCCTGGACTTCTTCGAGGATCTCGTTGAAATCAACCGTACTCGTCAGCTGAAACGGATGCGAACCCGCCTGGCTATCAATACCACCCCCTTCGTTTTCGGGGGTGATCCGATAGCCGTCTTCTTCGACCCCGAACGGCACCGGCTGCCCACTGACCCGCACCATCCTGGACAGTGATTGGCCCGGGACGCTGCCGCCGCCTTCGGCTTCCCCGCCCGTGACACTCGCCTGATCCGAGAGCGCCGTCACGGTGCCGGTGGGCTCTTCCACGCGGATCGGGATTTCCATTTCCAGGCGTTCAAACGGCGGGATCGCCAGCAACGTGCTGCAGCTGACTTCCTGCCCCACCACCGAACATTTCCAGTCCGCTGCGCGTTCCTGCGCGTTGCCCTGCCCGACCCGCGCCCGGTGCGGATTCACCGCGTCAGCTTCGGTCACGGTGAGCCCTGTGGGTAGCACGTCCTTGATCGTGACTTCGCTCACAGCCCCCGTGATGCCTGTGTCGCCCAGGTCATCCGCGGCGACATCAATCACGCCTTCCCCACCCGGCGCCAAAAACGTCGGCGCCGCACGTGCCGAGAGCCCCCACCACGCACCCGCAAACGCCGGAGCAGCACCCACCAACACCCCCAACAGCACACCCACCAACACCACCAGAACCCGCGCACGGCGAACTCCCACCCGCGCCTGTGCTCGGCGAGCTTCCACCCGCCGGCGTGGACTCGTACGCCCCTGGATACTCCGCTCGGGGCGCATGCTCACCAGCCCTTCCTCACGCTCAACATCGGGGTGGCCTGGGTCTTTTTGGCTTTAGGCTTGCTCTTGCCTCTCGCCTTGGCGCCATAGTGCCTTCTCGCGCGTGTTTCGCAGAGGACGCGCTTGTGTTTGGCTTTGAGTTTTCTGCAGGCCTTCAGCGCGGTTGCGAGCTTCTGCTTACGCGTCAACGGTTTCGGTTTGGGTGGGGTGAGCGTTTTGGAGGGCAGCACACCCGTCGCGATGTTCCCCGGCCCTGAGAACGTCGCGCTCGCAGCCGCCGACACCAACGACGCGGCCGCACCCGAGGAGGGCCGACAGCTACCCGTCGCTTCGCATTCCTGCACCACCGAGCTATTCGATGCTAGACACGGCGAGGCTTCGGTACACACCCGGGCGTCATAAATGTCATAAGCGTTATCGGTGTCCGCGGGCACGAGCTGCGCGGCGGTGAGGAAGAACACGTTATCCCCGTTTTCGCTGGCATCCAGGAACGCCGATTCCTTACCCGAAGTCCCCGAAGAGATCAACCCGATACAACCACTAGAAAAACCACAGCTACCGACATTTTCGGGCTCGTACTCATACACATCCTCCTTGGCGTTCCGATCCGCAGGGACAAGCGCATCCGCGCTATCGAAGAACAGCCGGCCCGCATCAGAGAGATATCGTGGTTGGTACAGCGCGGCAGGGGCACCGTAGAAAATGTTGAATGTCCATCCGGGGATCGATGCTGCTAGCCACCGGTTACGCCAGACTTCGGGGCGATCCACGAGCAGCCCGAGGCCTTCGCCGGCGAGTTCGGTATCGAACACGCCTTCCGGGCGTTTGAAACCCCCGTTTTCGCTGGCCGGGTTACACGACGCGCATATGAGCCGGCCGGTCTGCGCGTCATACAAAAACACCTCCTCATCAGGTTGCCCACCGGTGGCGTTGTGGTTCTCATAGCCTGTGAGGCTTTCCTGGGACATGAACGCTAGATACTGGCCGTTGGGGGAGACGCTGGAGGTCACAGCCGCAGTGTTCCCTTGCGAGGGCGGCAGGTTCGACGTCAGCCCGGCGCCCCAGTCTGCTGCGTCTTCGTCAGAGAGCGCCGCGATAAACCGCGTCTGACGCACCCCAGGATCCTGCGGGTTCGGTTCTGAGACATACAGGTTGCAGGTCGCGCCCGGCGGGGGGAGGGGTGCTTCGGCTTCGGGGTCACGCACGCATTCCCCCGGCCTCGCACCCGCCGCGAGCACCCCATTCGCGACGAAATACACCCGTGAGCCATCCTGCCCGGCCCCGGGGATCAGGTTCAGGACATCCCCGCTACCCGTGACCGGGTCCGGGGTTAGATCGCTTAGCCGGCCCCGCAACGCTTCGCCCGCACCACTAACGATTTCGTACTCGTAGAGGTCGGCTGGGGCTTCTTCGCCGACGGGTTCCTGCCCGGATTCTTCGGTTAGCCTGGCGGTGTCGGTGAAGAACACTCTAGAGCCATCGCTGGAAGCGCTTTGGAAATGTACTTCCTGCTCGCCTTCGCCGGGTTCGGGGAGCACCCCACCGTGTTCCCCGGGTTCGGTTGACCCCTGGCCCTGCGCCGCGTTGACCTGCACCGTTTCCCCCGTACCGGTGTCCCGCAGATACAGGCGTTCGGGGACCTGGTGCACTTCCTCACTCCAGAACACATGGCTGCCATTAGTGGAGATCGCGTTGCGGGTGTTCAGGCCGCCACCATCCCCCAACACCGGCTGGAACTGCGACTCTGTTTCATCCGGCGCGGGCAGCCCATCCGGCAGGACACTCACCAGCTGCAACGGCTCCCCAGCTTCCCACTCATACAACCCCGCCGCCGAGGGTGCCGCCGCGGTCAGCCCGACCTTTGATTCAAAGATGACATGCGATAGGTCGCTTGTGGCGTCCAGGAATTCAAGGCCACCACCGAACTTTGTGCCTGCCGTATCATTCGCGGCGGTCACCAGCGGTGTGTATCCCGGGGTGGCGGGTGGGTTTTCGCTGCGTAGATACAGCGTCTTTTCCGTCGCTTCCGGGGATAGCGGCGGGTCTTCCACGACCCCACCAACACCGTACGCGGGTTCGGTCGGCGCGAGGAGGCTCGTCGCGAGTTCGGGGGAGAAATAATGGTACTCCGAGGGGGCTGGTAGCAGCAGGCCTCGCCCTCTGTCGTGGGGTGTTTCAAGACTCGCAGTTTCCCAACCCCCGGGGGTGCGTCTGGAGATCAGCTGCGCTAGTTCGAAGCTGCGGTTCCCCAACGGTTCGCTGACGACCGGCCCCGAGGCCGCCCACACCAACCCATCCCCACCCGTGGAGGCCTGGATACTCGCACCCTTGGAGCGCGAGACCATTTCCACCGCCGCACCATGCTTATCCGGAGGAGAAACCATTTCCCACGCACGCCCATCCGGCAACACACCCGCTGAGGGGAGCGTCGTGAACGTATCCACCGACGGGACACCTTCAACACCACCAAGCGCGTTGCTCGCCAACACCCGATAGAAATACGCCGTCGCCGGCAGAAGACCCGTCACTTCGACGCTCACATTCTGGTCACCGAAGCCTGCTGGGAGCTTCCCCACCCCCACATCCGTACACGAAGCGGGGCTGAGCGTGCAATCTGTAGTGCCGTACTGGAAATAGTATTCGGTTTCCCCGCCCCGCGGGTCGATCTGCGCACTCAACCGCTCCGCCGTCGCGCTCACGCTGACCGCTGAGACCCCATCCACGACCGGTGCTGCTGGCTGGGATTCCGGGACGAACACATCGACCATACCCGCTGCTAGCTCGGGGACGAACACATCACCCGTCGCAGCGTCCACCGCGACCCCAGCACCCCCCGCCAACTGCCCAACACCGAACCGCTGGACCAATACACCCGCCGGCGTGAACGCCGCGACACTACCCCCCTCATCCAGATACACCACACCCCTGCCTGCCTTCCCCAACGGGGAGCCTTCGCTGCTGGCCTCATCGACCGCTACACCCGTGGTGTTTTCGTGCTCCAGCTCGCCCGTCAGGACCCTGGGTTCCGGCACGGACCCGTTGAGCTCAGCGATCAGCAGCGGGTCGGGGGTTTCCCCGCTCTGCCCGGGGCATTCTTCGCTGCTATCCGCGTGTTCATAGCCAACATAGAAAGCTTCATCTTCCGCAGCGACCGCGAACCCAGGTTTGGCTGCACACTCGAATTTCTTCTTCGATTTCGGGGGTTCGACGCAACGAGGGCTCCCAGACCAGCCGTACGCCTTCGCTTTTCGTGGACTGTTTACTAAACCCGTCGATCACGCCTTCTTCATCCCAATACACCCACAACACCCCAGCCGCGTCCACCGCGACACCCGAAACATCTTCAAATTCAAGTTCTTCTTCCTTCACCTTGAACTTTTTCCATTTATGGATCACCGCCCCCACCGACGGGCTGTACTCATACACAACATCCCGTTCCCCCACACCCGCTTCCTTTTCTTCCGCCCCCACCACATACACATCACCACGCGAAGGATCCGAGGAGCTCACAGAGTTATCGACCGCTATCGCCCCCGGCGACCGCACACCAAACTCCGACACATATTCAAAACCCCCACCACCAGGCCTAAACACCTCAACTCGTTCCCCGCCAGCATCCACCACATACACCATACCCGTCGCTTCATCAACCGCAACCCCCGACGCACCCTCAAACTCCCCATCCCCAACACCCACCCCACCAAACACAGACCCAAACACATGCCCCCGCACCACCAACCCCAACGCCGAACCACACCACAACACCAACACCCCCACCAACACACACACCACAACCAACAACACACGCCACACACCCACACAACCCGAACCCACACGAGCACCCACGCGCCGCCCCACACGCTCAGAAGCCACCCTAACGCCGACGCTTTTGCTTTCACCCATCACACACTCACATCCACTCACTCACTAGCTTGCTTACCACACACGTGGTGTGTGGGACTACGCGGGTCCCACACACCACCACACAAACCCCAGCAGGATCAAACGTACGCGTTCAACTCTAGCTTTTCTTCGCTTTTCACGGTAGAGGTGATGATCTGATCGGCCTGATCGAATCCTTTACCAGCGAAATCCGCTTCGAGGATATCCTTTACTTTTTTCCCGTTTTCTTCATAGTATTCCAGTCCCTGGAAGCCATGTTTGCCCTTGTACTTCAGCGTAACCGTTTCGCTCATTTTATCCACAGGGACGTTAACCAGAATAGAGCCACGCACCGCCACCGTCAACGTAGCGCCACACGTGAATTCAATGAACTTTTCCGCGCCGCCGCCCGGATACAGATCCAACGCTGCCTTGTGTTCTTTTTCCTTTTCCCACACAACACGGCCTTCTAGCGGCACCGTTTCCAATTCGCCTTCTTTCAAGCCAGCTGTCGTGCAAATAAAAGGCGTGACTTTGCACCCTTTGAACGTGACGCGCACGTTCGCTACTTCTTTCGTGCCGACATATTCCCCGGTGCTGGTCTCAGTTTCGCAGCCGACCTGGTATTTACCGACTTCTTCCAGAACTGCTTTACCACCCGTACTCGTCTGGAACTTTTTTACCACGCCCGGATGCCATTCGTATTTCCCGGTTTTGGTTTCGCTTTTCGTCGTGCAACCCGAATTCGTGAATTCACCGCTATAAACTTTGCCTACCTTAGGAGCCTTTTCGCACCTGCCATATTCCGGCGCCTGCGCCGACGCGCTCGCCACTCCGACTACGCCGACCACGAACGCGACGGCGAGGCACACACCCAAAAATCTCAAACGTTTCATCTCAACGCTATCCCTTCTACCCTCGATATAGATTAGCCATCAACCAACTCAACGCCACCGAACGTTGCGATGAGCCACACGCGTCGCCAGCCACCAGCCGAATGTCCTGCGGTGACGGGACCCCGCGCTCAAACTCGAGACACGGGATCCCGCCGCGAACGACCCTAAGAAGCTGCCCTAGAGCCTAGCTCCATTACTGAGTTTAGGATCACACTTCTCCGTTTTCGAACTTTCCTCTGATGAAGCTAGCGTTAGCCGTATACAGATTGCCCTGCAGAATGGTAATTCCGTGCTGGCCGGGCAGTTCGAGTACTTTGTTGATCGCGGCATCGACATACGCTTCATCTTCACCACCACCACACCCATTTGCGGCGCTTCCTTCTTCGACCGGCCAGCCGAGATCAACTAGCCTGCTTTCGGCGAGCTCAATCGTAATAAAGCCGTAGCCCTCCGAGAATTTGCCTACCGCACCCGGGTGTTCCGACGTCAGATCCTGCCAGACTGGGCTTGTTTCAGAGCCTATCTCACACGGTCCGCCACCCAGTTTTTCGACCCATGAGTTTATCATTCTGACCTTTAGCGGCAACTTGAACGCGGTGCCGTCTTGGTAGAGGAGATTTTCCGTGTCGAGCGCACCAGGTGTTTCACTGATCAGATTGCCACCCGCCAATTCGATTTTGACGTTCAGGCTGGTTTCTTTGTTCTTCTTGGCTTCCTTGAAGCTCTGCTTCAAAGATTCCGGCCAACCCGCTTCTTCCTGGTCCCGAGTGGTGATCAATCCCAATCCACCTTGAACCTTTAGTTCGGGAGCTTCCAGCGTCTGGTAGCCGTTGGCCGCCCCGATGACTGTCAATTCCCCTTCTGTACCTATAAACCCACCCTGGAGGACGATCGGCTTGTTGAGCTTCACCACCACGTTACCTAGCTGAAAAAAGCCGCCCTTGCTGCCACCGGCGGTCACTCCGGCGAAGCAGTCATTGATTTCTGTGTTGCTAACGGGACAGCCTTTGTATTGGGTGAGGGTTTCAACTGTATACCCGCTCTTGTTCGCCAGCGCCGGCATCGCGGCCACTGCGCTCACCGCAAACGCGGCAACCAAGCAGAGGCCCAGTATCCTTACATGTCTCACGTCTCCATCACTCCTTTATCTTCTTTGGCAATAATCGATCGACGCCCGAGCTCTCTTCCTAGAGACGCACTGACACCGACCGTTTCAAACAGCACGCCCCGCTGAGACCAACGGCCCCCGCACGAATGCGCGCTCGTCGTCGACACGAACACCCACGGTGCCCACGCCGACGGACGCTTGTGGTCAACTGACTCGCGCGCCATGCACGGCACGCCGCCGTGCCCAGCGGTAGCGCAGCACTTCGCCTGCTCTGCGCACAGATCTGTCAGCCTCCGGCTCATCACGCGGCCTCCCGGATCCTCGCGCGCGCTGGAGCGCGCGGGCCGGCGGCAGCCTCGACATCGAGCAGCTTGAGCACACGCTGCCCGTGGGGCGTCAGCAGCCACGCGTTCTCTCGCCGCGAGCCGCTCCGCGGCGACACCTTCTCGATCAGCCCACGCTGCGCCAGCCGGCGCAGTAGATGCGACGTCTGCCCCTCGTCGCTCAGCCCGGCAGTTTCAGCTATCTCGCGGTTGCTGGACCGCGGCGCGCAGGCGATCGCCCGTAGCACCAGCGCCGTGCGATAGCTGTAGCGAACCGGAACGGGGACCGCAAGCTCGGCGGCTCGGGCGGTCCGCACCGGCGCCTCCTTGACAGCCACAGAGCGTCCCACGAAAACGTCTGCGACGGCGTGCCCGAGATAGGGCCTCACAACGAGCGACAGCAGCGATGGCGCGAGCTCCACGAGCGTCCCGCCACCCCCCTCGAGCATCCGCGCGCGGATGACCGAGAAGACACCGCCGATCAACAACTCGGCCGTCAACTGCGGCTCGGGCACGATCTCCGTCGCCTGCGGACTCCCGTCGTCCATCAACATCGTCAACACGCCAAGTACACGCTGCTGACAGCAATGCGCCGCCGCGTCTTTCACCGGCGCCTGGCAGACCAGCAGACGTCCCCACCCAGGCTCATCGTCGAGAAATCCCAGCAGTGCCACCAGGCCGGCGCGAACCCGCTCGAGCCAGCCGTGCTCGCGTCCAGCCGCCTCCAGTACCACCCCGGAAAGCCGCTCCAAGCCCTCCTCAAACGCCGCCAAGAAACGCTCCTCGGCACTCTGAAGGACCTCACAAAACGCGCTCTCCGCGACTCCAGTACGGGTGAGCGCCGTATTGTCTAGACGGGGGTTACTGCCCTATGGCGGTGCGGTTCATCAACCCTCAAAGGCGCACAAACGCCCGTCCTGAGGAGCCTAGATGCCGAACCGCGGGCTTATGACGATCGCCATCTTGACAAACTTGTCTCGATATGTTCTCATTCTTCCCACAGGCAGACGCGTGCGTTGTAGGCGAGGGGAAGGGATTATGGGGGGAGGCGAGATGGGCACCATGGAAGGCAAGACCCAGATCAGGTGGACCCTCGGGTCCTCTCACGACACCCAGCGCCGACGCCCACACCCCGTAGCTACTGGCTCTGGCGAGTCCAGCGAGCAAACCGAGACCCTGTACGCCACGCTCGTCGCGACGACGATCGAGACCCTCCTACAGGGCAGTAACCCCCGTCTAGACAAGACCGGGTACGCGCGCACAGCCGCATAGATATTGCGTTTGCTGCGCCCTTCCCACGCGCTCCCCACGGGCTGTAGACAGCTCGGCACGACTGACAGACCGACCGAGCGCGCGGCCTGAAAACTCAGGACTCTTCGCGGGGCGGCGGACGGAACAGGATCCGCTTGACCTCCGCGGCCGAACCGCCACCGAGGCGCAGCGCGGTCTGGAAGCCCTCGCCACCGAGCTCGCCGGCATCCAGGGCGCGGCGCAGCTCGTTCAGGGCGGCGAGATCCTCATCGCGAACCTGCTCGCGTGCGGTCTCCAGCAGGATCAGATGACGTGGGCGCTTGAGCGCTGCTGCCATGCGCACGAATGGCTCGCGCGCGACGGCCTGCAGGCCGTCGGTGGCGAGGACGACCGTCTCCCTGCTGTCCATACGTTTGGACACGGCTGCGCGCAGGAGGTCCTCGGCGCGCGTTTGAAGCTGTTGCTCGTCGACGCGCCCGGCCAGCAGCGCGCGAACCTTGCCGAGCGAGAGCAGGCATGCGCGGTCCTCGATCAGGCGATCGAGGAAGCGGTCGCGCTCGGCGGGGGAGGCGCAGACGATGACGAGCAGGCTTCCGGGCGAGTAGCGCAGCCGATCCGCCGGCGAGAGCACGCGACAGTGGACGGTGAGGTCGGCGGGCCGAGCAGGAGCCCCATCGCGGCGCGGACGATCCGAGGACCAGCCGGTCCGCTCGTCGTCTGAGATCTTGACGCTGCGCGCCGGAGGTCGAACCATACCCCCATCATGCCCTAAACCGGCGGCGGCTCCGGCACCGGCGTACACGCCGCTCAGCTCGGCGACGCCAGCCCTGTGCTCAGCGGTCGCGGGCGCGCGGCGATCAGTGCGAGCTTGGCGGCGCGATCGAGCCGTTTGATCCGCGCCTCCTCGCGCCTGGCCGCCGTACGGTCGGCCATCGGCAGCGCCAGCGCGAGCTCGACCGGCAGGCGACTGGCCGTGTACCGACTCGCCGTACCTTGACGGTGACGGGTGAGGCGCCGGTGAACGTCGGTGCTCCAGCCGGTGTACAGCGAGCCGTCGGCGCAGCGCAGCATGTACACCCAGGCGTCGGCCATCGCGGCTCGATACGACGTGCGACCGGCGATGCCTGCCCATCGAAGCGGTGGCGTTTCAGGCTGGTGCCCACCGCCGAAGCCTGTCGTAATGCAATGGCTATACGGACTCTGTGCGAAGAGACTCGCCCCCCGCGCCCCGGGCAGCGCCTGCGGCGCTGGGCAGCGGTCCCAGCTTGACGGGCGCGGCGTGCATCGTGCGCAGCCGCACGTCGCGCCAGGAAAGACCCTCGTTGACGAGCGCGGGCAGACCCATGATCAGCGCAGTGGCAATCTCGACAGTCTGCAGGACGATGCCGTAAGCGATTGCATCGGGGGTGGAGACGTGATAGGCGCCGGCGAGCACGGCGACGCAGGCGGCCTGGAAGACGCCGACGTTGGCGGGCGTGACGGGAAGGACGGCGGTGACGTTGACGGCGAACAGCACCCCCGCGGCGGCGACGGCGCTGGCGTGGAAGTCCAGACCGAGCGCCATCAGCAGCAGCCAGCAGGACAGCCACTGCAAGACCCAGGCGCCGAGCTGGGCGACGGTGGCGAGGGCGGCACGGCGCGGCTGACCGAATACGCGCAGGCCGTCGCGTAGGCGCAGCAGCGAGCGGCGCAGCCCAACGAACAGCACGTGCAGGCGTCGTGAGCGCGAGAGCGCGGCGGGGGGAATCAGGATCGGCGCCAGTACAAGCGCGAGCAGCGCGGCGAGCGGTGCAAGCGCGATCAGCAGCAGGGCGCGGTCGTGCCCGTCGAGGACACTGACACTCGAGAGCGTGACACCACCAAGGATGGCCAGGGCGAGCAGGTTGAGCAGCGTCTGGGAAACCATCGTGCCGAGCACAATCGGGAGCGTCTCGCGCGCACGCCCCAGGCGCCGGGCGACGATCAGCGCACGCGAGGGCTCGCCGAGACGGGCGGGCAGCGTGGCGGACATGAGCACGCCGATGAACGTCCCCTGCATGGCGTCGCGGCGTTTGGCGCGCCGCCAGGTCGGGGCAGCCGCGAGGATCGCATGCCAGGAGAGAGAGCGCGCGAACATGGCGGCGCACATGAGGGCCAGGCCGGCGACCAGCAGGCCGGGCTTGGATGCGAGCAACGAGGCGGCCACGCGGGTGACGCCGACGCGTTGCAGCGCGACTACGGCGAGCGCAGCGCCGCCGAGCGAGCTGACGGCCAGGCCGGCACGGCGCAGGGTGCGCAGGCGACGCGGGCGGCCGACGAGCGGGGGACCGGCGGGGACGAGCGATGGCAGCCGCTCGGCGGGTACGCGTGGCAGCAGGTCGGCGGGAGCGAAGCCGTAGCGGACAGCGACGCGTCCGAGCCGACCGACCGCCCGACCGCCCGCGGGGGATCCCACGCGCAGCGCCTGCTCGTAGCAGTCGAGCACTTCGTGCGCGACGTGCGGCCAGGCGAAGCGCTCAGCCCGCTCGCGTGCGGCGAGCGCCATCCGCGCGCGCAGGCCGGGGTCGAGCGCGAGAACGCGCAGCGCCTCGGCGAGCGCGAGCGCGTCGCCGGGAGGCACGAGCAGCCCGTCGCGCCCATCGCGCACGACGTCGCGGTAGCCGGGGATGTCGGAGGCGAGCACGGGCGTGGCGGCTGCAAAAGCCTCGGTGAGAACCATTCCGAAGCTCTCGCCGTGCAGCGAGGGCGCGCACAGCACCTCGGCATGGGCGAGCTCCGCCAGCTTGCGCTCCTCGGAGACCTTGCCGAGCGCGTGCACGCCGCGATCGTCGAGCATCATGTAGGCGACCTCATCGCGGCTGGCGCCGACGAGCGTGAGCGTCGCTGGGATCTGGTCGCGCAACGCCTCGAACGCGCGCAGCAGGACCGGCAGGCCCTTGCGTTCGACAGCCTGACCGATAAAGAGAATCCGCAGCTGGCGCTGCGGGGGATGGGTTTCTGCGTGCTGGTGCCCGTCGCCCGGCGAAGCGGGCGCGGGCGAGTCGATGTCCGCAAGGTGGTGCCCGAGGCCGGTGTCCGCGAGATCGGCCGTGTCGGGAAGCTGGACTCCGTTGGGGATGATGCGATAGCGCCCGCCGTAGAAGCGCCGGGCGGTCCACGAGGCGGCCTCGGAGACGGCGATGCGCACGTGCAGGTGGTTCATCCGCCGCCGTCCGCCGAGCGGCACGGCGGCGAGGCCGTTGGTGAGAACGTTCTCGGAGTAGGTGTGAAACGTGCCGACTAGTGGCAGCTCGCGGGTACTGCAGAGAGCGTCCCAAGACACGAGCGGGACGACGGGCTCGTGGATGTGCGCAACGTCATAGTCGCCGTGGCGCAGCTCGTGGCGCAGCGTGCGGACGGCGTGGGGGGTGAGCGCCATGTTCGAGACGGCGCCGTTGGCGGGCAGCCCGACGGTGCGCCCGAGCGAGACGAAGCCCTCCCCCACTGAGCGCGGTTGCGGGCGCGCGCCGCGGTGCAGCCGCCGCGAGAGCGCGTCGTCTGGGTCAAACGGTGCGAGCACGCGCGCTTCGTGTCCGGCGGCGGCCAGCTCGGATGCGAGCGCCTCTATGTGGCGCGTTACGCCACCTGGATAGGTCCACGAGTACGGCGACAGAAGCGCGATCCGCACGGCTTCCTACTCTATCCGCCGGGGAGGTCGCGCCGCCCCCGTCAGCGAGTTGAGGCAAGGCGCGCCCGCCGAGGTTCGCACCGGCGGAGCCTCCACCGGTGCGATAATCGGTTCGTGAGTGCACGCCACTTCGTCAAGTACACGTTCCTGAAGCTCGACCCGGCGTGGCGGCGGCTGGAGGACGAGCGCCGCGCGCAGGACAAGCGCGAGTTCGCAGCCGCGTGCGAGGACTTCGCCGACGGTCACCTGCTGCAGAGCTTCTCGCTCGTGGGGACGCGCGGGGACGCCGAGCTGCTGCTGGTGTCGGAGGCGGAGAACCTCGACCGCATCCACGAGTTCCACGTGGTGCTGGCGCAGAGCGGGCTGATGCAGTGGGCGCAGATCCCGTACTCGTTCCTGGGGATGCGCAAGAGCTCGGAGTACTCCGAGGACGAGCGCATTGTGCCGCGGGGCTTTCGCGGACGCTACGTGTTCGTGTACCCGTTCGTGAAGTCGCGCGAGTGGTATGCGCTGCCGGCGCAGGAGCGCTGGCGGATCATGCAGGGCCACATCGAGGTCGGCCGCGAATATCCGGGCGTGGACAACCACACGACCTACTCGTTCGGCCTCGACGACCAGGAGTTCGTGGTCGCGTTCGACACCGATGACGTCGGCACGTTCCTCGATCTCGTGCAGCGACTGCGCACGACCGAGGCCTCGCGCTACACCGTGCGCGACACCCCCAGCTTCACGTGCCTGGCGATGTCGCTGGAGCGCGCGCTGAACGCGCTCGACGGCGAGCCGGTGGCGCTCGAGGCGGCTGCCGGCGGTCTAGGCACCGCTGTGGCCAGACGTGCCACCACGCCGGCTGCCACGCGCAGGGCCACGGCGCACCTGACGGCCGCCGACCCGGTGCTCGCGCAGCTGATCGACGCGGTCGGCCCGCTCACGGACGCGCGCGAGGGGAGGCCTGACCGCGACGACCACTACGGCGCGCTCGTGCGCTCGATCACCGGCCAGCAGCTGTCGGTGCTGGCAGCGCGGGCGATCTACGGGCGCCTGACGGCACGCTTCGACGGGCGCCCGCCGACGCCGCAGGAGATCCTCGCGGACGACCCCGAAGAGCTGCGCGCGGCGGCGGGGCTGTCGCGCGCGAAGGTCAGCTACCTGCGCTCGCTTGCCGAGCACGTGATCTCCGGCGAGCTGGAGCTCGAGCGTCTGGACGCGCTCTCAGACGAGGAGGTGATCGCCGAGCTGGTCGCGGTCAAGGGCCTGGGCGTGTGGACGGCGCACATGTTCCTGATGTTCCACCTGGAGCGCCCCGACGTGCTGCCCGTCGGCGATCTCGGCATCCGCCGCGCGATCGAGCGTGCGTACGGGCTCGACGGCCTCCCGGATGCGCCGAGGATCGAGGCGCATCGCCGAGTCCTGGCGCCCGTACCGCACGCTCGCGTGCCGATACCTGTGGCGCTCGCTGCAGAACGAACCGGGGTAGTCGCCTATTTCTTCTTGGCGGTCCTCTTCGCGGACTTCTTGGCTTTGGTCGGATACTTTCTGCGGGCTGCCTTTTCGCATGCGAGGCGCTTGCTTTCTTCTTCTTGTCCCTTCTGCAGGCCTTCAGTGCTTTCGCGAGCAGCTGCGCCCTCGTCGCTTTGAATGATGCGACCCCTTTGCAGCCGGTGACGACGACCTTCGTGGTCTGACGGATGAGCGCACCGTTCTGGCCGGTGATTTCGGTGGGTAGAGCAAGTCTCGTCTTGCACAGGTTGAAGTCTTCCCTTTCCGGTACATCGGCGGTGAGCGCCGAGTGCGGACCAGCCGGGAAGATCGTTTCAAACGTTGTGAACGGCGCGTCCGGGAGCTGTTTCGAATTTCGAGTAGGTGATCCCATCTTTGATGTCTGTCTTGCCGTCCACGACAATCGTGACCCCTTCGCCCTGCAGTACGAACTCGACGTCCGGGAACGCCGCGCCGCCGTGGGAGACCAGATAGGCCGGGCCCCTCAGGGGGCTTTTGAATACCGGCGTGTAAACGATCCCTTCGCCGATCACCGATCCTTCGTCACAGGCGGCGGGATTGGCGTCGAAGACCGCTTCCAGACAGGCTTTCTGGATGGTACCTGAGACGCGACGGCAACACCGCAGGTATCGTCAGATCAACCTTGTGGATGTTTGCCTGACCGAGTCCGGGCGATTTGATCTTGACGGCGAAGGTCGTCCCATCTACTTTGCTCCCCTGCCCCCGCACAGAGGCGGTGAGTTCGGGGGTGAACGGCAGGCTCGCGCAGTTGGCAGCCTCGAATGGATAGGACACCGCTACATCGGTGCCCGCTTCGCTGCCCGCCAGCGTACCGGTGATCGCCATCGGGCTGCAGTTCGTCGGGTTGAACTCGAATTCAGGACGATCGACCGTCACGTTAATCTGTTTGAGCTGCACGGGAACGCCGTCGAGGATTCTCGGGAGCGCTTCGTCGCGAGGGCCCGGGTCGCTGGCGATCGTCACCGCCGCCGTGTCCGGATTGACGTCGATCCGCGAGCGCACGTTCACGATGCCGAGGTCGAACGGGCCGGCTTGCGCGAGCGTCGAGACCAGCAGGCCGAACGGCGCGCCGTCGTACCCGCTCGTCAGATAGACGTGACCTTTCAGCGTGACAGGGTCCGTGCCAAGGCCCGAACTCGAGGTGGCTTCGCCGAGCAAGCTTGCTTCGCTGCACGCCCATTCCTGGGCCACCGGCGGTTCCTGGCACGCCGTGACAGACGAGAGCTTCGCCGCGATCCCCGGCGGCAGGTTCATTTCGATGCCGTCAAGCGCCTGATCGCCGTCCGGGCGGTCGATCGTGAGCGTGAACGGCGTGAACGCAGCCGCCTGATTGTTGGTGGCGCCCGCCTGGAAGCTCGGGGCGAACGGCAGCGGACCGGAGGCCGGGCACGGCTGACCGTCTCGATTTGGTTCGGTCGCGAAGCTCGAGGATCGCTGCACGGACTGCTCGCCGGAGGTCGGCGTGAATGACGCCAGGGTTTCGTAGCTGCGGCAGAAAGACGGCGTCGCCTGTGAGGCGCGTTCGCCGTCGAAGAGCTCCAGCTTGAGGGTTTCAAACGGCAGCGGCGGCGTGTTCCTGAAGGCCGAGGTGAGCTGGCCCGTCGCCGGGTTGATGCTCACTTCTCCGGCGAGCTTGACGCGGACTCCCGACTTCCTATCTTCGGCAACGAGGTACAGCGCGAGCGGCGACCTGAACGGGTTGGTGTTCTGTTCGGCGAGGTATACGGAGCCTTCGAGTTCGTCTTCGAGCAGCGGCGTCCTGATGTCGACCGTGCCGATCTTCGACGCTGGCGGGCAGCTCACTGCGTGCGCTTCGAAGCGATCGTTTTCGAGCTGTGTTTCTTCTGTGAAGCCGGGGCCGGGTTCAAAGCCCATCCCGTCTTCGCCCAGTGCCGAGCAGACCGCCAGGCCGCCGGCCGCGCCGGGATTGGCCTGCATCCCTTCGGGGAGCGTCAGCGTCGTGTCCTTGATGTCCGCCTCGGCGACACCGTTCGCCGCCAGCGTCGTGTTCTGCGGGACGGTCACTTCCACGTTCAGCCCGGTGGGCGTGCTCGCTTCATGCTGCTCTGGCTGCGCCCTGATCGACGGTTCAAACGGGAGGCGTTCACAGCCCTGCAGACTCTCGCTTTCCTTGGCTGCCTGCGGGGACAGCAGTTCCGCCCCGGGTCGCCATGACTGTGCGGCCACCGACGTCAGGAGCGGCTGCGCGCACAAGGTCGTCGGAAGGATTAGGTACGGGGGGGCCTTCGACGGCGCCGCGGGGCAGGCGGGCCGCGGTTCGAGCCCTTCCACGTAGTCCCCGCCGCCGAGGCACTCCCAGCCCCGCGCGTTGTCGTGCTGCGGCGCACCGGGCACACCCCAGACCGTCACGATGCTACTCACCAGTTCCGCCGCTTGAGAGCTGTTCTCGACCTTCACTTCGACGGCGTAGCCTTTGCCCGTCTGCAGCGACGTGTCGAGAACCACCGGGACCTTTTCGAACACGAAGCCAAACCGCGCGGGCTCTCCTTCCTCGGGCACCAGATTGAACACCGGGACAGTCGCGGTCAATTGTTGGAAGAAGTGCGGTTCTTTGAATGTCACTACTGCAGCTCCGATCGCCGTTTCGGGCGGACATTCATTGCTGTTGCCGACGCGCAGCGAGGCGAAGTCCACAGCAGAGCATTGCGGGAGCGCGGTTGCCTTTGTGTCCGCGACCAAGCCCGGTGGAAGCGTCGTGTTCAGGTTCCTGAGCAGCGCCGGCGCGGAGGGAAAGTCGCGGGGAGGTGTTTCCTTGGGCGCGGTCGTAGGATCGATCCCAAAGCCCTGATTGAGCTCGATGGTGCTCGTCAGTTGGAACGGGTGCGAGCCTGCGAAGATGTCGGGGGAGCCGTCTTCTTCTTCGGGGCTCAATTCGTAGCGTTCGACCCCGAACGGCGTTTTCTCGGCACTGAGTATCAGCGGGCGCCTGACGATCTTCGGCGGCGCGTTGGCGCCTTCGACTCTTACTTCATTTTCGATCTGCTCGCCTTCTTGCAGGGACGTTTCCGCCTGCACTGGAATGTGCACTTCAATCGCGATGTATGGAGGGAGCGTGCCCAGATACGGACATCGCAGCTCCGGAAGCGCTTCGCAGTTCTTCAATGGCTCCTTCGCCAGTTCGCCGCGGTCGTTGTCCCCGCGCGCCGCATATCCTTCCATCACACCGGTCGCCACCAGCCCTGCAGGCAGCGCGTCGGTGATCTCCACCGGGTCGGCCTGCGTCGATACGACGGGTGCGTCGCCGAGGTTGACAATCACCGCCACCACCTCTCCCTTCTGGCCTGGAGCCAAGTTGGTCGGGGCGGATCTGGTGAGGATGTCCCAGCGCGGGGCTTCGTGCGTGCCTTCAGCAAGCGCCGGCGCCACGCCCGCAGAGGCAAGCAGCGCGAGCGCAGCGGCGAACAAGCGCAGGAGCGTCCTGGAGTCGATGAGCTTGCTGTGAATCACGATCGGCCCCTGATGTCGCGTCCTGAGGAGGCTCTGCCCATCGACTTGGGCCTAGCGCTCGACTTCTTGGCCCTCTTCGTCGGGCCGTATCGCTTTCGTGCCTGCCTTTCGCACGCGCGGCGCTTGCTCTGCTTCTTGTCCTTCTTGCAGACCCTCAGCGCGGCGGCGAGCTTCTGCGCGCGCGTGAGCGGCTTGGGTTTGGGCTTGACCTTTTCCTTTTCAGAGAGCACGCCCTGCTGGAGGAGATTGCCGGAGCCAGACAGCGTCGAGCTGGTGGGTGCACCGAAGGTCGGTGGCGAGACGACCGCCCCTTTGCATTCTCCTTCCGATTCGCACGGAGACTGCGGTGTCGAGGCGGCGGGCGGGCACTCTTCTTGCGCCCCCGGTCCGTCGCAGACGCGCGCGTCGTAGACGTCAAAGGCGTCGTCGGGATCCTGCTGGGACAGCTTTGCGCTTGTCAGGAAGAACACGTCGTTGCCGTCTTCGCTGGCGTCCAGGAATGCAGATTCCTGTTCGGATTTGCCGGAGGAGATCAGCGCGACGCATCCGCCTTCGGTGTTTTCGGCGCCCCCGCTACCGCAGCTGCCAACGCCGCCCGGCTCATACTCGTAGACGTCCTCCTTGCCGTTGACGTCCTGCTTGACAAGCGAGTCGGCACTGTTGAAGAACAGCCGCCCGTCGTTTGCGAGATAACGAGACTGGTAGAGGGCTTCGTGATTGCTCAATCCCGTCCATCCGGGCAGACTCGCGGCCAGCCAATGGTCGAAGCTGTCTTCGGTTTCGCTCGACCAGATCCCCGGGCGATCGACGAGCAGCCCCCGCCCTTCGTGCGATTCCTGGATGTCGTGAACGCCCACCGGCTGGGCTCCGCTGGGGTCGCACGAGGCACACACGAGGTGGCCGGAGAGCGCGTCGTAGAGATAGACCTCCTCGTCCGGTTCGCCGCTCTTTTCGTCGGTGTTCTCGTAACCTCCAGGACGCCCCTGTGTGGACAACCTCCTGTCGGACATGAACGCCAGATAGCGGCCGCTCGGCGAGACCCGGGAGGTCATTTCCACGAGGCTGTATTCCGTTCGGTCGTTGGCATTCGCCCCCCAGTCCGGACCGTCTTCGTTTGAGAGCCGAGCGATGAGGCGAGGCTTTTCCCATGCTCCGTCGCCGTCGTGCACGACATAGAGATTGCACGCGGCCACACGCGGTCCGCCCCACTGGCAGTCGCCCGGTTGAGCACCTTCGGCGAGCACCCCGTTGGCGACGAAGTAAACGTAGGCGCCATCTTCGCTCGCGCCGATGACGCCCCCCTGCACCGCTGCGCTTTCACCTGAACTGATGTCCGGCGAGATGTCGGTGACACGTTCGCCCGCCGGCTTGTTCGGTTCGAAGACGTAGAGGTCGCCTGTGCTTTCGCTTTCCGGTGACGCGTCCTTGGTCAGCCTCTGATCGTCGGTGAAGAACACCCTCGCGCCTTCCACGCTCGCGGTCATGAACACGGGTGCCGGCTTGGCGGTGGGTTCGACGCCCGCTTCGGGCGTGTCGACCTGGAGCGTTTCGACCTTCGTTTCCGCCGCTTGCTTGTTTAGTTTGCTCGCGTACAGGTGAGCTGCGCTCGGCGTGCCGGCCTTCCACACCAGACGCGAGCCATCATCGGAGATGGCGTTCCTGGGTCCTTCATACAGTTGCAGGGTGCCAAGTCCGAGTTCTCCGGTCGCGTGTTCTCCGTTTGGCAGGATGCTCACAAGCATCAGGTGATCTGCTTCTTCTGCTTCTGCGGACCACTCGTAGAGGCCTGCGCCGGAGGCCCCTGATTTGAGCGGCGCGGAGGAGGAGTAAACGACCGCGTGGGCGAGATCCGGTGTCGCACCCATCACCTTCAGCCCGGCCGGTGAAGACGTGGCGGCCAGCGGCGCGTAGCACGAGCCTTCCGCACAGGAGCTCCATCGGTAGATTGCTTCGCTCACGGCTTCCCCGAACAGCGGTTCGGCGGGGAACACCACGCCAAGCGAGAGGTCTGATGAGAAGATCTGATACTCACGCCGGGACTCGGCTTTGATCCCTTGCGCCGATTCGTTGGGCGTCGTAATGTTCCGCGTCACCCAGCTTCCGGCTGACCGCCGGGTAGAGATGAGCTGCGTCGGTTCTGGAGCCCTGTTGCCGGCGGGTTCTTCTTCACCGGCCGGCGCAGCGGCTATGTAGGCGATTCCCTGGCCGTCGCTCGACGCCTCGATCAACCCTCCTTCGTGCGAGATCGGTTCGATCGCGACGCCACGCTTGTCCGGTGGCGAGACCAGTTCCCACGCCCGACCGTCCGGCAGCGCCGCTTCGGTTTCGCTCGAAGGCAGCGTGGTGAACGTCACTTCTTCGCTCACCACTTCGTTGGCCACGCCACCGGATTCGTTGTGCGCGACCGCCACGAAGTGGTAGGTCGTGCTTGGGGCTAGCCCAGTCACCTCCGCCGTCACGGGCTCATCGATCCAGCCCGCACCGATGTCTGCTGGTTCGGTTGGCGCTATGCCGGTGCACGGCGACGGGCTGCCCTTGCAGCTGACGGTGCCGTAGAGGAAGCGGTAGTGCGTTTCCAGACCTGTCGGATCGATCGTGGCCCTCAGCTTGGCTGAGCTAGACGTCACGTCCGCGGCGGAAACGCTTTCGGGCTTCACTACGGGTGACCCGGGCGGCGTCTGTACGTAGTCGTCAATCCGCCCGGTCGCTTGGTCAGCGACGAGGACTTCACCGGTCGTGGAGTCGACGGCCAGGCCGCCGCCGCTACCGCCTTCAAGCTGTGCTTCGCCGAAGCGCTGGATCAGCGCCCCGCCGGACGTGAACGCCGCTACGCTTGTCAGGTTGTCGAGATAGACGTCGCCGCTTGATTCGGTGGGGCTGGAGAGATCCACACCGACCCCGGTCGTGTCTTCGGGGTCGAATTCTTCGATCACCGGCTGTGCTTCGGGCAGCAGCGATATCGGATTCACACCGATCTTTAGCTCTGCCACGAGGCAGCGGTCCTTTTCGCATTCCGGCAGCTTCCTGCCTTCTTCTTCTCCTTCTCGTTCGGAGAAGTCCTTGCCGTCCGGTTCGTAGGTGATGTACAGGTCGTCTGCTGCGTCAACGGCGAACCCGGGCCTTGTCGGACGCTCCCCTTCGAAGAGTTCTTCCGGCACTTCGAGTTCCACGCTTTCCAACAGCTTGTTGTGTGTTTCGTCGTTGAAGCGCTGGATCAGGAAGTCTTCTTCTTCGTCTTCGCGCTCGACCCACACGACGCCGCTAGAGTCGACAACAACGCCATCGATAGTGCCTTCCGCTTCTTCTCTTGCTTCTTCCTTTGCGATCAGCTTGCCGACGAGTTCACCCTGGGGGTTGAACTTGTCGATCACCGCCGCTTCCCACGTGCTGTTCGCCACCACGTACACATCGCCCGCCGAGGGGTCCGAGCTGCTCGTCGAGTTGTCAACCGCGATCGCCACCGGATTGTCGAACTCTCCCGTGCCGAAGCCCGCGAGCCCCGGCAGGCATTTTTCTTTGCAGCGTTCGTATTTCTTGCCGCCGCCGACCCCGAAGCCCCAGACTTCGATGAGCTTGCGTTCGGGTCCGAACCGCGCTACGCGATCGTTGGCGCTTTCCAGCACATATATATCTCGCGCACCTTCGCCTGTCGATCCTTCGTTCACCGCGATCGCCGACGGCCTGGATGCGGGTTCGCCCGCAACGGCTTCACCGAAGGAGCCGCCGAACGCATGTCCTCTCTGACTGAAGGCGTGCGCGGGAGAGCTGCAGAGCAGAAGCACTGCCACGACGATGAAGGTCGCGGCAATCGAATGTAACAGCCGGGCACCGGGCACCGGCGATGAGGTGCTGCTGGTGCTGGCGCAGCCGTACATCTACCCGCTTCCCCTCCTCATTGTGCGCTTGCCAGAAGACGCGATGTGTGGGACCCGGAGGCCCCACACACGTACCGCGCTCCTGCTAAGACCCGCCGCTCCAGGGACGCTAGGCACCTGGCGCGTAGATCTCCATCGCTTCGCCCGTCAGGGTCGAGGTGGTGTCCTCGCCCGATGGGAGCGTTACTTCATCGGGAGTGATGTAGCTGAGCAGGAAGTGCGCTGGTCCCGTGATTCCTTCTGGAAATTCACCGAACACCACTTCCTGTCCGCCGTTTTTGTTGACTGCAAACGTCTGCGTGGCCGCTTTACTGACCGTGTTGACGTTCACACTGTTGACACCGATCACGGAGCCTGTCGTCAAGATTCCGAGACCTTCGCAGGTGAATTCAGCAGAGGGGTCTCCGCCTCCTGCACCGGCTTCCACCAGGGATCCAACGGCTTTTCCTTCGTCGATGTATCCGAGTGTGGATGTCAGTTTTTTGGTAACGATCGAGCCGGTTTTTGCACCAGGCGACGTGCACTTTTTGCCTTCGCTTGTGCAGGTCTTGAATTCGACGGTCACGGTGCTCGTTTTAGGCCCGGTGATGTCGCCTACGGACTTGCCCGACTTGCAGGTGACGTCGCCGACGACCGTGCCGCCCTTCCATGGTTCCGATTCGCTGGCGGGAATGTAGCTGTCGAGCGTGCTTACGCCGTTTTTGCCCTTGAATTCCTTCTTTTTGGCGGCTTCCCACGACTCAAGTTCGTACTTGCCTTCACCTTTGGCGTTTACTTCTGAACAGGTCTTGTTGTTGTATTTGCCGGTGTAGGTTTTGCCGGATTTGGCAGCTTTCGCGCAAACCTTGTATTCGGGCGCTGCCGCCGAGGCGCTCGTGGCGGCGACCGCGCTCAGCGCGAACACGGCCGCGAGGCATAGCCCCACGATCCTGATGAGTTTCATGTGATCCACTGCTCCCTTTCCCTCTAGAAATAGATCGATCGATCCTGTGAATCCCCCCTTCAGGACAGAGATGCCCCGAAGCCAACTGCAGTCGCTGGCTGTATCCCAGCAAAGGATACTTTACACTTGACTTTGACAGAAAAGGTTTCCGTCGTCAAGGTCAAGCCGAAGCGACGCGAGGCGCCCCGCGACCTCCTCCCTGACAGAAGCTCGAGCTCTGCCAGGGGGCCGGGCGCTCCGCACCCTTTTGCGACACTTGACATCATGTCATGACAACCGTACCACAGATAACAACCGATTGTCAAGCCAATACTCGACTGTCAAGCCATACGCTGTCAAGACAGTACTCAACTGTCAAGCCCGGCGCCAGTCAGCCGATGGCGCCAGTCAGCCGACGCGGCGAACAACAACTGTGCGATCGGCCTCGGCGAGAAGCTCCCATCCCGGGGTGCCCTCACCACGGAAGTGGCGTGCGACCACGGCGGTCGGGCCGGGAAGGCCGCGTCCGCCCTGCTCCCCCGCCCGCGCGTCGTGGAAGACCGCACGTCCGCCGAGCGCCACGAATCCGCGCCAACTCGACCAGTCAAGCTCGCATCCCGCCTCGGAGTGATCGCCGTCGATGAACACCAGATCCACCTCACCGGACCAGCCTGCGGCCACAGCGCTGGACAGAGCCACGTGCCAGCGCACGAGCGGGGCCTCGCGCCCACGACGGCGCACCGTGCGCGCCACCGCGCGCCGGGTCGCCCACTCGCTCGCCCCCCAGCCGCGCGGCAACGCATCCGGGTGCGAGCCGAAGGGGTCGATCAGGTGCAACTCGGCGTCCGCACCGAGCGCGTCGCAGAGCGCCAGCGCGGAGGCACCCTCGTAGACGCCGATCTCGACCACGCGCTGGGTGCCACGAGCTGCGTCGAGCAGCACGCGGGCATCTTCGGGCGAGTGCATCGTACGCGGCGGGATCAGGCCCAGTCCCAACGCCAGCGCGCGCAGGCGCACGTCGTCACGTGCGCTGGAGGGTGTCAGGCGCCGAAGCGCTTGGGGCAGGATCGCCACCGTCGCAGCCTAATGTGCATGCGGCTGCGGATCAGCTCTTGTTGCAACCGCTACCGCCCGCAGACGCCCCCGAATACTCAGAAGGGGCCGAGTCCCGCCGGGATCCTCAGACGGCCGAAACCTGCTCTTCCTCGGCGACGCGGAAGGAGGACCCACAGCCGCATGCTGCCACGACGTTGGGGTTGTTCACCTTGAAGCCGGCCCCCTGGAGGCTCTCCTCATAGTCGATCGTGGAGCCACGCACGAACTGCAGACTCTCGCCGTCCACGAGCAGCTTCAACCCGTGGCTCTCAAACACGACGTCGTTCTCGTGCTGCTCGTCGAACGCCAGCTGGTACTGGAAGCCCGAGCAGCCTCCGCCGCGCACACCCACGCGTAGGCCGGCCACGCTCACGTCGGCCTGCTGGGAGGCGAGGAACTCGTGCACCTTCTCGGCGCCCTTGTCGGTGATCTCGATCATGACTTTGCTCCTGTGGACTTACTCCAAGACTTTCCAAAGTATAGCGGTCGCCTCGCCTCGCGCTCGCGCGTGCACCGAGACGTTCTACTCTTGAGACGCATGTCCGATCCCAGCGACATAAAGCAGCGCATCGAGGCCGCGATTCCGGGCGCCGTCGCCGAGGTCGAGGACTACACGGGCGGCGGCGATCACTTCCGTGCGACCGTCACAGCCGCCGCGTTCGAAGGACTCAGCAGGATCGAGCAGCACCGTCTCGTCTACGGGGTCTTTGGCGCGGAGATCGGCGGAGCGATTCACGCCCTAGCACTGAAGACCCAGACCCCGTCCATGACCCACTGACAGCCAGGAGACCTCCATGTCCAGCCAGCCAGAACCACTCCCGATGATGGGCAGCGAGCCCGCTTCGGTCCCGGCGTACGGCGGCGAGCCCGCCTCGATCGCCGCCTCTGACGGCGATCGCAACCCGATCCGCGACGCGATCACCGAGGCGATCCAGGAGCACAAGGTGATCCTGTTCATGAAGGGCACGCCCGAGGCCCCCGCCTGCGGCTTCTCCGCTCGCACCGTCGCTGCCCTGCAGGCGCTCGACGCGCCATTCGCCGCCGTCGACGTCCTACCCGACCCGCGTATCCGCCAGGAGCTCTCGGCGCTGTCTGACTGGCCGACCGTCCCCCAGCTGTTCGTGGACGGAGAGCTGATCGGGGGTTGCGACATAGTCATCGAGATGTACGAGTCGGGGGAGCTCGCGCAGGCGTTGCTGTAGCGTCCCGCGCCGCATGGCTCCCGTCGCGATCGCAACCGACAGCACCCACTACCTTCCCCGCGCGCTCGCGGATGAGCAGGGCGTCCATCAGGTCAGCCTGTATGTGGGCTGGAGGGGAGAGCCCGAGCGCGAGCTGCAGATGGACGGCTTCGACGCCTTCTACGCGCGTCTGAGCAGCGATCCCGAGCTGCCGAGCACCTCACAGCCGTCGATCGGAGACTTCCTCGCCGCTTGGGAGCCGCTGCTGCAGACGGGCCAGGACGTCGTCTCGATCCACCTGGCGGGTGGCATATCAGGCACGTGCGAGGCGGCGCGACAGGCGCACGGCCTGCTTGCCGAGCGTGGCCTCGGCGAGCGTGTGGAGGTCATCGACGGCGAGACCGCCTGTGGCGGCACCGGCCTGCTTGTGCTCGCAGCCTGCGCCGCCGCGCGTGCGGGCGCCGGCTTGGACGCCGTCGTCGCCCGCGTGCGTGAGACGCGCAAGGCGCTGAGGATCTGGTTCTGCCTGGACACGCTCGAGTACCTGCGACGAGGTGGGCGCGTCGGCAAGGCACAGGCGTGGCTGGGTGGCACGCTGAAGATCAAGCCGATCCTCTCGCTCGAGTACGAGATCGTGCCGGTGGAGCGAGTGCGCACCGCTGGGCGAGCGTTCGAGCGCATGGTCGCCTACGCGCAGGAGCTTCACGACAGCGGCGCCGACGGCTGGGTCGTGCAGCACATCCAGGCGCCCGAGCAGTCCCAGCGCCTGATCGACCGCTGCCGCGAGATCTTCGACTCCGAGCCAGTGTTCACATCGGAGGTTGGACCTGTGATCGGCACCTACACCGGCCCAGGCCTGATCGGAGTGGGCGCCGTCCCGCGCGCGCTACTTGCCTGATCGGCGGCGACGGCGCAGCACGCGCGCACCGATCATCAGCCCGACGACCGCCGCGCCGACCGTGATTTCGCTGCGGTGACGCTCGACGTGGGCGCGCCAGTCGGTGAGCCGTGAGACCTCGCCGCGCAGCTGCGCCACCGACAGCGCGAGCTCCATGCGGTTAGCCTCGATCGAGCTGCGGATTTCAGCGGGGGTGCGCTGGGCCATCAGGCCTCACCCACCGCACCGGCGGCCGCCGACGGAACGCCCTGCCCGCCGCCGTCGCCGGCGTCCGCGACGGACTTGACGGACTCGCGAATCTTACGGGCCTCCTCGATCGCCATATTCGGCACCGGCGGTGAGCCTTTTTTGACGGCCCTGGCGGCGATCAGGCCGGCGAGCGCCCCGAGCACAACCAGGATTGCGGCCATCGCAAAGAAGCCCCAGAAGTAGGTGAAGTCGCTGCCGATCGGCAGGTAGTAGTAGAGCAGCCACGCGCACCCGACCAGCGCGAACACGAGCGCCGTCAGGAAGAACACCCCGGCGGCCGCTCCCACGACGGCGCCCTTGACGAGCTTGGTCGCCTTTTCACTCATCTCAGCCTTGGCCAGCTCGATCTCCTCGCGGACCAGCAGCGTGGCGCGCTCGGAGACCTCCGCGATCACCGTCGCGATGTTCTGGGTCTCCTGATTGTGTTGGCCCGCCGCCGTCTGCGACGGCGCTGGCGCCGATTGCTCGCCCGCTGGCGGTGGATATGTCTCGCTCACTCAGGCGGCTCCTCGTCGAACACGCGCCTCCATACCGTCGCGGCGACGCGAGTTGCGAGGACGCTCGCGAGCGCGCCGACGCCGGCGAGCAGGCCCTGCCACATCAGCCGCTTGACCATCTCGTTCTGCATGATCGCGCCAGTCTATTCCTCATCGGGGTCGCTGCCACGACGAGCCGCAGACGCGGACGCGATCCGGCGGCCCGCACGGCGTCTCAACTGGCGTTCGCCGGGTCGGCGACGCTCGCTTCCAGCCCGCCGCAGACGGTCTCAACCACCAGCCACTTGGCCCGCTCGAAATACTCCTCGCCCTGCGGCAGCAGGCCGAAGATCCAGCCCGTGAGCAACTGCTCGATCGCGCCGTAGAAGGCCATCGCGGCGAACCGCGCTTCGATGTCCTCCTTGAACACCCCCTCCGCCTGCGCCTTCGTGACGATCTCCCCGATCAGCTCATACGCAGCGCGGATCTGGCCCAGATGCGTTTGCCCAAACGAGTTCGCCGCGCGCGTGACCTCGACGATGATCACCTTCATCAGATCGGGGTCGTGGCGGTAGCTGTCGATGATGAATGACGCGATCGCGGCGAGCTTCTCCCTGACCGGCGTCGTTTCGGCGTCGACTTCGCGGATCAGCTCGAGCATCACGTTCCAGCGCTCGAGGAACAGCGTGTCGAGCACCTCGTCCTTGGAGGCGAAGTAGTGGTACACGAGCCCATACGCCACGCCGGCCTCGTCGGCGATGTCGGACACGCGGCAGGCGTGAAAGCCCTGACGGGCGAATACACGCACCGCCGCATCGAGGATCAGCCGGCGCTTGTCCGGTGCCTTCGCGCGAGGAGTCGGTGTGCCGGCGCTCATACGGCCTCCTGAACCGGCCACCTGTAGACCTCGGGGCGGCGGTTGGCGAGCGACGGCAGGCGCGTGCGGATGTTGCGTTGGTGCTCGAGATCGAGCTCGGCGACGATGTGGCACTCGCCGTCGGGCGCCTGCGCCAGCACCACTCCCCACGGGTCGACGATCATCGAGCGCCCGCCTGAGTGCTGGCCGGCAGGATGCTCGCCGACTTGGTTGGCGGCGATCATGAACACCTGGTTCTCGATCGCGCGCGCACGCACGAGCGATCGCCAGTGGTCGCGCGTCGTCGTCAGCGTGAACGCCGCCGGCAGCGCAACGATGCGCGCGCCGCGCACGGCGAGGATGCGATAGAGCTCGGGGAAGCGCAGGTCGTAGCAGATCGACAGCCCCAGCTCGACGCCGTCGGCGGTCTGTGACAGCACGATCTCCTCGCCCGGCTGCTCCAGTGCGGACTCGTTGTATCTGTGCCCGCTGACTTCGACGTCGAACATATGCAGCTTGCGATACAGCGCGCTTATCTCACCGTTCGGGCTGACGTGCACGGACGTGTTCGCTAGCTTCGGCTGGCCGGTGAGGCGCTCGAGAATCGAGCCCGCCACGAGCTCGACGCTGAGCTCGCGCGCGATCGCGCGCGCCCATCCGATGGCCGCGCCGTCGAGCGTCTCGGCCCCCGCGCGCAGATCCTCCTCCGAACCCATCGCCGTCCACTTCTCGGGCAGTACGATCAGCGTCGCGCCGTCAGCCGCCGCCGCGCGCGTGAGCCGATCGGCGACGGCCATGTTCGCGACCTGATCGGCGGTGGAGTTGAGCTGGACTGCGGCGACTCTCAAGAACGCATCCCCTCCCGCGGACATGAAGCCCACAGCGATACGCAGGATAGATTGACTGGTCAGTCAATATCTCGAAGCATAACGCCCGCGGTTGCCTGGGTGTCATTTGTTGCCTGGGTGTCATTTTTCGAGCCGCTGCGCCTGCCCGCATGACCGACGGGCTCGGCCGCCCGCTCGCGACGCAGTGCAGCTAGCAGCAACTTGGAGTGCATCGCCCCGATCAGCTCGCGCAGCGGTTCTGTGCCAGCGGCGACGATCTCCATCGCACGCTCGACCTCCACCTCCCCGGCGAGTCGGTCCAGCAGCGCCCGCACCTCCTCCTCCACCAGCGGCTCCAGCGCCTCGCGATAGCGCAGCGTGTCGTACACGGTGAACCCCAGCGCCTCGTCGTAGCCGCCCGCGCGGAAGTTCGCGATCGCCTCGATGATCATCACGTCGTCGCGGTCGTATCCGCGCTGATTGGGCGTCAGCACCCCGATGTCGACGAGGCGCTGCAGGACATTGCGGGGGACGCCGTAGCGCTCATGCACGAGCTTGCGCGAAACGCGGCCGCCGACCTCGGCGTTGATCAGCGCCCGCTCGAGGATGCGGTCCTCCAGCTCGATCAACGCGCGCACGCGGTCGGGATCGTCCTCCAGGGCACTGCGAATCACGCGCAGCGGCATGAACCGCTCCTCCTGCAGTCGCTTGATCAACGCGATCCGCTGCACGTACTCGGGCGGGTAGTAGGCCATGTTGCGGCTGGTCCTGACCACATCGTCGCCCGCGCCAAGCAGACCCTCGCGCAGGTAGTAGCGGATCGTGCCTGCGCTCACGCCCGAGCGCTCGGCCAGCTCGCTCATCTTCAGCAGGCTAGGGTGCGCGCTCATGCGGCCGTTCACGCCCGGAACGTCGGGGCGGAGGCGGATCTATTGGTCGCCTCCGCCGATCCCGCGGCCGCGCCCGAGGCAAGCAGCTCGGCGACCTGCTCGCGCGAGTAGCCGGCGGCAAGCAGCACCTCCTCGGTGTGCTCGCCCAGCGCCGGCCCAGGCAGCCGCGCGTGCTCGCCCGGCGTGCGCGTCAGCTTGATCGGTACGCCCAGCTGGCGCACCGGGCGCTCGGCTCCCGGCTGCTCGAGCTCGACCACCATCCCGCGTTCGCGCACCAGCTCCGAGGACAGCGCCTCGTCGAGCTCGAGTACCGGCTCCAGGCAGCAGTCGTGCTCGCGCGCGAACGCCTCCCATTCGGCCCGCGTGCGACCCTTGAAGATCTCCTGCACCTGCGCGTGCGCCTCCGAGCCGGGGTGCTCGAACTGACTGGCCACAAGATCCTCGCGCCCGACGCCCCGGCACCACGCCTGCCAGAACTTCGGCTCGAGCGCGCCCAGCGACACCCAGCCGTCTGCACACTCGTACGGGCGGTAGCAGACCAGCGATCCGGCCAGCGGCAGATCGCCCCGGCGTGGAACCGCATCGTCGGCGAAGTACGCAGCCGCCACCATCGCCAGCCACGACAGCGCACCGTCGGACATCGACACGTCGACCAGCTGGCCCTCGCCTGAGCCGGGAGTACCCTCCCGCGCCGGAGATCCGGATTGTGCTGGGCGCGCGGGAGTTCCGTCGCGCTCGCGCAGCGCGGCCATGATCCCAAACGCCGCCATCAGTGCCCCGCCGCCGAGGTCCGCGATCTGGCCCGCCGATTGGATGGGACCCCCACCCACCCCGCCGCCGCGCGCTCCGGTCAGGCCGAGCAGTCCGACCAGCCCGAGGTAATTCATGTCATGCCCGGAGGCATCGCGCTTGGGACCGTCCTGACCGTAGCCGGAGATCGCGCAGTACACGATCCCCGGATTCTCCTCGCGCATGCGCTCATAGCCCACGCCCAGGCGCTCGAGCACGCCCGGGCGGAAGGACTCGAGCACCACGTCGGCCTCGCGCACCAGCGCCAGCAGCGCCTCGCGTCCACCGTCGCTCTTGAGGTTCAGCCGGATCGAGCGCTTGTTGCGATTGAGCGACAGGAACAGCGCCGACTTGGCGCTGTCGTGCGCGCCCTCGTAATACGGCGGCGACCAGCGGATGTAGTCGCCCATGCCCGTGTCCTCGACCTTCACCACGTCCGCACCGAAGTCGGCCAGCAGCAGCGAGCAGAAGCCGCCCGGCAACAGACGAGAGAGGTCGAGCACGCGGATGCCCTCCAGAGGAAGGCTCACGCCATGCTCCCGTTGCGCTGGGGAATCGCAAGCATCGCACGGGCCTCCTCGACGCTCGCCGGCCGGCGTCCCATGTCCTCGGTCATCTGCCTGGCCTTCGCGATCAGCTCGCCGTTGGAGCGCGCCATCTGGCCGTCCGGCAGGTACAGGTTGTCCTCGAGCCCAACCCTGATCGAGCCGCCGAGCGTGAGCGCCGCGGACACCAGCATCCACTGGTCGCGCGAGATCCCGATCACGCCCCAGTGATTGGAGACCCCCCCGCCTCCCCCCTCAGGGATGTTCTCGACCATCGCCGCGAGGTTGCGGGCAGTCGGGGGAATGCCGCCGACGACGCCCATCACGCAGTCGACGTGCAGCGGCGTCTTCAGCACGCCCATGTCGACCAGCGGCGCGAGGCTGCCAACGTGGCCGATGTCGAAGCACTCGTGCTCGGGCTTAATGTGCAACTCGTTCATCGCCTCCAGCAGCTCGATGATCTCGCTGAACGGGTTCGCGAAGACCATGTCGAACACGAACTGTTTGCGCGAGCGCGAGTACTTGGCGTAGTTCATCGAGCCCATGTTCAGCGCCGCGACTTCCGGGCGGCACGCGCGCAGATATTCGATCCGCTTCGCCACCGGCACGCCGATCGTGCCAGTCGAGTAATTGATGATCACCGCGTCGCCAACCTCGGTTCGGATCGCATCGGTGATCGCCTGGAAGTCCTCGATCTCATAGCTCGGCGTGCCGTCCGGTTTGCGCGCGTGGATGTGGATGTGCACTCCCCCCTCGTCCACGATCCGCCGCGCCTCCGCCGCGTACTCAGCCGGCGTGTACGGGATCGCCGGGCACTGCTCGCGGTTGGCGATCGCCCCCGAGATCGAGCACGTGATCACGACGGGATCGTCGAGGCTCACCGGTGTTCCTTGCTCGTCGACTTCTGTATAGCGATGGCTATACAGACAACGAAAAAGGTCATACTGGCACCACCCCGTTGCGCTTCCACGGGCGCTCAATTTTCTTGCCGACGGACATCTCCAGCGCCCGACAGATCGTCTCGCGCGTCTCGCGCGGGTCGATCACGTCGTCGATCAGGTCGTTGCCGGCGGCTATGTACACGTCGAAGATCTTGCGGAAGCCCTCGATCAGCTCCGCCTTCTTCGCGGCAGGGTCCTCCGCTGCGTCGACCTGTTTGCGGAACGCGATCTCGACCACGCCCTCGGCGCCCATCACGCTGATCTCCGCGCTCGGCCAAGCGACGATCAGGTCCGGTTCGTACGCACGGCCGTTCATCACGTAGTAGCCCGCGCCGTAGGCCTTGCGCGTGATCACCGTGATCTTCGGCACGGTCGCGTTGGCGACCGCATACAGCATCTTGGCGCCGTGGCGGATGATGCCTTCGGCCTCGACCTTGCTGCCGACCATGAAGCCGGGCACATCCTGGATGAACACCAGCGGGATCGCGAACGCGTTGCACAGGTTCACGAACCGGGCAGCCTTGTCGGCGGAGTCGTTGTCAAGGATGCCGCCGAGTTGCTTGGGCTGGTTGGCGACAATCCCCGCAGGGCGCCCGCCGAAGCGCGCAAAGCACGTGATGATCGTCTTCGCCCACTGACCCTTCATGTCGAAGTACTCGCCGTCGTCGACGATCCTGCGGATCACCTCGTACATGTCGTACGGCTTGCGGTTGGACTCCGGCAACACATCCAGCAAATCCTCCTCGCGCCTGTCGATCGGGTCTGATTGGGCCCCGCCCACCCCGCCCGCCCGCAGCGGTGGCTTCTCTTCGCAACTCTGCGGCATGAACGACAGGTATTGCTTGATCCGCTCGATGCACTCCTGGTCGTCGGCGACCTCCAGATCGCCAACGCCCGACTTGCGGCAGTGCACGCGCGAGCCGCCCAGTTCCTCCTGCGTGACCTCCTCGCCGACGGCCGCGCGCACCAGGTGCGGTCCGGCCAGCGCCATCGAGCCGCGGCCCTTGACCATTGGCACGAAGTCAGCCAACCCGGGAATGTACGCGGTGCCAGCCGCACACGGACCCATCAGCGCCGCCACCTGCGGGATCACGCCGCTCATCACGACCTCCTCGCGGAACAGGTGCCCGGAGCCGGCGAACATCGCACCGGCAGCCTCCTGCACGCGCGCACCCGCCGAGTCCAGCAGCCACACGAATGGGATGCGCTTGGTCAGGGCGAGCTCGCGCAGGCGCGTGACCTTGATCTCGCCCGTCATTCCCATCGAGCCCGCCATCACCGTGAAGTCGTACGCGCACACCGCCGTCAGACGCCCGTCAACCTTGCCGTAGCCCGTGATCACGCCGTCCGCCGGCGCGTCCACGCCGTCCATCGCCCGCTGGGAGAAGTGCGGCCGGCCGTGGATGCCCAGCTCTACGAACGTGCCGTCGTCGACCAACAGCGCGATCCGCTCGCGCGCGGTCAGCTTCTCACGGGCGTGCTGCGCCGCGATCTTCTCCTCGCCGCCGCCAAGGCGAATCTGGGCGCGGCGAGCCTCCAGGTCCTCGACCAGCGGGCGCAGGAGCGAGGTGCTCGCCGGGGGCGCTGGCGGGGTCTCGGCGGACGCGGCCTCGTCAGACGGGGCGGCCGCCTTCCGGGGGCTCATCAGCGACCCTTCCACTGCGGCTCGCGCTTCTCGAAGAAGGCGGTGACGCCCTCGACGATGTCCTCTGTGGACAGCGCGAGGCTCAGTTGCGCGCGCAGGTAGTCCAGGGCGTCGTCGAGCGGCATGTCGAGCTGGCGACGCATCGCTTCCTTGCCGAGGCGCATGATCACGGGCGACTTGCCCGCCAGCTTTCCCGCCCACTCGGCGACAAGCGCATCCAGCTCCGCGTCCGGCACGACGCGGTTGACGATGCCCGCCGCAAGCGCTTCGCGCGCGCTCCAGCGCTCGCCCAACAGCAGCAGCTCGTTGGCCTTCTTGCGCGGGACGTTGCGGTAGATCAGCGCCATGATCATGAACGGGAACGTGCCGACGTTAATCTCGGGAGTGCCAAACGTGGCCTGCTCGGAGGCTAGGATCAGATCGCACGCCAGTGCGATCCCCAGCGCGCCGGCGAGCACCTGTCCGCGCACTGCACACACGGTCGGCTTGCCGAGTTGTCCGATCAGCTTGAACAGCCCGACGAAGCGCTCTGAGCCAAAGTGCTTCTGCACGAGCGGCGCGTCGGCCCCGAACCCTCCGAGGCTCGCACCCGAGGAGAACGTCTTCTCGTGCGAGGACGCCAGCACCACGCAGCGCACGCGCTCGTCGTCGCGGGCGTGCTCGAACGCCGCGATCAGACCGCTGAGCAGCTCCGGCGAGAGCGCGTTACGGGTGTCCGGATCGTTGAGTGTGATCGTCGCCACGCCGCCGTCAGCGAGGTCGTAGAGGACGCGGTCCGTTGGCACCGGCGCATCCTACCCCCGATCGGCCCCCGGCGGGGAGTAAGCAGCTCTACTGTTTACTTTTCACCCGCCCTGCGTTAGCGTCTAGGCTCACCGCGCCGGCGGACTCTCGACCGACCGGCCACGACACCCAGCAAGGAGACTGCCCCCCATGGCCGCCACCGCCGAGAGCGTGCGCAAGCCCGACTTCAAGAGCCAGCGCAAGCACTTCATCTTCACCGACGAGCACGAACAGCTGCGCGAGTCGATCCGCAACTTCGCGATCAAAGAGCTGGCGCCGCACGCGGAGGAATGGGAGGAGACGACGTTCCCCGACTGGGTGTTCAAGCGCATGGGCGAACTCGGCTTCCTCGGCCTGGACAAGCCGGAGGCCTACGGCGGGCAGGGCGGCGACTACTACTCCGCGCTGGTACTCGCGGAGGAGATCGGCAATGGCAACTCGGGCGGCCTGGCGATGGGCGTGGCGGTGCAGACGGAGATGGCGATGCCGCCGATCCTCGCGTTCGGCACCGAGGAACAGAAGCACGAGTGGGCAGAACCGGCGATCAAGGGCGACGCGATCCTGTGCCTCGGCATCACCGAGCCCGACGCCGGCTCTGACGTCTCCGGTATCAAGACGCGCGCGGTGCGCGACGGCGATGACTACGTGATCAACGGCTCCAAGACTTACATCACAAACGGCCTTCGCGCGAACGTGATCGTGCTCGTGACCAAGACCGACCCCGACGCGGGCTATGACGGCTTCACGCTGTTCCTGGTACCGATGGACGCGCCGGGCGTTATCCGCGAGAAGAAGCTCGTGAAGCTCGGCATGCACGCCTCCGACACCGCGTTGCTGGCCTTCCAGGACGTGCGCGTGCCCGCCTCGGCGGTGCTCGGGCAGGTCGGCAAGGGCTTCTACCACATCATGTGGGAGCTCCAGGGCGAGCGCCTGATCGGCGCCGCCGGCTGCGTGGCGGGCGCGCAGAAATGCTTCGAGCGCACGCTCCAGTACGCGCACGAGCGCAAAGCGTTCGGGCGCGAAATCGGCAAGTTCCAGGTGATCCGCCACAAGTTCGCCGAGATGGCCACCAAGATCGAGTCGGCGCGCCAGATGGTGTACGTGACAGCGTGGCGCTTCAACAACGGCGAGTACCCCGTGCGCGAGATCTCGATGGCGAAGCTACACGCTGCACGCATCGCCTGCGAAGTCGCCGACGAGTGCATCCAGATCCACGGCGGCGCCGGCTACATGCGCGAGTACGGCGTCGAGCGCGTGTGGCGCGACATGCGCCTGAACCGCATCGGCGCGGGCACCGACGAGATCATGCTCGACGTGATCGGCCGCTCCTACGGGCTCTAAAGATATGGACGGAAGACCCGCATGCGGGTCTTCCCCGGACGGTGCATGCACCGTCCGGCCGGTAGGCGCATGCGCCTACCGGAACGGCCTCACAGCGAGTGCGGTGGCATCCCGCGCGCTTCAGTCGACAGAGCCACGCGGCACGACCCACTCGGTCGGCTGCTGCGTAACCGTCGCGATCAGCTCGAAGTCGGCGTCGTAGTGCAGGATGGTGAGCCCGGCGCGCTCGGCGGCCGCCGCGACGACGAGATCTGGGATGCTCGCCGCGCGATGCTGAGCCTTCTCGGCGAGCAACCCTTGGATCTCGACGGTGCGATCGAGAGTCCGCTGGTCGAGCGGCACGCGCAGGAACCGCAGCGAGAGATCGTCGCGTCGTGCGCGATGCTCCTCGCCATTACGCGCGCTGAAGAGCTGCTCGAGCTCAGTCACCGTGCATGTCGCCACAGAGCCATCAAGGATCAGCGGTTCGAGCCTCGCAGCGACGGACGGCTTCGTCCGGAGACGACTGAGCGCGCTGTTATCTACGAGATAGGTGGCCGTGGCCACGCGCGTTCCATGATCTCGGGGTTGCCGAAGTCCTCGTTTTCCTTGTACCACGCAATCAGCCGCTTGCCCGCCTCGCGGCGTACGACCTCGCGCAGCGCCTCGTCGACTGTGTCCTTCACACCACGGGTCCCCAGTATCTCTCTCGCTTTCGCGAGCATATCCTCGTCGATATCCAATGTTGTCCTTCGCACGCAATCAATATAGCCTGATGCAGCAATATCAGGCATACGGCTTCCTTTCTCGACCCTGATGACCACATCCACTCCCCCCTTCTCCGACGAGCACGAACAGCTGCGACAGTCGATCCGCGGCTTCATCGAGCGCGAGCTCGCGCCGCACGCGCAGCAGTGGGAGGACGAACGCTGGTTCCCCGACGACGTCTTTCCAAAGCTCGCCGCCCAGGGCCTGCTCGGGCTGAAGTACCCCGAGTGCTACGGCGGGCAGGGCGGCGACTACCTACACGAGGCGGTCATGTGCGAGGAGATGGCACGCGTTGGCTCCGGCGGCACAGCAGCTGGCATCGGCGCGCACATCAACATCGCCACGCCGCCGATCTGGAAGTTCGGCACCGACGAGCACAAGCAGCGCTACCTGGTGCCGGCAATCCGCGGTGAGAAGATCGGCGCGCTCGGCATCACCGAGCCGGGTGCCGGCTCAGACGTCGCCGCGATCGCCACGCGCGCCGAGCGCGTCGACGGCGGCTGGGTGCTCAACGGCGAGAAGACGTACATCACCAACGGCGTGCGCGCGCACTTCATCGTCACCGCCGTCAAGACCACGCCCGAGGGCGGACACCACGGGATCTCGTTCCTGATCGTCGACCGCGGCGAGGGCGTCGTGTCGTCGAAGCTGGAGAAGCTCGGCTGGCACGCGTCCGACACCGCCACGATCAGCTACCAGGACGTGTTCGTTCCGGAGGAGAACCTGCTCGGGGAGCTCAACGGGGGCTTCAAGCTGATCATGGCCAACTTCCAGTGGGAGCGCCTGGCGATGGCGCTCGGCGCGGTCGGCGCGATGGCGCTCGCGTGGGAGCGCACCGCCGAGTTCGCCCGCGAGCGCCACGCGTTCGGGCGCCCGCTCTCAGGCCATCAGGCGATCCGCCACAAGCTCGCCGACCTCGCCACCTCCGTGTACACCTGCCGCTGTGTCACCCACGACGCGCTGCGGCGCTTCGTTGCCGGCGAGGACCCGCTGAAGGAGGTCACGATGGCCAAGCTGCTCACCCAGCGCGCGTGCTTCGAGCTGATGGACGACTGCCTGCAGATTCACGGCGGCGCCGGCTACATGCGCGAGTACTTCATCGAGCGCGCCGCCCGCGACGCGCGCCTCGGCCCGATCGGCGGCGGCAGTGACGAGATCATGCGCGAAATCCTCGGACGCGTGCTGAGCCTGTAACGCCGCGATTGGAACACCCGTCCAAAGCTTTCTTGCAACGCTAAGGGACCCCGCCTGAGGGTCCGATGCGTCCGACGTGGCTGCCCCACGTCTCCGCCGTCTGACTGTCGCCGTCGCCCTCACCGTCGCCGTGTGCGCGGGAGGCTCGTCCGCGCTCGCGGCCCAACGCCGCTTCCACAGCGTCGCGAGCAGCCACGGATGCGCGCACGCCGGACTACAGCCTACGCGGAAGGATCTCAACCTCATCCGCGCCGCGACTCTGTGCCTGATCAACCGCGAACGCGCCGCCCACGGCGAGCGCGCCCTGCGGCCGAACGGGCGACTCAGGCGAGCCGCCCAGGCACACACCGACAGCATGGCGTTCGGCGACTACTTCGAACACGTCGGCCCGCGCGGTCTGACCCCGCTCGCGCGGATGCGCGCCGTCGGCTACGTCTCCAGCTCGCGCGCAGGCTACGAAGTCGGCGAGAACATCGCCTGGGGGACGCTCTGGCTGTCGACGCCGCGCGCGATTGTCGCCGCGTGGATGGCCTCGCCCGGGCACCGCGCCAACATCCTCGACTCCCGCTATCGGGAAACGGGGATCGGCGTCTCGCCGCACCCGCCCGCCTCACTCGCGCACGGCCAGCGCGGTGCCATCTACACGCAGGACTTCGGCGTCATCGTCGGCAGCTGACAGTTGGCCTCCAGCCGCTCGCGAGCTGAAGGTGGCCAGAGCCGCGCCACGCGCGTGGCGATCCAGGCCGGCCGTATATAACTTCCGGTCCCCCACCACAACAAGGAGACCAACGGCTATGGGAGTACTCGACGGCAAGTCGGCGATCGTCACTGGCTCGGCACGCGGGATCGGACGCGCCACCGCGGAGCTGCTCGTCGCGCAGGGCGCTCAGGTTCTGATCAATGACCTCGACGGCGACGTCGCCGCGCAGGCCGCGTCCGAGATCGCGGGCGAGACGGCCGTGTTCGCGGGCGATCTGACCAAGCCGGGCGCCCCCGAGGAGCTCGTGCAGAAGGCGATCGACTCGTTCGGCAAGATCGACATCATTGTGAACAACGCCGGCTACACGCTCGACGCGCCCATCCACAAGATGTCCGACGAGCATTTCCAGGCGATGCTCGACATCCACACCGTGGTGCCCTTCCGCGTCATCCGCGCGGCCGCGCTGCATCTGCGCGAGCCGGCCAAGAAGGAGCGCGAGGAAGGCCGCGAGGTGTTCCGCAAGATCGTCAACGTGTCCTCCACGTCGGGGACGTTCGGCAACGCCGGCCAGGCCAACTACTCCTCCGGCAAGGCCGCCGTGGTGGGACTGACGAAAACGGTCGCCAAGGAGTGGGGCCAGTTCAAGGTCAACGTCAACGCGGTCGCCTTCGGCTTCATCGACACGCGCCTGACGCAAGCGAAGGTCGATGAGAACACGATGGAGAAGGACGGCGAGAAGATCCAGCTCGGCATCCCCGAGCAGATGCGCCAGATGGCCTCGATGCTGATCCCGCTCGGTCGCCCCGCCACACCCGAGGAGGCCGCCGGCGGCATCTTCTTCCTGTGCTCGCCGTGGTCGAACTACGTGCACGGACAGACCCTCCACATCACCGGCGGCCTGTTCGGCGGGATGACCGGCTGAAGTTTCACACCGCGGCGGTATTTCGCGCACTTCAACGCCGGAACGTGACGTGCACCGCTGTCGTGCACGTCACGTACGGCTTAGAACATTATTCTTCAACAGCTATCGCGCAGACCGCTGGGGTCGACAGCGTGCTCGCGCCGGCCAACTGCACGTGAGAGCCAACGGCGAGCAGACCCGTGAGCCCCATCGTCATGACGGTCGACAGAGATGCCGTCGATGCCGTTTGCACGCTCACGGTGCCCAGGAAGCTCATCGTTGTTGCACTGGAAAGCTGACCGGCGGTGGTGAACTGCCCGGCACCCACAACTTGCAGGGTCGTGGTCACTACGAGCTGCGAGCTGGTTGTGAGCGCCGCACTGCCCGTCATCTGGAGGGCCGTGTTGGGTTCCACCTGTATGCCAGTGCTCCCCGCGAGTGTTCCCGTGAGCTTCATCGTGGTTGCGCCTGCTGTTGCCTCGCCGGTCTGCATGCTCACGAAAACAGGGGCCTGCAGCGTTGTCGTCACCGACGCTCGGCTGGTGGTGACCAGTTCGCCCGGACCCCTGACTGGCAGCAACGTACCGCCGAAGTACACTCCGCCAAAGTACGCACCGCCGAAGTACGCACCCACCCTGCGGTTTACGTTGGTTCTGAAGGCGAACGTCTTATACGCGACAAGCGAGGCCACGCTCGACAACGCGCCCGCCGCCGTGATCCGCACGTGAGCGGTGGGCGCGAGTTTTGTCTTTGTGCTGGCGGCTGTGCTCCCGCCCGCTCGCAAGGCTGTTCGCGGCGCCAGTGTGCTCTTGACGGCGATCGCGCAGCTACCGCCAACTTTGAATGTCGTGGTACCCGCAAGATGCGCTTTGCCTTCGCCTTCGGTCTGCACCGAGAGATAGATCTCATACAGCGAGATCGGTTTGCTGAGGATAGTCTCCACCAGCAGCGTGAGGGCTTCCAGCTTGACCCTGGTGAGTTCTTCCGCCTGCGCTTTAGAGAGGCTGACCGTGTACCACGCCTGCGAGATCGTGATTTGCGTTTCAGCGGTGACGGACGGGGGAAGGAACCCAAACTTGACGATTTTGCCGGTCGTGCCATCCGCCTGCGCGCTGACATGAAAACTCGCCGCGACGACCGTCCCGCCTTCGCTCAGAGCGCTGATGAGGCCTGCCGGGAGGGCGATCTTGGCCTCGACCTTCTTGGATGAGGTTTCCTTCTTGAGGAATTTACTCGTCGAGGGGTTGGTCGGTTCGGCCGTCGTCTTGCCGATGGCTTCGAGCGCGGTACCGCCGCCTTCCACCGTCCATTCGTTGACGCTTACTTCCCCGAGGAAGCAGTTGAAGGTCGCCATCGGGTGAGACCCCGCTGCTATTCAAAGCTGATCTTCAGAGATTTGGCGGGAACCGTCGCTTCGCTCAACGTTTTCACGAGTTCGCGTTCCGCTTCCAGTTTGCCGTAGAACTGAAGTTTGCCGGCTTCGGAGGATTTTTTGGCCGGCACGAGCGCCCAATACTTCGCCACGTATTTGCCCGTCGTGTTTTTGTTCGCGGGGATCGTGATCGCTGCTTTGTTCGTCCAGTAGCCAGGTTCGCCTTCGGTGCCTTTGACCCATTCGTATTCCGTAAGGTTCAGTTTGGTGCGTTCATAGCCTTCATAAGTCAGCTCGCCTTTGAGCGTTTTGCTTTCCAGGGTACGGTTCTGTTCTTCTTCACATAGGCATAGGTACAGTTCGGTGGGAGCCGTCAAGCTTGCGCCTGCGACGCCCATCGAGGTCTTGCCGACTTCTTCCTCCAGTACAGCGCCAGCGGGCATCGCTCATCTCCTTATCTGTTGTTGAGTGCCGGGTCATGCCGGCTGTGCTATCGCCTTGGTTGGGAACGTCGCTTCGGTGAGGGTCACTGTCAGGTAGTAGCCCATCGGCACGTACCACTCACGCACATCTGTGGATTCTGCCTTCGGTTCGAGCGTGCCGAGCGTTGTGCCAGGACTCGTGGCGCCCCTCTGGATTTTGGCTACCCCAGTCGTTTTGAACGCAATGCTGACGGCCAGCCGCACGTCGGCACCGGTTGTGTTGTGCCAAGCCGTGCCGCTTTTCAATTCGACTTCGCTGGTCGCGCCAGGATAGGTGACCTTGCCGACGTTGATCGAGCCCCTACTGGACGCGGCGCTTTGAGGGATGTTGTTTTCTTTTTTGTGCCGTTCGATGAAGACTTCCGTGGACTCTTCGCAGGAGACATTGTCCCATACGATCGGCGATTCCACACTATTCTCGGCGACGGCGGCTTTGGTGTGGTTCTGAATACGACCACCCTGTATCGTCACCTGGCCTTTGCCCGCCTGGATGCCGTATTCCCCGATTTTATCGCCCTGCAAGAAGCAGCCCGACACAAGCAACGCCCCCAAGCCACCTTGTATCTCGGCCGTTGCGTTGCCCTCGAGCCAGCATCCATACAGCGAGCCCGTGCCGTTGCCAGCCGCGTTCTGCGTGTACGTCACCCCGTAGCCTGTCGCCCCTGCCACTTTCGACTTCAACGTATGGGAGAAGGTGCAGCCGAAGCACTGCACGCCGGTGAGCTGCGCACCATTGCCATAGTTTTCGTGACAGCGGATGTTATACAACGAGAACTCGTTGGGCTGCGGCGCGCAGTACAGGCCACCGGTGGCGACCGTCGCTGCTTCAGTGCCGTTGGAGCGACATTCGACATCCTGGATGCCACCGCAGACCGAGGAGTTTTCGCCGATCCACATACCCCAGCGGCCGTGATTCTTCGCGGTCACTCCCCGGATGTGCAGGCCCCAGGTGTTGGCGACGCCGTAGCCCGCAATGTTGCTTGCATTGCCGATCAGGGTCAGGTCTTCTATGACCTGCCGGGTGTAGGAGACGTTTTCCGGCGGTTTGTAGCTTGGGCCGGTGCCGCTCCAGCCGATGATCGTCACACCTGTGCCGGAGTCTTCGATGCCTGTCGGATAGTTGGCGCTTTCGCCGCTCTTCAGGCCATTCATGCGCCCACGACCGCGTAGCTCCACGCCCACGGGAAGGTTTACATAGGGCCTGAGAATGAGAACTTCTTCCGCGACGATCGACGTCGTGGTGTGATTCATCGTGAACGCTACACCGGGAACGACCGCTTCGATCTTCGCGAATTCATTTATGTGACCTCCTTCGGAAAGGACGTAGGCGCCCAGGTCTTCCGCGGTGATGCTGGGGTCCAGCACCACCGCTGTTCCCTGCAGTGTCACTTTGTCCACACGCCCGTAGCTTTTCCCTTTCCAAATGCCGTAGCCCACTTCGACGACGCCATTCGGCGTTTCGCCGTCAGCGCCGAGGGGAAGCGCGCTGATCGCTGCATCGATGGTGGCCTTGGCTTCCGCCCAGCTCGCCCCTGTGTAGCTGTCGTTGCCGGCTGTCGAGACGTACACCGTGCCGCTGTTCGCGGTCGGAATGGTGATCGCCTTCTGGATATCTTCGAGCGCCTTCGCAAAGGGGCCGTTGGAGACCGTATCTCCAATCTGGACGGCGCGAGCACTGCTGTTTGACTGCGTGCCCACGTTGCGTTCGAGTGTGAGCGTGTCGCCTTTGCGTTCGATGCAGTGCGCAAACTCAACGTTTGGGTATTCCGGCGCCGCTTCCTTAGGGACGATCTCCACGGCGAACGGTGCTTCGCCGAACAGGGCACCCTGACCCGCTTCCAGCGTCAGCGTCGTTCCCGTGAGGGCCGGGCTTGGTGGCACCGCGACGTGGCCGGTGGCGAGATTCCTGATCGTGTCCCAAGTCTTGGTGCTCATCGATGCCGCGCCTTCCTGTGCTTGGCTTTGCGGCGTTTCGCGTGCGCGCGCTTCTCTCGCCGGCTCCTGGCCAGGCGCATGTGGGCGTAGAAGCTCTCGGGGGTGTGCTCGGCCTTCTCGATCACCGTTGCCGCGACAGCCGGGTCCAGCATGCACCAGCCCTCAACGACGTCCACGAACTTGAGCACGGCATGCCGGCGCGCCGGATGAGCATGCTCGATGAGCCACCGGATGGTGCCGTTGGGCATCGGCTCAAAGGCATGGGATCCGTGCTCAGCGTCCACGGTAGGCACCAACCCACTCCACGGTCGACGTCTCAGCCACCAGCGATGTGCCTTCGGCAGTCAACTCATCCACACCATGATCCGAAGGCAAAGACTCTGCTTGATTTCCTTCACTATGCTAGAAGTTTAGCATACCGCTGGATATCTGTCAAGGATACAGTAAGAAAGTCCCCCACCGGCGCAGGGATGCGCGAGGATCACGCCACGGATATGGCCGCACAGACGTCCAATCTCTCCGAGCTAACTCGCAGATTTCGCGCGGCGCGGGCGTGGGCCGGCATCGAAGCCAAAGACGCGGCCAGGGAACTCGGAACATCCACGAGCACCCTCGGACGCATCGAGAAAGGCATCTATCCGGTGCCGCCCGGATTCGTAGCGATCGCCCTGCTCAAGTGGGACGTTCCGGACTGGCTACTGCCCGGAGACGCCGTTGACCTTGCTGCCCAAGCCGACGGAGGCCAGCATCTTCAAGAAGCCTCCCAGACGTACTCAGATGAGACGCCAGACGAGAGCCGGGAGGAGCCGGGTTCTGATGCAGGTAGCGGTTGATGTAGGACCCTACGTCGTAGCCGGCGCGAGCCTCCCACAGCCCAACGCCGGCACCTCCCTCGTGTAGCCTCATCAACGGCTGCTGATCCATCCCGAACCTCCGATCTCAAGCCGCCCATCCCCTCCACAGGAGAGCCCGGAGCCGACGGCCCCAGCGTCCGGGAACCAGGCAAGCTATCCCGATAACCAGACAGGGAGCAACCCCCCTAAGCGGAACCCCTGAGATCCAGCACGCACCCTGAGAAGTAAGCACCTGCGGGCGACGCGAGATAGGCCGTGAGCGCAGCCACCTCGCGCCCCGCGGCCGCAGTTGTGCCCGGCGCGATCGCCACAGCGGTGACCATCTGACGAGCCCACTCAATCGATAGCGTTCGTGCCAGGTTCTCGAGCCCGGCGCGCGCCGCGTCGGCATGCTGGCCGGCATCTGGAGGCGGTGCCAGGTAAACGATGCGCCCGCCACGTCCTTCCGGCAGGAACGCACCGTTCGCGACCGCGCGGGTCACATTCCAACTCGCATCCAGACACGCGCGCAGCGCCGCCCGCGGTGGTGTGTCCTCCGATCCCTCGCCAGCGCCCGCCTGGGCGAACAGGCTCGCGCCGTCCACGACCAGCAGCTCGACGCCGGCGGCGTCGACGAGCACGCGGTCCACCGCCTCCTGCGCCGCCTGCTCGATCCTCGCCTCCTGCTCGAGACCGAGCGACGCATCGAGGTTCAGCTGGCACAGGCACACGCGCGCACCCAGCTGCGCGCACCCTGCAGCCACGTTTGCCCCCAGCGATTCGCGGGTGCCCCCCGGCGCGCCCGCGAGCACAATCGACACCCCGTCGAGCAGACCTGGGCGCAGCAGTTCGGATACGTCGATCGTGGACATGGCGCCGGGCAACAACCCTAGTGCCATGGCGGTGTGTCGTGCTCAGGCGGAGCGCGACGGCACGGCCGTCAGGCCCCGAATGCGCGCTCCACGTCCGGGCCATCCCCACCCGCACCAGGCGTTTGACTTACGGGGGCTCCGCGGAGCTCGAAGTAGAGAACCGCGGCGGCGAGCGCGGGCAGTGGGGCGGTGAGCACGCCGACGATCACCCTGACCACGATGCCCACTCCGGAGCCGGCTGAGTCGGCCGCCCCCTCGATGATGAACGAGACGACGCCGACGAGGATGTAGAGCATGAGGATCACGCCGAACACCTGCCAGCCATTGCCGCGCACGAGCCCGCGGCTGCGCCCGAGCGCCGCGAGTACGCCGGGGTGCTCCAGTACCACGACGGGAGCCGCCACGGACCAGATCGTGATCAGGATAAGGCCGGGAATGATGATCAGGACGAAGCCGATCACGATCCCGATGCCCGCCACGATGCCCACCAGGATGAGCTGGCCGAGCACTGGGGTCGCCGCCCGCAGCAACTGGCCAGGACTGGCGTCGCGTCGGCCATCCTGAACATCGGCAACCAGCTCGACGACCATGCCAGTGAACAGGGTCGTGGCCACGAGGCTGATGAGTAGCGACACGAGCGCCAGCGCCGGGCTGGCAGCGACCAGCACCGTGGAGATGACACCTGTCACTACGAACACGACCGCGGCCGCCGGCATCAGGACTGATGCCTGGTCCACGTAGATGTCAAAGACGCGACGAATCACGCCGCCGACATCAAGTCGACGTTGCATAGTCCCTTCCCGGGCCTCGCCGATGCCTCATCTGAGTAAGAACCTTAGGTGAGTAACCCGACGACTTGCCCGCACTCAGGCGACGGCCGCGCCTTTGGGAGCTCGCCGCTCGGCCCGTCGCTGCTCGCGTACGCGCCGCAGGATGCCCTTGCGACCGTGTTCTTCGAGGCCCGTGTACAGCCTGCGGATCTCGACGAGGACCTGGTCGGCGACCTCCTGCTGCTGCTCGCGGGTGGAGTCCTCGATCGGCTCCCAGCGCATGGCGTCTCCGTACTGGACTGTCACCTTGGGGAATTGCAGGCGCTTCCAATTGCGTATGCGCGAGGAGCCGTAGATCGCGATCGGCACGACCGGCGCCCCGGTCTCGAGCGCCAGGCGCCCAATCCCCGGCTTGGCCTGTTCGGCCACTTTGCCGGTGCGCGAGCGACCGCCCTCGCAGTACATGGTGATCGCCGCGCCCCGGTCGAGAATCGAGCGGGCGGTGATGAACGTCTCCTCATCGCGCACCCCGCGGCGCACGGGGAACACGCCGCCGTGGGTGTAGATGAACTGCATCGGCGGTTTGAACAGCTGTGACTTGGCCATGAAGCGAACCTTGCGGCGTATGTAGCAGCCCATCAGGAAGTGGTCCATGAAGGAGAAGTGGTTGGGTGCGAGGATCACCGCTCCACGGCCGGGCACCTTCTCCACGGAGATCGCACGGGCACGCAGGAACGTGTACGCGTATAGCGAGGTGAGCACCCTGGTCAACTCGTACGCCCAATCCGGTTCCCGCTCGCGCGAGCGGGCGTGGAATCGATCGAAGTGCTCCTTCGGCCGCGGGTCGGTGTAGACCTGCTCGCGCATCGGGGCGAGATTGCTCATGCAAACGCTGTACCTCCAACGCGGCCCAAGGTTACGCGCCAAGCACCCAGAGCCTCGAAAGCGCCTGCTGGGTGCTCGGCCGGGACCAGCTCGTGACGGAGCTACCGTCGGGACAGGTAGACCCGCACGAAGTCTACGAGCTGACGCCCACGGTGGATGAATCCGGCGAGTGTGCGACCGGTCGCGCGATGTGCGAGGTCGAGCTCGATCTCGATCACGCGATACCCCGCGCGGACGGCGTCGATCGTCATCCCGATCTCCATGCCGTACCCGTCCGCGAACGGCAGCACGTCCTGCAGCGCCCCCGTGCTCAAGGCCCTCTGCCCGGAGATCGGCGCGCTCGTCTCCAGGCCGCAGCGTCGGCGGATCGCCCAGCGAGCGAAGGCGAGCGCGAGCCCGACGCCGCCTCCCACGCGCGTGGCGAAGGCGGCGACCGCGACGTCCGCGTCCCCACGCTTAACCGTGTCGGCCAGCGCGGTCAGCTCCACTGCCGAGTCGGCGAGATCGCCGTCGCAGAGAACGAATATCGATTGATCGTGATGCTCGCCCGTGGTCGCCAGGGCCTCGTGCAAGGCCTCTCGGGCGGCGCGTGTGACGGCGGCACCCTTGCCGGTCGCCCGCGCGCTGCGCGCCACCAGCGCACCTGCCTCACCGGCGATCTCCGCGGTGGCGTCGGTGGAGCCGTCGTCGGCCACCCAGATCGGGGCACCGGGAAACGCGTGGGCGAGGGCGGCAAGCGTTGCCGCGATGCGATCGGCCTCGTTGTGGGCAGCAACAACCACGACGGTGCGCCCGCGCGTGAATCGGTCGGCGGCACTATCTATTGTCTTGGTCCAGTGGTGGCGACTGTCGTCTTGGAGGATCACGTGACTGACATTGAGGCTCATATCACCGGCACGGTATGGAAAATCGAGTGCGCGGTGGGCGACACAGTCGAGGAGGGCGACACGGTCGCGATCCTCGAGTCGATGAAGATGGAGATGCCCGTCGAGGCGGAAGACGCGGGAACAGTGACGGAGATCCGCTGCGAGGAGGGTCAGGCGGTCAACGAGGGCGACACGCTCGTCGTGCTGGAGTAGAGCTCGCCCGACTTCGACCCTAACCCCCGACCCCCGCGCGGAGCCCGCGCACGTGTCGGCGCTCGGCTAGCCTGTCGCTTCCGGTGTCCTTCGGCGCTCCCCCACGTGAGCTCGCAGACGGCAAGCTCCTGATCGACGAGCCGGCCGACGGGGTCATACGGCTGACGATCTCCAACCCGGCCAAGCGCAACGCGCTCGACCACCCGATCCTGGACGCGATCAGCGCAACGCTGGACAAGCTTTCCTCGGCGGGATCGCACACGCGGTGTGTCCTGGTCACAGGCGCACACGGGATGTTCTCTGCCGGCTACGACATCGGCGAGATCCCTGACGAGGATTTCGAAGAGCAGGCCGAGCGCCTGGTGGCGCGCCCGTTCACCCAGGCAATCGTCGCGCTCGAAGTATTCCCCTACCCCACGCTGGCGGTACTGCCCGGCCACACGATCGGTGGTGGACTCGAGCTGGCGCTGTCATGTGACCTGCGGCTGGCCCAGGCGGACATCAAGCTGGGGATGCCCCCGGCAAAGCTCGGGCTGGTCTACTCCCACACGGGGCTGCGCCGCTTCATCGACGCAATCGGGGTGGCTCGCACACGCGAGCTATTCCTGCTCGCAGGACACATCGACGCACCCACGGCACTGGCCTGGGGGCTGGTCAACCGGGTGGCGCCCGCTGAGCAGTTGGGCGCCGTTGCGCTTGAGCTCGCAACCGAGCTCGCTGCCAACGCGCCGCTGTCGCAGACTGGCAACAAGCGCGTGATCGCCGAGCTGCTGCGCGCCGAGAGCCGGCTGCCAGCCGACGTCGAAGCGGAGCTGGTCAAGCTGCGCCTGGCCTCCTTCGCCTCGAAGGATCTGCGCGAGGGAGTGCGAGCGTTCGCCGAGCGCAGAACCGCACGCTGGCGTGGAGAATAGGAATACGCTGTGTACGCTGTAGACGCCGGACGTCGACCTTTACCATGACACCTCAGCTAGATCCCGACGCGCAGGCGATCCTCGACATCATCAGCGCAACAGGGTCGGCGCCTCTGCATACATTGGAGGTCGAGGAGGCTAGAGAGCGGATGAGGGCGGCGCTCGTTACGAGGGGCGAGCCGCTGGCGCTCGCGAGCGTGGAGGATGTGTCACTGCCAACGCTGGCCGGAGCACTGCGGCTGCGTCTGTATCGACCTACGGGCGGCAGGCTGCCGGTGGCACTGTTTCTCCACGGTGGAGGCTGGACGCTCAACGACCTCGATACCCATGACCACCTGTGTCGTCTCCTGGCCAAGCGGTCGGGGTGGCTGCTCGCCTCGCTCGACTATCGCCGGGCTCCCGAGCACAAGCATCCGTCCGCGCTCGAGGACGCCCACCTCGCCTACCGGTGGCTCCTCGACAACTCCGAGCGCATCGACTGCGATGCGAGCTGTCGGGCGGTCGTGGGAGAGAGCTCGGGCGGCGCGATGGCGGCCAGCCTGACACTCCTGATGCGCGATATCGGCGCACCCATGCCCACATACCAGATCATGGCCTACCCGATTACGGATTGTCACGAACGCTGGCCGTCCTTCGCTGAGCGAGGCAGCGGTTACATACTGGACCGCGATCAACTCAAATGGTTCTTCGGCAACTATCTGTCCGCGACTCAGGATCTCGCAGATCAATATCTCTTCCCCTCCTCAACACGCGATCTCTCCGGACTTCCTCCAACGCTCGTGATGACCGCGGAGTTCGACCCTCTACGCGACGAGGGAATTGCCTACGCAAAGAAGCTCGCAGAGGCTGGCGTTGCAGTCGAGCACAAGCATGCCGAAGATCAGATGCACGGCTTTCTGCTTCATAGCATGGTGATCGCGAGGGCAGGCAAGCTGATTGACCATGCAGCCGACGCACTCGCCTTGCATGCCCGAACGCGCGCATCCTCGCTCAGCTCGGTCCAACCGTAGCGCCAGGAGGAGCTGGGTAGCCGGCGTCAAGGCGACGACAAAAGCACCGTCCGCTGCGCGCCATAGCCTTGCATGAGTGCCACCGCTGATCACACGCGAGGAGGCCCTGAAGCTCGGGGAGATCGAGGATCACGAGCAGATTGAGGCGCTTGTGCAGCGCGCGTGGGAAGCACGCGTCGAGCGCTTCGCGGACGCGACCGACATGTGCTCGCTGGTCAACGCCAAGTCGGGAGGCTGTGCCGAGGATTGCGGCTTCTGCGCCCAGTCGCGCTTTGCCGACGCCGAGACGCCGATGCACGCGATGATGGAGCCCGAGCAGATCCTCGAGCACGCACGCGCAGCCGAGGCGGCAGGCGCACACCGCTTCTGCATGGTCACCCAGGGCCAAGGGCTTTCCAAGCGCGACTTCGAGAAGTACCTGGAGGGTGTGAGACTAGTCTCCGAGAAGACCAACCTCAAGCGCTGCGCATCAGTTGGCCACATCTCGGCCGAGCGTGCGAAGGCGCTGCGTGAGGCGGGTATTCAGCGCGTGCACCACAACGTTGAGACCGCCCACAGCTACTACCACGAGGTGACGAGCACGGTCCGCTACGAGGGCCGGCTACGCACGATCCAGGCGGTCCGCGAAGCAGGCCTGGAGACGTGCGTGGGCGGCATTCTCAACCTCGGCGAGACCCGCGAGCAGCGCGTGGAGATGGCCTTTGAGCTAGCGCAGATCAACCCGACAAGCGTGCCCATCAACATGCTCAACCCACGGCCAGGAACCAAGTTCGGCGACCGCGAGTACATGGATCCGTGGGAGGCGATCAAGTGGATCGCCATCTTCCGGCTGATCCTCCCCGACGCGCTGTTCCGGCTGTGCGGGGGGCGCGTCGAGAACCTCGCCGAGCTGCAGCAGCTTGCGGTTAAGGCGGGAATCAACGGCGTGATGATGGGCAATTTTCTGACGACCCTCGGCAATGAGCCGGAGACGGACAGGGCGATGTTCGAGGAGCTGGGGCTGAACGTCGCGCGCCAGCCGGACAACGCCGCCAATCCGCGCCCGGACAACCGCTCGGGCTGGTTCGCGGGCGAGACACCCGACGTGATCGAGGAGCTGCGCGATCAGGCCGCACTGGCTGATGCGGTCGCCCTGGAGGTACGGCTGTGGGACCCGTCCACACAGTTGCGCTACCAAGCCAAGCGCGCGACCCCACCGCGGCCGGACGGCGCTCCCAACAGAGTCCCCGTCGGCTAGACGGCAAGCAGCGGAGCGGATGAGCGAGATCGAACAGCGCCTGGAGGAACTGGAGCGGCTCGGTCTCACCAGGCGCCTGCGCCTGGTCAGCGGGCCGCAGGGACCGACGGTGCTGATCGACGGCAAGCCGGTGCTGCTGCTGTGCTCGAACAACTACCTCGGGCTGGCAGATCATCCGCGCGTACGCGAGGCGGCCGCCGACGCGGCCATGCGCTGGGGCGTTGGTGCGGGCGCGTCGCGGCTGGTTTCTGGAACGATGACCATCCACCGGCGCCTGGAGGAGCGCCTGGCCGACTTCAAAGGCAGCGAGGCATGCCTGCTGTTCGGCTCGGGCTACCTGGCGAACATCGGCGTCATCGGCGCACTTGCCGGCCGTGGCGACACGATCTTCTCCGACGAGCTCAACCACGCCTCGATCATCGACGGCTGCCGGCTGTCGCGCGCTGAGATCGTCGTGTATCGCCACCGCGACGTCGAGCACCTCGACTGGAGCATCCGCCGACACGGCCGCAACAGCTCGGCAAGGCAGCTGATCGTGACCGACTCGGTGTTCTCGATGGATGGAGACGTTGCACCGCTGGTGGCGATCGCGGAGCTAGCGGACATGCACGGGACGCGCGTGGTGGTAGACGAGGCGCACGCCACCGGCAATCTCGGCCCAGGCGGTCGCGGCGCAGTGGCGGAAGCTGGCCTGGAGGGCGAGATCGACGTGATCGTGGGGACGCTCGGCAAGGCACTCGGCTCCTACGGAGCGTACGCGTGCGCCAACTCGGAGATCATCCGCTACCTGATCAACACGGCGCGCCCGCTGATCTACTCGACCGCGCCTTCGCCGCCCGCGGTCGCCGGAGCGCTAGCTGCGCTGACCCTGCTGCGAGAGCGCCCGCATCGTGTGCAGCGACTGCGCTCCAACGCGCGTGTCCTGCGCCGGGCATTGGCGCACGAGGGCTTCCCGGTGGCGGACGTGGAGATGCACATTGTCCCGTTGATCGTGGGCGACGAGCACGTGGCGATGCGCCTGTGTCAGGAGGCGATCGAGCGGGGCGTGTTCGCCCAGGCGATCAGGCCCCCGACCGTGGCCGCCGGCTCCTCCCGCCTGCGCCTGACGGCGATGGCCTCGCACACGGCGTCCGAGCTGGAGATGGCCGCGAGCGTGTTCGGCAACGCGGCACGCGCGATCGGACTGGAGCCCGCGTCGCTAGCACCGGCGTTGCCCGAGCGCCAGGCAGCGGTCGACGAGCGCGAGCTGACGTATGTGGAGCTGACGACGGTTGCCCACGAGCGCTTCGATGCCGACGACGCCTCTGCGGCCGCACCGTTCGACCTTGAACGTGATGGCGACAGACCCTCGCTCCCCGTTCCCGAGCTCACCGAGTCCGTCGCGCCGTTCGACCTCGAGCGCGAGCTTCACAGCGTCCGCGCGGCCTAGCCTCGCCACCGCCGGTGGGGCCATGCGTGGGCTGTTTGTAATCGGTACCGACACGGATGTGGGCAAGACGGTGCTGAGCGCGTCGCTGGTCGCCGCGATCGTGGCGGGCGGCGAGAGCGTGCGGGCATTCAAGCCGGTCGTCACGGGCCTGGAAGACTCGGCGGACGTCGATGAGACCGTTGGCGAGGCCGCAGACGAGGATGCAAGCGTAGACGAGGGTGCAAGCGTGGACGTAGACACAGGCGAAAGTTGGCCGGCCGATCACGTGTTGCTCGGCGCAGCAGCCGGCATCACGCCCGAGGAGGTATCTCCCCTGCGCTTCGGACCCGCCGTCTCTCCCCATCTCGCCGCGAAGCTGGCCGGGGAACCAATCGAGCCCGAGCGACTACTCGCCGCGGCGACGGCGGGGGAGCCCGGGCAGGCCGTGATCGTGGAGGGCGTCGGCGGGCTGCTGGTGCCCCTTAGTGAGGACTACAGCGTGTGCGACCTCGCGGTCGCGCTCGGATTGCCCGTTCTGATCGCCGCCCGCCCCGGCCTCGGCACGATCAACCACACGCTGCTAACGCTGCGGTACGCCCGCGCCGCCGGGCTTGACGTGCGCGCAGTCGTGCTCACGCCGTGGCCACAGGAGCCGACGGTGCTCGAGCGCTCCAACCGTGAGACGATCGCCCGCTTGGGCGACATTGAGGTGCAGACACTGCGCCGGGTGGCGCGCCCCGTGCCCCCCGAACTGGCCCGCGCGGGTGACGAGTTGCCGTGGCGGCGATGGCTAGGGACGAGATGAGCGGGCCGGTCGCGCTCCAGACACCACTGCTCCAGGCACCACTGCTTCAGGCACCAAGGCTTCAGGCACCCACGCTGTTGTCATCAAGACCTCATCGTCAAGCCCCCACCGAAGCAGCACAAGCACTGACCATCGCGGTGGTCAGCGTCGCCAGGTCCTGCTCGTCGATGACATACGGCGGCATCGCGTAGATCAGGTCGCGGAACGGGCGCAGCCACACGCCGTGGGCGACTGCCGCTGCGGTCGCCGCGGCGACGTCGACCTCGCCGTCGAATTGCACCACGCCAATCGCTCCAAGGACCCTTACGTCCAGCACGTCCGGCAACCCACGGGCCGACTCTAGCCCGACGCGTAGGCCATCTTCGATCGCGCCGATCCGCGCGCGCCATGCGCCATCCTCGAGCAGGCCGAGTGAGGCGAGCGCGACGGCGCATGCGAGCGGGTTGGCCATGAACGTCGGCCCGTGCATCAGCCCACCGCCGTCGCCGCCGGAGACGGCGCCGGCGACCGCTGACGTGCACAGGGTTGCCGCCAAAGTCATGTAGCCACCCGTCAGTGCCTTGCCCACACACATCACATCTGGCACCACGCCGGCGTGCTCGCACGCGAACATCGCGCCGGTGCGCCCGAAGCCGGTGGCGATCTCGTCGAGCACCAGCAGCAGGCCATGCTCGTCGCACACATGCCGTAACAGCGCCACGCACTCCGGCGCGTGGAAGCGCATGCCACCCGCGCCCTGCACCACCGGCTCGACGATCACGGCAGCCAGCTCATCCGCATGCGTACCCGCCAGCTCGCTCACACTCTGAGCCCAGTGCTCATCCAGGCCCGCGTGAAAGCCGTCCGGCGGACGCTGCGCGAACACATGCTCGGGCAGTACGCCCGCGAACAGGCTGTGCATCCCCGTGACGGGGTCGCATACCGCCATCGCACCAGCCGTGTCGCCGTGGTAGCCGCCTCTGACCGTCAACAGCCGCGTGCGCCGGCTGTGTCCGAGCGCGCGCTGGTACTGCAGGCACATCTTGATCGCCACCTCCACCGACACCGACCCGGAGTCGGCAAAGAACACCCGCTCCAGGCCCTCCGGCGCCAGCTCGGTCAGGCGCTCGGCCAGGCGCACAGCCGGCTCGTGCGTGAGCCCTCCGAACATCACGTGCGCCATCCTGCCCAGCTGATCGCTCACGGCGCCGTCCAGCGCCGGGTTACGGTAGCCATGGATCGCGCACCACCACGAAGCCATCCCGTCGATCAGCTCCCGTCCGTCCGCCAGCCGCAATCGCACCCCCTCCGCCGACACCACCGGCAGCGACGCCAAGGCGGCAGGCAGCGCACCGTAGGGATGCCACACGCGCTCGGCGTCGAGCGCAAGCAGTCGGTCCCAGTCGGTCAGGCTGGCCTAGTCTTCATAAATCGTGAAGTCGCGCTTACGCGCGCCGCACACCGGGCAGAACCAGGTGTCGGGGATGTCCTCGAAGGCAGTCCCCGCCGGGATTCCCCCGTCCGGGTCGCCGTCGTCGGGGTCATAGATGTAGCCGCAGGACTCGCAGATCCAGCGCTGGAGTGTCTCCCCCTGCGGGGACGATGCTGCGGCGGTGCTCATGTGCGGGACGTCTCGGTCGGGTTGCTCATGCGCCAAAGATTAGCGGCCGGTAGGGTCAGCCGATGCGTGCATCAGAGGAGAGCGGGCGGCCCGGTCCGGGTGAGACGCACAGCGCTGGCCCGGGGGAGACACATAACCCCGGTCCACCGACGCACCCGCGCCAGGCGGCCTGCGTGATCCTGCTCCGGGGCGGCACCGAGGAGCTCGAGGTGCTGCTGGTCAAGCGCACGCCGCACGCGCGCTTCATGGGTGGCGTGTGGGTGTTCCCCGGCGGCGCCGTCGACGCCGGGGAGGGCGACGGCGACGGGGCCCATCGTGTCGCCGCGATCCGCGAGCTGCGTGAGGAGGCGGGTATCGCCCTCGACGATCCCGACGCGCTCGTGAAGTTCTCGCGCTGGATCACCCCCGCGGAGGTGCAGATCCGCTTTGACACGCACTTCTTCCTCGCCGTGCTGCCGGACGGCCAGGAGCCGCGAGTCGACGGCGAGGAGTGTGTGGATCTTGGCTGGTTCACCCCACGCGCTGCCCTGGACGCCCACCGGGCCGAGGAGATCACGCTGGTCTTCCCGACGATCAAGCACCTTGAGCAGCTGGGCGACTTCTCCTCCGTAGACGCCCTGCTGTCCCATGCCGGCGGACGCGAGGTGCGCCCGGTACAGCCACGAGTGCTGCTCGAGGGTGAGGTCGCTCGCATCGTCCTTCCTGGCGAGCCCGGCTACTGATCGCGCGGGGCGGGCAAGCCGTCTCGCGTCAGGATCGCTGCTGGGCGTCAACCACGTGCGTGACCGCGTTGATCAACGCAAGGTGCGTGAACGCCTGGGGATAGTTGCCCAGATGTCGACCCGAGGAGGCCTCGAGCTCCTCCGCATAGAGCTCCAGCGGCGAGGCATAAGAGAGCAGGCGCTCACATAGATGCTCGGCCTCGCGATGCTCGCCTATCTCTGACAGCGCCGACACCAGCCAGAAGGAGCAGATCAGAAAGGTGCCCTCCTCGCCATGCAGACCGTCGTCGGTCTCCTCGGTTCGGTAGCGCAGCACCAGGCCGCCCTCGGTGAGCTCGTCGCGGATGGCCATCACGGTGGCGCGCACACGTTCATCCTCCGGGCCGAGAAAGCGCACCAGCGGCACCAGCAGATTGGACGCATCGAGCGCGTCTGTGTCGTAGTGCTGGCGGAAGACCCCGCGCTTGTCGACCCCGCGCTCGAGGATGTCCTGCTTGATTTCGTCGGCGAGCGCCTGCCAGTGCTCCGCATGCTCGGCGTCGGCGCGCCGTTCGGCCAGCCGCGCCCCCCGGTCCATCGCCACCCAGCACATCAGCTTGGAGGAGACATAGTGGCGGGGCTCCCCACGTGCCTCCCAGATCCCCTGGTCGGGCTTCTCCCACGCTGCCGCCGCACAATGCACCTGGTCGGCCAGCACCGGCCACAGCCGCTCGGGTATGTGGTCGCGCTTCTTGGAGTGCAGGTAGACCGAATCGAGCACCGCCCCGAAGACGTCGTTCTGGCGCTGGTTGTAAGCGCCGTTGCCGATGCGCACCGGGCGCGCGCCCTCGTAGCCCTTGAGGTGATCTAGCGTTGACTCGCTGAGGTCCTTCTGACCACTGATCCCGTACATGATCTGCAGCGAGCCGTCCTCGTTGCGCTCCATGTCGGCGACGTACTGGACGAAGTCGTCGGCCTCCCAGTTCAGGCCGAGGGCGTGCAGCGCCCACAGCGTGAAGGATGCGTCACGCATCCAGCAGTAGCGGTAGTCCCAGTTGCGCTCGCCGTGGGGCGTCTCCGGCAGCGAGGTGGTGGGGGCCGCCACGAGCGCGCCGGTCGGCATGAACGTCAGGCCCTTCAGCACGAGCGCCGAGCGCTGCAGGTGAAAACGCCAAGGATGGTCGGGATACGTGCCTTCGGCCAGCCACGTGCGCCAGAAGTGGCTGGTGCGCTCCAGGTGCCCCTCGGCCTGCTCGACGGTGTGCGGGCCGCCTCGCTCCTCGGTCCAGGAGAGCGCACAGAAGCGCTTCTCGCCTTCGGACATCGTGTGGCGGCCATGCGTGCGGTTGCCCTCGATGCCCATGCGTATGTCGCTGAACAGCCTGATCGCGGCTGCGTCGTCGTCAGCGTCGAACTCGTTCACCGCGTCCAGCAGACACGCGCCCTCCTCCCCGGACTGAACGAGTGTCCAATGTGCCGGCGTGGCGCCGTAGTCGAGCATCGGCTCGCACACGATCTCCACCTGGACTTCGCCCTGGATGCATTCGATCATCGCGCACCAGCAAATGCTCGCCGTCGTAGTCGGTGGGCGGGCGCGTGTGGCTCGAGCCGTGCTTGTTGTCGTGCCACGGTCCGATCGTTAGCGCGTCGGTTACCCGCAGCCAACCCTGCGGGGTCATCCATGTCGTCTCGATGATGTTGGTACCCGGGATGTAACGTCGCCCGGCCGGCACGTAGATTCCATACGGTCCGATCCGCCAGCTGCCGGCACCGCGGTCGAGCATCGCGCCGAAGATCGACGGCGAGTCGAAGTGGGGCAGGCACATCCACTCGATCGACCCATCCGAGGCGACGAGCGCGCCTGTGTGGCAGTCCGACAGGAAGCCGTAGTCGGCGATCGGCGGGAATGGAGAATCGATCGAGGTGGCGCCCGAGCCGAACGTACCTACCTGCGGCCGGCCTGCTTTCTGCGCCGAGGAAGCCTCGCGCGGGCTCACCACTCGGTCCGTTCGAACTTTGGCCGCTCCACGCCGTCGGGCAGGATCTGCTCGTCCTCGAGCTTGTCGAGATGAGCGGCGAGCGTGGCCGTGGCAAGCGGGAGCAGCGACTCGGGCACCTCGGACCAGACCGCGTCCAGCAGTTCCTGAATCGTGCGCCGGCCCTCCCCCAGCGCCACGATCAGCCTGTGTTCGCGATCGATGCGATGGGCGACGTACTCTTCGAGCTTCGTGTGAGCGTCCCACACCGGCGGCCCGTGGCCAGGACACAGCACGTTGAAGTCTTCGCGTAAGCGCAAGCGCGTCAACGCAAGCAGGTAGCCGGCCATCGCCCCACGGTAGGGACTGATGAATACGCTGCCGTCGCCGAGCACCGCGTCGCCGGTGAAGCACGCTCCGTCGCCCACGAGCGCGAAGTGGTCGGCGGCATGCCCTGGTGTGGCGACCGCCTCGAACGGGCCGAAGCGCACATGCTCGCCGAGCAGGACGTCGACCGCGCCGCGTCCGCCGGCCAGCGGCGCCGGGTAGCGCTCGAGCAGCGCCCCGACGGCTTCGGTGTGGTCGTGGTGATCGTGGGTGAGCACCACGCCGCCGAGCCCACCGCGGGCATCGATCGCAGCGGACAGCCGCGTGAGGTGCTCGTCCAGCAGCGGGCCGGGGTCGACGATCCAAGCCGGCCTGCGCCCGACGACCCACGTGTTCGTACCCGTCAGCGTGAACAGTCCCGGGTTCGGAGCACGCACGCGCAGGATGTCGTAGTGCATCAGCAGATCGGCCTCGGATCCGGCCTCCGCTGAGTCGCCGTTGGTCCCGGTCTCGGCCTCGGGGTCGTCCGGATGCGGCGTTGTCATTGGCGCGACGTTAGCTGACTGCGCGGCCGAAATGACTGCTCGCGAGCCCTACCTCGAGCGGCCGGACGCGCGACCGCGGCGTCCGGCACCGTTGCGCGAGGCGCTTCCCGAACGCTGCGCGCCGCTCGCGGCGAAACTCGACCGGCGATCACGGCCTCGCGAACGATCCCCGCCCGCACCGGATGCGCCGCGTTGTGAGGCGCCCGCGGCGATCCCCGCCAGCCCAAGCTCCCGATCCAGCCCCAGCTCACGGACCATCCCCGCGAGCTCGCGCGCCTGGTCGTGTGCCACCAGCGTCACGCCAACGCCGCTTGCCCCCGCCCGGGCGGTGCGCCCGATGCGGTGCACGTAATCCTCGCGCGTGGCCGGGATGTCGTAGTTGATCACGTGCGTTATCCCCGCCACGTCGATTCCTCGCGCGGCCACGTCCGTAGCCACGAGCGTGTCGACCACCCCTGCCTCGAAGTTGGCCAGAGCCCGCTCGCGCTGCCCCTGGGACTTGTCGCCGTGCATCGCCACCGCGCGCACGCTGCTCGACGCGAGCCGCTTGACGAGCCGATCGGCGCCGCGCTTAGTGCGTACAAACACGAGCGTCAGGCCGCGCTCGGACTCGCTCAGCTCGGAGACCAAGCGCGCGACCTTGCCCTCGTGGGTGACCGTCACGAAGCGGTGCTCCACGTCGCCCTTGCGCTCGGCCGAATGGGCATGCTCGTGGCGGCGTGGGTTGGACGTGTATGCCTTGGCGATCCGCCCGACTTCACCCTCGAGCGTGGCCGAAAACAGCAGCGTTTGGCGTTTGCCCGCCGTCATCTTCACGATCCTGTCGACCACCGGGCGGAAACCCATGTCGAGCATCCTGTCGGCCTCGTCGAGCACGAGCATACGGATGCGATCGAGCGACACGTCGCGGCGATCGATTAGATCGAGCAGCCGGCCGGGTGTGGCGACAAGGATGTGGGCACGGGCGGCCAGGCGCGCCTGCTTAACGATCCCGGCACCGCCGTAGACGGGAGCGATCGACAGCGCACGGGCGTGGGCGATCGGTCGCATGTCATCGACAATCTGGATTGCCAGCTCGCGCGTCGGCGCGAGAATCAGCGCCGATGGCCGCGCGTCGGAGTCCTTCAGCCGCTCGACGAGCGGCACCCCGAACGCGAGCGTCTTACCCGAGCCGGTCGGCGACTGCGCCAGCACGTCGTGGCCGGCGAGCACGTCCGGGATGACCATCCCCTGGACGGCGAACGGTGTGGTGATCCCACGCTGTGCGAGCTCATTGACAACGACCTCGGACACGCCGAGGTCGGCGAAAGTTGCATGCTCCATGTGTTGGTGCTCCTTCTGGCGACCTTCCGGCCACCGCTGCAGATGGAGATTCGACTGACCCCATCCGCGCGTCTCAAGCGCCAACAAAGACAAAGAACCTCACGGACGACGTCGCCGCCCGTAGGGTGACCGTAGCAGGCTTCGGCGCGCGGTCACCGCGACTGGGGCAGCTTGCCTGAGCCCTGGACCGGAGCGGAGGGCGGCGGCACGACCGGCCCAATGTCCCCGTCCGGCGCTTCATCCAAATCGACGATCACCGGGGCGTGATCGCTCGGCCTGGTGCCCTTACGGGCCTGTCGGTCGACCCATGCCGCCCGAACCCTGTTGGCGACCGTGGCAGCGGCCAGCACCAAGTCGATCCGCATGCCTAGGTCTTGATGGAACATACCGGCGCGGTAGTCCCAGTATGTGAACACGCGCTCGGTCGGCCAGCGATCGCGCACGACGTCGCGCAAGCCAAGCTCCTGCAGCTCCGCCAGGGCCGCCCGCTCAGGCGGCGTGACGTGGGTCTGGCCTACGTAGGCGTCGGGATCGAAAACATCGATGTCGGCCGGCGCAATGTTCATATCCCCACATACCATCGCATCCTGCGGACCACTGCCAATTATCTCCCGTAGCGCAGCCAGCCAAAGAAGCTTGTAGTGGTAGTGCTCGGAATCCGGCTCGCGGCCGTTGGGTACGTACACGGAGTGCACCCGAATCCCGCCACAGGTCGCGGACACCGCACGCGCCTCCGGATGCGAGAAGCCTGGTGCACCGGCGACTCCAACCACGACGTCCTCCAGCCCCATCCGAGAGAGAATCGCCACCCCATTCCACTGCACCTCCCCGTGCCGGGCAAACGCATAGCCACGGCTGGCCAGCTCGTCGCCGAGTAGCTGGTCGAACGCGTCGTCTGTGAGCTTGGTCTCCTGCAGACAGACGACATCCGGCTGGCGCTGGTCGAGCCACGGCAGCAACCGTGGCACCCGCTGCTTGACTGAATTCACGTTCCAACTCGCCACCCGCACGAGGCGTACGCTAGCGGCGATCCTGTGACCAAGCCCAACGCCGCCGGCCGATATCCGATCGATGGCCTACTGGATGTTCGCCATCACGTGCTTTACGACCGTGTAATCCTCGACCCCGTACACGCTCAAGTCCTTGCCGTAGCCGGACTCCTTGAAGCCGCCGTGCGGCATCTCCGAAACCAGCGGGATGTGGTCGTTGATCCACACGCAGCCAAAGCGCAGCGCCTTTGACACGCGCAGCGCACGGCCAACGTCGCGCGTCCACACCGACGACGCGAGACCGTAGCGGGTCGCGTTCGCCCACGCGATCGCTTGCTCCTCGTCGGCGAACTGCTGCACGGTGATCACCGGGCCGAAGATCTCGCGCTGGATCATCTCGTCGTCCTGGCACAAGCCCGCCACGACCGTCGGCTCGACATAGAAGCCCGGCCGATCGGGGGCCTTGCCGCCGGTCACGATCTCCGCGTGATCGGGCCTGCGCGTCAGAAAGCCCTCGACGCGCTCGCGCTGGCGCGCGGAGTTGACCGGCCCGAGCGTCGTCTCTGGTGAGAGCGTGTCGCCGATCACCAGGCCCTGCGCCTGGCCGGCGAGGCCGCTGACGACCTCGTCGTACACGTTGCTCGAGGCGAGCACGCGCGTGGCCGCCGTGCAGTCCTGCCCCGCGTTGTAGTAGCCGGTGCCGGCGATCGTCTCCAGCGCGTGCTCGAGGCTGACGTCGTCGAACACCACCACCGGTGCCTTGCCGCCGAGCTCGAGATGCACGCGCTTGAGCGTGTCCGCGGCAGTGCGCGCGAAGTGCCTGCCCGTATCCACCGACCCCGTGAGCGCGAGCATGTCGACGTCGGGATGATTGATCAGCGCCTCGCCCGTCGGGCGCCCGGGACCGGTGACGACGTTCAGGACTCCCTTGGGCAGGATCTCAGCAGCCAGCTCCGCCAGCCTGATCGTCGTGATCGGCGTCGTCTCTGCCGGCTTGAGCACGACCGTGTTGCCCGCCGCCAGCGCCGGCCCGAATTTCCAGATCGCCATCATCAGTGGGTAATTCCACGGGGTCACCTGCCCGATCACACCGATCGCCTCGCGACGTGTGAACGACGTGTAACCCTCCATGTACTCGCCCGCTGCCCTGCCCTCGAGGCAGCGCGCCGCGCCCGCGAAGAAGCGCAGGTTGTCGGCCATCACTGGGATCTCGTCACCCTTGACCGCTTCGATCGGCTTGCCCGCGTTCAGCGCCTCCAGGCGCGCGATCTCATCGCCGTGCTCCTCCACCAGCTCAGCCATCGCCAGCAGCGCCTGCGCCCGCTGCGCCGGCGTCGCGCCCGACCAGCCGTCGAACGCACGGCGTGCCGCCTGGACCGCGCGATCGACATCATCCGCGCTCGAGATCGGTGCCCGCGCCAACTCCTCGCCCGTCGCTGGGTTGAGCACCGGTTCGGTCTCGCCGGTTGACGCGACACGCTCGCCGCCGATGAAGTTGCTCAGGGTCTCCGTCGTGCCCGCCATGCCACCGCTCCTCGCTCTAGGGGTGTGTTCGTCATCGCGCAGCCGACCCCACCAGACCGAGTGCCTCTGCGACCGCCGGGTGGGTGATCTCGCCGTCCCGCACGTTCAGGCCCATGCGCAGGCCTGGGCTGCGCTCGAGCGCCTCGCCAACGCCGCGCTCGGCGAGCTCGATCACGTACGGCAGCGTGGCGTTCGTCAGCGCATACGTCGAGGTAATCGGCACAGCCCCAGGCATGTTCGTGACGCAGTAGTGGGTGATCTCGTCGACCTCATACGTCGGGTCCGAATGCGTCGTCGGACGCGACGTCTCAAAGCAACCGCCCTGATCGATCGACACGTCCACCAGCACCGCATTGCGCTTCATCAGCTTCAGCTGCTCGCGGCTGACCACATGCGGCGCACGTCCGCCGTGCACCAGCACCGCACCGATCACCAGATCGGCTGACGGCAGCATCTCCTCGATTGCGAGCGTCGAGGAGTACACCGTCGAAGCGCGCCCCGCGAACGCCACTTCGAGCTCGCGCAGCCGGTCGATCGAGCGGTCGAACACGAACACGTCCGCCTGCATGCCGATCGCGATGATCGCCGCGTTCATGCCCACCACGCCGCCGCCGATCACCAGCACCGTCGCCGCCGCCACACCAGGCACCCCGCCCAGCAGGATCCCGCGCCCGCCGAGCGGCTTCTCCAGCATGAACGCACCCGCCTGCGTCGCAATCTTGCCCGCCACCTCGCTCATCGGTGCCAGCAGCGGCAGGCGCCCCATCGCGTCCTCGACGGTCTCATACGCGATGCACGTCGCCCCCGAGGCCATCAGCCCACGCGCGAGCTCCGGCTCGGCCGCCAGGTGCAGGTAGGTAAATAGCGTCTGCCCCTCGCGCAGGCGTCCGACCTCTTCCGGCTGGGGCTCCTTGACCTTCAGCACCAGCTCCGCCTCAGCGAACAGCACGTCCGCGTCGGGCACAATCTGCGCACCCTGCGCCTGAAACTGCTCGTCGCTCATCGCGCTGCCCTCGCCCGCACCGGCCTGCACAAGTACCTCGTGGTCGCGCACCGTCAACTCGCGCACGCCTGCGGGGGTGATCGCCACGCGGTACTCGTCGGTCTTGACCTCGGTCGGGACTCCGATCCTCATAGTCGCCTCTCTGCTTCGTTGTGACACAGACCAACCCCGCCAGACCCCCGAAGGGGGTCCCCATCAAAACTGATCCCCGTCGCTCATCGTGCCAGCTCTCTCCCCCGCAGCGCCAGCCAGAACTCGATCCGGTCGCGCGCGTTGGAGAAGTCGCGACCGGTTAGCTGCTCGACGCGACGGATGCGGTAGCGCAGCGTGTGTCGATGACAGAACAGCGCATTCGCGGCCTTCTCCCAATGTCCGTTGTGCTCGATGAACACATCAAGCGAGCGCACTAGCTCGTCGCCGTACTCGCCCTCGCCCTGCTCGATCGGGTCGAGCACGCTGCGGCAGTAGGAGCTCAACGCGTCGTCGTCCTGCAGCGACAGCAGTAGCTGGAATGCGCCGAGATCCGCGTAAGAGGCAACCTCCGGCGCGCTGCCGTCCAGCAGGCGAACCGCCTCCAGCGCGCAGCGCGCCTCATGGAAGGCCGTGCGCAGCGAGTGCGTCGCCGCGGGCCGCGACGCCGCCGCCCGCACCGGCCCGAAGCGGCCCGCCAGCTCAGCGCGAATCTTGCGCGCGAGCTCGATCGGCGCAACCGGCACCGATCCGGGCACACCATCTACGTCGATCACCGCGCACAGCAGTCCCGCGCGGATCGCCACCAGGCTCGCCACCCCTTCACGTTTCAGGATGCTCTCGACCACGGTCGCCGCCGCACTCGGATCCGGCGGCTTGAACGCGAGCACCGCAACCTGTTCACCGATCCCGAACGGGCGCAGGCGCGCCTGCAGGTCCTCCGGGTACAGATGCCCGGTGAGCACCTCTGCGAGTACGTCACCGACCATCGTTCGCTGCAGCAGCTCGTAGCGCTCGTTCAAGAGCTGTGCGAACGCGCGCTCGGTGATCGCGATGAACGGCAGCTCGTAGGGCACCTCAAACAGCGGGAATTCGCGCTTGCGGGCTGCCGCCACCAGCGCCGCCGGCAGCCGCCGGTGGGCGAAGCCCGTGCCGAAGCCCAGACCTGCGATGTCGTGGTCGGCGAGCCGGCCAATCAGTTCGCGCTGGGACTTCGGACCGTTCAGCTGGATACCCGTGGTGAGCAGCAGCTCGCCGCCTTTCAGCCACGGGGTCGGGTCCGACAGCTCGGTGCTGTGCACCCAGCGCACGTGCGTTTGGGCAGACTCCTGCCCGCTGACCAGCTCCAGGCCGAGCTCGCCGATCAGACTCGCGACAGTGAGCTCCACCGCTCCATCCGCTCCGAGGCCTCGCTCAACACCGGGCGCAGGATCGCCTCGATCTCCTCAAACTGCTGCTGGCCCGCGATCAGCGGAGGTGACAGTTGTACGATCGGATCGCCGCGGTCGTCTGTCCGGCAGATCAGCCCGCGCTGGTAGAGCTCACCCGAGAGAAAGCCGCGCAGCAGCTCCTCGGACTCCTCCGCGTTGAACGTCTCCTTGGTGTCTTTGTCCTTGACCAGCTCGATCGCGTGGAAGTAACCCGCACCGCGCACGTCGCCCACGATCGGCAGATCGCGCAGGCTGTCGAGCATCTCCCGGAACGGCCCCTCGTTCGCGAGCACGTGCGCACACAGCTGCTCGCTCTCAATGATCTCGATATTTGCCAGCCCCACCGCACACGCCACCGGGTGTCCGCCGAACGTGAACCCGTGGTTGAAGATCGCATTGCCGTGCAGGAACGGCTCCGCGATGTGGTCGCCCGCGATCACCGCCCCCAGCGGTACGTACGCCGAGCTGATGCCCTTCGCGGTCGTGATCATGTCGGGCTCATAGTCGTAGCGTTCACACCCGAACCAGTACCCCAGCCGCCCCCACGAGCAGATCACCTCGTCGGAGATCAGCAGCACGCCATGGCGGTCGCAGATCTCGCGCACACGCTGGAAGTAGCCCTCCTGTGGCACGAAGCAGCCGCCGCCGTTCTGCACCGGCTCGAGCATCACCGCCGCGACCGTCTCCGGCCCCTCGAACAGAATCGCCTGCTCGATCGCGTTCGCCGCCCACAACGGGTCGCGATCCTCCTGCCAGCGGTAGGAGTTCGTATTGGGGACGTGCACACCGCCCGGCGTCAGCGGTTCGAACGGCACGCGCAGCGGCGTCAGGCCCGTCGCCGTCAGCGCCCCCATCGACGTGCCGTGGTAGGCGAGGTTGCGCGAGACGAGCTTGTGACGGCGCGGTTCCCCCTGTGTGGCGTGGTAGGCCTTCGCGAGCTTCCACGCCGACTCGACCGCCTCCGAGCCGCCGGAGGTGAAGAACACGCGGTTCAGGTTCCCCGGCGTAAGGTCCGCGATGCGGCTCGCCAGTTCGATCGCGCGTGGGTGCGCGTAGCTCCAGTTTGTGTAGAACGCGAGCTCCCTCGACTGCGTCGCTGCCGCCTCGCCGAGCTCCGCGCGACCGTGGCCGATGTTGACGCAGTACAGCGCCGACAGGCCGTCCAGGTGGCGCTTGCCGTGCTCGTCGTACACGTAGCAGCCCTCACCGCGCACGATCACCGGCACCTCGTGGTCCGGCTCCGCGTAGGAGCCCATGCGCGTGAAGTGCATCCACAGGTGCCGCTTGGCCTGCGCTTGGAGATCACCGGACATCGAAGACCCGCCCTCCCGATAGCTGACTAGACACTGAGGACAACGCTAACCGCTCGCCATATGCAGCTCAATGCACCGCGTGGTCAACAAGTTCTATGCCCATTGTACGACTTGTCCAATCCTGGGCGAGTGTTTTGGGGATCGCGCCCATTGCGCGTCCGCCACCCGAGAGCGTAACTTTCCTCACAAGAGCGGCGTCACGTCCGCCGCATCCCCTGGAGAGGAGTCGTTGATGGCCATCGAAGGTACCGATGTAATTGGAGGCCCCCAACGCGAATCCGGGGTCATGGACAAGGGCCTCAAGCAGGGCGCCATCGGCTACATCTCCAACATCGTCATCGGCGTCGCCTCGACCGCGCCCGCGTACTCGCTCGCCGCGACGCTCGGATTCGTCGTCGCCGTCAAAGGCGTCGGCGTGCACGCCCCCGCAGTGCTGCTCGTGTCGTTCGTGCCGATGCTGCTCGTCGCCTCCGCCTACAAATACTTCAACCGCGCCGACCCCGATGCGGGTACCAGCTTCGCGTGGGTCACCCGCGCCATGGGCCCGGTCACGGGCTGGATGAACGGCTGGGCGATCTTCCTGGCGGACCTGATCGTGATGGCGTCGCTGGCGGACATCGCGGCCATCTACACGTTCAAGCTGTTCGGCTTCACCGAACTCGGAGAATCCAAAGTCGCGATCATCGTCGGCGCGATCGTGTGGATCGCGCTGATGACGTGGATCTGCTACCGCGGCATCGAGCTCTCAGCCGCCATCCAGCGGGCACTGCTCGGCATCGAGGTGTTCATCCTCGCGCTGTTCTCGGTCGTCGCGTTCGTGAAGATCTACGGCAGCCATCCCCCGAGCGGCTCGATCAAGCCCTCGCTGTCGTGGATCAACCCGTTCGCGATGAACTTCGGTGACCTGCTCGACGCGATCCTGCTCGGGGTGTTCATCTACTGGGGCTGGGATTCCGGCGTGGCGGTCAACGAGGAGTCCGAGAATCCCGCCGAGGGGCCCGGCAAGGCGGCGGTCGTCTCGACGCTTCTGCTCCTGGCCATCTATGTGCTCGTGTCGGGCGCCGCCCAGGCCTTCCACGGCACCGGGTTCCTGACGAACGAAGCCAATCAGAGCGACATCCTCAACGCGCTCGGCAGGGGCGTGCTCGGCGGCACGCTCGACAAGCTGCTGATCATCACCGTGCTCACATCGGCCTCCGCTTCCACCCAGACGACGATCCTCCCCACAGCCCGCACGACGCTCTCGATGGCCCACTGGAAAGCCGTCACGAACCTGCTGTCCCGCATGCACAAGCGTTATCTCACCCCGACCGTCTCGACGCTCGGTTTCGGATTGCTATCGATCATCATCACGGTCCCGCTGCTCGTGCTCTCCGAAAGCGTCCTCGAAGACTCGATCACGGCGATCGGCTTTCCAATCTGCTTCTACTACGGCTTGACAGGAGTCGCCTGCGCGATCTACTACCGCCGCGAGCTATCCAAGAGCCTGCGCAACTTCCTGCTGCTAGGCACGGGACCATTCATCGGCGGGCTGATGCTGTTGGGGGTCGGGGTCAAGGCGGCGTTCTACTACGGGCACGCCGAAAACGTCTCGTCAAAGCCGATCCTCGACATCACGCTGCCGCTGTGGATGGGCATCGGCGGCATGATCCTCGGCTTCGTCATCATGCTCATCTCCCGCCCGTACTTCCGCGAGTACTTCTCGCGCAAGCTCGAAACCGCGCCCGCCGGGGTGCTCGAGCAGCCGGCGCCACTAGCACCAGTACCGGCACGGGTGGACTTCTAAGCCAGGGGAGCCGTCATGGGGACACGGCGCGCGGGCAGGGAGAGCCAGCGCGCCGTGTGACGGCACATTCATTCGACCTCGTCGAGTCTGGAGGCCGTCTCGTCATCGCGGCGGCACCTCCACCTGCCCATGCGGTGCCCCGTATTCCCCGAGCAGCTCCAGAAACGGCGCCGGCGGGAACGCCTCGGGCCCAAGCACGCCCGCGCCCTTCCAATCCCCACGGTCGAGCAGCTCCAACGCAACCGCTGGATTGACCGCTGTCTGCCACACGACCGCCTGGCACGTGTACTCGCGCATCGTTGTCTCGTTGTCGACGACGTGGTAGAGGTAGGTCGAGCGTGGCTGTCCGTCCTTGCCCATGCCCGTCACCCACGTGCCCGCGCAGGTGCGCCCGCTCATGCGCTCACCAAGTGTCGCCGGGTCGGGCAGCGCCGCGGCGACCACATCGCGCGGCGCCACCTGTATACCGCGCACCGACACCGGCGCGGTCGAGTCGAGACCCAGTTTGTGCAGCGTGGCCAGCACGTCGATGAACTCCTGCCCGAGGCCGTACTTGAATGTCACCCGCTCGCACTGCACCCAGCGGGGAATCAGCACGACCTCCTCGTGCTCCACGTTCACGCACTCAACCGGCCCGATCCCCTCGGGAAACTCGAACACCTCGGGCTCGGAGAACGGGGCGGTGGTGTAGAAGCCGCGCTCGCGCTCCCAGATCAGCGGCGGGTTCAGGCACTCCTCGATCGTCGTCCAGATCGAGAACGTGGGCGCGAAGTCGTAGCCCTCGACGACCAGGTCGGCGCCGTCGCGCACGCCTACTTCCGCGATGCTCGAGAACAGCTCGTCCGCGGCGTGACGGGCAAAGATGTCAGACAGCCCCGGCTCCACGCCGATCCCTACCAGCGCCAGCAGGCCCGCCTGCTCCCAGCGCTCGTGTTCGGCCAGCTGACGGTCGCCGAGCATCTCCCCAGGAAGCTCATACGGACGCTCGGGATGCGGGTGGGAAAGCGTCATCGCCATGTCGAGGTACGTAGCCTTTGCGTCGAACGCCGCGGCGAAGATCGGCTCGTTAAAGCGCGGGTCGCACGCATTCAGGACCGCGTCGGGTCGCACGCGTCCGATCAGCTCGACGAGCTCCTCGCGGCTGGACGCGTCGACGCGCTCAGCTGAGAAGCGATCGGGCTCGCCGAGACGCTCGGCTGCCGCGCGCGCACGCTCGAGCGCCACGTCGGCCAGCACCACGTGCTCGAAGCACTCGCGGCGCTGCGCGATCGCGGCGAACGCCGCGCCCACGCCGCCGGCTCCGACAACCAGAACCCTCACCCCACCAAGTCTGACGCAAAGCGCAAGTTTGAGATGTCACAAAGACAGGCCGCGTGTGCTACGCAATGCAGCAGGCGGCTCCCGTATGCTGCGCCGATCCGCGCGGTCTCGAACACCAGCCGACCATGAGCACCGGATGAGCACCGGCCTTCCCAGCCCGCCGCGCACGCCACCCGGATCGCCTGAGCCGCCGGGCGTGGATCGCGTCGGGCACGCGGGAACGCAGGCGGGGCGCCCCCCGGAGCCGGGTGGAGGGCCTGGTCACTGGGCGCCTTCGCCGACGTTTGCCCGCGTCGAGCTCGCACTGATCGCGCTCGCGGGCGTGCTGCTGGCCGTGCTCACGAGCTGGCCACTCGTGCTGCACCTGCCCAGCCACATCGCCCCCGACCTCGGCGACCCCGTGCGCACCGCCTGGCAGATCGCATGGGTGGGGCACGCGATGCTCCACGACCCGCTGCATCTCTTCGACTCCAACGCCTTCTACCCGCACCCCTTCAGCCTCGCCTTCTCGGACTCTCTCCTGGGCTACGGACCGACGGCGTTCTTCGGTTCGGGCACGGTCGCCGCACTCGTCCGCTACAACCTCCTGTTCCTGTGGGCCTGGTCGCTGTGCTTTGTCGGCGCCTACCTGCTCGCGCGCGAGCTCGGCCTTGGCCGGCTGGGAGGTGCCGCCGCCGGGGTGGCCTTCGCGTACGCGCCCTACCGCGTCACGGAGGCGGGTCACCTGCACGTGATCTCCTCCGGCGGGCTCGCGCTGGGGCTGTTCCTGCTGCTGCGCGGTTACCGGCGCTCCTCGCGCAAGCTCGTGCTCGCCGGCTGGCTGCTGTCCGCCTGGCAGATCAGCCTTGGCTTCACACTCGGCCTGCAGTACGCCTACCTGCTCGTCGTGCTCGCACTGCTCGTGCTCGTGCACTGGTGGCGCGGCCGACTGACCCTGGGCGTGGCCTGGCGTGGCGCGCGGGATGCAGGACACGCGCAGGACGCAGGACACGCGCAGGATGGAGGGCACGCCGAACACGGGGGACGCGGGCCGCTGATCCCGCGCCGGCTGCTGACCGTCACGGTCATCGGGGTCGCGGTGCTGGGCGCCGTCACCGTTTACCAGGCCCGGCCCTACCTGAAGGTCGCCGCGGAGTACCCGACGGCGAAGCGCACGATCGGCGAAGTCGAGACTTACTCGGCCGGCCCCGCAGCGCTGCTGGCCGCCTCCTCGGAGAACCGCGTGTGGGGCAAGCTCACTGAAGGGATGCGCGCCAAAGTCAACTCCAAGAACGAGAGCGTGTTCTTCCCTGGTGGCCTGATCCTGGTGCTGGCGCTGATCGGCCTCGCCGCTGGGGCATACACACGACGATTGCGCCTGGGCCTGGCGATCGGGATCGTCACCTGCTCGATCCTCGCCCTCGGATTCGGCATCACCGGCGCTGGCTATCCCTACCGTCTGTTGTTCGACTATGCCCCGGGCTGGGACGGTGTGCGCGTGCCGGGCAGGATCTTCACGCTCGCCACGCTGTTCTACGCGCTGCTCGCGGGAGCGGGCGCGCAACTGCTCGTGCGGCGATTGGGACCGTGGGGAAAGCGCCACCGGTTAAGCGTCTTGCCCGCGCTAGGCGTGCCCGCGCTGCTCGCAGCGGCGCTGCTCGTCGGTCTTCTCGGCGAAGGCGCGGGCCACCTCGGTCACCCCGTCGTGCCGCAGCCGGCCAAGGCGGAGATTGGCCTGCCTGGCCCGGTGCTCGACCTGCCGACCGACGGCGCCCTGGATCGCATCTGGCAGTACTTCTCGACCGACGGCTTCTACAAGATCCCCGTGGGCGAGAGCACCTTCGACATTCCCGCTCTCGATGACCTGCGCGGCGGCATGCAGGGTTTCCCCGATCGCGCCAGCGTCGAGAAGCTGCGCTATTACGGCATCCGCACGGTCGTGCTGCACACGGTGCTCCCAAAGGACCTCCCATCGGAGGTTGGCTACGTCGTCCCTGAGCCGCCCGACCCCGCTGCCGCCGCGGTCAAGCCGATCGCTGGTCTGGGCATTACGCGACGGCAGGTCGGCTCGCTCGTCATCTATGAGATCGGCCCGGGACCGAAGGCGCTCCATGGCAGCGACTGACGAGCGCCCCGGCTTCGCCAAGCGGCTCAACAGGCGGCACATTGCGCTCGCGGCGATCGTCCTGGTGGGTCTCGCGTTTGCGACGCTGATCCAGAGCTTCTCCTGGAATCAGACCTCGCACTACGACCTGATCAGAGCCCTGAACCAGGACACGACCACGATCGACCAGTATCAGGTGAACACCGGCGACAAGGCCTACTACAAGGGGCACTACTACTCGGCGCGGGCGCCTGGATTGGCACTGTTCGCGCTGCCGTTCTACGACGCGCTGAACCTCGTCGACGCCGAAGCGTGGACGGACTCGCATGTGGCGCCACCGAACCACCCGGGCGACGAGATGATCTACCTAATCGGCCTGTGGACCGACGTACTGCCGGGACTGCTGCTGCTGTTGCTCGTATGGCGTGTGGCCGAGCGTTATGAGCCCGGCTATGGCGTCGCAGCGGCGGTTGTGCTCGGCCTCGGCACGATGGTACTGGCGCTCTCCACGCTGCTGTTCTCGCACGTGTTCACGGCGTTTCTCAGCTTCGCGGCGTTTGCGCTAATGCTGCGCGAGCGCGACGGCCCGCCCAGCCCGATGCTGCTGGGACTGGCCGGCCTCGCGATGGGCTACGCATTCAGCTCGGAGTATCCGACGTTCTTCGTTGCGCTCGTGCTCGGGCTATTTCTGCTCTCGCGCAAGGACACATTCACGCCGCTTGGCGTAGCGCGCCGCGGCGGCGCCTATATCGCTGGCGGGGTGGTCGGAATCGTGCCGCTGCTGCTCTACAACCACTACGCCTTTCGCTCCTGGACGCACCTTGCCTACTCCGACATACCCCGCCAGCAGCAAGGCTTCTTCGGGATCGGGGCGCCCAGCCTGAGGGTGCTCGCAACGCTGCTGTTCGACTCGCGCGGGCTGCTGACGATCTCGCCTGTGCTGTTGATGGGAGCGATCGGCACGGTGATGCTGTACAGGCGCGGCAAGCGCGCGGAGGCACTGACGGTCGGGGGCATCTGCCTGTGCTATCTCGGCTACAACTCCGGCTACTACCTGCCCTTCGGCGGTGGCTTCATGGGCCCGCGCTTCCTGGCAACGACGCTCCCATTTCTGGCCTTCCCGATCGCGATCGCACTCAAGCGCTTCCCCGGTCCCACGATCGCGCTGGCGGGGATCTCGATCACAACGACGGTGATCGCGACGATCACACATCCGCTGATCGGCTATGAGACCGAGGCGGTGACCTGGATGCGCTACCTGACCAAAGGCTTCTTCCAGCCGACGATCGCCTCCGCCTACGGCCTCGGGCGCGGCTGGGGCGGTATCTGGCCGTTCTTGCTGGCGGCCGGTGGCGGCGTACTACTGGCGGCGTGGGCGACGCCGAGGCTGCGCCTCTCCGGCGCTACCGTTGGCGCGGGCGTGCTTGCACTGGTGGCGTGGGCGCTGTTCGCGGCGCTGGCGCCTACGGCGCTCGGGATCGACCATGCCGGCCTCGTGAGCATCTACAAGGCCGGCGATCACACCGCCCTGAGCACAGCACTGCACCCGGGCTTCAGCTCCTACCCGCTGAAGACGCTCGCGCCCGTCGCAGCGCTCGCCGGGCTGCTCGCTCTGGGCACGATGCGCCTTGCGCGCAACGAGCCCAACCGACCGTCCGAGCGCCAAGGCGCCGGCGCAGGATCGCGCGCGCAGCCGGCACTCACGACCTGAGCCGGATTAGTTGCTGGCGATCTTCACGCCGCACTTGGCCGCGTGCAGCTGGCGGCACACGACGACATAACCGGCACGTGGCTGTTCGTGGGCATTCGTCAGCCCCGCGTCAAAGCGGGTGGAGCCCGTCCCGCCGTTCCAGTCGTAGATGTACATGCGCTTGATCTGCGCATGGGAGGCGGCGACGGCGAACATGAATTTGAGCACCTTCGCCGCCCGCGTCAGACCGGAGCCGTGCTTGTTCGGGAAGGCGCCGCCGAACTGCACGATCCCGCCGGTCTCGGTGAGCCACACCTGCCCACCGAGGGCGCGCACGAGTTCGCTCGTGCGCCAGCCTTCCAGGCGATTGACGTCGGAGTAGTTGTGTAGGCCCCAGATCTTCGGCATGACCGTCCGCAGGCGGTAGATCTCCCGCTTGAATTCCGCTATGTAGCTCAGCGTGGGACCGATGTACTGCGCGTCGAGCACGTCCAGACCGATGACCGTGCAGCCGTTGCACACGCGAATCAGGGCCTGGTAGTACCTGGCCGCCGCGACCGCCGAGGGGCTGGAGAACTGATGGAGCACGTTGCCCCGATTGGACTCGTCCCAGGACTCGTACTGTTTGACGTGGGGGAAGAGCTTTACGAACTTCTGCACGTCGCGCTGATAGGCAGCAACACTCGGCAGCTTCGTCGGGGAGTATTCGGAATGGTAGAAGGCGACCAGCACCTGCTCGTGCGCGGCTTCGGCATCGCGGATGAACACGATCGCTTGGTCCAGTGAATAGGAATGTGCGACGGCGTCGTAGGGAACGACGTAGCGCACGATCTTCGTTCGCAGCTGCTGGTAGAGAGGATTGCCGAACATCCGCGCCTGCTCGTCGCCGATGCCCGTCAGATAGGAGCTGGCGGCGCGCGCGGGAGGGGCGCTGCGAGCGGCGCCCGCCTGGCCGATCGCGCCTAGCGTGAGCGCGGCCGACACGATCGAGACGAGGACGATCGACGGTAGGCGGCGAGATGTTCTCATACGGATGCGCAACAGGGTAAGGGGTGCAGGGTTGCGGAAGCCTTAATAGTCTTACGCGGCGCTTACGCCGCGACCTTCCCCACGACACCAGTTTTAAGCCGCATTTAGTCTGGTACCTGCGCGGCGACCCACAGCCCGCCGTACGCGCGAAGCGCTATTTAGTCTGAGGCCTGTTCTGCGATCCGCAGCACCTCCCCGCCGTGTGCGCGCAGGGCGGGATCGGCGACGATACGCACGTCCACGCCCGGCAGGCCGCGCAGCAGACGCAGCAGCAGCGAGCGCTCGGAGCTCGCGCCCAGGCGAGCGAGTCCGCGGCGCTCGGAGGGCGTGCCCATGAGCACGTAGGTGGCGCCAAGCGAACGGGCGACGCTGACGGCCACCGCCGCCACGTCTTCACCCTCCTCAACGCGCAGGCGCACGCCGAGCATCGCCGTCAGACGCCGCAGCTCCTCCAGGCGCTTGCGGTCCTCGGGGCTCGGCGGACGGCCGGGCGGGCGCACGACGAGCACATCGAGCTCGGCGTCCAGACGCTGGGCCGAGCGCCACGCGCGCCGCACGACGTGCTCGGAGTGCGGCGCCAGCGTGGCCAGCGCGAGCAGCCGCTCGGCGATCGGCTGCGGCCCAGACTCGGCGACCGCAGGGAGCCCATCCTCGTCGCGGCGCACCGCAGGATTGGGCACGCGCACGAGTCGCTTGACCTCGACGTCCTCGGCGACTTGGCGCAGCGCCGTCTCGCGCAGCGCGGCCAAGTTCTCGATCTTGAAGAAGTTGTTCAGCGCCGCGGGCACGCGCTCGGGCGCATAGACCTTGCCGGCGCGCAGGCGCGCGATCAGCGTCTCGGGCGTCAGATCGATCAGGACGACCTCGTCGGCCGCCGAAAGCACCGCGTCGGGGATCCGCTCGCGCGTACGTGAACCGGTGAGCTGGGTCACCTGGTCGTTGAGGCTCTCCAGGTGCTGGACGTTGACGGTCGAGAACACGTCGATCCCCGCCTCGATCACATCGCGCACGTCCTCGTAGCGCTTCTCGTGCTCCACGCCGGGCGCGTTGGAGTGGGCGAGCTCGTCGATCAGGCACAGCTCGGGCCTGCGCGCGAGCACCGCCGGCAGATCCATCTCCTCCAGCGGCGTGCCGCGGTATGTGACGTGGCGACGCGGGACGATCTCCAGACCGTCGGCCTGCGCCAGCGTCTCCGCGCGTCCGTGCGACTCCAGATAGCCGACCACCACATCGCGTCCGTTGTCGGCCTCGGCCGCCCCCTCCTGGAGCATGCGATAGGTCTTGCCCACGCCGGGGGCCATACCGATGAAGACCTTCAGATGTCCTCGCTCGTCGGCCATGGAGCCATTGTGCTGGAAGCGACGGACCCGAGCACAGCATCGTAGCGGCGGCGGACGTCCGCGCGGTCGGCCTTCTCCGGCACCGACTCTTCGCTGACGCGCAGGATCATTGCCGCCTGCTCGAGCAGTAGCTCGCGCTGCTCGGGAGTGCTCGTGTGCGCCATCACCTTCGTGAGCCCGTCGAGCTGGCGGATCATCACCGCGGGCATCCCGCGACTTGCCTGGCGTATCTTGTCGTGCGCGCGCTCGAGCAGACGGCGGAAGCTGACGGTCACGGTGATCACGCGCACATGGCCGGCGTTGTCGCGATGCACGGCCGCCGGATGCCAGCGATCGGCGATCTTGCACAGCCCGTCCCCGAGCCAGTCGATACAGGCCAGCGCGGTGAAGGTGTCGTTGACCGCCGGTGAGAGCGCGCGAATGGCGATCTCGACGAGCTGGTCGACGGCAAACGAGAGGTCCTGCGTGAGGGTTCGATGCGGACCCGTGGCATGCGCGCCGCCGAGCGCGCGCGCGACGCCCGGCGCCGCCGCCGCCGGCCAGACATCCGCCAGCGGCTGACCCTCGACGACGAAGTGTCCCGGCCGGTGCAGCAGCCGAATTACAGCATGGCTGCGGCTGGAGATCTCGATCAGCGCGCGCATGCTCACGTACTGCAGGTAGCCGCTGCTCGGCGCGCGCACGACGGCGCTGTCCTGGTCCAGGCGCACGAGCATCTCTGACAGCGACGGGCCCGCCTTCGGCGCGTCGGGGGCAGGCGGCATAACCTCGGCTTCGATTGCTCGCGACAGGTCCCGCGCGATGCTCGCGATCACCTGTGGAAGTTGGATCGACTTGGCGATGTGGTCGATGAACACGACCAGCACCCCGACGTCCAGAATTACGAGCGCCATCGTCACCGCCAGCGAGAGGTGCGGGACGAATTCTCCGTGCGCGCCTGGACGGATCGAGACGAGCGCGAGGATCGCGTACACGAACGTCGCGACGAAGCTGCCGAGCGTGAGTTGTGTGATCCGGTCGCGGATGAAGTTGCGCAGCATGCGCGGCCCGAACTGGGTGGAGGCGAGCGTCAGCGTCACGATCGTGATCGAGAACACGAGCGTCACCACCGTGATGACCGCCGCCGCGATCGCCGTCAGGATCTGCCGGGCGGCGTCGGCGGTGCCGCTGATCAGGAACGACGGGAGCTGCAGCGTGCCGTCGTATGCAGCCCGATCCACGGCGTACGTGCCGGCGAACAGCGCCACCGCGAGCGCAATCTCGACCGTCGGCACCAGCCACAGGTTGGTACGCAGCGCCTCGCGACGCCAGGCCGAGGGCAGCGGGGTTTGGAGCCTCATGACCAGGCTTCCCGGCTCACCGGCACCTACGATACTGCGCTCGCCGCTCAGGCTCCCAGCAGGTTGTGCACGATCAGGTCGATCAGCTTGATGCCGATGAACGGCGCGATGATGCCGCCGAGACCGTAGATCCAGAGGTTGCGCCGCAGCAGCGCGCTCGCGCCGATCGGCCGGTAACGGACTCCCCGCAGCGACAGCGGGATCAGCAGCGGGATCACGATCGCGTTGAAGATGATCGCCGAGACGATCGCCGACTGGGGCGTGCCCAGATCCATGATGTTGAGCACGTGCAGCGGCCCCTTGGCGCCCCCACTCGTCGCGTAGGTCGCGACGAACACCGCCGGCAGGATCGCGAAGTACTTGGCCACGTCGTTGGCGATCGAGAACGTCGTTAGCGCGCCGCGCGTGATCAGCAGCTGCTTGCCGACCTCGACGATCTCGATCAGCTTCGTCGGGTTGGAGTCGAGATCGACCATGTTGCCCGCCTCGCGCGCCGCCTGCGTGCCCGTGTTCATCGCCACGCCGACGTCCGCCTGGGCCAGCGCCGGGGCATCGTTGGTGCCGTCGCCGGTCATCGCCACGAGACGGCCCTCGGCCTGCTCCTCACGGATCAGCGCGAGCTTGCGCTCGGGGGTTGCTTCCGCGAGGAAGTCGTCGACGCCCGACTCCTCGGCGATCTTCGCCGCCGTCAGGCGGTTGTCGCCGGTGACCATCACGGTCCTGATGCCCATCGCGCGCAGCTGGTCGAAGCGCACCTTCATGCCCTCCTTGACCGTGTCCTTGAGGTAGACCACGCCCAGCACCTGGTTGTCACGGGAGACGGCCAGCGGCGTGCCGCCCTCGTTGCCGATGCGGTCGAGCTCGGCCTGCAGCTCCGGCGGCGGCGAGCCGCCTTCGCGCTGGACGAGCTCGATGATCGCGTCGCCTGCCCCCTTGCGCAGCTGCTGGCCGTCGATGTCGATGCCGCTCATGCGCGTCTGCGCCGTGAACGGAACGAACTCAGCCTGCAGGGTGCTCATGTCGTGCTCGCGGATGCCGTAGGTCTTGGCCAGCACGACGATCGAGCGACCCTCGGGCGTCTCGTCGGCGAGCGAGGCGAGCTGGGCGACCTCGGCCAGCTCCGACTCCGCCACGCCCGGCATCGGCACGAATTCGGATGCCAGCCGGTTGCCGATCGTGATCGTGCCGGTCTTGTCGAGCAGCAGCACGTCGACGTCGCCGGAGGCCTCGACAGCGCGACCGGACAGCGCGAGCACGTTACGGCGCACCAGGCGGTCCATGCCGGCGATCCCGATCGCCGACAGCAGCGCTCCGATCGTAGTGGGGATCAGCGCCACCAGCAGCGCGATCAAGGTCGTCTCGGAGATCGCGGTCCCGGCGAACAGGCCGAACGGGCGCAGCGTCGCCACGACGATCACGAAGATCAGCGTCAGGGCCGCGAGCAGGATGTTCAACGCGATCTCGTTCGGGGTCTTGCGGCGCTCGGCGCCCTCGACGAGCGCGATCATGCGGTCCAGGAACGACTGCCCGGGCTCCTGGGTGATTTCCACGATGATTCGATCGGAGGTCACGCGCGTGCCGCCCGTGACCGCGCTGCGGTCGCCGCCGGACTCGCGGATCACCGGGGCGGACTCCCCGGTGATCGCCGACTCGTCCACGGTCGCAATGCCCTCGATCACGGTGCCGTCGCCGGGGATCAGCTCCCCCGCCGGCACGACCACGACATCGCCGCGCGTCAGCTCGGCGGCCGCCTTGGTGGAGCCGTCGCGCATCGTCGCGACCGTCTCCTTGCGCATCGAACGCAAGGTGTCCGCCTGGGCGCGGCCGCGGCCCTCCGCGAAGGCCTCGGCCATGTTTGCGAAGACGACCGTAAGCCACAGCCAGATCGAGATCGTGAACGTGTACCACGCTGGGTCGTGCCCGCCGAGAGATTCGCCGCCGCCGAGCTGGATGAACCACGTCACGGTCGTGATCAGCGCGCCGATCTCCACCACAAACATCACCGGGTTGCGGATCTGCACGCGCGGATCGAGCTTCTTGAGGCTGTCGATCAGCGCACGGACGACGATGTCGCGCTGGAACAGCGAGATCGCCTGCCGCTCATGAGTTGCCGGCATCTGCGCGGACATCAGCTTGTCCCTCCTGACCCGGGGCTCCGCCCTGACCCGGGGCTGCGCCCCGTGTGCCCCCCGCGGTCGAGTGCAAGGTTGAGCTCGAGCACGTTCACGCCTTCTTCCCCGGAGAAGCCGAGCCCGCGGCCCGAGGTGTACTTGGCGATCAGCCCGTCGACCGTCGCCAAGGGAAGCTGACGCACGGCCGCGATGCGATAGGCCTGAATCCAGGCGTTCGCCTTTGAGATTTCCGGGTCGAGTCCCGAGGCCGAGCTGTTGACCGCGTCGACCGGGATCTTGGCCACTGTCAGCCCGGGGTCATATTCGGTCTTGGCGGTCGGGTTCTTGTTGAGTTCGAGATACGCCTTGATGTTTTCTTCGTCAGCTTCCTTGGTCTTGACGCTGTTGGGCCCGTGATTGGAGAACGTGCTCGCAGCCGCGTTGTACGCGCCCCCTTCGGTGGCCGACGGGCGCGACTGGAAGTAGCGCGGGTCCGGTTCGGTCACGACCACGCCCTTCACTTCCTTGGGCTTGCCGTTCTTTTCGAGCACCGGCGTCGCGAAGCTCTGGCCGATGAGCTTCGAGCCGACGAGCTTGCCGTCGAGGTGAATCTGCTGCCCGTTGGCGTCGCCCGGGAACGCCACCTGGCTGATGCCGGTGATCGCGAGCGGGTATACGAGCCCGGTCAGGATCGCGAAGACGATTACCGCGATGATCGATGTGACGGTGTCGCGAGCCCAGGGTTTCATGTCAGTAGAGGTGTCCGGTCAGGCCCTGGACGATCGGGCCTAGGAGCAGAGCGGGGAAGAAGGTGAGCGCGCCGACGAGGATGATCACGCCGATCAGCAGCACCACGAACGTGCCGTTGTCCGTGCGCATCGTGCCGAGGCCCGCGGGGGTGACGCGCTTGCCGGCCAGCGCGCCGGCGACGGCCAACGCGAACAGGATTGGCGCGTAGCGCGCGAAGATCATGTCGAACCCCCCGAGCACGTCGGCGAAGCTAATGCCGTGCGCGCCGAGGTTGCCGGCGTTCGGCTGGATTAGGCCGGTGTAGCCGGCGAACGCAGAGCCGTTGTTGTTCGCCTGGGAGAGGTACGCGTAGAAGGTCTCGGAGAAGGCCTGTGGCGTATGGATGCTGAGCTTACCGGCAGAAGTTGCCACTTCGGAGATCGATGCACGACCGGCTTTGCTCGCTGTTGCCAACGCCGTGCAGAACAGCGCCGCCAGCGGCGTGATCAGGATGCCCAGCCCGGCGAGCTTGATCTCCCTCGCCTCGAGCTTCTTGCCGAGCCACTCCGGCGTGCGTCCGACCATCAGCCCGCCGATGAACACCGCCAGCAGCACATACAACAGGATCGAATACAGACCGGTGCCGACGCCGCCGAAGATCACCTCGCTGGCTGACAGGTTCGCGAAGGGGACCGCACCCCCTATTCCAGTGAACGACTCGATTGCGCTGTTGACGGCGCCGCACGAGGTGACAGTGGTGATGACGTCGAACAACGCCGAGCCGGCGATCCCGAAGCGCTGCTCCTTGCCTTCCATGTTGCCGCCGCCCGAGCCCGAGATCACCCCTGTGTGCAGCCCGGCCGCGTGCTGGGCGGGCGAGCCGTGGGCCTCAGCGATGTAGGCGACGATGACCGCGCCGAGGAACATCAGCATCACGGTCCCGTAGATCGCGTAGCCCTGGCGGCGGTTGCCGGTCATGCGCCCGTACATGAAGATCAGAGCGGCCGGGATGATCAGCACGAGCAGCATCTCGAAGAAGTTGCTGAACGCGGTCGGATTCTCGAACGGGTGAGCCGAGTTGGTATTGAAGAAGCCACCGCCGTTGGTGCCGAGCTCCTTGATGGCCTCCTGTCCTGCGACGGGGCCCATCGCGATCGTCTGTGTCAGGCCGGTGATCGTATGAACCGTCAGATAGCTCGAGAAGTTGGCGATCACACCCTGGGAGGCGAGCACAAGCGCGCCGAACACCGACAGCGGTGCGAGCACGTACAGGATCGTGCGTACCACGTCCTGCCAGAAGTTGCCGATGCCCTTGCCGCTGCGCCCGATGATCCCGCGCACGAGCGCGACCGCGACGACGATCCCGACCCCCGCCGACAGCCAGTTCTGGACGGTCAGCCCGATCATCTGGCTGAGGTAGTTCATCGTCGTCTCACCGCTATAGAACTGCCAGTTGGTGTTAGTCATAAACGACGATACAGTGTTAAATGTCACATCCGCCGGGGCTGAGTGATAGCCGAGCGGGTTCAGCGCGTGCGGCACGAAGAACGCGTCCTGCGTGCGCAGGACGATGTACAGGAAGATCCAGCCGGCGAGCGAGAAGATGATCAGGCTTTTCGCATATGCCTTCCAGTCCTGCTGACGCTTCTCGTCCACCCTTAGAATGCGATAGAGAAAGCGCTCAGGACCGGCGAATATGGGTGTCAGGAACACCCTTTCACCTGTGTACACCTTCGCCATGTAGCTCCCAAGCGGAAAGGCGAGCACGGTCACGACGACCACAAACGCGAAGATCGTGAACCAGCCTGCGAACGTCATGCTCTAGAGCTTCTCGCCGCGGATCAGGGCGTAAAAGAGATAGGCGATCACCAGCACCGAGACGACCAGGCCGAAGAAGTCCGAGCCGCTCATGTGCGCAATGAAGAATCCAAGGGGAAGCGGCGCGCTCATACCCGGTCGATTCCCTCGATCATCAGCAGCAGGATCGCGAACATGACGATCCCGAGAACGATGTAGACGGCGTCCATGTGATCACTATGGGCGCAGGCGCGTCACGGCGGCGTAACGAATTCAGCCCTCCGTATAACGATTTCGTGACGACGAGTCCAGCGGGGACTTGGCAGCAAGTCCAGCGGGGAGTTGCAGTCTTTCCAGCGGTGACTATGCAGCCCTCACGCTCAGCGTCACTCCGCGAACCGGTACCCCACCCCGGGGTCGGTGACGATGAAACGAGGCCCACCCACCCCCGCCTCGCCCTCGGGCTCGATCTTGGCGCGCAACCGCGCGATGTGTGTGCGCAGCGGCTGGATGTCATCGACGTACTCCGGTCCCCACACCTCGGCGAGCAGCTTGCGATGGGTCATCAGCCGTCCGCGGTTGCGGGCAAGCGCGCGCAGCAGGTCGAACTCGATCGGCGTCAGGTGGATCGGCTCACCCTCGCGGCGCACGACCCGCGCGGCGAGGTCGATCTCCAACCCCTCGGCCTCGATGCGCGGCTCCTCCTCGCCACGCGCGGCACGGCGCAGCGCGGCGTTCAGCCGCGCGACCAGCTCGCGTGCACCGAACGGCTTGGTGATGTAATCGTCGGCTCCGGCCTCGAGCGCCCTGACCTTCTGCTCCTCCTCGCCCACCGCCGAGAGCACCAGGATCGGCATGTCGCTCCACTCGCGCAGCGAGCGCGTCACGGCGATGCCATCGAGATCCGGGAGCACGAGATCGACGATTGCCGCGTCCGGTGGACGCACCGCCGCGAGATCGAGCGCCTGGGACCCAGTTTCCGCCGGAACGGCCTCGAACCCGGCCTCGCGCAACACCACCTTCAACGCGCGCACGATCTGCGGCTCGTCGTCGACCACGAGCACACGCGGGAGGCTCAAAGCGGGATCTCGAACACGAACGTCGCGCCCTGGCCGGGCAGGGACTCCACGTGCAGCGAGCCTGCGTTTGCCTCCGTGAAGCCGCGGGCGATCGCCAGCCCCAGCCCCGACCCGCGGTGCCCGCTGCCGGGCGTGCCGGCACGGTAGAACGGCTCGAACACCCGCTCCAGCTGCGCCGGCGGAATTCCGGGACCGCGGTCGACGACACGTACGATCACGCGGTCGCCGGTCGACCTCTGTCCCTGCGGACGCTCCTCGCCGTCACGACCCGTCGCGCCAGCCGGCACTCGGGTGCCCGCGAGGCGTCGCACCGCGCGCGCCCGCACGGACACCGGGTGCCCGCCCGCGTGGCGTCGCGCGTTCTCGAACACGTTCACGAACGCGCGCTCCAGCTGCACCGGATCGACGCTCACGAGCGGCATCTCGCGATCGATCGAGAGCGTGAACGCATCCGGGCTGGCTCCCACCTCAGCGACCGCCGCACGGATCAGCTCCTCGATCGACGTCCACTCCCGGCGCGGCTCGGCCGCGCCGGCCTGCAGGCGCGAGAGATCGAGCAGATTGTCGACCAGCCGCGCGAGGCGCTTAGTCTCCTCCTGGATGACAGCGGCCATCTCCGCACGCTCCTGCGGCGACAGCGACGGCGAACCCACGGCCTCGCCGGCAGCCGAGATCGCGGTCAGTGGCGAGCGCAGGTCGTGTGAGACCGCCCGCAACAGCGCCGTCTTGACGGTGTCCGCCCGTCTTAGCGCCGCCGTCTCCACCACTCCGCTCAGCAGCGTCTCACGCTCCAGCGCAGCGCTCATCAGCGCCTCCAGCGCGGGCACGACACGCTCCTGCAGTCTGCGCAGGTTGGCCTCCGAGGTGCCAGCTCCGACGAGCAGCGTACCCAGGCGGCTGGTCCCTTCGCGCAGCGGGAACGCGACCGTGCGCTCGTCGGCCTCCACGGCATCCATCTCGATCGCCGCCGAGCTCAGATCGAGCGTGTGCGCGAGTCGTGCCGCGGCGGTCGGCAGAGCCTCGGCGAGGTTGTTCCCACGCAGCAGCAGCCTGGCCATCTCAGCCGCCAGATCGGCCTCCCGCCGGCGCTCCTCCGCGTCACGAGTGCGCGCGCGTGTGATCTCAGCTACAGAGCTCGCCAGGACCGCGACCACCAGGAACGCGCCCAGCGCAACCCAGTTGCTGGAGTTCTGGAGTGTGAAGCGCCCGACCGGAGGCAGGTGAAAGAAGTTGAACGCGGCCGCGCTGACCATAGCCGTGACAACACCCAGCCACGCGCCCCAGGTAACCGACACCACCAGCACCGCGGGCAGGTACACGACGCTCAGCGACACCACCGGCGCGATGTGCGCTAGCGGATAGACGATCAATGTGCATAGCGCCACCGCAACCAGCGCCGCGATCGCACCGACCCGCCGCGGGGGCGGCTCTGAGGCCAGCAGAAAACCGAACGGAGAGAACACCGACAGCAGCCTAATGGCGAACGGGGCGGGTTTCGTTTCCCGCCCCGTTCGGTGCGCCCTGCGCGGTTCGGTGCGCTCGGTCTGAGTTCCCGTCCTCCCCGCCCGCGACCGAGCCTGGCTCCTTGCCGTATCCCACCGTCCCGGCAATCATCATCGACGGTCGCGCCCGCCTCGGCGTGACGCTCCGGTGACCAGGCTGTGACCATCTCGTGACCATCCGCCCGCACGTCCATATCGGTCAGTGCGTCTGCATCCGTCGCCCGCCCTCAAGCGAATCCAGCTACGCGCCGACGTCATCAGGGAGACACGCAAGACGATGACGACACGCACGCTCCACACAGCAGCGCTGGGTCCAGCCGCCGTTCTGGCCGCGTTCGTCCTGCTCTGCACGCCGGCCCTGGCTGCTGAAACGGTTTCGCCACTGCCGCCCTCCGCTTATACCGTGCACGCCGCCTGCCCCTCACCATCGCCCGGGCACGCCGCCTGCCTGGCGCTGGCGCTCGTTCCGCAGACCGCGCAAGCCCGCTCGCACACCCACCCGCTCGGTGTCGCCAACGCTCCGGCGCAGCGTTCGGGGTCGCCGGCGGCTGGCGACTTCGGCCTCACACCGGAAGATCTGCACGCTGCCTACCAGCTGCCGCTGAGCACCGAAACCTCCTCCTCGCAGACGATCGCGCTGGTCGACGCATACAACGACTTGACCGCGGAATCGGACCTAGAAACTTACGACGAAGAATTTGGGCTGCCCAAATGCACCGCGGCGAACAAATGCTTCGAGAAGGTCAACCAGAACGGCGAAGCCACGAGCCCGCCGTTCCCGCAGAGCCAGTCAAGCCTGATGAAAGAGGAAAAACTCTGCGAAGAAGGACACGGAGAAGCCTGCTTTCTGGTGGAAGAAGCCGAGGGCTGGTCGGTCGAGATGTCGCTTGACATCGAGACCGCCCACGCGATCTGTCAGAACTGCCACATCGCGCTCGTCGAGGCGAACTCTCCGTCCTACGTAAATCTCGAGGCCGCCGAGGACGCTGCCGTACAGCTCGGCGCAAGCGAGATCTCCAACTCGTGGGCCGGCCCAGAATGCGTCGAAGGCACATGCGTGGAAGACAGCTCGGCGTTCAAACATCCCGGCATCGTCATCACCGCGGCAGCCGGCGATGACGGCTACCTCAACTGGCTCGAAGAACCGCGCAGGCGCTCCGCCAACTTCCCCGCCTCCTCGCCGCGCGTGATCGCCGTGGGCGGCACCCGCCTCAACCTCACTGCAGGACACAAATGGGTCAGCGAGACGGTGTGGAACGACGGCGGCGAAAGTGGGGGCATCAAAGACGGGCACGGTGCTAGCGGGGGAGGCTGCAGTACCGAATTCACCGCCCAACCCTGGCAGCAGAACGTCGCGGACTGGTCCTCAGTCGGCTGCGGCAACAAGCGCGCGATCGCCGACGTCTCCGCCGACGCAGATCCGTACACAGGTGTCGCCGTCTACGACTCACAAGGCATCGAGGAAGGCGAAGAATGGGGGGCGATCGGCGGCACGAGCCTCGCCTCGCCACTGATCGCCGCGACGTTCGCCCTCGCCGGGGGAGCCAACGGCGTGGAATATCCGGCGCGAACCCTCTACGAAAATGCCGTCAAATCTCCCGAATCACTGCATGACGTGACCGTCGGCTCGACCGGCGAATGCCTATCGCCCTTCGATGAACAAACCCGCGCCCCAGCCTGCACGACTGCCGCGGAGGCCAAAGCAAGCTGTTCGTCACACCTGATCTGCCAGGCAGGGGCGGGCTACGACGGACCCACCGGCGTCGGAACGCCCGACGGGATCACCGCCTTTCAGCCGCCCGTGGGAAGCGGCAGCGGAGAACCCACGGGGCCCGGCGAAGAACCCACGGGCCCTGAAGAAGGTGGCAAGCAAGGCGAAAGCCCTGCACCGAAAAGCAGCTCCGGCTCCGGCGCTCCCGCCTCAGGTGGCGGCAGCTCGGGCTCCGCGCTCCTCGCGATTACCGCCACGCCTATGGGCACACCGTCCATCCAACTCTCTGGACTCGCGCTCACGCTGAAGGCCCTGATCGCCCTGAACACGAGCCGGCCGCAGGTCGCCAAGATCGGCTTCACGTTCATGATCACCGCGGCGACGCACGTGCGCGTGTCGCTGGAACGGCGAGTCGCCAAGCGCGGACACGCACACTGGCAGGCGCTGACGCACCCCCTCATGATCGCCGCGGTCAGCGGGCGCAACAACCGGCGCCTCGGCGGGCACGGGGTGCTGAGCGACGGCACTTACCGTCTGACGCTCGCGCCCGTGCACGGGACTGCGCGCTCGATCGTGTTCGAGATCAGCTGACTAGCAGTACTCGGCGGACATGTCCCGCAGCACCAGCTCGCCTCGCTCGGTCAGGTGCCATGAGTTGGGCGCTCCCCGCGTTCGGCCTTCGCCCACCTTCGCTATCAACCCCTGCGCCTGCAGGCGGCCCAGCAGCTTCGAGATCTGGCCCTGGTCGACGATGCCCGCGCGCTCGGCCACCTCGCGGTTACTCGCCCCCGGGTAATCGGCGATCGCGCCCAGAACGCGGGCTGTGCGATAGGTGAGCCTCACGCCGCCGCCGTGCTCGACGAAACGCCCGGCACGCTTCGGTCCGATCCCAGCGCCATTGCGGATACGGGGGGCCGCCCGCGTGAGCTCCCGTCGCGCGACCGCCGTTCCTAGATACGGGAGGACGATGATGCTGACAAGCGATCCGAACAGGTCCATCACGGCTCCCGGCTCATCTGCCAGCAGCCGGTTCTGGAGCACCGCCAGCACCGCGCCGACCACGCCCTCAGCGATCACCGTGGGGGGCTGCTGCCTGTTGGAGGAGCGCTCCAGGCGACCGCGATCGACCGCCGCCGCGAGCACGCCGAGGATCTCTACGCGACGACGCAGGACCTGCTCTCCGCCGTTCATCGAGTACACGACCAGCAGGCGTCCCAGCGCGGGCTCGTCTTCGAGGAAGCGCAGGAACGCCGCGAGCGCCGCCCTGATCGCGTCCACCCAGCGCGGCTCGGCGTCATAAGCGGCGAGGACCCCGTTGCGCGCGCGCCGCACGCCGAGATCAAAGGCCGCCAGCAGGCAGGCTTCTCGATCGGGGAACGCCTCGTGAAAGGCCCCGCTCGAGACTCCCGAGCGCCTGAGCACGTCGGGCACCGTCACGGTCGCACCGCCGGCTCCGCGCTCGGCCATCGCCTCGGCCATCGCCTCCAGAATCCTCGTCCGCTGAACTTCCTCCACGCTGGTGCGTCTCCCCGCTTGACAATCATTAGGGAGACTATCTACTTATTATCTAGTCAGGTGGTATCAAGAGCGAGCCCTGCAGGTGCGCCGTATGGCAGCAGGCATTGCGGCAGCGCCACACCTCCGTCGGCGCGCTGGCCATTCTCGAGCAGGGCCACGATCGTGCGCCCGACCGCGATTGCAGTGCCGTTGAGCGTGTGCACTATCCGCGTGCGTTTGTCGCGACGCGCACGGATGTTCAGGCGCCGGGCCTGATAGTCGGTCGTATTCGAGCACGAGGTGAGCTCGCGATAGCGGCCCTGGCTCGGAATCCACGCCTCGCAGTCGTACTTCTTGGCCGCCGAGCTCCCGAGGTCGCCTACCGCGATGTTCACAACGCGGTATGGCAGCTCCAGCTCGCCGAGGATCTCCTCCTCCATCGCCAGGATCCGCTCGTGCTCGGACGTGGAGTCCTCGGGTGCAACAAAGCTGAACATCTCGACCTTGTCGAACTGATGCACCCGGAAGATGCCACGCGTATCCTTGCCCGCCGCCCCCGCCTCGCGGCGGAAGCACGGCGAGAAGCCCGCGTAGCGAAGCGGCAGCAGCTCGCCGTCGAGGATCTCTCCGTCGTGCAGCGAGGCGAGCGCGACCTCTGAAGTCCCGACAAGGTAGAGCGCGTCCTCGGGCAGGCTGTAGATCTGCTGCTCGGTATCGGGGAGGAAGCCCGTTCCGTACAGCGCCCGCTCACGCACGAGCACCGGCGGTATGACCGGCTCGAACCCCGCTGCGCGGAGCTTCTCAAGCACCCACCGCACGAGCGCCAACTCGAGCATCACCAGATCGCCTTTTAGATAGGCGAAACGCGCACCCGAGAGGTTGGCCGCGCGATCCATGTCGATCGTCTCGCCCGCCAGCTCGAGGTGGTCGCGCGGCTCGAAGTCGAGCTGTGGAACCTCACCCACCTCCCGCACCAGCTCGTCCTGCGGACCCGGCGCAGCGGTTGGATCCGGAAGGTTGGGCAGCGGCGCAAGCGCGTCCTGCAGCTCCAGATCGACCGTGGCCAGCGTCCGCTCCAGCTCCTTGGCGCGCGCGGCCACACTCCGCATGGCCTCGATCTCGCGCTCGCGCTCGGCCGCGTCGGCGGCGGAGCGGATGCGTGTGTTCGCGTCGTTCTGCTCGGCCCGCAGCCCCTCGAGCTCCGGGAGTAGCTCGCGGCGGCGCTCGTCGAGCCCAATCACGCGATCGAGCCCGTCGGCGGCCGGCATCCCGCGCCGCGCAAGCGCCGCGCGAACACCGTCGGGGTCCTCGCGGATGCGCTTGAGGTCGAGCACGGGCTAGGTGGGGTACCGATCGGGCTGGGTGGACGGACAGGGCGGGTGGAGCCCGGTGTGGCCCTAATTCCCGCCTACTTGGTAGAGAGCGTGATGTTCGTGGAGGGTACCTTCTGCGCCTGGAGCCCCGAGTACTTCGCCAGGAACGCCGCGACCGCCTGCGCGTCTTCTCCGACCACGACGTTCTCGGGCATGATCGCGCCCGAGAAGCCACCGTTGCGGATCGCGTACAACACCTGTTCGGCATCCTCCTTGCGGATGTTGAAGTTCGGTCCGTTGGTCTTCAGGCGGTTGGAGATGACGGTGGCCGAGCCCTCGGCGCCGACGACCGCCAGCGTGTGACAGCCGGAGCAATGGTCGCGGAACAGCACTGCTCCGCGATAGTACGGACTGGTCTTGGCGAGCTTGATTCCCTGCGAACCGCACGCACCCAGCACCGTGGCGCAGGCGAGCAGAGCAATCGTCATGGCTGCGGCCTTCATGCGCGGGGAATATATAGGCCCAAGGCCGGCATGGAGCGCCGGCCGAATCATCGGCCGAGGCCGGCATGGAGCGCCGGCCGAGTCATCCATCAAAACCCGTGAGCCGTGCTCGCCGCGCGCAGGGCGAGGAACACGACTACGAGCGCCGAGGTCGCCATCACTCCAATCTCACGATGCACGATCGCGGCGACCAGCTCGTGCTGCTCGGACTCGGGCAAAGCAGCCACCGCCTCGGTGTTCTCCAACCCGCGCTGGTCGAGGATCGTCTGCGCGGAGGCTACGCGCAGCTGCTCGGCCACGAATGCGACCGCAAGCGGCAACAACGCATACAGATAGAAGAGATGTTCGCTCGAGTACCTGCCCGTCGCCGCCATCGAGCCGACGACGATCGCGAGGGCCAATGCGGAGCCCTGACCCACGCGCAGCATCATCCAGAAGGCACGCACCGACCCGTCGGCCGGCGAGCGTCCGTGACCGTGATGCCAATCGGCGACACCGCCGCCGCGATACCAGATCAATATGCCCAACACGCCAGAAGCGAGGTTCAGCGCCGCAACAGCCAGCGCACCCGCCACCACAGCCTCCGTCACGGCGCCGATTTCGAGCCGATTGCCACTATGTAACACTCTGACACAAGCAGTGATATAACAGCGCTCGGTGCTGCGCACTTATCTCCCGGCGATCGTCTTCCTCGTTCTCGGTGGCGCCGTGGGCAGCGCATTCGCCGTGCTGAACTCGGTCATCGGACCGCGCCGTGCCACCCCCCACAAGCAGGATCCGTACGAGTGCGGCCTACCGTCCGAGATCAAGCGGGACATGCGCTTCGGGATCAGCTTCTACCTGATCGCGATGCTGTTCATCTTGTTCGACATCGAGGTGGTCTTCCTCTATCCAATCGCCGTCGAGCTGCGCGCCTACGGCAGCTTCGCGCTCGCGGAGACGATCGTGTTCATCCTGTTGCTGTTCGTGGCCTTCGTGTACGTATGGCGGCGAGGAGCGCTCGAGTGGAGATAAAACGCGAGCCCGTCGCGTCGCGTGCCGGCGTCCGGGGCTTGCCCGGTGCGAGCGGCAGCCTGCGGGTGCAGAGCCTGAACGCGCGCCAGATGCTGCGCGGCGGAGACCTGGAGGGCGCGAACCAACCAGCCCACCTGGAGGGCTCAGAGCTAGAACGGTACGTGGAGGAGCGCGTGCTGACGACGACGCTAGACGGAGCGGTCGCGTGGGCGCGCTCAAACTCGTTCTTCCCCCTTGCTTTTGGGCTGGCCTGCTGTGCGATGGAGCAGTTCCACGCCGCCGGCCCGCGCATGGACATCGCGCGGTTCGGCTTCGAGGCGTTCCGAGCCTCCCCGCGCCAGGCCGACCTGATCATCCTCGCGGGGCGGGTATCGATCAAGATGGCACCGATCATTCGCCGGCTCTATGACCAGATGCTCGAGCCCAAGTGGGCGATCTCGATGGGGGCGTGTTGTAGCTCGATGGGCGTGTTCAACAACTACGCGCTGGTGCCCGCGGACAAGTTCATGCCGATCGATGTCCACGTACCTGGCTGTCCGCCACGCCCCGAGGCGCTGATGCACGGGGTGCTCAAGCTGCGCAAGCTGGTGCAGGACGACCCGGACATGGGTTGGCGCGAGCGCTACGCGGCCGTCGGCACCGAGGAGAGCCCCTAGATGCCCGATGCCACGGGCCTGGAGCTGCTCGCCGGGGAGCTGGGCGACGCGGCCCTGGAGACCGTGTACTTCCGCAACCGCGCGACGCTTGTGATCGAGCCAGCACGGATCCGTGCGGTGCTGGCGATGCTGCGCAGCAAGGGATACGCGTTCCTGGCGAGCGTGCACGGCGTGGATCACTATCCCGAGGAGCCGCGGCTAGGCGTCATATACGAGCTGCTGGACATGGGTACGGTGGACCGGATAACGGTCAAGCTGCGTGTGCCAAGCGACGCGCCGACGGTTGAGTCGGTGACGGACGAATGGCCGACGGCCAACCATCAGGAGCGAGAGATCTACGACATGTTCGGGGTCGTGTTCGAGGGGCATCCGGACTTGCGCCGGATACTGATGCCCGAGGACTACGAGGGACATCCCCAGCGACGCGACTTCCCACTCGGCGGCGAACCGGTGATATTCACCCGCGACGAGACCAGCTGGCTGGAGTCGCGCACCCAGGAGGGCACAGGCGAGTGAGCCCGGTCGAGAACCCAAGACTGTCCGAGTACCGCCGGCGCGAGCAGAGCATCACGCTCGCTCCCGTGGAGCAGCCGCTCGACGATCGCCACGGCGACGAGACTACGGACGAGCTGCTGACGCTGAACTTCGGCCCCCACCACCCTGCCACGCACGGCGTGCTGCGGCTGTTGGTGACGCTGCAGGGGGAGATCGTCAGAGACCTCAAACCGATCGTCGGATACGTGCACACAGGGATCGAGAAGACCGCTGAGGACAAGGCCTACTGGAAGGTGATCCCGATCGTCGAGCGGATGGACTATCTGTCCTACTACTTCAACGCGATGGCGTTCTGCGGAGCAGTGGAGACGCTGGCCGAAGTGGAGATCCCCGAACGCGCCCAGTACCTGCGCGTGATCCATCTCGAGCTGAACCGCATTGCCTCCCACCTGATCTGGCTCGGCACGAGCGCGCTGGACCTCGGCGCGACGTCGATCTTCCTGTACTGCCTGCGCGAGCGCGAGCTGATCCTCGACCTATTCGAGATGTCCTCCGGTGCGCGCATGCACACCCGCTACTTCCAGGTCGGCGGCGTGATCGAGGATATCCCCGCCGGATTCGCGCACAAGCTGGAAGATTTTTTGAAGATCATGCCCGAGCGAGCCGACGAGTATGGCGCGATCCTGAACTCCAACGAGATCCTCCTGCAACGCCTGCGCGGCACCTGTCCGCTGGATGCCGACACGCTGCTCGGACTCGGTGTGACCGGCCCCCTGCTGCGCGCGGCGGGCAACCCGTGGGACCTGCGCAAGGCCGCACCGTATAGCTCCTACGACCGCTTCGATTTCAAGATCCCCGTCGGTACCGTCGGCGACAACTACGACCGCTATGCGGTGCGGCTGGCCGAGATCTATGAGTCGGTCAAGATCATCGAGCAGGCGCTGAACGGGCTGCCCGAGGGGCCGTACATCACCGAGGACCGCAAGGTCGCCCTGCCCCCGCGTCACGAGCTCGCCACCTCGATGGAGGCGTTGATCCATCACTTCAAGCTCGTGACCGAGGGGTTCAGGGTGCCGCCGGGCGAGGTGTACAACCCGATCGAGTCCCCCCGTGGTGAGCTTGGCTGCTATGTGCGCTCGGACGGCTCGTCCAAGCCCGCGCGGGTACACATGCGCGACCCGAGCTTCGTCAACCTCCAGGCGCTCGCACCGATGGCCCGGGGCAGCTACATCGCCGACATGATCGCGACGACCGCGATGCTCGATCCGATCTTGGGCGGAATCGACCGATGACGGCCGTCCGCCGCTTCGAGCACGGCTCCCGGGTCCCGGGGTGGGATGAGCCGGCCGACCTCGCCAAGGACCCTGCGGAGATTCCCGACCCGGCGAGAACCGCTGTGCCGGAGGATCTACGGGCGGAGATCGAGGTGCACATGGCCAACTATCCCGACCGCCGCTCAGCGGCGCTGCCGGCGCTTACCGCCGCCCAGCGCGTGCACGGCTGGTGCTCGCCCGAAGCGGTCGAGCAGGTCGCGTGCGTGATGCGCGTCACGCCCGCCTACCTGGATTCCGTGGCGACGTTCTATGACATGCTCGAGACCTCGCCCGTCGGGCGCCACAGCGTGTATGTGTGCACCAACATCTCCTGCTCGCTGTGCGGTGCCGACGAGCTGTACGCGGCGATGTGTGCCGCCACCACAGGCGAGGCGGACTTCAACGTGCGCGCGTTCGAGTGCCTCGGCGCATGCGATATCGCACCGATGGCATCCGTCGACGGCGTCTACGTCGGACCGTTGACAACGGCCGACGTGCCCCAACTACTGGACGACGTGCGCGCCGGGCGAACGGTCCTTCCCGATAAGCAGCTCGCGCGGCGACTCGTCGCTGACCCGCACGCCAACAGCAGCGAGTTCCCGCTGCACCCGGCCGAGGCAGGTCATTGAACATGGCCGCCCCAGCCCCGCCGATCCTGCTGTTTACCGACATCGACGAGCCGGGGCTGCGCACGCTCGAGGTCTACGAGCGGCGCGGCGGCTACCGCTCGCTGCGCCAAGCGCTGGCGATGACGCCCGAAGAGGTCCTCGAGCAGCTCAAAGCGTCAGGGTTGCGCGGGCGCGGTGGCGCCGGCTTTGCGATGGGCACCAAGGTCTCGTTCCTGCCTCAGGGCTCGATGGATAAGTACCTCGTGTGCAATGCCGACGAGTCCGAGCCCGGCACGTTCAAGGACCGCGAGCTGATGCAGAAGACGCCGCACATGCTGATCGAGGGGATCGTCATCGCTTCCTACGCGGCTGGCGCCAACCGCTCGTTCATCTACATCCGCGGTGAGTACGCGCTCCAGGCCGACATGCTCGACGCCGCATTGCACGAAGCGCGCGCGGCGGGCTACGTCGGCGAGAACATCCTGGACTCCGGGCACTCGCTGTCATTGGTTGTGCACCGCGGTGCCGGGGCGTACATCTGCGGTGAGGAGACCGGCCTGTTGGACTCGCTGGAAGGCAAGCGCGGCAACCCCCGTCTGAAGCCGCCGTTCCCGGCCAACCAGGGCCTCTACCAGGGTCCGACGCTGATCAACAATGTCGAGACGCTCTGCACCGTGCCGGCGATCATCGCGATGGGCGGCAAGGAGTACGCAAAGCTCGGCGTCGAGACCTCCACCGGGACCAAGCTCGTGTCCGTCTCCGGCCACGTCACCCGCCCCGGCAACTACGAGATCGAGCTGGGCATCCCCTCGCGCGAGATCATCTACGACCTCGCCGGTGGCCCGCCCGCAGGCCGCAAGGTCAAGTGCTGGTTTCCCGGCGGCTCCTCCTCGCCGGTGCTCACAGCCGAGGACCTCGACGTCCCCTACGACTTCAACTCGCTCGCCCAGGCCGGCACAATGCTCGGCTCCGGAGCGATCATCGTTGTCGACGACTCCACGCCGATCCTCGATGTCGCGATGAAGGTCGCCAAGTTCTATCGGCACGAGTCCTGCGGCAAGTGCACGCCCTGTCGCGAGGGCACCAACTGGACGGTCAAGATGCTCGAACGCATCGACAGCGGCGAGGCGACCCCGATGGACCTCGAGATCATGGCCTCCGTGCAGGAGCACATCATCGGCAACTGCCTGTGTGTGCTCGGCGACGCGATGGCGATGCCGATCGGCTCGATGATCGCCAAGTTCAAAGACGAGTTCGAAGCGCATATGCAGGCCGCACAGGCGCACATGGGCCCGAACGGCGTTGCGGCCTCCGGTACCGCACTCGCTGCCCAGGGTGCGTTCGATGCCTAGACCAGAACCGAGAACCATCACCTTCACGATCGACGGCCGCGAGGTACAGGCCCCCGAGAACGCGATGCTGGTCGACGCCGCCAAGCACGGCGACGTCGAGATCCCCGTCTTCTGTTATGAGCCCAAGCTCGGTCAGCCCGTCGGCGCATGCCGCATGTGCCTCGTCGAAATCGAGGGCATCCCCAAGCTGCAGACCGGCTGCTCGACGCCCGTCAAGGACGGCATGGTCGTTTACACGCAGAGCGAGCGCGTCAAGACCGCGCAGCAGTCCGTCGTCGAGTTCCTGCTGATCAACCATCCGCTCGACTGCCCCGTATGTGACAAGGGCGGCGAGTGCCCGCTGCAAGACATCACCTTCGGCTGGGGCGGCGGCATTTCGCGCTTTGTTGAGCCCAAGCGCCACTTCGTCAAGCCGCTCGAGCTCTCCCCCTTGATCGCGATCGACCGCGAGCGCTGCATCCTGTGCTACCGCTGTGTGCGCTACTCCCAGGAGGTCGCAGAGGACTACCAGCTCGTGCTGCTCGAGCGCGGCGCCCACTCCTATGTCTCGACCTTCGATGGCCACCCCTATGTCGCGCCGTTCAGCGGCAACATCATCGAGCTGTGCCCAGTCGGCGCGCTCACCTCGCGGCCCTACCGCTTCAGGGCGCGCCCATGGGACATAGAGGGCGCCGGCACCGTGTGCACGCTCTGCCCCGCGCAGTGCAACGTCACCGTCACCGTCCGCGACGAGCGCGCGCTGCGCGTGCTCCAGCGCGACAACATCGACGTCGACGATGGCTGGCTATGCGACAAGGGCCGCTTCGCTTATCAGGCTTTCCATGTCGAGGAGCGCATCACCGAGCCGCTCGTGCGCGACGGCGGCCAGCTACGACCCGTCTCCTGGGAGCGCGCGCTTGGAGAGGCGGCCGCGGGTCTCGCGCGCGCGGGCGCGCATACCGGCGCGATCGCCGGCTGGGCAGAGCACCAACGAGGAGGGTCTGCTGCTGGCACGTCTGATGCGCGACGGACTCGGCTCCCCGCACCTCGACTCCCGCCGCGCCGGAACCCTGCCGCTGGAGCTGCACCACGCACTCGGCGACCCGCAGCTGCAGGCAAAGGTCAGCGACCTCGAGTTCGCCCACGCGGTGCTCGTGCTCGACACCGAGCCCGTGAACGATGCGCCGATCCTCGACTTGCGCCTGCGCAAGGGTGTGCGCCAACATCGACTGAAGCTCGCGGTCGCCTCCCCCCACGCCAGCTCACTGGACGTGAACGCAGCGCTTTCCGTGCGCTACGAGCTGGGTGCCGGTGCCACGTTCGCCGCGGCGCTCAGCGCCGCCCTCAGCGGCAGGCCGGACGTGGAGCGGCTGGCGCGCGACGCGGGCGCCGAGCCCGACGCCGTGCACGAGCTCGCCGCGCTGCTGCTGAGTGCCGGCACCGACACGCCCCCGTCGGCGGGCAGCAAGGATCAGCCGGCCCGCGAGGTCGCGGTGCTGTGGGGCGAGCGGCTGACCGCCGGTCCCGGCGGGGCCGCCGGCGCGCGGGCGCTGCTGAGCATTGCCGACTCCCTTGGCATGGCCGCTACCGACGGCGCCGGGCTGCTGGAAGTGCCCGCCTTTGCCAACGGGCGTGGGCTGCGCGAGGCCGGCGTGCTACCCAACGCCGGCCCCGGACTCTCCCAACCCATCGGTGCGTCCGGCGACACGAGCCAGCGCCAGGTGAGCGGGGCCGCTGCATCCCAAGACTCCGCCCCCCGCGATGCGCGCGCGATCGCAGAGGGTCTCGCCGGCGGCCAGCTCGCAGCGCTGTACCTGCTGCACTGCGACCCGCTGCGCGACCTGCCAGACCGCGAGCTGTGGGAGCGGGCGCTCGCCAGCGCGAGCACCGTCGTCGCGCACGCGGCGTTCTTGACCGATGCCATCCGCGAGCACGCCGACGTGGTTTTCCCGGCCGAGGTCTATGCCGAGAAGGAGGGCACGATCGTCCACCCAGACGGGCGCCTGCAGCGCCTGCGCCCGGCGATCGCCCGGGCGGGCGCTGTACGCGCGGAGTGGCAGGTGATTGCCGAGCTCGCCCTGCGCGCCGGCCTCGACCTCGACGTGCTCAACGGCCAGATGGCCTCGCGCCGCCTGTTCGACGCCGTGCCCTTCTACGCCGGGCTCACACTCGAGGAGATCGGCGGCCGGGGCGTGCGCTGGCAGGAGCGCGACGCCGCCTCTGCATTCCCGCACGCCAAGCTTGATGTGGCGCAGGCGACCTGCTCGAGGCGAGCTCGCCAAGCCGGGGCAGGACGCCGCCGAACTGGCCGGCTGGCGCTCCGTGTGGGACGCGCCCGAGGTCGAGTTCTCGCCAGCGCTGGAGTTCTTGTTCCCTCGCGCAAAGTCTGTATCACCATTGCTCTACGCCGGTGAGGAGCGAGCATGACCCTCGCGCTCGTCGGCTACTACGAAGCGTGGTGGATCCAGATCCTGAAGGCGATCGTGATCTTCGCCGTCGGCCTGCAGCTGGTGCCGGTCGTGCTGATCGCCGAGCGCAAGCTGCTCGGCCGCTTTCAGAGCCGCTACGGCCCCAACCGTGTCGGCCCCTACGGTGCGCTGCAGCCGCTCGCGGACATCCTCAAGCTACTCACCAAGGAGCAGTTCCGCCCGACCAGCTCGATCGGTTTCCTGTTCGCGTTCGCCCCGCTCATCTCGATCCTCACCGCCGTCGCCGCCTTCGCGATCATCCCGTTCGGCAATGTCCAGCACATCTTCGGCACCCCCGTCGGGCTGTATGGGGTCGACGTCTCGATCGGGCCGCTGTACCTGTTTGCGTTCGGCGCGATCGCCTTCTACGGGATCATGCTCGGCGGCTGGTCGTCGGGGTCGAAGTACTCGTTCCTGGGCGCCATGCGCGGCGCGGCGCAGCTGATCTCCTACGAGGTCTCCCAGGGTCTCGCGCTTGTCGGGGTGATCTTCACCGCGCAGACGCTGTCGCTGACCGGCATCGTGCAAGCACAGAAGGGCATGTGGTACGTGGTGCCGCAGTTCTTCGGCTTCCTGATCTTCCTCACCGCGAGCTTCGCGGAGACCAACCGCGCACCGTTTGACCTGACAGAGGCGGACGCCGAGCTGGTCGGTGGCTACAACACCGAGTACGGTGGCGGGCGCTTTGCCTCCTACTACTTCGCCGAGTACCTCAACGTGCTCGTCGTCTCCGGCATCGTCACGACCGTCTTTCTCGGCGGCTGGCTGCTGCCGTTCGGCATCCACCCGCCTGGCTGGGTCGACCCGTTCGTCGTGCTGTTCAAGATGTCGCTTGTCACGTTCCTGTTCATCTGGATCCGCGCGACGCTGCCGCGCCTGCGCTATGACCAGCTGATGAGCTTCGGCTGGAAGGTCCTGCTGCCGCTGGCCACACTCAACGCGCTCGTCACAGCCGTGCTCGTGGTGGTGACGCACTGATGAGCGAGCAGACCTCCGAGCACGATGTCCCCGCATCGGCGCCCGCGCCCGCGCCGGCGTTGGCGGTGAGCGCGTGGAGCCCCGGCGATGACGTCATCGAGGTGCAGCGCACCCCCGCGCCGGGCGCCGCGCGCGGTACCTGGCGCACATTCCGTGAGACGGTGCGCGGCCTGATGACGACCTTCGGCCGCTTCACCGAACACCCGGTCACGATCCAGTACCCGGAGGAGAAGACCCCCGTGTACCCGCGCTTCCGCGGCCGGCACAAGCTGCACCGCTTCGATGATTCGGACCCCACCCACCCCAGTCTGGAGAAGTGCGTCGGCTGCTCGCTGTGCGCGGCCGCCTGCCCGGCCGACTGCATCCGCGTGGTCGCCGCTGAGAACACGCCCGAGAACCGTGTCTCCGCGGGCGAGCGATACGCGGCCGTGTACGAGATCAACCTGTCGCGCTGCATCTTCTGCGGCTACTGCGAGGTCGCGTGCCCGTTCGACGCGATCACGATGGGTCACGACTACGAGCTCTCCGACTACGACCGCTCGGATCTGATCTTCACCAAGGAGATGCTGCTCGCCGAGCCGCTCGAGCGGACTCCGCTGCGGAACGAGGGCGAGTGAGGCGCGGTTCTGTTCTTCATCGCCGCGATCGGCGTGATCTCGGGCGCGGTCGGCGTGATCGTGCTGCGCAACCCCTTCTTCAGCGTGCTCGCGCTCGTCGCCCATCTGGTCTCGCTGGCCGTGCTGTTCCTGCTGCTGCGCGCGGAGTTCGTGGCGGCCGTGCAGGTCGTCGTGTACGCCGGCGCGGTGATGGTCCTGTACGTGTTCGTCGTCGCCTACGTCGGCGGCGAGGCCGACTCCCTGGGCGAGCGCCTGCGCGGGGCCGGCTCGGTGGGCTCGGGCCTGCGCCTCGGCGGCGCGATCCTGGGCGGAGCGCTGCTCGTTGAGCTGCTGATCGCGCTGCTCGGCACGGGCCTGGAGGCGACCAGCGGCTACGGCGCCGGCTATGTTCCCGGTCCGCAGACGTACGGCACACCTGCATACATCGGCAAGCTGCTGCTGACTCGCTTCCTGCTCGCGTTCGAGCTCGCGTCCTTCCTGCTGCTGATCGCCGCCGTCGGCGGGGTGGTGCTCGCCCGCCGCCGCGGCGGCATCGGCGAGGCCGACGAGCACGAACACGCTCACGCCGCTCGACCTGCTGCGCCCACGCGGGACGGGCACGACGGCCGAGGGCGTGGGAGCCAGAGCCGGAGTGGGAGTGGGAGTCCGGAGGCGGTCGCCGTGAGCATCGCCTGGTACCTGGCGGTCTCGGCGATCGTGTTCTCGCTCGGCGCGCTCGGCGTGATGACCCGCCGCAACCCGCTCGTGGTGCTGCTGTGCCTCGAGCTGATGCTCAACGGCGGCAACCTCGCGCTGATCGCGTTCTCGCGTATGTGGGGCAACGGCGACGGGCAGATCCTCGCGATCGTGGTCATGACCGTCGCCGCGTGCGAGGTGTGCATCGGCCTCGGCATGATCGTCGCGATCTACCGCCGCAAGCTGCCGATCGATGTTGATGAGCTCAGGGAGCTCCAAGGCTGATGAGCACCACGACGTACGGCTGGCTCGTGCTGCTTGTTCCCGCTGCTCGGCACGCTCGTGACGGCGTTCGGCTTCCGTGTGCTGCCCGGCCGTTCCGCGGGCTGGCTGGGCACGGGCGCGATCTTCCTCGCGTTCCTGGCGGCGCTCGGCGCGCTGATCTCGCTGCAGGGCCACGCGCCCGAACACCGCCAGCTGGTGTCCTCACTGTGGAGCTACGCCTCGACCGCGGGGATCGACGCGCAGATGTCGATCCTGGTCGATCCGCTGTCGGTGTTCATGATCCTGGTCGTCAGCGGCGTCTCGACGCTGATCCACCTGTACTCGATCTCCTACATGGAGAAGGACCGCGGCTTCGTCCGCTACTTCTCCTATCTGAACTTCTTCGTGTTCTCGATGCTGCTGCTGGTGCTCGCCGGCAACTTCCTGCTGCTGATCGTCGGCTGGGCGTTCGTCGGCGCTGCGTCCTACCTGCTGATCTCGTTCTGGTACCGGCGCACGACCGCGACGAAAGCGGGCATCAAGGCGTTTGTGATCAACGTCGTCGGCGACGTCGGGCTGGTGCTGGGGACGTACTTCATCTTCAAGCACACCGGCACGCTCGACTTCCTCAAGACGTTCCACGCGGTTGAATCGCCCGCCCACCCCGCCTTCGGGCACGGCACGAACAACGGCGACCTCGTCGCCGGCTGCATCCTGCTTCTGGTGGGCGCGTTTGCGAAGTCCGCGCAGATCCCACTGCACACGTGGCTGCCGGACGCGATGGAGGGCCCGACGCCGGTCAGCTCGCTGATCCACGCCGCGACGATGGTCACGGCGGGCGTGTACCTGATCGCGCGCATGCACCCGCTGTTCGAACGCGCGCCCGCCGCCCAGGACGTCGGCGCGGTCGTCGGCGCGGCGACGCTGCTGATCGCGGGCACGATCGGCCTCGCGCAGACCGACATCAAGCGCGTGATTGCGTACTCGACGATGTCGCAGATCGGCTACATGATCATGGGCGTATCCGTCGGCGCGTACGCGGCCGGGCTGTTCCACCTGATGACGCACGCGTTCTTCAAGGCGCTGCTGTTCATGGCGGCGGGCTCGCTGATCGGCGCGATGGGCGGCGAGCAGTCGCTGGAGAAGATGGGCGGCTTTCGCAAGGCGATGCCGTTCACGTACGTCTGCTTCATCGTCGGCGGTCTGGCGCTGTCGGGCATCCCGCCGTTCTCGGGCTTCTTCTCCAAGGACGAGATCCTGCTCGTGACCGGCGAGCGCGGCGGCTGGCATTGGGCGCTGTACGTGGTTGGCTACATCGGCGCCTTCTTCACCGCGGTCTACACCTTCCGCATGATCTTCCGCGCCTTCCACGGCGAGCCGGTGGCGGAGGCGCGCGAGCTGGAAGCCGGCCACCTGCACCACGCCGAGGTGCCGCGCAATCCGGCGAGCGGCGAGGAGGAGGACACCGACGTGGGCTTCCCCGGCCCCAACCACGCGATCGCCGAGCGCGCGCTGCCGATGCGCGTCGCGATGAGCCTGCTCGCGCTCGGCGCGATCGGCGCCGGCCTGATCCAGATCCCGAAAGTGGACTTCGTGATCGACGACTTTCTGCGCCCGTCGTTCGCGACCGCCAAAGGCTATGAACCGCACACGAAAACGGGGCTGCTCGCGATCGGGCTGACGCTCGGCACGCTGATCGGCCTCGCGGGCATCGCACTCGCGTACCGCATCTGGGTCGTCGGTAGGCGAGACGCCGAGGGCCGTTCACCGTGGCTGCGGCTATCCGCACGCGCACGCGGCCGTTGTATGAGCTGTTCGTGAACAAGTGGTACTTCGACGAGCTGATCGACCTGCTGGTGGTGCGCCCGATGGCGGCTGCGGGCGCGTTCGCGCGTGACACGTTCGAGCGCGTGTTCGTCGATGACACGCTCGTCGGCGGGACTACCGGCATCGTCCGCGCCGGATCGGCCGCCGTGCGCGCCGCCCAGAGCGGCTTCGTGCGCTACTACGCCGCGCTGCTGATCCTCGGGGTCACGGGAGTCGGCTTCTACTTCCTGTTGCAATCCTGACCGCCATCTGGACCTGACCATGCCACCTCTCTCGATATTGATCTGGCTGCCAGCGGCATGCGGCCTCGTGGGAGCGCTCCTGGCGAGCGTTGGCGCCCGCGGCGGTGGAGCGGGTGGCGCGGCGCAGAGCGACGGCTCGCGGCGAGTGACGTGGAACGCCCCAGGCGCGCTCGCGCTGTTCGGCTCGGTGGCGGCGCTAGCGCTGGCGATCGGCTACATCGCTGACTACAAAGCCGGAGGCGGCCTGCAGCACGTGACGGACGTCGTCTGGATCGCGACGCTGGGCATCCACTACAAGCTGGCGGTCACGGGCTTGAACGTGTTCCTGCTCGGCCTGACGACGCTGCTGTTTGCGGCGGCGACGCTCGCGGCGAACCTGCGCAGCGAGAGCCCGGCGATCGACCGCCCGCGGCTCTTCTACTTCAACTTCATGCTCGCGGAGTCCGCCGTGCTCGGCGCGTTCCTGGCGCAGGACCTGGCGCTGTTCGTGGCGTTCTTCGACCTGATGCTGATCCCGTTCTACTTCCTCATAGGAGGCTGGGGCCAAGGACCGGATCGCATCAAAGCGACGATCAAGCTGGTCATCTACACGCTCGTCGGCTCGCTGCTGATGCTCGCGGCAGCGATCGCCACCGGCGTGCTCGCCGCGCAGCAGGGCGGCGGCCACATCACGTTCGTGCTGTCCTCGCTGCAGGCGCTGCCGCTGAGCACCGGCTCGCAGGAGTGGATCTTCCTGTTCTTCGCGGCGGCGTTCCTGGTGAAGATGCCGGCGTTCCCGCTGCACGGCTGGATGCCGGACGGCTACCGGGCGATGCCGGTCGAGGTGCTGATGGTGTTCTCGGGCGTGCTGTCGAAGGTCGGCGCGTACGGCTTCTTGGCGATCGTGCTGCCGCTGTTCCCGCGCGCGGCGGCGCACTTCCAGACGCTGATGCTGCTGATCGCGCTGGTGTCGATCGTGTACGGCTCGATGCAGGCGTTCAGCCAGACGAACGCGCGCCTGATCCTCGGATACTCCTCGGTAGCACAGCTGGGGTTCATCCTGCTCGGGATCTTCGCGCTGAACCCGCAGGGCGCGCAGGGCGCGCTGCTACAGATGGTCAACCACGGGCTGGTGGTGGCGCCGGCGCTGTTCATCGCGGCGCTGCTCGGGCGACGGGCGGGCGGCTCGGAAGACATCCGCGACATGGGCGGGATCGCGTTCCGCGCGCCGGTGCTGGCGAGCATCTTCCTGATCGTGTCGCTGGCGACGCTCGCAATGCCGGGCTCGTCGAACTTCGTGGGCGAGTTCCTGATCCTGCTCGGCGTCTTCAAAGCCAAGCTCGCGATCGCGATCATCGCCTTCAGCGGCGTGGTGATGGCGAGCGTGTACGCACTGCGGCTGTTCATCCGCGCGATGCACAACCGCGTTGGGTCGAGCGTGCAGTCGCGTGAGATCTCGATCCGCGACGGCGCCGTGCTGGTGCCGCTGGTGCTGGTGATCCTGTTCTTGGGGCTGTACCCGCAGCTGGCGCTGCACCGCAGCGAAGGCTCGGTCAAGGATGCCGTGTTCCCGGCGCAGGCCTTCGCGGCCAATCCGTACGCTCAGCTCCATTATTTTGCCGGCACGGGGCCGTAGGGTCGGCGCGATGAACTACGTACCTCTCTTCTCGCCTACCGTGGCGAGCACCCACCTGAAAGGCCCGCACGTCGACTTCGCGGGCCTGTCGCCGCTGATCGCGCTGCTGGGCGGCGCCGTGGTCGTGCTGCTGGTGGGCCTGCTCGGCTCGCGCTGGGTGCGCTCGCAGGTGGTGCCGGCGCTGAGCCTCCTCGCGCTCGGCGCGGCGCTCGGCTTGACGATCTGGCAGTGGAACGCGGAAAAGTCGATCGTATCCGGGGCACTGCGCGTCGACGGCCTTTCGCTGATGCTGAACCTGATCCTGATCGCCGGCGGCGCGTGCACGGTGCTGCTGGCGTGGCGCTCGCTGGCCGCGCACGAAGCCGCGCACGGCGAGTTCCACGCGCTGCTGCTGACGTCGATCGGCGGCATGTCGGTGCTGGCGAGCGCACAGAACACGATCGCGCTGTTCGTCGGGCTGGAGCTGCTGTCGATTCCGCTGTATGTGCTGTGCGCGACAGAACTGCGCCGCGAGCACTCGCTGGAGTCGGGGCTGAAGTACCTGATCGTTGGCTCGGTCGGCTCGGCGACGCTGCTGTACGGCCTGGCGCTGATCTACGGCGCGACCGGCTCGACGGACTTCTCAGGCATAGCGAATGCGCTGTCGAACGGCAGCCTGGCGACCGACCCGTTGACGCTCACGGGGATCGCGCTGTGTGTGGCGGGCCTGTGCTTCAAGGCGTCGGTGGCACCCTTCCACCAATGGACTCCGGATGTGTACGAGGGCGCGCCGACGCCTGTTACGGCATTCATGGCGGTCACCACGAAGGTCGCGGCGCTGGGCGTGTTCCTGCGCTTCTTCGACGTCGCGCTGATCGGCGCGCAGGCGAGCTGGGGTCCGGCGCTGGCGGTGCTCGCGACGATCACGATCCTCGTCGGCAACGTCGGCGCGCTCGGTCAGTCCTCGCTGAAGCGCATGCTCGCCTACTCCTCGGTCGGGCAGGCCGGCTACATGCTCGCCGGCGTCGTCGTCGCCACGCAGCTCGGCGTCGCCGCCACCGTGTTCTACCTGGCGGTGTACCTGCTCATGAACATGGCCTCGTTCGCCGTGATCGTTGCGCGCGAGCGCGAAACCGGTCGCGGCGACGGTATCGATGTGGTGGCTGGACTGGGGCGCGAGCGCCCGTGGCTGGCATGGCCGATGACGATCTCGATGCTGGGGCTGGCCGGCATTCCCGCGACGGCGGGCTTCGTTGGCAAGTTCTATTTGATTGACGCTGCCGTCTCGGGCGGATACACGTGGCTGGGCGTGGCGATCGTGGTCGGCTCGATGATCTCGCTCGGCTACTACCTGCCGGTGATCGCCGCGATGTGGATGCGCGAAGCGCCGGCCGGCGAGGGGCAGGCTGGCCGCACCCCGCCTCCCGCTAGTGCGCCGTCAGCCACCGCCGGCCCGTTGCCGGCGCTCGCGGGCGGATCGCCCGAGCTCGACGCCGACCGCCGATCCGCGAGCGGGATCCAGCCGGAGGTCGCGATCGTCGCGGTGCTCGCCGGTGCGGCCACGATCTTCTTCGGCATCATCCCCCAGCCGCTGTTCGACCTGGTGCATCAGGCGGGCGGGGCGCTTACGGGGCTGTTCTGAGCTGCCGGGCGCCAGCGCCTCTTCGACCACGCGGCACACTCGCTCCAGGTCCGACTCGCTCATCTGCGCCCAGAGAGGCAGGCGCACGAGCGTCTCGCTCGTGCGGTTGGTCACCGGTAGCTCCCCCGCCACTCCGTCCCCCGCCACTCTGCCGAAGCGTTTGCCCGCCACAGAGGAGTGCAGCGGCACATAATGGAAGAGAGCATGGATGTTGCGCGCGGCGAGCGCGTCAATCAGCCTGTCGCGGCAATCCCTGTCGTTGACCAGCACGTAGTACATGTGAGCGTTGTGTAAACACTCGCGCGGAACCGTCGGGCGTCGCAGTCGAGCACTCGCTTCAAGTGGCGCCAGACGCTCGTGATAGGCCGACCAGATCGCCGTGCGGCGCTCAAGGATCTCCTCGACATGCTCGATCTGCGCCCACAGGAACGCCGCGTTGATCTCGCTAGTGAGAAACGATGAGCCGAGGTCGATCCACGTGTACTTGTCGACCTGCCCGCGCAGGAACTGCCGGCGATTGGTCCCCTTCTCCTGCAGTATCTCGGCTCGCTCGACCCAGTCGGCACGATTCACCAGCAGCGCACCGCCCTCGCCACACGTCATGTTCTTGGTCTCATGGAAGCTGAGGCATCCAAGATCGCCAATGCTGCCAAGCGATAACTCGCGATACGCGGCGGAGAACCCCTGCGCAGCGTCCTCGATCATGACAAGGCCATGTCGCGCGGCTATCTCTGACAACGCGTCGAGATTGCACGCGACGCCTGCGTAATGCACTGGCATGATGGCGCGCGTGCGAGACGTGATCCCCGCCTCGACCAGTCGCTCGTCGAGATTGAGCGTGTCCTCGCGGATGTCCACGAAGACAGGAACAGCGCCCCTCAGGGCTACCGAACTGGCGGTAGTCGGAAACGTGAACGACGGCATGATCACCTCGTCGCCCGGCCCGATGCCAGCCATCAGTGTCGCCATCTCCAGCGCCGAAGTGCACGAGGATGTAAGAAACGCGCGTTCACATCCGAACCGCTCCTCCATCCATCGGGAGCAGCGCTCGGCGAACGGGCCGTTGCCAGAGAGGTGCAGGTTGGCGATCGCCTCCTGGATGTAGCCGATCTCATAGCCGGTCGCATACGGCCGGTTGAAGGGGATCTTGGATAGTCCCATTTCGCGACGTTAGCATTTGCCGAGCCGCTCTATTTGTCACAACCCATCGGAGCACCGACCGGCAAATGTCTCCAACCGGAGTCGTTCTCGCTCGCACACAACGATATGCCGATATACAACTAAGCGACACGGGTGCTCGCGCTAGTCGGAAACAAATCCGGCGACAAAATCAGGGCAAGAAACACGAGTAAACTCCCACCAAGCCGGCCACCGTTCGCTCGGCCACGAATTCTCTAGTGCGAGACTCGGCCGGTGGTATGCTCGCGCGATGCCGGCTGGCGATCAACTGGTGGGGACACGCCGCCTTGCCCGGCGCCATCAAAAGAGGCAAAGCGATGAACGGAGTCCAGACCCCGTGCTCAGCGTCGTTGTGCCCGTGTATGGCTGTCAGTCCTGCCTAGGCCACCTGCACGAGCGGCTCACCACCGCCCTGCGAGGGCTGGGCACGAGCTATGAGATCGTACTGGTCGACGACCGCGCCGAAGACGGTTCATGGCCGGAGATCGAACGCCTCGCCGATCTCGACGACTCCGTGCGAGGCATTCTCCTGAGTCGCAATTTTGGTCAGCACGCCGCGATTACAGCAGGCCTTGACTATGCCCGCGGGGCCTGGGTCGCCGTGATCGACTGCGACCTCCAGGATCCTCCCGAGGACATCCCGCGCTTGTTCACGAGAGCGGTCGAGGGCTGTGACATTGTCTTTGGACGACGTACGCGCAAGAAGCCCGCAAATCTACCGCGCAGGTTGTTGGGAGCCCTTTACTACTGGGGATTGCGGACCTTTGCGGGCGCCAAGTCAGAGGGCGAGTTCGGCACACTCAGCATCCTCTCGCGCAAGGCGGTGGATGCCTTCCTTGAGCTGGGCGACAACGACCGCCACTATACACTGGTGCTGCTGTGGCTAGGCTTCGACACAGCTATAGTCGACTATGAGCCTGTGCCGCGTTTCGAGGGGCGCAGCTCTTACAGCTTCCGCCGCCTACTCAAAGTAGCGGTCAACGGCGTCTTCTTCCAGACCACGTTCCTCTTGCGCTGGGTCGTATACCTCGGATTCGGATGGGCCCTGATCGGCGGCGTTCTCGCCTTGTACCTAATTTACGGGCGTATCACGGGTCACGTCTACCCCGGCTGGACCGGCATCGTCGTGGCGATATTGCTGCAAGGCGGATTTATCATCCTCAGCACGGGGGTCACGGGGCTGTATATCGGCAGAGTCTTTGAACAGTCGCGCGGGCGGCCGCTGTTCGTCGTGGATCGCGTCACCAGCGCGATTGGATCAGACGGCCACGTGGACCGACCGCTGTCGAGGGCTGACGCTGGTGAGGTTCTCGCATGATCGAGACCGCCGTTACGCGTATACCGGCGTCTCCAGGGTGGACCAAGCGCGGCCGCTTGATCGCCACCCCTACGAGCCAGGAGTGGGCGCACTCGCACGCGATGCTGCCCACCGTTGAGGCGCTCGCAGACGGACGCTTGACGCTGCTGTACTCGCCGCGCGACGAACAGGGCCGTGGGTATGTGGCGCGCGCCCACATCGAGATCGCGCCGGACGGCACACTCACGTTGCTCGCCCACGATCCCTACCCGGTGCTAGCGCCTGGACCACTGGGGGCGTTTGATGACAGCGGTGCAACCGCAGCATGCGTGGTGGAGCGCGACCAGGACACGTTGCTGTACTACGGAGGTTGGACGCGAGGCGTGACAGTCCCTTTCTACCACTACGCGGGACTTGCTATACGGCCCTCTGGCGAGCGTGACTTCCAGCGCGTGTCGTTGGCGCCACTCTTGGAGCGTAGCGCGATCGATCCCTATCTCGCCGGCACACCGTGGGTGATGGTGGACGAGGGAGTGTGGCGCATGTGGTACTCGTCCTGCGTGCGCTGGGAGACGGTCAGGGGAAGGCCGTGCCACTTCTATCACGTACGCTATGCGGAGAGCATCGATGGGATCAAGTGGAAGCGCGAAGGGAAGGTGGCGATCGACTTCGGCGATCCTAGCGAGGTTGCGATCAGCCGTCCGTACGTGGTGCGAGACGCGGACTGTTACCGGATGTGGTTCTCGGTGCGTGGCGAGCACTACAGACTCGGTTACGCCGAGTCACAGGACGGTCTCGTCTGGGAGCGCGATGACAGTCGCGCGGGCCTGGAGCCATCTCCGGGGGAGTGGGATTCCGAAACCGCCTACCCCGCGGTCTTCGACTACAACGGTGTGCGTTACCTGCTCTACAGCGGCGACGGTTACGGGCAGCGCGGGATCGGCTACGCAACATGCGGGCTGCCGAGTTAGATGGCCTGGCTGGGAGTTGCGACAGCAGTAGCCGCGGGTGTCTACGGACAGCTCGTCGTCAAGTGGCAGCTGATGCGCCACGGTAACCTACCCGCCAGCGTTCACGGCAAGGTCACCTACCTTCTCAATATGCTTCTCGATCCGTGGGTGATCAGCGTGATGCTCGCCACCTTCGTCGCGGCCCTAGCGTGGATGGCGGCGCTGTCGCGCCTGGAGCTGAGTCGCGCTTACCCCTTTCTATCGCTGTCGTTCGTAACGGTGCTGGTACTCAGTGCGGTGCTCTTCGGAGAGACGCTTACACCGGGCAAGGTGGCGGGCATCGCGCTCGTAATCGCCGGCCTAGTCGTCGGAGTAACCCTGTAGCTGAATGTCCAGCATGCCCGCCGAGACCCCGCTTATGGACCGCGCGCCCGAAAAGACCGTCGCCATCCTGCAATCGAACTACATCCCCTGGAAGGGCTATTTCGATGTGATGAGCCGGGTCGACGAGTTCATCCTGTACGACGAGGTGCAGTACACCAGGCGCGACTGGCGCAATCGCAATCTCCTAAAGTCTCCACAGGGGTTGCGTTGGTTGACAATCCCAGTGCAGGTAAAGGGACGCTACCTGCAGCGCATCGACCAAGCCATGGTGAGCGACCCCGCGTGGGCAGCCCGGCATTGGCTGACAGTGAAGACATGGTATCGGACGGCGCCCTTTTTTAAGCGCTACGAGGCCGAGCTCGAAAGCCTGTACAGGGAAACTCGGGAGCGGAAGCTCGCGGCAATCAACCGGCGCTTCCTAGAGGCTCTGCGCGTGCTGCTCGGGATACAGACGCCCCTGACGGCCTCCAGCGACTACACCACAAGCGGCCACAAGACCGAGCGGCTGCTCGGCATCTGCCAAGCCGCGGGCGCCACGCGCTACCTCTCGGGTCCGGCAGCTCGCGAGTACCTCGATGTGCAGCGCTTCCGCGCAGCCGGTATCGACGTTGAATGGATGAGCTACGACGGTTATCCCCAGTACCCACAGTTGCACGGACCGTTCGAGCATGGAGTGAGCATCTTGGATCTCCTGCTGAATGTTGGCGACGAGGCTTCGCGATATATGTTGGGAGCAAGACGAACGCAATCTGACTCGGCCTACCTAGGCGTGGAACACGCAACTCCGAGCGGCCGTCCATCGAGCCATATGCCCCATACGAGTATGAAGGCTGCGTCATGAGCGAGAAGCCGGTCGTGATCTTTGGAATGGGAGCATTTGCGCAGGTTGCTGCGGTATACCTGCTCAAGGACAGCCCGCGCGAGGTGGTCGCGTACACCGTCGACGGCGAGTACGCGACCACAGACACGTTTGCCGACTTGCCGGTGGTGGCATTCGAGGAGCTGCTGGAGAGCCATCCGCCCGACCGCGTCGATCTGCTCGTAGCGACCGGGTTCCGTGGAGTCAACAGCGTCAGACGCGGTATCTATGAGCGATGCCGCACGCTTGGATACGGTTTTGTCACATATGTGAACTCGAGGGCATATCTGATGAGCGACGAGCGCATTGGCGAGAACACGTTTATATTCGAGGCGAATGTGATCCAACCGTTCGCACAGATCGGTGATGACGTCGTGGTGTGGAGCGGCAACCACATCGGCCATCACAGCCGCATCGAGGATCATTGCTTCATCGCCTCCCATGCGGTGATATCGGGGCACGTGGTTGTCGGTGAAAGCTCATTTATTGGCGTCAATGCCACGCTACGCGACGGGATCACGTTGGGCCGCCGGTGCGTCATCGGCGCCGGCGCCGTGGTGCTTAGAGACAAGGACGAGGGGACGGTCCTGCGCTCCATCGAGACGCCGATACATCCCGCAAAGAGCTGGGAGCTGCGCAATTTCTGAGTCGGCTTCATCCGTGCCGTCCGGTCACCGGCGCATCTCCCTACGGACATCAGCCCAGAGAGCCCCTTCGCCAGAGGACACCGATGTGGTGGCACCGGTCGCTAGGTACTACGCTGAGACGCTGGCGAGATACGGCGGCACCCCGCGGGGGGTCGATTGGAATTCCGATGAGTCACAGCAGTTGCGGTTGACTCAGCTGCTGCGCGTCGTACCGGGGGGCACCGAGGAGGACCGCGAGTGCTCCGTGCTCGACTATGGCTGCGGCTACGGTGCGCTTGCAAGACGCCTGCTGGCAACCTCGAGGCCGTTTCGCTATGTGGGATTCGACGTGTGCACGCCGATGATCGACGCAGCGCGCGCGGCGGTGAAGGACGTCAGGTGCGTGTTCACAGACCGCGCCGAAACGCTCGAGCGGGCCGACTACACCGTGGCGAGCGGCATTTTCAACGTGCGGCTGAACACACCGGAGGAGCGGTGGAGGGCGCACGTGATGACGACGATCGCCCACCTGGCTCAGCTAAGCAGAAAGGGCTTTGCGTTCAACATGCTGTCGTGCTACGCCGACGTGGAGCGGATGCGCGATTACCTCTACTATGCTGATCCGGGCGAGTACTTTCAGCTTTGCAAGGAGCGGTGGTCACGCAACGTGTCACTGCTGCACGACTATGACCTGTACGAGTTCACGGTGTTGGTACGGCTGGGCAGCGAGCCCAAGACTCGGCCGCCACGGAAAGCGCCGCCTAGTTGACCACGGCTGGGCGCAGCGGGCGAGGAGATCATCCTTGACGGGCGCGGTACAGGCGCTCCTCGGGCGGTCGATAGTACTCCTCGAGACTGGTGACGACTCGCGTATACCAGCCAAGCAGCTGCTGGACGCGCGGCGGCTGGACCATTATGAGCTCGTCGCCGAGCGCGCGTACGTAGTCGACCTGCTGCTTAAAGAACGAGCGCGTGAACATGAAGTTGATGGCCACGCGATCACGGTTGGTCATGTTGCGCCCCGCCGCATGCCATAGGGTTGAGTCGAATACGATCATGGCGCCGGCGGGGCATTGCACGGCGACCGCCGACGCCTCCAGGTAGGCGCGATCTGGTATTCCAGGCCGCTGATGCGTGCCGGGCACGACCAACGTGCCACCGTTGCCGGCGGTGAACTCGTCGATCGCGAGCATCGCGTTGACGGACGCCGTATAACCGTTCATATAACGCGGAAAGTCCTGATGGAACGTGAGCTGGAAGACCTTGTCGACTGACGCATCCCAGGGCGCGAGGATGAGACCATTCTGGAGGTGCATCACCGCAGTGTCAGAAACAGTCTGATCGACGATCTCGAGCATCTCGGGCAACGCCACGAGCTCCAAGAAGAAGGGGTCGTAACGGGGCATTACTCTGACGACCCCCACCTCGGCCGCACGGTCCAGTCGCTCCTGGCCGATCTCCTCGACAATCCGCGCCCGCACCTCGTACATCGCCGTGCGCGTCCGTGCGACGAGCTCTGGCGAGAGGACGTCTGTGACAATCGCGGCGCCCGCGTAACGTAGAGCCTCCAAGGTGCTTGCGAGCCAATCGGTTTCTGTGCACGATGTCGTCGTCAGCATCAGTGAATCATATCAAATTGGATATTGTGTAACATCTGGAAGTAGGTTTACGTCGATGTCATCGCGGGCCTATCCTAGGCATCCCACCCATGTATTGCTTTGGGTGCATTTGCCATTAAGTCAGACACACTTCTGGCAAAATGCTGCGTTCGGCGAGGAGCACGGCTATGTCACCGTCGCGCACCGCGGGCGGGCAGAGTCTCGCGGTGCGAACAGGCGGTAGACATCGAGCGCGCTGTTCTCAAAGACGAGTCGACTCACACTCGGTGGCTCCGGTGCCCCTCCGCCGTGGCGCTTGTCGATCAGGACGTAGCTCACCCCGTCGAGCGCCAGCTCTCGCAGCGCCTTCGGGCTACCCGATACTGCGAGGTTGTTGAGCGCCAGCCGACCCGGGAACGGCTCGCGGCCGAGGGTCCCCGCGGGCGTGTAGAGCCAGCTCTCCAGGAAGATACGACGTTCGGTGAATGCTGAGTAGTACACGTAGTCCGGTTCCACCCCACCGGGACCGGAGAAGTGATTGCTCACGGCAAGCACGTCGCACCTGCTCGTGTGATCGCGAACCCAGATCAGACCGGTGTACAACGAGGATGTCAGACCATAGTGACTCGCAGAATCTGTAGGTGCTATCCGTTGGCGGGTGATCGTCTTCCACGCTCCCGACGCCGCCAGCGCCGTGGGCTTCACCAATCCCAGCACAACCAATAGCGGGATGGCGCATGCAACGGTGCGGCCGACACGCGAGGAGATAGTAGCCACGTAGTAGATCCGGAGTCGGAAGATGGTGAGTGCGATTCCACCCGCCACGCACCCGTACACCAGCGCGTACCACGCGTCGGCCTCCCGCCCCGCCAACGCCAGTGCCGGCGTGACTCCGGCGATCGCCAGGCCGAGCGCGAGCAGCCCTGCGCACGCTCTCCCGAGCCTAAGCCGCGCATCCGGCGGCGTGTCTTCCCACAAACGCAACAAACCGGCTGCCGCGAGCGGCACCACCGCGATGTAGCCGTACACCAGAAAGACGCCCTCCACCCCGCCCGGAGCCCCGAGCAGCAGATAGGCGAGCGCCCCGGTAACGAACACGGCACCCGCGAGCCCGCCGGCCGCCGAGATTGCGCTGCGCCTGCGCAGCAGCCATACCCCTCCCAGCAGCGGCGCGAATAGACACACCGCGAAGATTCCAGCCCCCAAGAGCAACGGTAGCCAGTAGAGGGAGTGCCCGACCATACCTTCTGCCAGGGTCCGCGCGCGCACAAACGAGTTCCCTTCCTGTACGAAGTTGAACGGAGCAAGGCTCATCGACGACGCGCCGCCACCCGCGAGCGTCGTGAAGTACACGACCGCCACGCAGATCACCGACAGCGCAAGGCAGTACAGCGCCAGACGCGACGGCCTCCGTGCAATCAGGCTCCATAGCCAGTAGAAACCCAGACCACCAACCAGGTCGGCTGCGGCGAACGTCTTCGCCGTCGCCGCACCCACCACGAGGATCGCCAGGATCGCAAACGTACCCACGGCGCCAGCGGACGTTACGCCACGGCGATCGCCGTCAACCGCGGACGGCGCGCTGACCTCGGCAAACCGCGGTCCGAGTAGCGCCAGCACGCCGAGCAGGAACGGTGCACCAAACGCAAAGCTGGGACTTTGCGGAAATTGGGTGAATGGATTGATGTGAAAGACTTGAGACTGCGTCGGATTCAGGTTCAGGTCCTCGACGACAAGTAGCAGGACCACGGCCAGCGGCCCGACCCAATGAGACCGTCTCAGCGAGCTACCCAAGAACCACAGTTGCATGGCTACTACCAGGAACATCATTGTTGGAAGCAGTCGCAGGAATACGGTCGATAGTGGCACACCTACCACCTGGTTGATCGCAGCAGCATGGATGAAAACCCCGGTGTAGTAGCGCAATGACTGTCCGGCGACCCAGGGCGCGGTAATCGGCCAGTGGTTGCGTGCCTCAGCCGCCAGGGAGATGTCGAAGACGTTGTCCGCGCTGTAGACAACACTGTGAGCCTGAGCGGGCAGTGGCGAGGAGGCGAAAAACGTAAGCGCAAGGAGCACCAGCGCCGCCGTGATTGCGCTCGCCACGAGCAGGGCGTCCAGTCCCCCGACCGATCGCTTCCCCGCGTCGTCCCTGCACTTGATTTGCGCCTGCGCGTCAGCCCTGCGCTTGATTTGCGCCCGTGCACGATCAGTCTGCCCGTGATCGCTGCATTCACCCCGGGCGAGCACGCGGTCGCGATCCCGCACACCTCGGTACAGGGTCCGCGGGGATGCCCACTTACTCCGGCACATGAGGATGGGCCCGATGACTCCGAGTGCAACAAGCGGCAGGAATGCAAAGGCGGCGCGTACGTCCAGGGCGGCCGTCAGCGCGAAGGCGCCGGTATTGATCGCGTAACCCAATGGCACACCAACTGCCACGGTACGCAGCCAGCCCCCGGGCTCGACCGAGAGCAGGGTATATAGAAGGAACCCCGGCAGCAGCACATAGAAGGCCTCAAACGACGCAAATCGGACCGCTTCGTTGATCGCAACGCCGGAAAGCAGCCATGTCGAGGTGATCGCAGTGGCAACGACAAGGATCGCCGCACAGCGCGTCCGACGCTCACGCCGGTGCAGCGGCTCTCGCTCGGGCGAGCTGACCGGAGCGTGTACATGCAAATCATCGAGCAGGTTCACCGTGCCTCCTCATCAGTACAGGCTGACCCGCAGCCGTCACGCGCGACTCGCCACCATCAGCAGTGAGCCGCCGAACGGGAGGTCCTTGTCATGAGCGATCAGGGCGCGCTCAAGGTCGAGGACCCGCTCCAGAGCGGAGTCGGCTCTGGTGACGGTCAGCTCACTCGCCGGATCCGGGCGTCGTATGCGTCCGTATAGACGCACCATCGCCATGACCGGCAACAATAGGCTTACAAAAGACGTAATGCGGCGGACCTCGAATCCCGCCGCCGTCACCTTTGCCACTAGTTCGGCTCGCCGGTAGCGACGCTTATGCTCACCGTAATCGTCAGATGCGCTCCAGAGCCAGGGATGCTGAGGGACCGTTATGAGGATCCCACCCCCGGGCTTGACAGCCGCGCCGAGTTCGTCTAGCACTCTCTCGTCGTCGTCGATGTGCTCCAGTACATCGAACGCACCGATCAAATCAAACTCGCTATCAAACGGGATCCTACGAGCGTCCATCTGCAAAAGCTCGACGCTCGGCACGCGCTGGGAAGCGTGCTGGAGTCCCTCTCCATGAAGCTCAGCGCCGACAACACGCAAATGCGGCAACGCCCGATGCAGACCCTCAAGCACATAACCGGTGCCACAGCCGATCTCGAAAAAGCTACGGGCCGTCGGAAAATAGCGTTCAACCGCCCAGACCAGCAGGCGGTTACGAGACCGAAACCAAAATGAACCGTGCTCCAGTTCGACCAACTTATCGAAAGTAGCGGGGTCAAATCCGTCGTTGTTGAGCGGCACAACGAAACGCGGTATATCATCGAGCACGGGTGGAGCAAAGCCGCAGGATGGGCAGATCCAGGATGGTCCGTCGAAGCGCCGCTCGCAGCTCAAGCAGCGCTTCACAGGCCGGCTCCAATGACATGCCCGGCTATCACGAATGCAGCAAATAGATCCCCTAGCCCGACGTCGTTGAAACGATCAGACTGCATCTGGGCGGACCATACACAGGTCCAATCGCGGCATTTGTTGCGACTAAGCGGCCAGCCAGCCGGCGCCTGGCGACTGGCTAGATATGTAGGTGTTTGCAGAGAATCGCCATTGGGCCAGTGGCGTCAGGCGCATGCCCGCATCGTTGCGTGTGTCTCTGACTCGGCCAACATAGCTCGGGTGAATCTCAGCGCGTCGTTTCTGACAGGCGACCACGCCCGCGCAGTCAGCTCACCACGCGAAGGCCCCATACGCCTCCGCTAAACCCGCCCTGACGCCTCGGCGGCCGCCTCCGCCTCCTGTAGCTGGCGCTCGACGAGGTCCAGCCCTGCCGTCCAGAACCCCGGGTCGGCCAGATCCACCCCGACGATGCTCCCGAGCTCCTGCGGCGTACGTGAGCCGCCGGCGGCGAGCATCTCCAGGTAGCGGGGCACGAGCTCCGGGCCGGTCTGCTCGTAGCGCTCGTATACCGACAGCGCGAGCAACTGCCCATAGGCGTACGCATACACGTAGCCGGGGCTACCGATGAAGTGCGGGATGTAGGACCACCATGTGCGATATCCGTCGGTCACCTCCACCGAGTCGCCGAACATCTCAGTCTGGCTCTCGGCCCACAGCTCGCCCAGGCGCTGCACCGAGAGCTCTCCCTGCTCGCGCCTGCTCGTGTGCACAAGCTCCTCGAAGCGGTTCATCGCCACCTGGCGAAAGACGGTGGCGATCGTGTCCTCGAGGTTCTCCGCCAGCAGCGCCAGACGCGAGGCGGGCGTCGTGTCCTCTTCCAGCAGGCGCCCGAACACGATCGTCTCGCCGAACACCGACGCGGTCTCAGCGAGTGTCAGCGGCGTGCTCTGGTGAAAGACGCCCTGGCGCGCGGCGAGCGCGAAGTGGACCCCGTGACCGAGCTCGTGCGCGAGCGTCAGCACGTCGCGCCGGCGCGAGGTGTAGTTGAGCAGCACGTACGGAAACACCGACGGCACCGCCGCCGCGCAGAAGGCGCCGCCACGCTTGGCCGGGCGGATCGGCGCGTCGATCCGCCGCTCGTCGAAGAAGCGCTTGACGAGCGCGCCCAGCTCGGGGGAGAACGAGGAATAGCAGTCGAGCACGATCTCTCGCGCGCGGGCGAACGGGAAGCTGACCTCGTCCGCGGTGACCGCCGCCATGCGGTCGTAGTCGGCCAGCCGTTCCAAGCCGAGCAGCTTCGCCTTCAGCCGGTACCAGCGACGGGGAATCTCGTAGCGCCCGCGAACCGCCTCGATCAGTGCCCCCACGGACTCGTCGCTGGCCTCGTTGGCGAGGTTGCGCGCCGCCAGCCAGTGCGGGTAGCTGCGCAAGCGGTCGTCGGTGGCCTTATCGGCGAGCAGCGTGTTGAACAGGAACGCGCGCGTGCGCAGCCCCGGGGCCAGGGCGGCGGTGACGGCCTCGGCGGTCGTGCGCCGGATGTCGTGGTCGGCGAGCGACAGGCGGCTGAGCGCGACGTCGAGGGCGACGCGCTCGCCCCCACCCGCCGCGGCCGTGCCGCCCGCGCCGTCGCCGGCTCCCGCCGCCGGCGGCTCGCCGGCCCGCGCCCCGTGGGGTGTAGCCGGGAGCGTGACCTCGATCGCCGAGGTGAGCTCCTCGAACAGCCGCGTCCATGCGCCTGCGCCTGTGAGCGACTTCTCGGCGAGGATCTTCTCCTCGGGCTCGCTCAGTAGGTGCTCGCGATAGCGACGCACGTTGCGCAGGTGATGGCCACAGAACTCGAGGCCTTCCCCCGCCAGCAGCTCCTCGGTGCGCTCGTCCGGCAGCGCCGCCCACTCCAGCTCGAAGAACAGCAGCGTCGTCTGGATCGCCGTCTCCTGCTCCTGCACCTTCTGCAGCAGCGCGCCGTTAGCGGGATCGGCGGTGTCGGTGGAGAAGCGCAGCGCCGCGTAGTAGCCGGCGCGAGCGACGAGCTCGTGGATGACCGCCAGCTCGCCCATCGCCTCGCGCAGCCTCGCGCTGTCGAGCTCGTCCAGCTTGCCCGCGTGGCGCGCCGCGAACGCCTGCGCTCGCGCGAGCGCGTCGCTCAGGCGGCGCTCAACGCCGTCTTGGCCCTCGCCTTCGACCAGCGGCTCCAGGTCCCATGCCGTGGCCTGGAGCTCGGGGTCGGACGGCTCGGCGGATGCTGTGACGGCCACGGTCGCCCAGCTTAGAGCGTCCCGACAGGCGGAGGAGCGCTACCGGGGAGCCAAGCGCCACGGTGCGAGCATGGTCGCTACTCGGATACCAGCGCGCTGAGCACGTCCAGGCGCGCCGCGCGGCGCGCCGGCAGCTGCGCGGCGAGCAGGCCGGCGAACGCGGCGGCGATCAGCAGCACGACCAGCGTGCCGACCGGGATCGACAGCACGTAGCCCGATCCCGACAGCTCGAGCTTGGCCACGAGCACCGCCCCGACGACGCCGATCACGAGACCGAGCACACCGCCGATCAGGCCGGTGATCAGCGACTCATAGCGGATCATCTGGCGAATCTGCCTGCGCGAGGCGCCGATCGCGCGCATCATCCCGAGCTCGTGCGTGCGCTCGTAGATCGACAGCACGAGCGTGTTCACGATCCCGAGCAGGGAGACGAGCACCGACAGCGCCAGCAGCACGTATACGAGCAGCAGGAGCTTGTTGACTTTGTTGCTCTGTTCCTGGGTGTACTGTGCCGCCGTCTGCGCGTGCGTCTGGGGGAAGCCGGCGTGCAGCAGCGCGTTGATGCTGTCGTGCACCTGCGTGCCGTTTGCGCCGGAGGCGTAGGCGATGAAGTCCACGCCGTCTTCGCGCTGCCCGAACGCCGTGCGCGCCAGCGCGCGCGAGATCGTCAGGTTGGAGAACAGGCCGATCGCTTCTTCCTTGATGATGCCCCGCACCGTCAGCGTCACCTGGTGGCCCGAGGCGCTCAGCACAAGCAGCCGTTGCCCGACCCGCAGGTGGTGGGCGCTCGCGAACTTCTTCGACAGGATCGCGCCGTCCTGGCCGAGCGACGCGAGCGTCGCCGCCGAGCCGTGTTCCCATTCGACTTTGTACATCGCGCCGAACGACTCCGGTTCGATCGCGGTCACGGGGCTCTTTTCGTCGATCACGGGCGCGCCCGGCTGGGAGAGGTCCTGCACCCTGCCCTTGGTGAAGGCGATCGCGGTGACCGCGCCCACGCCATGGATCGACCTGAGCGCCGGCGCGATCGCCCCCGGTATGCCGCCTTCGCCGGTGCTCGTGTTCTGCACGATCAGGTTGCCGGCGAACGAGCGGTTGACCGCCTGGTCGATCGTCGCCTTCGTGCCCGCGGCGAGCACTGAGATGAACGCGACGAGCCCGAGCCCCACGGTCAACGCGAGCGCGGTCACCAGCGTGCGGCCCGGCTGACGGACCGAGTTCTCCCGCGCCAGGCGCCCGGTGATGCCGCGCCAACTCACGATCAGACCGATGGCACGGCCGAGCGCGGGAATCACGCGGTAGTGGCGCGGCGGGCGCTCGCCGCCGCGCTTCAGCCGCGCCCGCAGTCGCACGGCACGTACGGCGATCACCACGAAGACCACCAACGCAAGACCGCCGCCGACGACGATCCGCAGCCCTACCACGACCGCGAGATACAGCGCAAAGCGGATCGCCAGCACCCGTCGGGTGGGCAGCGACCGCGGCGGGATCTGCACGCCCTCGCGCATCGCCGCCATCGGCGGCACGCGCGTCGCGCGCAGCGCCGGGAAAAAGCCCGCGAGCACCGTGATGATGATGCCGACGCCAAGCGAGACGATCACCGTGCGCGTCTCCAGGACGGTGCCGTTGTCAGGCAAGTCGGCGCCGAAGGCCTTGAACAGCCCGTCGAGCGCCGGCGCGAGGCCGATCCCTGCAAACAGCCCGACCACCGATCCCGCGACACCCAGCAGCAGCCCTTCCTCGACCACGGAACGCATGATCTGCCTGCGCGAGGCACCGAGCGTGCGCAGCAGGCCGAACTCGCGCATGCGCTGGGCGACGGTAATCGAGAAGGTGTTGAAGATGATGAACGCGCCGACGACGAGTGCGACGTAGGCGAAGACGAGCAGGAATTTGCGCAGGAAGCCGAGCTTTTCTTCCAGTTCGGAAGTCTGGTTGGCGGCTTCCTGGGCGCCGGTGCGCACGATCAGCGTCGCCGGCAGCGCCGCGCGCACGCGCGCGGCGAGCTGTTCCGGGGAGATGCCGGGGTCTGCGGCGACGTTGATGCCGTCGTATTCGCCGGGTTCGCCCGCCACATACTGGGCCTGGGCGGGAACCACCAGCGCGACGCTCGTGCCGCCGAAGGATTCGCTGCCCGCGAACTTCGCGATCCCGGAGATCGTGTAGCTCCGCGCTGGCGCGCTGCCGGCGATCACCAGCCGCTGTCCGAGCTCGAGGTGCTCGCGCTGCGCGGTCGCCTGATCGATCGCGACCTCGTCTTCCGCGTTCGGCAGATGCCCCTGCGCGGCAGTGAAGGCCTCGAAGCGGGGCGGCTGCAGCGCGTTGACGAGCGATGGCGCTGCGCCGCTTATGCGTTTGCCACTCGCCGTCAGCAGCGTCGCCCGCGTGGAGATGGACGCGGAGGCCGCCGCCACCCCGGGCACCGCGCGTACGCGGGTGAGCGTTGCTTCGCTGATCGGATAGGTCCGTGAGCCGCTGTTGTGGCCGAGCGTTTCCTTGGCGGTGACGACGACGGCCTTGTCTTTATAGGCGCTGCCGAAGACTTCCGCGAAAGCGTTGCTGATCGTGTCGGTGAGGATGTAGGTGCCCGCCATCAGCGCCACCCCGAGTACGATCGCGATGCCCGTCAGCAGCGCCCGGACCTTGCGCTGGGCAAAGCCGCGGAGCACCAGCTTGTTCATCAGCCGATCGCCTTCATCAGGTCGAGCACCTGCTCGGCGCTCGCCGCCTCGCCGTCGTGGACGATCTTGCCGTCGGCCAGCAGCAGCAGCCTGTCGGCGAACGACGCCGCGTGCGCGTCGTGGGTGACCATCACGACTGTCTGCCCGAAGTCATCGACGGCGTGGCGCAGCAGCTGCAGCACATCGCCCGAGGACTTCGAGTCCAGGTTCCCCGAAGGCTCGTCCGCGAACACGACCGCCGGGCGTGAGATCAGCGCCCTGGCGACCGCTACGCGCTGCTGCTGACCGCCGGAGAGCTCCGCGGGGCGATGGCTGAGCCGGTCGCGAATGCCGACCGTGTCCACGAGCTGCTCGAACCACGCGCGGTCGACATCGCGTCCCGCGATCGACAGCGGCAGCAGGATGTTCTCCTCGGCGTTGAGCACGGGCAGCAGGTTGAACGTCTGAAAGATGAAGCCGATGCGATCGCGGCGCAGCTGCGTCAGCGCGCGATCGTCGAGCTCGGTCAGCTCGACCCCGGCCACGCTGACGGTGCCGGTGCTCGGGCGGTCGAGGCCCGCGAGCAGGTGCATGAGCGTCGACTTGCCCGAACCCGACGGGCCCATGATCGCCGCGAAGCGCCCCGTGGGAAAGTCCACCGTGACCCCCGCCAGCGCGTCGACTGCCGCCTCGCCCTCGCCGTAGCGACGGCACAGATCCTGCGCCTGGACGATCTTCTGGGAACCGTTTTCGGCGCCTGGGCCAACCACTGGCCAACCAGTGTACGAGCATGCTCGGAGCGCTCCCGCGACGTCCGGGAGACGCCCTAGCATCGTCCGCCCCGATGCACGAGACAAGTCCACGTGTGTTCCTTATCGCACGCCCGTCGATCGATCTCGCGGGCATGGGCGCCTACCTACGGGACGTCGGCGGGGAGTCGTGGCTGGAGCGGCGCTTGCAGGAGGCCGAAGGCGAGACCAACGGCGGTGAGCTGCTCGTGGAGTTCGGCGGGCGCGCCTGCTACCGCAGTTGGGAGCCGGGGCTCAACCCGAACGTCACGAAGGTCCGCACCGACCAGCGCGAGTACTTCGCCAACATTCTGCGCTCGGCCCATGGCAGCGTGCTCGAGCACGCCAGCTACTCCCTGGCGATACGAAACGTGAGCCGTGTTTTCACTCACGAGCTCGTCAGGCACCGCGCCGGCTCGGCGTTCAGCCAGGAGAGCCTGCGCTACGTGCGCCTGACTGACATCGGCTTCCGCGTCCCCGCCGCACTGGAACCTGTGCGCGAGCAGGTGCTCGCGATCGTCGAGCAGCTCGAGGAGTTCCAGGTGAGCGCCGCCAAGGAGCTGGGGATCGACGAGGAGGGGGTGCCCTTCCACGTCAAGAAGGAGGTCACCTCCGCGCTGCGCCGACTCGCCCCGATCGGCCTGAGCACGGACATCGTGTGGACGGCCAACGCGCGCACACTGCGCCACGTGATCGAGATGCGCACCGCCGCGGGAGCCGAGGAGGAGCTGCGTAGCGTGTTCGACGAGATCGCCCGCATCATGCAGGCCGAGGCGCCCGGACTATTCCAGGACTTCACCCGCCAGCACGACGGGTCGTGGGTCCCCGAGTATCGCAAGGTGTAGCTAAACGCCACCAGCGGGCCCACTGGGCAAGCGAGGCAAGGACGCAGTGAGCGAAGTGTGCTTCAGCACACGAGCTAACGAGGACGCCGCATCGCGCCGCCCAGCGGCCCGCTGGTCAGGCGTCCATCGTGCGCGTGCGCCATGCCCCAAGCGCAAGGAAGACGACGATCCAGCCGAGCGTCACGACCACCGCGGTGCCCGTCGACATCGTCACGGTCGCGCCTCGGGGTCCGTGACCGTCGTTGAGGCTGATCGGGCCGAAGTGGGCGACCGCCTGGCTGAGGATCAGCTTGCGCGAGCTGCCGAGCGATTCGATGTTTTCCAGGATGCGACTCGCTATCAGCTGCCAGCCGATGAGCACCGTCAGTGCCGCCGGGCGCGAGCCGGTGAGCGAGGAGAAGCCAACGGCCACCACGCACACGATGCCGGTGGAGAACAACATGAACAACAGGCCGTTCAACACCAGAGCGCCGCCCGGAGTGGGCGTCCCCGAGGCGAGCGCATAGGTCCCAATCAGGGTCAGCGCGTAGCCGGCCAGGACCACCAGCCAGCATAGGCCCACCGCCGCCGGGACGCGCGCCGCGAACAGCGCGATGCGCGAACGTCCGGTCACAACGAGATCGCGGAAGACTCCTGCCGCGAGATCTCCCGCGCCTGCGTCGGTGCCGATCATGATCGCGGCGAGCGGACCGAAGAAGAACGCGAGCACCCGCAACGCATCCGTGTAGCCACCGACGCCACCTGCCGGCGAGTGTTCAGCCGGGCTCGAGGAGTGCTGTACGGCCTTGACGATGAAGAAGATCAGCAGTGGCGCCACCGCGAGCACCAACGCCCAGATCAGCGTGCCGCGCTTCTTGCGCAGCTTCAGGAAGTCTGCTCCGACCATCCGTATCGCGATCGTGGGGTTCATGCCTTCACCTCCTCCGGTACGAGGTCCGCGTCGAGCCTCGATGTGATCTGCAGGAAGCGCTGCTCGAGGCTGTGACGGACCGGCTCCAGACGCGTCACGCCCACCCCGGCCCGCACAAGCTCTGCGTTCACCCGGGCCGCCGTCTGTGGATCCCCGGACAGCACGATGCGAATGCCTTCGTCATCCAGTCGGGCCTCGGCTACCAACTCGCTGCCGCCGAGGACGCCAAGCGCCCGGTCAGGGTCGTCAACGCCCACGATCAACTCGTGGCGCGCACCGCCGCCGGAGGCAAGATCGGCGATCGCGCCCTGTGTGACGATCTTGCCGCGATCGACGATCGCGGCCGCGTCGCACGTCTTTTCGACCTCGTCCAGGAGATGCGAGGAGATGAACACCGTTCGGCGCTCCTGCTCGACCATCGCGCGGATCATTTCGCGGAACTCCTGGATGCCGCCTGGATCGAGTCCGTTGGTCGGCTCGTCCAGGATCAGCAGCAGCGGATCGGCCAGTAGACAGCGGGCGACCCCGAGTCGCTGGCGCATGCCCATGGAGTAGCTCTTGACTTTCTCGCTGGCCCGCTCGGACAGGCCGACCCGTGCCAGCGCCGGGTCGATCCGGTCCCACGTCTCCGGACCGCGGACTGCAGCGACGATGCGCAGGTTCTCGCGCCCGCTGAGGTGCATGTGAAAGCGCGGCTCCTCGACGATCGCCCCGACGCGCTGCAGCGCCTGCGCTCGCTCTGCTGGGACGGGATGACCCAAGAGATGCATACTCCCGGCGCTCGCACGCGTGAGACCGAGCAGTGTCCTGATGATCGTCGTCTTGCCGGCGCCATTCGGACCGAGGAAGCCGAACGCACAGCCACGCGGCACCTGCAGGTCGATGCCGTCGAGCGCCGTGCGCTCACCGAAGCGCTTGGTTAGGCCCCGGGTCTCGATCGCCGGGCCAATCGCGGGCAAAACCGGACGGCCGTCGACGGAAGGTGACATCGGCTCCTCGTTCAGTTGGTCGGTGGACGATCAGCGCCCGCCACGGGCGCACGCGTCAAGCATCCCCGTCAAACCTAAAGATCCGATCAGACGACGCGCGGCTTGACGCTCCGCGGACCGCTCACTGGACGGATATATGAGTTCTAACTCCGCGAACTATCTCACGTGATCTAATGTGCGGCACTCAACAGGACCGACGAGGAGACGACGAGATGCCCACACTCAAGCTCGGCAAGGCCCCAGCGAGCGAGGACGCCCGCGACCTGCTGTTCGCGGACTACCTCGACGCGACGCAAATTCCGCCGGCGCCGGCGGAATTCGGCCACGAGACGCTCTTTCCGGCGAAAGGCTGGGGGATGCTCGGCAACGACGAATGGGGCGACTGCGCGTGGGCAGGCCCCGCGCATGAGACGATGCTGCTGAGCACCGAGGGCGGTCATCCGGCGACATTCACGACCGCGGGAGTGCTCAGTGATTACGCCGCCGGCACCGGCTTTGATCCCAACGCCGGGCCCTCCGGTCACAATCCGACCGACAAGGGCTCAGACGTCCGCAAGGTGCTCCAGTACCGGCGCAAGACGGGGATCATCGACGCGGCCCAGACACGCCACAAGATCGGTGCATTCGTCAAGCTCGAAGCGAAGAACCTAACTCACGTTTACCAGGCGATGTACCTGTTTCAGACGGTCGGCATCGGCATCGAATTTCCAGCGAGCGCGATGGAGCAGTTCAACGAAGGCAAGCCCTGGAGCGTCGTGCCGGGCGCGCAGATCGATGGCGGGCACTACATCTGCTGCGTCGCCAAGCGCGCGAACATCGACATCGTGACCTGGGGTGCATTGCAGCAGATGACTGTCGAGTTCTTCGAGAAGTACTGCGACGAGGCCTGGGCCTACATCTCGACCGAGGACCTGCAGAAGGAAGTGAATCCCGACGGCTTCGACCTCGCCCAGCTGAAGGCGGATCTCGCAAAGCTCTAGCGCTATCTAGGACTCCTCGGTCTGCATCCGCTTGACTTGCTCCTCGAGCGCTCCCATCACGGCCGGGTCGCGCAGTGTCGTCACATCGCCGAGCGCGCGGCCCTCGGCGATGTCGCGCAGCAGGCGTCGCATGATCTTCCCCGAGCGCGTCTTGGGGAGATCATCGGTCCAGATGATGCGCTTGGGGCGGGCGAACTTGCCGATGCGCTCGGCGACCGTCGCGCGGATACCCTCGACGGTCTGCTCGTCGCCCTCGATGCCCCCTTGCAGCGTGACGAACGCGACGATCGCCTGCCCGCTGTCCTCATCGTGTTGGCCGATCACCGCCGCCTCGGCCACGTCCGGATGGGCCACGATCGCCGACTCGACCTCAGCGGTCGACAGGCGGTGACCGGAGACGTTGACCACGTCGTCGATGCGCCCGATCACCCACAGGTAGCCGTCGCGGTCGCGCCGCGCCGCGTCGCCCACCAGGTAGGTCTCCTTACCGAAGCGCTTGAAGTACGTATCGATGAAGCGCTCCTCCTCCTTGTACAGCGTGCGCAACATCGACGGCCACGGGTGGGTCAGCACGAGCAGACCCTGGCCCTCCTCGATCGGCTCACCGGTCGACTCGTCCAAGACGTCCGCAAACACTCCCGGGAACGGGTGCGTCGCCGACCCCGGCTTGGTCGCAGTAATCCCCGGCAGCGGCGTGATCATGATCGCGCCCGTCTCCGTCTGCCACCACGTGTCCACGATCGGGCAGCGTTCGCGGCCGATCACCTTGTGGTACCACAGCCACGCCTTCGGGTTGATCGGCTCGCCCACAGATCCGAGCAGCCGCAGCGAGGAGAGGTCGTGCCCGTTCGGCCACTGCGCGCCCCACTTGATGCACGCGCGGATCGCCGTCGGCGCGCAGTACAGGATGCTCACGCGGTAGCGCTCCACGATCTCCCACCAGATCCCCTGGTCGGGGTAGTCCGGCGCGCCCTCCCACATAACCGAGGTCACGCCGTTGCACAGCGGCCCGTAGACGATGTAGGAGTGCCCGGTGACCCAGCCGACGTCAGCCGCGCACCAGTACACGTCTGATGAGGATCCGCCCTCCTCCCCCTTCAGGTCGAACACGTAGCGATGCGTCGCCGAGACGCCCGTCAGGTAGCCGCCGGTCGTGTGCAGGATCCCCTTCGGCTTGGCGGTCGAGCCGGAGGTGTAGAGGATGTACAGCGGGTGCTCCGCGTCCAGCACCTCCGCTGGACACTCGGCGTCGGCACCGGCGAGGAGCTCGTCGTAGAAGAAGTCGCGCCCCTCCTTCATCTTGCAGGGGGTCTCCTTGCTCCTGACGACCACGATCTTCTCGAGGCTCGCCAGGTCGTCCATGTGCTCGTCCACACGATCCTTGACAGCCGCCGTCTTGCCCTTACGCGCGGCACCGTCGACAGTAATCAGGAGCTTCGCCTCGGAGAACTCCATGCGCTCGCGCACCGCCTCCGCGGAGAAGCCGCCGAAGACGACATTGTGCGGAGCGCCAAGGCGCGCGCACGCGAGCATCGCCACGACGACCTCGGGGATCATCGGCAGGTAGATCCCGACGACGTCGCCCTTGCGCACGCCGAGGCCCTTCAACGCGCTGGCGAAGCGTTCAACCTCCGCGAGCAGCTGCGCGTAGGTGATGTCGCGCTCCTGTCCATCCTCGCCACGCCAGTGGAACGCCACACGCTCGCCCCTACCCGCGATTACGTGGCGGTCCAGGCAGTTGTAGGAGACGTTGAGCGTGCCGCCGGTGAACCACTTGTAAAACGGCGGATCGTCGTCGTCTAGCACGCGCGTCCACTTCTGAAACCAGTCCAGCTCCGCCGCCTGCGCCGCCCACCACGCCTGCGGATCGCGCGCGGCCTGCTCGTACACGCTGGCATCGCTCAGCAGCGCGTGCTCGCGAAACTCGGCCGGGGGGGCGAACATCTCAACATCCAGCAGCGAAGCGAGCTCCTCGTCGAGCTCCCCACCGGCGGCAGCGTTGGGTTCGTTTGACATCGCTCCGCCGCTCAGCCGCGGGCACCGCGTTTGCGCCGGCGCTTGCGCGAAGAGCCGCTCGACACTGGCTGTACCGGTGCCGGCACTACGGATGTGCCCGCAGCGGAAGGCATCGGGCTCCCGTTGCCGGCTTGGCCGCCGGCGCGTGGCGCCCGTGGCGGCCACGGTCTGGACTGCCCGTCTGCCCACGCTGGCGGATCGCCGTTGGGCCAGCGCCCGAGAAAGAGGATGCCCATCATCACCATCCAGAAGGCCGGTACGACCTGGAGCTCGGCGCCGCCGATCGGCAGGAAGATGAGCAGCCCCGTGAAGATCCCGATGATCCCCATCCAGCGGGGAAGCAGCCCGACGCGCTGGGCGTTGATCGTCGTCGCGATGATCCCTGCGGCAAACGTCAGCCCGGCGAGGAGATCAACGTAGTCGACGATCGCGTTGGCCGTGCCGCTCGTCAGCGCCTGGTCAACAGCGTGGTTGGAGTAGTCGTGGCCGACCGCGAAGTTGTGCGTCTCGATCGCGCTGACCACCTGGTGGCCGAGGCTGACGACGGCCACGGCCACGCCCCCGCAGAGGACCAGCGGGCGGGCCGGCGCCCAGGACTCGGGGCGGCGGAAGCGGGTCGCACCGACGAGCAGCAACAGGATCAACGTCAGCGCGCCGATGGCAATCGCGGCAAGCGCGCTGCCGGCGATCAGGGGGAATGCATGGTGACTCACGAACTTGACCTCGGCCGCGCGCGGGCTCACAGCCGGGTTCGCCGTACCCGACAGCGCCGGGGCCAGGCCCTGTAGCAGGCCCACCGTCGGCGCACCTTTGAGCGTGGACGCGATGATGATGGAGCTGAGGAGATACAGGAACCCGCCAGCGAAGGCCGGCACAGCAAGCCGGTTGCGACGTTCGGACTCGTTGGCAACCTGCTCGCGGATCTCGCCTTTGCTGGGCATGAGCAGGGCAGTCTATGATGCGGGCATGGAAAGTGGCGGACTCGGAGACCTATTCGGCGACCCCGAGGAGCTCCAGCGGCGGCTCGCCGAGTTCGCCGAACAGATGCAGGGTAACCAGCGGTTGGTGTGGGCTGACAACGCGATCAAGCTCGCCGTCGACATGACTGTCGCGGCCGTGGCGAGAGTCAACGTCCAGGGCAACGCCGAGGCCCAGGCCGAGCAGATCCGCACCGTGATGGCGAGGGTCTTCCCGGAGGCCGTCGCGCTCGTCCGCGAGGCGCGCGAGGGTCTTCAGTAACCGCCCACGCGCTCGGCTTCGCGTGAGGCGCGGCCGGCGTGCAGCACCTCCTTGAAAGAACGGAAGCGGAAGATGAACACGACCGCGCTGAGCCCGACCAGCGCCGTGAACAGAGCGATCGCGATCTGCTGACCGACCGAGTACGCGGCCACCACCGCCGGGGGGGCGCTCGTGGCGAAGACCTTCACCAGCAACGCCTGCTGCACTCCCGCGCCACCGGGCGTGAACGGGACGGCGCCCGCGACCTGGTTCACGGCGAAGACGAGCAGCACGTTCTTGACCGAGCCGCCCACCCGAAAGGCATCGAGCAGGAACCAGAAGGCCACAAAACGACAGGCCCATGCCGCCGCTTGCAGGGAGGCGACTTCGCGCAGGTAGCGTCGCCGGTCGCTCAGGATCGTCACGCCCTGGCGTATCCGCGCCCAGAAGGCCTTCACCCGCGCTGACAGCAGCGCGAAGGCAACGAGGCCGAGCACCCCGAGGGCGGTGATCAGGAACAGCGTCAGGTGGAAGTGCGCGGCCAGATAAGAGATGTCGAAGGAGCTCAGTTTCGAGAAGTCGGGCGGCTTCGGGAAAACCCCCTGGGTGAACGCGAAGATCAACACGAGCACTCCCACGCTGGCGTCGAAGATCGACTCCACGAAGAACGCGGCGGCGACCGTCGGATAGCGCGAACCCGGGATCGAAGAGCGGGTGAGGAACAGCTTGATGACGTCCCCGCCGCGTGCCGGGACGACATTGTTGAAGCCGACCGCCGCGAAGTACGCGCCCCACACCCGCCGCCACTGGAAGCGTGCCGCCGGATAGGCGGCACGCAGGCTGTGGAAGTCACCGCGCGAGCGCAGCGTCAGGTTGAGCCCGAAGAAACCGAGCCCCAGCAGCAGCGCCGCCCAATGGACCGCCGCCAGGTCGGAGAAGAACTGTCCGGCCGCGTGGAGGAACGAGCTGATGCTCTGGCCGATCGATGTGGACGCGAGCAGCGCGGGCACATATCAAGCCTACGGCTCTGCCGCCGCCCGCACATCTGATGCGCTACAACGGGTGCATGGCACCGCGCGAGACTGGCCGGAAGGGTCTCACGGTGGCGATCACCGGCCCGACCGGCGAGATCGGCCAGGCGGTCGTCGCCTCGCTGGAGCGCTCGCGCGAGGTGAGGCGCATCATCGGCATGGCACGCAGGCCGTTCGATCCACGCGCCAGAGGCTGGAAGAAGGTCTCCTACCGGCGCGGGGATGTGCTCGACCGCGGTGCGGTGGAGGCACTAGTGCGGGAGGCCGACGTGGTCGTGCACCTGGCGTTCATGATCGTGGGCGCAGCCAAGGAGAGCCGGGCGGTCAACCTCGTCGGCTCGCGCAACGTGTTCGAGGCAACGGTCGCGGCGGGAACGAAACGACTGGTGTACGCCTCGTCGGTAGCCGCGTACGGCTTCCATCGCGAGAACCCCCAGCCGCTCACAGAGGAGGTCCCCGCGCGGGGCACAGCGGCCCACGACTACTCGGCGCAGAAGGCGGAGGTCGAGGCGCTGCTCGCGGCCACGCGTGCCGACAGCGCCACAGCCGACTATGTCTTGCGCCCGTGCATCGTCGCTGGACCGCATGCGCCGCTGCTGATCGACAGCCTGCCTTATACGCAGATCTCCGAGCGGCTGCCCGGACCGGTTCTCAGCCTGCTCGAGGGAGTGCCGATCCTCAAGCCGGTGCTGCCGGACCCCGGTGTGCCCTTCCAGCTGGTGCACCACGACGACGTGGCCAGCGCGATGCGCGCGGCGGTTCTCGGCCGCGGAGCCCCAGGCGTGTACAACCTCGCTGGGCCAGGCCAGCTGACGATCAAGCAGTTGGCGGACGAGCTCGGTTGGTATTCGATGCCCGTGCCCGAGCTGGCGGTGGACGCGGTGGCAGACATGGTCGGGCGCCTCGGCTTTCTGCCCACACAGGCCCAGTGGATAGCGGCGTTTCGCGAGCCGATGATCATGAGCACGAGCAAGGCACGGCGCGAGCTCGGATGGCGCCCCAAGCACGATGCCCTGCATACCCTCCGCGAGACGATCAGCGCCACCCGGATGGATCGCCTCATCCGGTAGACGGGTAAGACTCGCGCGCCGTAGGCTACGCAGCTTGTGAGCGCCTACGAAGCAGCCGACAGCAGTGAGACGGACCGCCGCGTGGCTATCGTCACCGACAGCACCCCGTACCTGCCCCAGGCCTTGATCGACCGCTGGGGGATCCACCAGGTGAGCCTGTATGTCGGCTGGGACGGGGACCTGCGGCCTGAGCGCGAGTACCTAGACCTCGATGCCTTCTACGCGAGGTTGCGCGAGTCCCCGCGGCTGCCGACGACCTCGCAGCCGTCGGTCGGCGACTTCCTGTCCTGCTATCAACCGCTGCTCAGCGCCGGCCACGACGTCCTCTCCGTTCACATCGCCGGCGGATTGTCGGGCACTTGCGAGAGCGCACGGGAGGCAGCCCGGATTCTCGCCGGGGAACAGCAGCCAGGTAGGGTCGAGGTGCTCGACAGCCAAACCGGTGCCGGCGGCCTCGGCTGTCTGGTGGTGCTCGCCGCAAGCGTTGCCGAGCAGGGCGCAACGCTCGATGCCGTCGCGGACAGTGTCCGCCGAGGCAGAGAGAGCCTCGACATCTGGTTCTGCCTGGACACGCTCGAGTACCTGCGCCGCGGCGGGCGCATCGGGGCGGCACAGGCGCTAGTCGGGACCGCCCTCAAGGTCAAGCCGATCCTCACGTTCGGCACGGAGATAGCGCCTGTGGGCCGCGTTCGCACGCACCGGCGTGCGCTCGAGCGGATGCTCGCCTACCTGCACGAGCTGCGTGACCGGGGCGCGAGCAGCTGGATCGTCCAGCACGCTCAGGCAGCCGCCGACGCCGAGCGGTTGGTGGCCGAGGGGACCGCGTTGTTCGGGTTCGGACCGCTGTTCTGCACCGAGGTGGGACCCGTGCTGGGCGCCCACCTCGGCTCCGGGATGCTGGTCGGCGGGATGACATCGCCGCGGCCGATTCCGTGAGCCGCTCGCCGGAGACTAGGTTCGGTCACTCGAGTTTGGCATCACCGGACGGTCGCTCGTGAGCGACCTGTGTACGTGCGCCGGCGACCGCTGCGCAGCTGCGCGTAGCTGGTCTGTGACTTCCTCCGAGCTCATGAGCCGCACACCGATGTTGGCGAGCTCGCGCTCGCCGCGCTCGTACAGACCCGATACCGCGTCGCGGACGAGAACGACGCGAAAGTCGCGCTCACTCGCCTCGTAGATCGAGGCGCGCGGACAGTTGGGAAAGTTGCAGCCCGAGAACACGAGTGTCGAGACACCATGTTCGCGCAGGTAGTCCTCGAGCGGCGTTCGGTAGAACGCGCCCCAGCGCGACTTGTACATCGCCACCTCGCCCGGGCCGAGCGACTGCACCTCGCCCGCGAGCAGGAGCTCCGCGTCGAGGAGCACGTCGGGTGCGGGCAGGAGCTCCTCGGCGAGCTGCGCACCCAACCCGTCCGGATTCAGCATGGGCGCGCCCTCCTGTAGGAGGCGGCGCCGACAGAGATCCGCATTGCTGCCGTCTGCTCGATACAGGCGCACCACGTGGACGATCGGGCGGCCGAGCTCGCGACCCACACGTAGCAGCGCATCAACGCGCGGCAACACAGCCGAGGTGCCTGCGATCTCCAGCGGACCGCCATCGAGCACGTCACGCTGAACATCGATCGTGATCAGCGCCGCTGCCGCGAAGTCCGGGTCGGTATGGGGATCGTCTAACACAGCTAGCAACACTAGCCGGCGATTGACGAGCTCAGCTCGCTACAGCGGGCTGAGCATGACTCCCGTCTCGGTGCGGATGGTCGCCCACTCCTCGGCGGCGAGGCCCCGCGAGAACTCGTCGATCTTGTGTCTCGGGCCGGTAACTGTGAAGGCGAGCTGCGTGATGAGCAGATGCGGGTGCTCGATGATCGCGCACTCCAAGCCGAGCCTGTCGGCCCAATTGCGCATGCTCTGCTCGAATTCCGCGCGGATCATCCTGCCAGATTTCACGACCAGCGTGCGCGTCTCGATCGCGTCGGCGTCACGCCTGGCGGCATCCGCGAGCTGCTGCTCCTGAGCGGTTGCCGGCGGATCGGTCTGATGCCATTCGTCGAGCTCGTCGTCCCAGTGGCTCACACGCACCGTTGCCTTGATCCCGTCACGCTGAAGCACGCCCTCGATCGCACCGCGCGCCGCCGTGAGCGTCGCCTCGTCGGCGGCGTAGGCGAACAGCAGCTTGCCGTCGTGTGTGATCACAACGTCGTGCGGCACCGTCGCTTCGATCTCCCTGACCAGATCCGGGCCGCGAAGACGCGCGAGGAGGTTTTGCAGCGTACCGCGGGTGTCTCCAACCTCGAGCTCGCCCTCCAGTCGCCAATCCTGCTCAGTAGCGCGCTCGCGCGCGTCGGTCTCCATCGCAATGGGGACGATATACCGCGAGCGAGGATGTGGCCGCCTCGGTCAACTCATGAGGATCGCCAGGATCATGCAGCTCGATCAATAGTCCAAGGCTTGAATATTCATGTCGAGCCTTATCGCGTCCACTGGGAATCGGCATGATCTGTTCGCGCGATGGCCGTCGAAGATGCCACCAAGGCCCGAGCGGGAGCAAAACATGCGTCAGAGAGACTCGTGTGTCTCGAGCTGACGAAAGCTCAGGTTGAGGGCGTTGTCCGTGCCACGGCCGACGTGCAGGGACCAAGCCTCAACCTGCTGCTCTCCGGCTTGATCACCGAGCAGGCGATCTCGGAGAGCTCGCTGGAAGACAGGTATTGCGCCGAGCTCGAAAGCGGGCGGCTGTCTCACTCACTGTTCCGCGGGCTGCTGATACTCGCGTTGTTCATCTCCGGCGAAGAAGGCCGAGGTGTCGTGGAAGTTGCGCGGCAGTTGGGCTTGAGCCCCAGCACGACCCATCGCTACATGACCACGCTGGTGGCATTTGGACTGCTCGTGCAGGATCCCGCGACGCGCAAGTACCGGCTCCCGCTTTGAACGAATCCCCTGATATCGGGCAGACCTGCGGCGCCCCGCGCCGCCGCGCGGTCGCTATCGGCCAACACTCCGGCGCCGCAGGCGCATTACTGCGAGGATGGGTCCGATGGTTGGCCCGAGACAGTCGAGCGTGCGCGTCGCGACAGGGTGAGCGAACTCGGTGTGCGCCTCAGGGGCTGAGAGGTAAAAGCTGGCAATGCCGGCGAGGATGATCGCGTGACGGCGATGATCTTTCAGCGTATTCGCGAGCGAGCGCGCTTCGCTGGTGATCGCAGCGAATCGCTCCGCCGCAGGGGTGGATGTCTCGTAGTGACCGACGAAGCTGTGATTTGTGTTTCCGGCATCGTGGGGACGATCGATCAAGCTGTCCAGTAGCGCGCTGATTGCACACACCGGCGGGAAGTAGGCTGTGTCGATGCGCTCTGCTTCCTCCAGCGTAGTCGCGCAGGCGGCGGCCGCAAAGAGAGCATGGAGTACGAGACAGGAGATGCCGGCGGCGGCGAACTCCCACCACAGATAGTCGCCTCTGTCCTGCCGAGCCGCCGTCCAGTCGATCAACTGCCTGTCACCTTCGACCAGCACGGCGTGGTTTCGACTCTGCCCTTCACCGCAGCGTTCTGCGGCGTGGACGAGCACCGGTTCGATCACCGACGCTGACGGGAGCAAACGTAGTTCTGCTTGACATGTGCGTATGAGATCGATGAGGTATCCGCCATCATCGCTCTGCGGGTGATGCAAGTAGTAGTCGGGGCAGGACGGTTGCCAGCTCACGGCATCGCTCAGTGCCCTGTGTAGCTGCAGGCCGTTGCGCAGAGATGCCGACGCAGGCTGCTCATTGATCGCGTCCAGGTAGTCGTATGCAATCTGATAGTCAACTATGAGACGCACGAGCGGCCCTCTGCGTCGTCGGGGCGCGAGCACAGCGAAGAAGGCCGCTGCCTCGGGGTTCAGGCGCTCCCGGGTCAGCTTGTCGAGGGCCTGGGCACGCAGCGTCGGATCGGGGATCTGACGCGCATGGCGCCTGCAACGACGTATCTCGCGTCTGGCGCGGGGGTAGATCGTCAGCCAGTAGGCGACGCTGACCCTCAGAAGCGCGGCTATCTCTCGTGCGTGGGGTATCCGTATGGGGTTCATACCAGTCATGCTGGTATGAAACTGCTTCACTTTCTAGCTGGCCAAATCAATGTACTAGTCTTGGAGCGCCAGTTGAGGGGAAACCTGCGAGGCCACATATCCCGGAATGGACAGCACGGCGAGCGCGCCAATTACGATCAACAGGATTGTCTGAACTGTACGAATCCCTTCAAAAGCGAAGGGCGCCGGGAATCCCGTCGTGAGCCGCAGGTATCGATCGCAGAGCACATGCCCATATATGCCGGCGCTCGCCCCGACGAGTCCGCCCGTGCCGAGCACCAGGATGGACTCATACGTAAGTATGCCGCGAAGCTGCCACGGGCTGAAGCTGTGTATGCGCAGCGATGCCAGCGATGATCGGCGCTGCCAGATTCCCGCGCCGATCGCCGCAGCCATCGCCAGCGCCGCCGCAATCATCAGCAACAGCGTGATCTGGCTCATGCGGCTGAGCCCTTGGCGAGCGAGCGCGTCGGCGTGGGCAGCTCGTTCGCCGCTTGTCTGGACTGTCAGCGCCGTGCCGAGACCGAACAAGCCCCGGACGGCGTGCTTGACCGCTGGAATGTTGGAGCCGGGCCGAGTGTCGACTTCGAGAGCCGTCGCGTCCGATGTCGCCCACGCGTGGCGGTAGTCGGCGCCGTTGAGAACGATCGCACCCGCACTCCAACCAAGGTTGGTGGTCGTGGCAGCGATGCGATAGTTTACCGGGCCGCTTGGCGTGGGCAGCGCGAGTGTGTCTCCCACTCTCACACGGCTGGCTTCGGCGATCTGTTGGGAGACCGTTATCCAGCCTCCCTGCCGCAGGTGTGCTGTCGCGGTGGCGATGTTTCCTTCCTGAAGTTGACTCGCCGGAATCGGTGTCGGGGTGCTGGTAGCACGCGCGATGATCCACACACGTCGGCCATCGAAGTCAAGGAACCCACCCTGATAGATACGCACGCTGGCTACGCCGGGCACAGCCGCGATGCGGGCCGGAAGGCGGCCCACCGAGAAGCCGCTGGTGGCGAGGTCGTCGTTGTTGTTAACGACCCACAGGTTGGCCGTTGCTACGTATTCGGAGTAGTCGCGATATAGGCCGTGGAGTAGGTCGTTGTGCGAGTCTTCGGCGACCACGCAGCCGAAGACTGCAATCGCGCCCGTCGCTGCGAGCGCGAGCGAGCGGACCGTCGTCGCTCTCAGCGCACGCACGGCGACCGTCAGCATGTTCAGCCGCGGCGTGTATGACGCGATGTGCTCGGCGAGCCTGACAACGAGCTGGAACGCGAACGGGATGGCGAGCAACGTCGCGACGGCCAGACCGATGGTCGCGATGACTATCGTGGAGGGCCAGAGGAGCAGTGGACCACTGGTCGCGAGGATCAAGACCACACCGGCCAGGAAGAGTCGCCGCCGCGCCCGGCCGTCCAGCGCCTGGCCAGGTTCACCGTCCTCGAAGTACACGGCGTCGACGGCGCGGCTGCGACGTAGGTCGAGCAGCGGCGGTGAGGCGGCCAGACATGTCGCCAGGACGCCGCCTGCGAACGAGATCACCAGCGGGCGCAGCCCGATGACTGTCTGCATACCCAGGGAAAACGCGGCGGCCAGATAGCTGGGCGTCGCGTGGAAGATAGTGCGCGAGAGGAAGTCACCGACCGCCAGCCCGACGAGCGAAGCGATCAAGCCCAGGCAGACTGCCTGAAACATGAGCATCCTGACCAGCTGCCACGGTCTTACGCCCTGCATGCGTAGATCGGCGATCACGCGCCTGCGCTCTGGGACAGTCAGCAGCATCGCGTTGAAGGCCAGCAGGAAACCCACGATCCCACTGACGAGCACGAAGAACCCCGTTGCCTGCGCGTTCGGTGTGACCGCCTGCTTGAGTAGGGCGACGTCTTGATCGGCCGGTGCCACCGTCAGACGTCCGGCCGCCAGTGCCGTCAGCTCCCTCTGAACCATGGCCCGCTGGCCAGGCTTGGTCGTGACGAGAATGCGTGTCACTCGTCCGGACAGCCCCGTAATCCGCTGCACGAACCGGAGTGGAGCGATCGCCGCCATTGCACCTGAGAGAGCCCCGATCGTTTCCGGACCAAGCACCTCTACCCCCGCAACCGAGCTGGCACGACCGCGCACCTCGATCGACACCGGCGCCAGCCGTCCGTGGAGCGACTGGGTGGACGACGACGGCAGCCCGAGCGCGTGGGCTGTGGCACTCGGCAGGATGATCCCGGGCGTGGACAGGTCCTGCAGGGGGATGCTGCGGGTGATGCTTCCGTTGAGCGCGAGCAGACTCGGCGCGGCACTGGCGAGATCGATTGCGACGCGGCGACCACCGCGCCCGACAAGCGATGCAGTCTCATCGAGGACCGGCGCCGCCTGCACGACGCCCGGCAGCCGCTGCACGCGTTCCAGCAGGTGTTCGTCAAAGCCGCCCGAGTCGCGTGAGCGCAGCTGCAGGCTTGCGTTGCCCGCGATACCGCGGACGATCGCGCTCGACGCGTCCGTGATACTGCTGTTGGCGACCTGCACCGCAAACACGAGTGCCACGCCGATCGCTATCCCGACGCCGGCGAGCAGCTCTTGGACGGGGCGGGTGCGCACCCGCCGTCCGTAGAAGTAGAACAGTCCGGAGAACCGCACGCAACCCTAGCCCCACGCCTGCCTTGGGAGCTCCGCAGAAGCGATTGCGGGCTCGTCGGTGACGAGCTTGCCGTCACGCATCGTGCACACCCGATCGGCGATCGCGGCTGCCTGCGAATCGTGGGTGACGAGCAGTACCCCGACTCGCTGCTGACGAGCAATATCCGAAAGCAGTGCGAGAATCTCGCCGCCGCGCTGGGTGTCGAGGCTGCCGGTCGGCTCGTCGGCGAGAATTAGCCGCGGCTCGTTAACTAACGCCCGAGCGATAGCCACACGTTGACGCTCACCGCCGGACAGCTGATCGGGCGTGTGGTTCAAGCGGGCGGCGAGCCCGACGCGCTCGAGCCATGGAATTGCGACTCCGCGCGCCTGCTTCAGCGGAACGCGGTCGGCCAGCAGCTTGATCGCCGCGTTCTCCACCGCCGGCACCCCCGCCATCAGGTGAAAGGATTGATAGACGAATCCGATCTTCCGGCGCTGATAGTCCGCCGCCTCGCTGGCGGAGAGGGCGGCGAGGTCCTGTCCCTCGAAGCGGACCAAGCCCGCGTCCGGGGCCATCAGCGCGGCGGCAAGCATCAGCAGCGTGCTCTTACCGGAGCCGCTGGGCCCATATAGGGCGACGATCTCACCCGTGCCGACAGCGAGACTCACGCCGTCGACAGCGCGAACCACCTCCCCGCCGAAGCCCGGGTAGTGCTTGACAACACCATCCAACTCGAGAACAGCGCCGCGCGCGCGGCAATTCACCGCGTACGCACTCCCGACTCCGCGCGTCGCAACGGCACGACCTGCGCCTGCACAGGCCTTACATCTCCCCGCAGCTCACCATTGTCGATCGAGAGCGCGCGATCCACACCTGACAGGCCCTGAGCGTCACCTGTACTCATCAGCACTGCTGTGCCTTCGTTTGCAATCGAGCGCAGCAGCGCGAGCAGCGGATCACGCTCGAGCAGGTCGACGCCACTGGTGGGCTCGTCGATCACGAGCAACGCGGGCGCTGTCACCAGCGCACTCGCGATGGCCACACGCGCGACCTCCGCACCATCGAGCTCGTGGCACTCAAGTCGGCAGCAGCGCTCCGCGCCGACGCGGAAGAGCATCTCCTGCCCCCGTCGTCGCGCCTGCTTCGGCGAGGCACGCTGAGCAAGCAGTCCAGCTGCCACGTGCTCGACCACGAGACCACGTTGCGCCGAGGCGAAGCACATCTGGCAATAGCCGATCCGCCTGCCCAGGACGCTGTTGCGGCAGCGCGCGAGATCACAGCCTTCAAATCTGACGCTGCCCTCTTCAGGCGACTCGATTCCAGCGGCAACACGCAGCAAGGTGCTCCGCCCTGAGCGTCGAGCGCCCCAGACCGCGATGAGCTCGCCCGGCTCGATCTCGAGCGAAACGTCTCTGACCGCGATGCATTCCAGCCTCCCGCGCCGATGACGCTTGGTGACATGCTCGATCGACAGCAGGCTCATCGCAGATCATCCGCCCCGGCTGATCTGGAACGCACGGCGCGAAGCTCAGCCCGAGCGTAGGTGATCCACGCCAGCTGGGCATCGATCATCCGCCGACGCTCCTCGATGAGCAGGCGCTCAACCACCCGAGATACGTCAATGTAGCCAGGGGCCGCATTCCCGCTCGGTCGCGCAAGCTCCTGTGCCTCGCGAACGCATTCCTGCTCATAGCGACCGATGAAGTCCAGGGCCGCCTCGACGCTGTGCACGCCCGCTAACGTCATCCGCCCCAGCATCTCCACCCGCTGAGGGTCGTTGCGGACGCGCTCCGCCAGCCAGCCCCGGTAGGCGCGTGCACCTCGCGCGGTAGCCCGATAGGAGGCCCCTGCCTTCGCGCCTCGACTGACACCTGTGGTCGAGCGACTGGACATCTTCTCGATCAGCTCAGCCTCCATCAGGCTCCCCAGCGCAGCATAGATCGAGGATCTGCCCACGCTCAGAAACCCGCCGAAGCGCCGCTCGAACCGCTGCCCGATCTCATAGCCGTGGCTCGGCATCTCGATCACTAGGCCGAGCACCGCACAGGCGACCTGCGAGCGCAACACGGCGCTACCCGCAGGATCTGTACCGCCCTCCTCCAAGACATGCTCGCCAGGCATCGCCATGCAGACTCCTCAGAACGCAAACCGACCAATCTTTGACCTATCCGTAATCGTATCGGTCATTCCAAACTTTGCAGCTGACCGAGCAAACAGAAACGGATGAATCTCTAATTGTCGGTACTACGTGCGACGCTCACATCACTGGTGGGCTGGCCGCTTTGAGCGCCTTCAGCACCAGCTGGTCATGCTCAGCGGGCTTGACCTTACGCAGCACCTGCACAACCGCTCCATCCGGATCCAGAACGAACGTGGTGCGCTCGTTGCCGAAGTAAGTCCGTCCATACATCGACTTCTGCACCCACACGCCATATGCCTCGGCGACCGAGTGATCCTCGTCGGCCAGCAGGGGAAAGTTGAGCGCCTGCTTGTCGTGGAACTTCTTCACCTTCGCTACGGGGTCGGGAGAGATCCCGAGCACCACCGCACCTGCCTTGACATAGTCGGCACGATGGTCACGCACGCCGCATGCCTGGGTGGTGCATCCGGGGGTGTCGGCCTTGGGATAGAAGTAGACGACGACGGGCTGGCCACGGAAGTCGGAGAGCTTCACCGCACGTCCGTCCTGGTCTGGCAGCTCAAAGTCGGGGGGCTGGTCTCCTGGTTCGATCATCGGGCAATCCTAGCCTTCTCGCCCCCGCGATCTACAGGACGAGCTCATTGCCAGGCGGACCGTGATGCTCTAGCGAGCGCCAGCCACGAACCGGTAGACCGACTCGACGTCGTCGGCCATCCGCTGGACGGAGAAGTGGTCCAGGACCCGCTGGCGGCCGTACTCGCCGAACCGGCTGCGCCGCTCGGGGTCGTCGAGCAGGGCGATCAGGTTCGCCGCCAGCTGCTCGGCGTCGTCCGGCGCGCTGAGCAGCCCGGACCTCCCGTCCTCCACGACTTCGGGCGTTCCCCCCGCCCAGACGGAGACGACCGGGGTGCCCATCGCCATCGCCTCGACGAAGGCCAATCCGAACGGCTCTCCCACGGACGGGAGGGTGAAGACATCCGCGGCGGCGAGTATCTCGCGCACGTCGTGGCGCCGCCCGGTGAAGATCACCTGCCGCTTTAGCCCGGCGGCAGCCACCTGCCGCTGGAGCGTCTCGGTGTAGGTCTCCCCGCCAGTGTGCCGGCGGGCGGTCTCAGCTCCGACCAGCATCAGACGGGCGGCGGGATGTCGCTCCAGCACGCGGGGCAGGGCCTCGATCGCAAGGTGCTGGCGCTTCCAGCCGACGAGCTGGGCGACCTGCACGATGAGCGGGTCCTGCGGTTCGAGACCGAACTCGCGGCGGATCGCCATCCCATCGACGCCTGTCGGATCCCAGCTGGAGAGCTCGATCCCGTTGAGCACCGGGAAAATCCGCTGCGGCGGCACGCCGTCGTCGCGGATCTGGCGCCCGGTCCAGCTCGACACGGGGATGATCGCGTCGGCGCGTCGGATGGCCAGGCGCGACGGGCGCGACATCCAGTCTCCGTAACCGAGGTGGAAGTGCACGACGCACTTGGCCGGCGTGACCCGGGAGAGCAGATAGGCGTAGAAGGCATTCCGCGTGCCCTCCTCGCAGTGAATGATGTCGATCCGCCGGCGGGCGATGAACCGGATCAGGCTCCCCGCATCCAGGAGCGCGGGGACCGCGGACCGCACGGTCTGCGCGAGCAGCTGCGGCTTGGGAACTCCGCCAACCGGCCCAAACTCCAGCGCTCGCAAGCTAACCTCCGGCGTCTGGGGGAGGGCCGCGAAGGAGGAGCGTCCCGAGGCATCGTACGGGGGTCCGGCAGCCATCCTCGGATAGACCGCGTGGACCTCGACCCGCTCGTGGTCGAGATAACGCATGAGATTGGCGTGCACCGAGATCGTGGGGGTGATCGTCGGGTGCGACACGATGAACAGAACCCTGATCCGGCGGCGCATCGCCTCGGCCGAGAAGCGGCCGGCCGGGTCGGGCCCGTCCAGCATGCGGGGGAGGGACAGGGGCTGCACTGGCACGTAGGCGCCAGACTACACGTCGTGCGCCAACCTGAGCCTCCGTCCAATCCTGGTCGGGGAGGCTGCCGGCCGCGACTACTTTATGTACTGCCCGATGTTGTTTTCGTAGACCGTCATGGTGATCGTGCCGAAGTGGTATGTCGCAATCGGAGGTCCGAATTCCGGCTGCGGTGTAAATTGAAGTTCGGCCTCGGATATCAAGAATGTTCTTTCCGATGGCGGCAGCGCGTACCAGCTAGACATAAAGTTGACCCCGGGCGGGCACATGCTATTGGTCGGACACCCGAAAAACGGGTAGGCTCTGACTCGCAAGTGGGAGAACCAGGTTAGAGGTGCGGCGGCCCAGTAGACGGCGTATCCCTGCGTGGCGTGCAGACTTTCAGCTACTTTAGCTACCTCACGGGCGACTTCTGGCGTGGGCCCCTTCGTAGGCTCGTCGATCATCCCACTGTGCAGCACACCGTTGATTGAAGCCAGACAGTAGACGAGCGTGCCGCCGACAACGGCGATCCGCGTGACGTTCCCTCGTGTCATCCACAGCGGCACAATGGCCGCAGCGGCGAAGATCACGCCATTGAGGTATCGCGCTGTACTCAGTTCCACGGGGGCCGAACTGAAGATGAAAGCAAGTGACAGAAGTGTGCAACCCGTCGCCCAGAAGACGACGTATGCGCTCAGCTTGGGATCTGCCTGCTCGCGATGGGCGCGCCAGCGTTCGAGCGACTTCCATGCAAAGCGCGGTATGAGCAGGACCGCTACGATCGTCAAACTGGCACAGACCACAGAGAGTGCAGATGACATCGAAAGCCTAGCGCCGAAGAAGCTCCCGTTGCCGAGAACGGCGACGGACTCCCACCAGTCTCGGAAGTTCGCGACGATGGACTCGCTAGTGGCGAATGCGAGCGGAAACGGAGCTTGATAGATATACGCCGAGCGCATCGCTGCGACGGTGACCACCGCCGTCACACTCATCACGACGACTGCGACGATACTCCAGGCGACCGCTCGCGCACTGACGGCGCTTGGCGTCAACCGCCAAGCCACGACTCCCGCCAGCATGAGCGACGCCGGACCAACAAGCACCAGCAAGAAGTCTGAAGCCATGTTCACACCCACGATGACGCCCACGGCCAGGGCCAGGAGGCTCAGGGAGCGCTTCCTCAGAGTGGTCGAGTGAGACTCGAGCAATATGAGATAGCCGGCGAGCAGCGCCAACGAGTAATAGCTCGTCATGTGACCGTTGAGCCAGAACATCTGCCCAAGCACCGTTGGACTCGCGCATAGGAGCAACACTGCAGTGATGCATGCCGCACTTCGTCCGGCGACCCTCGATGCCGTCCACGCCATGACCGCGATCGAGCATAGGGCGATTGCGTACGGTCCAACGTCCCAGATTTCACGGTGCGCGGGCAGCCAGCCGGTGGCCCACTCAAACAGCAGCGTGGAGTACCACGGGATGTCTCCAAGATAGACCGCTCCGCTGTTGTGGCCATACAGTTCTCCAATCACCTGCGCGGAACTCACATCAGCATTGATCTCCGTGTTCGTCTGCAGCACGTTGAAGTAGCGCGCGACGATTGCGAGATACAGCGCAGCAACGCCTATAAGCAACCAGCTCCAAACAGCATGTGAGCGCGCCATCCGCGCGATCCACTCGCGCCAGCGATCGGCAAATGCGGTTACCGATGTATCCGGATCGAACGCCAGTGCTGGAGCGGCATTGTGATCGTCGCCTTCCGTGGCACTATCAGACGGGGTCCAGGCAACGGCAGCTCCGATCCCCAGCACTCCGAAGTCTCCCATGCTACGACGGCGGATCTCACTTTTCGGCTCTAAGCCACTCAAAGCGTGGAGTCCTCCCTCGCGATGGTTTGCGTTACCTGCCCGTTTGTAGCATGCCCCGAACCTGCGGGTCAAATAGTCGGAAATACTCCACGGTTCATCGGCTGATCCCCTGTGCTCGTGACCAGCTCGGGAGCCGGCTTCGGGTGCCCTATCCAGCGACCGAGCGAGCGCCGACGGTCACCCCTCCCCACTCCTCGGGGACGACGTCGGCGAGCGTCTGTGAGAACGTCCATTGGTGGCCCGCGGGGTCTTCGGCGGTGTATTGCCGCTCCCCGTACTCGAACTCCTTCAGCTCCATGAGGATCTGCGCGCCATGCTCACGGGCGCGCTCGCAGTGCGCCTGCACGTCCTCGACGCGCACCATCACGGAATGCGTGACCTCCCCCGGACGCGGAGGTCGGCGGTCGTAGCGCACATCCCCCACGATGATGGCACCGTCGCCGAAGCTGAGCTGCGCCCGATGGTTCTCGCCAATCCAGACGCGCTCGGCGAATCCAAAGGCTGCCACCAGCCAATCAACCGCCTCGCGCACGTCCGGATAGATGAGCACCGGGATGACGGTTGAGCTTGGGATCGAGCGGTTGGACTTCAAACGAGACAAGCCTACATCGGGGCCCCTCATCGCAGCAGTCGCGAGAGGCGCCTGTCCTTGAGCACCCGCCCCTCTGTCTGGCAGGTGGGACAGTAGGCGATCACGTAGTCCTCGAAGTGGACCGCCTGCAGTGTGGTCGCGCAGCGTGGACATGGCTCGCCCTGGTGGCGGTGGACGCGCAGTGGCATCGGCAGCTTGTCGGGGATCGGCAGCTCGATCGCCTCTTCGTAGTGGGCGATGCCACCACCGAGGAGCTCGACGGTCGCGTCCCGCAGCCGCTCCGCCTCACCCTGGCTGAGGTCGGCGCCGCGCTTGTACGGCGACAACTCGGCCTGCCACAGGATCTCATCGACCCATGAGCGTCCGATGCCGGCGATCACGTGCTGGTCGCGCAGGAGCGCGTGCAGCGGCCGCGGCGCGTCCAGCAGCTCTTTGAGCCGAGCCCACCCACCGGGCTCCGGCCAGGCCTCTGGCCCGAGGCTCGCGAGCGCATCATCCTGGTCGAGCTCGCCCGCGTGCAGCAGCTTCACCCAGGCGGCCTGCTTGGAGCCGAACTCGCGCAGGCGCAACTCACGGCCGTCGTCGAGCCCCACCAGCAATCGTGAAGTGCGATCGCGCGGCCCGGCCGGCCGCTCGTAGAGCTGCAACCGCCCCGCGGACATCAGATGGATCAGCAACACCAGCGGGTGGGCCGGTCCATCGATCTCCACGATCAGGTGCTTGCCACGCCGGCGCACCGCGGCGATCCGCGCGCCCGCGAGCGTCGACAGCGGCGGGTCGAACGTCTTCAGCGCATTGATCCCGGGCGCCCGCGCGTACTCGATCCGCGCACCGCTCAAGGCAGAGTCGAGCAGACGTGCGGTGATCTCTACCTCCGGCAGCTCGGGCATCGCCACTTATCGTAGGCGGCGATTCCCAGCACGCCAATCTGCCCACTGCGCCCCTGACGCGGTCGTGGACCAAGCGAGGCGCGAACGCAGGAAGCGACGTGTGCTCTGCACACGAGCGACCGCGAAGTGCCCCGAACGGGGTAAGGACAAAGCCTCGCGCCGTGTCCACGGCCGCGTCAGTACGCGCGGATTGGGGGGCCTTCGTACTTCACATGTTCCGGGCTGGTCCAGCGCACGCGCCAGTACTCGCCGGCGGTGGAGGAGCTAAAGCTCCAGTAGCCGAGGCTGTTGGTTGGGACCGTGCGCAGCGTGCGGAAGCGCTTGGAGCCCTTGGACTGGATCAGCACCGTCACCTTCGTCGCTCCCGTCGCCGGGCGTACTAGACCCCAAAGCGAGACACCGTGATGCGTCTTGGTGACTGTCAATGGGATCGGCCAGCCGTAGTACAGCGGCTTGAGCGTGCCGTTGACGTACTCCAGCCCGGTCTGAAAGCCGACGGTACCGCCGTTGACGCTCGCCCCCGGTTTACCGCCCACAGGGTCGTCTTTGAGCAGATACTGCGAGAACGCCGCCACGCGGGGGTTGGAGTAGGCGATGTGCTCGGCGATCGCGTCGTATTCCGCCTGCTGGGCGACCGGCACGCCTTCGTACTTGTTGGGCTTGCTCTCCACCCCGAACTCCGTCAGGTAGATCGGCAGGCTGGCGGGGATCGCGTGCGCCCGTGCGGCGAGGTTGAGAGCATTCGATAGGCGCGAGAGCACGCCGATCATCACGTCGTCGCGAGGCGGCGGCATGTAGTACGGACCGGCCGCCTGCGAGTAGGCGTGATGGGCATAGCCGATCATCTGCAGCCCGCTGCAGGAGGCCGCTTTCTTGTACTTGGCGTTCAGGCACAGTGCTTCGCGCATAAACGCCAGCGGCGCGACGGGGTGCAGCAGCGCCCTGGATTTTTCGCTGCGTAGGAGGCTCTTGACCGAGTCATAGCCAGCCGGCGAGGTCTCACCGAAGAGCGCTCGCGGATGCGCGATCCCGGCCGCCTGCAGCCCGGCGTAGCCGGCCTGGTAGAGGCCGCGGTAGATGCGCCCCGAGGCGGAGGTGCCGTTGGCGTTCCACTGCGGCATCAGGAACGCCGGCTCATTGGGCTCGTTCCAGATCGAGTAGATCGATACCTCCGAGCCGAAGTGGTGCGCGACTGCGGTCATGAATTCCTTGAAGTCTTCATCGTCGGGGCGGGTGATGTATGGAGCCACATGGTTCGAGGTCGCCCAGCGCGGCACGGGCGAGGTGACGGTCAGTAGGACGGACCAGCCGAGGCGCTTGGCTTCGGCCAGCACCGCTTCGTAGTTGCCCCAGTTGTAGCTGGCGGGGTTGGTGGCTTCAAAGCTCGGCTTGGTCGCACTGGTCGGGCTCGGCGCGACGTCGTACCAGTAGAGCTCAACGCGCAGGGCGTGCACTCCCAGGTGTTTCAGCTGTTCGATCGTGTGCGCGCGCGTGCTCGGTTCGAGCAGGTCCGATGAGGCCTCGAAGTAGGTGATCTGGCTGTGGGAGGCGAGCGCCTGGGCGACCCCGGCAGAGCCGGCCAACAGGGCGCAGGCGAGCAGTGAGAGGAGGAGGGTGCGGATTCTGGGCATGGTCGCTTGAGACACCTCAGCGCAGAGAAGGTTGCGGTCTTTGTAGCGTTGGGGTTCGTGAGCGCCCCAATCGCACCGGACGACATAGTGGAGACCCCAGCGGACGGGGAGCGTAACAGCCGCCCACCGCTGCTCGTGCTCGAGCCGTTGCGTGCGTTCCTCGACGAGCACGGCCTCGGCGAGGGCGAGTTGCGGGCGACGCCGATTGGCGAGGGCCACTCGAACGTCACGTATCTGATCGAGCGCACCGGCGGCGAGGTCGTGCTGCGCCGCCCGCCCCGCCCACCGCTGCCGCCCAGCGCACACAACGTGCTGCGCGAGGCCCGCCTGCTGCGCGCGCTGCGCGACACGCCGGCGCGCGTGCCGCGGGTGCTGGCGGTGTGCGAGGACCCTGCGACGATCGGCGCGCCCTTCTACGTGATGGAGCGGATCGCCGGCGAGGCGATCGTCGCGAGCATTCCGGCGGCGCTGGACAGTCCCGCCGAACGCCGCCGGATCGGCGAGCAGCTGATCGACGCGCTCGTGGAGATCCACGCCGTCGACTGGCGTGCGGCCGGGTTGGAGGACTTCGGCAAGCCGACCGGCTACCTGGAGCGCCAGCTGCGGCGCTTTACCGGCCTGTGGGAGCTGAACAAGACGCGTGAGATCCCGGCTGTGGAGAGCGTCGGGGCGTGGCTGGCCGAGCACCTTCCCAGCTCAGGCCCGGCGACGATCGTCCACGGCGACTACCGCCTCGGCAACACGATGTTCGCGCTCCAGGCGCCCGCGCGATTGGCGGCGGTGCTCGACTGGGAGATGGCCACGATCGGCGACCCGCTCGCCGACATCGGCTATCTGTGCATGATGTGGGCGCAGGCGGGCGATCCCAGCGACGGCCTGCGCGCGGCGCTCGGTAACGTCACGCGCGCGGAGGGCTTCGATACCCGCGAGCAGCTGATCGCGCGCTATGAGGAGCGCTCGGGCCGCTCGGTCGGCGACGTTCGCTGGTACGTGACGCTGGCGCTGTGGAAGAGCGTGGTGTTCATGGAGGGCAACTACAAGCGCGCGATCGCGGGCACCACCGACGATCCCTACCTGCGCCAGTTCGGCGACGGTGTGCTCGAGCTCGCCGGCCGCGCCGAGGAGGTGGCGCTCGGTGCCTGAGCTCGCCGACACGGAGCCGACCGCCGCGGAGCCCACCGGCACGGCCCACGGCGATGTCCGCTCGGCGCTGCTGATCGACTGGGGCGGAGTGCTCACGACCAACCTGTTCGCGTCGTTTCACGCGTACTGCCTGTCGGTAGGGATTCCCCCTGAGAGCCTGATGGGTCGCTTCAGGACCGACCCGGCCGCCCGCGAGCTGCTGATCGCCCTGGAGAAGGGCAAGCTCGAGGAGGACGCGTTCGAGCTGCAGTTCGCGGCGCAGCTCGGCGTCGAGCCCGACGGTCTGATCGACGGCCTGTTCGCGGGCGTCCACCCCGACAAGGCGATGGTGCAGGCGGTTCGCAGCGCCCGCGCAGCGGGCGTGCGCACGGCGCTGGTGTCGAACTCGTGGGGCGTGCACCGCTATCCGCGCGAGATGTTCGCGGAGCTGTTCGACGGCGTCGTGATCTCCGCCGAGGAGGGCATGCGCAAGCCCTCGCGTCGCATGTACGAACTCGGCGCCGAACGCGCGGGCGTGCCGGCGGCGCAGTGCGTGTACGTCGATGACCTGCCCTTCAACCTCACCCCCGCGCAGGAGCTGGGGATGGCGACCATCCACCACACGAGCGCCGAGAAGACCATCCCCGAGCTCGAGCGACTGCTCGGTGTCTCGCTGTCGGCTGAGCCTGACCCCGCGCCGCGCGCCTGACCACCGACTCCTGAGCCGGCCGTAGACCAAGCGAGGCAAGGACGCAGTGAGCGAAGTGTGCTCTGCACACGAGCGATCGAGGACGCAGCCTCGCGCCGCGTCTACGGCCGGCTCAGTCGCGCTTGCCGCGGCCGTACATCAACTTGAAGAGACCGGCCAGCATCCGCGAGGTGCGCGATTTGTACGGGTACATGAACGGTTCCTTCTTCATCGCCAGTTTCGTGACGACGATCGCCTGCTGGGAGCAGTACTTGCGGATCCCGCCGGCGCCGTGGCGCGAGCCGAGCCCCGAGGCCTTGGCGCCGCCCATCGGCAGCTCGAGCACGGTGTAGTTGATCATCGCGTCGTTGACGTTTGCCGCGCCCGCTTCCAGCCGCCGGGCGATCGCCTCGCCGCGCGCGGTGTCGCGGGTGAACACGGATGAACCGAGCCCGTAGGGCGAGTCATTGGCCAGCCGCACTGCCTCGTCGGCGTCGGCGACCTTCATGATCGGCAGCGTCGGCCCGAAGGTCTCCTCGGTCATGATCTTCATCGAGTGGTCGACGTCGACGAGCACGGTCGGCTCGTAGAAGCGCCCCGCTCCGGGCACCTGGCGGCCGCCGGTGAGCACACGCGCGCCCTTCTGCACGGCGTCGGCCACGTGGTCCTTGATCGTCTCTAGTTGGGGAGGGAACGTGATCGCGCCCACCTCCACGGTGCCGAAGCCCCCGTCCGAACGCCCGACGCGCAGCGCGCCCACCTTCGCGGAGACCTTGGCCACGAACTCGTCGTACACCGGCTCCTCGACGTACACACGCTCGATCGAGATGCACGTCTGACCGGCGTTCTGCATCGAGAAGTACGTGGCGAAGTTTGCCGCGCGCTCTAGATCCGCATCTGAGAGCACGATCATCGGGTCCTTGCCGCCGAGCTCCAGCGACGCGGGGATCAGCCGCCTGGCGGCCGCCTCGGCGACCTTCCGGCCGGTCTTCGTCGAGCCGGTGAACATGATCATGTCGACGTGCTCCAGCAGCGCCGCGCCTGTCCCGCCGCGGCCGGTGGCGATCTGCATCACGTGCTCGGGCATGCCGCACTCGCGTAGCCCTTCGGCCATCAGCAGCGACGTCAGCGGCGTGATCTCAGACGGCTTGAGGATCACGCTGTTGCCCGCCATGAGCGCGGGAATGCAGTCGCCGAAGGAGTTGGTCAGCGGGTAGTTCCACGGCCCGATCACGCCGATCAGCCCCAGCGGGCGGTAGCGCAGCACGAGCCTCTTGCCCTTGACCAGCACCTGGCTCGACTTGACGACCTCGTCGGCCAAATAATGCGGTCCCTGCTTGGCCCAGAAGCCGAACGCGTTGCCCGCGTAGCCGATCTCGGCGAGGCTCGCGTCCTCGTAGGTCTTGCCAGTCTCTGAGACGATCGTCTCGGTCACGCGCTGGGCGTTGTCCATCAGCCACTTCTGCGCCCGCGAGAGCACCCGCGCGCGCCCGTCGAAGCCGTACGCGTCCCACTCGGGCTGAACCGCGCGCGCACGCGTGGCCATCTCCGCGACAGCGTCTGCGTCGAGGTCGGGGACCGTGCGAATGGTTTCCCCCGTCGCGGGATTCTCAACGGGTATCTCGCTGGTAGACGAGGCCTCAACCGAGACCTCGACTGGGGTCTCGACCGGCTCCTGCCCGCTCGCCTGCGTGACGTCCTCGCTCGCCGGCGCGGCGTCGCCCGCGGCGCCACCGTTGGCCTGGAGGATCTCCTGCTCGACGTGCTGCTCAACGCTCGCCATCAGATGCACTCTCCCCTGCTCGTAGCCTGGTAGGAACAGAGTACTCCTGTGGCGCTTGCCGGGCGGTGCATGCACCGCCCGGAGGGGCCGCACATGTGCGGCCCCTGAGAACGGCCGCATGCGGCCGTTCTGGCCACGCCGCATGCGGCGTGGCCCACGGCTTTCAATCGAGCGTGTGGCGCGACCGACGCCGTTGGGCCGTTAGCCGCGTGTCAGTCGGACAGCTCGATCGACGTGATGCCGACCGGCTCCGACGGACGGTCCGCGCCGTCGGTGGGGACTGCCTCGAGCTTGTCAACGACGTCCATGCCCTCGGTCACCTGGCCGAACACCGTGTGCTTGCCATCCAGCCAGGACGCGGCCTTGGTAGTGACGATAAAGAACTGGGAGCCATTGGTGTTGGGTCCGGCGTTGGCCATCGCCAGCGCGCCGCGGATGACCTTGTGCGGGTTGATCTCGTCCTCGAAGGTGTAGCCCGGGCCGCCGGTACCAGTCCCCTGCGGGCAGCCGCCCTGAATCATGAAGTCTTTGATGATCCGGTGAAAGGTGAGCCCGTCATAGAAGCCGTCGGCTGCGAGCTTGCGGAAATTCTCGACCGTCTTGGGCGCGTCCTCGTCGAACAGCTCGAAGGCGATCGGGCCTTCTGTTGTTTGCATTGTCGCAACGCTCACGGCCCCAACCTTACTGTGATCCCATCTCACCCGTACCTCTTCCGGGCTGGGGGTGGTCAACAGGCCGGCCGCAGGCATCATTTGAATTGCGTATCTTGCGGTGTTACAATCCGATACAGATGTCTGCCGTACCAATCAGCATCCGCCTCCCCGAACAGACCGTCGGTCGGCTCGCCGACCGCGCCGACCGCTCGAACATGCCCTCGCGCACGCTCGCGCAGCGCTACGTCGAGGAGGGTCTGCGCATGGACGAGCATCCGCTGATCCGCTTCGCGGACGGTCCGTCGGGTCGCCGTGCTCGGCTCCTCGGCGGCCCGGACGTGTGGGAGGTGGTTACTGTCGCACGCGATAACGACGGCGACCTCGCCGAGACAGCTTCGTATCTGGAGCTTTCGCTGGGTCTCGTGCAGGCTGCCGCCTCTTACTATGCGGCCTACCCGCAAGAGGTTGACGAGCGTATCGAGCGCAATCGCCGTGAGGCTCACGACGCCCACGGCGCGTTCCTCGCGGCCCGCGCCGCTCTCGGCGGTTGAGACTGCTGCTCGATGAGATGCTGTCTCCCGCCATTGCGCGGGAGCTGCGCGCACGTGGTCACGATGTCCAGGCGATCCAAGAGCACCCCGAGTGGTGCTCCTTTGATGACCGTCGTGTCGTCGAACTCGCACGCGATGAGCGTCGAGCGATCGTCACCGACAACCTCATCGATATGCGGCCCCTGCATTACGAGGCGATCACGCCCGGCGGTCCGGGCGATCACGGCATGATCTTTATCCCCGGTTCTCGCCCGCGCACCCGCGCCGACACGGGGAGGATCGTCGCCGCCCTGGAGCAGAAGCTCGGGGCGCATCCCGGAGACGACGACCTGGCGAACGGCGAGGACTGGCTGTAGGCACGATAACGGTGCCTATCGCACGCTTGCTCGGCGCCCCTTCGAGTCGGGCAGGGCGGCGGTGGCGATGCCCTCGCTCGCGGCGACAGTCAGCAAGAGGTCGTCAGAGCTTGCGATACGCCCATCCGCTGGAGCGCTCGCGACGAGAACAGCGTCGGCGAGCGAGATCGGGCAGCGGGAGCGGTGGTAGTGAGCAGCACGAATTTCACCCGCGCGCCAGGCTTGAGCGGGTCCCAGCGGGAGCAGCATCAGGCTCTTAGAGAGAAGGCCCTCGATCACCGGTCGTGTTCGCTCGGTCTCAAGGCCATAGCGCCGTTTGAGTCGGTCTATCGCCTCAGCGAGATTGAGGGTGGTCATCGTTGCGCCGCGGTTCAGCATCTCCTGCACCTCATAAGCCGCGGGCTCAGCGCCAAGAAGCGCGATGAGCGCCGAGGCATCGATCAGTGTGCTCGCCGAGGACTCAGCCGCGTCAGTGACGGTCGCGCTCTTGGACATCCAGTTCCTCTTCACGATCCAGCCGCTTGGCCTCCTCGGAACCGAGCACGCCGATCTGCGTCGCGAATGCTCCTACAGCGGCGGCCACTGGATCATCTGGAACTGGGCGCAGCACAACGTGGTCGCCGCGATCTTCGGCAAGGACCGTTCGAGTACGCCATCGCTTGCGCACCGCCGCGGGGACGGAAACCTGGCCGCCGCTGGATATCACAAGCCGCTTTGCCATGGCCATTACAAGATACCATGCGCTTACCTTACCTTCACCCGCTCGAGGCTGAAGGGCGAGTGGGTTCCGATCGGGCGTCCGTCAAGCGTCTCGATCACGCGGTCGACCTCCGCCGTCGGCACCGAAAGGAAGGAGAAGCGCTCGAGCACGAGCACGTCACGCACCGCCTCGCCGTCCAAGCCAGCGGAGGAGGTCACCGCGGCGACGATGTCGGCCACGCTCAACCCCGCCGCGCGCCCGCCACCGAGCACAAGCTTGGTGTACGCCTCCTGCGCGTCACGTCGGGAGATGCGTGGCTTCGAGTGCCTGCGCGGGCGCTCGCGCACAGTCGTCGGCGCGACCACCGCGCCCTGCTCCCACTGAGCGACGTGCGTGCCGATGTGGCGTTCGATCGCCTCCAGCTCACGCTTCTGGCGATCCTCGACAAACGTGATCGCGCGGCCCGAGCGCCCCACGCGCCCGGTGCGCCCGATGCGGTGTACGTAGGTGTCGGGGCTGGTGGGTACGTCGTAATTGATCACGTGCGTGACCGTCGAAATGTCCAGGCCGCGCGCGGCCACGTCGGTGGCGACGAGGATCGGTACGCGCCCGCCCTTGAACGCGAGCATCACCCCGTCGCGTGAGCCCTGTGACATGTCGCCATGCAGCGCGCGCACGTTCATGCCGCGGTCGCGCAGCGTGCGAAACAGCTGCTCGCAGCGGATCTTCGTGCGCACGAACACGATCGCCTGCTGCCCTTCGGCTTCGGCAGACGATCCCATCTCAGCCCGCAACACCTCGACGAGCTTGTCGGGCTTGGCCTTGATCTCAACCGGCAGTTGAAATTGCGCGACGGTGTCGATCGTGAGCGTCTCTGCCTCGACCTGGATGATCGTTGGGTCGTACATGTAGCGGTCGGCCAGCGTGCGGATCGGCGGTGGCATGGTCGCCGAGAACAGCGCCGTCTGGCGGCTGGAGGGCGTCAGCGAGAGGATTTTCTCGACGTCCTCCAGAAAGCCCAGGTCGAGCATCTCGTCGGCCTCGTCCAGCACCAGGAAGCGGCAGTCGTGTAAGACCAGCGAGTGGCGTGAGATCAGGTCGAGCACCCGTCCGACGGTTCCCACCACCACATGGCCGCCAGCGCGCAACTGGCCCTGCTGAGTGCGAATCGGGGCACCGCCGAAGACCGCCACCACGTCGATGCCGCTGTGCGCGCCATAGGTGCGCAGAGCCTGGGTGACCTGGATGCACAGCTCGCGCGTGGGGGTCAGAACGAGCGCCTGCACGACCTGCTCGGAGGGGTTGAGGTACTCCATGATCGGCAACCCGAACGCGGCCGTCTTGCCGGTTCCCGTCTGCGCCTGACCGATCACGTCGCGTCCCTCCAGCAGCGCGGGGATCGCCTGCTCCTGGATCGGGCTGGGCGACTCATAGCCGACGTCGCGCAGCGCCTGGAGTGTGGACTCGGAGAGCCCGAGTTCAGCAAATGACTTAGCCATGACGGTGGATATGGAGCTTAGGCGGAGGGGTCGAGCAGGAGCTTGCCGGTGGTGCGACGCGCGCGCAGGTCAATCTGCGCCTGGGCCGCCTGCTCCAACTTATATGTATGCCCGACGATCGCCCGCAGCTCGCCGGCACCGGCGCGGGCGAACAGATCCGCGAGCGCGTCCGCGAACATGCCGGGCCGGCGCAGGCAGTGGAACAGATAGAAGCCCACGACCGCGCGCGAGTGGCGCAGCAGCGACCCGGTGGACACCTGGTTGGCCTCGTTGGTGGCGATACCGTAGGCAACGATCCGCCCGAACGGGGCGAGTGCCCTGTAGGAGGCGTCGAACACCTCGCCGCCGGACATCTCGAAGACGACATCCACCGGCTGCCCCCCGTTCGCTTCGATCAGGCGCTCGGTCAGGCCCTCAGCGGCGGGGTCGATCGCCGCGTCAGCCCCCAGCTCGAGCGCCAGCGACCGCTTCTCCTCGCTCGAGGCTGTCGCGATCACACGGCCGGCGCCCATCGCGTGACCGAGCTGGACCGCGAGCGAGCCGACGCCGCCGGCGGCACCATGGACGACGACGCTCTCGCCCTCCGCCACGCACCCGGCGGTGCGGTAGAGGTGCCACGCGGTCGTTCCCTGGACGATCATCGCGAGCGCCGTGCCGTCGTCGAGGCCGTCGGGAATCGAGAAGACCAGGTTCTTAGGGGCGATCGCATACTCGGCATAGCCGCCGGTCCCGACGAGCGCAACCACGCGCTCGCCCGTGTCCTCACGCACGCCCGCCACCTCGCCGCCCGGCACCAGCGGGAGCGTGGCCTTCTGCACGTAAGAGTTGGTCCGCGTGTGCGTGTCGGCGAAGTTCAACCCGGCGCTCGTGACCCTGATGAGCGTCTCCTCGGGACCCGGCTCGGGGCTGGGCAGCTCCACGAGCTTGAGTACCTCGGGACCGCCGAACTCGGTCATCTGGATGGCGCGCACGGGCCGAGGCTATCGGACTGCCGTTGCCCGCCACGCACCGACGCGGTGCTCTAAGGTGCGCGCCCATGTCCATCACCGTGGTCGGATCGATCGCCTACGACACCGTCAAGACTCCGTTCGGCGAGCGCGAGCGCATGCTCGGCGGCGCCGCCGTGCATTTCGCGCTGGCGGCGTCGTTCTTCGACGAAGTGCGCGTGGTCGGGCCGGTGGGCGACGATTTCGGCGACGAGCAGCTGGAGGTGATGCGACGCCGCGGCGTCGACGTCTCCGACGTCGAGCAGGTGCCCGGCGGAAAGACGTTCTTCTGGCAGGGCGAGTATGGCTGGGACCTGAATTCCCGCGAGACGCTCGATACGCAGCTCGGCGTCTTCGAGGGCTTTTCCCCCAAGCTCTCGGAGCGCTCGCGCTCCAGCGACGTGCTGTTCCTGGCGAACATCCAGCCGGACCTGCAGCAGGAGGTCCGGCAACAGCTGCCGCATGCGCGCTTCGTGGCGCTCGATTCGATGAACCTGTGGATCGACATCGCGCGCGACTCGCTCGTACGAGCGATCGAGAACGTCGACTGCGTGATCCTCAACGATGCCGAGCTGCGTCAGCTGACCGGCAAGCCGAACCTCGTCTCGGCGGCACGGGAGATCCTTTCCTGGTCCCCCTCCCCAGCGTCCGCGGACACGCGCGGCCCGCGCGTGGTGGTCGCTAAGCAGGGCGAGTATGGGGCGGCGTTGGTCACCGAAGGAGACCTGTTTGCGCTACCCGCATACCCACTGGAGACAGTGATCGACCCCACCGGCGCGGGCGATACGTTCGCCGGCGGATTGGTTGGCTACATCGCCGCCCACCAGGACGAGGAGCTCTCTGACGAGCTGCTTCGACGCGCGATGGCACACGCAACCGTGCTGGCGTCCTTCAACGTCGAGGAGTTCGGGACCGAGCGCATCCAGCGCCTGACCGGCAGGGAGATCGTCGCACGCATCCAGGAACTGCACGCGATGACCCAGTTCAGCAGCGCGACGCTGACGCCCAAGGGCTGAGACGCGAAGCCGCTTAGCAGCTCCGCCCCGAAGCCGCCTAGCGCCACGCCGCGAAAACTCGCCCCTGCAGCCGCCTGGCGGCTAGGCCCGATTGGCGTATCCGGAGCTTGTGCGGATCGGCCACCGGGTATACGATCGAGTGAGTGACGACCTGGACCTTCATCTGGCTGATGGTGATCCTGAAGATCCCGATCTGGGCACTGTTCCTGATCGTGCGCTGGGCCGTTCGCCAGACTCCCGAGACAGAGCCGGGGCACGACGGCGGCATCGGTCCACGTCCGCTTCCGCTACACCCCCACCACCCACGCTCGAGGCCTCCCCGCCCGCCCAGGCGCGGCCCGCACGGCGACCCCTCGCCGGCGTCCCCTGCGCGCGTGCGCGTGCTCGCCTCGCGTCAGCGCCTGCCGCACCGCTGAGCCACGATCCGTGAAGCCCGATTCGCCGCCGGTGGCGAGTGCTCGCACGCGGATGCTCATAATCGGGTAAGAGAGCATCAGAAACCGCGGACAGGAGACACACATGAGCACCGACCGATCGACGATCGAGGGCGCCACCACTGGAGTCGCCGGCGCGGCGGCCGGCAATGGCGTTGCGCCCGCGCAGGAAACACTTACGGTGACCGACAATCGCACGGGCGAGAGCTATGAGCTGCCGATCCAGGACGGCACGGTACGGGCAATGGACCTCAGACAGGTCAAGACCGACGATCAGGACTTCGGGCTGATGGTCTACGACCCCGCGTACATGAACACCGCCTCGTGTCGCAGCTCGATCACCTACATCGACGGCGACGCCGGCATCCTGCAACACCGCGGCTATCCGATCGAGCAGCTGTGCGAGCACTCGAGCTACCTGGAGGTCGCCTATCTGCTGATCAACGGCGTCCTTCCAACCGGGGCGCAGCTCGAGGACTGGGTGAACGAGATCACCGTGCATACGTTCGTGCATGAGAACGTCAAGGACTTCATGCAGGGCTTCCGCTACGACGCCAACCCAATGGGGATGCTCGTGGCCTCCGTGGGCGCGCTCTCGACGTTCTACCCCGACGCCAACCAGATCCACGACGAGGAGATCCGTCGCATCCAGATCATCCGGCTGCTGGCGAAGATGCCAACGCTGGCCGCGTTCGCATTTCGGCACAACATGGGCCAGCCCTACGTCTATCCCGACAACGACCTCAAATATGCGGGCAACTTCCTCGGGATGATGTACAAGATGACCGAGCTCAAGTACGAGCCCGATCCTCGCCTGGAGCGCGCGCTGGACGTGCTGTTCATCCTGCACGCTGACCACGAACAGAATGCGTCCACCAGCGCCGTGCGCTCCGTCGGCTCCACCCAGGTCGATCCCTACTCGGCGGTCGCCGCCGGGGTAGCCGCGCTCTACGGCCCCCTCCACGGCGGCGCCAACGAGGCGGCACTGCGCATGCTCGCCAGGATCGAGAAGGTCGAGAATATTCCCGGCTTCCTCGAGGGCGTCAAGGCCGGCAACGAGCGCCTGATGGGCTTTGGCCACCGCGTGTACAAGAACTACGACCCGCGCGCACGGATCATTCGCAAGTACCTCGATGATGTGTTCGAGGTACGCGGCAAGAGCCCGCTGCTGGAGGTCGCGACCGAGCTGGAGAAACGGGCGCTCGACGACGAGTACTTCACATCGCGCAAGCTGTACCCAAACGTAGACTTCTACTCGGGCTTGATCTACGAGGCGCTCGGCCTGCCCGTGGCGATGTTCCCGGTGATGTTCGCGATCGGGCGCACGAGCGGCTGGATTGCGCAGTGGCTGGAGATGGTCAAGGACAGCGAGCAGAAGATCGCCCGTCCGCGCCAGATCTACACAGGCGAGCGCGACCGCGACTACGTGGCGATCGCGCAGCGCAACTAGCCCGTCAAATCACAAGCGTCGCTCCGTGGCGGCTGAGCCAGTGACGGTCTTCACGGTAACCCGGCCAGTGCCGCTCCAGCAGCGCCCAGAAGCGAGGTGAGTGGTCAAGGATCTCCAGATGGCAGACCTCGTGCCAGACGACGTATTCGAGCACACGCTCGGGCGCCAGCAATAGCCGCCAGTTGAAGCTCATGCGCCCGCTCGCGGAGCACGAGGCCCAGCGCGTGCGCTGCGCGCGGATGTCCAGCGCGCTGTAGGTGCTGCCAGCGAGCTCGGTCGCACGGTCCAGCCGCGGAGCGATCTCGGCGCGGGCTGCCCGTCTGTAGAAGCGCTCGAGCGCCGGGCGAGAGTCGCCGGCTGGCACCAGTAGCCGCGCACCATCGCGGTGCACGCGCTCGCGACCCGGCTGCGGGACCAACTCGAGCGCAGTGTCCAGATACGGAACGGTTCCCGCCCGCGCGGCGATCCGTGCGAGCACTCGCTGTGCCTCCTCCAGGCGGCTCTCGATCCACGGGCGCAGTTCACTCACGGCGGCAGCGGCAGCGCGCTCCGGCGCGCGGGCCGGGAGCACGACCTCGACGCCCGTGTGGGTGTGCACGTTTACGCGCACGCGTCGCGCACGCGTGGAGCGCCGGATGGTGTAGGGGATCTCGCGCCCGCCCGAGTCAGTCATCTGCCGCTGAGGGTACGAGTCCGACCGGGCGTATGGGCAGCGCATACGCTTCCGCCGTGGACTCGAGCGAGCACACGGAGCACACGGAGCACACGGACGGCGAACCGCAGACCTTCGACGCGGAGCTCTTACTGTGGCTGGGCGACGAGCCTCCTGGAGTGCGCGCGGCCGACGCCGAGCGCGTCCGCGACCTCGCTGCCGAGTTCGCCCGTGGCTTTGACGCGCTCGCCGTCCTCGGACGCGCGGTCACCGTGTTCGGCTCAGCGCGCACTCCCCCGGAGCACCCCCACTACGCGCTGGCGCGCGAGGTCGCAGCCTGCCTGGGACGTGCCGGCTACGCCGTGATCACCGGCGGCGGCCCCGGGATCATGGAGGCCGCCAACCGCGGAGCACGCGATGCGGGCACGCTGTCCGTAGGCTGCAACATCGAGCTCCCCCACGAGCAGGCGCTCAATCCGTACGTGGACATCGGGCTGCGCTTCCGTCACTTCTTCGCCCGCAAGGTGATGTTTGTCCGCTACGCCAGCGCGTTCGTGATCTGCCCGGGAGGCTATGGCACGTTGGACGAGCTGTTCGAGTGCCTGACGCTGATCCAAACGGGCACCATCCGCCACTTCCCGGTGGTCCTCCTCGGCGACGGCGAGTGGGACGGGCTGGTGCAGTGGCTGCACGCGCGGGCGCTGGCCGATCGGCGCATCGACGCCGACGACCTCAAGGTGCTACATCAGGTCAGCCGGCCGTCGGAGGTGTGCGCGATCGTCAACGCCGCATACGAGCGTCAGCTTGCTCACGGTCGCCGCGTGCGCCGTCGCGACAGCCACCGGATGAGCTGACGGACACGGCGAGGGCGTGATCATAATCCCTGCGATGACCAGCTCCCGGGTCAAGTTGCCGCGCGGGATGCGCGGCGCCTACGAGGTCTACCTCAACGGCGTGCCCCAACGGCTTGGCATCGACTACACGGTGCGCGAAGGCGCGCTCGTGTTCGAGCGGGAGCTGCGCAAGGACAAGATCAGCGGTTGGCGCTGGCTGCTGGGCGCTTGGGGCGTGGGCACCTACCGCCAGAACGACTCGGTGGACGTTCGCTACGCGGCCGCCGACGGCTCGCCGCGGGTCGCTGAGGGGCTGGAGATCGAGCTGGGCTGAGCACTGGACGCCTGCTCCCACGGCCTGGCGAGCTTCAGCGCGCTGAGGATCGCGCGCGTGGCAGGAGAGCGGTTGAGCGTGTAAAAGTGAATGCCAGGCGCGCCGGCGGCGAGCAGCTCGGCGCATTGGAGCGTCGCGTAAGCGACACCGAAGTCGAGTACCGCCTCGGGGTCATCACCGCGCGCGTGCAGCTCGCGGCGTAGCCCCGCGGGGATCGAGGAGCCGCACATACTGGCCATCCGCTCGACTTGACCGACACGTGTGATCGGCATCACGCCTGGGATGATCGGCACCTTGATCCCAGCCGCCCGCGCGCGCCCAAGGAAGTCGAAATACATGGCGTTGTCGAAAAACAGCTGGGTAATCAGAAAATCGACGCCAGCGGCGACCTTCTCGACCAGGTGCCGCAGATCGGCCTCCGGACTCTCCGCATGGATATGGGTCTCCGGGAAGCATGCGGCCCCAATCGCAAACGGGTAGCCACCGGCGATGAACGCCACTAGCTCGCGTGAGTACTCCAGACCGCCATCCGTCTTCGTCCATCCCGCCTCCCCCGCCGGCGGGTCTCCGCGCAGCGCGAGCACGTTGTCGATGCCCGCGTCGCGCATCTCCTCGAGCGTGCCGTGCAGCTGTGCGACGGTCGCACCTACGCACGTGAAGTGGGCCATCGCCTCCAGGCCGTACTCCTCCCTGATGCGCTTGACGATCTCGATCGTCTTCTCCCTCGTGGAGCCGCCCGCGCCGTAGGTGACCGACACGAACGACGGTTCGAGCGTCTTCAGCTCGGCGAGCGCCGCATACAGGTTGCGCTCGCCATCCGCCGTCCTCGGCGGGAAGAACTCGAACGAGAACACCGGCCTGCCGGCCGCGAGGATCTGATCGATGCGCATCGGGTGATTATGCAGTCCACCGCTCGGGCTCACCGGCGATGCGGCGCACCTTGCCGAGCACTTGCAGGTGGGTGAGATAGCAGAGGATCTTTGACAGTAGCCAGTGGGCGTTCTGCTGAGAGAGCGAGTCACCGTAGACGTGGGGAATGATCTCGAAGACCGTCAGCGCCTGCCCGTCGAGCGCCTCATGTACGCGCGTCAGGCGTTCGTCCACCAGTGCACGGTTGCCTTGGATGTGGGCGTGCACGTCGGTGAACGTCCGTCCGTGCCCGGATAGGCACAAGCGTGCGCCGAGCCGCTCAACGACGTCGAGCGAGCTCAGGAATTCACCCACGGGGTCGGGCGAATAGCCATAGTCGAAGTACAGCGAGATGCGCCCCAGCAGGTGGTCCCCGCAGATCAGCAGGCGACGCTCGGGCTGGAACATGCACACGTGCGAAGGGGCATGCCCGGGCGTCTCATGGACAACCCACTCGCCGAGATCGGTGACGATGCTCACGCCCGCCAGCAGCTTGCGGTCGGGCGTGATCGGCCCCGCGATCCCGGACCCGCGCGTGCTGCGTTCGGCGGCGTAGCGCCGCAGCGGCTCCTCTGGGACGCCGCTCTGGCGGGCGATCTCCACGCGCCTGGCGAACACCGCCTCGGGATCCTCGGTCATCCGGTTCAGGTGCTCATGGTTAGGGTGCATCCACACCTCGCATCCAGCTCGCTCCACAATCGTGGCGGCCTGCCCGCAGTGGTCGGTGTGGGCGTGCGTGCACACCACCAGCCGCGTCTGCTCCAGGCGCAGGTTGCACATCGCCAACGCCCGCTCCAGATGGAAGATCGAGTCCGGCTCGTGCATGCCGGTGTCGAACAGCACAAACCCATCCCCCGACACCACCGCCCAAGCGTTGCAGTGGGGCACGCCTGGCCACGGCAGCGGTAGGCGCAGGCGGAACAGGCCGGGGAGCACCCGCTCGCCGCGCCCCAGCTCGCGCCTGTTCAGCACATCGGACATCGGGCGCAGACTAGACTACGGCTGTTCAGCAGCGTAGAGGAGGCGGCATGGCCGATCGAGAGAGCGCGAGCGAGGCGAGCACAAAGGTGCAGGAGGTCGCCGCGAACATGCAGCAGGCGGCGGCCACCCGCAAACGCATAACGGGGAGCAAAGTCGAGGCGGTCGCGCGGCGCTACTTCGCGGCGGTCGACGCGCGCGAGCTGGAGCAGGCGGTCTCGCTGTGGGCCGACGCAGGCCGCGAGAACGTGCGTGGCCAGGTCGACGTGCTCGCCCCGGAGGGCGTGCGCACATTCCTCGGCGAGCTGTTCGGTGCACTACCGGACCTGAGTATGCAGGTGCTCTCGACGACCACCGAGGGCGAGCGCTGCGGCGTGCACTGGCGCATGACCGGCACGTTCGCCGGCCCCGGCCACTTCGGCGGTATCGCGCCCACAGGTATGCCGGTCGAGCTTGAAGGCTTCGACCTGCTGAGCGTGCGCGACGGGCTGATCCAGAGCAACGACGCGTTCACCGACTCGATGACCTTCGCGCGCCAGATCGGGATGCTGCCGGCGCAGGGCTCCAGCGGCGAAGCGCGCATGACACAGGCGTTCAACGCTAAGACCCGCTTGGGCGCCCGCCTCGGCGGGGGCGAGGCCGGGCTGCTGGCGGAGGGAGTTTGGGTGCTACAGGGCCAGCCCGGGCGTTGCAACGTGTATCTGATCGAGGACGAGGGCGGTGTGACGCTGTTCGACGCCGGCGCGCGCACGATGACCCGCGCGGTGGCCAGCGCGGGAGCGAAGCTTGGGGGCATACGGCGGGTGGTACTCAGTCATGGGCACACCGATCATCGGGGCACCGCGCCGGCGCTCGGCGCGCCCGTCCTGTGCCACCGCGACGAGGTACAGGACGCCGAGGGCAGCGGCGGCTTTCGCTACTGGCCGGACGGTCTGACGGGGCTGCCGACGCCGCTGCGCCAAGCCCACCGCCTGTTGCACCGCTACGCCTGGGACGGCGGTCCGGTGGCGATCTCAGACACGCTCGCCGAGGGCGACGAGCTGGCGGGCTTCCGCGTCGTGCACCTCCCCGGACACGCTCCGGGGCTGATCGCCCTGTGGCGCGAGTCAGACCGCCTGGCGTTGAGCAGCGACTGCTTCTACACGGTCGATCTATGGGGTCGCGCGTGCGCTCCCCGCCTGCCCCCGCCGATCTACAACTTCGACACCGAGCAGGCGCGCGCGAGCATCCGCAAGCTCGCCGCGCTCGAGCCCGCCGCCGCGTGGCCCGGCCACGCCAAGCCGGCGACAGGCGACGTTCGCAGCCAGCTCGAACGGGCCGCCGACGCAGGCTGAGAGCGTGGGCAAGCGTGGGCGTCGGCTGCAGCGGCTGAGCGCGCCGAGCAGCGACTACACCGACGCGCACGGCAACGTGCTCACGCTGCGCGGCTCGCTCACACCGGGCGCCCGCCGCGAGTACACGCAGGTGCGCTCCGGCGCCGGTGGACGCGCGTCCAGCACCCGGGAGGACGCCTGGCAGCGCGCGGTCGAGCTGCTGTTCGAGCGCTTGGCCGTCCGCTGGGTCATCGCCGGCGCGCCAATCGAGCGCCAGCGCGAGCTGCTGGCGCGCCTGCGCGTGGCCGCGCCCGAGGAGCGCGCGTGGGTGCGTCAGGCGCTGCGCGAGCACTGCGCCGAGCATTTCCCCGACGTGGACGCACCGTGAGCCGGGGGCTGTGCCGCACATCAAATTCGCCTACAAACCCGCGCTACACGGGGGCGAGACTGCCGACGACAGCCCCGCCCCCTTGGGCCCCACGGCATAGCGTGTATCTATCCGAACGTAATAGTGCTCGTCGTCGAGGAGGCAGCCCCGTCGACCGGCGTGAACGTGGTCTTGAGTTTGACTTTGATATCGCGGCGATGCGCGCGCCGCGAGGCGATGCCAGCCCTCGTGAGAGCCGTTCGCAGAGTCACACGCTCAGCCGTGGACGTCTGCTTGCTCACCGACCTCACCTCATTACCGGACACGGTCAGTCTGCCTGCGCCTGGGACTTGCACGACGACGGTGACGTCATTGCCCCGAACCTGCTGGCGGATGACCTTGATCTTGGCGAGCGCGGCTCTGGCGCCGGCAGCCGATGCCGTGGCCGCCTGCGCGGGGAGGTTGTTCACGACGACCGTCGTGCCGCCCGCGCCGCCACTCGAGCCAGAAGCGCCACCCGGGCCACCCGAACCGCCTGAACTGCCTGACCCACCCGAGCCGCCTGAACTACCTGACCCGCCGGACCCACCCCCCAGGGTGGCCATGGTGAGCCCTTCTACATCCGACAGCACTCCCAGGGTTTTGCCGTTGGTGAGCGGAGCCGTCAGCGCCATTGCGCTTGCCGGCAGCTGCGATGTGTTGGTGTCGAGCGCTTCCGTGAAACCCTGATCGGTGGTGCCAAGGCTGCTCGCCAGTTCGCCGGCCGTGGTCTTGGTAAACGGTTCGCCGGCCAGCGTCGTACCCAATAGCGCTTCCAGCTTGCTCGGGTTGACGTCAGCGAGTACCTGCTGAATCAGCTGTTCGGGGCTGGTCGCCGAGCCCAGCAGCCCGTTGAGCAGTTCACCGGGTTTAGGTGAGCCGAGAGCGCCCGTGAGCAGGGTCGTCAGATTTCCACCTTTCAACAGCGACAGAAGTTCGGTTGGGGACAGGAGCGATTTCAGCTGGGTCTCCAGCTTGGATGCAAGTTCGCCGGTGTCGCTCAGTTGCCCGAGCGTATCGCCGTCTCCGGCTAGCCCTTCGATCGTTTTGGTGAACGCCTCCTGCAGTGGACCAGCCGGGAGAGCGCTGAAGCCGGGGAGTTGCGCGAGCAATTCACTCAGCTGCGTTGCATTCAGATCTTCCAGCGGGATGCCGGCAAGCAGTTTTTCCACTTCGCCTGACGGGAGCCCGGACACTTCAACCGGCGGCGCAACGCTCGGAGTCGGACGCATCGCGCTCGCCTCTGCCGGGACCGCGGGCAGAGCCACAACCAGCACGGCCAGGGCAAACAGCGTTGCGCTGGCGGCGATCCCCTGGGTGCGCCGAGAAGCCCTCGTCGAGATCCAGGTCGATAGCGTATTCACAGGAATCCTCCTTGCCTGTATGTTGGTACTTATACGATCGTGGGATTTTACGAACAAGTTGAACTTAAGTAGTACCCCTTAGAACGCATGGCTAGTCACTCACTGGAGAGAGCTAGAACATGCGTCCAAACTTGTCAACCCAGTCCCCTGGGAACCATCGTCACTCCCCCCGTGGGTGCTCGACGCGGGCCGCGGGCAGATGTCCACTATTTGGACCAGATCCAGACTTATAACAGAAGCGCCTATATCACCATCAGCGCATGCGAAAGGTACTCGCGGGCGGTGTCCGGTCCCCCACGAACGTTCGTCACCGTGGTCAGGTCAGCGGCGCAAGCCGTGGCGGTAGCCGCCGTGTCGGCTGCTCCTAGCTCCACTCGCAGCAGGACGGTGCCAAAAACAGCCGCAATGTCACTCCCCCGCTCGATCACGTGTGTGATCTCGAGCGGGGGCACTCGACATGCCTCCAAGAACCGCCGCACATGGACTCCGCCGAGTGCTCTGATATCCACCTCCAGCTCCTCTACCTGAGTAAGAGCAGCGCGGGCGCCTGCCTCCGGGACAAGGATGCATGCGGCCATGTCGTCGGTGGTGGCGGCAGCGACCGCCCTGACCCGTTCGAGTAACTCCGAGGCTCTTGGTCGGGGGCCTAGTGCGGCGAGCATCTCGGTCAGCCGCTCGCGGCCGAGCAGCTCCTCACCGCAGCGCGCCTCGATCAGCCCGTCGCTGAAGAAGCACACCACAGCTCCTGCCGGAAGAAACATGGTCGTCTGACGACGCCCCGTCGGCACGACCCATCCAATCGGTGGAGAACAGCAGATCTCCAGGGGCTCGCGCGCCCCGCAGCAGTGTAGGAGTGGGGCTGGGTGACCGCCGCTTGCGTAGGTGAGCTTGCCCTCCTGGGTGTGGTAAACGCCGACCGCAACTGTGGCGAAGTGCTCGATTGCCGGATCCGCCAAGGCACGGCCGGCGAGCGCGAGCGCCGCCCGTGGCTCCAGTCCGGCTTGGATATACGCACGTAGCGTGTAGCGAGTAAGCGCGGCATGACTGAGCGCTCGATGGCCATGCCCGGATACGTCGCCGAGCATGATCGCGACCTTCCCGGGCTCCGGGACGAACACGTCGTAGAAGTCACCGCCGGCGGCGGGACCGTCGGCCGGTCTGTAGGCGACGGACACTGCCAACCCACCGACGCGAGCGGGGACATCGGGCACCAGCGCCGTCTGCATGACGTCCACATCCCGCAGCAATGTGGCACGTTGACCCTCCAGGCGGCGAGCGCGAAGCGCGGCAAGGCGAGCGCGGACACCAAACCAGAAAGCCAGCAGCAGCAGCACGACGATGATCGGCTTGCTCCAGTCCGGAACTGGTATCGGCAGTGGGATGTGCCTGCCGATCGCGTCCAGCGGATCGCTCGTGCCGCGCTCCACGGCCGGCCGCGAGCCTGACGCGCGGGTCGTATGCGAGGAGCTCGCGTCCGCCGACGGCGCCGCGGCCACCACCGAGCGGCTGTCGAGACGCCGTCGGCGCGCACGCCGCGACATCGCACGCCGCGGCATGTAACGCCGCGCGGTCGAGCGTGGCAGTCCGCCGCCGCCGCCGACTGATGAGTCGTGAACAGTTGCCGTGAGACGTGAAGGTGGGTGCGCGGCGGGGGAGTTCGAGGCCGACGCCGCGACCGCGCTAGCGGATTCACTGACAGAGGGGGCGGGCGGCGCATCAGAGGACGTCGAGGTGCCGCCACCTGTCGAGGATGACGGGGGGCTGCCGGAGACGGGGGCTGGCGGCGAGCTGGGGGGCACGCTTTGGGTGGACACGGTGACACCAGGCGTGGACACCGTCACGCTAGGCACAGACGCCGTCACCTCAGGTGTGGACACCGTCACACCAGGCACAGATGCCGTGACACCAGGTACAGACACCGTCACACCAGGGATTGACACGTTTGCTTGAGCATCGACACACGCACCTGTGAACAGCGCCATACCAATCGCGATGAGCCATCCACCTACAATCATCCTCGTGTCTGTGCATCGCTGAGCCGCCAGCTCGAGTTGCGGTGCTTGATTGCCTGGCCGGTGGTTACGCACGAGCCTTGGAGAGGTAGACGGTGGTACTCCCCGGAGCGATACACACCCGGACTTCGTCCGTGAGCCTAGCCATCAGAGAAAGCCCTCTGCCATGGTCGGACGTCGGAGTGCCCTCTCGGAGAGGCAGGACGAACGTGCCGTAGTCGCGGACGGAAAGCGTAAGGCGGTCGTCGTTCGCAAGTACGCTCAGGCTTATGCGTCCCAGTTCGTCCGGGGCGCCATGCCTGACCGCGTTCGTGACCGCCTCGTTGACGGCAACCGCGAAATCAAAGCACTCATCATCGCCGAGGCCAAACGACGCGGCGGCCTCCTCGGCGTATTTTCTTGCCGTACCCAGCGCCGATGGTTCGGCGTGAAGCTGCAGTTCACTGGTGGCAGAGCTTGTGGGCCCTTGCCCAGCCAGACAGCGAACGTCAACCTGCTGTTGCAAGCGTGGAGAGCGCATGCTCGCGTGAGGGATGCAGTGTGACCAGGCTGGTGACCCCCGAGATCTCGAGGATTCGCAGAACCCTCTTGTTCTCTTCGATGCAGACGATCATCAATGACCCGCCATTCACGTCTTGAAGTCCCGTGATGGCACCCACAAGCACGCCGATCGCCGTCGAGTCGATGAACGTCACCGTTGAGAGGTCGAGCAAGAGGCGCCGCCTACCGGCCTTCGTATGCTCGAGGATGCGCTCTCTGAGCTGCGGGGCGGCCTCATAGTCGATCTCGCCGGCGGCGGTCAGGACGACGACATCATCGTCGCCGTTGCCGCCATCCGGCATCACATCGTCGGTGATATAGAAAAAGCTCATTCCGCTCCTCCGATGTCCGAGCTACTAAAAACTTTCCATATTGCCAGATGTCGACCATATGGAACTAATCCTGTAGCCCATCCGAGGCCCGGTAGACAGGAATGGACACTCGTCCTACGCCAGCTCGTCAACCTTATGGCTGGGAGCTCCGCAGCGGCCGGCATCGGATCGGGCACCACGAGCGGCGGCGTCCTCCTCGGCATATTTCCGCACTGCGCCCAGCCCCGACGGCTGCGCCGGGCGGACCGGCTCACTGATGGCGGCACAGTTCGAGATGTCTCGTATGGCCCAGGAGGATGCATCAACCGACCAAGCCGCAGCGAGCGCGGAAAGCGCATCCTCGCGTGAGCGATACAGCGTGATCACGCTGGCGACCCCCGCAATGTCAAAGATTCTCAACACCCTCTCGTTGTCGTTGATGCACACCACAACGAGTGCGCCGTTGCCCGCCTGCCGCAGCCTCGCGACAGAGGCTACGAGCACGCCAACTGCCATCGAGTCGATGAAGCTAACCATTGAGAGATCGAGAAGCAGGTGTCGCCGGCCGGCCATGATGTGGCTAAAAATGCGCTCCCTGAGCTGCGGGCACGCCTCGTAGTCGATCTCGCCGCTCACGACCAGGACAACGACGCGATGACCGCCACCAGCGGCGCCGGTCGACACTTCGTCACTGATATGAAAGTGACTCATCCGCTTCTCCGATACGTGGGCGATCCAGTCTTTCTCCGGTGTCGGCTGGATGGAACTACTCCTATAGCGCAAACGGCGGCGCGGCACGACGATCAGCTAATCACACGCGAGCGCTCGGCACATTGGCTGGACGATTGTTCTACCCACAGCCAGGCATTGACCCGCCTGAGATGTTTAGTGGCCTGCCGACTGGGTATCCAGATTCATAAGAATCGAATTGGGCAGATATGCGTACGTCAAGACTGTGGACAGTAGACCCGACGCACAAGGCAGGACTGGAAACCCTCGTGAGTACGTTCAGCACCGCTGTCGCGCTCGAGATGCGGTGCGACCTAGCTGATGCGCCAACCGGCGAACCACAAAACCATGAAGTCTTTCGGACGCACTTTCCAGTGTTGGACATCTCGCTCGAGCGGTGGAACGCAGCAATTGACCATGCACAGACTGCGCCGGAGATGCTCTGGCGGTGGTTTGCAAGCTCAGCGAGGGAGCAGGGCATCACCGAACCCCCGTTTATGGTCGGCGCGCTCATCGACCATCTCGCTACCTGGACGCTGCAAAGGTCTCGGCGGTGGCAGCTGGGCGCCCCGCATGAGACTCTTCTCCAGTATTTCAATGACCGGCTCGGCCACAGTACCTACGTGAGCGTGTATTTGATGGGCCGCAGGGTTGCGATGCTGCCCGGTGGACCAGAGCCGGATGTGCGGCGACGCGTCGAGGCGGCGGATGCTCTGATACAGGCACTCTTCGACGAGGCCAGAGACTGCGAGGAGGCCCAGCAGATCGCCGACACGCGCGACTCGCTGCTCGATCTCAAGCAGCGACTGCTGGACGACCTCGAGCTCCGCAGAGCGATCGCCTCGATCGAGTTCGCCCCTGACTGCCCACGTTGCCGGACACGAGACAACTCTCAGTCGTGATCGTCGCTGAGCAGCTCCAGGCGCGGCCCATGCGCGCTCGCAACGGACACAAACCTCGCGGTCGCCGGATTGAGCACGAACTCGAGCACCTCGCCCGCCTCGTCGCGCACCTCCAGGCGCCGCCCTTCATCGTGCACCGTGAGCACCATGCCCTGCTCGACGCTGCCGCCGAAGTGCACGATGCGCGCTCGAGCGCCGACGTGAGGGGGCTGTCGTGAGGGACCGAGCACGCCTCGATGCTACGCCGCCAGCCCGATTACGCACGGCGGCCCCGGCGTCGATACCTTCCGGCAATGCGCCGCACGAAGATCGTCGCCACCATCGGTCCCGCCTCGCGCGAGCCAAACACGCTCGCGCGCATGATCGAAGCCGGGATGGACGTCGCGCGGCTGAACTATTCGCATGGGACGCTCGATGAGCACGCCGAGACCGTCCGCCGCGTGCGCGACGCCGCCGGCAGGGTCGGCCGGCCGGTCGCGATCCTGCAGGACCTCCCAGGCCCGAAGCTCCGCATCGGCCCGCTGCGTGAGGACGTCGTCGAGCTCACTCCGGGCGAGCGGCTGACGTTCTCCTGCGGCGACGGCGAGCGCCCTGGCGATGCCCACGACATGAGCATCTCCTGGGGCGGACTCTCCGACGCGGTGCAGGACGGCTCGATCCTCTACCTGGCCGACGGCTCCGTCCGCTTGCGGGTGGTCGAGGTGCGCTCGCAGGCGCACGAGGTCGATGTCGAGATCGAGGTCGGCGGCGCCGTCGCCTCGCGCCAGGGGCTGAACATCCCCGGGCCGGTGGCGTCGCTGCCGGCGGTGCCCGAGGAGGACCTGCACATGCTCCGTCACGGCGAGTCGATCGGCGTGGACATGGTCGCGCTCTCGTTCGTCCAGTCCCCCGAGGACGTGGAATTCGTGCGCGACCACACGCGCCTGCCACTGATCGCCAAGATGGAGAAGCCTCAGGCGGTTGAGTGCGCCGCGGAGATCCTGGGGGCGGCCGACTACGTGATGGTGGCGCGTGGCGATCTGGGCATCGAGCTTCCGATAGCACGGGTGCCGCTCGTGCAGAAGCAGTTGCTCGAGCTGGCGGGCTGGATGGCCGTGCCGTCGATCACGGCAACCCAGATGCTCGACTCGATGGTCAGCTCCTCGCGCCCCACCCGCGCGGAGGTCGCCGACGTGGCGAACGCGATCCTGGACGGGACCGACGCGGTGATGCTCTCCCAGGAGACGGCCGTCGGCGCCTACCCGGTGGAGGCGGTCGAGATGATGGCCGCAGTGGCCATCCAGGCCGAGTCGATCGCCCCGTACGAGCGCTGGAACCAGTCGCGCGTGCGCCGCACGCACTCGGATCCTGCGTACACGATCGCTCACAACCTGTGCGACGCGGCCCGCGAGTTGCGCCTGGACGCGCTCGTGATCCCTACGCTGTCCGGTCGCTCGGCGCGACTCGTGTCCGCCCACCGTCCGACGGTGCCGATCTACGCCCTGTCTCCGGGCAAAGAGACGGTCAGGCGCTGCTGCCTGATGTGGGGCGTGCAGGCGGCGTCGATGCCTCGCCACGAGACCACCGAGGCGCTGATCGCCGACGCAGCGCGGCGCGTGGTCGAGCTCGGCTGGTGCAAGCGCGGCCAGCGGGTGGGGATCACCGCGGGGTTGCCCTCCGGCCGGCCGGGCACCACGAGCCTGTTCCAGATCCAGGTGCTCTAGCCTGACGGCGGCTGGCTCGGCGGTGGCTCACTCGAGGCCTCGCGGTGCTCACTGGCGCCCAGGCTGCCGGACCCAGCCGCGTAGGACATCGGGTCGCCGCCCGCTCCCCGCAGGATGTAGGCGCAGCCGACGGCGATCAGCGCTCCGGTGATCGGGCCGAGCACGTATACCCAGTAACTGCTGAAGTCCCCGCTCACGAGCGCCGGACCAAATGAGCGCGCCGGATTCATCGAGGTGCCGCTGACGGGCGCCGACCACAGGCCGGCGAGCGCGATGTAGCCGCCGACGCCGAGCGCGGCGACGCGGCCGACGCTCTGGGCGGCAGAGGCGGTCCCCAGGATGACGCTCACTAGCGTCGCGGTCAGCACTACCTCCATCAGCAGTGCCTGCCAGCTCGCGTATCCCCGCCCCGGCAGCGTGGCGCCGAGATGCTGGATGTCGCCAAGCACGGCATCGAGGAACAGGCACGCCAGCGTGGCACCCACGAGCTGGATGACGATGTAGCCGGGGACACGCTTCCACGGGAAGTCCCCGCGCAGCGCAAACGCGAACGACACGGCCGGGTTCAGATGCGCGCCGGAGACGGCGCCCATGAACAGAATGATCGCCATCACCATCAGCCCGGGCGCGACAACGGCTGCGGTCAGGCTGATCTGTCCCTCGCCGTGGAGGATTCCGCCACCGGCAGCGACGAGCACGAGCATGAACGTGCCGAGCAGCTCGGAGAACAGCCTGCGCCACTCCAGGCGTGGATCGTCGAACTGCGCCTTGGAGCCGAACTCCAACGCCAGCAGATGCCGAGTGCGGGGAACCAGCAGCCCCGCGACGGAAACCTCCACCGGCGCAACCCTGTCTCGCACGACACGCTCGTCGGGCATCTCCACAACCTATCTGGAATGATCCACGCTCGTGAACGCCGACGTCCTGGTCATCTACGGGATCACGGGCGACCTCGCGAAGGTGATGACCTTCCGCTCGCTATATCGGCTGGAGCGGCGGGGCCTATTGGACTGTCCGGTCGTGGGGGTGGCGGTCGACGACTGGAGCGTCGAGCGCCTACGCGAGCACGCACGCGAATGCATCGAAGGGACCGGCGAGGCCCTCGACGCCGGCGTGTTCGAGCGTTTCGCCGCGCGACTGTCGTACGTCAGCGGCGATTTCACCGACGCCGCCACCTACGAGCGCGTGGCCGAGGCCGTGGGCGATGCCCGCTCCCCGGTCTTCTATCTGGAGATCCCGCCGTTCCTGTTCGGGCCGGTGATCAAGCAGCTCGCCGGCGCGGGATTGACAAAGACAGCTCGCGTGGTCGTGGAGAAGCCGTTTGGCCACGACGTCGCCTCCGCGCGCGCCCTCGCTGCCGAGATCCACCAGTACATCGAGGAGCCTCAGCTGTATCGGATCGACCACTTCCTCGGCAAGATGGGCACCGACGAGCTCCTGTACCTACGGTTCGCGAACACGATGATCGAGCCGATCTGGAACCGCAACCACATCGCTTACGTGCAGATCACGATGGCCGAGGCCTTCGGCGTGGAGGATCGCGGTCACTTCTACGATCCCGTTGGCGCGCTGCGCGACGTGGTCGTCAACCACCTGATGCAGCTGGTCGCGCTCGCTGCTATGGAGGCGCCCGCCGGCAGCGACGCGGAAACCCTGAAGGACGCCAAGTTCGCGGTGTTCCGCTCGATCGCCGACGCCAACCCCGCGCACTACATCCGCGGACAGTACGACGGCTACCTCGACATCGACGGCGTCAGCAAGGACTCGACCACGGAGACCTACGCGGCCCTGCGCCTGGAGATCGACAATTGGCGCTGGTCGGGGGTGCCGTGGTTCATCCGTACCGGCAAGAAGCTTCCGATCACGCAGACAGAGCTGCGGGCGGTCTTCCGCGACCCGCCACGCCTGGGCTTCATGGAGCGTGGCCACCGCCGCCCCGAACCCAACCAGTTCGTGGTCAAGCTCGATCCGGCGACGGGCACGCGTGTGATCCTCGATGCCCACCGCGCCGACGTCGCCGGCCCCGAGGCTGTCCACCTTGACGTCGAGTTCGCCGAGCAGGGCGGGGAGGCACCGACCCCGTATGAGGTGCTGCTGCTCGACGCGATGCGCGCAGACAGCACGCGCTTTACCCGTCAGGATGGCGTCGAAGAGACATGGCGAATCTTTGAACCGCTGCTGCACCAGCCGCCGCCCGTGCATTCATACGCGCCTGGCTCCTGGGGTCCGCAAGAGGGGAACCGGTTGGTCGCGGGATTCGGAGCGTGGCGCGGCCCGTGGGTGCCGTAACGCTGGCCCCTTTGCGCGAGCGCCGCGGCCGGATCCGCGGCGCAAGCAAACGTGACAAGCTCAGCGTGAATCGCTGACGGCGACCGAGAACCGGGCCGTAAACCGCTCCCCTGGCTGCACTACGCGCAGGCCATCGCCGCTACGCAGCGCATTCGCTGGTGCGTCCAGCTCGAAGCGCTGGGCCGCTAGCGCCTGCGCGAAGCCGGTTGGAATCTGCTTGAGGTCAAGCGCCAGCGCGCGCATCGCCGGCAACTCGATCAACCAGCGCTCGCGCGAAGCGCCCGGCGGCGAAAGATAGGGGTGAAAGCCGAACGACAACGGAACCGCGTCGGCGCCGCACGCGTGCACGGTCAGCTCGACCTGCAGGCGCCCGTGACCCAGGCGCGCCGCGTAGTGCAGATCGTGGCGGAACGGAAAGAGCTCGAACAGCTCCGGCTGCGAGTCGCTCCAGCTCAGAGCAGCAGCGAGCGAGGACGCATCGCGATCTGGCGGATGTGTCAGCTCCCACGCCAGACGCCCGCCGATCACGCCGTGAATCGGCAGACCGTTGGCGTCAAGCCGCACACGGCTGGGATCGTGCGGGACACACACGCTGCGGCCGGCGAGGCTGTAGTCGAAGCCGGCGAGCCGATTCGCCCAGGGGTAGAGCAGTGGGATGCCCATCGTCTTGCCGCGCAGCGCGTAGGCGGCCACACCCGCGTTCTGGGCGAGCAGCTCGGCGCCGCGATGGCGCAGCGAACAGCAGAGCATCCCCGCGCCCGGGACGAACGCGGCTTCGAGCCTCGACTGCTCGTCGCGCAGGCACGCGGTCTCCAGCGCGGGGCCGCTCATGATGCAAGCGATTGGGTGGATCTTCGCGGGCGACTCATGCAATGACCGCACCCGAGCCTAGCGCCCGTGTGCGACCATCAGCGGCTCGCAGCCTGTCGCGCAACCCACAGGAGGAAACCGTGCCAACCGAGCGCCAGAGCGCCGACGAGCGCCCCGCCGGCCCCCCACCCGAGCTCACCCGCAGCCAGATCGAGAAGCTCGAGAGCATCTACGGCAACCGCTACCTGCTCGAGCCCGCGCCGGACCACAAACTGCCGAAGTCGGGTATGACCGCCAAGGAAGCGATGGGCCTAATCCAACAGGAGACGGTGCTCGACGGCCTGCCCACTCGCAACCTAGCAACGTTCGTGACCACCTGGATGGAGCCCGAGGCCGAGCGGGTGATCCAGGAATCCCTGCGCGTGAACTTCATCGATCACGCCGAGTATCCGCAGTCCGCGGAGATCGAGCAGCGCTGCATTCGGATGCTCGCCAACCTCTTTAACGCACCAGGCGAGACGACCGGCGCACGCACCCAGGGGTCCTCCGAGGCGATCATGCTGGGCGCGTTGTCGCTGAAGTGGAAGTGGCGCGGGCGCAGGCTGCATGCGGGCAAGGCGATCGACCGCCCCAACCTGGTGTTCGGCGGCGATGTGCACGTCGTCTGGGAGAAGTTCTGCCGCTACTTCGACGTCGAGCCACGGATCGTGCCGCTGAAGCCCGACAAGTACACGATCGGAGCAGAGGACGTCGAGCCCCACATCGACGAGAACACGATCGGCGTGGCGGCCGTGCTCGGCACGACGTTCACCGGACACGCCGACGACATCCGCGGCATCAACGACTACTTGGTGGGCCTGAAGCACGCGCAGGGCCTGGACGTGCCGCTGCATGTAGACGCCGCCAGCGGCGGCTTCGTGTGGCCGTTCCTGTACCCCGAGTCCGAGTGGGACTTCCGGCTCGAGCAGGTCCGCTCGATCAACGTCTCAGGCCACAAGTTCGGACTCGTCTATCCGGGGATCGGGTGGCTGGTATTCAGGGATAAGGCCGACCTGCCGGAGGACCTCGTGTTCTATGAGAATTATCTCGGTAAGCGCGACGCGACGTTCACGCTCAACTTCTCGACGGGCTCAGCGATGGTGCTCGCTCAGTACTACAACTTCGCGCGTCTGGGCCACTCCGGCTACCGCTATGTGATGGAGACGATGAAGTACAACGCACGCACGCTCGCGAAGGAGATCGCGGCGGTCGGCGAGTTCGAGCTGATCGGCGGTGAGCACGACGAGCAGCTTCCGCTGGTCGCTTTCAAACTCGCCGGCGAGCATCCGTATGACGAGTTCGATGTGGCGGCGCAGCTGGCCGCGCAGCGCGGCTGGATGGTACCCGCGTACACGCTCCCGCCGAATGCCGAACATGTAAAGATCATGCGCGTGCTCGTCAAGGAGACGCTCGGCCACTCGTTGACGACGTGCCTAGGCGAGGACATCACCCAGGCGTGCGCGGCACTCGACGCCAAGGGCCGGCTGCACCCGTCGGATCGCAAACGCGTCAAGACGAACACCGGATTCTGAGAGCGCGATGGCGCATGAGCGTGTGGTGACGCATGAGCGCCCGGGGATGCACATGAGCGTGCTCGAACCAGTGACGCACCTGAGCGTGGCCGAGCGGGTGTCACGCGGAAAGGCGGCGCGAGCAGCGGTGCCGCGCTCTGGCCACGCGGTCTTCGAGCCAGCGGCGCATCGCGCGGATCCGATCGAGCTGCTCGAGCGCCAGGCTGAAACTCGCGTGCCCGAGCTGGTGCCGATCCGCTACGGACGCATGCTGGTCTCACCGTTTACGTTCTATAGGGGTGCGGCGACGATCATGGCCAGCGACCTGGCGTCGACGCCGCGCTCGGGCTTGACGGTGCAATGCTGTGGCGACGCGCACCTGTCCAACTTCGGCGTCTTCGCCTCGCCCGAGCGCCAGCTGGTGTTTGACGTCAACGACTTCGACGAGACGCTTCCGGGGCCATGGGAGTGGGACGTCAAGCGCTTGGCCGCGAGCTCGCTGATTGCCGCGCGCAACAACGGTTTCGCCGTCAAGCACCAGGACCGGATCGTGCTGGACACCGTCAAGGCGTACCGCATCGCGATGGCGCGCTTCGCCGCCATGAGCAACCTCGACGTGTGGTACACCCATCTGGACGTCGACGCGACGCTGCAAGAACTCGGGCCTCAGCTGACCCCCAAGATCGCCAAACGCACTGAGAAGTCACTGGCCAAGGCGCGCACGCGTGACAGCATGTCGGCGTTCTCCAAGTTGACGCGCGTGGTGGATGGCGAGACGCGCATCGTCGCCGAGCCGCCGCTGATCGTGCCAATCGACGACCTGGCGCAGGGCAGCGAACGCGACGAGATGTTCGACGCTCTGCACGAGCATCTGCGCTCCTACCGCGACACGTTGGCATATGACCGGCGCGTGCTGCTCGAGCAGTTCCGCCTGACTGACTTCGCGCGCAAGGTCGTGGGTGTAGGGAGCGTTGGCACGCGGGCGTGGATCGCACTGCTGCTCGGCCGCGACGGACACGACCCGCTGTTTCTGCAGATCAAGGAGGCGCAAGCGTCGGTGCTCGAGGAGTTTCTTGGTCCCAGCCAGTTCGACAACCACGGCGAGCGGGTCGTCACCGGACAGCGACTGATGCAGGCCAGCAGCGACATCTTCCTCGGCTGGCTGCATCTCGAGTCCGACCTCGATGCGAAGCCCCGAGATTTCTACGGGCGCCAGCTGCGCGACTGGAAGGGCTCGGCGGAGATCGAACAGATGACCCCCAAGGGCATGGCACGCTACGGCCGCCTGTGCGGCTGGACACTCGCCCGCGCACACGCCCGCAGCGGCGACCGCCTCGCGATCGCCGCCTACCTCGGCAAGAGCTCCAGCTTCGATCGAGCCCTGGTCCAGTTCTCCCGCGACTACGCCGAGCAGAACGAGCGCGACTACCGAGCCCTGGCCAAGGCGGTCAAGTCCGGTCGTATCCTCGCCGAGACGGGCCTCTGACCCCAGCGACGATTACTCTCACCGCGAAGCCTTATGCAACCCTGACGCTGCAACCGCCGCACGGGATTCACGCCGCGGGAGCGCGGCATCATCCGCGCGTGCGAACGCCGCTGCGGCCGTAGAAATCGGCCTCCTCGCGGCCGAGGTCGGTCACGGGCTCATCGCCATACATCCACTCGCGGGCAATCCTGTGCCAGTTGGCGCGCGCCCGCAGTTGCGAAAGCACCGCGAGCGTGAGCACCTCCATGCGCCGGCCGAACAAATGCTCGGGACGCATGTCCTGATGGCGCATCTCCCGGAAGTGGCTCGAGCGCGGGTCGGAGCTCTCAATCATCACCTGGGTGGCGATCTCCGGCGTCAGCTGGACGGTCTCGTCGGCTGTGGTGTACCACCAGATCGCATCCCTGATAAACGCCAGCAGGTGCTCGGAGTCGACCCGCTCGGGCTCCGGCAGGAAGCCCGAGGAGGCGAGCAGCTCGTGCAAGGCGGCCGCGTCGCCCTCGGCGACCGCTCGCTGAGCGGCCAGCTCGAGCTCCACCGGCTCGGCGTCCATACGCTTGAACAGGCCGAAGTCCAGGAACGCCATGCGACCGTCCGCGAGCAGCAGGAAGTTCCCGGGATGGGGATCCCCGGAGAACTGCCGGTGGCGATACAGGCAACCGAGGAAGAAGCGAAAAACGATCTCCCCGATCCGGTCGCGCTCGGCCTGCGGGCGGCGCTTGAGCTCCTCGAAGCCGACGCCGGTCACGAACTCGCTCACCAGCACCCGCTCGCGCGAGAGCGAGCTGATGACTTCGGGAACGACGATGAACGGATGACCGGCGAAGATGCGCGCCAATGACCGCTGGTTCTGGGCCTCGAGCTCATAGTCGAGCTCCTCGACGATCCGCTCCTTAATCTCCTCGGCAATTCCCTTGACATCCAACCCCGGGGTCATCCGCTTGAGCACACGCATGATCATGTCCAGGTTCTGCAAGTCCGCTCTGACCGCCCCCGCCACCCCGGGGTACTGAACCTTGACGGCCACCTCGCGACCGTCAACCAGCGTTGCCCGGTAGACCTGTCCGATCGACGCCGCCGCGATCGGCTCCTGCTCGAAGGCTGCGAACACCTCCGAGATCGGCTCCTCCAGATCCTCTTCGATCACACGCCGCATCTGCTTGAAGGACACGCTTGGGGCCGCGTCGCGCAGCTTGGCCAGCTCCCGCTGGAACTCGTCGCGATGCTCCTCTGCCACGAGGCCGACGTCCAGGAAGGACATCACCTGCCCGAGCTTCATCGCGGCGCCCTTCATCGTGCCCAGCACCGCCACGATCTGCTTGGCGGTCTCCAGCTGGCGACGGGCCATGGCCGCTTCGGAGGCCTCCTCGCCACGGGTCACGTTCGCTGCGCGGGTCCCGAACTGCTTTACGGCCTCGCTCGCGGCAAGCGTGGCGACGGTTGCCGTGCGCCGCGCGCGCGAGGTTGGGATCTTCTCGTTCTCACGCGCCATCGCCCCCAATGCTAGGAGCTGGCCGCGGCGAGCGGGTATCCGGGCGCCAATCGCTACGCGGGCCGCTCCAAGCGCGACCCAGGAATGATGTCGTCAGAGCCATCCTGCCAGCGCACCCACGCCTTCGTGCCACCGTCATAGTCGGCACCCAGCAGCACCAGCGTGGCAGGCTGGCCGAGCACCGTGCACGACTGCGAGCCCTCCGCGTCCAAGCCCCGCCAGACCCGGATGAAGGCGTTGGCGTCCCACTCCCGCGCAACCGAAGTCTCCTCGGAGTGGCCCGGATAGATAATGGTGTCTGGCGGCAGCTCCATCAGCGTCCCCATGATCGAGTCCCGCAGGTCGGTGTACGTCGTGTGGCCGGACGCTTTGACTCCGCCAACCGAGTCCTTGAACAGCGTATCGCCCGTGAACACAACCAGCCCGGCGCCCGCGAGGCCGCCGGGCAGAGCGCTCCTGAGAGCGCGCCCGGGCACCCCCTCGCCGGCGGAGTGCTGCGGCCGCTCGCCGACGAGGAACGACAACATCCCGGCCGTGTGCCCGGGCGTATGCAGCGGGCGCACCTCGAGCGCTCCGAAGCGTAGCGTCTGGCCGGCCTCGATCGAGTCCATCCCGGTCGTCGCGGGCAACTCAGCTGCCTTGCTGTCCTCGGGCGCACCGGCAGCATCCAACAGGTCGCGCTCGCGCGTGCTGATCAGCACGCGAAGCTCGGGCCAGCGCTTGCGCAGCTCGCCGACATCGCAGACGTGATCGAAGTGATGGTGGGTGAGCAGCACGTGCGTGGGTGTGAGCTCGAGGCGCCCAGCTGCCTCGATCAGCGGCGCCACCGGCCCGCCGGCGTCGACGAAGAACGCAGGTCCTCCCTCACCGTCGGCCACCAGGTAGGTGTTGGACAGGAACCGTGGATGGCTGGCACGCTCGACGAGCATGGCGCCATCCTTGCACGAATCCGTCAGCCGGCGTTAGGGAGCAGCGCCACCTCGCCAGCGGCATCGCCGGCCACCTGGCCGGCTGCAGAGCTTGGCGCAACCAATCGCACCAGGCCGTCCAAGTAGCGCTCATTGCCCACGTCTCTGCGCCACTCCAGCACCGGCACCGAGGCAGCGCTCCGGGCAACTCGAACCCGCGCCTGCTCGAGCGTGGACGCGATCGCGGTCAGCGCGACTGCTCTCGAGGTCCCGACGGTCCGGTAGGTGTTCTCAGCGGTCTCGACGGCGGAGGAGAAGAACACGTGGCATCCATCCGCTTCGATCCGCTCCCGCTCGAGCGTGAACTCGTACGCGGGCCCCGACCGCAGCGCGTAATCGGGTGAGACCAGGTACAGCACCACCGAGGCCTCCTGGCGGAGGGGAACGTCGCTGGGAGTGAGACTGGCAGCCGAGATGTGCTCCATCACCTCCGGCCAGCTGCCGTTGAACAGGCTCATGATGTTCATACACTCGGGATCGCCGAAGCGTGCGTTGAACTCGATCACCTTGACGCCGTCGGCAGTCGCGAAGAAGCCGCTATTCATCACCCCACTGAAATGGCGTCCCTGCTGAGACAGGCGCTCGATCACACGCTCGATGATCGCGCAGGCGCACTCGTAGTGGGCGGGAGTCATGAACGGTAGCGTGGAGTGGGCCATCGACAGCGAGCCCATGCCACCGGTGCCCGGTCCGTGGTCGCCGTCGTAGCGGTAGGGGTAGTCGTATGTGGACGGCGGGAAGACCACGGTCCTGCCGTCGCTGATCGCCTGGATTGTGAACTCGGCGCCGACGATCTTCTCCTCGATCAGCACCGACTCCCCAGGCCTGGCGCGCGCGAGTAGGTCGAGCGCGTACTCCCGCGCCTGCTCATGGTCGGCCAGGTGCGGGCCCATCACCTTGACGCCCTTGCCGCCGGTCAGACCCGAAGGCTTGACCACGACTGGGATCGAGCCGAACGCTGCGATCGCCTCAGCCGCCTCGCTGGCGTCGTGCGCCACGCGCAATCGCGGCAGGGCCTCCGGCGCGAGTTCCGCCAGGAGCGAGCGTGCGAACGCCTTGTTCCACTCGATCTCCGCTCCTGCGGCAGTCGGGCCAACGGCGCGCGTGCCCTGAGCGAGCAGGACATCGACCACGCCCGCCGCCAACGGCTCGTCGGCGCTGACCATCGCGATATCGATCTCCTTCGCGCGCGCGAAGGCTGCGACCGCGTGCGGGTCGCACACGTCGCCGACCTCGTGGCTACCCCCGGATGCCGCCGCCGAGCGGACGATCGAGGGATTCTCGTGACCCACAAACGCGTGCAGCTCGCTGTGCTCGGCCATCCGATACGCCAGCGCGCTCTCGCGCCCGCCATGACCGACGATTAGGGTGCGCACGCGGCAAGTCTAGACCGCCGTCACTCTGGGGATCGCGCCGACGTCGGCCAAACGGCCGCGCAGCCGGTGTACGCTGATCGACTGAGGGTGGACGAATGAGACACCGGACCGTTATCGCGGTGAGCTTCCTGGACGGCGCGGCCGTCGCCGCCGCGCTGTTCTTCGGCCTCCAGCCACACTCAATCCCCACGCCCACAGGGCACCATGTCGCGGTCGCGCAAGCTGCGCCACCGTCGATCCCAGTCACACAACTACTGGCTGAAGAAGCCCGCGCACGGAACGTGCGACGAGCCGCCGCGACGGCGCGCAAAGCTCGGGACAAGCGTGCGCGGGAGGTCAAACGGGCAGCTGCCAAAGCAATCAGAGCACAGAAGTCGCGCACACGAGAGGCCCGGCGTGTCGCCGCGCGGAGCAGAACCGAGGAAAGGCAAGCAGCTGCTATCGAGCCGAAGCCCACGTCCCAACCGAAGACCAAGAAACAAAAGCGCACGCGTGACTCCAACCCGAAGCACGGCGCAGGCTCGCGAGCGCAAGCGGAAGCAAAGCGCCAGCTCGAGCACGAACGCACCGAAGCAAGACGAGAACGCGAGCGCTCTCAGCGCGAAGCTGTTCGCGACAAACATCGCGAAGAACGCCAGCAGCGCAGCAGCGAACGGCAGGCCGTGTCATAGACTCCCCGACCATGGCTCTGATCCACACCTGCTATCGCATCACCGACATCGACCGCTCGGTGGCCTTCTACAACGCACTCGGTTTCGAGGAGATCGGCCGTGTTCCGATCAAAGACGAGGCCGTCAACGTATTCATGAACCAGCCCGGCGACGGCGACATGCCGCGCCTGGAGCTGACGTACAACTTCGGCGTTGACTCCTACGACATCGGCACCGGCTACGGACACATCGCAATCGCCAGCGACGATCTGGATGCCACGCTCGCACGCTTGGCCGAGCACGGCATCCAGCCCGAGAAGCCGCCGTACTCGGTGCGCGACGGCGGTTCGCGCCTGTGCTTCGTCAAAGACCCCGACGGCTATCGCATCGAGATATTGGAGATGTAGAGACGCTCGATGTATCGAAGATCTGATTCTGATGGAATCGAGTTCATCGATAACTGAAGCCCAGCTGGGGGCCCTTGACATGGTATGCTGGCATACGTGGTACGCACGACGGTAAAGATCTCCGAGGAGCTCGACGAGCGGCTGCGGCACGAGGCGAGACGCCGAGGCATCACCATCTCAGACGTCACGCGCTCGGCGCTCGAAGCCCACCTACGAGGCGGACGTCGCCAACTGCGAGCCGCTGCCGCCGGCTACAGCGGCAACACCGACATCTCCGAGCGGATCGAGCAAATCATCAGCGCGGAGCTGGGCGATAGCGCTCATCATTGACGCCGGGCCACTCTACGCCTACGTGGACGGCGACGACGCTCATCACGAGGCGTGCCTTGAGTTGCTGGAGACTCATCCCGGCCCCCTGATCGTCCCGACCCTCGTCATTACCGAGGTCGCATACCTGATCGCAAGTCGTCTCGGCTGGCAGGCCGAGACTCGATTCCTCGGCGACCTCGCGGCTGGCGAGATGAGCCTGGAGCCGGTCGACCCCAAGGACACACTGCGAATCGCAGAGCTGGTCGCGCGCTACCACGACCTTCCCCTTGGCACCGTCGACGCATCGGTTATCGCTGCCGCCGAGCGCCTTGGCATGACCGAAGTGGCGACACTCGATCACCGCCACTTCACCGTGGTACGCCCGCGCCACGTTGAGGCGTTCAACCTCCTCCCCGGCCGCGCCTAGTGCCCGCCTTCCCCCTTCTGGCTTCCCCTCTCCGAGAAGCGCAAACCACCAGCGATAGATTGACCTCGTGCCGTGCATGAGCTGCAAACCGTCCACTACCTCGATGGGTATCGCGTCGAGATAATTGGGCAGCCGCGGTTGTAGCGATCCAGCTGGCACCTGGGGCGCGCATACGATAGGCGTCACATGGTGACTACTGCCGTCTTCGGTCTCGTTGGAGTTGTCGTTGGAGGGCTGCTCACCGCTGGCGTAGATGCACTCGGGCAGCGGAATGATGAGAGGCGCACACGACGGCGCGCGGCGCGCGTACTGCTTATGGAGGTCGTCTGGGACGCTAACGTCCTGACAAGCGCCTTTGAGGATCGGAAACCTTTGAGAAATTTCGATCCCGGTGTTCTCGAGGGACTGTGGCGCGAACACCGATACTCCCTGTCAGATATCCCATTTGACGACTGGTTTGCAATCGAGACGGCCGTCCGGCACGGGACCGGGAAAGCGTGGGTGCTCGCGCCAGAGATATCGGACGATGAACTATCGAAGATGCCAGAGGACCAACTACGAGAGTTGAAAAAGACCCTCGAGCCACCGATAGATGACCTCCGAACGGCAGCCGATATTCTCCGTAAGTACACGGACTAACGTCCTTTAAACGCCGGCTTCAGGATTGAATTGCTCGCTGAGACCGTCGGACTTCGGCCTGCCTGGGCGTGTTTAGATCCAGCTTTGCCGGAGAATCCGCATGATGATGCCAACGAGTGCGACCGTTGCTGGCCCAGCCAGAAATCCTGGGTGCGCTCGGAGCCAGACACACGCCACGGCAAGAGCCAAGATCAGGCAGACGAGCGTCTCAATCAGAAAACGACGCCATCTAAGTGTGCCCGGAGACGGTCCCATATCGCCACCTCTTCATTGTTGATAAGAAGAGGCGCGACGGTCGTGATACTAACCCGAAGCCGGAATGCACACAAGAGGCGAAGACCCTAAAAACTAGAAAGTCGAGATTCCAGGGCCCGCCGTTATTGGGTTTTTAGACCGCCATGTGCTGATTGCTACATTACATCGTCGATACTCACCACGCCGAGATCCCGCCCATGCGGGATTTGCAGGAAGTGCCACAGCCTCTAGCCGCTGATGAATTGCAAAGCGTCCACTAGTGTCCTGATGCGGTAGTTCGGTTGCAGTAGCGGCTGATGGATTCGAGGATCTGGTCGGCTGTCTTGGTCCAGATGTAGGGGCGTGGATCGTCGTTCCAGTCGTTTATCCAGGTGCGGATGTCGCTGTTGAGCTCGCGCACTGAGCGGTGCGTGCCGCGGCGGAGCTTCTTGCTGGTGAGCTCTGAGAACCAGCGCTCGACGAGGTTCAGCCACGAGCTGCTGGTCGGGGTGAAGTGCAATACGAACCGCGGATGGGCGAGCAGCCATTTCTTGACGGCGGGCGTCTTGTGGGTGGAGCTGTTGTCGAGGATCACATGCACGTCCAAGTCGGCGGGGACCTCGCGATCAAGGGTCTGCAGGAACTTCTTGAACTCGATCGCGCGGTGGCGGGCGTGCAGCGACCCGATCACCTTTCCCGTCGTGATGTCCAATGCGGCGTAGAGGCTCGAGGTGCCGGCACGCTTGTAGTCGTGCGTCGCGCGCTGCGGGGTTCCGGGCAACTCGGCAGGATCGGTGCTGTCCTGTCCAGTGCCTGGATCTGGGACTTCTCGTCCACACACAGCACGACAGCTCGCTCCGGCGGGTTCAGGTAGAGCCCGACAACATCGCGGACCTTGGCCACGAACTGCGGGTCCTTGGAGAGCTTCCAGGTTTCGCTGCGGTGAGGCTGAAGGCCGAACGCGTGCCAAATCCGCAGCACCGCTGACTGCGTGAGGCCGACCTCTCTGGCCATCGAGCGCGTCGACCAGTGCGTCGCATCCTTCGGCGTGGACTCCAGCGTCTTTACGATCACCTCCTCGACCTGCTCGTCGGTGATCGTTCGCGGTTTCCCCGGTCGGGGCTCGTCTAGCAGCCCGTCGAGGCGATGCTCTGAAAAGCGCGAGCGCCACTTGGTTACGCTGCTCCGATCCACACCCAAGCGCCCAGCGATCTCGGTGTTCTTCAGCCCCGCGGCCGCAGCCAGCACGATCCGGGAGCGTTGCGCGAGCGCCTGAGCACTCGTATGACGACGCGCCCAAGACTCAAGCTGAGCGCGCTCCCCCTCTGACAACTCGATGGAAACAGCAACAGGAATAGGCATACATACTGCCTACCCAAATGCTGACCAATTAATGCATCAGGACACTAGCTCGACGGCTATCGCGTCGAGATACTTGAGATGTAGAGACGCTCGGGCGCTCTCGTGCGCAGCAACGAGTACCGTCCCCGTCGAGCGGTAGAACCGGGGGGTGGCTGAATCAATCGAGCAGCTCAGCTTCGAACTGACCGCCAGCGCGCTGGCGGAGCAGGAGCGCGCCCTCACAGGGCTGCGAGCCCGTGCCGGGACGGTGCTCGCGGCAGCTTGCGTCGCAGGCTCGTTCTTTGGCGCAAAGAGCAGCCGCGGCTCCCTCGAAGTCTGGGGCGTTGTCGCCATGATCGCGTTCGCCCTGTCCGTGGGGAGTGCCATTTGGGTGCTCCTGCCCCATGCATTTGTATTTGCCTTCCGAGGAGAGACGCTACTGGCCGAGAGCGACGACCGAGGCGTCTCCAACGTGACGGAGGCCTACCGCACCGTGGGCATTTGGATTGAACCGCACCTCGAAGTCAACCGCAGCAAGATCACCGACCTCTCGAGCTGGCTCGCGGTGAGTTGTGCGCTGCTCGCCGCCGAGGTCATCCTATGGACGCTCAGCCTCATAGGCTAACCTGATCTCATGACGGACGAGCCTCCACAGACCACTGCACCCCAAGGCCCGCTCAAGCCCCGGCCGCCGGCACAACTCCCGGTCACCGCCCCCCCCGGCTTCGCCCTCCCCGAGAAGCGCGGCAGTTGGCTTCGCGGCAAAGGTAGCTGACCGTCACCGACGTTCCATCCCGTAGCCCCGGCCCTCGGTGTCGAAGCGTTACGTGACTCAGTTGCAAACCATCAACCAGCTCGATGGCTATCGCGTGGAGTTGATTGAGACGACGTGAAACCGCCGCAAACTGGCTGATTCTCTGTGCTTCGTTTCGCTAGCGCGTATAGATCGCCGGCCGGTAGCGCGGCTCAGGGATCGTCCTGTCGGCCTCTCGCGCGACGACGAGCCAGGCTTGCTTTGCTCGCTCCACCTCGGCCAGCGCCTCCTCCGCCGTAGCGCCAAATGCAGAACATGCCTCCAGGTCGGGAATGTCCGCCACGTACGCCGCATCCTCCTCGCTGTAGAAGACGTTGATGTGATAATCGCTCATGGTTTGGCTTCCAATCTGAGATCGTAGCGCTCGACAAGCCTCATGAGCTGCCGGATCTGGTACGGCTTGGCCTGTCCACGAACTGATTAGAGATTGATGAGCTGTGGAATATCCGGATGCGTGAACACGTGGTGACTGCCGCTCACACGTTGCAGCTCGAAGCCAAGCCCCTCGACAGGCTGCACAAATCACCGAAGGCAACGTTTGCGACCGATCCGTGCGCGAGGCGGGTGAGGAGCTTCCGCTCGTCCATGCATCGGACCGTAGTCACCATTTGAGATGGAACTCTCACGACGAGGTGACGATCTGCTCGCGCCGGCAGGAGGAGGACTGGCGCCCTGCGATCGTCGCGGCCGAACTGGCTGTCTGAGTTGCAAAACCATCCACCAGCTCGATGGGTACAGGGTTGAGATCCTGGGGATGGCAGTCTAAGAATTCGAATCCGGAGCGCGCGGTGAGGTATGCTCGCGCCATGTCGGCCGGGTGCGTGCATGGCATAGTCGCGCGGCCAAGGGAATGCGCATACCCCGACGGCCTGCCGACGCCACGCGCGACCGGCACAACGATTGTGGCGCGCTTCTCCGTCAAGTGCGCTCCCCGAGCTGAGCGCCCTACCGCCCCTCCACGCGCAGCACCGCCAGCGCCGCACTGACACGCAACAGCTCGTCGAGCATCGCCTTGGCCGACTGCTCGATCACCTCGTTGGGCACGAACTCGCCCTCGTCGTCAATGAACTGCACGACGAACGGCACGGTAACCGCCTCGGACAGTGGCGTGAGCTTCAAGGTGGTGACGACCTGCTTGAGCATCTGCACCGCGCGCGTGCCGCCGGCGATGCCGCCGTAGGAGACGAACCCGACCGGCTTGTACTGCCACTCCTGGTGCAGAAAGTCAATCGCGTTCTTCAGGGGTGCGGTGAGGCTGTAGTTGTACTCGGGCATGACGAACACGAACGCGTCGGCCGCCTTCACCCGGGCGCTCCAGTCCTTGGTGTGCTGGTGGGTGTACTGGCCCAATCGCGGATGGTTGGGCTCGTCCATGAACGGCAGGTCGAGCTCCAGCAGGTCGACCAGTTCGACCTCGAACGCGCCGTGCGCTCGTGCTTGCCCGTCAAACCAGCGGCCCACCGGCAGGCCGACACGACCGGGGCGGGTGCTCGCGATCACGATCTGCAACCTGGGCATCACGACAGCACGCGCCCGCGGAACTTGCGCAGCCCCAGCCCGAGAAACACCGCGCAGAAGCCAATCAGCACCGGATAGACGACATACAGGTGCATGTGCGAAGCTTCGGTCAGCCCGGCACGCAGGCCCTCGTTGACGTAGATCAGTGGGTTTACGAGCACGATGATCTGCAGCCAGTGCACGCCGTCGACCTTTACAGGCGCGAGCTTCGTCCATTGGTAGTAGGTGCCGCCGAGGAACGTCAGCGGCAGCACCACGAACCCGAACATCAGTCCGATGTTGCGCGGCTCAAAGGCGGTCCCGAGCAGCAGCCCGAGTGAGGTCATCGTCACGCACGCCAGCGGGATCAGCGTGAGCACCACCCACCAGTGCACCGTCAGGTGCGCGTGCACCCCCGAGGCGTGCACCACGGCTGCGATCGGGAACACGATCACCGCCGCCAGCAGCCCCTGCGCGGCGCCGGAGAAGACCTTCGAGAGAGCCACCAGCCAGATCGGGCACGGCGCCTGCACGCGATCCTCGATCTCGCGCGTGTAGCCGAACTCGGTCGATAGCTGCAGGGCGACCGCTTGGATGCCCTGGAACATGATCGAGATCCCTACTACGCCAGGAATCAGCACGGAAGCGAAGTGCGACTCGGCAACCTTGCCGGCGCCACCGCCGATGCCCTGGCCGATCGAGGGGAACACGTATAGGAATACGAACACCAGCAGGAATGGCTGGATCAGCGTGCGCACGACGAACTCGCCGGCGTGCTTGCGCAGCACGACCAGGTCGCGCAGCACCAATGCCTGCAGCGCGACGCGACTAGCGGTCATCGTCGAGCGCGTCGGCTCGACCACGATCTGCGCATGGCGCGTGGCGGTGGACGGGGCAGCAGCCATCAGTCGCGCAACTCCTTGCCGGTCAGGTTGATGAAAACCGTCTCCAGGCTGGGCTCCGCCACCGACAGGTCGACCACGTCAAACCCAGCGCCCTCGGCGGCGTTTACGATCTTCGGCACCAGCCGCTCGACGCCCTTGACGTGCAGCTCGACGCCCCCAACAATCACACGCGCGGGGGTCGCGCCGTCGATCTCCTGCAACAGCCGCGCGGCGAGTGCATCTGAGTCGCCACCAGCCTTGACCGTGACGATCGTGTCAGCTCCCACCGAGCGCTTGAGCTCCTCGGGTGTGTCCAGCGCGAGGATCTTGCCGTGATCCATAATCGCCACCCGGTTGCACAGCGCGTCGGCCTCCTCCATGTAGTGGGTGGTCAACAGGATCGTCTGCCCGTCGCGGTTGAGCTCGCCGAGAATCTCCCACAGCGCTAGGCGTCCCTGCGGGTCGAGGCCCGCAGTCGGCTCGTCGAGGAACAGCACGGCCGGGCGGTGGAAGATCGCGCGCGCCACCATCAGCCGCTGGGCCATGCCTCCGGAGAGCGCGAACACGGAGGCCTTGGCCCACTTCGCCAGCTGAAACTGCTCCAGCAGCTCATCGGCCGTGCGCCGCGACTCGGCGGCGGCGATGCCGAACAAGCGGCCATGGAAGTAGAGGTTCTCCCACACGGTTAGCTGGCGGTCGAGCGTGTTCTGCTGGGAGACGATCCCGATCAGCTGCTTGGCCAGCGCCGGCTGCGCGACAACGTCGATGGCACCCACGAAGGCCGAGCCCGAGGTCGGGATCACCCGCGTCGTGAGCATCCCCGCGGTCGTCGTCTTACCGGCGCCGTTCGGCCCGAGCAGACCGAATATCTCGCCCGCGTGAACGCCCAGGTCGAGCCGGTCGACCGCGGCGAAGTCCGTGCCAGCGTAGACCTTGGTCAGCTCCTCCGTGCGGATGATTTGCGCGGACTCGGCTGCGGGCACGCCCCCAATGTATTCGCTCGCGCTACCCTGAGCATGAGTCATGGCGGACACGAGCAAGATCGCCAAGAACCTTGAGCGCTTCGCGCAGGCGGTGGCAGCGCACGACCGCGAAAACCCGACCCACACCGCCTATGGCATTGGCCTGGCCCACTTCGACATGGAGCGCCTTGGCTTCGACGAGGGCGAGGAGATCCTCCCGGGGATCACCATCCACGGCGACAGCGGTGTTACAGGTAACTTCCGCGTGCTCTGCGACGGCGAGCACGAGGAGCAGCTGACTGAGGCTGAGGAGCGAGCGGTCGAGGCGATCGCCACGCAGTCGATTCCTGTGTTCTCGCCGGGCCGCTCGCCATTCGAAGATCAGTAGCCGCGCGGCCGCCAGGCGCCATACCACGGCGCACCAAGTCTCTAATCGGGGTGAACCGACAAGGACCCCGGCGAAGCGACCCTCGCGGCGATCATCGCGACGAGCCGTTCGATCGTCGGGCACGACATCCCGTGCCGCGCGGCCGCGCGCAGCACGGAGCCGGGGATCGCGTCGAGCTCGGGCTCGCGCCCGGCGGCGATATCGCGCTGCATGGAGCTGCCGAGAGTGTCGTGAGCCATCTCCAGCTCGGCGATCGCGATTGCGGGGTCGACGTCCTGCGCCCCCTCAGCCTTGCCGACGGCACAGGCCTCCTCGATTGCCCCCACGAGGTCGGCGCGCAGCTGCGGTGTCGCGCGAATCTCGCCGAGCAGTACGTCATACGCACTGGTCGTGCAAGCGAGCGCGTTGAGCCGCACGAGCTTCGACCACATGACCTGCGCCTCGGAGTCCAGCACCCGCACCGGCACCCCTGCATCGGACAGCGCGTCAGCCAGCGCCTGCATTGCCGGCCGGACGTCCGGCTCGCCGCTGGCCATGTCGACGAGCAGGAACGGGCTCGTGTGCACGACGGCCCCCGGACGCGGCCTGTCGGCCTCGACGCGGATCGAGCCAGCGAGCACCGATTCGGCGGAGAAGCGTTCGCGCAGCACGGCGATGTGGTCCAGCCCGTTGAGCAGCGGCAGCACCACGGTCGGCTCCACGGCGACGCGCTCCAGCGCAGGTGCCAACCCGGCGGCCTTGGTGGCCACGAGCAGCGCATCCACGGGCGCGTCCACCGGCTCCTGCAGGCGCGCGAGCGCATGCGGGTGGGCGACGAAGTCGCCGAACATCACGCTCTGCACGTGCACGCCGTGCTCTGCAATCACGGCCGCGGTCGCGTCCCGCGCGACGATAACCACCTCGGTGCCAGCGCGATCGAGCACGCCCGCGAGCAGCCCGCCCACTCCGCCGGGACCGAGGACGGCGACTCTCATGCGCTTGGATCGATCAACACGCCCGGGTTCATTATGCCCGCGGGGTCGACCGCCAGCTTCGCTGCGCGCAGCGCCGCGGCGAATGGCTCGGGTCGCTGGCGGTCATACCACGGACGGTGATCGCGACCGACGGCATGATGGTGGGTGATGGTCCCGCCCGCAGTGAGGATCGCCTCGGATGCCGCGTGCTTGATCGCCGCCCACTGCTCGACCTCCTCGCCTCGGCGCGCGGGCGCGAGGACCGTGAAGTACGGCGCCGGCCCGTCGGGATAGATGTGGGTGAGGCGGCAGAAGACCTTCCCCCCCTCCCCGCAGACCGCGCGCACCGCCTGCTCGGTCGCGGCGCCCACACGCTCGTGGAAGGCGGGGAAGCGCTCCCACGTGATCGCCGTCTCGAATGTCTCGGCCAGCACACCCATCGCCACGAGCGAGTCGCGCACATACGGCGCACCGAGGAACGCGTCACGCCACGAGCTGACTGCGTCGCCAACGGCGGGATCGCGACGCTCGGAGGCCCTGCCACCGTGTTCGGCGCACAAGCCCAGCGCCCGCGCCATCGCCTCCTCCACCGGGTGGTCGGCAGACTCGAAGCCGAGCACCAGCAGCGCGTGGGATCCGTCGCCCGCCATCGTCAGCGCAGCCTCGCCGGCGTCTAGCAGGCGACAGTTGGACGGATGTAGCCCCGACTGAGAGATCGCGCGCACGCACTCGGCGCCCGCGAGGAAGCTGGCAAAGCGCACTCCCGCCGAGCTGCGGTGAGAGGGGCGAGGCTGTACACGCACCCAAGCTTGCGTGATCACGCCGAACGCCCCCTCGGAGCCGGCGAGCATACGGTCGGGGCTGATGCCCGCGCCCGAGCCGGGTAGCTGCCGCGACTCCCACACGCCCGCGGGAGTGATCGCGCGCACCGACTCGACGAAATCCTCGACGTGCGTCCACAGCGTCGCGAAGTGCCCGGCGGCGCGCGTGGCGATCCAGCCGCCGAGTGTGGAGAACTCAAACGACTGCGGGAAGTGGCGCAACGTCAGCCCACGCTTGCCGAGCTGGGCCTCCAACTGTGGACCGAGGACGCCGGCCTGGATGCACGCGGCGCGGGAGATCTCATCGACCTCGAGCACACGGTGCAGCGCGCCCAGGTCGACCGAGACCACGCCGTTGAAGGTGCTTGCAACCAGCGGGGTCACACCGCCGACGACCGAGGTCCCACCGCCGAACGGAATCGCCGCGACCCCCTCATTTGAGCACCATTCGAGCACCCGCTCCACGTCGGCCTCGTCGCGCGGGCGCAGGACGAGGTCGGGAGGATGATCGAAGCGCCCACGAAAGCCCCGCACGATGTCCGTGTAGGACTTGCCGAGAGCGTGCGAGGCGCGCGTGTGCACGTCCTCGGCACAGATGTCCGACAGCGACGGCGGCGCCTGAATTCGTGGCGGGGGCAGACGCACCGACTCGAGCGCCAGCGGCTCCTCGACTTCCCCGAGTGCCATCTCCAGGTGAGTCGCCAATACGGTCGCCGACGCGCCCAGCTGCGCGAGCGTCGGCTGCTGGTCCTCGTAGCCCCAACCCCAGTGCTTGCGCCGACGGCCGCCCACCCTGGCGAGTCTATGCCCACTGGCGTCTCCCCATCTTCACTGGTGTCCTCGGAAGATTCACTAGCCTTCCTCTGGAGTGTCCGATCGAGGAGAGTCCGCCACCCACGCCCCCGAGATCCTCGCCCGCGGACCGTGGGCATTGGAGCAGGTCACGGCGCACTGGCACGATCGGCCGTTCGAACCCTCGCCAGAGCAAACCGAGGCCGCGAATGCCGCGATCAGGGAGCTACAGGAGCGCGGATCGCCCAGCCACGACGGGGTTGCAGCGCGCCTTGTCGACTACCGCCAGGACGAGCAGGGGATCGCGATCGAGCTGCAGCCGCTGCGCTGGGCGTTGCGACTAGTCGACGGCGATGCCTCCCAGAGCATGGCCGCGCTGTGCGTGACCCGCTCGGCTGACGGGCGCTGGCTGGCCGGGCGGCGGGCCCCGTGGGTCTCCTCGTGGGCCGGGCGCTGGGCGCTCGGAGCTGGCGGCGCGGTCGACCTCGGCGAGAGCCCCGCCGAGACGCTGGTACGGGAGCTGAGGGAGGAGTGGGCCGTCTCACCCGAGCACGTGCGCGGCGAGGCGCTACTGCGACTACCACACAGGCTCGTCATGTTCGTCGGACAGGCGTGGCTCGCCGACGGCGTCGAGCAGGCCGTCACACCAGACCACGAGCACGACGAGTTCGCGTGGTGGCCACGCGAGATCGACGAGTGGCCGCCCGAGGCTGGAGACGTACTGCCGCGAATGGCCCACTGGCTGTCTGAGTGAACGCGCACCTGCGCCCAGCGGCTGGGCCGCTCACGTTCTCGCGACTGAAGTGGATCTCTTTCACCCATTCCTGCGTATACACAGCGCTGCTGGTGAGCGCGTTCGCGGCCGGCAAGCCCGAACCGCTGACATTCGTGCTGGGGCTGACCCACGGGCTGATGTGGATATTCATGTCGTTGGCGTGCATAGCTGCTGCCCGTCTACGAGTAGTCTCGCTGAAGCTCGCCGTCGCGGTAGCGGTGCTCGGGGGGATCGGACCGTTCTTCGGCAGCTATCAGTTCGTCCGCGAGCAGCGTGAACGTGCGGGCGCACAGGCCGCGCTAAAGTGAGACATCGAATGGCAGCGAGCACCACGGCAGTGCAGACGATCGACGTCGTAACCCCTGCCGCGGGAGAGTCAGTCACCGAGGGAACGATCCTCGAATGGCGTGTGAAAGTCGGCGACTCCATCAAGGTCGACGACACGATCGTCGAGATCTCGACCGACAAGGTAGACCTCGAGCTGCCCGCACCGGCTAGCGGAACGGTGAGCGAGATCCTCGTCGACGAGGGCGACACGGTCACTGTTGGCCAAGTGATCGCGCGGCTGTCCGTGAACGGCGCCGCGCCCGCCGAGCCCACGCCGATTGACCCCGCGCCCGCCGAGCCCACGTCCGCCGACCCGGCGCCGACCGAGCAGCCAGCGGCCGAGACATCCACGGCGACCGCACGGACTGTGGACGTGCTGACCCCTGCCGCGGGCGAGTCGGTCACCGAGGGAACAATCCTCGAATGGCGTGTGAAAGTCGGCGACTCCATCAAGGTCGACGACACGATCGTCGAGATCTCGACCGACAAGGTAGACCTCGAGCTGCCCGCACCGGCTAGCGGAACGGTGAGCGAGATCCTCGTCGACGAGGGCGACACGGTCACTGTTGGCCAGGTGATCGCGCGCATCTCCGTGAGCGGTGCCGCGCCGGCCGCCGAACCCGCGCAGCGGGGCGCCTCGCCGCAGCCGGCCGCCCCGCCGCCGTCCGAGCGCGCGAGCACCGAAGACGGCCCGCCCCTCGACGGTGCACCTGACGGCATGAAGGTCTCGCCCGTGGCCGCGCGCGCGGCAGCGGTGGAGGGCGTGGACCTCGCCGTGGTTTCGGGCAGCGGACCGGCGGGACGAATAACGAAGTCGGACGTGCTGAGCACTGCTTTCAGCGGCGGTGCCCCCGCCTCCGGCGGCGGTGCCCCCGCAACCGGCAACGGAACCCACGCCGCCAACGGCGCCGGCATCAACGGGGCGGCCGCGACGGCGAGCGAGCCCAGCTCGCAGCCGCTGCGGGGAGCCGCCGCGGCACTAGCTCGCTATATGGAGGAGTCGCGCTCGATACCCACCGCGACGAGCTTCCGCACGCTCACGGTAAGTGTGCTGGACGCGCGCCGGCGCGAGCTGAAGGCGGCCGGGCGCAAGGTGTCGTTCACCCACCTGATCGGCTATGCGATCGCGCGCGCGGGCGCGGACATGCCGGTGATGACCAACCACTTCGCGGAGATCGACGGCAAGCCCCACCGCATCTCCGACGGACAGGTGAACCTCGGGCTGGCCGTGGACGTGGAGAAGAAGGACGGCTCACGCACGCTGATGGTGCCTGTGATCCTGGACGCAGGGCGGCTCCCGTTCGATCGCTTCCTCGAGGCGTACGACGCGCTCGTGGGGAAGGCGCGCACGAACACGCTGACGGCGGACGACCTGGTGGGCGCCAACGTGACGCTCACGAACCCCGGCGGGATCGGGACGGTGGCGTCGGTGCCGCGGCTAATGAGCGGCCAGGGGACGATCGTGGCGACGGGCTCGATCGCCTACCCGGTCGGTCTGGGCGAGGTGGGCGCGAGCATCGGCGCGGAGAAGGTCATGACGATGACCTCCACGTATGACCACCGCATCATCCAGGGGGCGGAGTCCGGACGCTTCCTGGCGCTGGTCGAGGGCTACCTGCAGGGCGACGGCGGCTTCTACGAGGAGCTGTTCGCGGCGCTCGGCGTGGAGGCGACCGCCATCCATACTCCCACCCCAGCCCTCCCCTCGACCGCGCCAGTCGCGGCACCGAGAGACGGGGCGGTGTACGCAGGAGGCGACGAGCTGCTGCAGGCGGTGCAGGCAGCGAGCACGCTGGTCAGCCGCGTGCGCAGCCACGGCCATCTGGCCGCGCGACTCGATCCGCTGGGCTCGGAGCCTGAGGGCGACCCGGGGCTCGACCCAGAGGCGTTGGGACTGACGCCGGAGATCCAGGCGCGGCTCCCGGCGAAGATCTTCCAGGTCTGGGTGCCGGGCGCCACGCTCGCCGACGCGCTACCGCACCTGGGCGAGACCTACTGCGGCACGATCGCATATGAGGTCGAGCACATTGCCTCCCACCGCCAGCGCGTATGGCTACGAGAGCACATCGAGTCCGGCGCCTTCCGCCACGAGCTCACCAACGACGAGCGCAGAACATTGCTCAAGCGACTGGTTGAGGTGGACGCGCTGGAGCGGTTCATGCACAAGGCGTACCTAGGTCAGCACCAGTTCTCGATCGAGGGCCTGGACATGACGGTGCCGATGCTCGACGAGCTGATCCAGCTGTCGGCTGCGCACGGCGGCCAGGAGGTGGTGGTCGGGATGGCCCACCGCGGGCGACTGAACGTGCTGGCGCACAACCTCGGGCGCTCCTACGACACGATCTTCGCGGAGTTCGAGGGCGCCTCGACGCTCGAGGCAGTGACGACCATCCCTCAGGGGGGCACGGGCGACGTCAAGTATCACCACGGCACGCAGGGCACCTACCAACTGCCTGACGGAGGGACGATTCGCGTGAACCTGGAGTCGAACCCCAGCCACCTGGAGTACGTCTCACCTGTCGTCGAGGGCGCCACGCGCGCGGCGCAAACCTCCAGGAAAGGCCCACACGCCCACCAGGACACCAACGCGGCGGTCCCGATAGTGATCCACGGCGACGCGTCGTTCCCCGCCCAGGGCGTCGTCTCAGAGACATTCAACCTGCAGGCGCTGGACGGCTACAAGGTCGGCGGGACGGTTCACATCATCACCAACAACCAGGTCGGCTTCACGACCGACCCGGATGATGCGCGCTCGACACGCTGGGCCTCGGACCTGGCGAAGGGCTTCGACGTGCCGATCATCCATGTCAATGCCGACGACGTGCCGGCGTGCGTGAGCGCGGTCCGCCTGGCGTTCGCGTTCCGCCAGGAGTTCGGCCATGACGTGCTGATCGATTTGATCGGCTACCGCCGCTTCGGGCACAACGAGTCCGACGAGCCCGCGTATACGCAGCCTGAGATGTACGCGAAGATCAAGACCAAGAAGCGCGTGTCCGAGCTGTGGTCCGATCGTCTGGTAGCGGAGGGGATCGTCTCCAAGGAGGAGGTCGAGCGCCAGGCGCAGGAGGTGTGGGACAACCTGACGCTCCTGCACCAGCGCCTGAAGGCGAAGATCGCGGCCGCCGCCGAGCACGACGGCGAGCGCATCACGGGCGAGTACCAACTCGACCGCTCGCCCAGCCCGGATGTGGACACGGCGGTGCCGGCAGCGCGCCTGCGCGAGCTGGGTGAGCAGCTGCTGCGGGTGCCGGACGGCTTCACCGTCCACCCCAAGCTCGTCAAACAGCTCGAGCGGCGGTACGAGGCGCTGGCGGAGAGCGCCGCGTCGACCGCGAACATCGACTGGGCTCACGCGGAGGCGTTGGCGTTCGCGTCGCTGTTGACCGAGGGCACGCCGCTGCGCCTGACCGGACAGGACACCGAGCGCGGCACATTTAGCCAGCGTCACATGGTGCTGCATGACGCGAAGACCGGGCAGACGGTGTGCCCGATCCAGAACCTGCCGGATGCACTGGCGCCGCTGGAGCTGCACAACAGCCCGCTGTCGGAGCTCGCGTGCCTGGGTTTCGAGTACGGCTACAGCCAGGAGGCACCGGAGACGCTGGTGCTGTGGGAGGCGCAGTTCGGCGACTTCGTGAACTCAGCGCAGGTGATCATCGACCAGTTCATCGTGTCGGGCCTGGCGAAGTGGGGCCAGACCTCGCGCCTGACGCTGCTGCTGCCTCATGGCTACGAGGGCTCGGGCCCCGAGCACTCCTCGGCGCGCCTGGAGCGCTTCCTGCGGTCTGCAGCTGAGGGCAACATCCGCGTGGCCAGCCCGACGACGCCGGCACAGTACTTCCATCTGCTGCGCCGTCAGGCGCGCATCGCCAAGCAACGCCCGCTCGTGGTAATGACCCCCAAGTCGCTGCTGCGTCTGGCGCAGGCGGCGAGCTCTGTCGAGGACATGGCTGAGGGCACGCGCTTCCGTCCGGTGCTCGCGGAGCCGGGAGTGCAGGACGAGCAGGTCACACGTCTGGTGTTGTGCACGGGCAAGATCTACTACGACCTCGTCGGGCACCCCGAGCGCGCGACGCACACAGGCCTGGCGGTGGCGCGCGTGGAGCTGCTGTACCCGTTCCCGGAAAGCCAGATACTCGAGCTGATGGGCAGCTACCCGAACCTGCGCGAGGTGCTGTGGGTGCAGGAGGAGCCGCGCAACATGGGCGGACGCGCCCATATGTTCCCGCGCCTGATGCAGATCATGCCCGAGGAGATGCACTTCGGCTACGTCGGGCGCCCCGAGCGCGCGAGCCCGGGCGAGGGTTATCCGGCCGCCCACATCGACGAACAGAACCGGATCGTGACGACTGCGATCGATCTGCGCCAGCCGATCTCCCAGTACCCGCGCAAGACGCCGGGAGAGCGCTAATGGTGTGGCTGTTCAAAAGGCTCCTGCGGATCATCGCGCAACGCAAACGCAAGCGGCGCGGGTACTGAGTCCCGCCGCGGACGCCCTAGCCGGGCGGCGCGGCCACTGACGCCCGCCGCGCGGAAGTCCTAACGGGCGGCGCGGGCTACGAGCTCATCGCCGATGGGCGACCTGCAAGCGCTGTAGCGCCTCGCGGGCCCCGTCGAATCGAAGTCCTTTCCTGGTGGCCTCCTCGGCGTCGAGCGCGCCGCTGAGGAGGCCGAGGACGAGCTGCGGCGGACCGCTCAGCACTGCATCGGCCTGCTCGCTCGTCCCAGGTCGCGTACGAATCGTGCCGTCACGCGTCTCGATCAGCATCGGCTGCTCGCCGGTGCGCACTTCGATCGTCGTGGGGGCATGGTCGGATGAGGAGTCGGCGAGAAACAGCTCGACCGGCAGCGAGAGCCAATAGCTGCGGAACTCCTCCTCTGGGGTAGTTTCGAGCATCAGCGGCACGCCCCAGCGTCCGAGCTCGTCGATCACGGGCTTCAACTGCTCGCCGCGCGAGGTGAGGCTGAAGAGCGTTGTTGCGATTGGCGGCGGGGCATCCTCGCGCAGGACGATGCCGGCTTGCTCGAGCTCGCGCAGGCGCTCGGCCAGGAGGTTCGTGGCGATGCCGGGAAGGCCGTGGCGCAGGTCCGTGTAGCGGCTTGGGCCCCGCGCGAGCAGCTCGCGCACGATCAACAGGGTCCAGCGGTCGCCGATCACGTCGAGCGTCTTTGCCACAGAGCAGTACTGGCCGTAGGAGCGCATCGCTCTATTTTAGCGCTAGCTTGATAATTTTGTGTGATAACTTGATTTTCTTGTTATTATGCTTTATTTATTAGTTACATGAGTCGCAAGTCCTTGGCACTGGTCGCGCTGCTGGTCGCGGCGTTCGTGATCAACCTCGACACGACGATCGTCAACGTCGCTCTGCCGACGCTCGTACGCGAGCTGCACGCGTCCAACAGCCAGCTGCAGTGGATCGTGGACGCGTACAACCTCGTGTTCGCCGCATTGCTGCTTGTGTCGGGCAGCTTGAGCGATCGCATCGGGCGCAAGGGGATGCTGCTCGCGGGCCTGGCGGTCTTCGGCGTGGCAAGCGTCGCGGGCGGCCTCACCGCCACGGCGGGGCAGCTGATCCTCGCGCGCTGCTTTATGGGCCTCGGCGCCGCGATGGTGTTTCCGGCGACGCTCTCGCTGATCTCCAACATCTTCACCGGGCGCTCCGAGCGTGCGCGGGCGATCGGGCTGTGGGGGGCGAGCACCGGTGTCGCGATCGCCCTGGGGCCGATCGTCGGCGGCTGGCTGCTTGAAGTCTCCTCGTGGTCGAGCATCTTCTTTGTGATGGCGCCGGTTGCCGCGCTCGGCGCCGCGCTCGTCGCCTACAGCGTGCCAACGTCTCGTGACCCACACGCCCCCAAGACCGACCGTGGCGGATTCGCTCTATCCACAGCAGCGATCGCACTGTTGATCTTCACGATCATCGAGGCGCCCGAGCATGGCTGGAGCAGCACGCGCAGCATTGTCGGTTTCGCTGCCGGCGCGGTGCTGCTGGCCGCGTTCATCGTCTGGGAGCGCGGGGTTCGCGAGCCGATGCTCGACGTCAAGTTGTTTCGGAACCCGCGCTTCGCCGCGGCGAGCGCTTCGGTGACGATCGCCTTCTTCGCGCTGTTCGGGTTCATCTTCCTGATCACCCAGTTCTTCCAGTTCTTCAAGGGCTACGGCCCTCTGTCGGCCGGCGTGCACCTGCTTCCGGTGGCGAGCGCGGTGGGCATTGCGTCGGTGCTAGGCACGAAGCTAGCGGTGCGCTTCGGCACCAAGCTGGTCGTCGCCGGCGGGTTGTTGATGATGGCCTGTTTCTACGCGTGGGTGGCGCGGGCAAGCGCGAGTCTCGACTACGGGACGATTGCGGTGCAGATGGTGTTGTTCGGCACGGGTATGGGCTTCACCAGCGCACCGGCGACCGAGGCGATCATGGGTGTCGTGCCCGCGGCGAAGGCCGGCGTCGGCTCGGCCGTCAACGACACGACGCGCCTGCTTGGCGGAACGCTCGGCGTGGCCATCATCGGAAGCGTCTACGCCTCGCTCTACGAGAGCCGGCTGGGCAGCCTGCTACCGCGCACCCTGGCCGCTCCGCTGGCGAGGGTTGCGCACAGCTCAGCCGGCGCGGCACTGATCGTCGCCGAGCACCTCCGTCATGCGGGCGCGACGGATCTCGCCGCGAGCCTGCACCACGCCGCGAACGCCGCGTTCTTCCACGGCTTCAGTGCCGGTAATCTGGTCGCGGCGGGCGTGGCCGCTGCCGGAGTCGTGATGGCCGTATGGCTACTGCCAGCCCAGCCACTGGCGACCGCTTCACAGACGATCTCGACCTCGGGCCCCGGCCAAGCCTCGTCGGCTCGCTCCAGCTAGCAGCCTTTCCAGGCGGGCTCGCGCTTCTCCTTGAAGGCGTTGGCGCCCTCTTTGGCGTCCTCGGAGGCGAACACGGGTCCGGAGATGGCGCCCTGCTTCTCCCACATGTCCGCGCTTGACCAGTCGAACTGCTCCTGCAGGATGCGCTTGGAGGCGGCCAGCGCCAGCGGGCCGTTCTTGGCGAGACGTCCGGCGAGCTCGAGCGCAACCTCGACAGCCGAACCGGGCTCGGCCAAGCTGTTGACGACACCGAACTCGTGGAAGCGCTCGGCCGGCATAGTGTCGCCGGTGAGCGCCAGCTCCATGACCACGTGGTAGGGCATCCGCCGCGGCAGCCGCAGGAGCGCGCCGCCGGCCGCCACCAACGAGCGCTTGGCCTCGGGGATCCCCATTTTGGCGCCCTTGGCGGCGATGATCAGATCGCAGGCGAGCGCAATCTCCATGCCGCCCGCCACGGCGAAGCCCTCGATGGCGGCGATCATCGGCTTGCGCGCGGAGCGCTGGGCGATGCCGGCAAAGCCGCGGTCGCCGAACCAGGGTGATTCGCCCCTCACAAATGCCCCCAGATCCATGCCCGCGCAGAAGAAGCCCCCCGCCCCGGTGAGCACGCCCACCGACAGGCCGTCGTCGCCGTCGAGCTCCTCCAAAGCACCCGCCACGCCGGCGGCAAGCGCGGCGTTGACGGCGTTTCGCACCTCGGGCCGGTTGAGCGTGATCAGCAGGACGTTCTCGCGGCGCTCGGTGAGTACCTCTGACGTGTCTTGATCGTTCATAACCGGCACTATGCCGCAAACAGCTTCAGCTCAGGCTCGCGCTCGCCGCGCAGGAGCGCGGGATCGACCTCCACGCAGTCGATCCCCCGCGAGCTGGCGAGCACACGCGCCTGGGGCTTGATCGTCTGGGCGACGAGCACCCCGCGGCAGGAACCCAGCGCGGGGTCCAGGCGGATGCGCTCGAGGTAGCGCGATAACTGCTCGACGGCATCGATCGTGGCCACGCGCTTAATCTCCACGGCGATCCACTCGTCATCGCCGTCCCGACACATCATGTCTACCGGACCGATGTCGGTGGGCCACTCGCGCCTCACCAATCTCAGCCCCTCCCCGCACCACTGCGGCGCGTCAGCGAGCAGCTCCTGCAACTCGCGCTCGAGTCCCTCCTTCTCCAGTGAGGCCAACGTGTCCAGCTCGTGCTCGACGTCGGAGAGCACCTCCGCGATGGCGATATCCAGCTGCTCCTCCTGGCTGCGCTTGCGCACCAGCAGCCGCTCCAAACGCCCATCGCCGTCGGTCCGCTCCTCGATCACGGTCGGCGCGATCATCCAGTTCAGGGGCTTGACGTTGGAGCCGCCACCGTCGGCCCAGACCATGAACGTGCCGTCGGCCTTGAGCATCAGCAGCCGCACCGCCTCTGGCAGGACGGTACTCAGGCGGCCGGTGTAGGAGACCTCGCAGCGGGCGACGATCAGGCGCACTGCGCGACCGTAGCGGCTAGGTCGGATCAACCGGTTTGCGGTCGGTCCGCCGACTCGCGCACGGTGGACGACTCGCGCACCGTGGACGGCTCGCCCGCGGTGGACGCGGTGGACGACTCGGTCGCGCTCGACGGCTGCGCACGCGGCGGCGCTGGCTGGCTGATGGCCTCGCGGAACTCGCGGATACCGTGACCGAGGGCGCGTGCCACTTCCGGCAGACGTTTGGGGCCCAGCACGATCAGCGCAACTGCGGCAATGAACAGCAGGTGAACCGGATTCTCGATGCCCATCCCATTCAGGCTAGCGCGGCGCCGGCGCGGCCCATCGCGCACCGGCGGGAGTCGGGCGCATGGAGGACAGGCGCCCGCCGATCACCTCCGAGCGGCCCCCTACCCTCTCGGGCGTGGCCCAGGCATCCACAGACCAGGCAGGCCGCCAGTACCCGCCGGCGGCGGCCGGCGAGTCGTTCTGGCCAGCCCAGCTGACGGTGCTTGCGGCGATCGGGCTGCAGCTGACGCTCCCGAAGCGGCTCACTGCAGGTCCATCGTGGCTGATCCCGGCGCTTGAGGGGGCGCTGCTCGTGGGCCTTTCCCTGGCTACGCCCCGCCAGCTCGTGCATGAGCACACCGGCCGCCGGCGAGCGGCGATCTCGCTCACCGCATTTGTGAGCGCCGCCAATGTGTTCTCGCTCGTCGAGCTCACGCACCTGCTCCTCCACCACAACGTTTCCAACGGCCACGAGCTGATCGTCTCGGGCGTGCTGATCTGGCTGACCAACTTCCTGATCTTCGCGCTGTGGTATTGGGAGATGGACCGCGGCGGTCCTGGCCGGCGCGCCGCCGGGCACGACGGCGCGCCGGACTTCCTGTTCCCGCAGATGTCCGACGACCGCATCGAGCCGCGCGACTGGCGGCCCCGGTTCATCGACTACCTGTACGTCTCGCTCACCAACGCCACCGCTTTCTCGCCCACCGACACCATGCCCCTCACACCGATGGCCAAGAGCGTCATGGGGGCCCAGTCGGTCGTGTCGCTGGTCACGATCGGGCTGATCGTCTCACGGGCCGTCAACATCCTTTAGCCCGCGAGGCTCGGCTCGATCGCCAGGGCCTTTGCGACGAGCGCGCGCGCGTCCTCGCCGGCACCGAGCGCGAGCGCGCGTCTGAGCGCCTCCAAGGCTCCCTCGCGATCCATCAACTGCAGCCGCAGCCGCCCGAGGCGTTCCCACGCGCTCGCGTCGGACGGGCCGCGCAGCGCCGCGCGCTCGGCGGCCTCCTCGGCGAGGTCGACGGCACCCATGTCTTCGTAGATCCGCGCCGCGAAGCGGTGAGCGGCGGGACGGTTGCCGGCGACCCGCGCCCAGTCGCGGACCGCACGGGCGGCCTCGTCAAGCTTGCCGGCCTGCCAGAACGCGAGCGTCAGCAGTCGCAGCACGGCGACGTTGCGCGGCTCGGCATCGCGGGCGTAGATCAGGCGCTGAGCGGCCAGCAGGTACTCGCCTTCGGCCATCGCACGCTGGGCCGCGATCAGGAAGCGCTCGACGCGCTCCTCGGCGGGATCAGGCCTGGAGAAGTCGACGAATTTCATGCTGCCAGCGGGCACGGTGCGAATCCCGTGGCTGAACTTGACCCGCGCCCACTGCTGAACCTCATCGCCCGCTGCGACAGGATCGGAGGAGAAGTAGATCCCAGCGACGGTCCCGACGCCCCACTCGGGATAGGACAGGCAGCGCGCGTAGCGGTGCACGACCGAGTGGTCGGGCACCCTGCTGCCGAACGGATCGTTTTCGGCCCGGTCCTTGGCTGCCGCGCGCGCGCGCTGTTCGGTTTCATACGCACGCCGACCCGCCTCTTCACGCTCCCTGCGGGCAGCTGCGGCGCTGACTTTGACGGCGTTAGCCGTGACTTTTCCGCCCCTCGAGCCCTCCGCGAGGCGCTCCAGCTGGTCGGCCGCCTCGTTGATCGCCTTGAGATGGCGCTCGTGCTCGAACTGCCGTCCCTGCGGAGCCACGTCAGGGTGCCAGCGCTTGGCCATCCGCCTGCGCGCGAGCTGCACGTCGCGCTTGCTGAACGGCGCCTCGAGCTCCAGCAGGAGCAGATGCTGCTCGACGTCGAGGACGGTGGTAGGCATGACCCGACAACGTTAGCGGGGGAGGGCCGGTTTTCCTTCCCCTCTATCCTGCGTGCGAATGTCTTCCCAGTACATCTTCACGATGCACCGTCTGTCCAAGCTCCACCCGCCGGACAAGACGGTGCTCGACAACGTCTCGCTCGCCTTCTACCCGGGCGCAAAGATCGGCGTGCTCGGTTACAACGGTGCGGGCAAGTCGACGCTGCTGCGAATCATGGCGGGGGTCGATCAGGAGTATCGGGGCGAGGCGGCGCTGGCTCCTGGCGCGACCGTGGGGATGCTCGAGCAAGAGCCTCACCTCGACGAGAGCAAGGATGTCAAGGGCAACGTCGAGGATGGTGTCGCCGAGACCAAGGCGCTACTGGACCGCTTCAACGAGCTGGCGGCCAACTACTCCGACGAGACAGCCGAGGAGTTTGGGGAGATCCAGGCGAAGATCGAAGCTGCGGACGCGTGGAACCTAGACACGCAGCTCGAATATGCGATGGACGCGCTGCGCCTGCCGCCGCCGGACGCCGACGTGGGCACCCTTTCGGGCGGCGAGCGCCGGCGCGTGGCGCTGTGCCGCCTGCTGCTGCGCGCGCCGGACCTGCTGCTGCTGGACGAGCCCACGAACCATCTCGACGCGGAGTCCGTCGCCTGGCTGGAGCAGCACCTGTCCGAGTACAAGGGCGCGATTGTCGCGGTGACGCACGACCGCTACTTCCTCGACAACGTCGCCGGCTGGATCCTCGAGCTCGACCGCGGCAAGGGCATCCCCTATCAGGGCAACTACTCGAGCTGGCTGGAGCAGAAGCAGGCCCGGATGGCCCAGGAAGAGCGCTCGGAAAAGGGGCGCGAGCGCACGATCGCAGCCGAGCTCGAATGGGTGCGGACGAACCCCAAGGGCAAACGCACAAAGTCAAAGGCACGCCTGGCGCGCTATGAGGAGCTGATCTCCGAGGAGCGCAACGTCAAGCTCGACGAGGTCCAGATCCATATCCCGCCCGGCCCGCGCCTGGGCGGCAAGGTGCTCACAGCGACCGACCTGTCCAAGGGCTTCGGCGACCGGCTGCTGATCGAGTCGCTGTCGTTCGACCTGCCACGGGCAGGGATCGTCGGCGTGATTGGCGCCAACGGCGCCGGCAAGACGACGCTGTTCAGGATGGTCACCGGCGAGGAGGCTCCCGACAGCGGCAAGCTCGAGCTCGGCGACACCGTCAAGCTCGCGTACGTCGACCAGTCGCGCGACTCGCTGAACCCAGAGAAGACCGTGTGGGAGGAGATCTCTGAAGGCTTCGACCACATCAAGGTGGGCGAGCGCGAGGTCAACTCGCGCCAGTACACCGCCGGCTTCAACTTCAAGGGCTCAGACCAGCAGGCGCGCATCGGCAAGCTCTCCGGCGGCGAGCGCAACCGCGTGCACCTGGCAAAGCTGCTGCGCAGCGGCGGCAACCTGCTGCTGCTCGACGAGCCCACGAACGACCTCGACGTCGACACATTGCGCGCGCTCGAGAACGCCCTGCTGGCGTTCCCCGGATGCGCGATCGTGATCTCCCACGACCGCTGGTTCCTCGATCGCGTTGCCACTCACGTGCTGGCCTTCGAGGGCGACTCCCAGGTGACGTGGTTCGAGGGCAACTTCGAGGCCTACGAGGAGCACCGCCACGCGCTGCTCGGCGCCGCTGCCGACCGGCCGCACCGCATTACCTACAAGCGGCTCGTGCGTGGCTGATCCGCGGCCCGGCAGCTCGCCCGCGGAATCAGGCGGCGCATCCGTCGCCGACGAGCCGAGCGCATCGCCCACCAAGTTCGACCACGACACGGCCGTGTGGCTCGAAGCGGGCTCCCAGCAAGCGGGGGCATACAGCCCGACCCAGCCCTCCGGGCCGGGTACCCCGGTCGGCCAGACGATGGTGTTCGGTGCTGAGGTCTCGCCCGACTGGCGCGCCGGGCGTGGGCCACACGGGGGCTATCTCGCGGCGATGCTGCTGCGCGCGCTGATCGAGGCTGTCGCCGACGCAGACCGCGCGCCGCGCTCACTGACGATCCACTACGCACGCGCGCCCGAGCCCGGACCGGTTGAGATCGCCACGACGCTCGAGCGACAGGGACGCTCGCTGAGCACGCTCTCGGCGCGGATGCACCAGCACGGAGAGCTGATCGCACTCGTGCTCGCGGCGTTCTCCGTGCCGTGGGGCGGACCGGAGATCTCCGACGTGGAGATGCCCAGCGTGGAGCCGCCCGATCCCTCGCGCGAGGGCGTCAGGCTGATCGAGCACGGCGGCCCGCAGTTCGCGCACCACCTGGTCCTGCAGCCACGCATGGAGGGCTTACCGTTCGCAGACGCCGAGCAGGCGATGGAAATCCGCGGCTGGCTCGGGCTCGCCGAGCCCCGCCCGATCGACGCGCTGTCATTGGCGTTCTTCAGTGACGCACTGATACCAGCACCGTTCATGCGCCTCGGCGAGCCCGCCGCCGTGCCCACGATCGATCTGACGGTTCATTTCCGCGCGCACACCCCCCGCCCGCCGATCCCCAATGGCTCGCAGCCGGACCCCAACGAGCTGTGCCTTGCGAGGACTCGAACCGAGCTCATCCACGACGGCTTCTTCGTGGAGGACGGCGCGATCTGGGCCACTGACGGCACGCTCCTGGCGCAGTCGCGCCAACTCGCGATCGTGATCGCACCCCCGACGCGAGCGGCGCGATAGTGTTACGCGCGATGGCCGACTACAGCGCAAAGCGGATCGCAGAGATGGAGGTTGCCTTCGGGGGCGGCTTCGTCAAGGCCAGGGCCGAGCTTGGAGTCACCTCGTTTGGCATGCAGGTGATCCGGATGCCCGCCGACTACCACGACTACCCCGAGCACGATCACGCCGAGGACGGCCAGGAGGAGGTCTACATCGCGCTCCAGGGTTCCGGGTGGATCGACATCGACGGCGAGCGCGTAGAGTTCGACAAGGATGTGCTCGTGCGCATCGCGCCGGGCACCAAGCGTCGAGTGCACGCAGGGCCCGACGGCCTACAGATGCTCGTGATCGGCGGCTGCCCCGGCGAGCCCTACAAGATCGCGCCGTTCAGCGAACTCGGTACCGCCGCCTGAGCGGCTGTACCGTCGTCCGTATGTGCCGCGTCTGACTACAGTTCAGATTCGAGCGTTTCACCTTCTGCGGTCAACGCAAAACTACCGCTCAGCTTGAGTGATTTTTGACAAACCACGCCAGTGGTGCCTTCGAGCTTGAAGGTCTGTTTGGAAATCGCCAGGACCACCGGAACGGGATGACCGGCGGTACCGGGCGTGAACTTGTCTGCGACTTTGTGGCTTGCGTAGTCGCATCCGCCTCCGGGGACATCTATGTCCAGCCGGATTATGTGGCCGTCTTCATAAGGGACGATCGCGCCTTTGCCCGAAGTCTTGAATTCCGTCGCGAGGTAGTCGCCATAGAAATAGAGTTCCGCCGATGAGCTGCCTGGCATGGTGCTGAGGCATTCGCCAGGCCCTCCTCCCCCTTCGGCCCGCACGCCTTCGTAGACGAGTTCCTCAAGATCGTCCTTGCCGCCGTTGCTGCGGAGGTTGCCGAGAATTGAGCTGGCGGAACACTCGAAACTTCCCGACGAACCGGCAAACACAAGGCTTCCTGTGCCTTCGATGCGTGCTCCACCCGGCCACTCTCCAGCCACAAGTGGGCCCTTCGCTGTCACCAGCGTGAGCGTCGACTTCGCCGACGCGCTGGCGACGACCCCACCGCTCACTGCCAACACAGCGATCAGGCTGAGGCTGGCGCTGACAATCCTTGTGCGTCCCATTCTCCGATCCCCCTTATTTAAGTTCACCCACTCCTCGAAACAAGGGAGGGCGACGATCCTTATCGCCAAACGCTGCGTGTAACGGCGCGAGTTTATCACGGCTCAAGCTCGTTTATTTCTCCCGCGCACGCTGCCACGACGCACGCTGTGACGAGTTACTGGCGCGCGAGCGAGGTCTCGCGCTCGAGCCGCAGCGCTGTGGCCGCGATCAGGCGTGCGCACGCGTGCACGTCGTCGAGCTGGACGAGCTCAACGGGTGAGTGCATGTAGCGAATTGGGATCGACACGAGCCCAGTGGGAACTCCACCGCGGCTGATATGGACGGCGTCGGCATCGGTCCCGGTGGCGCGCGCGGAGGCCTCGATGGTAAACGGGATCTTCTCGGCCTCAGCCGTCTGCTGCAGCAGCTCGAATAGCCCCGCGTTGAGGTTGGAACCGCGGCTGATCACAGGTCCCGAGCCGAGCTCATGCTTGCCGGCCTCTTTGACGTCGATGCCCGGGGCGTCGGTCGCGTGGGTGACGTCTACCACGATCGCAGCGTCGGGCTCAAGCGCGAACGCACTGGTGCGCGAGCCGCCGAAGGTAGTCTCCTCTTGCACCGCCGCCACCGCCGCGAACTCCCACTGAGCGCCGCCGGCGTGTGCGACCAGCCGCGCTGCCTCCAGGGCGACGAACGAACCCAGGCGATTGTCCAGCGCGCGCGAGATCAGCCGCCCATTGGGAAGCTCGGCTGGATCGGCGTCGATCACTGCGACGTCCCCCACCCGTACCAGCTCGCGCGCCTGCTCGCCGTCACGCGCGCCGACGTCGATGTGCAACTCGCGGATGTCCGCGACCTTCTTGCGGTCCTCCTCGCGCAGGAGGTGGATCGGCTTCTTGCCCACCACCCCGGTCACCGGCCCGTCGCGCGTGTCGAGGACCACACGCTGGCCGACCAGGATCTGCGCGTCCCAGCCCCCGACCCCGCGGAACCACAGGAAGCCGTCGTCGTCGATATGGGTGACGATCAGCCCGATCTCGTCGATGTGCCCCATCACGAGCAGCCGCCGCGAGGCGCTCTCGTAGCCGTGCTTGGGCTCGACGAGCGCCAGCGGCGTGCCCACCACGTCGCTGCTCACCTGCGCAAACGCGCTCGCTGCCTCGCGCCAGACCCGCGCCGGAGCGCTCTCGTAGCCCGACGGCCCGCGCGCGCGGAGCAGGTCCAGCAGGACCTGCGGCATGGCGCTCGCGTCCGGCCCCTCGCCGGAAGATGTCCCCGCTTGATCGCTCATCTTGCCAGCAGCCCACGCAGCACGTACTGGAGGATGCCGCCGTGGCGAAAGTACTCGGCCTCGCGCGGCGTGTCGATGCGCACCCGCGCATCAAAGCGCACCTGCTCGCCGTCCGCCCGCTTGGCGAGCGCCTGCACCTCGCGCGGCGGTCCGCCACCGCCGGCCATCGCCTCGGCCATGCCTGTCAACGAGAAGGTCTCCTCGCCCGTCAGGCCCAGCGACTGCGCGCTCTCTCCTTCTGGGAACTGCAGCGGCAGCACACCCATGCCGATCAGGTTCGAGCGGTGGATGCGCTCAAAGCTCTGCGCGATTACGGCCCTCACGCCGAGCAGCTTCGTGCCCTTGGCGGCCCAGTCGCGCGAGGAGCCCGTGCCGTACTCCCTGCCCGCGAGCACCACGAGGTCAATGCCCTCCCCGATGTAGCGCATGGCGGCGTCGTAGATCGACATCTGCTCCCCCTTCCCCGTGCCGGGACGATGCGGGGACGATGCGTTCGAGCCGTCAGCTAGGTAGCGGGTGAAGCCGCCTTCGGGCAGCGGTGAGTCCTCGCCTGCGCCGCCGCCACCGAGCAGGTTGCGCAGGCGGATGTTGGCGAACGTCCCGCGCACCATCACCTCGTGGTTGCCGCGTCGCGCGCCGTAGGAGTTGAAGTCCCTGGGCGCCACGCCCTGTTCCTGGAGGTAGGCGCCGGCGGGCCCGTCGCGCTTGATCGACCCCGCCGGCGAGATGTGGTCGGTGGTGACGCTGTCGCCCAGCAGCGCCAGCACGCGCGCACCGTTAATGTCGCTCACTGGCTCCGGCTCGGCGGGCATGTCCTGGAAGTAGGGCGGCAGGCGCACGTAGGTGGAGTCCCGATCCCAGGCGAAGCGCTCACCTGCTGGCACCGGCAGACCGTTCCAGCGCTCGTCGCCGGTGAACACCGCGCCATAACTGTCACGGAACATGTCCGCCCGCACGGCGTCTGCGACCGTCTCGGCGACCTCGTGCACGGAGGGCCAGATGTCCCTGAGGTAGACGTCCTCACCGCGCTCGTCCTGGCCGAGCGGGTCGGCGACAATGTCAATGTCCATGGTTCCGGCGAGCGCGTAGGCGACGCACAGAGGCGGCGAGGCGAGGTAGTTCATCTTGACGTCTGAGTGGATGCGACCCTCGAAGTTGCGGTTACCCGACAGCACCGACACGACCGCCAGGTTCGCATCGCTGACCGCCGCGGAGATCTCATCCGGCAGCGGGCCGGAGTTGCCGATGCAGGTCGTGCAGCCGTAGCCGACGAGGTTGAAGCCGAGCGCCTCCAGTGGCTCGGTCAGGCCGGCGCGGTCGAGGTATTCGGTGACGACCTTCGAGCCGGGCGCCAGCGAGGTCTTGACCCACGGCTTGGAGCGCAAACCCCGCGCGAGCGCGTTGCGCGCGAGGATGCCCGCGCCGATCATCACCGACGGGTTGGACGTGTTGGTGCAACTGGTGATCGCCGCGATCACAACGTGGCCGTGATCGAGCTCAAAGCTCTCGCCGTCGATGGTCACCGGCGTGCTCGCGCGGCAGCGCTCGAGCGTCACCGACGCGTGCGTGGCGGGATGCCCAGCACCGACATTCAGCGGCTGCGCGTGCCCGGGCGCACCGTTGGCGGGTGGGTCGGAGGCCGGGTAGGACTCGGCCACCGCCTCGTCCTGCGCGTCGGCCTGCTCGCCGTCGCTGGGGACGTAGTCGACCAGCGCGCGCCTGAACGCACCCTTGGCGTCGCTCAGCGACACCCGGTCCTGGGGGCGCTTGGGGCCGGCGAGGCTCGGCTCGACTGTGCCCAGGTCGAGCTCGATGGTGTCCGAGAACGTCGGTTCTTCGGAGTGCTCGTCGTGCCACAGACCCTGCTCCTTGGCGTAGGCCTCGACGAGCGCGATCTGCTCGGGCGCGCGACCGGAGAGCTCGAGGTAGGTGAGCGTCGCTGCGTCGATCGGAAAGATCGCGCAGGTCGAGCCGAACTCGGGCGACATGTTGCCAATGGTCGCCCGGTCGGCGATCGGCAGACCGACGAGACCGGCGCCGTAGAACTCGACGAACATCCCCACCACGCCGCGCTCGCGCAGCATCTCGGTGACCGTTAGCACGAGGTCCGTCGCGGTCGTGCCCTCGGGAAGTTGGCCATGTAGGCGGAAACCGAGCACCTGCGGGATCAGCATCGACATCGGCTGGCCCAGCATCGCCGCCTCAGCCTCGATCCCGCCGACGCCCCAGCCAAGCACGCCGAGCCCGTTGACCATCGTCGTGTGCGAGTCGGTCCCGACCAGCGTGTCGGGGTATGCTTGGCCGGTCTTCTCGTTGGGAAAGATGACGCGGGCGAGATACTCGAGGTTGACCTGATGGACGATCCCGGTATCGGGCGGCACGACGGCGAAGTCATCGAACGCCCCCTGGCCCCAGCGCAGGAACGTGTAGCGCTCCTGGTTTCGCTCGAACTCGCGCTCAGCGTTGAAGCGGAAGGAGTCGCGCGTCCCGAACGCGTCGACCTGCACGGAGTGATCGATCACCAGCTCGGCTGGCGCGAGTGGGTTGATCTTCGCGGCATCTCCGCCCATCTCGGCCATCGCATCGCGCATCGCCGCCAGATCAACGACGGCGGGTACCCCCGTGAGGTCCTGCATGAGCACGCGCGCAGGGGTGAACGCGATCTCCTTGCTCGGCTGTGCATTTGCGTCCCAGCTCGCCAGCGCCTCGATGTCAGCCGCCGTGACCGCGCCACCGCCCTCGGTACGCAGCAGGCTCTCGAGCAGCACCTTCAACGAGAACGGCAAACGCGCCACGTCGAAGCGCTGCTGAAGCGCGTCCAGGCGAAAGATCTCGTATGAGCGCACACCACCTCCGGCCGCGCCGCCGCTGACCTCAAGCGTGTCCTTGGCGCCAAAGCTGTTCTCCGACATGGGCATCTCCCGTGCGATCCGCGTCTCTACAGGGACTCCCAGCAGTCTCGCAGAGTCGCCGTCGCGACCCGGCGAACGCGGGTCATCTCGGCACCCACCAGCGTCAGCGAGCGTGCTCCCCCTACGGGGACGATGCGGAGGCGCGCGTCACGCGTCCCTTGCCCTGGCGCTTGGAGCGCAGCAGCGCCACGTCGCAAGCTTCGAGCAGCTCGTCAGTGCTCATCGGCGCCTGCCACTGGGCGACGCCGATCGAAGCCGACACGCTGGCGGCGACTCCATCGTGCCCTGGAATCGACCGCAGCCGTTCGAGCGCACGGGTCGCCGCGGCGGCCGCACTTTCGAGCTCCGCGTTGGGCAGGATCACGACGAACTCGTCGCCGCCGTAGCGCGCCACGCGGTCGAACGCGCGGAACTCCCCCACCAGCGCGTGGACGACGCCGCGCAGCATCGTGTCGCCGGCCTGATGGCCGTGATGGTCATTGACCAGCTTGAAGTCGTCGAGGTCGATCAGCAAGCACGACAGCGGCCCGCCGGTGCGTGTCGCACGGCCGATCTCCTCATCGAGGCGCCGGCGCATCGCGCGGTGGTTCATGCAGCCCGTGACAGCGTCGGTGCCCGCCTCGGCGCGCGCGCGAGCGAGCGCGAGCGCGGTTGCCGCCTGATTGACGAGCGCAGCGGCGAGCTCGACTTCCGAGGGGCTGAAGCGGCCGGACTCCCGACGTACGAGCACCACCACCGCCTCCACCTCCCCCCGCTCAGCCAGCGCCAGCAACAACGCGCAGCTGACCGCGCCGGTCTCGGCCAGCCGCGGGATGCTGGCGGCCAGCTCGTCGGAGTCGGCGGCTAGAAAACTGCTCCGCGTGCTCGCAACCCAGCTCACGCCGGGCGGACGCTCGGCGCGGGGCAGGAGATAGCTCAGCCGTCCGATGCCGCCGAACAAGTAGACGGCGACCAGCTCCTCCTCATCCTCGCCGTCTACGAGGAGGTGGTGGATATGCACCTCATCGGCGCCAGGCACCGACAGCAGCTCGCGAGCGAGGGCGCGGAACATCGCATCCGCATTGTTGGCATCGTCAGCCAGGGCGGTCAGATGACGGATGCCAGCCAGCAGACGATCGACGCCCGTGGACGACGTCGAGCTATCGGCGCCCGCAGACCACGCTGAGGTATCCGTACCCGTAGCGACATCCATGCTCGACAATGTACGACATGCGGCGCCGGCGCGGGTCGCATGCGGCCTCCGCGCCGGGCCGGAACCTCATCGTCCGCTACGTCACCGCCGGAACGTCACCGTCACGGACGCGGAGGAGTGGGCGCCCTTCTTGGGCACGAACCCAACGCGGATCTTCACCTTGAATGGGCGACGTCTGCTTCGCCCGCCGCGGGAGAGCGGGACCTTGAGCGTCGTGGCTTTGCTCGCGCCACCAAGGGTGCGATATATGGTCGACAGAGCCTTGCCGCTGCCGCTGATGCGCCCGGCGGCGAATGTCTTGATCGTCAGGTAGGCGGTGTTTCCGACTATCTTGTGCCCGACTATCTGCACGCCACAGCCGGTCGGGGAGATCAGCGTGTTCTGTTTGATCTGCTTGCCGTTCTGGCCGGTGATGATCGTCGGCATCACGAGCGTAGCCGCGCACAGGTTTCCGTTGGCGGCCAGCGCCGAGTGAGGACCAAGCGGCAGGTTAACCGTGATACTCGAGACGGGGACGTCGGGGGTCGTCGCGAAGTTCGTCGTCGTGATCCCTTTTTTGATGTTCGTTTTGCCGACCACGATCACGCGCACGCCGTTGGCTTCGAGCACGAGCTCGAGGTCGGGGAATTCTTCGCCGCCGTGCGAAACCAGATAGGCGGGTCCTTTCATCACGCCCGGGAGCACTGGCGTGACCGCTTCGGCGGTGCCCACTTCAGATTCCTTCGAGCAGCTGAATGGGTTCGCTTCGAACGTCGCTGCCAGGCACGCTTTCTGCAGCGTCGTCAAACGCGAGGGCAACTGCTTGGGCAACGTCACGAACACCGACCCGATGTTTGCCTGGCCAGCTCCCTGCTTGATCGTCGTCACGAGACTCGCACCGTTGGCTTTCGACGGTTTGCCGCTGGTGGACGCCGTGAACGTGGGTTTGAACGCAAGCGAACTGCAACCTTCGGCCTGGAAGGGGCTCGACAGCCCTTCCTGGACCGCCCCGAACGTCGATGTCAGCGTCGATTCGGTCGCCTCCAGCGAGCAGTTCGTGGGGTTGAGCAAGAAGCCCTGCTTGTTCACGTTCACGTTGATCGACCGCAGCCGCAACGGCACGCCCTTGACGATCGTTGGCAGCACACTTTCTGCAGTCACGCGTGTGGTCGTCGGATTGATGTTGATCGTCGACCTGGTGACGACGGTTCCGAGGTTAAACGGACCGGCCACCGCTGGTACCGCGATCGACAGGCCGTAGGGCGCTCCGTTATAGGGCCCCGTCATGTACACCGGTCCCGAGAACGAGAATGGGAAGTTGCCCGCCCCCGCTGTCACGGTGGCGGTGCCGATCCGGCTTGCCGGGCCGCAGGTTCCGAGAGCCGCCTGCGGTTCACTGCACAGGGTGACCGCGGGGATCTCTCCGACAAGGCCCGCGGGCAGGGTCGTCTTGATCTTCTGCAGGTATTGCTGACCGTTGGCGCGCGCCAGATTGAGCGAGTAGGAGGTGTGCCCGCCCCCGGTGCTGGTGTCGCCTTCCGTGCTCTGGGCGAGCGAGAAGGGCAGCGTAGACGGACAGCCACTGACTTCGAAACTGGCCGTCGGCGACTTCGCCGCAGTGTTGGTGAACGGCGTGAACGTCGTGGTTGCGGTGCCTGCTTCACACTTGAGCCCGTTGGCCAGCGGCGCGAGTGGGCCGCCGTTGAAGTGCACGACCAGGCTGCTGAACGGCTGTTCCGGGTTTTCCGAGAAGGTCGTCGTCAGCTGTCCGGTAGCTTCGTTGGTGGTGGTTTCGCCTTTGAGGCGCACGCTCACGCCATACCGTTCGGATTCGGCGTCGACATAGATGACGTACGGCGGTCCCGTGATCGAGCCCGTTGCGGGTCCGCCTAGGAAGGCGTAGCCCTGCAACGATCCCGCCGGTAGGCCGGGAACATTGAGGGTCACGGTTCCAAGCCTCGAGCCTTCGGGGCAGCTCACCGGGTTCTTCGTCCCAATTCCTATCTCTGCGGGTGTGCACGCTTCCAGGCCAGCTGCGGCCGATGGGTTCAGGGTGATCCCTTCGGGCAGCGTGACGGTCGCCGTCTTCACCTGCGAGTCGTCGATTTCGGTGGCCCCCGTATTGTGCTTGAGGGTCAGTTCGGTGGTGATGCCGTCGGGCGTGTCGGAGGCCTTCGTCGCCTGGGAGAGAGCGAAGCCAGGTTCGAACGGGACCAGACCGCAGCCTTCGGTGCCGATCGGTGTCTCGTACGTTTCCTGGGCCGATTCGCCTGTCTCAAATTTGAGCTTCAGCGTCGTCGTCGTCTGCGGGCCTATCCCCGTGCAGGAGGTCGGATTGGTGAGGAAGTCGCCCGCGCCGGCACGGCCGTTGAACACCAGCCGCGAGCTGATCAGCGGCAGCAGCGGCGAAACGTTGATTTCGAAGTAGTCGTGGTAGTCAGCCTTGCCGGTCCCGGCGGCTTCCGCCCCCCATTCGACGCTCCCTTCGATCAGCGTGTGGGCGTACAGTTGGGGCGTTTTAAACCCTAGGAGCGCTTCGGTGAGTTTTTCCGGGAGTGGTAGCGCGACCCCGAAGTCCGAGGCGAGTCCCTTTGGCTGCACGAGGTTGTAGACCGTGCCTTCGATCGGCAGGTCACCGCCTTTAGGAGAGGCTTCCGGGCCAAGGTAGACAACCACACTGTTAACGCCGATTTCCGATTCCGATTCGCATTCAGGTTTTTCGTACAGTCCCGTGTGGACACCCGGGGCGGGTTCGAATTCTTCGCCGAATTCTTCGAAGGAGCACTTCGTCGGGGACTCCGGGTTTGTGGCAACGCCAGGAGCCACGTCGGTGCGAATGTGCGTGATGACTCCTGAGGGCGCCTCGTTCGGGAACACGCCCGTGGTGTTGATCTTGAAATCGGTGATCCCGAAGTTGGGATGCCCGCCGGCCTGGGTGAAGCCTTCCAGTTCGGCCTTTTCTTTTTCTTCGGCCTTAGGCACTTTTTTGCACGTATTGACCTTGCAGTTGGAGGCGAAGAAGCTTTCCACGCCGGCCGCGGCCTGCGCCGCCGACGGCGCCGAGACAGCGACGAGTGCGCCTGCGAGCAGCGCCAACAGCGAAATGCGAACGTGGGACCTCATTCCAACCTCCCTATAGAGCCGGACATCTGCCTTCTATTCCCCTGGACTCCGCCGAGCCCCGAAAGTTGCGGAACTTCGACCGCTGTATTAGACGTATCCTGCGAATATCCTGCACGCCAGAGGCCCGAGCGGATGGTTCTGACGCGCCCGCTGCGGGCATTTTGACGCTGTATGCCTAGGGATAGCATCGCCGGACCGGGTTGGATCACCCCTCGTGGCTTTCTGCCGAAGCGAACTCTGCGGCTGGGCCGAAGCCCACCCGTAGCAGCGCGCCTCCACCGGGGGCGTTGCGCGCTTCGACGAAGCCGCCGCACGCCTCCGCCGCCTGGCGCACGATCGCCAGGCCGAGGCCCGAGCCGGGCAGCTGGCGCGCCTCGCGCGCACGGTAGAAGCGGTCGAACACGAACGGCAGATCCGCCTCCTGGAAGCCGGGGCCGTGGTCGCGGACGCTCAGCACGCCGTCGCGCAGCGCCACCTCCACCACCGCGCCTGCGGGACTCCACTTGCGGGCGTTGTCCACCAGGTTCGACACAGCCCGGCCGATCCGATCGGCCTGCCCGCGGACGATCGTCGGCTCCAGGCTCAGCTCGAAGCTGACCTCGCCCAGCCGGTCGCCGCGGCGACGCGCGCTCGCCACCGTGTCCCGCACCACCTCGTCGAGGCGCACGTCGTCCACCAAGCCGTCCGGTGCCGCGCCGCGGGCCAGCTCGACCACGTCGCCGACCAGCGCCGTCAGCTCGTCCAGCTCCGCCACGATGTCCCGTCGCAGGCTCTCCTGCTCCTGCGGCCCCAGCCGCTCGGCCTCGCCCAAGATCTGGATGTTCGCTCGCAACGAGGAGATCGGCGTGCGCAGCTCGTGGCTCGCGTCCGCGATCAGATGCCGTTGCGCCTGCACCGAGCGCTCGAGCGCGTCCAGCGTGCCGTTGAAGCTGTCCGCCAGCCGCGCCAGCTCGTCGCGGCCCTCTACCTCCAGCCTCCGCGACAGGTCGAGGTTGCCGGTGAGCGACTCCGTGCGCTGGGTGAAGCGCCCGATCGGCGCCAGCGCCGTGCGTGCCACCAGCGCCCCCAACAACGCCGCCAACACCACGCCGCCGGCTCCAATCAGCGCCAGGATCAGCAGCAGCCGGCTCAGCTCGTGGTCGACCTCCGTGAGTGGCTGCGCCACCAGCACCGCACCGCTCGGGCCCGTGCCGAGCGTCAGCACGCGCAGCTTCGTCCCCGCCACGCTGCGCTCGGTCAGGCTGCTGCCGCTGCCGCGCGCAGCGATCTCCCGATCGCCCGCCGTCAAAGCGATCTTCCGCGGCGCCGCGCCCTGGCCGCCTGGCACGTACACCTGCCCCCGCGGTGAGATGAACTGCACGTAGCCCGACGCCGCCCCGAACGGCGCCGGTTCCACGCTACCGGGAAAGCCGCCCGCACCGCCCGGCCCACCGGCACCCGTCCGTGCGCCGACACCGCCCAGTCCACCTGCACCGCCCGCCCCGTCGACGCCAGTCCCTCCGCCGACGCCGCCCGGCCCACTTGCACCGTCAGGCCCGCCCGCGGGGCCACGGCCACCACCGGACCCAGGCAACTCGGCGAGCGCCTGCGCCCGCGCACGCAGTGTGCTGTCTACTTCGCCGCGCAGATCCGAGCGCACCGCCACGTACAGGCCAATCGCGGCGGCCAGCACGGCAAGCGCCACCGACACGCTCGCCACCGCCGCGATCCGGGTGCGCAGAGTCAAGGCCGTCGCGGACCGTCCATTGCTGGTGTCACGGGCTCGCGCAGCGCGTAGCCGACGCCGCGCACCGTGTGGATCAGCTCGCGTGCGCCCGCGTCCTCGAGCTTGCGGCGCAGGTAGCCGATGTACACGCGCAGCGCGTTCGACGTCGGACCGAAGTCATAGCCCCACACGCGGTCATAGATCACGCTGTGCGAGAGCACCCGCCGCGGATTCAGCATCAGCAGCTCCAGCAGCTGGTACTCCGTCCGCGTGAGCTCCACGAAGCGCTCGGCCACCTGCGCCCCATGGCGGTCGGGATCCAGGCGCACCTCGGCGAACGACAGCGCGTCCGGATCATCCTGCGGATTGGCGCGACGCAGCAGCGCCCGCAGCCGCGCCTTCAGCTCGCCCACGTCGAACGGCTTGACCATGTAGTCGTCCGCGCCCGCATCAAGGCCGTCGATGCGGTCGGCCACCGCGTCGCGCGCCGTCAGGATCAGGATTGGAACGCGATTGCCCAGGCGCCGCACCCGCTTGCACACCTCCAGGCCGTCGATCCCCGGCAGCCCCACGTCGAGCACAACAGCATCGGGCACCGCCTGCACGATCCGCTCGAGCGCCGCCTCGCCGTCCTCGGCTAGCTGCGCCTCGTAGCCCGCCAGCGTCAACGTGCGGCGCAGCGCTTCGCGCACCGCGCGGTCATCGTCGACGACCAGGATCCTCACGAGCTTGATTGTTGCGTGCTCGTGCTCGCGAGCTCTGCCGCGCGGCCCTGGCAGCCGTACAGCGTGGTCGCCGCGCCCGACCTGCCAGCGCTTGCCGTGCCCGATGCGCTCGTGGCCGACGCGCCCGTCGCATCCGCGCTACTCGAGGACAGCGTCACCGCCTGACACGCCCGCGCAACCGCCGCCATTGCCGTCTTCGCGCCAGTGCGTGTGTCGCCCGGCAGGCCGCCGCCGGCTCCGCCCGAGTCCTGTTCGTCCAACACCCAGCGGATCTTGCCCAAACGCACCTCCTGCGCGAGCCACGACACGCTCACGTCGCTCTCGCGTCCCGAGAATCCACCAATGCCTGCCACGTTCGCGTCCTGCTCGATGATCGCCGACGCCGCGTTCGACTGGCTCGCCACCGCGATCGTGCCGCCGCCGTGCTGCTTGACGTAGGACAGGATGCTCGTCGACACGCTGCCGCCGATCGGCGCACCAATCGGTCCGCCAACGCCACCCCGCCCGCCGATGCGGCCCGGCCCGCCAACCCCACCTGCACCACTCGCACCGCCGAACCCACCGCCCGCACGGCCGAAGCCGCCACCCGGCCCGCCGAACCCACCGCCCGCACGGCCGAAGCCACCAACCGGACCGCCAAAGCCGCCACCCGGCCCGCCACCGTTCTCCACCGAGGCCGGTCCGCCCGCGGGAAACGTACCGCTGGTTGCGTGGCCGAGCGTGTCGAACGCCCACACCGACGGCGCCGCCAGCAGCGCGGCAAGCGCCGCGCCCAGCGCCGCCGTGCGCACCGCCCGTGAGCTGAACGCAATCAGCGCGAACACCGCCAGCGCGCCGACGACGATCAGGATTGGCGGCAGCCACGTCAGCTGACCGGGGTAGTCGGCGCGCACGACCAGCTCGACGATCACGCCCACCACGACAGCCAGCGGTGCCAGCACCCGCGCGCTGCGTCTGCCGTCGGTCAACTGGGCGGCACCGGCACCCACGAGCGCGGCAGCGAACGGTGCGAGCAGCGAGACGTAGTAAGGGTGCAGGATGCCGCTGGCGGAACTGAACAGCACGGCGGTCGTCACGAGCGCGCCGCCGACCGCCAGTAGCCAGCCGCTGCGGGCGTCCGCACGGCGCAGGCGACTCGCCGCCAGCACACCCACGCCGCCGACCAGCGCGAAGCCGAGCAGCCAGCCGGCTTGGCCGCCGAGGGCTGAGTTCAGCAGGCGCAACGGGCCGGGCGTGCCGCCGAACATCGTGCCGGTGATCCCACCCCGCCCGCCTCCCCCGGACCGCCTGCCTGGCCGTCCACGCGGCCGAGGCCGTTGTATTCGAAGATCAGCGACAGGATGCGGTTGTCGCTCGTGCCCGACACCCATGGGCGGTCCGCCGCTGGGGTCAGTTCGACGAGCAGCGGCCACGCCCCGCCGACCAGCAGCATTGCGCCGCCGCCGGCGAGCAGCTGGCGCAGCGCGTGCACACGCCCGCCTGCCTGCCTGCGCCCTTCAGGGTGCGCCCCCAACGGGGGTGTGCCCTTCAGGGTGCGTGCTGATGGGGCCACCCACAACCACGCGGCGGCGATGCCGGGGACGACCGCCAGCGCGACGCCCATCTTCGTCTCAAAGCCAAGTCCCACGCACACGCCCGCCGCTACCAGCCAGCGCGTGCGCCGGCGGGTCTGCGGATCGAGCGCGCGCACGGTGCACCACAGCGCCGCCACGCAGCACAGCACCAGCAGCGAGTCGGGGTTGTTGTGGCGTGAGATCGCCACTGTGATCGGCGTCAGTGCCAGCGCCAGCCCGGCCACGAAACCGCCGACGCGCCCGAAGCGACGGCGGACGAGGTCGTACACGAGCGCCACGCTCGCCACCCCCATCAGCGCCTGGGGCACGAGCATACTCAGCGAGTGGTAGCCGAACACGCGCACGGATAGAGCCTGCACCCACAGTGCCAGCGGCGGCTTGTCGACCGTCATCACCCCGCCGCGGTCCAGCGATGCGAACAGGAAGTCGTGCCAACTTGAGCTCATCGAGCGCACCGCCGCGGCGTAGTACTGGTTGGCCCAGCCGTTGCGCGCGAGCGCCCACAGGTTGAGCGCGGCGGCGAGACCCATCACCGCCAGCAGCTCCGGATGTGGCATCCGCACGGCCAGCGCCCGAGCCCTCGTACGCAACCCCCACGCACTGCCAACAGGTGTGGCGACCGGCGCCGCAGACGCTGTCGGTGGGGCGGCCGAACGTGTCTCCCATGAAAAGCTCATGCGGGCAGCATCGCCGCGGGGTGTAGGAGCAGCGTGTGTCGAACCTCAAAGTTGCATAAGCGACCCGCGCACCCACCGCGTCAGTCGATCAGGCGCCTGCCCAGCTGCGAGATCGCCAGGCGCCACATGATCAACGCGAACGCGATCAGCACCGCCGCGTGCCCGAGGTCCGCTGTGCCCAGGCCACCCAGCGACGCGTCGCGCACGAGTTGCACGCAGTGGTACAGCGGGTTGAACTGCGCGATCGTGCGGATGCCAGCCGGCAGATTGGAGATCGGGAAGAACGTGCCCGCGACCAGGAACAGCGGCGTGAGCACCGCGCTCGTTATGTAGTTGAAGTTGTCGATCGTCTTGGCCACCGCCGCCACCGTGACCCCAAATGCGGCGAAGCCAAATCCGGTCACGAACCCAATCAGCGGGACGAGCAACATGCCAGCGTTCGGTTCGAGGCCGAACGCGATGCCAACCAGCAGCGGCGCCAAGCCGTACACCCCGGCGCGCAGCGAGATCCACAGGACCTCCGCGGTAATCAGCTCCTCGACGTCCACCGGTGCCGCCAACATCGCGTCGTACGTGCGTTGGAACTGCCAGCGGATGAACGTGTTGAACATGCCCGGAAACGCTGAGGAGAACAGCACTGCTGTCGCCACCACGCCGGTCGCCACGTACTCGACGTATGTCACGTGCCCCACGTGGTGCAATAGCGAGCCGAACCCGAGACCGAAGGCGAGCAAGTAGATCGTCGGCTGCACGATTGACGAGAACGTCGTCGCCTTCCAGTAGCGCCCGAAGATCGCCACGTCGCGGCTCATCACCCCCGCCAGCGCTGCCGGTTCCAGGCGGCCCACGCGGCGCGTGCCATCTGTCTGCGCCCGCGCGCTCACTCGATCTCCTCCCCGGTCAGCGCCACGAACGCATCCTCCAGGTTGGCCGGGCGGCGCACGCCCTCGGGCGCCAGGCCGTCGAGTGTCTCCGCGCGCATGATCGCCACCGCCGGGCCGCTGCGCCGGCTCGACCAGCCGTTGCCCGCCGCCAGCTCGCTGACCTCCGCCAGACGCTCCGGTAGACCGTACACCTCGAGCACCTGCTCGCCCGCGTGTGCGCGCACCAGCTCTGCGGGCGTGCCCTGCGCGATAATCCGTCCGCCCGACATCACCGCCACCGTGTCCGCCAGACGCTCGGCCTCCTCGATGTAGTGGGTGCTCATCAGCACCGTCACCCCGCCGGCACGCAGCCCGTCGATCAGCGACCACAGCTCCTGGCGCACCTGCGGATCGAGGCCCACGGTCGGCTCGTCCAGCAGCACCAGCCGCGGGCGGTGGATCAGCCCGCGAGCGACCAGCAGCCGCCGGCGCATCCCGCCGGAGAGCTCCTTGACAATCGTCTCCGCACGCGCAACCAGGTTGGCGAGCTCGAGCGCGCGCTGCACTGCCGCCGCCCGCTCGCTGCGCGGGACTCGATAGAGGCGCGCGAACACCGTCAGAATCTGGCGGCAGGTCAGCTCCACGTCCAGGTTGTCCAGCTGTGGGACGACGCCCATCTCCAGGCGCGACTGCTTCGATTCCCGCGGTAGCTCATAGCCCAGCACCGCGATCCTGCCCTCGTCCGCCAGTGTCTGCGCCGTCAGCATCCGCATGGTCGTCGACTTCCCCGCCCCGTTCGGCCCCAGCAGACCGAAGCACACGCCCGTTGGGACCTCTAGGTCGAGGCCGTTCACCGCCATGATCGAGCCAAAGCGCTTGACCACACCGTGGAGCGAGATCGCCAGCTCATCCCCGTGCACGCTTGCCAGGGGTTGACTGCGCTCGTTCGCGCTGTACAGCTCGTCCGCCATCCCGGACACTGTAGGCCGAGTACGTGGGCTTTATGGGCGAATGTCGATCGTCGGGCGCGCGGATCTGGGACGCCGGTCCATACCCACGTGGCACGATCTGCGGCATCCTCACACAGGCTGTTCGCATCAGCATCACCGCCGAGGGAGAGGGTCATGCCAAACAGAGCTCCCCAGATCGTCGCCCTCGGGGGCGGCGGCTTTTCGATGGAGAAAGAGGGCTCGCTGCTCGATGACTATGTGCTCTCGCTCACGGGCGCCGTGAGGCCGCGCGTGTGCTTCCTGCCGACCGCCTCGGGCGACGCTGACCACTACGTGGTGCGCTTCTACCGCCGCTTCTCGCCTGACTGCGAGGCCAGCCACGTATCGCTGTTCCGTCGCGACCAGGGCACGGGCGGCGTCGAGGACGACCTCGCCAGCCACCTGCTGGCGCAGGACATCATCTATGTCGGCGGCGGCAACCTTCTGAGCATGCTCGGCGCGTGGCGCGCGCACGGGTTGGATGCGATCATGCGCAAAGCGTGGCGCATGGGCATTGTCCTGTGCGGACCCTCGGCCGGGTCGCTGTGCTGGTTCGAGCAGGCACTCAGCGCCTTCCACGGCGCGCCACGGGCCGTGCGCGGGCTGGGGCTACTGCCGTACTCCAACTGCGTCCACTACGACGCCGAGCCCGCGCGCCGCGCCGAGTACCACCGCTTTGTGGCCGGCGGCATGCGCCCCGGATTCGCGGTCGAGGACGGCGTCGCGCTGCACTTCCGCGGCACCAGCCTCGAGCGCGTCGTCAGCTCGCGCCCGGATGGGGGTGCGTTCCTGGTCGAGCCCGACGGCGCGCACGTGCGCGAGACCCGCCTGGAGGTTTCCTTTCTCGGGGGCGCCGAAGCCCCCGTGGAGCCACGGGCGGATTGTTCGCCGCGGACCGCGCGAACGCCAGCGCCCGACGCGTCCGCGCTCGCAACGCCGGAGCCAGTTGCCGTATGAGACCAGCGGCTGAGCCATGAGAGGAGCGACTGGTCGATGAGCGTTCGCGCGGTCGTCCCGGTCGAGGCACGCCTGATCTTCGCGATGGGCGGAGGCGGTTTCACGATGGAGCCCGCCAACCCGCTGCTCGACGACTTCGTGCTGTCGCTGGCCGACGTGGGAGAGCCTCGCATCCTGTTCCTGCCGACCGCTTCCGGCGACATCACCTCGCAGATCAACGCCTTTAAGGCCCGCTTTGCCGAGCGTGCCTGCGTGCCCGAGCAGCTATCGCTGTTTCATCTACGCGAGCAGACCCGCTCGCTCGAGGAGATCGTGCTGGGTCAGGACATCGTCTATGTAGGTGGCGGCTCGATGCGCAACCTGCTCGCGCTGTGGCACGCCCACGGGCTCGACCGGCTGCTCGTGCAGGCGTGGCAGCGCGGAACGGTTCTTGCGGGGCTGAGCGCGGGCGCGATGTGCTGGTTCCAGGCGGGCGTGACGCGCTCGAGTGGGCCTCCAGAGCCGATCGCCGGACTGGGCATCCTCGCAGGGTCGCTCACGGTCCACGCCGACGGCGAGCCCGAGCGTCTGCCGGTGTGGCTGGCGCACGTGCGCGACGGCACGCTTCCCGGCGGCTGGGCGCTCGATGACGGCGCTGGACTGCTGTTCCGCGGAGAGCGCCTGGAGCGGGCTGTGAGCTCGCGCCCGGGCGCGGAGGCGCAGCGCGCGGACGCGATCGCCGGCGAGCTCGTGCGCAGTCGCGTGGAGGTGGAGCTCCTCGGAGACGGCCCGCACGCGGCGCTCGGCGGCCGCGACGAGGCAGTCGAGGAATTGCGCCGCGTGCACCGTATGCGGCGCGGAACTTCGAGGGGCCGCGGCTGACCTCGAGACTATGCGCCCACACGCTCGAAGACCGCAGCCAGGCCCTGGCCGCCGCCGATACACATGGTCTCCAGGCCCAGTCGCACGTCGCGCCTGCGCATCTCGTGCAGGAGCGTGGCCAGAATTCGCGCGCCAGTTGCGCCCACGGGGTGACCGAGGGAGATGCCTGACCCGTTCACGTTGACGCGCGCAAGGCCGTCGTGGAGCTCCCACTCGCGCAGCACCGCGAGCACCTGTGAGGCAAAGGCCTCGTTGAGCTCGATCAGGTCGATCTGCTCGAGCGTCAGGCCCGCACGCTCGAGTGCCAGCCGCGTGGACGGGACCGGTCCAATGCCCATCGTCTCGGGCGCCACGCCCGCCACTGCCCACGAGACCAGGCGCGCCAGCGGCTGCAGGCCGAGCTCGGCGGCCCTGCCCGGGTGGGTGACCACGCAGATCGCCGCGCCGTCATTCTGGCCGCTGCTGTTGCCGGCTGTGACCGTCGCGTCCGGATCGTTGTCACCCATGATCGCGCGCAGCCGGCCGAGCGCCTCGAGCGTGGTGTCGGCCCGCGGATGCTCGTCGAGGTCGACAACGCCGTCGCGGACGGGCACGGCGACGATCTCCTCGGCGAATCTGCCGCTGCTCTGGGCTGCAACGGCATGTTCGTGCGAGCGCAGCGCCAGCTCGTCCTGCGCGTCTCTGGGAATCCCGTACTGGCGCCGGACATTCTCGGCGGTCTCGAGCATCCCGCCCGGGATCGGGTGGTTGACGCCGCCGGCGCTCACACGAGCACGTTCGAGGCGATCCTCGAGCTTGATCGCGCCGCTCTTGACGCCCCAGCGCGGCCTGGTGGAGTAGAACTCGGCCTGGCTCATGCTGTCGACGCCGCCCGCCAGCACGAGCTCGGCGGCGCCCGTCTGCACCTGCATGCAGCCGTACAGCACCGCCTGCAGCCCGGAGCCGCAGCGGCGGTCAATCTGTAGGCCGGGCACGTCCACCGGGAGCCCCGCATCGAGCGCCGCTACGCGGCCGATCGCGGGAGCCTCCCCGCTTGCGTAGCACTGCCCCAGGATCACGTCGTCGACGTCCTCGCCGCGCAGCCCCGTGCGGCTGACGAGCTCGCGGATCACCGTCGCCGCCAGGACCGCGGCGCCCACATCGCGGAACACACCCCCGAACCGCCCCACCGGGGTGCGCAGCGGCTGACAGATCACCGCATCTCTACTTGTCATGTACTCGAAAGGGGACTCACGGGGACGATGTTGCCTGGCACCGAAGCGCAGTATGCCGAGCATATGAGAAGGGACGCTGCCCTGCGCGGCGCTCCACTCGGCGCATGCCCCCTGATCGGCACGGCGCGGTGCTCCACTCGACGCATGCCCCCTGATCGGCACGGCGCGGTGCTCCACTCGACGCATGCCCCCTGATTGGCACGGCGCTGTGCTCCACTCGGTGCATGCCCCTGACCGGGACGGCGCGGCGTTCAGCACGTGGGCCCCCTGCGATCGGTTCTGCCAGCAAGCGGTGCAGTTCCGATAGGCTGGCTCAATGCGAACGGCCCGACCACTCAAGGTCGTCCCGTGGGCGATCTGACTCGCCGCGAGGTCATTCGCACTGGAGCGACGGCGGCGCTGGGGTTGTATCTGCCAAGCGGATTGATCAGCCCTGCACCGACCCGATCGCGGCATGTCATCCCTTCGCATGTCCGCTCCGATCGGCGAGCTCTGGAAGAACTCAGCATGCTGCTTAAGGGCAGCCTGCTGCTCCCGGGAAGTCCCGAATATGAGGCGGCCAGCCAGCCGGCCAACACTCGCTTCGATGAGATCCGCCCGATGGCGGTGGCTCGATGCGCGGACGAGCGCGATGTCGCCACGTGCATTAGATGGTCACACAAGCACCGCGTCCAGCCGGTGGCGCGCACCGGTGGCCACAGCTATGCGGGCTACTCCACGACAAGGGGATTGCTGATCGATCTCGCGGCGTTGAAAACGGTTGCGATCGACCGCAACACAGGGAGGGCGACGATCGGGGGTGGCGCGACCAACCATGACGTGTTCGAAGCGACCCACGGCGGCGAGTTCATCCTGCCGGGCGGGACATGTCCTAGCGTGGGCGTCGGCGGGCTCACGCTCGGTGGCGGGATCGGCTACAACACGCACTGGGCCGGCCTGACGTGTGACCACCTGCGGGCATCGAGGATCGTCACGGCCACGGGCGAGCTGCTCGAAATCGACGAGTCCAACCACAGCGATCTGCTGTGGGCCTGTCGCGGTGGGGCGGGCGGCAGCTTTGGCATCAACACGTGCTTCACCTTCGAGTTCGCAAAAATCCCCCGGCCACAGGTCGCGTTCTACCGCTTTGACTACCGCGGCGCCGAGGCCGCCGGCGCGATCCTGTCGGCCTTCGATGAGATGCTGCAGACAGCACCTGACGAGCTGAACGCAGTGGCGATGTCACAGGCCACGACGATCGGCCACGGCGAAGGCCCGCGCGACGCAATCGCGACCTTCTCCCGAGGCCAGTACCTCGGCCCGATACACGAGCTGCTCGAAATCGTAATCCCGCTGATGCGAGTGGACGGACTGTTTGAAGCGAAATTGGAAACCCTGCCCTTCTGGAAGATGCAGGAAACGCTCACCACCCAAGAGGCCGCGCTTCACTCGTTTGGGGACATCTCACGCTACTCCAGAGCTCCGCTGCCCACCAGCACCGTCGCCAAACTGGTGGACCTGCTCGCCGCTTGCCCGAGCCGGGACGAACACAACAACGGCTCCATGTGGTCGCTCGGCTGGGTCGGCGGGAAAAAGGTCAACTCGATCGGCCGACGCGACACCGCATACGTGCATCGCGACGCGCTTACGCTGCTGCGTGCGACCCCGGTCTGGGAAACAGACGCACCCCGTGCAGCCAGACACGAGTTGATCGAGTGGACCAAGGAGATGATCAAGACGATCGCTCCGCACACGACCACGGAGAGCTATCAGAACTTCCCCAACCGGGAAATTAAGCACTGGCAGCGCGCGTACTACGGCGAGAATTTCGAGCGACTCGTCGACGTCAAGACGAAGTACGACAGACACGACGTCTTCCACAATCTTCAGAGCATCCCATCGCGAGCGGTGGTACCCCCGCCGCGATCGCCGTGAGCGACGCACGCGCTCGGGTGCGCCGCTCGGCCGTCGCCCGACAGGTCGCGGCCGTCGTTCCCAAGAAGCCAGCCCCAGTCCTGAAGGAGACGCGTCCGCGGAGTTAGGGATACGACGGTCGAACTGCCCGACGGGCTGTGCTGAATCCGGCGCGGGCGGGCGACCCGGACGCACGCTTGGCTACATTCCCCGCGAAAGGCAACCCTCTCGCCTGAGCCGTTGGGTCTTTATCGTCTGTTCTTTGTGGTTGTGTGGGCTGTTTTTTTGACGGGGTATTTTTTGTGGGCTTGATGTTCGCAGACGATGCGCTTGCGCTTGTTCTTGTCTTTGCGGCAGGCTTTGAGGGCTTTCGCGAGGCGTTGTGTGTTGGTGAGCCTGGTGCTGGGGTGGGTGTGGCAGCCGGTGATAGCGACGTTCGTGGTTTGCTGGAGCATGTCGCCGTTTTGGGCGGTGATGCTAACCGGGAGCTGAAGACTAGTTTTGCAGAGACTGAAATCTTCTTTTTCCGGGACGTTGGGGGTAAACACAGAGTCCGGGCCGGCCGGGAGTTCCGTTTCAAAACTCGTGAATGATGCGTCAGGCACCGTTTCTAGATGCGAGTAGGTGATCCCGTTCTTGATGTTCGTCTTAGCATCCACGACGATCGTGATCCCTTCACCCTGGAGCACGAACTCCAGGTCGGGGAATTCCGCGCCACCATGAGAGACGAGATAGGCCGGGCCCGTTAGCGGGTTCTTTAGGACGGGGGTATGCACGATTGCGTGGCCGATCACGGAGGCTGGGTCACAGGAGGCGGGGTTCGTGTTGAATGCATGTTCGGTGCAGGCCTTCTGCAGCGTACTGAGCCGTGAGGAGAGGGCTTTGGGGATCTGGATCGCGAGCTTCGCGATGTTCGCCTGGCCGATCCCGGCCGAAGTGACCTTGATATCCAGGTTCGTACCGTTGGCTTTACTGCCCTGCCCCACGGCTGAGGCTGTGAGCTTCGGCGCGAACGGCAGACCCTGGCAATTCGTGACCTGGAACGGCGAGGACACCGGGATACTGGTGCCCTGGCCGCCGGTGAGGGTACCGGTGATACTCATCGGACTGCAGTTCGTCGGGTTGAACGTGAACTGCGGCCGATCGACCAACACATTGACCTGTTTGAGCTGGGCGGGGACACCCTTCACGAACGTGGGGAACGGGTCACTTTCGATCGTGACCGCGGCCGTCGCGGGGTTCACGTTGATCCTGGAGCGGACGTCCACGTTGCCGAGGTTGAAGGGTCCCGCGACCGCGGGGGTGATCACGAGCAGCCCAAACGGCGCACCGTCATACCCCACCGTCAGGTAGGCCTGGCCGGGTAGCGTGACGGGTTCTCCGCCCAGCCCGGCGGTCGCGGTGGACTGCCCAACCAGGCTTTCCGGACCACACGCCCATTCCCCGCCTGCGGGGGGTTCCGGGCACGGCGTCAAACCCGCCAACACCGCCGCGACACCATCAGGCAAATGCATCGCCAGGGACTTCAGGGGCTGTTGGCCATCAGGCCGGTTGATCATCAACGTAAACGACGTGAAACCCCCGGCCTGCAGACTCGTAGAACCCGCCAGGAAAGACGGCGCGAAGCTCAACGGGCTGGGCGGACAGGGCCCGCCGCCCGCACCGGTAGTGATCTGAAACGGCGGTTCAGAAGTGGGATCACTCGTGGTGTTTGTCCAGGCCGTGAATGAGCTTGTCGTGGTGTAGCTCCCACACGCCGGGGGGGTACTCAGCGCCCCGCGGGGGCCACCGAAGAACTGCAGCTTTAGTTCTTCGAAGGGGACCTGCGGCGTATCCAGGAAGCTCGTGGTGAGCTGGCCTGTCTGTTCGTTCAGGCGTCCTTCGCCGGCGAGCTTGACACGCACACCCAGCCGCGAACTCTCCGCCACGACATACACCGCTACCAGCGAGTTGAACGGGTTCGCCCCCGGTTCCCCATTCGCAGCGGGGGTCGCCAGATACACCCAACCCTGCAGTTCTTCCCCCAACAGCGGCGTCTTGATCCGCACAGACCCGAGCTTCGACGCTTCCGGACATTCCGCTTTTTCGGTCGAGAACCGCAGGGGCTGCGGCGCCCCCGGGGCCAGGGGGTCTACCCCCGGGTTGCCGAGATACCCGATCTGTGCTTGGGAGCAGGCCTGCAACCCGTTCGCAGCAGACGGGTTCAACAACAGCCCTTCGGGTAGCGTCACCGTCGTACTGCGGACGTCTGCGTCTCCCAACGCGCCTTCGCTGAGGGTGCCCTGCTGAGCGACCCGCACATCAACACCCAGCCCCGTCGGAGTACTCGCCTCCTCCACCCGTTCCCCCGCATGCCCTGCTTCAGAGGGCTGTTCGGGTGGCTGTTCGGGCGCCACCGTCAACGACGGGGAGAACGGCAGCGCCCCACAACCTTCGAGAGTTTCCAAGGGTTCCCCCGTCTGGTTTTCAAGCGTGAACTGGCTCTGCAGCTGATCCCCAGTCCACGAATCCCCTTCCATACTCGTGCCCAGCCGGCCGGTGCAGGCAGTCGGGAGCGTCAAAAACGGGATCCCGGAACGCTGTTTGAGGGTTTCGCACGTTTCCCCCGGGTTCCTTTCAATACCGCCCCGCAGACACGCCCAGCCACGCGAAGCATCATGACTCGCGCTATCGGGTTGCCCCCAGAACGTGATCTGCGCCGCGAGGATCTGCGCCGCCGCGGTCGTATCGCTCGTGCTGACCGTCACGCCGTAGTCCCCGCCGGAGCGCACAGCGGTATCGAGGATCACTGGGACGGCGTCTGCGACGAACCCGAAGCTCGCGGGCTCACCCTGCGCCGGTTCCAGGTTGAACACCGGGACAGCCAACGTGATATGCCCCGCCCTACTCGGTTCCAACAAACTCACAACCGCGACCCCGACCGCCGAGCCCTCAGGGCACAAGTTCCCCACATCGAACGCCGAGAAATCAGAGGCGGAGCACTCTTCGCTGGCCTGCACGTTCCCGAGTAGGCCCGGTGGGAGGTTGAAGCTCAGATCCTTGGTTTGTGCGGGGGAGGCCGGCTCGAGCTCGACGGGTTCCCCGGGCTCCTGGACTTCTTCGAGGATCTCGTTGAAATCGACCGTACTCGTCAGCTGAAACGGATGCGAACCCGCCTGGCTATCAACCCCACCCCCTTCATCTTCCGGGACGATCCTGTAGCCACCTTCTTCGACCCCAAACGGCACCGCCGCCCCGTTCACCCGCACGAGCCGGGTTAGTGATTGGCCCGGGACGCTGCCGCCGCCTTCGGCTTCCCCGCCCGTGACACTCGCCTGATCCGATAGCGCCGTGATGGTGCCGGTGGGCTCTCCCACACGGATCGGGATTTCCATTTCCAGGCGTTCATACGGCGGGATCGCTAGCAACGTACTGCAGCTCACTTCCTGCCCCACCACCGAGCATTTCCAGTCGGCTGCTCGTTCCTGGGCGTTGCCTTGCCCTACCCGCGCCCGGTGCGGGTTCACCGCACCCGCTTCGGTTACCGTGAGTCCTGTGGGGAGGACGTCCTTGATCGTGACTTCGCTTACCGCCCCGGTGATGCCCGTATCGCCCATGTCATCCGCGGCGACATCGATCACGCCTTCCCCACCCGGCGCTAGAAACGTCGGTGCGGCTCGTGCTGAGAGCCCCCACCACGCACCCGCAAACGCCGGAGCAGCACACACCAACACACCCAACAACACACCCACCAACACCACCAACACCCGCACCCCCGCCCGCGGCCGGTGAGCCCCCACCCGCCGGCATGCACTCGCACTCCCCTGGAAACCTAGCCTGGCGTGCATGCTCACCCGCTCCTCCTCACGCTCGACACCGGGGTGGCCTGGGTCTTTTTGGCTTTAGGCTTGCTCTTGCCCTTCGCCTTGGCGCCATAGCGCTTCCTCGCGCGCGCTTCACAGAGGATTCGCTTGTGTTTGGCTTTGAGTTTCCTGCAGGCCTTCAGCGCGGTTGCGAGCTTCTGCTTACGCGTCAACGGTTTCGGTTTGGGTGCCGTGAGGGTTTTGGAGGGCAGCACACCCGTCGCGATATTCCCCGGCCCAGAGAACGTCGCACTCGCCGCCGCCGCCACCAACGACGCACCTACATCAGAGGGGGGCCGGCAGCTACCAGTCGTTTCGCATTCCTGCACAGAGGAGCTGTTCGAGGACAAACACGGGGAGGCTGCGGTACAGACCCGCGCGTCGTAAATGTCATAAGCGTTGTCGGTGTCTTGGGCGACGAGCTGTGCGGCGGTGAGGAAGAACACGTCATCCCCGTTTTCGCTGGCATCCAGGAACGCCGATTCCTTACCCGAGGTCCCCGAAGAGATCAACCCGATACAACCACTAGAAAAACCACAGCTACCCACATCTTCGGGCTCATACTCATACACATCCTCCTTGCCATTCTTATCCGCGGGGACAAGCGCATCAGAGCTGTCGAAGAACAGGCGGCCCGTGTCTGAGAGGTATCGTGGTTGGTAGAGCGCGGCGGGAGCACCGTAGAAAATGTTGAACGTCCATCCAGGGATTGATGCTGCTAGCCACCGGTTACGCCAGACTTCCGGGCGATCCACGAGCAACCCCAGCCCTTCACCGGCGAGTTCGGTATCGAACACCCCTTCCGGGCGTTTGAAACCCCCATTGGTTTCGCTGGCCGGGTTACACGACGCGCATATGAGCCGGCCGGTCTGCGCGTCATACAAAAACACCTCCTCATCAGGCATACCGCCGTTGGCGTTGTGGTTGTCATAGCCCGTGAGGCTTTCCTGGGACATGAACGCTAGATACTGGCCGTTGGGGGAGACGCTGGAGGTCACAGCCGCAGTGTTCCCTTGCGAGGGCGGCAGGTTCGACGTCAGCCCGGCGCCCCAGTCTGCTGCGTCTTCGTCAGAGAGTGCCGCGATAAACCGCGTCTGACGCACCCCAGGATCCTGCGGGTTGGGTTCTGAGACATACAGGTTGCAGGTCGCGCCCGGCGGGGGGAGGGGTGCTTCGGCTTCGGGGTCACGCACGCATTCCCCCGGCCTCGCACCCGCCGCGAGGACCCCATTCGCGACGAAATACACCCGCGCACCATCCTCCCCCGCCCCGGGGATCAGGTTCAAGACATCCCCGCTACCCGTGACCGGGTCCGGGGTTAGATCGCTTAGCCGGCCCCGCAACGCTTCGCCCGCACCACTAACGATTTCAAACTCGTATAGGTCGGCTGGGGCTTCTTCGCCGACGGGTTCCTGCCCTGATTCTTCGGTTAGCCTGGCGGTGTCGGTGAAGAACACTCTGGACCCATCGCTAGAAGCGCTCTGGAAATGCACTTCCTGCTCGCCTTCACCGGGTTCCGGGAGCACCCCACCGTGCTCGCCGGGCAGGGTGGATCCCTGCCCTTGCGCCGCGTTGACCTGCACCGTTTCCCCCGTACCGGTATCCCGCAGATACAGCCGTTCGGGGACCTGATGCACTTCCTCACTCCAAAACACCCGGCCACCATCAGCGGAGATCGCATTGCGGGTGTTCAGGCCACCACCATCCCCCAACACCGGCTGGAACTGCGACTCTGTTTCATCCGGCGCCGGCAACCCATCCGGCAACACACTCACCAGCTGCAACGGCTCCCCAGCTTCCCACTCATACAACCCCGCCGCCGAAGGCGCCGCCGCAGTCAAACCGACCTTCGATTCAAAGATGACATGCGATAGGTCGCTCGTGGCGTCCAGGAATTCAAGACCACCACCGAACTTTGTGCCTGCCGTATCATTCGCGGCGGTCACCAGCGGTGTGTATCCCGGGGTGGCGGGTGGGTTTTCGCTGCGTAGATACAGCGTCTTTTCCGTGGCTTCAGGTGATAGTGGTGGGTCTTCCACGACCCCACCAACACCATACGCCGGTTCCGTCGGCGCGAGGAGGCTCGTTGAGAGTTCGGGGGAGAAATAGTGGTACTCCGAGGGAGCTGGTAGCAACAGGCCTCGCCCTCGGTCGTGCGGTGTTTCAAGACTCGCAGTTTCCCAACCCCCGGGGGTGCGTCTGGAGATCAGCTGCGCTAGTTCGAAGCTGCGATTCCCCAACGGTTCGCTCACAACCGGCCCCGAGGCCGCCCACACCAACCCATCCCCATCCGTGGAGGCCTGGATACTCGCACCCTTGGACCGGGAGACCATTTCCACCGCCGCTCCGTGCTTATCCGGAGGGGAGACCATTTCCCATGCACGCCCGTCGGGCAGCACGCCCGCTGAGGGGAGCGTCGTGAACGTATCCACCGACGGGACACCTTCAACGCCACCCAGCGCGTTGCTCGCTAACACCCGATAGAAATACGCGCTCGCCGGCTCAAGGCCGGTGACTTCGACGCTCACGTCCTGGTCGCCGAAGTCTGCTGGGAGCTTCCCTACCCCCACATCCATGCACGAAGCGGGGCTGAGCGTGCAGTCTGTGGTGCCGTACTGGAAGTAGTATTCGGTTTCCGCGCCGTGCGGGTCGATCTGCGCACTCAACCGCTCCGAGCTCGCGCTCAAGCTGAGCGCTGAGACCCCGTCCACGACCGGTGGCGCTGGCTGGGATTCCGGGACGAACACATCGACCATACCCGCTGCTAGCTCGGGGACAAACACATCACCGGTGTGGGCGTCCACCGCGACCCCAGCACCCCCCGCCAACTGCCCCGCACCGAACCGCTGGACCAACATACCCGCCGGCGTGAACGCCGCGACGCTACCCCCCTCATCGAGATACACCACGCCCCGGCCTGCCTTCCCCAGCGGGGAGCCTTCGCTGCTGGCCTCATCGACTGCTACCCCGGTGGTGTTTTCGTGCTCCAGCTCGCCCGTCAGGACCCTGGGTTCCGGCGCGGACCCGTTGAGCTCGGCGATCAGCAGCGGGTCGGGGGTTTCCCCGCTCTGCCCGGGGCATTCTTCGCTGCTATTCGCGTGTTCATAGCCAACATAGAAAGCTTCGTCTTCCGCGGCGACCGCGAACCCAGGTTTGGCTGCACACTCGAATTTCTCTTCGATTTCGGGGGTTCGACGCAACGAGGGCTCCCAGACCAGCCGTACGCCTTCGCTTTTCGTGGACTGTTTACTGAACCCGTCGATTACGCCTTCTTCATCCCAATACACCCACAACACCCCAGCCGCGTCCACCGCGACACCCGAAACATCTTCAAATTCAAGTTCTTCTTCTTTGACCTTGAACTTTTTCCATTTATGGATCACCGCCCCCACCGACGGGCTGTACTCATACACAACATCCCGTTCCCCCGCACCCGCTTCCTTTTCTTCCGCACCGACCACATACACATCACCACGCGAAGGATCCGAGGAGCTCACAGAGTTATCGACCGCTATCGCCCCCGGCGAATGCACACCAAACTCCGACACATATTCAAAACCCCCACCATCAGGCTTGAAGATCTCGACTCGTTCCCCACCAGCATCCACCACATACACAACACCCGTAGCTTCATCAACAGCTACCCCTGAGGCACCCTCAAACTCCCCATCCCCGACACCCACCCCACCAAACACAGACCCAAACACATGCCCCCGCACCACCAACCCCAACGCCGAACCACACCACAACACCAACACCCCCACCAACACACACACCACAACCAACAACACACGCCACAAACCACACATACGGCTTAAACCCGTACAAGCCCTCACCTGGGACCCCGCAAGCTCAGAAGCTCTAACACTGACGCTGTTGTTCTCGCCCATCACACTCACTCACTCACTCGGCTTGCTTACAAGACAAAGTGGTGTGTGGGACCACACGGCCCCACACACCACTATACAAACGCCAGCAGGATCAAACGTATGCGTTCAACTCCAGCTTTTCTTCATTTTTCACAGTCGAGGTAATGATCTGATCAGCCTGATCAAATCCTTTACCAGCGAAATCGGCTTCGAGAATGTCCTTTACTTTTTTCCCGTTTTCTTCATAGTATTCCAGCCCCTGAAAGCCGTGTTTTCCCTTGTACTTCAACGTAACCGATTCGCTCATTTTATCCACAGGGACATTCACCAGGATCGAACCCCGCACCGCCACCGTCAACGAAGCTCCGCACGTGAATTCGATGAACTTTTCCGCACCACCACCTGGATACAAATCCAGCGCCGCCTTGTGTTCTTTTTCCTTTTCCCACACCACACGACCTTCAAGCGGCACCGTTTCCAATTCGCCTTCTTTCAAACCAACCGTTGTGCATACAAAAGGTGTGACTTTGCATCCTTTGAACGTGACGCGCACATTAGCTACTTCTTTCGTCCCGACGTATTCCCCCGTGCTGCTCTCAGTTTCGCAGCCAACCTGGTATTTACCGACTTCTTCCAGGACAGCTTTGCCACCTGTACTTGTCTGGAATTTTTTCACCACGCCCGGATGCCATTCATATTTACCGGTTTTGGTTTCACTTTTCGCCGTGCAACCCGAATTCGTGAATTCACCGCTATAAACTTTACCAATCTTGGGCGCCTTTTCACACCGGCCATATTCCGGCGCCTGCGCCGATGCGCTCGCCACCGCGACCGCACCAACCACAACCATCGCGGCGAGGCACACGCCCAAAAATCTCAAAAATTTCATCTCAAACATCCCTTCTCAACCCTCAGATATAGATAGCCATAAACCGACTCAACCACTAAACATTTCACTGCGGCACACGCCTCGCCTACCACCCATCAGGTATGTCTCAACGGCGACGGGATCCCGCGCTCTACCGAGACACGGGATCCCGCCATGAGCTAGTTCTAAGACCTACTTAGAACCCAACCCCCGCAATGAGCTTATTGATTATGCTTCTCCGTTTTCGAACTTTTCCTTTACAAATGCTGATTTGGCCGTGTACAGGTCGCCCTGAAGAACGGTGATTCCGTGCTGACGAGGGAGTTCGAGCACCTTGTTGATAGCGGCATCGATATACGCTTCATCTTCACCGCTGCCACACCCGTTTGCCCCTTCTGTGACCGGCCAACCGAGGTCGATCAGCCTACTTTCATGTAGCGCTATGGTCAGGAAGCCGTAGGCCTCTTCAAATTTGCCTGGTCGACCTGGAGGTTCGGCCGACAGATCCTGCCAGACCGGGTTCGCGTCAGAACCTATCTCACATGATCCGCCCAGCTTTTCCAGCACCGGACTTATCATCCTGACCTTCAGCGGCAGCTTGAACGCAACGCCGTGTTCTTCGATGAGGTTTTCTGTGTCGAGCGCGCCAGGCGTTTCATAAATCAGATTCCCGCCTGCCAGTTCGATTTTGACGTTCAGGCTTGTTTCTTTGTTCTTTTTGGCTTCCTTGAAGGTCTGCTTCAGGGATTCCGGCCATCCCGCTTCTTCCTCGTCGCGAGTGGTTATCAGATTCAGTCCACCTTTAACCTTCAGTTCGGGAGCTTCCAGCGTCTGATAGCCATTGGCCGCCGCGACGACAGTCAATTCCCCTTCGGCACCGATAAACCCGCCCTGAAGGACGATCGGCTTGTTGAGCTTCACCGTCACATTACCCAATTGAAAATAACCGCCATTGCTGCCACCCGCGGTAATTCCCGCGTAACAATCATGGACTTCTGGATCATTCCAAGGGCAGCCTTTGTATTGGCCGAAGGTTGTAACGTTATATTCACTCTTCGCCAGCGCCGGCATCGCGGCCACCGCGCTCACCGCGAACGCGGCAACCAAGCAGAGGCCCAGTATCCTTACATGTCTCACGTCTCCATCACTCCTTTGTCTTTCGGGAAATAATCGATCGACGCCCGAGCTCTCCTCCTAGAGACGCTCCGACACCGCCGTTTCAAGCAGCACGCCCCGCCGAGACCAACGGGCCCCGCACGAACACGCACTCGTCATCGACACAGACACCCACGGTGACCATCCCGACGGACGCTTGTAGGCGACGAGCTCGCGCAAGGCGCACAGCACGGCACCATGGCCGGCCCGACCCCTGCGCTTCACCCGCTCGCCGCACAAATCTGTCAGCCTCCAGCTCATCACGCGACCTTCTGGACCCTTGCGCTCGCTGACCCCTCAGGCGTCACAGCGCCACCGGAGTCGAGCAACTCAAGTACACGCTGTCCACACTGCGTCAACAACCACGCGTTCTCCCGCCGCGAACCATTGCGAGGCGTCACCTTCTCAATCAACCCCCGCCGCGCCAACCGACGCAGCAAATGCGAAGTCTGCCCCTCATCCGCAAGCCCCGCCGCCTCAGCAATCTCACGATTACTCGAACGCGGCGCACAAGCAACCACACGCAACACCAACGCCGCCCGATAAGTAAACGGCACCGGAGAAACCACCCCAAGCCCATCAGCCGACCCAGACACCCGCCCCCCAGCCACACGCCGCCCCACTGGCTCCACACCCACGGCAGCCTGCCCCAAATACGGCACCACGATGAACGACATCAACGACGGCGCCAACTCCACCAACGATCCGTGATCCCCCTCCAGCATCCGCGCACGGACCACAGAGAACACACCACCCACAACAAGCTCACCAACCAACGTCGTAGACAGCGCGAGATCCCCACCCACAATCCCCCGACCAGACCTCCCCCGCCCATCGTTCAAAAGCCCAGCCAACACCCCGTGCACACGCCGCTCGCACCCGCGTGCCGCCATCTGAGCCCCACACGCCTCGAGAACGAGCAAACGACCCCACTGCGGCTCGTCATCAAGAAACCCCAGCAACGCCACCAGACCCGCACGCACCCTCCCCAACCAATACTCCTCACGCCCCACCGCCTCCAACACCACCGCAGAAAGCCGCCCCAAGCCCTCCTCAAACGCCGCCAAAAGACAATCCTCGACGCTCAGAAAAACCGCATAGAACGCACTCTCCGACACACCCGCAGCAGCGACCACCGTCTTGACTAGACGGGGGTTACTGCTTTCAGTGCCGTGCGACCATCCGACCTCAAAGGCATCCAAACGCCGCGGCTGGGCACCTGAACGCTGGATCGTGGGCTAATGCCGACGGGCGTCTTGACAAATTTGTCTGGATATGTTCTCATTCTCCCCACATGCGGACCTGCATATGCAGGCGAGGGGAAGGGACGATGGAGGGAAGCAGCGCGGGCATCATGGACGGCAAGACCCAGATCAGGTGGACCCTCGGGTCCTCCCACGACACCCAGCGCCCAAGCCCACAACGCATAGCCACGGGCGCCAGAGAGCAAGCCGAGACCCTCCGTGCCAGGCTCATCACGGCGACCGTCGAGGTCCTCGCACAGGGCAGTAACCCCCGTCTAGTCAAGACCGGGCACACGCGCACAGCCGCGTAGCTACTGCGCTTGCCGCACCCTTCCCACGCTCTTCCCGCGATACATCCGCAATCTGCTTCGACAGTAGGGGTTTCGCTTGACGGTATGGGAGCCCGGATGCCAGTCGACAACCGAGGAGCTGACCTACAGCAGCCTCGTAGCCTTTCTCATATCCACGGCCCGTTCTCAACGCCGCACCACTTCGCCTCCGGGGCGAGCCGTGATCCTCTCCTATCTGCCGGTGCGCCGGCGCATTACAGGTAGGGGCAATAACCGTCAGGCGGCGGACGAGGATAGGCCGCATACGGAAGCGGTCAACGTCAACCAGGCATGGGAAGGACACTACTCCACACCACGCCGTCGTTCAACCGTCCAGAGCACGCCCGACGCCACCCACCTAACCTAAAGAACGATGCCCCCCGCCACCTACGAACTCGTCAAAGGCGACCTGCACCATCACGGCAGGCTGCGCCACGCTCACCCGCACGCCGGGCCGCACGAACACCACTCCCACGATCGCCATGAGCACCCGCGCGACGATCACCGCAAAGGCGCGCATGGTCACTCTCACGGACTCGTGATCGAGAGCATCAAGCGCTCACGCGAGGGCGTCCGGACCGTCACACTCGCACTCGGCATCCTCGCCGGCACCGCCGCCGTGCAGGCACTCGTGTTCGCGCTCAGCGGTAGCCTGGCGCTGCTGGCCGATCTGATCCACAATGGCGGGGACGCATTGACCGCGATCCCACTCGCCATCGCGTTCACGCTGCGCTCCCCACGCGCCGAGCGCCTAGCCGGACTAGCGGTCGTGGCGACCATCTTCATCTCCGCGTGCATTGCTGCGTATGAGTCGATTCTGCGCCTGATCCACCCATCCACGCCCGGCGACCTACTCGCCCTCGCGCTCGCCGGAGCGGTCGGGTTCGCTGGCAACTGGCTCGCCGCGCTGGTACGCTCCCGCGCCGGGCGCCGACTGGACAGCCCCGCGCTGATCGCAGACGGCGATCACGCTCGCGTCGACGCATATGTCTCGCTCGCCGTCATCGCGAGCGCCGTCGCCATCGTTGCGGACGCCCCGATCCTCGATCCCGTCATTGGCCTAGGCATGACCGTAGTCATCCTGCGCATCACCCGCGAGAGCTGGCACACAGTACGCGGACATCCGCACCGCGACTAAGCCGTGTGTCACGCCCGAGGCTTCGCATGCGTAGCTGCTCCGGCTTACCGGGGCAAATGGAACGGGACTGTGGTGATGACGATGCCCTCGTAGGCGATGAGGGAGGCGCGTAGGCGTGCGGCGATGCGGTTGTGCAGGATCCGCTGCCAGCGCCTGGCGACGACGATCTCAGGCACGACAAGCGTGAGGGTTACGTCGGGGCGTTGGCGGTGCAGCGCGGCGATGTAGTTGGCCAGTGGCGCGACCGTGGAACGGTAGGGGGATACGACGACCTCGAGCGGCAAATGATCGCCCCACGCCTGCCACGCGCGGTGGAAGCGCTCGGCCTCTTCCTCGGTGGGGCTCATGTGCAGCGCGAGCACCGGCTGAGCGAGCGAGACGGCATAGGCAAGCGCGTGTAGGGCGGCGAGATCGAGCACTGCGACCGGGACGACGGCGAAGCTGTGCACCTCGGATGGGTCATCCTGCGCCTCGGCCAGGTGCTCGGAGACCTCCGGCCGCAGCCGCGGCGGCGTCACGCGTGTCGTGCGCCTGGACTTGCTTACCTCGGGTCGTGGCGCGTCGGGTCGTGGCGTGAGCGCCTCGCGGGCGCTCACGTAATGCGCGTGAACGCGTCCGCACGCCAGCACGATCAGCGGGACCAGCACCACCACGACCCAGGCGCCCTCGGTGAGCTTGGTGATCGCGGCGATCAGCACGACCGCTGCCGAGAGGACTGCGCCGAGAAGATTGGTGGCAAGTGCGGCGCGCCATCCCCGCTCGCGGTGGCGCCACCAGTGCGCGACCATCCCGCTTTGGGCGAGTGTAAAGGCGAGGAACACGCCGATCGCAAACAGTGGGATCAGCGGGGCGGTCTGCCCGCCGAAGGCGGCGTAGATCACGGCCGCGGGTATAGCCAGCACCAGGATGCCGTTACTGAACGCGAGGCGATCGCCCATGCGCAGGAACAGTCGCGGGACGTAACCGTCGCGGGCCATGAAGTACAACAGCCGCGGAAAGCCGTTAAACGCCGAGTTGGCCGCGACCAGCAGTACGAGTGTGGTCGCCACTTGCACGAAGCCGTAGGGAATGCCGCCGCCGACGCTGTCGTGCGCGATCTGGGAGAGCACCGTCTGACTCCCACCTGGCGCGGCGCCGTCGAAGTGAGCGACGAGCACGACGCCGACGAACATTGAGATCAAAAGCCCCATCATCACCGACAGGGTCTGGCGCGCGTGGCGCGCTTGCGGAGGGTGGAAAACGGGGACCGCGTTTGAGATCACCTCGATCCCCGTCATCGCCGTCGCCCCAGAGGCAAACGCACGCAGCAGGAGTAGTACGCCAACCGCCTCGAGGGCTCGGTGGGGTGCTGCGGTGGCAGGGTGAAAGCTGTGGGAGCCAGCCTTGATGAGGCCGGCGATCACGACCAGCGCAATCGCGACCACAAACAGGTAAGTGGGGGCGGCGAAGGCAGCGCCGGCGTCGCGCACGCCGCGCAGGTTGCCGGCCACCAGCAGCACGATCATCACCAAGCCGATTATCACCCTCGCCGAGTCCAGTGAGGGTATCGCCGAGGTGACGGCTTCCACCCCGGAGGCGACCGACACCGCGACCGTGAGGATATAATCGACGATCAATCCCGCGCCCGCGAGCAGACCCCACTGTCGCCCCAGGCTGTCGCTCGCAACAATGTAGGAGCCCCCGCCGTGCGGGTAGGCTCGGATCACCTGGCGGTAGCCGAGGCCGACAGACAGCATCAGCACCGCGAGGGCCGCCCCGATCGGCAGCGAGAGCTTCAGCTCGCCAGAGCCGGCGAGCACGAGGATCGCCATCATCGCTTCCGGCCCGTAGGCCACCGAGGAGAGTGCGTCTGGCGCGAGCACGGCGAGGGCAAGCAGGCGCCCCATTTGCTCCTCAGCGATCGCCGTGCTGCGCAGCGCCGGGCCGATCAACACACGCCGCACTGCGTAGGCCACGCGGCCCGACCGCGAGTCACCCTCCCCCGCCTCGGCCGTCGCTTCGAGCTCGTCTTCGTCCGTCTCATGCCCCACGCTGCGGATGTGCAGGAAGCGTCCGGCACGTGACTGCTGTGGATCGGCGAAATCGAGGTGGCGATCGACGGGCAGCGCGCGCTCCCAGACCTGCCGCGCCGGCATGCACCCAGCCCAACTGCGGCCTACCTCACCCAGCGCGGCAAGCGCACGCTCATCGAGCTCGGGTAGCTGTGCGCTTGCCGTGACCGTCGCGTCCGGCCCGTCCTCCCCCGGACCGTCGCTTGACCCACCGCGTGGCTGGTCGCGGTCGCCCGTGCTGTCGGATGATGGGCTAGCTGACGAGTCCAAAAGTTACGAGCCGCGCGCGTCTTCGATGCTGCCTCGGGAAGGATCGTACCGGTGCCGGGACTTGACTATCCGTGGGACCTGAGCACCGGAGTCGCGATTGATCTACTAGCCTTGCAAGCGTCGCCCTGGAGGGGTGGCAGAGCGGTTGAATGCGGCAGTCTCGAAAACTGTTCTGGGGGTTTAATCCTCCAGCGAGGGTTCGAATCCCTCCCCCTCCGTTTTGTTGTGTCTCGGGACATGCTGGACGCGTGTCTCGGGAGATGGTGGACAGTTTAGGTTGGTGTGAGGGGTTGGTAGTTGCGGGTGGGGTCGAGTGTGAGTTCGCGGATGAGTTGGCCGTGTTGGTCGATCACGCGGATGTTTTGGTCTGCGATGAGGAGCTTGACTGGGCGGGGGCTGTGGGCTCTGCCGAGGCCGATGTGGTGGAGCTTGCTCATGTAGCGGATGCTGACCTTGCCGTAGGCGTCGACCTTGTCGTTGCGGACGCGGAAGTGGGTGGGGGCCGGAGTGCCGGCGGGTTTGGCCTTGATGCGGGTGCTGTAGGCCTGTAGCGGTGTGCGGCCGTCCAGGGCTCTGTGGGGGCGGATGTCGTTGTAGTAGTGGATGAATGTGTCGAGCTGGCTCTGCAGCTGGCTGATCGTGTTGGCGGGCTTCTGTCTGGCGAGATAGCGCTTGAGCGTTTGGTGTAGCCGCTCGAGCTTGCCGCAGGTCTGCGGGTGGTAGGGACGCGAGTTCTTGGAGGCGATCCCGAGCCGGTGGAGCTCTGACTGCAGCAGCACCTTGCCGCGGCGAGGGCTGGCGGTGAAGACCGCGCCGTTGTCCGTGAGCAGTGATGCTGGTAGGCCGTGCAGGCTGACGGTCTTGTGGAAGCTGTCCACGACGTCCTGGGCTTTGACCGTGGGGTAGGCCTCAGAGGCCAGGAACAGGCGGGAGTGATCGTCGATGAGGTTGAGGATCTCGACGTGCTCGCCGGCGGCGAGTCGCCAGTGGGTGATATCTGTTTGCCATGTCTCGTTTGGTAGGTCTGCTTCGAAGCGGATCAGCGAGGAGCGTGGTCGCTTCTGCGGCTGTGGCGTGATCAGTCCCTGACGCTTGAGGATCCGCCAGATCGTCGCCCTCGACGGAACGCCGTCCATGCGCGCAGCGAGGTGGTAGGCGATCGTCGCGGCGCCGGCATCGTGCCCTTCAGCAGCGAGCTGGCGTCGCAGTCTGACGATCGCCTCGACCATCTCACCCGGGGTTTCGTGCGCGCAAGAGCGCGGTCGTCTCGGGCGTGGGCGCCAGCGCGTCGTAGCCACCGGCGCGGTAACGAGCGATCAGCTCATAGATCCAGCTCTTGGAGATGCCGTGAGCGCGGGCGACCTCCCGTGGGCTGCGGCCCTCGAGCAGCACGGCGTCCACCACATAGCGCGCCATCCCCGTCCCGTCCATACCAGCACCCACCTTTCGTAGGCGTCCAGCATGTCCCGAGACATCAGTCCACTATGTCCTGCAACCACACACCTCCCCCTCCGTTTTTGTTGGGTTTCTGGCGCTTGTTCGAACTCCGCCTTGGCCAGGAGCGGCCCGTTTCGTATTGCGATTCTCGTCGTGGATGCTCACCCGTGGGTGTGCAGGCACTGATCGCTGACGTTCGGGCGTGTAGCTCTCCAATGCCTTCCACAAGTGCGGGTTCGACGCCAGCTGGCACTGGTTCGATGAATCAATTCGGGATAAGAGCTGCTAACGTCGCTAACGTTCCCAGATGATCGGAAGGCGCTAGAGATGGTCTGGTAGCGTTATATTGAAGCTGAATGCGACTGGAGAAGGTAGAGATGCACTTGGAGATTTCCGATGACTCGCTGACCGCGGCCGTGCGGAGAATCGTCCGGGAGGAGCTCGCGGCATTCTTCGAGCCGAGGGTCGCCGAGCTGATGAGCGAGCCACAGGCGGGGACCGCAGCAGCTCCGCCTGAGACAGAGCCGACGCCCACAGCACTTAAGGGTGTGTCGCCCTACGACATGGTGCGGTTCGCGGAGTACGTACTGGAAGAGGAAGACGGTGGTCCGCTACACGTTCGCGTGATCGCGGAGCGGATGTACCGGCTCGGATTCGAGCATCGGCGCCGGCCCAAGAACCCTGAACAGCTCCTGTCCAGCCTGAACTCGCTGGCCTCTCCGAGTCAGCGCCCCGACCGGTTCAAGCGCAACGGTCCTCGGATCCTGGAGCTCGTCCGGTGAGCACTACGGCCTGCCGCTCGGGGCGACGTCATCACGCACCTTCCGATCACGCTCGGAAGCGCTCGGCGTGCAACTCGCTAATGCGCTTCCACGCAAGGTCCGGGTCGGCGCCGGACACTATCATCGAACGCGCCATGACCGCGAAGGAACAACTCCTGCAAGAGGCACCGGGTTGGAGCGAGCACGATGCGGAGATCGCGCTGCGAGCGGTGCAGCGCGATCACGCTGGCGGCAACGGCGACGAGTGGGGGGAGCTCTCCAAGGTCCATGAGGTTGCGTTTGGAGAGACGATGAAGAGATTGGCCGAGGAGGAGCGCGCGGCTGGGCACGAGCCGTGGTAAGGCGTGGCGAGGTCTGGTGGGCAGAGCATCCAGAGTGGGGGCGCCGGCCCGCCCTGGTGATGACACGCGATGAGGCGATCGATAGCCTCAACGAGGTCTTCGTGGTGTTGGCCACCACGAGCATCCGCGGAATCCCGACGGAGGTAGAGCTGGGACGTGAGGACGGCATGTCCCGCGACTGCGTCCTGAACGCCGATCACACGGACACGGTTGCCAAGGGGTACTTGGTCGAGCGAATCACGGTGCTTTCGCCGGAGAAGGTTGCTGCCGTCTGCGCTGCGCTGAGCACCGCTACAAGCTGCGGCTGAAGGACTTGGGCCCGTTGGCTTCGCGGAAACGTCCGGCGTGCAGCTCGCTAATGCGCTTCCACACAACACGCGGGTTCGAGCTTTGTCCCTCCCTCCCCGTCCATCTCTGGCGCCGCACGCGCGGTATCGTTTGTCGCATGTCCGAGCAGCTTGATCTGACGATCGTTTACGAGCCCGGTGAGGATGGTGGGGTCATCGCGTCCATTCCGGAGGTCGCTGGTGTCTTCAGTCAGGGCCGCACGCGAGAGGAGGCGCGAGAGAGCGTCATCGATGCGCTGCGGTTGATGCTCTCGCCAGAGCCCGGCGACGCGAATGACCGGCGTGAGCGCGAGGCGCTGCATCTGACGATCGCTGCATGAAGCGCCGCGATCTGGAGCGTCATCTCCGGGCTCACGGCTGTCGCCAAGTCGACGAGGGCGGCAACCACGCACGATGGGCCGGATCTCAGGGCAAGCGCTCGGTCGTGCCGCGCCATCGGGAGATCGACTATGGGCTGGTCCGCAAGATCTGTCGGCAGCTCGAAGTCCCGCTACCGACAGGTTCACGCTGAGCTCGGCTCCGACGCTTGGGGGTGCTTGCAACGACTCAGCGAAGGCGCTGGCGTGCGGTTGCGGATTCGTTGCCAGGCGGGGTCGTGTTTCGAGAGTCGTCCCGTCATCCCCGTTCATCCCTGCGGCCTCGCTGGGCGGGCATGATGGCCTGTGCTTGAGCAGCGCGATCGTGGTGGGGGTGGCGAAGAAGGCTCAATTCTCGCCCCGATCCCGACCGCCGCATGGAGCATGATGCGCGCGTGGAAGCGATTGTCGGTGTTGGCACGTTTGGCACTTGCGGTTGCCACCTTTGTGCTCGCAGGGATTGCATGGCGCACGTTGCGAGTAACGCAGTTCATCGTCCGACAGTCCTATCGTCCCGTCGTTGTGTCTGACACGACGTCGCAGCAGGTGGTGTATCGCGGCGGCGTGATTTCCGAAGCTGCGGCAGGCCCGGCCCTGCACAAGGGGGAACTTATTGTGCCCATACAGAACATCGGCGCCGGGCCCGCTTTGGACATCCGCGGCGGCGCGGAGACGAGAGACAAGGGAGCAGTTTTCGGCAGTGGCTGGACAACGCATCCCGTCGAGGGACTGAGTGCGGGCCACTCGAATGCGATCGTATTCGAGCCGCTAACCGATGATCTCAGACCGCGGAGCGAGCTCGTGCTCCGGTTGCTGTATGAGGACATTGCTGGGCTGAGCTATGCAACCGATCTGCATTACAGGGGTGCCCGAGTCGTCCGCAGCAAGGTCAGAGAGCTAGCAATCGATAAGTCAGGTTCGCCTCTCAGTTCAAGCGAGGTCAACGCTCAGCTCGTTTTGAGCAGCGGTCAGCTATAGCGCTCGGCGTGCAGGCTGCGGATACGCCTCCACACGCGGTCCGAGTTCAAACATCGTCCCGCGATCCCCGTGTTTGCCAGCTGGCAGTGAGACAACTGCCGGCCGTCCACAATCAGCGCCTTCCTGACCGGTCGGATTCAGCACGCGCCTTGTCGCGCGTCACTGCCCCTGTTTTTGAGCGTTCTGATGGATCGCGCCTCGTCCGACAGGAGATGCCGGCGTAGGAAGTCGATGTGAGAACGTTGCTCGAACTCTGGCCGTTCGGCTGGGCGCCGCTGGATCGGTCGCGCGAAGTCAGCGCGGGCGGTAGGCATCGGCGCGGTGTGCGACCGCGATGACCGTGATTGAACGGGCCGCATCGTCGATGCGGTAGATGATTCGGTATGGCCCGCGACGCGCAGACAGGTACCCGTCAAGCTCGAAACGAAGGGCCTTACCGAGGCGTTGGGGGTTGGATGCGATCGCGTCGAGGGTCTCTAGGACTGCCGCCGCGACTGATATGGGCAGTCGGTCGATCTGGCGGCGCGCCGGGGGCGTAACCAGCACCTCCCATGGAGGTGCGCTCACGCTGCAGCGTCGCGGCGGGTCTGGAGCTCAGTCCGCAGTTCGGCGAGTGTGGTGGCTCGCTCTCCGCCAGCGAGTGCCTGCTCGCTCTCATGGATCTGTGCCATGAGCGCCGGATCAGACAGGATCGAGAGGGTTTCCTCGAGGCTTTCCAAGTCGTCGTAGCTGATCAAGACGGCGGCCGGCTTGCCGTTGCGTGTCAGCACCACACGGTCGTGCTGGTCCTCTACTCGATCCACCAGCTCAGAAAGATGCGCCTTGACGGAGGACAGAGGCAAGGTCTCAGACATGACTACTATTCTAGTCATCATCGTCACGAGTGTCAATGGCCCCGCCAAAACGCTCCTCGTGGAACTTCAGGATCAGGGGCCACGGAGATTTCGAGAACCGGTTCTATTCTGGCTGCTGCTCATCCGGCTGTCGTTGGTCGTGACCTGGCGGCTGGTCTGCGGCCTTGATCTCACTTTCAGTCCATGCTCTGAGCTGTGCGACCAGGACGAGGGCAGCAGATCGGTCCAGAGCGGGCGACTCCTCACCCTCGTAGCGGAACTCGACTGCCCAAGGCGACAGCACATCGGCCTCGGAAAGCTCGTCCGGCGCGCCAATGTCGTTTTCCTCAACCAGGCCGATGAGGTAGCTGAGTGCGTGGCTCTTCACGAACGTCACGCCGCGAGCAGCCAGTACTGCCTTGATCAGCTTCTCGGCGCTTGCTGTGCGTGAAAGCCGACGATCGCGTCGGCCACGTCGGCATCCGAGCAGACCTTCCGCACCAGCGTCTCATCGTCGACGGCACGGACGAGCAGCACCCGCGCCAAGTCAAGCCGGTCATGCGGTGACATGCAGCACTCGACCCTCGGTCAGCGCGGCGTGCACCATCGTCCCTCCACGGACCCCCAGTCCTCGGTGTAGCGCTCGCTGACGACGATCACATCGAACGGCATTCCGAGGGGGCGTAGCGCGTGTCTCAGGACATCGGAGACAGATATCTCAGAAGATCTGGACAGCAGAGGCATGGGGGGCTCACCGCCGCGACGCGAAGAACCCGCTGAGCAGCTCCCCGCACTCCTGCGCGAGCAGTCCGCCGACGACATCGGGGCGATGGTTCAGCTGGGGCTCGCCGAGCACGTCAAGCACGCTCCCACACGCCCCGGCCTTCGGATCGCTCGCGCCGTAGACCACGCGCGGCACTCGCGCGAGCACGATCGCCCCGGCGCACATCGCGCAAGGCTCAAGCGTGACGTAGACGACCGTGTCGAGCACCCGCCAGCTGCCGGCGGCGTGGGCAGCCTCGCGCAGGGCAATGATCTCGGCGTGGGCAGTGGGGTCCTGGCGCAGCTCGCGCTCGTTATGAGCCGCCGCGAGGACCTCGCCGTCGCGCACGAGCACCGCGCCAATCGGCACGTCCTCGTGTTCCAACGCACGCTCGGCCTCGCGCAGGGCCAGACGCATGAAGTAGTCATCGCGTGGGAAGAAGCGTTCGCTCATCGAACTCGCCCGCGGCGTCTGCGACAGTGCCTCCCCCGTCGCATCCCCGGCACATCATCATTACCCAAACCTCATGCCCTCCACCACCGGCCGCCCAACCCTGCGCCCTGCCGTGCAGTGGATCTCGACCCTGCTGGCACTCGGCGCCATCCCGATCCTGTCCGGCGCCTGCGCGCCGGCGACCCTGGCAGCCCCTCCGGGCGGCTACGGAGCCAATGGCAGCTACGCACCCAACGAGATAGTCGTCAGATACGCCCCCGTGTCAGCGCCGACGCCAGCGTCAACCCTTGCGCGCGCCGCTGCCACCCATGTCCCGGGGACGGATGGACACGTAACGGTGAGTGCGCACACACGTCTGCTGCGACTGCCGTCCGGCGTGAGCGTCGCTTCTGCGCTTCGCCGCCTACGTGCCCAGCGCGGTGTGCAGTGGGCGGTACCGGACTACGTAGCCCATGTTGCTGGCGGGTGGATCCCGAACGACGAAGGCACCGGCCACGAACCCGGAGACTGGGAGGAACTGCAGTGGAACTTCGATGGACAGTTCAGCGTAAACGCGCCCGAAGCGTGGGCGAACGTCGCCGCCGACGGCGCTCCCGGCGGAGAGGGCGTGACGATCGCGGTGCTGGACACGGGCGTCGCGTACGCCAACCGCGGCCGCTTTCGCCGCTCGCCCGATCTCAACCAGTACACGTTCGTCAAAGGCTATGACTTCGTCGCCAAAGACCCGTATGCGAACGACCGCAACGGCCACGGGACGTTCGTGGCGTCGACGATCGCTGAGGAGACCAACAATCACTACGGCCTCACCGGCCTGGCGTTCGCCACCCACATCATGCCCGTGCGGGTGCTCGACGGCCAGGGCGAAGGCGAAGCGTCCACGATCGCTGAAGGTGTGCTGTTCGCGGTCAGACACCATGCCGAGGTGATCAACCTCAGCCTCGAGTTCACTCCTGGAGTGACCGCGTCGGACATCCCAGAGCTGATGGAAGCGCTCCGCTACGCCCACCGCCACGGGGTGCTGGTGGTCGCGGCTGCCGGCAATGAGGGCGCCCGGGCGGTGGACTATCCGGCACGCGCACCGAACGTGGTCGCGGTTGGCGCCACCACCGAACACGGCTGCCTGGCTAGCTACTCCAATTACGGCCCCGAACTCACGCTCGTGGCACCCGGAGGCGGCGCCGATGCGAACCTGCCAGGCGATCCCAACTGCCACCCCGAACTGCCCCCCGGCCGGGACGTGTACCAGGTGACGTTCACCGGCAGCTCGTTCACCAAGTTCGGCATTCCGTCCGGCTATGAAGGTACTTCGATGGCCACTCCGCACGTAGCGGCGACGGCGGCGCTGATCATTGCCAGCGGCGTGCTCGGCCGCCACCCGACGCCCGCGCAGATCATCGCGCGCTTGAAGGCCACCGCGACCAAGCTGGGAGGCGGGGGCGATGAACACCTCTACGGGGCCGGCCTGGTAAACGCGGCGGCGGCGACGGCACCTGGAGGTCCCGGCGCGGTGGCGGGGTAGCGTGGGCTCAGTGCAGGGCACCCCTTCACTGAGCCCACGCCCTCACAGCGCGCGATCCCCTCGCAGCGCGCAGGCGCCCGAGCGCTGCGAGCTGGCGGTGGTCGGAGGCGGGATCGTGGGCCTGGCGATTGCGCGCGAGCTGATTGGGCGTAACCCGCGCGCGTCGGTGTGCGTGCTGGAGCGCGAGGCCGAGATCGGCACGCACCAGACCGGCCACAACTCGGGTGTGATCCACGCCGGCGTCTACTACATGCCGGGCTCGCTCAAGGCGCACCTGTGCGTGGAGGGCGCGCGCGAGTTGTACGAGTACTGCGCGCGGCGGGGAATCGCGAGCGAGCGCTGCGGGAAGGTGATCGTCGCAAGCGACTCCCGTGAGCTCGGCCGGCTGGCGGAGCTCGAACGCCGGGGGAAGGCCAACGGCGTGCCAGGCCTGCGCCGGATCGACGCGGTGGGCATCGAGGAGCTCGAGCCGCACGCGCGTGGCATCGCCGGTCTGCACTCCCCGGACACAGGCATCGTCGACTTCCTGGCAGTGGCGCGCTCCTACGCCGAGGACATCCTCGACGCGGGCGCCACGCTCGCCACCGGCTGCGAGGTGGAGCGGGTTGACATCCGCGGACGCTCGCTGCGGCTCGGGCATTCGCATGGCGCCACCGAGGCCCGCCACACGGTCTTCTGCGCTGGCGCGTGGGCCGATCGCCTGGCGGTCGCGGCCGGGGCCGACCCGAACCCGCGGATCGTGCCGTTTCGTGGCGCCTACCTGCGCCTGGTGCCCGAGCGTCGCGAGCTGGTGCGCTCACTGATCTATCCGGTGCCCGATCCGTCCCTGCCGTTCCTCGGCATCCACCTGACCAGACACATCGACGGCCAGGTGCTGATCGGACCGACCGCGCTGCTAGCCGGCGCCCGCGATGCCTACCGCCTGACGACGCTGCGTCGCAGGGATCTGCTCGAGACGCTCGGCTGGCCGGGCACGTGGCGGATGCTCACCCGCTGGTGGAGCACGGGCGTGAGCGAGCTTCGCCACGCGGCGTTGCGCTCCGCGTTCGTCCGTGCCGCCGCGCGCTATGTGCCCGAGCTGCAGGTACGCGACGTGCAGCCCGCGTTCGCCGGCATCCGCGCGCAGGCGCTCGCGCGCGACGGACGGCTCGTCGACGACTTCGTCTTCTCCCGGACCGAGCGGGCGCTGCACGTGCGCAACGCGCCCTCGCCGGCCGCCACATCCTCGCTGGCGATCGCCCGTCACGTAGCCGACGTGGCCGAACGCGCGTTTGGCCTGCAACGATGAGTCAGCTCTCGCCTGCGATCCCGAGGATCTCGCGGGCCTGCGCGGGTGTGGCGACAGGCCGCCCGATTGCCTCACACAGGACTTTGGCGCGGGTGACGAGCTGGGCGTTGGACTCGGCGTACTCGCCGGGCGCGACAAACACGACGTCCTCCAGTCCAGTGCGGATGTGACCACCGAGCGCGAGCGTGTGAGCCATCATCGGGAAGTGCCGAGGAATCGCAGTTGCCGTCCAGGGGACGCTAGCGGGCACCAGCTCAGCGAACAACGAAATCGCGGCCGCGCTGGCGGGAGCGCCGCCGATGACACCCAACACTATGTGCATCATCCCGGGCGCCGCGCTCACCGCGCCCGCCAGGCCGGCGGCGGTGGCGGCCATACCTAGATCGAAGCACTCGTACTCGGGCGCGATCCCCCGCCGGGAGATCTCCTCGGCCAGCTCGACTATGAGCGAGCGCGGATTCATTAGTACGTCGTCGCCAAGGCCGAAGTTCATGCTGCCGCAATTCAGCGTGGCGAGCTCCGGCTGCGCGAGCAGGGGTTGCCGGCGCTCCGCAGCCGACGCGTCCAGCTCGCCGCCGGTGGAGAAGTTGAGCACGATGTCTCCGACCTGTTCGCGGATCGCCTGCTTGATCGCAAGGTAGTCCTCGGATGCCTGAGTCATCTCGCCGTTCGTGGAACGCGCGTGGATGTGAAGGATGCTGGCGCCGGCCTGCGCGGCGGCAGCGGCCTCTGCGATCACGTCGTCCCGGTTGACCGGCTGATTGGGATTGCCTGTCGCAATCCCACCGGACAGGGCACACGTGAGCATCGCGGGCTGCTCGACCGTGACGGCGGCTGCGCGGGCGAACGCCCGCGCCGTGGCAGCACCGGTGCGGAAGCTCATTTCCGCGAAACCCCCCGGCTCGCATGCACGTTCATCGGCGACTCCTTCAGGTTGGCCGCTCGCTGCGCCCGTGCTGAGACTGCGCAGACATACTGGACACAACCCCTAACGTAGCGAAGGTTGCCGTCGATCGGATCTGCGGATCTTTCCGTGCACAACGCTCATGCTTTCGGGCATGAGCCCAGTGTGGCGGATGTTCATCGACGGCCGAGCAAATCTGCGAGGATCTGGACGTGGCAATGCGTGTCGGAATTGACGTGGTGTCCGTGGATGCAGTGCGCACCTCGCTGCGCGACCACGGTCCTCGTTATGCCAAACGAATATATACCGAGGGTGAGCTGCGCGACTGCACCACAGCCGAGGGAATCGTCCCAGAACGCCTGGCCGCCCGCTTCGCCGCCAAGGAGGCCACACTGAAGGTGCTCCGCCCGATCGACGAGGCGATACCCTGGCGCACGATCGGTGTCGTGAGACACGGAGCCGGATGGGTCACCGTGGAGCTAAGCGGCCGCGCCGCCGAGTTGGCCGCCGAGGCCGGCCTAAGCGACTTCGTGCTCAGCATCGCCCACGAGGCGGACTATGCCTCAGCGGTTGTAATCGCCGAACTGGACTACAGCAATCGGGCAAACGATCCGATCATGGACCCATGACCGAGGAGATTCGTCAGATCATTAAGGATCACGGTCGGCTGTCTGTGAACGTGGATGAGCTCTCCGTGGATGCGGACCTCTATCAATCGGGCATGACCTCACACGCGAGCGTCAACGTGATGCTCGCACTCGAGGACCATTTCGACGTGGAGTTCCCTGACAGGATGCTCAAGCGCAGCGTGTTTGAGAGCGTCGCGGCGATCGAGCGGGCGCTGCTGGAGCTGCGCACCGAGACAGCGGTGTCATGAACGTCGCGGTCGACCGCGACCAGGTGTTTCTCAGCGCCATCGGTCGTGTGGCCGATGAATTCGCTGCACCCAACGCAGACGCGGTCGACCGCGATGCGCGCTTCCCGAGCGAGGCGGTCGAGGCACTGCGCGCCGAGGGAGCGCTGTCGGCCTTCATACCGATCGCGCTCGGCGGTGGTGGCGTCACATTCGAGGCGATTGCAACGGCCTGCTTCGAGCTGGGACGCCGCTGCGGCGCGAGCGCGATGGTCTTTGCAATGCACCAGATCCAGGTTATAGCCATCGCTCGCCACCTCGACGACGCTCCCTGGTTCGAGGACTACCTGCAGGCGGTCGCCCGGGAGCAGAGATTGATCGCCTCGGTGACCTCAGAGGTGGGCACGGGCGGGGACATGGGACGCTCGGTGGCCGCGGTGACCGCCGCCGAGGATGACCTGTGCACATTCGAGAAGCAGGCGCCCACCGTCAGCTACGGCAGCCATGCTGACGATCTGTTCGTCACGCTCCGTCGAGCCCCCGATGCAGAGCCCAGCGACCAGGTCGTGGCGCTCGCTCGCAAGGAGCAGATCACGCTCGAGCCGGCGGGCACTTGGGATCCTCTGGGCATGCGCGGCACCTGCTCGCCGGGATATGTGGTGCGTGCCACATTCAGACCCGAGCAGATTCTTACGACCCCGTTTCCGCGCGTCTCGGCAGAGTCGATGGTGCCGGTATCGCACATCCTGTGGTCGCATCTGTGGCTGGGGATCGCCACCGACGCTTTCGACCGTGCGCGTGCGTTCGTGCGCGCCGCCGCCAAGCAGAAACCAGGGGCACCGCCGCCAGTGGCTCTGCGGCTGTCACACCTGATGAGCGATCTTTCGTTGCTTCGCGCCGAGGTCGGCTCGGCGCTGGCTGAATTCGCCGAGGCCTCCGCGGAGCCGGGGCGCGAGCGGCTTTCGACGATGGCCTTGGCGCTGCGCTTCAACAACCTGAAGATCGCCACCTCCGAGCAGGCTCCCCGAGTGTGTCAGGGCGCGCTGGGGGTGTGCGGGATCATGGGCTTCAAGAACGACACGCCGTTCAGCGTCGGACGTCACCTGCGCGACACGATGTCGGCGTGCCTGATGGTGGCCAATGAGCGGATCCACCAGACAAACGCAAGTCTGCTGCTGATTGCCAAGGACGTCTGATGCCGGGCGTTCGCCCGGCCACTGAAGATCAGACGGCGTTGCTCAGAGCGCTCGTCGAGCGCGGCCTGCTCGTGGAGACGGGGGTGGCGGGCGTGTACGGCCGTGGCGGGAGTTTTGAGGATGTCCGCGAGCGCGTGGCGTCGCTAGTGACTCGTGCCGGCGCGTCCGAGCAGCCCGAGCAGTTGCGCTTCCCCCCGGTCATGCCCCGCCGTGACCTGGAGACGGTCGGCTACCTGAAATCCTTCCCTCATCTCGCGGGCAGTATCTTTGCCTTCACTGGCTCCGAGGGCCAGGCTGTCGAGCAGTACGAGCGGGCGAGCCGTCATGAGGATTGGAGTGAGTTCCAGGGCATGACCGATCTCGTCCTCACACCGGCCGCGTGCTACCCGGTGTATCCGGCAATCGCCGCTCGTGGACCGCTGCCCGCCGGTGGCGTCACCGTCGATGCCGGCGGCGCCTACGTCTTTCGTCACGAGCCCTCCGGAGATCCGGCGCGGCTGCAAATGTTTCACCAGCGCGAGATCGTGCGCATCGGCGAGCCCGAGACCGTGCAGGCGTGGCGCGAAGCCTGGCGCAACCGCGCCGTCGAGCTGCTGGGCGCGATCGGCCTGCAGGTTCAGCTCGAGATCGCCACCGATCCGTTCTTCGGGCGCGGCGGCCGGATGCTCGCAGCCAACCAGCGTGAGCAGCAGCTGAAGTTCGAGGTGGTTACGCAGATCGCCGGCCCGGAGCCAATCGCCGTGGCGTCGTTCAACTACCACCAGGACCATTTCGCTTCGGCATACGCAATCAAGCTTGCCGACGGCGCCGAGGCGCACACCGCCTGCCTGGGCTTCGGCCTCGAGCGGATCACGATCGCGCTCTTCCGCCAGCATGGGCTCGACACCCAAACGTGGCCGAGCGAGGTACGCGACCGGCTCTGGGAGCGATGAGCGCCGCCGCCATAGGATTCGTGAGCCTGCTGGAGCTCGACCCGCCGGCCTACCGCGCCCACTCAGTGCACGCACCGGAGCGCACGTACGCGGAAACCAATTGCTATACGGACATCCTGATCGAGCTTCTGCACGCCCGCGGCGAGGAGCCCCTAGCGGCGATGGGCTGCATGGTGCGGATCGACTTCGAGGGCGACCAGTGGACGTTCTTCAAGCCGTTTGTCGAGGACCTTGAGCTCCTGTTCGGGGTGGACGTGCACGAGATGCAGCCCTACCGGCCGCTGCCCGAGCAGGCGGCCGAGCAGCTTGCGCAGGGCCGCACGTTGATCGTCGAGCTGGACTCGTGGTACCTGCCCGACACGGCAGCGACTAGCTATCGCAGCGAACATGTCAAGACCTCTGTGGCGGTGGAGGGCATCGACCCCGCCGGAGAACGATTGCGCTACTTCCACGCCACCGGGCTGTACGAGCTCGGCGGCGAGGACTACCGAGGTGTCTTTCGCCTCGGACGGGACTTCTCCGATGACGTCCTGCCCCCGTACACCGAGCTCGTGCGCTTCGACGCCGGCGAGGCCCTGCGGGGCGAGGATCTGCGCGACACCGCTCGCGCGCTGCTGCGCGGCCACCTCGCTCGCCGACCGGCCAGCAACCCGTTTGTGCGCTTCGGTGAGCAGCTCGAGCACGACCTGCCGCGGCTGCTGGAAGGCGATGCGAGCGCGTATCACGCCTACGCGTTCGCGACCGTGAGGATGGCCGGCTCGGCGTTCGAGGTCGCTGCATCCCAAGCCGAATGGCTACTCGGGGACGCTGCCGCTGAGGCCTGTGAGGCGCTGGGAAGGATCGTCGACGGCTGCAAGGTGCTCTCCTTCAGGCTGGCCCGTCGCCGTGCGTTCGAGCCCGCGGAAACGCTCTCGGCGCTGGCGACGGCATGGAGCGAGGCGATGGGTCGGCTCGATGATGCAATCGCGTGAGCGGGGGGTCGCGCCCGTGTCGGCTACGCTCGACCGCGTGGACGGCCACGAGCGGCGCGAGCTGTCGGCAGGCTGGCAGGCGGCGCCCTCGCCTGCGGACACACACGTCGATCCCACCGGCATCGACGCCCTGAATTGGTGCCCCGCACGGATCCCGGGGACCGCTGCCGCCGCGCTGCATGACGCAGGTCTGTGGCGTGCCGGCGATCGGTATGACTTCGATGCCGAGGACTGGTGGTTTCGCACGAGCTTCGACGCGCAGCCGCCGGCCACGGGCGAGACGGTGCACCTGTGCTTGGATGGAATCGCGACCGTGGCCGAGGTCTACCTCAACGGCGAGCTGATCCTCGAGAGCGACTCGATGTTCGCCGCTCATGCGCTCGACGTCGCGGGACAACTGAGAGACAGCAACGAGCTGGCGATCCGCTGCCGCGCGCTCGAGCCGCTGCTGCGTCAGCGCCGCCGTCCGCGCGCACGCTGGCGCACCCGGCTGGTAGCCGAGGGCAACCTGCGCTTCTTTCGCACCATGCTCCTCGGCCGCTGCCCGGGAATCGCCCCTGAACCAGCCGCCGTGGGCCCATGGCGGGCGGTCCGCCTCGAGCGCCGCCGGGGGGTGGGTATCCGAGCGCTCGGGCTGCGCCCGCGCCTGGACGGCGAGGATGGGGTGCTGTCGGTGCTGGCGCGACTGTGTTGGGCCGATGGCGAGGAAGTGAGCGCCGTGGACGTCGAGTTGAGCGGGCCTTCCGGCTCCCATCGCGCGCCGCTTGCCCTCGACGTGATCGGCGATTCCAGCGAGGATCGCCTGGCGGTCCGAGGCGAGCTGCGCGTTCCGCGCGTCGCGCGCTGGTGGCCGCACACCCATGGTCAGCCGGTCCTGCACGACGTTCGTCTGCTGGTGAACAGCGCGCACCAAACGACCGTCGTGGATGCCGGCCGGATCGGCTTTCGGGACCTCGCGTTCGGAGCGACGCCCGATCACGACGTCGAACGGGACGGGCTAGATCTGCACATCAACGGCGTGCGCGTGTTTGCCCGTGGGGCCGTGTGGACGCCGATCGACCCGATTGGCCTAGCCCCCACCGAGAGTGAGCTTCGCGCGGAATTGAGCCGCGTGTGCGACGCCGGCATGAACATGCTGCGACTGCCGGGCACCGGCGCGTATGAGACCGACACCTTCCACGATCTGTGCGACGAGCTGGGCATCCTGGTGTGGCAGGACTTCATGTTCGCCAACCTCGACTATCCGATCGCCGACGAGCGCTTTCGCGCGAGTGTCACGCGCGAGGCCACCGACGTGCTTAGCGCGTTGACGGGACGTCCGAGCCTCGCTGTTTTGTGCGGCAACAGCGAGGTCGAGCAGCAGGTGGCGATGATGGGACTGGATCCCGCGCTCGGGCGCGGTGAGCTGTTCGGCGAGCTGTTGCCGGAGCTGGTCGGAGACAGTGGCACAGACGCGCTCTACATCCCGTCTGCGCCGTTCGGCGGTGATCTACCCTTCCGCCCTGACCGCGGCGTCGGTACCTACTATGCGGTGGGCTGCTACCAGCGGCCGTTGGAGGACGTCCGCCGCGCGGGCATCCGTTTTGCGGCGGAGTGCCTGGCCTTCTCGCACATTCCAGCCGAGAGGACCATCGAAGAGATGCTCCCACAGGCGCCCGGGCAGCTAGCGGGCCACCATCCGTTGTGGAAGGCCGGCATTCCACGCGAGAACGAAGCGGATTGGGACTTCGAGGACGTCCGCGACCACTACTTGATGCTGCTGTTCGGCGTCGATGCCCGGGAGCTGCGCTGGGTCGATCGGGCGCGCTACCTGGAGCTCTCGCGCGCCCTCACCGGGGAGATCCTGGCCGAGGTGTTCGGCGAGTGGCGCCGGGCTGCCTCACCTTGCGGCGGCGGACTCGTGCTGTGGCTGCATGACCTGTTGCCGGGCGCTGGCTGGGGTTTGATCGACCACCAGGGCAAAGCAAAGCTCGCATACCACCACCTCAAACGCGTGCTCACACCGATCGCCGTGTGGACGGTCGACGAGAACCTGGGGGGCGTGGTGGCGCATGTGGCCAACGACGGCCCCGCGCCGTTGGCCGCATCCCTGCGCGTGGCGCTGTATCGAGAACGCGAGCACCGCGTCGGAGAGGCTCGTGTGCCCGTCGAGCTGGCGCCGCACAGCCAGGGTGAGTGGAACGTCGAGGCGGTCGTGGGTCATTTCGTCGACGCCGCATGGGCCTATCGCTTCGGGCCGCCGGCCCAGGACACGATCGTGGTCACGCTCGAGCAGCACGAGAACGAGGGCGCTGGCATCCTCTCTCAGGCCCTGCGCTTCCCCGCCGGACGCCCGCTCGAGCGTGAGCCGCCCGAGCGACTCGGTCTCGCTGCACACGCACAGCCCCTATCCGACGGGCGCATGCGGTTGGCGCTCTCCAGCCGGCGACTTGTCTACGGCGTGGAGATCCACGCGCCCGGCTTTCTGCCGAGTGACGACGGCTTCTCGATCGAGCCTGGCGGCGAGCGTGTGCTGACCCTCCGCCCCTGCAGACCGGAGAGCTCACTCCAAGACGCCAGGGTCAGTGCCGTGAACATGAGCGCTCGTGTCAGGATCACCGGTGGGGGCGACGCATGATCGACGTGAAAGACGTGTGGGACACTTCCCAGACGGAGGTCAAGAACGCCCTACGGGCGGTCGACCGCCGCCTGCCGTGGGAGTGGCTGTACCGTGGCGAGGCAAAGATGTGTCCATGTTGCGACGGGCATTTCCGTGCGATGCGCCGGTTTCACGGGCGACCGGATGCGCGTTGTCCTCGCTGCGGCGCACTCGAGCGACATCGTTCACTCTGGCTGTTCCTCCGAGACGACTTCGGCACCCAGCGATTGCGCGGCCAGATGCTTCACGTGGCGCCCGAGGTGGTATTCGAGCGTAAGTTCGCAGCGCTCCCCGAGCTCGACTACATACGCGGCGATCTCGCGCCACAGCGCCCGGGTATCCGGCGGCTCGACGTCACCGCGATCGATTTTCCCGATGATGCATTCGACCTCATCCTCGTCAACCACGTGCTCGAGCATGTTCCCGAGGACCACCGTGCGATCGCGGAACTGCGCCGCGTGTTGCGGCCCACCGGTGTCGCGATCATGCAGCACCCACGCGATGAGACGCGCGCGCAAACCTACGAAGACAGCTCGATTGTCACGAAGGCCGACCGGCGACGGCATTTCGGGCAGGCCGATCACGTGCGCCTATATGGACGTGATTTCGTCGCCCGACTTCAGGCCGGCGGGTTCAAGGTCGAGACGTGCCGCTACGCGGATGCCGTGTCGAGCCGCGATCGCGAGCGCTTTGCCCTGGCTCCGCTCGGCTCGGCGGACCCGGGCGACGACATTCACGTGCTCAGCTAACTGCCCGCATCCGCAAACGCCTGATTTGCGCCAGGGAGCGTACGCTTTTCCGACGTGACATACCAAGCGCCCCCGCCGCCAGCCGTCCCGCTCTACCTGCAGGCCGGAAGAGATCCGATCTTTGGAGTCCTGCATACACCAGCGGGCAATCTCCCGTGCACGACTGCCGTGCTCCTTGTCCCACCCTTCGGCTGGGAGGACATCTGCTCCTATCGCAGCCGTCGTGACTGGGCTGAGCAGCTGGCAGCAGCCGGCCACCCGACGCTGCGGATCGATCTGCCGGGCACAGGCGACAGCGCGGGCTCGCCCAGCGACCCCGCGCGCCTGCCGGCCTGGTCGGCGGCGACGAGCACCGCAGCGGACCATCTGCGCCTGCTGAGCGGCTGCGAGCGCGTGGCGGCGATCGGCATCGGGCTTGGTGGCCTGGTCATCTGCCAGGCAATCTCCGAGCATGCAGCCATCGACGAGGTAGTGCTCTGGGCGGTCCGCGCGCGGGGACGCCCCGTCCTGCGCGAGCTGCGTGTCTTCGCGCGTCTGGAGGACTACGAGTTCGACGCGCCGGGCGAAGTCAACTCACAGCCCCTCCCCGACGGTTACACGGGGGCGGGTGGGTTCGTGCTCAGCGCAGAGACCACGCAGGCGCTGGAAGACCTCGATGTGTCGACGCTTGCGCTCCCAACCGGCCGGGTAGGCAGAGCCCTGCTGCTCGAGCGAGACGGAATCGGCATCGACGAGCGCCTGCGCGAGAGCTTTGAGCGAGCCGGTGCCGCTGTGACCGTCGCGGAGGGCGCAGGTTACGGCGCAATGATGGCCAAGCCCCATCTGGCCAGACCACCGCTGGCAGTTTTTGCGGCGGTTCAGTCGTGGCTCGGAGAGAGCCAGCCCAGCACAGACCTGCCCGCATCGATCGAGCCGCCCGCAGACGCCGATCGGCTTGATGGCCAGCCGCGCAGCATCGATCTGCCCGTCGGGGACACACGCATCCGTGAGACCCTGCTGACAATTGAGCAGTCCTTTGGAGAGCTGTTCGGCGTCCTCACCGAACCGCTGAATGCACCATCCGCGGGCCTGTGCGTGATCATGCTCAACGCCGGGGCGATCCGTCGCGTGGGTCCAAACCGCATGTGGGTAGAGGCGGCTCGACGCTGGGCGGCGCAGGGAGTGCCGACTCTGCGCCTTGATCTCGAGGGCATCGGCGACGCCGACGGTGACGCCGGTCGCCTGGACGATCTAGCGGAGCTGTATGTGCCAGAGCTGGTCGACCAGGTACGTGCCGCTCTTGACGCGTTGGAGGCCCGGGGCCTGGGATCGCGCTATGTGCTGGGTGGCCTGTGTTCGGGCGCTTACTGGTCCTTCCACGGGGCGCTCGAGGACAAGCGAGTGATAGCAACTTTTATGCTCAACCCTAGGGCACTCTTTTGGAACCCGTCGCTGGCGGTTGCGCGGGACTTTCGCCGAGGGTTGCTCCGCCTCTCATCCTGGCGGCGAGTTCTACGCCGAGAAGTCCCGCTGGCCCGGATGTTCGCGCTCGCCGCCCGCGCCCCCCTCGTCCTCCCACGCCGCGCACTGATGCGCTGGTATGCGCGTCGTCGTGGAAGAGATGAGTTGGACCAGGCGCTGGATCGGCTGCTCGACAGCGACAAGCATCTTCACTTTTTCTTTTCTGGCAACGAGCCGCTTTACGAAGAGCTCAAGCTGGAAGGCCGTCTGCAGCAGTTTGAGCGCCGGCCGAATACGAGCTTGGAGCTGATCCCCGACCGGGATCACACACTAAGACCGTTTCAGGCTCAGCGGGCGGCTCATCAGGCGCTCGACCGCGCCCTCGGCGAAGAGCTCCGGCGCGTGCCGGCCCATGGCGCAAGCGAGACGACGGTGCCTGTCGCGGTCGAGCGACCCTGACAATCGAGCATGCTCGCCGGACACGGCGCACATACATGCGTACGACATGTGCGTCACAAAGCGCAGGTCACAGCCGCGGAGCATCCGTGCTGCTGAGCGCTCCCAGTAGACGGTCGGCGGCAAGACGCTTGGCCAGCGGACGGCCGAAAGTGAAGACGAGACGATCAGCAAGCCCCGTCAGCGAGGGTGCGAATGCCTGCAGGCCGACGGTCTCGCGTGTCTGAGGGCACCAGACGCGCTTGTAGGCTTCCTCGCCGCCGAGCATCTCCACCCGGCGCAGCCCGTCGGCAAAGGCACGATGGATGTATTCGCGCATCAGCAGCATGCCGGGCGCCAGCTTTCGATACGCGGGGTCAAAGCCGATCTTGAGATGAAACTGGATGCCATTGGAGCGGAGCGCCAGGCCGACGGCGATGGGCCGCCCGTCGAGGCGCAGCATGTGCATTCTCAGCCACCCTCGATCGGCTGCCCAACCTGCGATCTCGCGATAGAAGCGCAGCGTGTCCGACCGTGAGCCGATTGCCGTGCCCTGCTCGCCCTTCCAACCCATCCCCTCGACATTCACGACGTCGGCAAACAACTCATCGAGCCGTGAGCGTCCATCCTCCTGCTCGAACGTCACCGTCCCGCGCTCCTCCAACCGGCGGCGGCGACGACGCAGGTTCGCGCGGACCTCGGAGCTCATGCTCGACTCGAACGCCATCCAATCGCCGACAAGCTCGAGGTAGGGAGAGCAAGTCAGGGTCCGTTCGAGGATCCCATATCCCGCACCGACGAGCTCACCGCGGAATGCCGCTACGCGCGCATCCGCGACATCGATGAACGCGAGCGAGATCCGGCGTGCGTGCACCCCGCTGAGAATCCTCGCCAGCTCCGCAGCGGCTAGGTCGTCCTGCGCGAGCACGCCGGTCGCCGGGGTATGCCAGTTCGCCGGAGACGCGAGCACCGCGCCGCGGCGAACCAGCGGCAGTGCGGCGACGAGCTCACCGGCGCGCCTGACCGTCGCCAGCAGCAACGGGCCCTGGCCGAATGCGCGCTGCCACGCCAGCACAAATCCAGGGTGCAGGAAGGGCGTTGCGCCCATGCGATCGGCCAGCTGCTCCCACTCCTCGGCGAGCCGATCATCAGGCTCGCCGACCTCCTCGATCCCGCCATCGACATCTCGATCACTCACGCGCCGGTCATCTCACTGGCCGCCGTGCCGCCGCGTCGATCATCGACAGACCTTATGGGATGCCGATAGCTGGAGTCCCGCACGCGGGCGCCGCCAAACGCCCGTCAAGACAGACCCGCAGGCTGTCGACAAGTGATAGGTGGAGGACTGTCGCTGGATAACGCTCGAGGAGCTGGAGCACAGGCACGCAGAGTGGCACGAGCTGGCCGTCAACAGCGAATTCCCGACCGCCTTCGGCGATCCGGGATGGGTGTTGGCGTGGTGGCGGATCTACGGGAAGGGCCATCAGCCCTGGTGCCTTGCGCTGGAGGACTCTGACGGGTCGCTGCAGGCCCTCGCGCTGCTCGCGCGCAGGCAAACGCCGCTTGCGCGCACACTCACATTCGCCGGTGGCGAGTGGAACGGCTTGGAAGCGCTGCTGTGTGCGCCGGGCGTGGAGTCTAGATTCAGCGCCCTGCTGCTGGAGGAGCTCGCCGCGCGACGCCGTGATTGGGATGTGTGGCGTATCCGGCGCCTGCCTACCCACTCGTGTCTAGCGCAGCTGCTGTTGGACGGAGACGGCCCACTCAGAGCCGGTGAGCACAACGTGCGCCTCCAGCCATTTCTCACACTACCTCAGGACGGCGCGGCATTTGAGTCGCGCTTCGGAAGTAAGCAACGCAGTACCCAGCGCCGCAAGTGGCGGCGTCTGCTCGAGCTTGGAGCCGCGCCGCGAATCGTGAGCGATCCCTCGGACATCGAGCTTGCCGTGCGCCGGCTGGTGGGCATGCGCCGCGGTCGGGCGATCGAAATGGGACAGCGTCACGCGCACATGGATGCGCGCTTCGAAGGTTTCCTCATCGACGCCGTACGCGGGCTCGGTCCCGACGGAGCCCGCCTGTGGACCTTGGAGGCCGACGGCCGAACCCTGGTCATGCGTCTGAACCTCGTCCAAGGACCGCGCGAGCACAGCTATCTGCTCGGCCTCGGCCAGGACCACACGGCGCTCAGCCCCGGGAGCTCGCTCGAGCGACACGCGATCCTCGAAGCGATAGCTGAGGGCCGCGCCGAGCTCGACCTCGGCCCCGGACGCGACGAGTACAAGTACCGGCTGGGAGCGATCGACCGCGAGCTGACACGCCTGATCGTCCCGAGCCCGTCGCCCCGAGGCAGGATCGTTGGCGTCGTCGCTGCGATCGACCTCGCGTTGCGCAACACCGCCGCGGCCGAGGCACTGCGCCGCCGGCTCGGGATGGCCTCCGAGCGCGGCACCTCCGGCGCAGTGCGCGCACCCGTCGATTGACATGTTGACCAATAGAGTGCAACCCGGATGAGCGAGGCGGAGATGATCGTCGAGCTGGCGCGCCTGGAGGAGATACAGGACGCCTGGGACGCCCTCGCCATCGCCAACGCAGAGCCGACATCGGGGCCAGCGTGGATGCTCGGATGGTGGCGTCACGTGGCACCGCCGGGTGCGCAGCTGCGGGTCGTGGCAGTTCACGATCGCAACGAGTTGATCGGCATCGTCCCGCTGTGTACAGAACCGCGCGATCCACATCGCTACCGGCTGCTGGCCCATGACTTCACCTCCTCAGTGACTCCGTTGGCACAGGCGGACCGAACATGGGAGGTGGCTGGCGCAGCTGCAGAGCGTGTCAGCCGGGCGCGGCCGCGCCTGACTGCCCTGGGTCTCGCACCGCTGCTCGCGAGCTCGCCGTGGGCAACCGCCCTGCGCGACGTTTGGCCTGGCCGTATGCAACCGCTGATGTTGCGCCATTCGGTGGCAAACGCTCCGACGATCACGCTCGACCACACCTCATTGGAGGATTGGCTGAGCAGCCGCGGCTCTAGCTTTCGCGCCAATGCCCGCCAACGCCGTAGACAGTTCGAGCGGGCGGGTGGCACAGCGCGTATGAGCACCTACGAGACGGTCGCAGCCGATATTCAAAAGTTCATAGTCCTGCACGCAGGCCGCTGGCAGAAGCTGGAGCAGCTGGGTAAGTCGCGACTGGCGGCGCTCGGAGATCGCCTGCCGCTGCTGCTGGGTGAGCTGGCGCAGGCACTGCTGCCGACGGAGCGCTTCCGCCTGCTGCTGCTCGAACTGGAGGGAGAGCCGGTCGCAGCGCAGTTGGCGATCGCCGCCGGCGGAGAGCTCGCGGGCATCAACACCGGCTGGGACGAGCGCTTCAAGCGCTTCAGCCCGGCACGCCTGGCAGTGCTTTACACGCTCGAGGACTGCTTCGCGCGCGGCGAGCGTCGCCTCAGCCTCGGTAGGGAGGAAAGCTACCGTCTCACACAGGGCACAAGCTCGTACAAGCTCGGGTTCGCCGACGGCAACAACCCGGTGGCGGAGAGCGTGCTGATTCCGGTCGGCGTGAGGCTCGCCCGCACATTGATGGCGACCAACGATGTGAGTCGTCAAATACGACGAAGGATCCGGCGAACGCTGTCAGACGATGAGGTTGACAAGCTGCGGGACCTGCTGAACACCCTGAGGCGAAGCCCAGGATGAGCGACGCAGAGCTGATCTGCGAGCTACCTCGGCTGGAAGAGCTGTTCACGGAGTGGGACACGCTCGCTGTAACAAATGCTGCACCCGAGTCGGGGCCCGCATGGATGCTCGCGTGGTGGCGTTATCTGGCGCCGCCACAGGCGCGGCTGCGCGTCGTTGCAGCTTACGATCGCGGACAGCTGATCGGCATCGTGCCGCTTTACGTCGAGGTTGGGCAGCCCAGGCTCCAGGGAAGCTATCGCCTGCTGGCCAGCGACTTCTCGGGCTACACCACACCCCTGGCACTGCCCGGTCGCGCTTGGGAGGTCGCCGAGATTGCCGCACGGGCGCTCGCGCAGGCAGAGCCTCGGCCGTCCGCCCTGGAGCTGGGGCCACTGCCCGCGATATCTCCGTGGGTCACGGCGCTGCGCGAACGCTGGCCTGGGCGGGTGCGCCCGTTCGCCTACCGCGCAGAGCTTCTGGAGGTTCCAACGGTATCGCTGCACCAAACCTCTTTCGATGCATGGCTGCAAGCCCGCAACCCCCGTTTTCGGAGTAACTGCCGTCGCTATCGGCGGCGTTTCGAGCAGGAGGGCGGCAGCGAACGGGTCAGCACGGCAGCGACTGTGACCACGGACATCCAGACGTTCACGCGCCTGCACGCCGCCCGCTGGCAGGGACTCGGCGTGTCGCGGCTGGCGGTGCTCGGAGACCGTCTGCCCCTGCTACTCGGCGATCTCGCCCAGGCGCTGCTGCCAGAGAAGCGCTTCCGCATGCTGATGCTAGAGGTCGATGGCGAGCCGATCTGCGCCGACCTGTGCATCGCGGCGGGAGGCGAGGTGATCGGGATCAACGTCGGTTGGGACGAGCGCTTCAAGCACCTGAGCGCCCCTCGCTTGTCGATGCTGAGCATGATCGAGCAGGGATTCGATCACGGTGATCGTCGCGTCAGCCTCGGTTGGGGGCGCGTCGATTACAAGCATGCGTTCGCCAACGGCAGCGACGCGGCCGCATGGGATGTGCTGCTTCCGGCCGGAGCGCAGCTACCGCTGGCGCTCGCCCGCGCCGCGCCCACGGTCGCGAACCGACGATTGCGTCAGAGCGCCAAGCGCCTGCTGCCGGCAGAGAAGCTCGAGCGCCTGCGCGTCGTTGGCAAGCGGGTCCCGAGGACGCGGCGAGCGACCTGAATGATCTCGAGGCGCGACGAGCGAGCGGGCTCGCAGCGGCGCAGGGCATCGGCGACGCATCATGGTGCCGACGCGATGAACTGCGCCAGCCGCGCGGATTCGGCCTCCATCGTGCATCCGCGGGCGCGCTCCAGGGCCGCCTCGACGAGGCGCTGGCGCAGCTCTGCATCGGTGGCCATACGCTGCAGCGCATCGGCGGCGGCCCGCGGATCTCCCGGTGCCACCAGCAGCGCGGCGCCCTCGGCCGCGGCCGGCACTCCGCCGACGGCAGTCGCGACCGTCGGCAGTCCGGCTGCGAACGCCTCGACCAGGACCTGCGGGAAGCCCTCGGTCCAGGAGACGTGCAGGAACATGTGGCTGTCGCGGTACAGCTCGAGCAGGCCGCCGTCGATCGGGACATATCCCCGCAGCTGCACACGGTCGAGTAGACCGAGCTCGCCCAGCTTGCTCTCGAGCTGGGCGCGCAGCGGCCCGTCACCGCAGATCACTAGTCGCCAGCGCCCCTCCTCGCCGCCCAGCAACGCGAGGATCTCGGCGAGCATGAGCGGGTTCTTCTCCGTGTCGAGCCTGCCGACCGTCAGCACCGTCAGTGCTCCCTCGTAGGAGCGAGCTAAAGACAGCTCGGATGACACCACATCCTCCGCGCGGACGAGCGACACGTTGATCCCCAGTACATCGCGGGCACCGCTGTACTTGCGCTCGAGCTCGGAGCCGACGACGACGATCGCGTGACGGCGGGCCAGCAGGTTCCAGACGATCTCCAGCAGATCGGCGGCTATATGCATCCAGCGCTGATCGGGGCGCCGGCTACGAATGTAGGCGCGGGTGTCCTGTCGCACCCCCAGAACGAGCCGACGTCCCCTCAGGGCGGCGATCACGGCGAAGACGACGGAGTGCGGATAGGGACCGAGCACCCAGACGGTGTCCACCTCGTCGAGCAGCCGCCACCAGCGCCGTACCGAAGCGATCAGCGAACGGGCCACCGACCACGGGTGGGCGAGACTGGTGTAGTGGGGTAGACCGACGAGCTCGGTGTCCTCGTGCAGTCGGTAGTGCGAACGTCCCGGCTGCGGATCGATGCGTCCCACGAGCACGAGCCGGTCCACGTGCGGACGTAGCGCCTCCAGGAACACAACAAATGCTCGCTGCCCGTAACGATGTTTCCCGTCAGAGCGGTACTCGTAGTCGGTGTAGACGGCGAGCCGCACCGTTCACGCAGACTCGCCGTGCAGCGACGGCGCGTACACGACTCGCGCCGCACGCATGCTCGCCCGCTCGGGAGCACGGCCGAAGATGCTCGCGAAGGCCCCGACGGGCGGACCGAACCGCAGCATCCCGACGAGTGTGCCCAGACCCCAGGCGAAGTGCATAGTTGGCAGGACCACTGTCAGTAGCGCTCCCTCGGCTCGCTGCCCACGCTGTGCCGCCGTGGTCGCGGCCGTCGCCCCGACGGCCGCGAGATAGAGCGAGAGGACGCTCCGCGCCGGGCGACGCAGAGGCCTGGGCGACACTGCCGCCGCGACGAGAGCACCCGTGAGCGCGGGAGCGATCAGATGAGACCGCCGCATGCTGCGGGGATGATGGCGGAAGGTCTGGACGCGGTAGAGGCCGTACCGGTAGTACTGCCGCGACAGACCACGGATGGAGTTGCGCGGCGTGTACCGGGCCGCCATCTCGGGGATGCAGACGAGCCGCGCGCCACGCTCCAAGAAGCGAGCCGCCATCTCGGAGTCCTGGTTGATCGGCCAGCGCTCGTCCCACCCTCCGATGTCGAGCACCGCGGCACGTGGCCAGACACCTCCGAACACGCCAGTGTCGAGGTCGCGTTCCTGGCCACCGTCGGCGTGATCCTCGCTCCACTTGCGCGATCCGCCACGACCCAGCCAGGTGCCCAGCGCAGTCGCCACAGCGCGCGAGACCAGGCCGATCGGCCGCGGTACCTGCGGGCCGCTGACCCACTGAGTGTCACCTCGTCGCAGCCGCTCGATACCGGCCGCAAGATAGCGACTGGGGTAATACGTGTGGGCATCCATCCGCGCGACGAAGTCGCCGCGGGCCGCGCGCAGGCATATGTTGAGCCCGCTCGCCGTGTGCCCTCCTGGGTTGTCGAGCACGCGGATGCGAGGATCTGCGCCCGCAAGCTCCTCGAGGATCGCGCGCGTGCGATCCACCGAGCGTCCATCCGCGAACAGCAACTCGAATGTTCCCTCCAGCTGTTGCGCCTGCATCGCAGTGACCGCCTCGCGAATGTGCTGCTCCTCGTTGAGGACCGGAACCAAGACGCTCACATCGACGCGTTCGTGCGCAATCTCAGCCCCCGATACCGGCGAGCCTGATGCTTCGTCGGCAATCACACGCGGGCTGGGTTCGGGTGGCCGGCGGGCCCTCGCAAGATGGCGAGGAACCGGTCGCTGAGCTTTAGGCATCGGCGGGGCAGACCGATCATGCTAGCGAGCACACTGTCCGTCCACCGACTGCAATGAACGACTCAATTGTCCTCTGCTATCACGCCCTGAGCGCCACGTGGGACGCCGATCTGTCGACCACGCCGGAGCGTTTCGAGCACCAGCTCGGGCTGCTCGTCTCGCGCGGCTATCGCGGCGTCACTTTCACCGAGGCCGTCGAGTCGCCTGCGAGCGCCCGCGTACTGGCTGTCACCTTCGACGACGCCTTCCGCTCGGTGCTCGAGCTCGGACTGCCGATCCTCGAACGCCTGGGACTACCGGCGACGGTGTTCGCCCCCGCCGACTTCATCGGTTCAGAGCAGCCGATGACGTGGACGGGAATCGATCGGTGGCTCGGTGGGCCGCACGAGCGCGAGCTGATGCCGATGTCGTGGTCTGAGCTGCAAACGCTCGCAGAGTCCGGTTGGGAGATCGGCTCGCATACTGGCTCCCATCCCCACCTCACACAGATCGACGACGATGCGCTGCTGGATGAGCTGACACGCTCAAAGACCGCATGTGAGGATCATCTGGCCCGCCCATGCACATCATTGGCCTATCCGTTTGGAGACTTCGACACACGGGTGGTCACCAGGACAGCGAGCGTCGGCTATCGCGCCGCGGCGACGCTGCCGAGCCGTCAGCATTCGCGCAAGGCCCTGGAGTGGCCACGTATCGGCGTCTATCACAGGGATAGCGACATGCGGTTTGCGCTGAAGGCTTCACCGAGTATCGCGCGCCTACGTCGCTCCGTGGTGTGGAGCGCCCTCGACGGCCTTCGTCGCCGCGCGTGCCTCTAGCGACACACTCGTTGAAGCCGCCATCTCGGTCGCTGGCGATGAGTGAGTGCGGGCGGACAATCTCGGGCCATGCGATGCTCCCCCGATGAGCTCAGCTGCCTCCTCGAACCGGCCGCGCGTGCGCGTGGTAACACTGATCGACTTCCTGGGACGCTACGGCGGCGCCGAGCACCTCGCGTTGGCGATCGCGACACGTCTGGACCCCGAGCGCTTCGATTCGACGCTGTGCGCCAGTCGGCACGCATCGGATCCGGAATCGCTTGAGCGACTCTCGAGCAGCGGGGTGAAAGTACTGCCACTGGGTCGTCGCCGCAAGAGCGACATCTGGGTGTGGAGCCGGCTGTTCTCGTTCCTGCGCGATCAACGGGTCGACGTGTTGCATGCACACAAGTTCGGCTCCAACCTCTGGGGCACGCTGGTGGGCCGTGCAGCCGGCGTGCCGGTAGTGCTCTCCCACGAGCATTCCTGGTCCTATCAGGGCGAGCCTCTGCGCAGGATCCTCGATCGCGAGGTCATCGCCCGAGGATCCGATCGCTTGATTGCCGTCTCCAGAGAAGACCAGCGGCGCATGATCGAGATCGAGGGCATAGCAAAGGCGCGGACCCTGTTCGTTCCCAACGGCATATCGCGCGCTGAGCCGACCACCGGACACGATGTGCGCGCCGAGCTCGGTATTGCGCCAACGGCGCTCGTGATCGGCTCAATTGGGTCACTCAAGCCCGTCAAGGCCTTCGACGTGCTCCTGCGCGCGGTTGCAGTGCTTGCCCGTCAGCTGGGAGACGTCCAGGTACTGATCGCCGGTGAGGGACCCGATCGAGAGGCGCTGATAGCCCTGACGCACGAGCTGGGATTGGATGGATCGGTGCACCTACCGGGCCGCCGCGCAGACGTACCCGACGTCCTGCGAGCCATGGATGTTGCAGTGTGCTGCTCGAACTCCGAGGGCAGTCCCCTTTCGGTGATGGAGTACATGCAGGCTGGCTTGGCGGTGGTGGCGACGAGCGTCGGAGGGCTACCGGACCTGATCGAGCCAGGAGTCCATGGACTACTCGTACCGCCACGCGATCCACCCGCTCTTGCCGCAGCACTCGCCGAGCTACTCCAAGCGCCCGAGCGCGCGCGTGTGATGGGAGATCGTGCACGCGAGCGACAGCGCACCGAGTTCGACATCGACGTGCTAGTGCACCGCCTTGAAACGCTCTACCTGGAGCTGCTGGCGGCGCGCCAGAGCCGGAGCATCAGCCCGAGGCGGCAACGTTGAGATGGGCTCCGAGTCGCTCGTGAAACGTGCGCAAGTAGTAGCCGGCTAGTTGTCCCGGATGCAGATTTTCGTCGAAGAACCGGGCTGCGTTGGCCGATACCATCTCCCGTGCTTGATCGTTCTCGACATAGTGGGCGCATAGTTCTGCGAGATCCGCCAGATCGTCGCGACAGTAGATGATGTGCTCACGATCGCGAAGCTCTGGGTAGGTGATGCTGGTATGCCGAGGTGCGACAATGCAACATCCAACCGCAAGATACTCGACCAGACGGTGACAGAATGAACCGTTACCCGGCATGTCTATGCATACGCGCGCTTGCGCGGCCTCGCGCAGGGATTGCATGTAAAGGGCAAGCGATGTACCGCCGGTGAACTTGAACTGAGTCTGGTGCTGAAGTATCTCGATCGCGCGCCGGCGGATCTCTGCTGAAAAGCGCGTACCAAAACGCCCGTAGACATCAGATCTAGGACCACGCTCACGCAGCTCTCGCAAGCGGCAGTAGTGTCTATAGAGTGACTCGCGGCTCGCTATGTAACCACCGGGCAGGATCTTGGCATCGTCATATCCAGATCGGAGATATTGCATCTTGAAGTAAAGCGCCACGTGCGCCAGGCAGTCTGTGTTGACCGCCGGAAGGTCGTGGTAGTCAACCGCAATCGAGAGGGTCTCCGTCGGATAGCGAATATCGAACACGACAATACCCTGGTATGGCTGAGATATCGCGCGCGACTCAACCGTTGTGAGCGTACTCAGACCGGCATGAAGTGGCCCAACAAATCTCGCGGCAACCGACCACTCGTACTCCGTGGGCCAATGAATCTCCGGGACCATAGGCGGAAGAGTCGGGGCGCACATCGGCGCACACGGCGTGCGCAGTCGCCATACCCGCTCCGCGGCCAGCGCCCGCCAGGCGGCCGGATCGGAGGCAGATGTCAGCGCCCTGCGACTGAGCATACGCTCGATACCGCCCATCCACCAAGGCTACTAGTAGTCCTCCCTCCGGTGCAGACGGTGCGCAGACATCGCTCCGGCCAATTCGCGCGAAACACTCAGACGACGATGGACGACGGATCGATTGGGCAGGGTCGGGCGATTGGATAGAGTCACGCGAGGCGACTCGCTCCGCGGGTGCAGCGATCGAGGGAATATGCCCATGGACAAGCCACCGCGCACCACCACACGCTGGATCTTCGTCGCACTGGGCGGTCTGGCCTGTGCCTTCGTCCTGTCCCTTTCGGCCTGGAGCCATGCGCCAAATTGGAGCAACGCGGACTCGCTGTTTTACCAAGCCATGTCCCTTGAAATCGATGGCGTGTCCGCCCACGCGGCACGAGTAAGGGTCTTCGACAGCATCCTCGCGCGGCCCGCGATCATCCAAGAGCCGAGCGTGGCTGAGCCCGGCTGGCAGGCTTTCGAGAGCCAGTTCTTTCGGCGGCGGTGGTTGGTCCCTGCGCTTGCTAGCGCAATTCGCCCGCTCGCCGGTGAGCGGGCGCTCCCTGACATCGCGATCCTCGGCTACCTGCTGTTCGGCGTAGCGCTGTGCTTACTGCTGTCCTCACGATTCGCCGGCGCACTGTCACTCGCCGCCGTCGCGCTGTGCCTGGCGCTCGCGCCGACACGCGAGTGGGGCATGCGCCCGATGACCGACAGTTGGGGGCTTGCCCTCTCGATCGGAGCCATCTGCAGTGCCTTGGTCGTCTTGGCACGTGGCCACAGGTGGCTACCGCTGTGGATCGCAATGATGCTGGCCCTGAGCTTTACGCGCGACCTGGCCCTCATCCCCCTGGGTGCCCTCGTGTGGTTGATGTATCGAGATCGCGACTCCACCCGCCGTCGGTCGGCGCAGATCTTGACCCTCACTGGGATCCTGGTGACGATCCCAGCCTATCTGCTGTTCGGCGCGTCGCTGCGACTGACCCTGGCGTCGGTAATCGACGGGTTTGAAATTCCAAGTCCGGCGCACGCCACCTGGACATACATAGCCGAGCACTATCCCCACCTGTTCTTCGGGACGGTGAACGCCGACCTCCACTACGCGACCCAGCACCCACTCGTGGGATTGACCATAGGAGTTGGCATGGTTGCTCTATTTGCCCTTCCCGCGAACCGAGATACGCTGATCCTCCTTATGCGTGGAGCGGCCCTTGGATGGTTGATCTTGTTCGCAATTGACCCGGTCTATACCGGGTTTCGGTATGAGCTCACGATCATCGCGCCCGCAGCCGTCGGCCTGTGCTTACTTGTGGAGCACGCTGGTAGACGGTATGTCCGCCAGCGAACGGCGACCACATCTGAGATTGCGACCGCGGCCGGTGCGGGCATCGACCTGAGCAGCCGGCGAAGCCCGGTGAGCCCGCGGGCGCTGCGTTGACCACACGGCAGGCAAGCATGCCGACCCTTGACAGGACAGCGGAAGCCCGACCAACTGTGAGCGTCATCGTGGCCGCCTATAACGCCTCAGGGACTGTCGGGGCGACGATCCGCTCAGTCCTGGGTCAGACCCGCCAGGACTTCGAGATCGTCGTGGTCGACGACGGCTCCACCGACGACACCGGCTCGCTCGTGGCGCAGTGGACAGTAGATCCGCGGGTACGTCTGCACCGCCAGGAGAACGCTGGGCCGGCCGCTGCCCGAAACGCAGGAATCGCGCTCGCGCGCGGTGATTATCTGAGCATGCTCGACAGCGATGATCTGTGGCTGCCCTACTACCTGCAGCGTATGGTGCAGGCGCTGCAGGAACATCCGGAGTGCGGCTTCGCTTACACCGATGCGTGGGCGCTGGAGCACGCGACTGGACGGATCCGGCGAGCGACAGCGATGTCGCGTCAGCGCCCCCCCGAGCGCACGCTTTCCGCCGACGCATTCCTCGAGGCGCTCGTTCAACGCAACTTCGTCTTCAATGCCGTCACCATGCGCCGAGAGGCGCTCGAACGTGTTGGGGGTTATGACCCAGAGATTCCCCAGGCGGAGGACTATGAGCTGTGGCTGCGGTTTTGCGCCGCCGGTTACACGGGCGCGCGGGTCCCGGGTCCGCTGGCGATCTATCGTGTGCACGATGGCTCGCTCTCCCGAGACGAGCTGGGTCTGCTCACAGGCCTGCGCGATGCCTATCGCGCGGTCGTCGATCGTCACCCGGCCCCGGAGAGTGTCAAGGCGATCGCGCGCAAGCGTCTACACACCGTTGAACGCAAATTGGAGGCACTCCAACACCGATCGACGCCCGCGGGAGCTTATCTGAGAACCGCACGTATGCTGGCTGCCTCGACGCATAAATGGCGTACACGACGCAGCGTGCTGACGACGCCTCCGCCCGAGGTCGCCAAGGCCTTCCCCGGGCTGGGAGACGGGAAGGGATGACTTCACCGGACGCGCCGCTGGACGTCGAGCAGCCTCCGGACAGCATGAGCGGAGCGGTCGTCAGAGGCGTGGGACTGGCGGGGATCGGCTACGTGCTTAGTCAGATCATCTCGTTCGCTACGTACCTGGCCCTGGCTAAGCTGGCCACCCCCGCCGATTTCGGGGAGTTCGCTGCCGGCACGATCGTCGTGGGTGTGGGAATGACGCTCAGCGAGTCCGGGATGCTCGCCGCGCTGATCCAGCGCAAAGACAGACTGGAGGAGGCACTCAACTCGGCCTTCCTGGCCACGCTCGTCGGCGGAGTTGCGTTCTCCTTGCTGGCACTCGCGGCTGCGCCGGTGATCGGCTTCTTCTTCCACAGCCACGAGGTGGGAATCGTGGCAGCGGTGATGTCGGGGTGGATGCTGCTGCGCCTCGCCACGATCATCCCCGACGCGTCGCTCCAAAGGCGATTCTCGTTCTTTCGGCGAGTGATCGTCGATCCACTTGGTGTGATTGCGTTTGCCGCCGGCTCGATCTTCGCAGCAGCAGCCGGGATGGGCGTATGGGCACTGATCATCGGCACCTATGCTCAGGCGAGTGTCAACGTGATCGCGGCCTGGGCACTCGCCGGCTGGCGGCCACAACCGCGACTGGCGACGATCGGTATGTGGCGCGAGCTCGCGCGTTTCGGACGACCGGTCCTCGGCGCCGAGTTCATACGCCGTATCGTGAGCGAAATTCCTGTCGTCGCGATCGGCCGCTTCCTCAGCACAGGCGCACTCGGTCAGTTCACCTATGCGTCGCGTGTCGCCTCGCAGCCGCTCGGAGCGATCATCAACGTCGGTGGCTACGTCCTGCTGCCAGCGTTCTCACGTCTCTCCGCGCACGACGCGCGCTTTCGCGCCGCGCTCCTGCGAGCTCTGCGATGGGTATGCGTGCTGGCCTTTCCGGCCGGCATGATCATGGTGCCACTGGGAATGCCCGCAGTCGTCTTGATCTTCGGTGAGCAGTGGCGCCAGGCCGGCTATGGCGCGATGGCGCTGGGCGGCGCCTGCGCGGCGCTGGCGCTGGACTCGATCGCCAGCGAGGCCTGGAAGGCCTACGGGCGACCGGACATGCTGCCACGGATGCACGGCCTCTCACTGCTGCTCACAGCGATTTGCGTGGGCGCACTAGTGTCCTTCGGCCTGGTGGGCGTGACGATTGGGATATCGGTGAGCGCCATCGGTGTCGCGGCGTATGCGGTGCGAGGCATGAGCCGCGTGATCGACATCCCCATCCGACGGCTGCTGGCTGAGATCTGGCCGCCCGCCGTCGCAGCCGTGGCGATGGCCGCTGGCCTCGTCTGCCTGGAGTTCCTGGTCGTTCATGCTGATCGGCAGGGAACGATCGCCGGCTTGGCGCTGCTGACCGGTGAGACGCTACTCGGCGTGGTGCTCTATCTCTGTGCTCTGGCGGTGGTTGCCTGCGCTACCGTACGCGAGCTCCTGACCGCGCTCAGAGGCTTGATTGCTCGCCGGCGCGCCCACCCACCACCACGGGAGATGACCTAGCGATCAAAGTCCTCGTGAAACCCACCAGCCTAGGCTTCCCGGGGAAGATCCACTTGGCGGTCGGCTTCACTGCGCGCCAAGGTAAGCAGCGCCGGGGCGAGTGCGAGCATCACCCACAGCAGCTTGTCATAGCTCTGCGAGATGAAGAAGTCGGCAACGAGCATGCCGATGAGCGCTAGCAGGACGCTGCGAGCCAGCGCCTCCATGCCGATGTCTCCCCGCCCAGACCAAATGCGCGCAGCGCGCAGGACACAGCTCAGACAGCCCATGACGATCGCCACGAACAGCAGAAAGCCGGGGATCCCCATCTCGTCCATCACTTCGAGATAGGTGTTGTGGGTTACCTTTGGCGCGGCGGAGAAGATCAGTTCGGCTCGCACCAGTGCCCCGGGCTGAATGACGTAGTCGGCTGCGACGAGTTGGAAGTTGCCCACACCGACACCCTCAATCGGATGGGCTTTCACCATCCGCAAACCGATTTTCCATAGGTCGCTGCGCCCTGACCCACCATCTGCGGTGGTGACCCGTTCGCGGGCTGGAAGCGAGGCGATCTGCGTGAAGTACAGTACGCCAGCGGAGGCGACGAGCACCAGGAAGCCTGTCATGACGCCCCGCCAGCGGCCCCCGAGGATGGAGCCCGCCACCAGCAGCACACCGAGCGCTATCAGTCCACCACGCGACAGGCTCAGGAAGATGCCCGCTGCGCAGATCGGCACGGCCATCGCTCCTCCCAGCCGCAGAGCCGGGGATCCTCCCCGCGAGAGCGCCAGGCCGGCACCCAACCCCAGACCGAGGAGCAGCGCCGCGGCGAGTTCGTTTGGATCGCCGATCGTACCCGTGGCCCTTCCGGCGCCTTCGGCCAGGCCCGTCGAGCTGGGTGGCTGGAGGATCCCGAAGGCCGCCGCGATGACCGCTCCGAGCACGATCGCCGTCATCACGAGCAGCAGGTCGCGGCGAGTGCGAATCGCCATGCAGGCGATCGGCAGCAATAGCATGTCCGGCACATACCGAGAGATCGCCGTGATCCCAGCGCCTGTATGCGTGGCCCATAGGAGCGACAGCGCCGCCCAGGCCACGAAGGCGGCCATCGCCCAGGTCAGCCAGGCGTACTCGGTGAAGAAGTCACGCCCGCGCTGACTCGTGCTGAAGCGGGCCAACCAGGCGACCGCGAGCAGTAGTCCGGCGCCCTTGTCGAGGGTCAGGCCGCTCGAGGCTGTGAACACCGCAAGGAAGCTGAGCAGAGCCAGCACCGCGAAGCCGGCCGCGAGATCCGCGAACACCACGAACGCGAACACCACCCCCAGGACGGCTCCCACGGCGAGGACCGGCTCCACGGCCGCGAGCAGTCCGATCATCAGCGCCGCGGCGAGAGCGCCGGGCCCGAGCAATCCGACCCCCCGAGCGCGAGCGATCATCAACAGCTAGACGCGGACTGCGGCCACCCGCTTGCGACGCGTCCGCCGCGCGGGCCCGGAGGGAGTTTGGCCGTAGTATCCGCCCCCCTGGTTGAGGTCGTCGTCGACGATCACAAGCCCAGCCGGACGGATGCCCTGGCGTGTGAGGATCTCACCCAGGTTCACGAGCTGATCGGCACGGCTTTGTCCAAGGCGGGTGATGATCAGCAGATCGTCGACGTGCTGGCAGAGCGGCAGGATGTCGCTGACCTCGGTCACGGGCGGCGCATCGAAGATGACGTAGTCGGCCAGCGCCTTGGCAGGGCCTACGAGCTTGTCGGTTGCTGTCAGCAGACTGTCCGCCAGGTAGTGATCCGCCCGCTCGGCGAGCAGCAGCTTCAGGTTGTCTCCGAGCCAATCGACGCTCACCAGCGCATCCTCGAGCGCAATCTCCTCCATGAGCACACCCGCCATGCCCTGCGGGCTGTGGATGCCAAGCGTCGCGGCCAGCGAGGGACGCTGGAGGTCGGCCTCGATCAGGATCACCCGTCGGCCGGCGGAGGCAATCGTGGCGGCAAGGTTGAGAGCCGTCGTGGACTTGCCCTCAGAACGGGTTGAGCCCGTGATCATGAGTGAGCGCGAAACCGACGAGGAGCCACGGACGCCGAGGGCGACCCGCAGCATGCGATAACCCTCCTGTGCAGCCGGCGATAGATCGCTTGGGCGCAAGGGGAGGCCGTGAGAGGAGCGGCTGCGCTCGCGCGGTATGCGGGCAAGCACCGGCAGACGAAAGATCGTACGCAGCCGCTCCTCGCGACGCACGCGAGGGTCCAGACCCTCCCGGGCGAACGCGACGCCGAGACCGATGACGAGTCCAACGAGGACACCGGCCACGATGCTCAGCTTGGTCTTCGGCGATGACGGTGCAGTGGGGAGCCGAGCCAGCGCCTCGACGCTGATCGTCGGGTCGGGGGCGGCACGCAGCGCCTCTAGCGAGGCGAGCCGTTCCCCAAGCGATCCCTGACCGGTGCGCTGAGCCACGGGCAGGCCTTCCACCTGCGCCTTCAACGAGGGGATGATCGCGTCGAGCTGGCGGTGGAGCGTAAGTGTCCGACTCTGGACGGTTTCAAGCGCAAACGCGCTTGCGACCACCTGCGCCCGAGCGGCGCTGGAGGCTGTGGCGCTGATCGCAATGATGTTGCTCTGGGCAACGGGCACCGCGCTGACCCCTCCGAGCACCGCGCTCGCCGTGGTGTCTTTCACGCGAGCGGCCACGAGCGCCGCGACTTCCGGGGTGGTCACAAAGCTGGCAGCAGTCGAGATGGCGCTGGTGGCACTGCCCGAGTTGGTGAGCAGGCCGAGACCGATCAGACTGGCTTCTCCGTTGACCGGCGTGATCAGCAGTTGAGATTCCGCGGTCCAGGCACGAGGCGCCAGCTTTGCGTAGATGCCTGCCGCGACCGTCGCCACCACCACGCAGGCAATGATCAGTCGCAGAGAGCCACGAATCACCTCCGCGTAATGGCCCAGTCCTTCCCGCGGCCCTTGAGGCGCGAGCCAGCTGGCAGCCTCGGGAGCGCCGTTATCGCCCGGCATGACGACCGGAGCGGGGCGGGAGGCGGACAGATCGCATCAGCACCACGGTAGCGACTGAACAGGCGTAAGGGCGCTGCTCTAGCAGGTATGAAGCCAGCGATCCGGGTATATGGGCCGGACTCGACCGTAGACGCAAAGCGTCGGCAAGCGAAACCATCAGAGCGTGCCGCGGCTTGACGAGACCCTCTGCATTTCTCCACAAACCGCGTCAGTTGTCAGCCGCAATGGCATGGGTATCACTCCGAAACCTCTGGACGTTCGTAGGGCGCACGAGCGCACGGGTCACGCCGGCAGATCGACAGCCGATGCAAAGGGACGCCCCCTCGATCCTTAACGGAGACCCCATCCACGATGTTGACCCCCGCAAGAAGACTTTCACAACGCTCCTTGCCCTCATCAGCCACCGCAACGATGCGCGCCGGCCTCGGGCGCTGCACGTGCTCCAGCGCTATCGCTCTCGTGACGCTGGCCATCATCTTGATGTGCATCCCCGCGTACTCGGCGGCCGCTTCCACCACCTGCAACAAGTTCGCCTCCCCGCAGGGCTCGGACACGAACCCGGGCACAGCCGCCGCGCCGTTCGCGACCGCTCAGCATCTGCTCGAAGAGCTCTCACCCGGAGAAACCGGCTGCCTGGCCTCGGGGCAGACATTCGCCGGCTTCACGCTGTACAGCAAGACACACGGCACTGAAGGCAAGCCGGTCACACTCACCTCCACAAACCCTGAAGATCCGGCAATCATCGACTCCCGAATCGTGACCGAGACAGGGGCGAACTGGCTGACCTTCACCCATCTGACCCTCAAGGCCGACGCCTTAGGCGACGAGGAAGACCCCAGTCCGACAGTCGGCTCGGCGCACACGACCTGGACGTACGACGACATCTCCGGCGGCGACATCGACATTTGCGTCATAACCAACCCGGTGAAAGACCAATATGGCACCGCCGAATACACGCTGCTCGAACACGATCGCGTTCACGATTGCGGACATCCCCTCACGCACGAGGAACTCGAATGTCAGGTGCGGAGCAAACCGCCCGTCTGCTCCGCTGAAAATGGCGACGTCTACGAAGGTCGACTGAACGGCTGGCACGCACACGGCCTCTACAACATGGGTCAGTTCACGACCGTCCGCAACTCGTACTTCTACCACAACTCGGGCCTCGGAATTCTGCTGCGGGCCGGCACGGGCGCGGCGATCGAACACAACATCATCGACGGCAACGGGCGCGGCGTCGAGTTCGGCAATGAGGGCACGACTGATTCCACGGTCGCCTGGAACCTGATCACAAACGCCACAGACCCATGTGCGAAGGAAGCGCCGACCGGCTATAGGTGCGACACGTTCGGTGTATCGAGCTGCGGCTCCTATCCTGCGGAAGTCGGTCCTGGCAATGTCACCAAGGACAACGACGTCTACGGCAACGAAGGCGGCAACATAGCGCCATCAGGAGACCTGTCGTCGGCGATAGTGCTCGAACACAACATCGAAGTCAACCCGCTGTACGTCAACGCGGCCGCACACGAATACACGCTGCAAGCGGACTCTCCGGCCCTGGGCTACGGACCCGACACAGCGCAGCCGAAATCGTCCACAACCGAACCGACTGAACCAACCGAACCAACCGAACCAACCGAACCAACGTCTCCCCCCACCGAACCGACTGAACCAACCGAACCAACGTCTCCCCCGACCGAACCAACGCCTCCCCCCACCGAACCTACTCCCCCCACAACCGAACCGACCGAATCAACGCCGCCCACGATCGAACCTACTCCACCCACAACCGAACCGACATCTCCACGCGCCACCAAGACGCCTCCAGTCTGGCACCACCACCATCCCACCTGGAGCAAGAGCCGCAATCGCTCCGCCGCCGCGAGGTCGCGATCTCGCAAGCGACGCAACCGCGATGCCAAGACGGCGAGGCAGCGTGCAAAGCGATCCCGGCAAGGATCGCCGGTGCCCGACGGCTAGCTGCCTTCGCGCACACGGAGAGCGTGAAGCTGTCCGCGGCTCGCGTGGATCAGGTGGTGCGGATGATCAGCACGGAGCAGGGAGCATGATGCGAGACCTTGTTCGGGACCGATCCAAGGAGGAAGCGCTTGGCGCCGGTCATCCCCTTGTTGCCCACGACCACCAGATCCGCCTCTTGCTCCTCCGCGACGTCCAGGATCGCGTCCGCGGGATCGCCCTGCCGTGCATACACGCTGACCGGGACTCCCGCCTGGCGCGCCACCTCGGCGGCGGCCTCGAGCGTGGCGTCGACCTCCTCGCGGGGGTTGATCGCCCACTGTATGTCCTCGGGAGCATCGCGACGCTCCTCGCGCAACTGTTGCGCCGGGACCGGCTCGTAGGCGCTCACCATGTCGAGCTTCGCCCCGACCGCGCGAGCCAGGTCGACTGCCTGGCGCACGGCCTGGGTGGCCGTGTCGGAGCCATCAGTCCCCACTACGATCGCCTTGAACATGATTCTCCCTCGGATTTTGTCCAGTTGAGCAGCAAACAGCGCCGATCATACCCAGAGCGAGCGCTACGCCAGCCTGATGATCGCCACGACCATCCCGATCAGGACGAATACGACGATCGCAATCTGCATCCAGATCCAAGTGGGCGACATCGCTGCAGACAGCCTACTTCGAGATGCAGGTCCAGCGACCGGCGAGGGCCGCCCCACCGATGACTATCGTGTCCGCCATGGTCATGCTGCCCAAGGGCAGGAGCGCCACCAGGGCTGCGGTCGGGCTGGTGCTTTTGCTTTGCGTGCTGATGTCGCTGGCTCCCGCCGGGGATGCCCGACAGGGCAAGAGCGCCGCCGCGTCGAGCACTCTGCTGGGCGGCGTTAACATCGGCAGCGCCGGTGATGACTCCAGTCCGGCGGAAGCCGACCGTCTGATCGCCGACGCGCACGCGCTCCACGCCAGGGTCGTCCGCGTGGAGATCCCCTGGGCTGTGTTTGAGCCTCTGGAACCGGAACGCATCGAAGCGATCCCCTTGGCGTTCACCGATCGCCTCGTCAGTGACGCGGCCGCGGCGGACATACGCGTGATCCTGCTCGTCGACGACACGCCGTGCTGGGCATCCTCGGCGCCCGCCTCGCTGCTGGCCGTCTGTGACCCCTCGAGCGGGAGTCCGGCCAACGCCTGGCCGCCCAGCGACCCCGCCGTCTATGCAGCGTTCGTCGCTTATCTGGCAAAGCGCTACGGCACTAAGCTGGCGGCAATCGAAGTGTGGAATGAGCCGGACCAAGCGAACGAGGAGTATTTCGCCGGTCCAGACAAACCCGAGCGCTACGCGGCCATGCTGCGGGCGGCCTATCCAGCGATCAAGGCGGCGAATCCAGACGTGTCGGTGCTCGCCGGCGCGCTCGTAGGCTCAAATGGTGAGTTTCTGCGCGAACTGTACGCGGCAGGCATCAAGGGCTACTACGACGGGCTCGCCGTCCACTACTACACCCTGACGCTCGCTTCGCTGCGATCGATCCGCGAAACCCAGCTCGCCAACGGCGATACCAAGCCGCTGTGGCTGGACGAGTTCGGCTGGAGCAGCTGCTGGCCGCGGGAAAGCCTCGAGCAGGAACAGGCCTGCGTGACCGAGCGGACCCAGGCAGCCAACCTCACCAACACGCTGCGTGCGCTGGCGCGTACCCCCTATGTGGCCGCGGCAGTTGTGTACAAGCTCCAGGACTCCAGCTCCGAAGACTTCGGCCTCCTCTCCGCCAGCGGTGCCCGCAAGCCCTCATTCGCCGCGGTCGCCCGCGCGCTGGCCTCCCCCTTCGCCAGCATCAGCCCGGTCACTCTCAGCCTGCAGCGAAAGGACGGACGGGTGCTGGCGCGCGGCTCCGGGCCCGTCGGCGACTTCATGCAGCTAGAAGCCTTCAAAGGCAGTCTGCTGCGTTACCGGGTGCTGTTTACGCTGAACCGCTTCAACCGATACTCCATCACGCTGCCATCGGCGCTCGGCACCAACGGCCTGCGCGTACGCGTCTTCCAGTACTGGAGCGGCCTCGCCAAAGCCGCCCGCAAGAGCATCTGATCACTCGGCGTTTCGAAACAACGCCGCGAGCGTCAGCGCCAGGATCTTCAGGTCCAGGCCGAGCGACCAGTGGGCGATGTAGTAGTTGTCCCACTCGACCCGCTCGGCCAGCGAAGTCTGTCCCCGCAGCCCGTGTACCTGCGCCCAGCCGGTGATCCCAGACTTCACCCGGTGACGATCGCCGTAGCGGACGATGTCCTGCCTGAACAGCTCCACAAACTCGGGGCGCTCAGGGCGGGGACCGACGAGGCTCATGTCGCCGCGCAGCACGTTGAACAGCTGCGGCAGCTCGTCCAGCGAGGTACTGCGCAGAAAGCGCCCAACGGCCGTACGGCGGTCTTCGCCCTCGACGCCTCCGGGCGCGACGTCTCCGCCCAACAGGAAGTCCAGCGCACTGGTGCCCTCCTCGCCCGCTTCCATCTGCCCCTGCGCCACACGCATCGAGCGGAACTTGTAGAAGTCGAACACCTTTCCGTCGCGCCCCACCCTGCGCTGGCGGAAGAACGCCGGCCCCGGAGAACTGAGGCGAACGGCCACCGCCGCACACAGGATCACCGGCGAGAAGACGATCAGCAGCGCCAGCGCTAAGACACGGTCGAGCGCGTGCTTGATCGCGAACTGCAGGCCATCGGGGTCGACAGCCGCAAAGGACAACAGCGGCAGCCCCCCGACCGTGTCGTAACCAACGCGATCGTTGATCGTGTCGAACATCCGCGGTACCACCGCAACCTCCACTCCAAGCTCCTGGCAGCGCTGGATCAGGCGACTGACGCGCGCGTCGGCGACCGACGAGAAGGCAACGATTAGGCGTCTGACGCCTGTGCGCTCGACGGTTTCGTCGAGGTCCTCGATCGTGCCCAGCACAGGCACGTCGCGGCCGCCGACCTCGGCCACCGAACGCGGGTCCTCGTCGAGAAAGCCGATCGGGACGAGCCCGTACTCGGGATGGGACTCCAGGCGCCGCGCCACCTGCGCGCCGATCACCCCGGCGCCCATGATCAGGACCGACTTGCCCACCAGGTGGCGCTTGCGCGCCCAGCGCTGGGTAAGAGACAGCACGACGCGCCCGAGCCCCACGCCAAGCAGCGAGAACAGCCAGCCGCGCAACCAGTCGTCTTGGTTGGGCACTTGCCCGTTCAGGAACATCCCGAGCGTCGCCACCGCCATCGCAGCCACGGACACGGCGCTTAGGACGGGGATGATTCCGTCGAGGAGCAGGGCACGCAGGCGGGTGCGATAGAGGCCGCGTAGATAGAAAAGCACCATGACCAGCGGCGGCAACACCAGCAGAGGAGCGCGATGCGAGGGGACGTGCAGCGTGGCATCGACCCCGCCGAGGGCGACCACGACCGCCACACACAGCAGGATGAAGTCTGTTGTCGGACGCACCACTCCCCAACCGGGGCCCTCGAGCGCCCACTGCAGGGGACCCGTGAAGGTTCCTCGCCACAGCGCCTTGGGCGCCGGCGCATCGTGTGTCAGCTCGCCGCGAAGAGGGAGTGTGGTCGAGGTCTGCTGGGTGATTTGGGCGCTGTCCATGGATGGCTGGCGGCTGTGTCCGTTAGTTGACTACTCGGGTCCTGCGTGGCATCGCTTTAGCCGGCGTCCCGTCCTCAGACGGGCTGGCGCGCCAGCCTCCTGGTGAGCACGCCCGTCGGGACGAGTACTCCAAGCGCAAGGAGTATGTACAGAAGGTCCACGCTTGAGAGTCCCAGTGCCTGCGAACCGCCAACACTCACCCGCGAAGCCCTCAGGTCAGATGTGCGTGTATACGGCCAAAAGCCGCCCCTGGATGCATTCCTGGACGATTCCTTGACGTGTTTCTGTCCACCGCTGGACCCGGAGGCGTGCTTACCCGCGAGCGAGCTGCTCGCGCGAGTGTGCGCGGCTCGCTCGTCGCTGGTGCCACTAACTGGCGAGCCGCCGCCGGTCGACCCGCGCCTGCCCAGGCCGCCTCCACCGGCGCTACCTCCACCCGCGCCACCTCCACCCGACGGTCCGTTGAGTAGTGCGGAACCGAGGATTGCCTGATTGCCCTGACCGGGGCCTCCATAGCCACTGAGCAGCGAGCCAGCGAAGGCTGTCGTTGGTGCCAACGCTGAGACAGCCAGCACCAGCAACATCACTGTGATCGTCAGGCGATGGCTTCTCATGCGTCCGTGCCCTGGAGTCCATTCTGGCCCGAGCAAGCTGTGCTCCTATCCGTGCCAAGCGTTCGTCATCGCTCAACCCCCGACCGCCAGGTCGCTTGACCGTACAGACCTCGACATCGACGAATCGACGAGTGTTCGCGCATACGGTACCGAAGGCTGGCCACCATGTCGAGGGATTTCCCCCCTGTTCGTAAGAATAAATCAAAGATTCATGCGAGCTGCTGAGCTTTGAGGAGGATCGAGCGGTTGAGTTCTTCGATGCTGACGCGGTGCCCGGCGCGCACCTGATCCAGGGCCTGCCGAATGAGTGGTTCCCGCGGGTCCAACCGCGCAGCCCGCTCGAGCAGCTCGAGCGCGGCCGCGCGTTCGCCCCTGGCCGAGGCGATCGCCCCCCGCTCGAGCGTCGCATACGCGTCGCCAGGGGTTCGCGTGAGTGCCAGTGAGAACTCGCGATCGGCGCGCGCCAGTTCGCCGTAGCGCAGGGCGATGCTGCCAGCGAGGAGATAGGCCTCGTCGCTGAGCGGGTTCAGGCGGGCGGCGTCTCGCAGCCGCGCGTAGGCCGTCCGCGGCGAGCGCGTCCAAACCCGCGCCGCGCTCTGGACCTCGAGCTGGCTCAACCATGGAGCGCTCAGTGAGATCACGGCGGCGAGCGCCAGCAGCAGGCTCGCGACGACCGCCAGCCGACGGCTGCGACTGCCGGCCGGCCTGCCGCTGGCAGACTTATCACTGCCTGGCCTGACGCTGGTCGGCTCTCGTCGGGCGGTAAGAACCCGCGCGGGCGCAAGCGCACAGGCGAGGCCGAGCAGCGCAAACGCCGGCGCCCCCAGTCCCGCAAATTCCCAGAACCAGTCGAACGAGCCATGGACGACCCAGTAGGCGAATCCCGCCAGCGCCGCCCCGGCCACCGAGCGAGTGAGCGGATCGGCGCTTCGCAGGGCGCGCGCCGCAGCCAGCAGCGCCGCAGCGAGGCCGGCGAGCGCCAGCAGTACACCGATCAAGCCCGTCTCGGCGAGCGTGCGCAGCTCGACGCTGTGTGGGTAATGGGGAGTCTCCTTGCTGCGGCCGTGGGCCAGGTACTGCTGTTCGAAGTTGTCCGCGCCGATCCCGACCAACGGATGGTGCAGGAATTCATCGAGTGCCACGCGGTAGAAGTCATAGCGACTGCTGCCCAGACCGCTTACTAGCCGGCTACCGGTGGCGCTGTCAGATGCGTAGCCTCCCTTGAAGCTCTTCCAGCCTTTTTCAATTCGCGCGATCGGGTTGCCCGCCGCCACCAGCCCGACCGCGAGGACCGCCACGAGCGTGGCCACCGCCGCCGCGCGGACGCCGATGCGCGTCCGCGCGACAGAGCGCTCGGAGAACTCGAACCGGGCCTCCACGGCCGCGCCGAGCGCCACCACCAGCCCGACCGCCACCGCCGCCGCGAACATCGCTGCTGTGGCGCTGTGCACGGTGGCTGGCATCACGGCTTCTTTGTGCAAGTCGTCACCCACCCTGAGCACAGCCGGCGAGGCCGCGCCGATTCCAGCCGCGATCGGTACGAGCACGGCAAACGTGCGCGTACGCCCGGGGAGCAGCGCGAACAGCAGGACGAGCATCACGGGCGTGGCGTACAGCGCGCCGCGGCTCTGGCTGAGCAGCGCCACCTCCGCCAGCAGCACCGCCCCACCGGCCAGCAGTCCGCGCATGCCCCACGGCAGGCGCCGCTCGCGCGCCAGCAGCAGCGCTGGCCAGAAGGCCATCAGCCATTGCGCCGCGTTGGCGTTGGCATAGCCGGTCGGGTATTCCAGGCGGCCGCCGGGGAGCAGGGTCTGCAAGCTTGCGGCACCGGCAGCATTCACGTGCAGCGCTGTGAACGCCGCCAGGGCGATCAGCGCGAGCGTCCACGCGCCGAGCAGCAGCGCCGCGCTCGCGCCGCGTTGGCGCCAGCAGGCGAACAGCGCGAACACCAACAGATACAGCAGGGTCCGGTTTGCCCCTTCCCAGGCGTCCCCCGGCACGGCGGCCCACAGGATCGACAGGAAGCTGAGCGCGGTGTACGCGGCGAGCGCACCGAGCGCTAGCCACACGGGCCTCGGGACCTCCGCCACGCGCAGCCGCACGGTACCCAGGGCGACGCCGAGCAGCGCCAACACGATCAACCCTCCCGGAGCCCAGTGGGTGACCGGATACCCGGCCTGGGTGGTCGCCCATCCGACGAACAACACGAGCGCCGCCAGCGCCGGCACCGTCGCCGGCGCCTCGCGCAGCGATGCCGTGAGCTTGGCTGTCATCGCGTTCACAATAATCCCCGATGTGGAGGACTCCGCCGCCCTAGTCCGGTTCTACGACGACGCCTACTCGCTGGAGCCGGCCGAGGCTGCGATGTACGCGCGCTGGCGCGCGCTGGGGGCCGTCGCCAAGGCCGACCACGCGATCGTGCTGTGCACACGTGCGGGCGTGCGGCCGGCGAGCACGCTCGAGGTTGGCTGCGGTGACGGCGCGCTGCTGTGCGAGCTATACCGCCGCGACTTCGGCGGGCGGCTGGCGGGGGTGGAGATCGCCGAGGCGGCCGTCGAGATCGCGCGGGCACGACGCGAGATCGACTCGGTCGAGCTCTACGACGGACTGCACCTCCCGATTGCCGATGGCACCTACGAGCTCGGCGTGCTCTCGCACGTGCTCGAGCACGTCCCCGATCCGTCGGCGCTGCTGCGCGAGGTCGCCCGCGCCTGCCGGGCGGTGCTCGTGGAGGTGCCACTTGAGGCCAACTGGTCGGCACGGCGCGCCGGCAAGCGCGAGCACGCGGTCGAGGTGGGTCACCTGCAACGACTGGACCGCCGCGCCACCAGGGAGATCATCGCGCGCGCGGGCCTGTCAATCGCCGCGGAGCTCGACGATCCGCTGGGACTGGAGGTTCACCGCTTCTTCGCCGCCGCCACGAAGGCGCGTGCCATCGGCACCGTCAAGTGGGCAGCGCGAACCAGCCTGCATGGCCTCGCCGCACCCGTCGCCCGACGGGTGTTCACAGTCCACTATGCGTGCCTGTGCCTGCCGCCGGGCGAGTAGCCGCGGAGAGCAGCAGCGAGAGCACCCTACCCATCAGCTCGTCCGGCACAGCGTCAGGATCGGCAAGCTTCTGGCGGGCGATGCCGTCGGCCAACGCATCGATTGCGACCGCTAGCTGCTCGGCCGGCAGGGCCAGCTCGAGCTCGAACTCGCGCACGCCGTCGGCGATCAACTGCGTCAACACCTGGCGCATCTGCGCGAATCGCTCGGCCACCTTCGGCCTCACCCGCGGGTCGCGCACGCCGTAGGCCCAGAACTCCATAAACAGCAGCAGCAGTTCGGGCTCGCGCTCGATCATCGTCATCCACTGCCGCGCACCGCCCGTCGCCCGCTCGGCGATCGACGCACGCGTGCGCACCGCGTCTGCAATCTCCCGCGCGTGCTCATCGATCTCGCGCTCCATCAGCACCAGGAAGAGGTCCTCCTTGCCGTCGAAGTTCGAGTACAGCGCGCCCGTCGAGAACCCTGCTTCCGAGGCGATCTCCTCGACTGAGGCTCCGTGGAACCCGTTGCGCGCGAACACGCTCCGCGCCGCCGCCAGCAGACGGTCGCGGGTATTCGCCCGGCTCTGCTCGCGGGTCATGCGATTCCCGCCCGTCGCGGACGGCCCGGTATTCCCACGCGACCCCAGCTCACTCCGTGCGGCCTCCATCGATTACATCATACTTGACAGAGCGGATATTATTTCGATAGCGTCCATTATCAACTCTGCACGACCACCGAGCGAGAGGAGCGACGACGATGGCGACCGCGATGAGCTCGACACCGACTGACGCCACCAACGTGGCCAGCCTGCCCGCTGACGCGATCTCCTATGAGGATCTCTACTCGCGCTGGGAGCGTGGCAATTGGTGCGCTACGGAGCTGGACTTCACTGAGGACGCGCGCCAGTGGCGCGAGGATTTCACCGAGTTCGAGCGCCAGGCTGCGCTGTGGAACTACTGCCTGTTCTTCTGGGGCGAGGACGCGGTCGCCGACAACCTGTCGCCCTACATCGACGCCGCCCCGCTGGAGGAGCAGAAGTACTTCCTGACCACCCAGCAGGTCGACGAGGCCCGCCATGCGGTGTTCTTCAAGCGCTTCATGCAGGAGGTCTGCGGCATCGGCGACGGTTCTATGAGCAGCGGCCTCAATGCGATCAAGCCGCAGTTGACGTGCGGCTTCCGCAAGATCTTCGACCGCCTGGACAGCATGGCCGACGAGCTGCGCGCGGACCGCTCTCCCGCCCAGCTGGCCGCTGCGGTGACGCTCTACCACATCGTGATCGAGGCCGCGCTCGCCCAGCCTGGCCAGCATTTCATCTGCAGCTACCTCGAGGAACGCGACCAGCTTCCGGCTTTCCGCGCGGGCATGGCGAACATCGCCGCCGACGAGCAGCGCCACATCGGCTTCGGCGTGAAGCTCCTCTCCGATCTCAACCGCGAAGACCCAGTACGAGTTCCCAAGGCCGTCGCCCGGATCCTGCGCGAAGTCACCCGCTTCACCTCTCAGGTGCTGATGCCCCCGGGCTGGGACGAAAGTTACCTGACGGTCTTCAACTACACCTTCGACAAGGTCGGCGTCGAGGGCCTGACCTCAATGACCACCAAGTTGCGTTCAGCCGGCCTCGCGATCGACACCCTGCCCGGCCCGGCGCTGCTACCACCCGGGCTCTCACCGCTCGAGACATCCCAGCGCGGGCGCGCGCTCGCCAAGGCCGGCGTGATCGGCGTGCGTGAGGGACCCTCGATGCGTGACGAAGAGACGGTCGCGCTGCTGTTCGACACGATCCGCCTCCAGGTCAACCCCAATCACGGGCTCAAGCGCCCCGCAACCTTCCAATGGGAGTTCACCGACCCTGACGTTCCCACCTGGCACCTGACCGTCAACAACGGCTCCAGCACAGTCGAGCAGGGCGAGGCACCCAACCCCGACCTGCGCCTGCGCCTGTCCTACCAGGACTGGGTGGACCTCGTCGGGGAGCGCCTAGACCCCCTGCGCGCGGTCGCCACCGGCAGACTGCGCCCGCGCGGTAACCCACTCGCCTTCAGGCGCCTGGGCAAGGTCTTCCCGAGGGGCTGACGGGTCAGTAGCTCTTTGCCAGACTCGGTCTCACCATGGTAGTACCAAGTTTGGATGCAAGGTACTGCCGAACGCTAGCCCGGCGAGAACTCGCGCTCGGCCGCGACTGAATCGCCGGCACTCGAGGGAGACGACTGACCGCCGGCTGGAATCGGGACTTCGCCGCGGCTGGACCCGCCGGTCGAGGATCCAGCGGAGGAGGACCCACCGGCAGAAGAGTCGCCGGTCGAGGATCCACTGGCCGGCGACACGGCGACCGTAAGCGGAGCCCGTGAGCTGGAGGAGGCCGATCGCGCAGTCGGACCCTGGCGGCCAGCGGAGGCCGCCGCTTCGTCGGCGCCGGGTGCTCCAGCGGCGCCGGGCGCCAGCGCCTGCTCCGGACCGAACTCGCGGCTTGCTCTACTCGCGGGGGTGAGGGACGCGGATGAGGCAATGCCGGCTTGCCCGGCGGTGAGGCCGGCACCGGCTGTGGGATCGCCCGCCGGGTCTGTAGCGGGCATGTTCGCTGTCGCATCTGCGGCGGGCCGAGACGCTGAATGCTGTGAGCGGGTGGGCACAGGCGCTCGGTGTCCGCGGTCGAGCGCGACGCAGCCCGCGCCGACGCTGAGCGCGAGCAGGCATCCGACGGCGAGCTTGGCGCTGAGCGGGCCGGCACTGAGCAGCCAGCCTCCGCCTGCCGCACCGCCAGCGCCGGCAGCCCCCGATGCGGACAAGGCACCGCCGATCCCCCGCCCGGCCTGCAGGCCCGCACCCGCGCCACCTGGCGCACCGCCGCCGGACGCACCGCCACCGGGTACACCACCGCCTCCCGGCACACCGCCGCCCGCACCGCCCGACACACCACTGCCCGCACCGCCGCCTGCTGCTCCGGCCGCGCCGCCGGCGTGCACGCCTTCGCCGGCACGCGCGAGGACCTCCGCGCCAAGGCCCCAGGGCAGGAATACGGGCGGCAGCACTGCCGCCAGGCCGCGCAGCGAGGCGACGTAGGCGCGGCAGGCGGGACATTGGCTGCGGTGCATGAGCGCCAGCCGGTAGCGCTCCCCGTCAGGGTCGAGGATGCCGTAGGCGAGGGCGCGCATCAATGAGCCTTGCTCGGCGCACCAGTCACCCTCGCGGATCGTCTCCACGAGCGCGCCGACCTTACCCGCGACGCCGGGCCGGCCCGGGCCGCGACCCTCCATCAGCTTGCGCATCCGCGCCTCGCTGACGCCCATCCGCGCGGCCGCCTCGGAACGCGACAGGCCCTGCAGATAGCACAGCGCTGCCGCCTCCCGCTCGCGCCCGTCCAGACGGCCGCGCAGCCCCTCGAACAGCTGGCGCAGGCGCACGCGGTCGTCGAGCTCGGCAGCGAAGTCGCACTCCGCGCCGATCCCAGTATCGATCTCGGGCTCGACGTCCCGGTGCACATCCCTCGTGCCGTTCGGCCGGAACTCACCGCCGCGATTGGCGCGAACGCGCGCTCGATGCTCCTCGATCGCCCGGCGGAACGTCACCAGCACCAGCCAGCGGGCAGGACTGGCGATCTCCTGCCCCTCCAGCACAGCCATGTACAGGCCCTGCCACGCCTGGGCATAGCACGCCGTCGAGGTCGCCCTGATCGAGGCTCACACCGCTCGCTCGCAGCCGTCCCCGCACGCTCGCCAGCACCCGCCCCCGCAGTCCCTCGAACTCCTGACGCAGCAGACGCTCGGCACGGTAGCGACGGAGGCTCAGCGGGCTCATCCGCGGGAAGATTATGGATATTGCCTGTTTGGCAAATTCCGAGGGGCGTGCGCGACGCCTAACCGAGCCTCGCGATCTGCGCCAGGCTCACGCGCCGCATGTCTCCTCCCGCACGGTGGGCACGATGCCACTCGACGACCAGCTCGAGCGCGTCCTGGAGCTGCCACGCCGGACGCCATCCGAGCAGTCGTTCGGCGGCGCTCGAGTCGAGTGCCAGGTGGCCTGCCTCCGGCGGGTTGGTTCCCTCGTCGAGCTGCCATCGGAGCTCCCCGTCCCACAGCGCGGCGAGGCGCTCGATGATCCAGCTCACTGGTCGCGCGTCGCATGCCGGAGGGCCAAAATTCCACGCGCGCGCCGCCTGCCCGCCAGGACCCTGCGACAGCGCCTGGGCGAGGCGCAGATAGCCACCGAGCGGGCTGAGCACGTGCTGCCACGGACGCACCGCCCGCGGGCTGCGCACGGCGAGCGGCTCGCCGGTCTCGACCGCGCGGACAGTGTCTGGCACGAGCCGGTCCTCGCCCCAGTCGCCGCCGCCGATGACGTTGCCGGCGCGCGCCGTCCCGAGCTGCGGCGAACCCTCGCTGGAGAAGAAGGACCGCCGATAGGCACCGGCCACCAGCTCGGCGCATCCCTTGGAGCTCGAGTAAGGATCGGAGCCGCCGAGCGGGTCCTCCTCGACGAAGCGCCGCGAACGCTCGCCCGAGTTCTCGTAGCACTTGTCTGAGGTGACCACCACGACGGCTTGCACCTCCGAGCCGATCTGGCGGACGGCCTCGAGGACGTTGACGGTGCCCATCACGTTGATCGCGTATGTCGCCGCCGGCTCACGCAGCGAGCGCCTGACCATCGGCTGGGCGGCGAGGTGGAGCACGACCTCGGGACGTGCCTGGCGCAGCCGCCTCGCGCACGGCCACGGCGTCGCGCACGTCGACCGTGAGCTGGCGCATGTGCGCGCCGACGCCGGCCAGTTCATAGAGCGACGGCCGCGTCGGCATGCCGGGCGCCAGTCCAGTCACGTCGGCGCCGAGTGACTGCAGCCACAGCGACAGCCAGGCGCCCTTGAAGCCCGTGTGCCCGGTCACGAGCACCCGCCGGCGCAGCCAGAAGTCGCGGTCGATCTCCACGAGGGCGGGTATCTTCACGCAATCTCCACGCCATCCGCCCGCACCCCATCGGATTCGGCCGTTCCGGCCGTGCCCCCGCGCGCCGAGATCCTCGACATCCCGCTGGCTATCTCCAACTACGAAGAGGTGATCGACTGGATGCAGGCGATGATCGCAGTGGGGGGCCGAGGCTATGTGACGGCCGCGGCGGTCAACCTGGTGATGTGCGCGCGCGAGGATCCACAGGCGCGCGCGGCGGTGCTCGGCGCGACGCTCGCAGTGCCGGACGGCCAGCCGCTGGTGTGGGCGCTGCGCGCGCTCGGCCACACCCGCGCCACGCGCGTGTACGGTCCCGACCTGATGGCCCGTTTCTGCGCGCGCGCGGCGCTTACGGGCACGCCGATGTACCTGTACGGCGGTCGCACACCCGCGGCGCTCGAGCTGCTCGAACGGCGACTGCGCGAGCGCTTCCCCGGCCTGCAGATCGTCGGTGGCTTCTCGCCGCCGTTTCGCGCGCTGAGCGCCAAGGAGGAGCAGGACGTGGTCGCCGCGATCGACGCGTCGGACGCCCAGGTTGTGTGGGTCGGCACGGGGCAGCCCAAGCAGGAGCAGTGGATGCTCGCCATGCGACCGCGCTTGGCGGCGCGCGCTGCTGGTCGGCGTGGGCGCCGCGTTCGACTTCCACGCGGGCCTCGTCTCGCAGGCGCCGGCGCTGGATGCAGCGCGCCGGCCTGGAGTGGGCGTACCGGCTCTCGCGCGAGCCGCGGCGCCTGTGGCGTCGCTACGCGCGCTACAACCCGCGCTTCGTCATGGGCTTCGCGGGCCAGTACGTGCGTCATCGCCGGGAAGACGGCGCTTGATTTTTTGATGATTTTCGTGCGTGCGTGGTTGCGGGACTGCGGCCGGTCACGGATATCCTGCTGGCTTGCATGGCAACTGAACAGAGCACCGCCGACGTCGTCGGTGATCGGCCTCGGCCGCGTCGGCCTGCCGCTGGCGCTGTCGTTCGCCGACCGCGGCTTGGACGTGATCGGGATCGACAACGATCCCGCCCGTCTGGGCGCGGTGCGCGACGGGCGGATGCCGTTCGCGGAGACGGGCGCGCAAGCGCTGCTCGACCGCGTGCACGCCGGCGGCCGGCTGTCGCTGTCCGAGCGCGTCGTCGACGCGGCGCGCGCGCGCCAGATCGTGATCACGCTGGGAACGCCGTCGTTCTCCCACATCGAGATCGACATGCGCGACATCCGCTCGGCGCTGGACGACCTGCTGGGGGTGCTCGCGCCGGGACACTCGCTGATCCTGCGTTCGACGATCGCGCCGGGGACGACGGAGTTCGTGGCCGGCTACGTGGCCAAGCACCGTGGCTTTCAGATCGGTGAGGAGGTGTTCGTGGCGCACGCTCCCGAGCGAATCGCAGCTGGCAGCTTCCTGGAGGAGATCGACACGCTGCCGTGCATCATCGGCGGCGTCGGCGCGCGCTCGGGGGAGGTGGTCGGCGAGCTGTTCGGCGTGTTCGATGCGCCGATCGTGCAGACGACGCCGGTGCAGGCGGAGCTGGCGAAGATCTGGGCGAACATCCTGCGCTACGCGAACTTCGCGCTGCCGAACCTGCTGATGATGGACTGCGAGCGCTACGCGGCGAACGTGTTCGAGGTGATCGACCTGATCAACCGCGACTATCCGCGCGGCGGCATCGCCCGGCCAGGCTTCACGGCGGGTACGTGCCTGCGCAAGGACTTCGCGTTCTCGGAGGAGCGCTCGGCGGCGCCGGGGATGCTGCTGGCGGTCTCGCGTGTGAACGAGTCGGTGCCGCTGTTCCTGCTGGAGGGCGCGCGGCGGCGCCTGGGTTCGCTGGCCAACCGCAAGGTCGCGGTGCTGGGACTGGCGTTCAAGGCGGACACGGACGACGAGCGCGACTCGCTGGCGCACAAGCTGATCCGGCTGCTGGAGCGCGAGCTGGCGGACGTGGCGGTGCACGACCCGCATGTGGCCACACCGACGGCGCCGTTCGAGGAGGTGCTCGACGGCGCCGAGTTGGTCGTGGTGACGGCCGACCACGCGGAGTTTCGCGACCCGCGCGCGCTCGCGGCGATCATCGAGCACGCGGGCGGCGACTGCCTGGTGGTGGATCCGTGGAACTGCTGGGGCGCGGCGCAGGTGTTCGCGTACGCATCCGAGCTGGCTGCCTTGGCGCCCACCCAGCCACGCGGATGAGGGGCGTTCCCGCCGGCGACGAGCAGCGTTCCCGTGAAGACCGGCAGATGCGGGGCGTTCCCGTGAGAGCCGGCGCATGAACCGCGTGCTGGTCACCGGCGGCGCGGGCACGATCGGCGCGGCGGTCGTGCGCAGGCTGCTCGCCGATCCCGCAGTACGAGGTGCGCGTGTCCGACCAGCGCACGGCGCCGCAGTGGATGCGCGAGGGCTGCGAGGTCCACACGGGCGACCTGCGCGTACTGAAGGAGGCGCGCGCGGCGAGCAAGGGCTGCACGCACGTGATCCACCTGGCGGCGATCGTCGGGGGGATCGCGAACTTCCATCGGCTCCCGCACACCCTCACTGAGGTCAACAACGCGCTGTACAACTCGGTGATCCGCGCGGCGCTCGATCTGGAGGTGGAGCGCTTCGTGTACGTGTCCTCGTCGATGGTGTTCGAGCAGGCGGAGCTGTTTCCGACGCCGGAGGACTATCTGCCGCGATGCCCGACCCCAATCTCGGCGTACGGCTTCTCGAAGCTGACGGGCGAGGTGTACTGCCGCGCGGCACACGACGAGCACGGCCTGCCGTACACGATCTGCCGTCCGTTCAACGCGTACGGCCCGGGCGAGATGCCCGACGCGGAGCCCGGGATCGCGCATGCGGTGCCCGACCTGATCGAGAAGGTGCTCTCGGGCCAGCGGCCGCTACAGATCTTCGGCTCGGGCGAGCAGACAAGGACGCTCACGCACGTTGACGACATCGCTGACGGCGTCGTCACGGCGATGCGCTCGCCGGCGGGGCTGAACGAGGACTTCAATATCTCGGCCGCGCGCGAGCTGACGGTGGCGGAGATCGCGCGCATCGTGTGGGAAGCATGCGGCGAGAACTCGGACGCGTTCGAGCTGGAGCACCTGCCGACGTTCACGGTAGACGTGCAGCGGCGCTGGCCCTCGGTTGAGAAGGCCCGGCGGCTGCTCGGCTGGGAGGCAAAAATCGAGGTGGAGGACGGTATCGCGGCGACCGTCCGTTGGCTGCGCAGCCGAAAGGACGCACGCTCTCGGGCGCAGGCACCCTCTGGGGCACAGGCGAACGAGCGACGTGCCGGCGAGCGCACCCCCGTATCAGCTGCGACATAGGCATTCCCTCAGCCCATCGCCACGGGCCGATAGGCTCTCGCGTTCGATGCCCGACCGCCGCTCAGCGCTAATCACCGGAGTAACCGGCCAGGACGGCTCCTACCTGGCCGAGCTGCTGCTCGAGAAGGGTTATGACGTCCATGGCATGGTGCGCCGCGCCTCGACGGAGAAGTTCGACCGGATCGAGCACATCCGCGACCGCATCACCCTCCACCAGGGCGACCTGCTCGATCAGCGCTCGCTCGTGGACGCGCTACGCGCGTCCAAACCGGCGGAGATCTACAACCTCGCGGCGATGTCGTTCGTCGCTGTCTCCTGGATCCAGCCGACGCTCACAGCGGAGTTCACGGGCGTGGGCGTGACGCGGATGCTCGAGGCGATGCGCGAAGTGTGCCCGAACGCGCGCTTCTACCAGGCGTCCTCGAGCGAGATGTTCGGCAAGGTGCTGGAGGTTCCGCAGACGGAGACGACGCCCTTCTATCCGCGGTCTCCGTACGGAGTGGCGAAGGCGTATGGCCACTTCATCACGGTCAACTACCGCGAGTCCTACGACCTGCACGCGACGTCGGGGATACTCTTTAATCATGAGTGTTTCTCTGAGACAACCCCTCTGCTCCTCCGCGAGGACGGGATCATCGCGGTCAAGACACCGGCTGACCTGGTGCCGCTCCTGAGGAAGGGCGGCTCCGTGCAGAACTTCCTCCCCAAACATTTCCTCGAGATCTGGGATGGCGACGATTGGACGCCGATCACGGCGATCACGGCGACGCGCAGGCGGGCAACGGACTCAGACCACGAACTCCTGTCGATCCAAGCGCGGGCGGGCGTGGTGGAGGTGACCGCCCATCACAACATGCTCAACCCGGACTACGAGAAGATCGCCGCGGCCGACGTGGAAGCCGGCGACGAGCTCGCGCTGGCCGACGAGATGCCACCTCTGGCCGACTGGAGCGTGGTGACCACTGAGATGGCGGAGTTCCTCGGCCTGATGGCGGCGGACGGCTACGTGCACCACGACGGGGCGGGCTGCCGCTTTACGAACAACGACCCGTTGCTGCGCGCTCGCGTAGCCAGTCTGTGGTCACAGCTGTTCCTCGGCAACTCAAAGGAATGGACCGGCACCTCCGGCTGGGACGAGGACGCCTCTGTCGAACACATGAACCTCACAGAATGCCGCTCAGTCACACCCTGGCTGCGAGAGCAGCTGTACACACCAACGGGCTTTAAGCAGGTCCCACCGGTGGTCCTGAACGCGAGTCACGAGGTCCAGGAAGCCTTCTTGGACGGCTACTACAAGGGCGACGGCCTCAAGCGTGGCAACGGCGCGTCGATCAAGACGAATAGCCCGGTCCTCGCCCAGGGCCTGTGCTGGATGTACCACGTAAACGATCAGCCAGCATCGGTATACGTCGAGCAGCGGGACGAGAAGATCTACTACCAGCTGAATCTTGCGTCAGCGGCGAGAGTGGGCGCGAAGGGTCAGCACCTGCGCAAGAACCCGGCCGAGGTTCGGCGGATCGCCGCCGCGCTCGTCCCCGACGAGGAATGGACCTTCGACATCGAGACCGAGAGCGGCGTCTTCTGCGCCGGCGTAGGTCGCATCGTGATCTCCAACTCCCCCCGCCGCGGCCTCGAGTTCGTCACCCGCAAGATCACCTGGCACGCAGCTGCGATCAAGCACGGCCTGACCAGGGAGCTGCGCCTCGGCAACCTCGACGCCGAACGCGACTGGGGCTATGCAAAGGACTACGTGGAGGCGATGTGGCTGATGCTCCAACGTGACATCCCCGAGGACTACGTGATCGCGACGGGAGAGGCGCACTCGGTGCGCGAGTGCTGCGAGGTCGCGTTCGACGAGGCCGGGCTGGGGAGCTTCGAGCAGTACGTGACGATCGACCCCGCATTCGTCAGACCCGCCGAGGTAGACCACCTAATCGGCGACGCCGGCAAGGCCGACCGCGACCTGGGCTGGAAGCCGCAGACTAGCTTCGAGGAGCTGATCCGGCTGATGACGCGCGCGGACCTCGAGCTGCTGACGCCACACTAATCGCCATGGGCGTGCCGCTGTTCGACACCTCGACGCCACTGATCGGCCTGCGCGAGGAGTTGCGCACAGCGATCGAGCGGGTGCTCGCCTCCGAGCGCTACATCCTCGGTCCGGAGGTGGAAGCGTTCGAGCGTGAGTTTGCCGCGTACTGCGGCTGCCGGCACGCAGTGGGCGTAGCCAACGGCACCGACGCGATCACGATCGCGCTACGGGCGATGGGCGTCGGCCCAGGCGACGAGGTGGTAGTGCCATCGTTCACGTTCTACGCCTCCGCCGAGGCGATCCCGCCGACGGGGGCAACGCCGGTGTTCTGCGACATCGACCCGGACACCTACTGCGTCACCGCCGAGACGGTCCGCGCAGCTCTGACCCCGCGCACGAAGGTCGTCGTCGCGGTGCACCTGTTCGGCAACGTAGCCCCGATCGCAGAGATCGAGGCGCTGGGCGTGCCCGTGCTCGAGGACGCGGCCCAGGCGGCAGGCTCAAGGGCCGACGACGAGCGCCCGGGGGCGCTCGGGACGGCGGCGACGTTCTCGTTCTTCCCGTCCAAGAACCTCGGCTGCTTCGGCGACGGCGGCATAATCGCGACCTCCAATGAAAGAATCGCCGAGCAGGCGCGGATCCTGCGCTTTCACGGCTCGCACGACAAGGTCTCCTACGAGCAGATCGGCTACAACTCGCGCCTGGATGAGCTGCAGGCGGCGATCCTGCGCGTGCAGCTACCCCACCTGGACGACTGGGCCGATGGTCGCAGACTGGCCGGGCGCCACTACCAGGAGGCCGGGCTCGGCGAGCTGGTCGCGTTGCCCGCGCCCGTCGCCGGAGCATCGCCGGCCTGGCACCTGTATGTGGTCGGCGACCCGCACGTCGAGCGCCTGGAAGGCGCACTCGCAGCAGCGGGCATCGGCTGCAAGCCCTACTACCGCACCCCAGTCCACCGTCAGGCGGCAATGCGCGAGTGGGCCGCCGGGATCGAGCTGCCCGGGACCGAGCACGCCGCTCGCACGCACCTGGCGATCCCCATGAGCCCGGTGCTCACGCGAGAGCAGGCCGATCAGGTGGTTGCAGCATTGCACGCCAGCTGAAGCGTTATCAACGCCAGCGCTCGAGCAGATCCTCCTCGCCCACCTCGCGCACCACACGCGCCGGCACGCCCATGACAACCGCACGGGCGGGGACGTCGCGCGTGACCACCGCCCCGGCCGCCACGAACGCCTCCTCGCCGATCTCCACGCCCGGCGTCAGCACCGCGCCGCCGCCAACGCGACACGCGCGGCGCAGCGCCGCGCCCCGTGGGGGCGTCTCGGAGCCGTGACGAGCCATCGTGTCGTCGTTCGTCGTGATCGCACCCGGACCGACGAACACGTCGTCCTCGACAACCGTGAACGCGGTCAGGTAGACGTTTGTCTGCACACGCACCCGCGCCCCGACGACGACGTCGTTGTCGACGACGCTGCCGCGCCCGATCACCGAGCCCTCGCCGATCCGCGCGCGCTCACGCACGAATGCCTGGTCGCCCACAATCGCATCGGGCCCGACACTCGCGCCCGCGAACACGACCGCGCCCGTGCCCACGCTGACCCGCGCCGCCAGCTCCAGCGCCCGCACCTCGCCCCGCGCACCCGAATGGCGCGCCAGTCGCGGACACTTGCCGAGCACCGCGTGATCCTCAATCGAGCAGCCGTCGCCGATCGCCGTGCCCTCGTGCACAACCACGTACGCCCCGAACGACACGCCCTCGCCCACCACAACCCCGTCGCCCAGCAACGGGCCAGGAGCGTGCAGACCGCTCATCGCCCGACCCGCGCTCACAACCGCACGACGTTTGCCGGGCTCGCGGTGCCGGCGGTACTCCCCGTGTTGGCCGCCCCCGCCGCCCCTGCCGTGCCCGACGCACCTGTCGTGCTGGCGGCGCTCGACTTGCGTGTGACGCCGCGGAGGTCCAGGACGAGGCGTGCGCGCCGGGCGATCAGCTCGTGGTCGACGCTCGGGTGAGCGGTCACGATCAGCGCGAGGTCGGCATTCGCCACGGCGTCCGCCAACGGGGTGCTCTCGAGCGCGAACTCGTGCAGGCTGGGCACGTGCGGGTCGTGGTAGACCACCTCTGCACCCATCCCCCGCAGCAGCGAGATGATCTTCAAGGCCGGCGACTCGCGCACATCCCCCATGCCCGGCTTGTAGCCGACGCCCACGACCACAATCCGTGCGCCTTTGACCGACATCCCCGTGTCGTTGAGCGCGCGCTGCGCCTTCGCCACGCAGTGATAGGGCATCTGCTGGTTGACCTTGCCCGCCAGCTCGATGAACTCGGTCGCCATGTCGAACTCACGCGCACGCCAACTCAAATAAAAAGGATCGACGGGCAGACAATGACCACCCATCCCCGGACCGGGCTCGAAGCGCATGAACCCGTAAGGCTTGCTCGCCGCCGCGTCCACCACCTCCCAGATGTCGATCCCCATGCGGTCGGTCAGCATCGCCAGCTCGTTCACCAACGCGATGTTCACCGAGCGAAAGATGTTCTCCAGCAGCTTCGTCAGCTCCGCCGCCTCCGGACTCGACACACGCACGATCTGGTCGCACACCAGCTCGTACAGCTCCTGCGCGCGCTGTGCACACGCCTCCGTCAGGCCGCCCAGCACCTTCGGCGTGTTGCGCAGCGTGAAGTCCGTGCGGCCAGGGTCGACCCGCTCCGGCGAGAATGCCAAATGGAAGTCCCTGCCCGCCGCCAGCCCCGACTCCTCCAGCAACGGCGCCACCCGCTCACGCGTCGTACCAGGGTATGTGGTCGACTCCAGCACCACCAGCTGATCGGCCTGCAGCACCTCCGCGAGCGCACGCGTGGCATCGAGCAACGGACCGAGATCGGGCTCGCGGTTACGCGTCAGCGGCGTCGGCACGCACACCAGCACCGCGTCCGCCCGCTCCAGGCGCGCATAGCGCGTGGTCGCGTGGATCCTCTCCGCCACAGCACGCAACACCTCCGACGAGACGTCCTCGATGTAGGACTCCCCCGCCCCCACCGCCTCGACCTTGCGCGCGTCCACATCGACTGCGACCACATCGCAGCCCTCCTGCGCAAACGCCACCGCAAGCGGCAAACCCACATAGCCGAGCCCGATCACACCGACGGTCGTCATCCCGGCTGCCAGTGTAAGGCGTTACTGAGACGCTGAGATGCGGAGGTGTTACTGCGACGCGGTGGCCGTCGCGCGCAGCGAGCGCAGGTCCGCCTGCACCATCCGCTGCACGAGCTCCTCGAAGCTCACCAGCCCCCGCCAGCCGAGGCGCTCGCGCGCCTTGCTCGGATCGCCCACGCTTGCCGTCCGCTCCGTCGGGCGCACCAGCGACGGGTCCACGCGCACGTGGCGCTCGGCCTCCAGGCCGACGCACGCGAATGCCACCACCGCGAGCTCTGCCACTGTGTGCGGAATGCCGCTCGCCAGCACGTAATCGTCCGCGCGGTCCTGCTGGAGCATCAGCCACGCACCCCGCATGATGTCTCCGGCGAACGACCAGTCGCGCACCGCCTCCAGCGAGCCCAGCGTCAGCTCGTGCTGCAAGCCCAGGCTGATCGCCGCAGCCCCACGGGTGATCCGGCGGGTCACAAACTGCTCGTGCCTGCGCTCGGACTCGTGGTTGTAGACGATGCCCGAGCTCGCGTGCAGCCCATCGTTGGCCCGCAGCGCGCCCACCAGCTGGTGCGCGGCGAGCTTGGCGATCGCATATGGATTGGTCGGCCGGCAGGGGGTGTCCTCCCGCTGCGGGCTCTCCGGCGCGTCGCCGAAGATCGCTCCGGACGCCGACACGAACACCCGCGTCTCCCGATCGACGTCGCGCACCGCCTCGAGGATCGCCGTGCACGAGCCCGCGATCGCCCTCATCGTCTCGCCCGGCCGCTGCCACGACGCCGGCACGAACGACGGCGCCGCCAGGTGGTAGATCTCGCGCGGACGCGCGAGCTCGATCGCCGCGCGCAGTGTCTCTGGCTCGAGCAGATCGCCCTGCAGCATTTGTACGCGCGCGCGCAAATGCTCACTGCAGCCGAGCGACCCTTCAGCGCCGCCCCTGACCAGGCCGGTAACGCTGTAGCCGTGCTCGAGCAGCAGCTCCGCGAGAAATGAGCCGTCCTGGCCGGTGATGCCGGTGATCAGGGCGCTGCGGGCGGTGGGCACCGCCGCAGCTTACGTGCTCATAGGATCAGCTTCCCGCCTGCCCCGCGACCGCCGTACACCTCCGCCAGCGCGCCCGCTACCACCTCCGGGGCGCACAGCGCGCGCACCCGCTCGCGGCCTCGCTCGCCGGCCTCGCGATCTCCCGCCAGGCGCGCGATCGCGCCCGCCAGCGCACTAGCGTCGCCCGGTGTGACCAGCGCGTCAGGATCGACAAGCTCGGGAAGCGCCCCCACCCGGCTGGCGACGACCGGCAGCCCGACCGCCATCGCCTCCGCCGCCGCCAACCCGAACGTCTCGCCCGAGCGCGATGGCGCCAGCGCGATCGCCGCGCCAGCGCGCAGCTCGGCCAGCTCACGATCCTCGACATGGCCGACGAAGCGAACCGCCCCCTCGCCCGCCCGCCGGGCCAGCGCCGCGCGCTCAGGCCCCTCGCCAGCCACCACCAACGGGATGCCTGCGCTTCTGCAAGCGTCGATCGCCACGTCGACGCCCTTCTCAGGCGACAGGCGCGCAACCACAAGCGCATACGAGCCCACGCCCGCATCCGCTCCCGCTACCGCGCCCGATTGCCTCGACACATCCGATCGCGCCTCCGGGTCCGATCTCGCCATCACACCCAAGCCCACCGCAGCGGTCGGCGCGCGCAGCGGCGGCGCGAGCACGTGCACCCGCTCCCAGTGCAACGGTGCGCCGAGCTCGCGCAGCCGTTCGCGGGCGAACTGGCTGGGGACGATCACCGCATCCGCCTGCTCCACCAGACGTCGCTGCCACAGTGCCAGCGACGCGCCGTACGCGAGCGCCTCGGGCAGGCTGCCGCGACAGTTCAGGCGCACCCCCGGGAGCGTGTCGCGCCCGTGGCAGCGCGTGCACTCGGCGCCGCGTGTGAAGCACACCCCGATCGCGCACACCAGACGGTACTGGTGCAGGTGCAGCACGACTCGCGCGCCGGCCGCCCGCGCCGCCGCCAGCGCACGCCAGCCGAGAGTCGGGTGCACGTTGTGCGCGTGCACGACCCGCGCGCCGGTCAGCCGCACCGCACGCGCCACATCCCCGGGCTCGAGCCCTCCGCGCAGCAGTCCCGCCGCCGCGCGTGCTCGCGCGTGACTCGCCGAGCGATTGGAGATCGCCGGGCGCTCCAGCAGTTCGGCCGGCTCGCGTAGGTGCTCGCGTACGAGCCACAGCAGATCCTCGACCGTGCGTTCCTCGCCCCCCGAGGTGCGGTAGCGGTTGTGTAGGAACAGGACCATCGCGGCGTCAAACCTAGACTCTCTGGCAGCCATGATCCCGCCAGCCTCGATCGTGATCCCCACACGCGCACGCCCTGCCTACCTGGAGGTGGCGCTGTCCTCGATCGCGCCCGCCGCCGCGCGGGCCGGCGCTGAGGTGCTCGTGGTCGACGATGCCGGTCCTTCCTCCGCGGCGCGCGAGCTGGCAGCGCGCTTCAGCGCCCGCTACGAGCCCCATCGGGGCCCGCTCGGCCTGAACGTCGCCCGCAACACCGGCGTGCAGCGCTCCCGCGGGGCGCTCGTGGTGTTCGTCGATGACGACGTCCGCGTGAGCCCAGGGTGGTTGGAAGCGCTGCTCGACGCCGCCCGCGAACACCCGTACGTCGACGTCTTCACCGGGCCTATCGCAGCTCGACTGGAGGGTCCCGCGCCGCGCGGCTGCGGGCGTGAGCGCCCGCCTATTACCACGCTCGAGCTGGGCAGCAACGACACCGACGCCCGCTACGCGTGGGGCGCGAACATGGCAATCCGCCGCAGCGCCCTGGAGCGGGTGGGGCCGTTCGACGTATCGCTAGAGCACGGTGGCGACGAGCAGGAGTGGCAGGAACGCCTGCGCGCGAACACTCCCGGCGCACGCGTCCTGTATGTGGCAGCAGCGTCGCTCGAGCACCGCCGCACCGGCGCCGACGCACGCCTGCGCTCGCTCTCGCGCGCCGCCTACGTACGCGGCCGTGCCGCCCGGCACTTCGACGTCCGGCGAGGGCGCGCGCCCTCGCTGGGTGCCGAGCTGACCACGCTGGCCGGCTGTCTCGGTCACGTCATGCGCCGCCGCTGCCCGGCCGGGCTGACGATGGCTGCCCATAGCTGCGGGCGCCTGCGCGAGGGGCTGCGCGAACGCGATCGCAGCGCCGGTCGCCGGGGCGCAGGCAGCGCCCGCGCGGGCGCAGGCGAGGGCAACTCGGCCGTCGCGGGGCCCGGCACAGACGGCGCGGACGGGGGCGTCGAGGACTTCCTCTCCGGAACGAGCGGAACCGTAGGTGGCCTCGACGCCGTACGCCGCGACGCGAGCGACGCAGCTGTGAACACGTGGGAGCTGCTCAGCGGCAGACGCCTGCGGCTCGCGCTCGCCGCGCGCCATGCCCCTCCGCTGCGGCGGGTGCTGGCGCTGGGAGTCGAGCGCCCGCAGCGGCGCGAGCTGGCGGCAGTGATGCGGGCCGAGCTGTTGCGCTCGCGCCATGACGTAGAGCTTCACACCTGCCCGGCGGACGCGCGCGGCAAGTTCGAGAACCTGAACCTGCTGCTCGCCACCCATGGGCGGGCACTCGATACCTATGACTGGCTGCTCGTACTCGACGACGACGTGGAGCTGCCGCACGGCTTCCTCGACCGCTTCGTGTTCCTGTGTGAACGCTTCTCGCTGGCGCTCGCACAGCCCGCCCACCGCCTGCACTCGCACGCCGCCTGGCCGGTGACGCGGCGGCGCGCGGGGAGCGTCGTACGTGAGACCGCATTCGTGGAGATCGGGCCGGTGACCGCATTCGCGCGCGCCACCTTCCCGGTCCTGCTGCCGTTCCCCCAGCTGCGCATGGGCTGGGGCCTCGACGTCCACTGGGCCGCGCTCGCACGCGAGCACGGCTGGCGTTGTGGCGTGCTCGACGCGGTCTCCATCCGCCACCGCGTCGCGCCTGCCGCCGCCGACTACGCGCGCCGGGACGCCGTCGCCGAGGCGCGCTCGTTTCTCGCCGAGCGCCCGTATCTGAACGCGCGCGAGGCCAACCGTACCCTCACGACCCACCGCAGCTGGTGAGCGACACCCCCCGCACCGGGCCGCGGGTGGCGGTCGTGGCCGAGTTCTATCCGAGCCTGCGCGATCCAGTGCTCGGGGTGTGGGCACACCGCCAGGCGCTCGCGGCACGCGACGCCGGTGCCGAGGTGCGAGTCCTCGTCCTGCACCGCCTCGTCCCGCCCCGGTCCTCGCTGACGGCCGGCCCGCGCGGCGCTGCGAGCGCGCTGGCCGCGCTCGCGCGCGAGCCGCGAGCGCAGACGCGCGACGGACTGGCCGTCAACTACGTCCCCTACGTCTCGCCCGCGCGCGAGCGCTCATACGCGGCATGGGGAGCGTGGGCGGCGCCTCCGCTGGCACTGGCGCTGCGCCACCTCGCCCGCTCGTTTCCGTTCGAGCTCATTCACGCCCACAACGCCGTGCCCGCCGCCGACGCCGTACGGCGGTCACGGGTCAGGACCCCGCTGGTCGTCTCCGTGCACGGCGGGGACGTCCTGTACACCGCCGGACGCGGGCCGGCGGGGGCGCAGGCGGTAGCGCACGGCCTGGGGGCCGCCGCGCTCGTGCTGGCCAACAGCCACGGCATCGCCGAGCTAGCTCGGGCCGATGGTGCCGGCGAGACGCGCGTGGTGCATCTGGGTACCGATCTCCCCTCCGCCCAGCGCTCCGCCCGCGGCGACGGTCGCGACGAGCGAGCGCGAGTGGGAGCTCCATCGCTGGTCACGGTCGCGCATCTCATCGCGCGCAAGCGCCACGCCGACGTCCTGCGCGCGCTGGCCGTGCTGGGAGGGCGCCATCCGACGCTGCGCTACGCGGTGATCGGCGACGGCCCCGAGCGGATCGCACTCGAAGGACTCGCAGCCCGCCTGGGAGTCGCCGAGCGCGTCGACTTTCACGGGCAGCTCAAACCCGAGGAGGCCGTCGAACGGGCACGCCGCTGCACGCTGTTCGTGATGCCCTCAACCGAGGAGGCCTTCGGCGTGGCCTACGTCGAGGCGATGGCCGCAGGAGTGCCCGCGATCGGCTGCCGGGGCGAGCCCGGACCCGAGGAGATCGCAGCAGCCGGCGATGGCTTCCTGCTAGTGCCGCCCGGCGACATCGAGCGGCTCAGCCAGCGCATCGACGAGCTCCTCTCCGACCCCCGCCGGCTGCGCGAGGCGGGGCAGCGCGCGCGGGCGACAGTGGCCGCCAACTTCACGTGGAAGCGCTGCGGTGAGCAGACGCTGGCCGCATACGAGCACGTGCTGGGGATGAAGCCGGTCCCACTCCTCAGATGAAGCCGGTCGCGTTCCTGCAATGAAGCCCGTCCTGTTCGTCACCGGGCACGCGCCCGCCTACCGGGTGGGGGCACTCGCGCGCCTGCACGAGCGCGAGCAGATCGAGCTGGCGCTGTTCGGCGGGCGCTCGCAGCACGGCGGCGCCGACTTCGCGGGGGAGCTGCCGTTTCCGCACCGCCGCGTGCGCCCGCACGAGCTGGCGTCGCTGGCCGCGAGTGGACGCTACCGCGCGGTCGTCTGCCCCACCGGCGGGCGCGTCGCGCCGCTGGCCACATGGGCGGGGGCGCGACGCGGCGGCGTGCCGCTAATCCTGTGGGCCTCGCTGTGGGCGCACCCGCGCAGCGCCGCGCACGCCATCAGCTACCTGCCGCTGCGCCGCCTCTACCGCTCGGCCGACGCGGTGGTCACCTACGGCCCGCACGTGAGCGCCTACGTTCGCGCACGCGGAGCGCGCAACGTCCACGTCGCCCCGCAATCCGTCGATAACGACTTCTGGCGCTCACCCGCGTGCGCCGCACCGAGCGATCCCCGCTGGCCGGCCGACGCCGAGCTCAGATTCCTGTTCGTGGGCCGGCCCGCCGCCGGCAAGGGACTGCCGGTGCTGGTGTCCGCCTGGCGCGCCGCACAGCCGCGCGCGCCGGCGGCCGCGCTCGTCCTCGCCGGGGTCGGCTCCAGCCTCGACTCGGGCTGGGGCTCCGGTTCTGGCTCTGACTCCGGCTCTGGCTCCGGCTTGCTCGACAGCCAGACCGACGAAGTGCCCGAGTCGCCGATCGTCGGCCTCGACGCGCTCGAGCCGGCGCAGCTGCGCGACGTGTACGCGGCGTGCGACGTGCTGGTCGTGCCGTCGATCCGCACCCGCACCTTTCGCGAGCCATGGGGGTTGGTTGTCAACGAGGCCATGAACCGCGGACTCGCAGTAATCGCCACAGACGCCGTCGGCGCCGCCGCCGGCGGTCTGGTGCGTGACGGGCACAACGGCGTGATCGTCCCGGCGGGCGACAGCGACGCGCTCGCGCAGGCCATCGCGCGACTCGCGGCCGATCCCCAGCTGCGACGCCGGATGGGCAGCGCCGGCTCAGCTGACGTGCTGGCCTTTAGCCATGATGACTGGGCGCAGGGGTTCTCGCGCGCGCTGTCCAGCGTCGGCGTCTCTCGCACGGTCGGCGTCTCCCGCACGCATTGGTAGCGTTGAACGGTCCGTCTATGAGAATCGCCAGTCTCGAGAGCCGACCGATCGAGCACACACGGCCAGCTCTGCTGGTCGCCGTGGTGGTAGCGGCGCTGCTTGCGTTCGCCCAGCCGGCGCGCGCGAACGTCGGCGAAACGATCATCCTGCGCTGCACCCGCGGGCATTCGCTGAGCGGGTTCAGCCAGAGCGCATACCGCCAAGCGCTGAAAGAGCTCAGCGCCGACACCGAAGAGTACAGCGACTGTTCGTTCCTGATCCGCCAGGCTCAACTGGCGGCCGCGGCCGGTGCCCGCGGCGGCGCGAGCGTCGCCCCGAGCCAGAGCACCGCCGCCCCGATAGCAATCGCCGCCACACCAGCGGAGCGGCGGGCAATCACACACGCAGAGCATGCGAGCCCTGAATCGGTCAACCTGGGCGGCGGGGTCATCCATCCCGGGGTGGTGCACACCGACATCGCATCGGCGCTTAGTTCACTGCCCACGCCCCTGCTCGCAACCCTCGCCTTTCTACTGGCCTGCCTGCTGCTGGTCGTGGGCGGCACACTGCGCAACCGTGTCCGTGCCCACCGCTCCGACTGAGCCGGCGCCAGCGTCGGGCGTGACACCGTCGCTGATGCGCGCGCGCGGCGGATGGCAGCGGCGAGCGCGAAGCGCCGATCCGCGCGGCGCGCGGCGCGTGCTGTGGTGGCCAACGTTGCTGATCGCGGCGATCTTCTGCCTGATCACGTTCTACGCCAAGGGGGGGCTGAACCTCGAATCGATGACCGCCACGGAGATGGCGCTCACGCTCGCGTCGGGCCTCGTGGTGGCCGCGGCGGTGGTCGTGGCCCCGTCGGGCGCGCGCGTGTATGGGCTCTGGCCCGTCGGGCTGCTGCTCGCGTTCACCGCCCTGACGGCACTCTCGATCGTGTGGTCGGTGCAGCCGGACCATAGCTGGCAGGACTCCGGACGGATGCTCGCCTACAGCGGCGTGTTCGCCGCGGGGGTTGCGCTCGTTCGCATCGCGCCCGAGCGCTGGCCGGCGATTCTCGGTGGGCTGGCGATGGCGGCTGTGATTGTGTGCGGTTACGCGCTGCTGACGAAGGTCTTCCCCAGCCTTGCCCCGTCCGATACGTTCGCCCGTCTGAACGAACCGTACGGCTACTGGAACGCCGTCGGCCTGACCGCCGCGATGGGCGTGATCTGTTGCATGTGGCTCGGCGCGCGTCGTACCGGCCACGCGCTGCTGCGGGCGCTGGCATATCCAGCGATGGGGCTGCTGCTGACGACGCTCGTGCTCGCCTACTCGCGCGGCTCCCTTGCGGCGCTGGCGCTCGGCCTGCTGCTGTGGTTCCTGCTGGTGGAGCTGCGCCTGCGCGGAGCCGCACTGCTGATCGTCGGGGCGCTCGGGGCGGGTGCGGTGGTCGGGTGGGACTTCTCCCGGCACGCGCTCACCTCGGAAGGAGTGCCGCTCGCCGAACGCGCCACCGCGGGGCACCAGCTAGGCGCGCTGGTGGTGGCGATGCTCCTGGTGCTCACCGCAGTCGGGATCACGATCGGCTTCTTTACAGGCCGCCGGCCGCCATCGCTGCTCACACGCCGCCGCGCCGGAGCGGCGCTGCTCGCACTGATCGTGCTCGCGGTCATCGCCTTCGCCGGAGCGCTGGCCCACAGCCACCGGGGACTAACCGGGAGCGTCTCGCATGCGTTCGACGCGTTGACCAACCCGAATGCAAAGCCACCGCCCAACACGCCGGGCCGCCTGACGGCGGTCGCGAGCGTGCGGGCGCGCTACTGGAAGGAGGCGCTGCAGGTCTTCAAAGCCCATCCCGCGCTCGGCGCGGGCGCGGAAGGGTATGCAACGGCACACCTGCGCTATGAAACCGAGGCACTCGAAGTACGGCACGCCCACGGCTTCATCGTGCAGACGCTCGCCGATCTCGGTCTGGTCGGTCTGCTGCTGGCGCTCGCGTTGCTGGTCGCGTGGATGGCCGCGGCGCGGCGTGCTGTCCGATCTCCGCTGGGCCATACGCCCGAGCGGGTCGGCATGCTGAGCATGCTCTGCCTAGTAGTCGTGTTCGGCGCGCACTCGATGATCGATTGGACCTGGTACGTGCCAGGCGACGCGTGTGTGGCGCTGCTGTGCGCGGGCTGGCTCGCCGGCCGCGGACCGCTGACAGCAGCGTCGAGGCGCTCGAGCTCGCACGACCGGCCGGGCTACGTACGCATGTGCCTCGCCAGCGCAGCGATCGTGGCCGCGCTGCTAGCGATGTGGTCGCAGTGGCAGCCGCAGCGCTCAGAAGAAGCCCGCCAGGAAGCGCTCGGGCTGCTGGCAAGCGACCCGCGCGGGGCGACCGCCGCTGCGAACCGCGCCGTCTCGCGCGACCCGCTGTCGGTCGAAGCGCTGTTCACGCTCGCCAGCGTCCAGCAGGTGTCCGGTGCTCCGGCGCTCGCGACGGCGACACTCGAACGGGCGGTGCGCCTACAGCCATCCAACCCACAGACGTGGCTGACGCTGGGGCGCCATGAGCTGGTGAGCGACCCGTCGGCGGCCGTGAAGGACTTGCAGGCGGCCATCTATCTCAACCCCGAGTCGATCGCCCCCGAAGCGATCGCCGACGGCCGGCGCGAAGCGATCGAAGTCCAAAACGAATACATCCAGGCGCTGCAGGCCTCGCAGCGGTCGTCCGCTGCACTCAAAAGCGCGAGCGGATCGCGTGCGCGAGCAGCAGCCGGCGCGCGCCGGGCGGACCGCCGGCGCCTCGCACCATGATCGACTCAAAGCCGAATTCACCGATCAGCCGGGCGAGGGTGTCGCGGCTGTAGAAACGCAGGTGATCGCCGAGCGGGTCGAAGTGCTCAGCGAAGGCGCGCCTGGAGAGCGCCAGGCGCATGAGCGCGAGCCTTCCGTGGGCGGGCGTGCTCGCCAGCAGGCTTCCTCCTGAGCGCAGGACGCGGCGGATCTCCGACAGCCAGGCGGCGGTGTCGAGGACGTGCTCGATCGTCTCTCCGGCCCACACGACGTCGAAGTCCGCGTCCGCCAGCTCCCACGATCCTTCGCCGGCGACGAGTCGCAGATCGAGCTCGGGGTGGCGCGCCCGCGCACGGCGCAGTGGCTCCTCGGCGACGTCGATCCCGACCACGTGTGCGCCCGCATGCGCCAGCTCGGCCGTGAATCGACCCTCGCCGCAGCCGACGTCCAGCACGTGGTCGCCCGCCCTCACGCGCTCCAGCAGGAAGTGTCTGCGCACGGCGAAGTCGGACGGCTCGAGCCCTCCCGGCACTCCCTGCCACAGACCTTCGTGGTACTCGCGTGAGGGCATCGCCAGCGGAAGGCTAGACGCGGGGCCCCGTGCTGGCAATCGCGTGTAACCACATCGAACGGGGCATCAAGCCGCAGCTACCGTGCAGCAAGGCTCTCATCGCTACGCAATCGCGCGTAAAGCGATTAGTGTTGGCGCGATGCACGTGTGGGGGATCGAGTGAGGGCGAGCGTCAAGCGGTGAAGGTCGCGTTCGACAGCCGTCCTGTGTCCGATCCGGACGGCGTCGGACGCTATTCGCGCTGCATGCTGACGGCGTTGCGCGAGACGGTCGCGGCCGGCGATGAGATCCTCGAGACACACCGCCCGTCGGCGTTGACCCGCTCGCGCGGCGCTGACGTCTTCCATTCGCCGTGGATGGACGGAGCGATGCTACACAGCCCCTGTCCGATGGTCGTCACGATCCACGATCTCGCGGCCCTCAAGCGCCGCAGCGAGCATCTCCGCAGCGGCCTGCGCCTGCGCCTGCGCCACCTTGCGATCCAACGCGCCGCGAGCGTGATCGTCCCAACGGAGGCGGTGGCGCGCGACGCCGTGACTCATCTGAGGCTGGCGCGCGAGCGTATCGTGGTCATCCCCGAGGCCGCCGACGCTGCGATGTATCCACGTACCGAGCAGGACATCGCCGCAGTCAGAGCGCGCTTTGCGTTACCCGAGCGCTTCCTGATGTGGGTCGGCGGGCTGCGCCACCCCGACCCGGGTAAGCACGTCGTCAAGCTCGCCGCCGCTCCCCGCGAGCTGCCGCTGGTGCTGGTCGGCTCGACCCGACCGTGGGCGCACGAGCTCCCTGACGTGATCCTCACGGGCCAGGTCTCCGACGAGCATCTGGCGGCGATCTACAGCGGCGCGCACGCGCTGATGCTGTCCTCCAAGGACGAGGGCTTCGGCCTACCCGCGGTTGAGGCGCTGGCGTGTGGCACGCCGGTCGTGGCCTGCGACGCGCCGGCCGTGCGCGAGGTCCTGGGCGAGCGCGCGACGTTCGTGGCGCCGGGCGATATGACCAGCCTGATCGCAGCCGCACAGGCGGCGCGGCGGCCGGCGCCGGCGCCGCCGGCATGGAGCTGGCAGGACGCAGGGCGCGCCACCTGGCGCGTATATGCGCGGGCGGCGGCACCCGCCGAGGGACCACGCACGGCCGGGGACGGACGGGCGCTGCGCCGCCGCCCGGCAGGAGCGGCAGGAATCGACGGCCTCGAGCCTCAGTAGGCGCCCCGCCGCGTGAGCACGGCGGGGATCGTCTTCAGCAGGATCGACAGGTCGAGCGCGAGCGACCAACTCTCGAGGTAGATGAAGTCCAGGTGCACGAGATCGTCGAAGTCGAGCTCGGAGCGGCCTGAGACCTGCCACAGGCCGGTCAGTCCGGGAAGCACTAGATAGCGCTTGCGGTGCCAGTCCTCGAGCATCGCGTAGTCGCGTTCGGGCAGCGGGCGCGGCCCGACGAGCGACATCTCTCCGCGCAGCACATTCACCAACTGCGGCAGCTCGTCCAGCGAGAAGCGCCGCAGCAGGTGCCCGACGGGGGTCAGGCGTGGATCCTCACGGATCTTGAACAGTGCCCCGGAGGCCTCGTTGAGCTCTTCCAGCTCGGCCTGGAACTCCTCTGCGTCGGTGTGCATCGTGCGGAACTTCAGGCACGCGAACGGACGCTGGCCGATCCCGCGGCGCATCGAGCGGAACACGACCGGTCCACGCGAGCTCAGGCGCACGGCGAGCGTGATCGCCAGCAGCAGCGGGCTGAGAACGACGAGCAGTAGCGTCGCGCCGAGGATGTCGAAGGTGCGCTTCAGGGCGAAGTCGATGCCCTCGAACACCGGCGGAGCGAGTTCGAACAGCGGCACCGACTGCCCGGGGACGAACTCGGCGCGGTGGATCAGGATCTCCATCGTCGATGGCGCCAGGCGCACGCGCACCCCGCGCCGGTGACACTGGTCGACGAGCTCCACGACGTCGTCCTGGGGGAAGTCGGGGTCGGCGATGATCACCTCGTCGATCCGCGCGCCGCTTAGCACGCGCTCCAGATCCTCGAGCGAGCCCAGCGGACGCAGGCCGTTGGCGGGAAGCGGGTTGGGCGCAAGGAAGCCAACAACCTCGATCGGAGCGTTCGCCACATCCGCTAGCGCGTGCGCGACCTCGCCGATGTGCGCGCCGCTGCCCACGAGCACCGCGCGCCGCTGATAGCCGGCCGCTCGCAGCAGCACCGCCGTGATCCGCTCGTACGCCGCGCGCGTCGAGGCTATGTAGAAGATCGAGAACGCGAGCGAACTCCAAAAGAGGTAGTAGCTGGAGAAGTGTTCACCGCTGACGACCGCAAAGATCAGCGCCACGAACGCCACCTGGAACAGCGACCCGACGATCCGCGAGAGCCCGGGGCGAAGCGCACGCTGCGCATACAGCCCCGAGCGCGCGAACAGCAGGGCGGTGAGCAGGTAGGCGAAAGGCAGGAAGTGTTCGGTCGTTTCGCGTGAGTGCACCGCCTGCACCCGGCCGTGAACCGCTTCCTTGAGCACGAGCGCCGTGAAGATCGCGAGTGCCACGCCCGCGAAGTCGAGCGCCAGTAACGAGATCACCCGCGCCGCGCGCCACAACGTGGACATGCGCAGCACGAACGACAGCGCCGGCGGGCGCTTGCGGCGAATGTCGCGATCGGAGCGCTCCATGCGCTGCGTTGTCATCGACAACGTCGATCTCGCGGCAGCGGACTTTGGCGGTCCCGTGCGGCCGGCCGACGTGGCTGGCGAGCGGGTGCGCGCGCTAGGAGCTGGTGTGGCTGGCGGAGCGGACGTTTCCGACAGGCGTGGTCCCATCTCGCTGCTCACAACACCGCAGCCTCGCAGATGGAGCGGTTGTGCAGCCGCACCGCGGGGCCGTTGCACCAGTGCTTGCGCAGCCGAACGGCGCAGCCGATGCGCGCGCGCAGTCCGTCAGTTGCTAGCGCCACCGACCAGCAGCTCGACGCCCGACTGCTCGATCGTGCGCTGCAAGCCCTCCCGCAGCGGCACCTCCGGCGACCACTTCAGCAGCTCGCGCGCGAGCGCGATGTCCGGCTTGCGCTGCTTGGGATCATCGACGGGCAGCGCCTCGAACACGATCTCCGAGTTCGCCCCGGTCAGCTCTCTGACCGTTTCCGCCAGCTCGAGCAGCGTGAACTCATCCGGGTTGCCGATGTTCACGGGGTTGTGATACCCGGACTCGGCGAGAGCAATCATCCCGTTGATCAGATCGCTGACGTAGCAGAATGAGCGCGTCTGACTGCCATCGCCGAAGACCGTCAGCGGACGGTTCGCCAGCGCCTGGCGCAGGAACGTCGGGATCGCGCGGCCGTCGTGCGGGCGCATGCGCGAGCCGTATGTGTTGAAGATCCGCATGATCGCCGTGTCCACACCCTGCTGGCGGTGGTAGGCCATCGTCAGCGCCTCCGCGTAGCGCTTGGCCTCGTCGTAGACCCCACGCGGACCGATCGGGTTGACATGACCCCAATAGGTCTCCGCCTGCGGATGCTCCAGCGGATCGCCGTAAACCTCGCTGGTCGAGGCAATCAGGAAGCGGGCGCGCTTGGCCTTGGCCAGCCCCAGCGTGTGATGCGTGCCGTAGGAGCCGACCTTCAGGGTGTGCAGCGGCAAGCGCAGATAGTCGATCGGCGAGGCAGGCGAGGCGAGGTGGTAAACGAAGTCGATCGGCTCGTCGACGAAGTACGACTCGATGATGTCCACACCCACGTGCAGGAAGCGGTCGGGGTCGCGGATGTGCTCGATGTTCGCCAGCGAGCCCGTCTCAAAGTTGTCCACACAGATCACGCGGTTGCCGCGCGCAAGCAGCTCGTCACACAGGTGCGACCCCAGGAAGCCGGCGCCGCCGGTGACCAAGCAGGTGGACATCGCGGCGAAGCTTAGTGATTCCCAGGACTATCCTTCACGATATGGCCACCACGGAGGAGCACCCGACCGTCGCGCCGATCGTCGGGCCCGACGATCCGCGTCGCTTCACCGACTCCGGCATCGAGATCTCCGAGCTCTACACCGAGGCCGACATCCCGGCGAGCCTTGACCTCGGCGAGCCGGCTGAGTTCCCCTACACCCGCGGCGTGCACCGCGAGATGTACCGCAGGCAGCCGTGGACGATGCGCCAGTACGCGGGCTACGCCTCGGCGAAGGAGTCAAACGAGCGCTACCGCTATCTGCTGTCGAAGGGCTCGACCGGGCTGTCGATGGCGTTCGACCTGCCCACCCAGCTGGGCCTGGATTCCGACAACTCGCGCTGCCTCGGCGAGGTCGGCCGCACGGGCGTGGCGATCGACACGATCGACGACATGCGCACCGCGTTCGACGACATCCCGCTCGATCAGGTGTCCACGTCGATGACCATCAACGCTCCCGCCGCGTGTCTGCTGCTGCTGTACGAGCTGGTCGGCGAGGAGCAAGGCGTGCCGAGCGAGAAGCTCCGCGGCACCACCCAGAATGACGTGCTCAAGGAGTACATCGCGCGCGGCAACTACATCTACCCGCCCGCGCCGAGCATGCGCCTGACGACCGACCTGTTCGAGTACTGCCACGAGCGCGTGCCCAGCTGGAACACAATCTCGATCTCCGGCTACCACTTTCGTGAGAAGGGCTGCTCGGCCGTCCAGGAGGTCGCGTTCACGCTGTCCTCGGGGATCGCCTATGTGCAGGCAGCGATCGATAGGGGGCTGGACGTCAACGACTTCGCGCCGCGCTTGGCGTTCTTCTTCAACGGCCACAACAACGTTTTCCAGGAGGTCGCCAAGTTCCGCGCCGCCCGGCGCATGTGGGCGCACATCATGCGTGAGCGCTTCGCCGCCACCAATCCGAAGGCGACGATGCTGCGCTTCCACACCCAGACCGGCGGAGTCACACTGACAGCGCAGCAGCCGGAGAACAACATCGTGCGCGTCGCCCTGCAGGGCTTCGCGGCCGTCTGCGGCGGCACTCAGTCGCTGCACACGAACGGTTTCGACGAGGCGCTCGCGCTGCCGACCGAGCGCGCAGCCAAAATCGCGCTGCGCACCCAGCAGATCCTCGCGCACGAGTCAGGCGCGACCGACACCGTCGATCCGTTCGCCGGCTCCTACTTCGTCGAGTCGCTGACCGACGAGATCGAAGCGCGCGCCAACGAGCTGATCGCGAAGGTCGACGCGCTCGGCGGCTCGGTCGACGCGATCGAGTTCATCACCGGCGAGATCGACGAGTCCGCATGGGGCTACCAGGAGCGCTACCGCATCGGCCAGGACATCGTCGTGGGCGTCAACGCATATGAGGAGGAGGACATCGAGGTGCCCGACCTGCTGCGGGTCGACCCGCAGTCCGAGGGTGAACAGGTGGATCGCCTGAAGCAGTTCAAGGCCGAGCGCGAGCATGCCCTCGTGGAGCGACGCCTGCAAGAGCTGCGCGAGGTCGCGCACGGCAGCGAGAACCTGCTGCCAGCGATCCGCCAGGCGCTGAAGGACCGCTGCTCGCTGGGCGAGGTGTGCGGCGCGATGCAGGACGTCTTCGGCTCCTACATGCCCCGGTTCTGAGCCGGCTCGCAGCCGCCGATGTGACTCGCACACGGGGGAGCGGCTAAGGTGCCTGCGTGCTGAACACCGCGGCCGCTTCCCTCTATGAAATCGTCCTGGCGATCCATATCATGGCCGTGGTCTTGGCGTTCGGCGTGACGTTCGCCTATCCGATCATGTTCACGGTGGCCGCCCGCCACGATCCACGCAGCTTGCCGCTCGTGCACCGCATCGAGTACACGGTCGAGCGCATGCTGATCAACCCAGGTCTCGCGCTGGTGCTACTCGCCGGCATCTACCTCGCCAGCAAGGGCCATTTCTGGAGCGACTTCTTCGTCCAGTGGGGACTCGGGGCGGTGGTCGTCATCGGGGCGCTGGTCGGAGCCGTGATGATCCCGACCGCCAAACGCGCCGAGCTCGTCGCCGCGCGCGACCTGACGGCGAGCAGCGACGGCGAGACGGAGCTCAGCGACGAGTACCGCGCGCTCGCGCGCCGCCTATCCGGCGTGGGCACGCTGCTCAGCCTGCTGGTGCTGGTCACGATCCTGTTCATGGCCCTGCACGTCGGATCCTGAGCCCAACCACGTCGCTCCCAGGAGCCGATCCTGAGCCAACCCACGCGGACCCACGCGGCTTCCGGGGGCCGATACCCTGAAGGTCATGAGTAACGGATACCGAGTCGCGGTAGTGGGCGCCACCGGCCAGGTGGGCACGCTGATGCTGGAGCTGCTGCGCGAGCGCGACTTCCCGGCAAACGAGATCGTCCCGTTCGCCTCCGAGCGTTCGCTCGGACGAGAGCTCGAGGGTGGGCTGGTCGTGCAGGGCCTCAACGAGGAGTCGATCGCGGGCTTTGACGTCGCGCTGTTCTCAGCCGGCGGCGCCACCTCCGGGGAATGGGCGCCGAAGTTTGTGCACGCAGGGGCGACGGTGATCGACAACTCCTCACGCTGGCGCATGCAGGCGGGCGTTCCGCTGGTCGTCAGCGAGGTCAACCCGGAGGCGCTCGACTCCCACCGCGGGATCGTCGCCAACCCCAACTGCTCGACGATGCAGATGGTCGTCGCGCTCAAGCCGCTGTACGACGAGGCGGGGATCGAGCGGCTCGTGATCAGCACCTACCAGGCGGTGTCGGGAACTGGCAAGCGGGCGGTGGACGAGCTGCTCGACCAGTCGCATGCTCTGCTGCACGAGCGCGAGGTCGAGCCGCCGAGTTTCTACGCCCACAGGATCGCGTTCAACGTGCTGCCTCACGCCGGCTCGTTCGCCGCCGGCGAGGATCACACCGACGAGGAGCGCAAGCTCATCAACGAGACGCGCAAGATCCTCGGCGATCCCGCCATCCGCATCTCCGCCACCTGCGTACGCGTGCCGGTCGTCAACGGCCACTCCGAGGCGGTCAACGTGCAGACGCGTGGCGAGCTCTCCCCCGAGCGCGCGCGCGAGCTGCTCGCAGCAGCCCCCGGCGTGACGGTCCTCGACGATCCCAACGCCGCGCTGTACCCGCTTGCGATCGACGCCACCGGCAAGGACGACGTGTTCGTCGGGCGCATACGGCGCGATCCCGGCCACGAGCGCGCACTGGACATGTGGATTGTTGCCGACAACCTGCGCAAGGGCGCCGCTACCAACGCGGTGCAGCTGGCCGAGCTGCTGCACGAGCGCGGACTGATCGCGCCGCCGACGGGCGATCGACGCGCGCACACGGCCGCCTGACGCGCGCATACGGGCGCTCAACGTGCGCATACAGGCGTGTGACCTGACTGCCCAGCCCCAAGGCCGCGAGGGCGTCTCGCTGAAGGAGTAGCGGACGATCGCTCGAATCTTGCAGCGATGATCTCTTCGGAGGTGCAGCGCACGCTGGTGAAGTCGCCGCCAGAGCTGTGGGCCGAGCTGAGCGACCCAGCAGCGCTGGCGCGCCATCTGGGCGAGCTCGGGGAGATCCAGATCGTTCGCGCCGAGCCCGAAAGCACTGTTGAGTGGGCAGCGGAGAACATCACCGGCACCGTGTCGATCAAGCCATCCGGGTGGGGAACGAAGGTGACCCTCAGCGTGACCCGGGAGCTCGCCGCGCAGGCGCCCGCGCCTACCGCAGCGCCCGAGCCCGCCGCCCCACCCGCAGCCGCCGCCGCCCCACTCGCAACCGAGGCCCCGCCCGTAGCCGAGCCCACAGCCGCGCTCGAGCCCGCCGACACGCCCGAGGTCGCCGCGAGACCCGCACCCCTTACGCCGATCGCACCCGCCGCTGCAGCTCAGCTCGAGCCCGCGATGACGCCCGAGCCCCTGACCGCGCCAGCCCCGCCAGAGCTCGAGCGCGAACCGCGTCGCGGCTTCTTCGCGCGGTTGTTCGGTCGCCGCCGCCGGTCGGAGCCGCTCGAGCCATCCGGGGAGACAGTGGCTGCGGAGCAGTCGGCTGACTCTTCCGCGGACCGGACCACACAGGCGCGATTGCCCGAGCAATCCGATGCCTTCGCGGCGGTGGGACAAGCGCTCGCGCCGGAGATCTTTACGGCGGCACACCCGTTCGCCGTCCTTGCCGACATCAAACCGGCGCCCGAGCCGTCTGCGATCGAGCCGGCGGTCCGGGCTGAGCAGGTCGACGACATATCCGCGGAGCTGATGGCCGCTGAGGAAGTGACGGCTGAGGAAGTGACGGCAGTGCTCACGGCGGTACTAGATCGGCTAGGGGCTGCGCACCACCGGCCGTTCTCGCGAGCGTAAGCGACCAAGCACCGTGCGCGCGCCGCACTCGTGCCATCGCAGTCCGACCGTAGGATCGGCTCATGAGCACGAGTTCTGCCGAGGCCTCAGTAGCTGGCTACGCGCTTGCCTACGGTGAGGCCAGAAGGGGCTTGGAGGATCAAGAGCGGTCCGTCGTCGAGCTCCGGGCGCGTGCTGGCGACGGTTCAGTTCAGCGCTACGACCCATATGCAAAGCAAGGTCACGCTCAATCAGATGGAGCGCAAGCGGCTCGCCGTCAGCTGGCTCAAGATATGTGGCGATGAACTCATCCGGCGCCAACGAGAACTCCCAATCCCGACGCGGCCACAACACCAGCAGCACCGCGAAGCCGAGCAACACAAAGCAGCCGATCGCCACCCAGGCCGCGGCGCCGATGTCGCGCCGAACCAATGTTTGGCCGCCAAAGAAGGACGTTGTGATAGCCGCAGCAGCGATCAGCGTGCCAGCTCAGGACCCTAATGACAGTCTTTCGGCTCGGTGCGCTGCTATTGGTCGTCGAGGTGCTGGCGTGGGTTCTCGCCCTGGTTACTCAGGGATAGACTGGTGCCTATGTCTGACAAGCTGACTCCTAAGCCCGCCCCGCCCGCCCCTCCACGCCCTGAACCCATGCGTCCTAGTCCGATGATCGGCGAGACACGTGGCGCTGGTACGTCGGACCGTTAGCCTCGGGAGACAAGCACAGGGTCCCACGAAGTCGCTCGATCACATCGGGCGTCTCGTGATCCCCTCGACGGTTTCGAGGATGCCGAGCTCGGCGCGGCTTGCGTAAGTCGGGTCTATCCGCGCGCGGATAAGATCCCGCGCCCGATGTCCGGCAGCTCTCACGATCGACAGTCCGACGCGGCGCTCCTGGCGGCGTCCCGCAGCGGGCACCGCAAGCCGCCACGCCAGAAGGCGCCGGAGACCTACGAGGAGAAGCTCGCGCAACTGCACGAGCTGCGCACGGCAGCGCTGCACTCCGCGCCGGAGGCCGAGGAGAAGCAGCACGCGCGCGGCAAGTACACGGCGCGCGAGCGTGTCGAGAAGCTGCTCGACCCGGGCTCCTTCCAGGAGCTGGATACGTTCGTGCGCCACCGCACATACGACTTCGACATGCAGAAGAATCGGCCGTGGGGCGATGCTGTGGTGACCGGCCACGGCACGATCGACGGTCGCACGGTATGCGTGTTCAGCCAGGACTTCACGGTGTTCGGCGGCTCGCTGGGCGAGGTGATGGGCGAGAAGATGTGCAAGATCATGGATCTGGCGGCGAAGATCGGCTGCCCGGTGATCGGCATCAACGACTCCGGCGGCGCGCGCATCCAGGAGGGCGTGGTGTCGCTGGGCTCCTACGGCGACGTGTTCCTGCGCAACGTGCGCTGCTCGGGCGTGATCCCGCAGATCAGCCTGGTGATGGGTCCGTGTGCGGGCGGGGCGGTGTACTCGCCGGCTATTACCGACTTCATCTTCATGGTCAAGGAGACCTCGCACATGTTCATCACCGGGCCCGATGTGATCAAGACGGTCACGGGCGAGGAGGTGGGCTTCGAGGAGCTCGGCGGGGCGATGTCGCACAACACCAAGTCGGGTGTGGCCCAGTTCGCCTCCGAGGACGAGGACGCGTGCCTGGAGGACTGCCGCTATCTGCTCAGCTTCCTCCCGCAGAACAACCTGCAGAGCACCCCGCGCGTGCAGCCGACGGACGACCCCGAGCGCATGGACCCGGAGCTCGACCATGTGGTGCCGGACAATCCGAACAAGCCTTATGACATGCGCGACGTGGTGGGTCTGATCGTCGACGACGGGGAATTCTTCGAGGTGCACGAGCACCACGCGAAGAACATCATCTGCGGCTTTTCGCGCCTGGACGGCTACACGGTCGGCATCGTCGGCAACCAGCCGGCGCAGCTGGCGGGCGTGCTGGACATCGACGCCTCCGCCAAGGCGGCGCGCTTCGTGCGTACGTGCGATGCGTTCAACATCCCGCTGCTGACGTTCTGCGACGTGCCGGGTTTTCTGCCTGGGACCGCGCAGGAGTGGGGCGGGATCATCCGCCACGGCGCCAAGCTGCTGTATGCGTTCGCGGAGGCGACCGTGCCGAAGGTCACGATCATCACACGCAAGGCCTACGGCGGCGCGTACGACGTGATGTCCTCGAAGCATCTGGGGGCGGACTTCAACTTCGCCTGGCCGACCTCGGAGGTCGCGGTGATGGGTCCGGAGGGCGCGGTCAACATCATCTACAGGCGCGACATCGCCGGCAGCCCAACGCCGGAGGAGCGGCGCAGGAAGCTGATGGAGGACTACAAGGCGCGCTTTGCCAACCCATACACGGCGGCCGAGCGCGGCTACATCGACGACGTGATCGTGCCGCACGAGACGCGCCCACGGCTGATCGTGGCGCTGCACACGCTGCAGAGCAAGCGTGAGCCCGGACCAAAGCGCAAGCATGGAAACATCCCGCTGTGAGCAGCAAACCCCACCGGGACAAACCACGCTGGGAGATTTGTTTCCTCTCACCAAAGTTCTGTATAGCCATCGTTATACAGAACTCGCAAAGAGACATATGCACGGGCCAGCCCCTCGTCCTGAGCCCGCAAAGAGACACATGCACGACGGCCAGCCCCTCGTCCTGAGCCCGGGCTCGGCCTCGGCCTCGCCCGAGGAGGCGGCTGCGATCGTGGCGGCGCTCGAGCGGTTCATGCGCGCGACCGCGCCGACGCAGACGACGCCCGTCGAGGACGTGGACGGCTGGCGGCGTGCGGCCATCCTCGAGGGGATCTCGCGGGAGCCACAGGACGATGCTCACTCTCCCTATGCTCACTCTCGCTGGATAAATACCTAAAAGCCGCTAGGCTTTAGCGCAATAGCTCTCCGCCCCAGCCGCAGTTGCGGCGTATCGTCGAAAAGCAGCCCGGGCCGAACACCCGGATCAGGAGGTTTCGCAACATGGAGCCAGGTTCGATCTCCGCCCAGCGCGGCACGCTCGAGGACCCAGAGGTTCTCCAAAACGTCCCCGGGCACGTGATCCCGATCCTCGAGCGGGAGTTCGACGACTTCAAGACGGAGGCGACGAAGTTCCTGGCTGGCGGTATGCCCGAAGATGAGTTCATCAAGTTCCGCCTCAAGCAGGGCGTGTACGGCCAGCGCCAGGCGGACGTGCAGATGATCCGTGTGAAGCTGCCTTTCGGCGGGGTCACACCCGAGCAGATGGAGGCGTTCGCGGACGTGGTCGAGAAGTACGTGCCCCTGAACAAGGGCCACATCACCACCCGCCAGAACATCCAGATGCACCACGTCCCGCTGGTGGAAGCCGAGAAGCTGATCCGCGAGCTCGGCGAGTCCGGGCTCTCCAGCCGCGAGGGCTGCGGCAACACGATGCGCAACGTGACGGGCGACCCGTGGGCCGGCGTGGCCAAGGACGAGCTGTTCGACCTGACGCCATACGCGGGCGCGTACGTGCGCTACTTCGTGCGCCACCCGACCACCCAGGGGATGCCCCGCAAGGTCAAGACCTCGTTTGACGCCAGCCCACGCGACCGCGCGATCAGCGGTATCCACGACGTCGCCTTCAGGGCTCGCGTCCGCGAGAGTGGAGATCCCGCCCGCCCCGGCAAGGTGCGGGGCGTGGAGATGCTTGTCGGCGGCGGCACCTCGATCATGCCGCGCAAGGCTCAGGTCCTGTACGACTTCCTGGAGCTGGACAACGGCGAATACCTCAAGGTCACAGAGGCGGTCATGCGCATCTTCGACCGCCAGGAGTGGCTACGCGTCAACCGAGCCCGTGCACGGATCAAGGTTTTTGTCGATAAGTACGGCATCGAGGAGTTGCGCAACCAGACCGAGGAGGAGCTGAAGGGCGACTGGGTGTCTGAACGTGACTTCTCGATCGAGCACCGCCTGTTCGGAGACGACGAGCGTGAGTCCGCGCCGGCGCCCCCACAGACGTATGGCAGCCCCAACGGCGATCTCCAGCAATTCGAGCGCTTCCGTGCGGCGAACGTGGCCGAGCAGAAGCAGGAGGGCTTCGTGACCGTCGAGGTGAAGGTCACGCGCGGCGACCTCACGCCCGAGCAGTTCCGGGGCCTGGCGCAGATCATGCGCGACTATGCGGGCGGCTATGCGCGCACGACCGTGCAGCAGAACTTCGTGCTCAGATGGGTGCGCGAGGAGAGCGTGTACGACGTGTGGCGCGCGCTCGGCGAGTTGGGGCTGGGCGACGCCGGCTCGCGCGAGATCGACGACGTGGTCTCGTGCCCGGGCACAGACTCGTGCAAGCTCGGGATCACGAGCTCGATGGGCGTCAACCAGGCCGTTCAGGAGCGGATCGAGGCGATGGACATCACGGACGCGCTGACGCGCAGGCTGAACATCAAGATCAGCGGCTGTCCGAACGGCTGCGGTCAGCACCACGTCGGCAGTATCGGCTTCACGGGCGCGTCGATCAAAGTCGGCGAGCACACGATCCCCGCGTACATCCCCCACGTCGGCGGCGTGTTCGAAGGCGGCGAGGTCAAGTTCGGGACGCGCCTGAAGTTGCGCCTGCCATCCAAGCGGGTCCCGGAGGCGATCGACCGCTGGATCCGCCATTACGAGGGCACCCGCAACGACGGCGAGGAGTGGGGCGAGTTCGTCGAGCGCGTCGGGGTAAGCGAGCTCGAGGGCCTCGTCAAGGACCTGTCGATGCCAGTGGACTTCGGGTTGGAGACGATGAACGAGTTCATCGACTGGAATCGCAACGTCCCGTTTGAAGTCATTCGCGGCGAGGGCGAGTGCGCGGTATAGATCAAGGTCTCCATGAAGCGAGACGACAGAACTCCATGAAACGAGACGATCAGATCAGATGCCCCCACTAGAGACTCATACTGCGCCGGTGACCTCCCAGCTCGACCCGACCCTCAGCCTGACGCATACGTTGCGCGAGGCGGCGCGTCACGGCGAGGGTGCCGTGCTGCTGTGCTCCTTCCAGAAGGAGGAGTCGGTGCTGCTCGACGAGCTGCTGCGCCTCGACTATGTTGAGTTCCCGCCCCCTCAGACGGTGCGGATCGTGACGATCGACACGGGCGTGCTATTCGAGGAGACGCTGCAGACCTGGCGCGCATTTGAGCAGCACTTCGGCGTGAAGATCGAGGTGCAGGACGCGAGCGGCGAGGGCGGGACCGGAAAGCCGTGGAGCGGACCGGAGCACTGCTGCTCGGCCGCGAAGGTGGCGGCGCTGGAGAGCGCACTCGGCGGCGCCGAGGGCTGGATTACGGGCATCCGCCGCGAGCAGGGCCCAACGCGAGCCAAGACAGAGCTGATCGAACGCGACGAGCGGCGCGGCCTGTGGAAGTACAACCCTCTGGCACACTGGACGGACAAGGACCTGTGGCGGCGGATCCACGGGCGCGGCCTTCCCTACAACCCGCTGCACGACCAGGGTTACGAGTCGATCGGCTGCGCGCCGTGCACCCAGCCGGGCAGCGGTCGCGAGGGCCGCTGGGCGGGAACGGAAAAGACGGAGTGCGGGTTGCACGTGGAGGGCCCCCTGCAATGAGCGTGGCCACACGCCCACAGCTGAGCCACCTGCGCGCGTTGGAGTCGGAGGCGATCCACGTGATGCGCGAGGTCGCCGCCGAATTCGAGAAACCGGTGCTGCTGTTCAGCGGCGGCAAGGACTCGATCGTGCTGCTGCGTCTGGCGGAGAAGGCATTTCGCCCGGCGCCGTTCCCGTTCCCGCTGATGCACGTGGACACGGAGCACAACTTCGGAGAGGTGATCGAGTTCCGCGACCGCCGCGTGGCGGAGCTTGGCGAGCGCCTGATCGTGGCGAGCGTGCAGGACTCGATCGACAGTGGCCGCGCGGTCGAGGAGACGGGACCGCGAGCGTCGCGCAACAAGCTGCAGACGGTGACGCTGCTGGACGCGATCGCGGAGCACAACTTCGACGCGGCGTTCGGCGGCGCGCGCCGCGACGAGGAGCGCGCGCGAGCGAAGGAGCGGGTGTTCTCGTTCCGCGACGACTTCGGCCAGTGGGACCCGAAGAATCAACGCCCGGAGCTGTGGAACCTGTACAACGGGCGCATCCGCAAGGGCGAGCATGTGCGCGTTTTCCCACTGTCCAACTGGACGGAGCTGGACGTGTGGGAGTACATCGACCAGGAGCGCCTGGAGGTCCCGTCGATCTACTACGCGCACGAGCGCCAGGTATTTGAGCGCGACGGGATGCTGTACGCGTGGCGCGAGGGCACAGAGCTGATCGACGGCGAGCGGGTGTTCACCGAAACGGTGCGCTACCGCACGGTCGGCGACATGAGCTGTACCGGCGGCGTGCGCTCGCTGGCGAGCACGCTGGAGGAGGTCGTGCTGGAGATCGCGGCGACGCGGATCACCGAGCGCGGTGAGACCCGCGCCGATGACCGGGTGTCGGAGGCGGCGATGGAGGACCGCAAGAAGGCCGGGTACTTCTAGTGCCCGCAGAGGCCTTTGATGGGAGCGCGCTCCGCGCGCTGGGCGGCGTGCGCGTGCTCGCACGGGGGCCGAGGGGCGCGCGGGGGTCCAGGTGACCCTCGACCTGTTGCGTTTCACGACGGCGGGCTCGGTTGACGATGGCAAGAGCACGCTGATCGGGCGCCTGCTGTATGACGCCAAGCAGGTGTTCGAGGACCAGCTCGAACATGTCGCGCAGGCGTCAGAGCGCCGCGGCGGCGAGGGCACGCTGGACCTGGCGCTGCTGACGGACGGGCTGCGGGCGGAGCGCGAGCAGGGGATCACGATCGACGTCGCCTACCGCTATTTCGCGACGACGCGGCGGCGGTTCATCATTGCCGACTGCCCCGGTCACCGCCAGTACACGCGCAATATGGTGACGGGCGCTTCGACGGCGGACGTGTCGGTGGTGCTGATCGACGCGCGCAGGGGCGTGCTTGAGCAGTCCAAGCGCCACGCGTTCATCAGCGCGCTGCTGGGGATCCCGCAGATGGTGGTGGCGATCAACAAGATGGATCTGGTGGATCACTCCCAAGCACGCTACGAGGAGCTGGTCGAGGAGTTCGAAGGCTTCGCGGAGAAGCTGAGCGGGGTGAAGGAGATCTCCTACATCCCGATGTCGGCGCTGAACGGCGACAACGTGGTGGATCGCTCGCAGCGGATGGGCTGGTATGACGGCCCGGTGCTGCTGGATCTGCTGGAGCAGGTCGAGGTGGCATACGACCATCCGTACGAGAAGCCGGCGCGCTTCCCGGTGCAGTGGGTGATCCGTCCGGGCGCGAGCGTCTCCAGAGCGGGGGCCGGCGAGCTGGCGGGCGAGCGTAGCGCGGGCGACCAGGACGCGGATGACCGGGGCGCGGGCGACTACCGCGGCTACTCAGGGCAGCTGGCGAGCGGGGCGCTGCGGCTGGGCGACGAGGTGGCGGTGCTGCCCACGGGCGGGCGCACGCGGATCGCGGGTATCGACACCTACGATGGCGAGCTGGAGGAGGCGATGGCGCCGATGTCGCTGACGCTGCGCTTGGAGGACGAGCTGGACGTCTCGCGTGGCGAGCTGATCTGCCATCCCGAGGAGGCGCCGGTGGTGGCACGCGAGCTGGAGGCGGACGTATGCTGGATGGCCGAGCAGCCACTGCGGGCAGGCTCCCGCTATGTGCTCAAGCACACCTCGCGCAACGCCACCGCGGTGGTGGACGCGATCGACGACGTGATCGACGTGCACACGCTCGAGCGCGTGGCGACGGCGACGGAGCTGGCGCTCAACGACATCGGCCGCGTGCGCCTGCGCACGAGCGCGCCGCTGGTGTTCGACCCGTACACGAGCAACCGCCGCACGGGCAGCTTCATCCTGATCGACGAGTCGAGCAACGGGACGGTCGGCGCAGGGATGATCGTGGCAAGCACGAGTTGAGAGCGTCTCGGTAACGATCTGAAATAAGCTGTCAAGCCCAATGTTCTCGAAGGTCTTGGTAGCCAACCGCGGCGAGATCGCGGTCCGCATCGTGCGCGCGCTCGACGAGCTCGGCGTTGCGAGTGTGGCCGTGTACTCCGAGCTCGACCGCGACGCCCCGCACGTGAAGCGGGCCGACGAGTCCTACAACCTCGGCGACGGCCCAGCCGCCGATAACTACCTCAGTGTCGAGAAGATCCTCGACGCTGCCGCGCGCGCCGGCGCCGAGGCGATCCACCCCGGCTACGGCTTCCTCGCCGAGAACGCTCCGTTCGCGCAAGCGTGCGAGGACGCCGGCGTCGTGTTCATCGGACCGCCCGCCAGCGCGATCGAGGCGATGGGGTCGAAGACGCGTGCACGCGAGCTGATGCAGGCCGCCGGCGTGCCGATCGTGCCCGGCACCATCCAGCCTGTGGCGACGGTCGCTGACGCACTACGCATCGCCAGGGACGAGGTCGGCTTCCCGGTCGCCGTGAAGGCTGCCGGTGGTGGCGGCGGCAAGGGCTTTCGCGTCGCCCTGTCCGAGGACGAGCTCGAGGGCGCGTTCGAGGGCTCCAGCCGCGAAGGCGAGAAGTTCTTCTCTGACCCCACCGTCTACCTTGAGCGTTACCTGCACGACCCCCGCCACGTCGAGGTGCAGGTGCTCGCCGACCGCCATGGCAACGTCATCCACCTGGGCGAGCGCGACTGTTCGATCCAGCGCCGCCACCAGAAGGTCATCGAGGAGTCGCCCGCGCCCGAATGGGTCGTCGACTCGCAGTTGCGCGAGCGTATCGGGCAGATTGGCGTCAACGCCGCCAAGGCCGTCAACTATGTCGGCGCCGGCACGATCGAGGGGCTGTTCTCCGCCCGCGAGAACGCCGAGCCGGAGTACTTCTTCCTGGAGATGAACACGCGCGTGCAGGTCGAGCACTGCGTGACCGAGATGACCACCGGCATCGACATCGTCAAGGAGGGTATCCGCGCCGCCGCCGGCGAGCCTCTGGCGTACACCCAAGAGGACATCGTCCTGCGCGGGCATGCGATCGAGTGCCGTATCAACGCCGAGGACGCCTCCAAGAACTTCGCCCCCGCCCCCGGCAAGATCGGCGTCTACCGCGAGCCCACCGGCCCCGGCGTGCGCGTCGACTCCGGCGTGCAGGAAGGCGGCGAGGTCTCGCCCATGTACGACCCGATGGTCGCCAAGCTGATCGTCTGGGACGCCGATCGCGAGCAGGCCACCAAGCGCATGCTGCGTGCGCTCGACGAATTCGAGATCCAGGGCCTGAAGACGCTGATCCCCTTCCACCAGGCGCTGCTCGCCACCGAGCAGTGGATCAGGGGCGAGACCTGCAGAGACCTGCTCGAGGACAAGCAGTGGCTGAAGACGCTCGCGTTCCCGGCGCCCGCCGCGCCCGCCGCGAGCGACGACGAGGATGAGGCGGAGAAGGTCGAGCAGACCTACGCCGTCGAGGTGTCCGGCCGGCGCTTCGACGTGCGTGTCATCGGACCTCCGTTCGGCGGCGGCGTCGTCCTCGGCAGCGCCGCCATGAACGGCGGCAGCGCGGGCATAAGCGCGCGCAAGGCACCCAAGCGCGGCGAGCGGAAGTCCTCCAGCGGCGGTGGGGGTGGGCGGGGACCCGATACCCTGCCCTCGCCGCTGCAGGGGAACATGTGGAAGGTGCTCGTCAAACAGGGCGACGAGGTCCAGGAGGGGCAGCTGCTGTGCATCATCGAGGCGATGAAGATGGAGAACGAGATCACCGCCCACAAGTCCGGCACCATCGTCGAGCTGCCGATCGTCGAGGGCGCGCCGATCCAGGCTGGGGCACCGATCGCGACGATCAAGAGCGCAGACGCGGAGGGCTGAGCCTGTCGGAGACACCGGCGGCGTTTTGCCGGTAGTGAATTTGCGCGAGCCTATGATTGGAAGCATGGGCTGTGGAACGACTGATGGATAGTCGTCCGCTGGATCCGCCCGACGCTCGCCCGCGAGGCATATGCGCAATCACCGGCGCGAGCGGATACGTTGGCTCGCGAATCGCGAGACATCTCGCCGCCGTGGGCTGGGAGGTGCGAGCGCTCTGTCGCTCCGAGCCGGAGGTGCGCGGCGCTCGTCTTTCACATCTACCCTTCGACCTCGCCTTAGAACCCGCACCCGAGGCGCTGGAAGGCGCCGACGCGCTCGTTCACGCCGCGTATGATTTTAGTCACACGCGCTGGAGCGATATCTCACGTGTGAACATCGATGGATCCCGGCGCCTGTTTGCAGCCGCGCGCAAGGCGGGAGTCGATCGCATCATGTACGTAAGCACGGTTGCGGCGTTTCCTGGCGCGCGCTCGATGTACGGTCGCGCGAAGCTCGAGATCGAGCAGATGGCGATCGATCTCGGAGCAGCGGTCATCCGTTGCGGACTCGTCTGGGGTCCGCAGGGAGGGGCGATGTTCGGCTCACTGCGACACGCGGTCGAACGACTGCCTGTCGTGCCGCTCCCCGCTCCGGCGAAGCTCGAGCTCACACTCGTATGCGAGGATGATCTCGTCGTCCTCCTGGAGCGTCTGCTCGACGCGTGGCCGGAGGGCTCCGGAGGGCTGTTCGTCGCTGCATCCGAGCACGCTCTCACATTCGTCGAGCTGTTGCGCTCACTCTCCCCGAGCACCGGGGGTCGACACTTCGTGCAGATCCCGTGGACTGTCGTGTGGCTTGGGCTGCGATGCCTCGAGACGCTCGGGGTGAAGCCGGCGTTCCGCAGCGACAGCCTGCTCAGTCTCATTAGCGCCGACCCAGATCCGCTCGCGCGTGCCACCGGTTGCACCAATCGCTACGGCGTGAGCTTTCGCGCCTACCCACTCGCATGAGCTTCGTGGTGATCGGCTCGGGTCCCGCCGGGGTCGCCGCGGCCCAGGCACTCCTCGACGCAGGTCGCCACGTGACGGTTCTGGACGCGGGCGACACGATCGAGGCCGGTCGCATGGGTACATTCGATGCGCTGGCGAAGTCCGAGCCCGAGTCCTGGCCGCCGGGCCTGGCTCAAAGCGCGCGTGACTGCTTCCCGGTCACGGTCAAGCACGTGCCGCTCAAGCCCGCGTACGGCTCGCTGTTTCCCTACGCACGCGACGATACGGACCTGCCCGTGCTCTGCGAAGGTGCCGAAACGCTGCCGTCGCTCGCGCTTGGCGGCCTGAGCAACGCCTGGGGCGCCTCGATACTGCCCGTGCGCCGGCGCGACATCCGCGATTGGCCAGTCACCCTCGATGAGCTCGTGCCACATTACGAAGCTGTGCTGCGATTCATACCAATCGCGGCCGAGTGCGACGAGCTGTCCGAGATCCTGCCGTTGTACACCTACTCTCCCGGTCACCTGCGTCGCACCCCCCAGGTGAACATGCTGCTGAGTCACATGCGCGCGCACACCACAGCGCTCAGGACCGCGGGCTTCACCTTCGGAGCCTCACGACTGGCGGTGACAGCGTCGGGCGAGGATCCCGACAGGTGTCGCTATAGCGGCCTCTGCCTATACGGATGCCCGTACCGCGCGATCTACAACGCCTCCCATACGCTCGAGGCGCTCGTGCGCGACCGTGGCGTCACCTATCGCGGCGGGGTCTACGTCGATCGGCTCCTCCCAGCGGACGACGCGGTGAGGATCCAGGCGCATGAGCGCGGGCATCCCGCCACCAAGATGGAGCTCACTGCATCGCGTGTGTTTGTCGCCTGCGGCGCCCTGTCTTCGACCCGCCTGATGCTTGCATCGCTGGGGTGTGCGCCGCACACGCGGCGCCTGGCCGACAGTCAGTATTTTCTGATTCCGATGGCCACCGCTCGAGCTGCGCCGGTGAGCATGGCGACACAGGGCAACACACTCGCACAGGTGTTCCTGGAGCTCGACGACGATCGCATCTCGCGATACACCACGCACATGCAACTGTATGGATATAACGACCTCATGACCTCGACGCTCGCGGCACGGCTGCCACTGAGAGCAGACAGGCTCGAGCGGGTGCTGCGATCGGTGGTGGGGCGCGCGATCGTCATACAGGGCTACTTGCACTCGGAGGACTCGCCCGGAATCAGTGTCCATGTCGACGCGGACGGCATGCGCCTCGTGGGGGAGGATCCAGCTCCCGCCACGAGGCGAGTGAGGCACCTGGTGCGTCATCTTGCCGCGAGCGCTCGTCTCCTTGGGATGGCGCCGATCCCGGGCCTCACCCAGGTCGGCCGGCCCGGCAAGGGCAACCATCTTGGCGGCTCGCTTCCGATGCGACGTGAGCCTGGCGAGATGGAGACGGATACGCTGGGTCGACTCCCGCGCTGGGAGCGTGTGCACGTCATCGACGCCTCCGTGCTGCCGTCAGTGCCCGCGACCACGGTCACCCTGTCGGTGATGGCCAACGCCCACCGCATCGCCACGACGGCGGCGGCCGGCGCGGACTGACGAGCGCGGCTCATGGCCCAGAGGCAAGCGACACGTCGCTGAGACGCATGACCGGCGTCGTGAGGCTTTCGTTCGGCGAGGTTGCGACTGGAAAGAGAGCGAGATGGTTCAAGCCGGAGTGGAGCCGCAGCGGCAGCTCGACCGTTCCCCCACCTTCGGGCACCGGGTAACTCGACTTTGCATCTCCGGCGCCTTCGATGCCCACTTGGTAGCTGGTCCCGGGCCGCAGTTCGGCCCTCACTCGCAGCGTGGCTGTGCGTGCCCCCGGCGAGACGATCGTGACGCCTCCCTGTTCGCCCGGATCAAGAATGTACTGGGTGACGCCCGTGCTGACACTCGCGAAGCTGCCCGCCAGCACTGGGTGTCCGTCGAGAGCAGCGATCGCCGTCGATAGCGGTGAGCCGATGTCTTCCAGCGTCCTCCACGTCGTCGGGTGTTCTGCGGCGAGGTCATCTCCGTAGCCGAAGAAGCTCGTGGCAAGACCGGTGGCGCAACCCCACGCGACCAGCAGAGCGCCGCCGACGCGCAGCAACAAGCGTCGACGACTTGGCGGCCCTTTCGACAGCGACAGCCATGCTGCCAGAGCACCGAGAACGAACAGCGTGGCGAAGTCAACCTCGTAGCGCTCGGTTGATGCAAAGAACTCATAGGAAGCCACCAGCATCAGCGCGATGCCAACACCCACCAGCACCATGAGCGGTGCGGCGAGGGCTCCGAGCAGGGTAGGGCGTCGGCGCCAAATCCATGGCAGCGCCACCACGAACACGACGATCGGCGTCATCGGCAGCAGCCCACCGGTGATTTCCGGGGGCGCGAGTCCACGCGGGAAAGCCGTCTTCGGCGGCTTCAGAGCGAGGAATGGAAATACGATCATGGGCTGCGGTGCATTGGCGACATAGAGCCAGGCGCCAGGCAGCGCATAGCTGAGGTGTCCCAGCGGAGCATCGCGCGCGTTATAGCCGGCGAGTTGGTAGTGCGAGCCGATTTCGAAAGGCTGGTGAAAGCGCGCCTGATTGTAGGCCAGCAGGAACACTAGGCAGATGGCGATCGGCAGGCCTAGAGAAATCATGAGCGACCGGCGCGGCAGGCATGGGCGCAGGCGCAGATAGACGGGGATCAGCACCAGTGCACCCAACCCAAGTGCGGGCCGCGAGCCTGCCGCCAACCCGAAGCAGAGACTCATCAGCACCAATCGTGGCACCGACGCGCGACGGCTCGCCAGCGCCGCCGTCGCCAGCCAAACGCCGGCCATGGTGAAGCAGTACCCGCCCGCGAGCACGTCCTCGCTGACACTCGGCGTGCGTAGGATGACCGGAACCACCGAGGACAGCGAGAGCGCGAGACCGGCGATGGTACACATCCATGTCGGGGTGTCGCCAAGTCGCCTGATCAAGATGCGTAGCGTGGCGAGCGCGAAGCCAAGCCCAGCGATCGAGTAAGCGGAGACCGTCACGCTGGCAGACGGTTCGAAGCCGAGCAGGTGCAGGGGCACCAGCAGAATGAGCGCCGGCGCTGGACCCCAGACGAAGTACAGCTGCCCACGGTACAGAGCGTCGTCGTTGACGCTACTTGCATCGGTGGCACTGCCGAGCAGCGCGCGGTTCAGGGCGGGCTTATACGGATCGGAGAGATGCATCAGCGCAGTCGGCTCCGGTCCGACGGAAAGGTGAAAATGGAGCAGGGCGCCGGCAAGCAGGTTGTACCTGTCTGCGGACCCGTCGTGCAGACTCAGTGGGATTGACGTAGCGGCAGTCCACACGTAGAAGACGGCCGACAGCAGGAAGACCGCTCCGAGGACCAAGCTCACTCGTCCTGCTGGGCGAGCATACGCGGCCAGCAGGCACCTCCCCGCCGCCCGTGGAACCGAAAGCGCAGCTGCGACTTCACCGCTTTTCCCGCGAGGTGACACGTCTTTCTCTATCAGCGAACTGGAGACAATCCGTCATACATGCGACATCGAGGATCATATGGCTGCGGAGGGCCGGCACCGCCGGCTCTGGAGGTCTGGGTCAGCACGAGAGGGACAGTACCGTGGATCAGTACTGGCAAATCGCGTTCCCGTGAGCAGACATGGCCAATTGCTCTACGCCCAGAGTCAAGAACGCCCCCGACTGCCCTATCAGCCAGCGGATTGGGCGGCGAGCATCTGCCAGATCGCGGCGCGAGCGAGCGATGAGGACGCCCCTCGACGATCGGCCCTTTTGTTTCTGTATGGATGCCCGGCTCGCGGAGCAAGGGCGCCGATCGCTCGATCAGAGACACGGATATCGATTCTCCTTCGAGGAGAGCATGCGGATCCTACGATGAGGCGAATGACCGTGAGCAGCACAACGTCCACCGCAGCTGAACCTCATCTGATTTCCGTAAGCGCTCCCGAACAGTCACGCTGTCCGGCCTGCGACGGCGCACTGGGCATCCCATCGCTCTATTCGCCCGATCGTCTTTGTGGCCTGCCGGGGGCTTTCTCGGTGGCGTGCTGTGAGGTGTGCGGGATGGGCGTCACACTGCCGTCGGTCGACGCTGCGCAACTGGCCTCGTTCTATCCCTCGACCTATGGAACATACGAGTCACTCCCGACCGGCGTGCTCGCGCACGTCTCAAATGCCGTCCAGCGCTTGCAGTCGTGGTTATCGCTGCGCACACCACCGCTTGCGCGCCTCGCCGAGTTAGCGGCCGGCCGCCTGCTCGACGTCGGCTGCGGACGTGGCGACCTTGGCTCATGGTTTGTCCGGCGCGGCTGGTCGGTGGTCGGCGTTGAGCCGTCCGCGCAGGCCTGCACCGTGGCCCGCAGTAGAGGAGTCGACGCACGCGCCGGCACGCTTGCGGACGTGAAGCTCGAGCCGGAGGCATACGATGCGGTGGTGTTCCGGCAGGCGCTCGAGCACGTCACCGATCCGATTCTCGATCTGTTACATGCCCGCCGGGCGCTGCGTGACACCGGCGTGGCAATCGTGAGCGTACCCAACTTCGGCTGCTGGCAGAGCCGCCGCTTCGGCGGCCGCTGGTTCCATCTCGATCTGCCACGACACCGCTTTCACTTCAATGCGAGCACGCTGCGCTCGGTACTCCTGCGCGCGGGCTTCCCGCGGGTTGAGACCTGCACCTCCACCAGCGCAGTCGGACTGCCGGCGTCGATTCAGTACGCGATCGCCGGCCGCTGCGTGTTCCCGTCAGGACTCAAGCTACACATCGCGATCGCGGCCTGCGCCCTCACCGCCCCCGCCGCGTCATTGCTCGACCGGCTGACGGGCGAAGGCGACGTGCTCCACGCGGTCGCCTACACGCGATAGCGTTCGGCTCTGATTCACGGTACGCGAAGAAGGTAGCCGTCCTGGTCGTGGTCGAACTTAGGGTCGGCGGCCGGAGCATAAGCAACTAGCTCCAGTCCATGAGCAAGAACTCTGCGGACGTAGGCGTCTGGATGCACGACCGAGCAGTAGTTCCGTCCCTGAAACCTCGCGCCGATCACGACGAGCTGGCCCGCGTCGTAGCGGACACGCTCATCTCCGACCAGCTCGCGACTACCGACGACTCCACTCACCGTTATCAGAATGTAACCACCCGGTTTGACCACGCGCCGCAACTCGTCTACCCATGGTCTCTGCAGTGGCTCGTCTAGATGCGTAAACACGGAGATTCCGTAAAGGAAGTCGAACGTGTCGTCGGGAAATGGCAGCGGTGGCGCGAGGCCATTTACGGACAGCCGCGCGAACGGAAAGGCAGTACGGCACCACGCCACCAGCTCCGGGTTGTAGTCGCTGCCGTAGATCTCCACGTCCTCGAGCTTGCGCCACTGACGTAGCACACGGCCGCAGCCACACCCCCAGTCGAGCACCGTATGGAGCTGGCCAAGCTCGACATCTCCGCGAGTCAGGACGTCGCAAAGGTAAGCGAACCGCGTCACGCCCCCGTCGTAGAACAGGCTGTAGTCGAAATGACCTACGACCTTGTGCACGAGCTCGGCGGGCGGCAGTGGCAGTCCGTCGGGCGCGTTAAAGCACTGGTTGCGCGTGCGTGTTTCCCGGTCGCGGAAGTAACGCGCCCGGTCGCGCAGGTCCAAGGTCATCGGGGCGACACCCGTACGCTCGAGCGCTTGAAGAACGAGTCGCTTGGAAAGGCTGAGGCGCTCGGCTGGCATCGGCAGACAGTTTACCTTAAAATTAAATCTATGGACTCATGCTGTTCATTAGGATATATCGTGCACTATGCAGGCGCCTACCGGCTCGTCGCTTCGCTGGACCCCGGAGTGCTGCAGGTGGCGAATGTGTTGAGGCCGAACTTGTGTCTCCTGCAGGAGATGTGCTTAGGTCGAAACCCGGCATGCACGAGCATCGGCCAGAGATCTCGCGGGTCGTAGTAGCGCTTGTGATCGTCCATCTCGTCAGCCGGACTCAAACCGAGACGAAATGCTGAGAACTCCAGCCACGCCCTGCCGCGCCACGAGGGAACGTTGATGAGTGCAACCCCGCCGGGGACCAAGATCCGATGAAAGTCTCCGAGCGCCTGTTGAGGCTCGTCCAGATGCTCCAGTACAGACAGGCAGATCACGATGTCCAGCGACTCGCTCGGGACTGTCGGGAGCACAGCTTCGATCCGTCCGTCAATCGCACGTACCTTGGGGTTATGCTTGAGATCCTCGGCGAGATGCACATCGACTAGCAACAACTGCTGGACGCGAGGCAGGATCCGCCGCGCGAAAGTGGCTTCGTAGCCACAGCCGAAGTCCGCGACCCGCTTCCCGTCGAAGGCTGCGCGTCGCTGGACCGCCCGCGCGCTCAACCAGACACCAAAACGATCCACGGGCGAGAGCGCCCTATGCTCCCCATACGCTTCGCTACGCATCGTGCTGTCCTAGCTGGGTAGACCGTCGCGTGGCAATTACGGCGCCGTGGAGTACCAGCGTGAACGTGAACAGCGAGAAGCCGATTGCCATCAGCATCAGTCCCGCGACACCCAAGCCGTCCTGGACGGACGCCCTCAGGCTGAGACTGTCGCGATGGGAGAGGTAGTAGACGACGAGGGGCGTGCCGCAGAGAACACCTGTGCACGCAATGATCGCCGCTGCGATCACGGTCCGTGTATACGGGAAAACGGCGAGCCATCGGGCTCTGTGCCGCCCGCTGTAGTCGAACAGAACCTGTGCGATACAGCCGAGCAGGAAAGCCTGCAAGCCGATGATCGTGATCGTCATGCCCATCAGCATCCAGTACAACGACAGGCTGACGCCCAAGATCGTGATCGGACCGGCGATTAGTGGAAGCGTGATCAGCAATCCGACCACGAACATCGCGAACCCGGGCTTTAGCATGAAGAAGTCTGATCCGTGGACGAACATGGCACGGAGATTCGCCCACGCCGCCAACCACGGAGAGCGCCAGCCGACTCGCTTGTGGTGACTTACGCGTCCGTCACGATCCTTCAGGAAGCGAACCGGCACCTCCGCCGTGCGCAGCCCCATCTGCACGGACTTGAGCACCATCTCCGACGCATACTCCCAGGAGTCCGACTCGAGATCCATCGCGGTAAGGCTCGCGTGAGTTATGCCCCGCATGCCACAGTGGATGTCTGAGAAGTGACTGGAGTACAGACGGTTCAGCACCCATGTCGTCACGGGAGTACCGAAATAGCGATGCAGGCGCGGCATCGCACCGCGCTCGATGGTCCCTTTCCACCGCGAACCCATGACGAACTCACAGCCATCGTGGAAACACTCGATGAACGGCGCCAAACACCGGAAGTCGTAGGTGCAGTCGGCGTCCCCCATCAGGATATAGCGACCGCGGGCGAACGGTAGAGCGTCCTTGTACGCCCTGCCGAGGCCACGCCTTGGCGTGCGCAGCACACGCGCACCCGCCGCCAATGCGCGCTCGGCCGTCATATCGGTGGAGCTGTCGACGATCACGATCTCGCCGACGATGTCGGCCTGCGCCATGCCCTCGTGGCACCAGCGAACGAGCTCTGAGATCGTGGTCTGCTCGTCGAACGCAGGAATCACCACCGACAACTCTGGACTCGCAACGTCGTGTGCTGGAATGAGCAACTGAGCCTGATCGTCGGTTCTGGGCTCGCCGAGCATCGCTCCCGGCCGGACGCGTGCGGTAAGGCGCTCGCCGGATCGAGTCGTCTCGATGCTCATTCCGCTTCTTCCAAGGCCGCCTCGGCGATATTCGCGTCGATCGAGTCGACGAGCGCCTCGGTCGAGCTGTACCTGCAACGCCAGCCGAGCGAAGCGAGCTTGTCGCTCCGAAAGCGGACGATCGGGACGTCGCCCTTCCAGCCGCGCGCTCCGCCCACATATTCGTAGCGAACATCGGTGATTCCCATTCGCCTGCTTACGAGATCTGCGATCTCGGTAACGGTGACATATTCGTCGGTGCCTGCGTTGAAGACCTCGAAGCCGTCCCAGCCTTGATCTGCGATGGCGAGGATCGCTGCTACCACATCGCTGACGTGTATGTAGGACTTGCTCTGGTGGCCGTCGCCGAGGATGCGGAGCCTGGTTGGATCCTCTCGCAGACGGCGCACGAAATCGTAGGTAACACCGTGTGTCTGCTTCGTGCCAACGACGTTAGCGAAGCGGCAAGCGACCGCCTGGATGCCGAACATGTGCGCGTATGCCGATAGCATCGCCTCACAGCCGAGCTTGCTGGCACCGTAGGTGGATACTGGGAGCAGCGGCCCGTAACTCTCGTCGATATCGTCCCTTGCGCTGTCGCCGTAGACGCCGGACCCCGACGCATAGGTGATGCGCGGAACGCCGGAGATCCGCGCCGCCTCGATCGCATTGTGTGTGAGGTAGGTGCCTTGCCAAAAATCGACGGTCGGATCCTCTACGGCGGCCGCAACGTCGGGGTTCGCAGCAAATAGATAAGCATGGTCGGCGCCGCGCATGGCCTCCACGACCGCGTCGATTTCTTGAAGGTCGGCCTCGACCAGCCTCAGTCGCGCATCGTCGAGCAGCCCGTCTAGATGGGAGACGTTCCCGGAGGACAGATTGTCGAACACGACGACTTCGTGATCGCGCCGACGCAGCAGCTCACGAGCGAGGTGACTGCCGATGAAACCCGCACCGCCGGCTATGAAGGACTGGGTCGGCACGATCGGACAGTATCGTGAATCGGCATTCGCAAATCGAGTTCCTGCCAGCGAGATGCGGCTGTTGGCCCACGAGCATAGCCACAGAAGCCGTGGCCGACCCTCAGCTAAAGGTTTTGGCAGTGGGTATCGGCCAGACCCGAGCGCCGGCGCGCAACGACGGCATCCCCGACGATCGGCGCCTTTGTTTCTATGTCAACGTCCTCGCATGAACGCGATCGTGCTCGACCTTCGACGGCCGACGCAAGTCAGAGACATCGCGTGGCCATACGACTGCGGACCGGATCCTTATTTTAACTCGGCGTTTGGTCAAGCAGGTCGGGATCGAGGGTCGCCTCGGGTGATCCCGTGAACTCATACCTCGCCTACCCATAACATGGATGTATGCGATCCCGGGGCTTGTCTCTCCACGGCATGCGCCGATCACGCGCGCTCGTGCGAGCGCTTGTCGCGGCTCCTATGTTCCCACTCCTGCTCGTTGCCGCGACGCTCGCCCGGCTCGATACTGCTCGACGGCGGCGCCAGGGCGCGCGACCGCGGCTGATCTGGGGTCCCGTCCCGATTATCAACATCAAGTACTGGTCTGAGGCGCTTCGCGTCCGCGGATACGACACCCGCACCTGCGTGTTCGATCACTATGCGATAAATCAGCGTACCGACTTCGACGTTTATTTCGATGAATTTATGCCAGCGGGGATAGTCTTCGATCCATTGCGCGCCTACGCCGTCTTCCTCTGGGTTCTGCGTACCGCCGATGTCTATCTCAGCTTCTTCGACGGCGGCTTTCTGCAGGGAACCGCACTACGGCGCTTGGAGCTGCCGCTGTTGCGGTTCGCAGGCAAGCACATGATCGTCTCGCCCTATGGAAGCGACATTGCTGTTCGCGGCTATCTCGGCCTGCTCGAGAAACGAGTCTTCGAAGACTCTCCCGAACTGGCACAGAACGCAGAGCGCATTCGTGTACGCGTATTGGAATTTGCATATTGGGCGGATTGCGTGGTACGCACTCTCCAGTCCGGCTTTCTGCCGCGCTGGGACGCCGTGTGGCTGACGTTGCTGGGGGTCGACACAGACACCCTGTGCCCTGCCAGATCCTCGACTCGAAGCGACGGTCATGACGAGGAGGTCGTGGTCGTCCATGCCGCCAACCACCGTCGCAGCAAGGGCACCGATCTACTAATTGACGCCATAGAGAGACTTAACAGGGAGGGGTTGCGCGTACGACTGGAGCTGCTGGAGCGACGGCCCAATGCCTACGTTCGCACAGCGGTGAACCACAGCGACCTCGTCGCCGACCAGTTCGTCACGGGCTATGGGCTCTTCGCGGTTGAAGGAATGGCGCTGGGCAAGCCGGTGCTTTCGGCGCTCGGCTGGATGTCATCCGACCTGCGGGAGAACCTCGATGTGCGAGGGCTTCCGATCGTCGATGCCGATCGTGATGGCCTGCTCGAGAGCCTGCGATCCCTGATACTCGATCCTGAGCGTCGAACGGCACTGGGTGAGGCGGGGCGCCGCTTTGTGCTCGAGCATCACTCCTACGAGGCGGTCGGCGCCAAGTGGGACGCGATCATCCGGCATGTCTGGCTCGGCGCCCCGCTGCCAGACGACCTGCTGCCGGGCGCAGGCGATCGCGCCGAGCCCGGCGCGGGCCGTCGTGAGCTTTCCGCACCAAGCCATGCACCGTGAGCTCCTGAGCATCCTCGTTGCCCCGGGCGACGGCGGGCAGCTGACGCTGGAGACACGGGACCTGTCTCCCACAAGCTCCAGCGTCCTCTCCGGCTCGCTGATCGCCGCAGATGGCTCCCGCTTTCCGATTCACGCGGGCGTGCCGCGCATGATTCCCGAGGATCGCTCGTCCGTCACCGTCGACGGCGGCGCCACCCAGCGCAGCTTCGCCGCGAAGTGGGCCGAGTACAGCGAAGACGAGAAGAGCCGACTCGCCGAGTATCAGTACCGCTGGTTTGAGCAGCGCTTTGGATTCGCCGACGAGGCCGATCTCAGCGGCTTCCTGGCCGGCAAGCGCCGCATCCTCGATGCTGGCACCGGCCCAGGCCTATGTGCGGCGCGATGCGCACATATCTCCGATGCGCAGGTCGTCGGAATGGATCTCAGCGACAGCGTCGCAGCCGCCCGTGACCGCTACGCCGAGCTCGAAAACCTCGACTACGTTCAGGGCGACATACTCAACCCTCCTTTTGCCCCCGAGACGTTCGACTTCGTCATCGCCGACCAGGTGCTGCACCACACCCCGGACTGCATCGGCGCATTCAAGTCCATGGCCGCACTGGTGAGTCCCGGCGGACAGCTCGCCGTCTACGTGTATCGCAAGAAGGCGCTCATCCGGGAGCTGGTCGATGACCATGTGCGGGCTCTCACCTCGCGCCTCTCCACCGAGGAGTGCCTGGAGCTCAGCGAACAGGTTACTGAGCTGGGGCGCGATCTCTCTCGCCTGGAGGCGAAGGTCACGCTCGAGCGCGGCGTGCCCCTGCTCGGGATCCAGCCCGGAGTTCACGATGTCCAGCGGTTGATCTACTGGACGATGTTGAAGTGCTACTGGAACGAGGATCTCGGATGGCACCATAGCGTCATGACCAACTACGACTGGTACAGCCCCGTCTATGCCTCCCGCCACACCGAGGAGGAGGTCCTCGATTGGTGCGCGCAGGCAGGGCTCGAGGTCGTGCATCTCGACGTGATCGAGAGTGGTATCAGCGTACGCGCGTTACGAACGCACTGATCGCACCCGCGACCGCGGGTCTCTAGCCCAGCCCCACCCACTACGGATGAGCACCTCTGAGAAATGTGTGGCACCATTGCTCGAAGCTCAGCAGCGACCATAGGAGCAGACGCCGATTCTGGCGTCCCTCGAGATGATCCTCCACGAGGTCGCGCACTCCGGCCGGCTCGAGGAAGTCGTAGATCGCGGCGTTGCGGGAGAACAGGATCTCGCGGATGTAGGCCATGCTCTCACTGCGAAACCAGCTCGAATCAGGCCCTGAGAACCCTTGCTTGACCTGATTGGTCACCGCGTCGGGAATGTAGCGCCGCATCACCCGTCGCAACAGCAGCTTCCCATCCCGCGTCTTCTCGAAGTAGCGTTCGGTCTTAGGGCTGGGCTCATCCTCGTTGAGCGCGAGCACCGCCCCGAGGTTGTGCAGCTTCAACCGCAGCGGCAGCCGCTGGGCGAACTCGACGAGGTCGTTGTCCATGAATGGGACGCGGTTCTCGAGACCATGAGCCATGCTGAGCTTGTCTTCAACGAGGAACAACCCGTGCAGAAATGTATGAGCCTCCAGATGCAGCGAGTGATTGACATACTCCTCAGGAGATTCAGGCCCACGGCCACTGGGGAGCTCCTCACGGAATATCTCAGAGGTATCTATGTCTTTCACCTCACGCCATACGTGGGGAGCGAAGAAGCACGATCGTAATCCGTCGGGAATGAGACGGCTCCAGAATCGATGGTACTTGCCGACGTACTTATCGAGGTCGCTGTTTACAGCCGCTCGGTAGTAGCGCCAGGGATACCCCGCGAACAGCTCGTCGCCCCCCGAACCCGTGAGTACCACCTTGACGAAACGACTGGCCAGGCGGGCGAGGTAGTAGTTGGGGTAGCACTGGCCCACGCGTGGGTCCTCGAGATGCCACGTCAAGGCGGGGAGACAGCGCCTCATGTCGCTGGCATTGAGTACCGCCTCGTAGTGCTCGGTCTGGAACTGATAGGACATCGTCTCGGCCTTCAATCGCTCATCCACCGCGACCTCGAGGCCAACGCGTGAGGTCATATCGAACCCGACGGTGAAGGTGTTGAGGTGCGGGAGCACCTGCGCGGCGAGCGCGGTAATGCTGCCGGAGTCCATCCCGCCCGACAGGTGCGCGCCAACAGGCACATCGGCAACGAGCTGGCGATCGACGGCCTGGCGAAACAGGCGGTCGAGCTCCTCCAGATACTCCTGGTCGGAGACATTCGCCTCGGACTCTTGAAAGTTGAAGTCCCAGTAGCGTTCAGGCACAGGCGAGACTCGCTCCTCACGCAGCTTCATACGGTGACCGGCGGGCAGCAGCTTGACCCCGGCGAACAGCGTTCCATCGCTGAAGATGTTCTGAAAGGTGAAGTACTCGAGCAGATGCGGGAGGCTGACCGCCGCGGCGAGACCGTCGTGAGCGAGCAGCGACTTGATCTCCGAGCCAAACAGGACGACCGAGCCGGCCTCGGCGTAATACAGAGGCTTGATGCCGTAGCGATCGCGTGCCAGGAACAGCTCGCGCAGGCGACGGTCCCAGATGGCGAACGCGAACATGCCGTTGAAGCGATCCACGCAGCGTGGCCCCCAGGCCGCATAGGCGTTGAGCACCACCTCGGTGTCGGTCTTGTTGCGAAAGCAGCGTCCCCGCCGTTCAAGCTCCCCGCGCAGCTCTCGGTAGTTGTAGAGCTCGCCGTTGTACGTGATCACGTAGTCGCCGGTCGCGTCGAACATCGGCTGGTTGCTCTCCGGCCGCGGGTCGATAATTGCGAGGCGCCGGTTGGCGAGGCCAACCGGACCATCGGTGTACTGCCCCTCCCCGTCTGGTCCCCGGTGCGCCACAGCATCGCTCATGCGGCGCAGCAACTCGACGGGAACTGGAGCGCCGGAGCGGTCAAGTGCGCCGGCGATACCGCACATAGCCGCCTCCCCAATTACTCGCAAGGTGTGAGGATCGACAGTCCAATTCTGTGAAAATGAACATGTTCATCTGAATGAATGGGATCATAGGGTCATGAGAGCTCTATTTGGGCGCCTGGGGAGACAGGCGATCGTGTATGGAGTCGGCGGCGGCGCCCTACAGCTCGTCGGACTGCTCACACTGCCGATCTATGCCCGCGTCTTCCAGCCGGCGCAGTATGGCGTGCTGGAAGTGGCGATGGTTGGATTCACTGCCCTGCTCACGCTCGTGGACACGGGAATGACGTCGGCCGCGCAGCGTAGTTTCTATGACTACACCGACGATCAGACCGCCCAGCGCCGTGCTGCGCTCGTCACTGGCCTGACGGTCATGATGTCTCTGTCTCTGGCCGTCGCTGCGACGACGACCGTGCTTGCCGGCTCCATCTCCAGTGCACTGTTTGGAACGGCGGCGCATGCGGAGCTCGTGCGGATCGTCGGATGGGCGGTGCCGACCGCCACGCTCGCAGCCTACATGCGCGAAGTGATGCGACTGCGCTTCCGTGCTTCGCACTACGTCATCTCGACGCTGCTTGGCGCCATTGGAGCGGCGGTGACAGGGGTGCTGGCGGTGACGGCGTTCGGGGCGGGCATCACCGGTGTGCTGCTGGGCCTCTTGGTCGGTAATGCGCTCGCGGCGCTATACGGAGTGGCAATTGCCGGACGGGACCTGGCCGGGCGCTTCTCAGCGCCTGAGCTGCGGCGCATGGTGCATTACGGTGCCCCGCTGATACCCGCGTCGTTCGCGATGTGGGGGCTGGCGTTCCTGGACCGCATCATGCTCTCCCAGCTCGGCGGCCTCTCGCAGACCGGCCAGTACGGGGTGGGAAGCCGCTACGCGATGCTGCTGATGTTCTGTCTCACGACGTTCATGACAGCCTACGGCCCGTTCATGCTGTCTCTCTGGCAGGATGACCCGGAGACCGAGCGGCAGGTGCGAGCGCGGGTGCTCTCCTATGTAACACTCAGCCTCGTCGCGGCGGGCCTCGTCATGTCTCTGTTCGCGCGTGAGCTCACCACCATCCTCGCCCCGCGATTCGATCGCGCCTACCTGGTGGTGGGTATGTTGTCGGTCGGCGTCGTTCTCTACGCGATCGCCAGTGTTGCGTCAGCGAGCATCGGCCTGGCCCGCCGGACGGTCTACATCGGTGCCTACACCGTGGTGGCGACACTGCTGAACATCGGGCTGAATCTCCTGCTGATCCCCATGTGGGGCATGATCGGCGCCGCAACCGCCACCGCCTCTGCCTACGGTCTGCTCGCCCTGCTCTATTACCGCAAGGCCCAGCAAATCGCCCACACGCCGTACCTGACCGGGCGTACGCTCAAGGCGCTGATCGTCGGCTGCCCGCTCATGGGCGTTGGCGCACTGCCGATCCATCCGGGTGGACTGGCGGTGGCGATCAAGCTTTTCGTCCTGGGTGTCTTCGCCCTCCTGGTCTGGCGTCTGCGGCTGCTCGACGAGGAGGAGCTCGAGGTGCTGCTCTCGCTGACACGGCGACTGCGCTCTCGATTGCCGGCATCCACACCGGCGCACTGACTTCATTGACGGCCGGCCGCAGAACGCACGCTCATCCATGTGAGCCGAGCTCCGCCGGGGGCAGCTCGACGATCCCCGAGAGCGCCTCGCGTGCGACCACCCGCGGGTCATGCCTGCGCTCGACGAAGGCCCTGCCAGCCGCGCCGATCCTGAGCCGCGCATCACGGTCGGCGGCGAGCTCACGGATGCGCGCGGCCACCGTGTCCGGGGTCGCACGCACGATCGGCAACTCCGCGCCGAATGGATTGTCCTCGGGTACCTCCTCCATGATGTCGCACAGGACCGGCTTAGCCAGCGCCATCGCCTCGACCGCCAGGCCGCCGTACCAGCCCATGAGCAGCTGGTCCACCACCAGATCTGCGACACGCAGGCGGCGCAGCGCCTCCCTGTGGGTGACCGACTCGATCAGGTCGAGGCGGACCGGCACGCCTTCGAGCTCGAGCCGCCGAATCGCCTCGAGGACGTGGCGGGTGCCCTTGGCGTCGCGATTCGTGGGAGCGTGAGCAACGACGAGCTCGTCGCGGACCGGCATCGGGCGCGCCGGCGTGAGTACCCGCAGATCGACGTTGGAGTAGGGCAGGAAGCGCGATCCAGGCAGCCAGCGCCGGAGGTCCGGGTTCAGATGAAAGCAACGGTCGGCGTAGCGCAGGAAACGCGCAGCGTTTGGAAGGCGGTAGGCGTCTTGCGCCCGGCAGCGCTCGACGCGACAGAAGCAGTTGGCCGAGGGTCGCACGTCGCAGCCCTGGAAGGTCACCAAGACGGTCTTGCCCGCGCGCTTGTACAGGGGAAGCTCGTTGAGGACATGTCCGAGCATCCGCACCGCGAACAGGGTCTGCCCGAAGTTGAAGTGGAAGATGTCGTAGTCGCGCAGCGCCCGGCGCAGGAACGTGACCCGTGAGGCCAACCGTCGCGCGATGCCCTCGCCCTGCGCGCCCAGCCGAATGTCGGCGCCGTAGCCGAAGTGCCCGTCCCCGATAACCGCCACGTCGCTCTGCAGGCCCAGCTCGCGCTCTGCGCGGGAGAGCGTCCACGCGTTGCCTGCGACGTCGGCGGGCGCGTGCAGGATCCGCGGCCGTCGTCGGGCGGGCGGCAGCTGTGGGGCTGGCCGCGGCTGTCGGGCTGGCCGCGGCTGTCGGGCTGGCCGCGGCTGTCGGGCTGGCTCCGGCTGTCGGGCTGGCTCCGGCTGTCGCATCCGTGACACGCTCCTCACATCAGTCCGCGTCCACGACGCGCGGCGGACCAACCTCGACGGCACTTGACAGGCTCGCCTCGACGGTACGCCGAAGTCCGTCTTGGAAGCCAACCCGCGGAGCTCCGATGAGGGCATCGCGCAGCTCGGTGGACGCCACGAGGTCCGGCCCCGGATCGCCGATCGCGAAGCTCGGCGAGCGATCGACCAGCCGTCCGATCCGTTCGGCGATCTCGCGCACCGAGATCACCTCCGGCCCAGCGACGTTCAACGTACTGGGCTCCTCCAGGTCGAGTGTGGCGAGGACCGCGTCCGCGGCGTCCTGCACGTAGACGGGGTTCATGTGAACGCCGTCCGGACCGGCCAGCGCCACCTCCCGCCCCTCGCGAACTCGGGCGATCAGACCCGGAACGAACATGTTGCGCTGGCCCGGCCCGTGGATGAAGAAGAAGCGCAGGCAATGCCCGCACAGTACCCTGCGGAATTGCTCGACCGCCCGCTCTCCCGCGAGCTTCGAGGTCGCATAGAAGTTGCCGGGTCGCGGCACATCGCTCTCCCGCAGGGGCTCGAGCCCGGGCACGTAGACGGCGCCGGTGGACGCATAGGTGAACGTGGTGGCGCCCGCTCGCCTGCAGTAGTCGAGCAGCCGTACGGTCGCAGCGGCGTTGACCTCATGAATGTCGACCGCGCCATCGGGGAATTCGCGATGCCTGCGCGATTGGGCCAGATGGACGACGGCGTCGATGCGGTCGGGCAACTCGGGCGAGAGCGGCGCGGTGAGATCCTGCGCTATCCACCTCGCCCCGTCTACCGGCTGCGGGTCGTGCCCTGGACAGTGCATAGCGAGCACTTCGTCGCGAGCGGCCAGCAGCGACAGCAGGGCCGAGCCGAGGAACCCCGTGGCGCCCGTGAGCAGGACCATCGAAGCCTCAGGGGACCTCGGCCGCCTGAGGCTCACGAAGCTCGTCGAGCAGGCCCGCAAGCCCGTCGCGCAGCGCGATACCGGCCGAGAAGCCGAGCATCGCCCGCGCCTTGGTCACATCACCGACCCGCGGCGTCGCCGAGACTCCGGGACCGTCATAGATCGGGTCCGGCCGTACGCCAAGCAGCTCACCCATGAGACCTACGACCTCGTTGAGGGAGGTACTCGTGCCGTGGCCGACATTGAAGTCCTCGCGATCGACGTCGGCTCGCATAGCGAGGAGGTTCGCACCGGCGCAGTCCTCGATGTGCACAAAATCGAAGCCCTGACTGCCGTCCCCGGTCAGACGCGGACGTTCTCCGGCGACCATGCAGCGCGCAACGGCGGGCACCACCCCCAGCCGCTGGCCCGGGCCATAGACATTCATGTAGCGCAGAATCGCAAAGCTGTATCCATAAAACTCGGCGAGACCGCGCAGCAGCATCTCGCCCGCGGCCTTCGTCGCCGCGTAGAAGGCGTTGGGCCGCAGCGGATGACTCTCGGGGATCGGCACCTCCAGCGGGGGCCCGTAGGCTGAGGAGGCGGAGGAGTACACCACGCGTTTCACACCTCGCTCGCCAGCTGCCCTGAAGACGTTGAACGCTCCGCGGATATTGGTCTGAAAGGCCGCCTCGTGCTCGGTGTCGGCGACCACGAGCGATACGACCGCCAGATGCACGATGCCGTCGATCCCCTCGCACGCTCGGTTCACCGCCGTCTCGTCGGCGATGTCGGCGACGACGACCTCACAGTCGAGTCCAGCGAGGCGCGGCGAGAACGCCGCGTCCAGCACCCGCACATGCGCCCCCTCGCTTAGCAGAGCGCGTACGGTGGGAACTCCCACGAAGCCGCCCCCGCCGGTAACCAGGATATGCGCGTCGCTCAGCAGCACGGTCTCACCGGTCAGCCGGAGGTGCCAGTAGCGCTGACCGAGGCGCTCAGCACGTGCTCCAGCGCTCCCGCGATGACCTCGATGTCCTCGTCCGCGAGACGCTCGTGCAGCGGTAGTGCAAGCGTCTGCTCGGCCAGTGCGCGACTGTGCGGCAGACCACGCGGCTCCGTACAGCCACGCCCCGCAAAGGCGGTCTCGATGTGCAACGCGTAGGTGCCCAAGGTCGACTCGATGTCGAGATCGCCCAGAGCCGAGATGGCAGCGTCGCGGTCGATTCGCGCGTCGAGCGTCACCACGTAGGCCTGGTAGGGGTGCAGGTGTCCCTTCGGGACCTGCTGAGGACGCACGCCCGGCAGGTTCTCGAGCCGCTCTGTCAGTCGCTGTGCGAGCGCACCGCGACGCGCCACCACCTCGCCAAAGCGGGGAACCTGCACAAGACCCAGGGCTGCGTTGATGTCACTCATACGGAAGTTGAAGCCGGGCTCACTGAAGCCGGAGCGCCACCCCCGGCGCTCGACGCCGTGATTGCGCAGCCGGCGCATCCTGGCCGCCAGGCGATCGTCGTCGGTGCCCACCATCCCGCCCTCTCCGGTGGTGAGTGACTTGCGCGGGTGGAAGCTAAAGCACGTGGCCTCACCAAAGCCGCCCGTGCGCCGGCCGTTCACGGCACCGCCGAGCGAGCAGGCCCCATCGCAGATCAGCGTCACGCCACGTTCGGCGAGCATCGGCTCGATCGTGCCGTAGTCGGCCGGCAGGCCGAACACATCGACGGTGATCACAGCCTTGGGATGCTCATCGAGCGCGTCCTCGAGCGCTGCGGGATCCATGCAGTAGGTGGCCGGATCGGCCTCGAGCAGACGCAGCCGGGCGCCGCGCTGGAGCACCGCGTTTCCGGTCGCCGGATATGTGAAGTCGGGCGCCAGCACCAGATCCCCAGGTCCGACGTCGTGGGCCGCGAGTGCCAGTTCGATCGCGGTCGTTGCCGATGTGGTCGCAATCGCGTGCCTGACGCCGCAGAACTGGGCGATGGCTTCCTCGAACTCAGCCACCACAGGTCCCTGCGTGAGATGTCCGCTGGCAAGGACTCGCCCGATGGCGTTCAACGCATCCTCGTCAAAAACTGGGTTCGCAAGACGCAGCATCAGGTGATCTGGCGAACATACTGGCACGGTTTATGCCAGCACTCGGAATCGTGTTCGTCGAGCGGCAGCGTCGAAGTAGGTGGTAATAGAGCTCCGGCGGTCGCCGTACGGATTGCCTTCCGCCTGGATACAGCGTAACCATGCTCCGTTGCGGATCGAGCTGGGCGACGGTTCTAGACACATCTTGTTGTTTCTCACAGTGCGTAGTCACGCAGTTGCGGGCTGTCAACTATGTTCGTGCCATGCACGAGATCAGCCCGTCAGCGTCGATCGGGAGCAACGTGACGCTGGACGTTGACCGCTTGATTGTCGGCTCCGACGTCGTGATTGGTGAGGACACGGTCATCCGTGGCCGAGAAGCCGTGATCGACAGAGACGTCCGCATCGGGAATGGGGTCGTCATCCAGGCCGAGCGTTTCTCGATAGCCCGCGGCGGGCGCATCGAGGACGCGTGCCTGCTGACTGGTTTGAGGGGCTTGGCAGGACTCGTCGAACTTGGCGATCGCTTCTTCCTCGGAAGCGACAGCAAGCTTCTGATACCCACCTTCGTGACCGGCGACTATGTCTCACTGCACAATCACCTGCTCGCCAACGGTCTCCAACCATGCTTCATCGGACACAACACATGGGTCGGGCAGAACTGCGTGCTGAACTCCAACAGCCGGCTCACGATCGGCAACAACGTGGGTATCGGCGCCTACACCAGCGTCTACACCCACGGATTCCGCGGCGAGCTGCTCGAGGGATGCGAGATATTCAACGTCGCGCCGGTGGTGATCGAGGACGACGCGTGGCTCGTAGGTGCATATAATGTGATCTCGCCCGGAGTGACCGTGGGGCGACGCGCGGTTGTATTGACGTCCTCCGTTGTCAGCCATAACGTGCCGCCGGAACGCTGCGTCGCCGGCGTACCCGCCCGCGATGTGACCGACCGGATTCAGCCTTATAAGCCCGTCACGATCGAGGAGAAGGTCGGGTTGATGAGGCGGTTCATCGGAGAGTACGTGGCCGAGCGACACGACTTCGCCGAGCCGACTGCCCACGGCTTCAGCGTGCGTTGTGTGGATAACCAGACCCGTATCGTCGAGGTCAGAACAGCCGTCGTCTCGGACGAATTCCCAAATGACATCGAGGGTGTCGTATATGTCATCGATAATCCGCGCGATATACGTTTCGCGGGTGTGACCGTCTTCGATCTGAGTCAGAAGACATACGGGAAGCTCGGGAGCGACTTTGAGGCCGACGTCATCTCGTTCATGAATCCCTATCGGGCTCGGTTCGTTCCCGCAGAACGTCCACGAGTCGGAGACACATCCTCGACAGCCGCGACATCTGGGTCACTATGAGGTTTACTTACAGTTATGTCGGAGAGCTTGGTCGAGGTCTGGGACAGCTACTACGCCTCCGCTGAGGACACGGCCATCCGCGATCGTCCGTTCTTCGAGCTCGAGGTACGGGCGATCACCGGTCGTGCGTATGCACAAGCCGAGGCAGCCAAGGCAGCGAGCCTGCGCGTGCTCGAGTTGGGAAGCGGAACGGGGTTCCTCGCCGAGCGCGTGGTGGAGCGCCTGCGAGTGCTCGGAGTCGAGCTGCATTACGACGGTGTCGACTTCTCCGCCATCGCCGTCGAGCGGGCAGGGCAGCGCGATCTCCCAGAGTGTGACTTTTACGAGGCAGACTTCCTCGCGTTTGTCGAGGCGGTGGACGGCGCCTACGACATCGTCATCACCCAGCGTTCAATCATGGCCATCATGGAGCTCGACGCTCAGACGACTCTGCTCAAGCGCCTTTGCGATCTTCTGAGGCCGGGCGGCGTGGGCCTGCTATCAGAGGGCTCGGTGCAAGGACTGGAACGGCTCAATGAGCTGCGCGCTGGGCTCGGCGTGGATCGAGTCGAGAAGGTATGGCACAGCCGCTACCTCGACGAGCGAGACATAGAGCTCGCCTTCGGCAGCGTGGAGATCGTGCACTTCTCGCCGCTCTACTGGCTCATCACTCGTGTGGTGTATCCGTATTTCGAGGAGCCATGTCACAACACGCCGCTGCACCAATTCGCAGCAGGACTTCCCCAGACCGGGGACTTCTCACCGGTGAGGCTCTTTGTCGTCCGAGCCTGAATCGGTCCTCGTGACGGGAGCTTCCGGACTCTGCGGATCGCACGTCTTCGAGTATCTCTCAACGAGGCCAGATCGCTTCACTGTGTCGAGCTTGGCGCGACGAGCTGTCGATCGACAGGCACATTTCCGTCACGACCTGCGCAACCGCATCCCGGAAGACCTGATCCCGGGTCCTCTCGACGCCGTCGTCCATTGCGCGGCCGTCGTGAACGAGCAGGGCAAGGGCTATGACGTGGTAGACGCGAACGTACGTGCGACGTTCAACCTCGTTGCATTCGCCCGCGCTCGAGGCGTAAGGACGATCGTTAACCTGTCGTCGATCGCGGTATACGGAGCGCCTGCAGGGGCATCGAATGTGCTGGAGACAGCCCCGTTGCAACCAAGGACCGTCTACGGCGTGGCCAAGACGTTGACCGAGACGCTGATCTCGTGCCACGCCTCGGAGATGGCCGTCGTGCATCTTCGACTCGGCTACGTGCTTGCACCGGTCATGCCCTACCGGTACTTCCTCGTGCGCATTGGACGTCGTTTGGCGACCAACGAGCCGGTCGAGGTCGTAAACCCGGATTCCACAAGATTCTCCTTTATTGAGGTCGCCGACGTGGCAAGAGCGTGCGAGGCGGCACTTGCTCAGGCTGTCGAGGGAGCATTCAACCTCGTGGCCGACGATCGACCCACAGTCCGGGAGGTGATCGATGCGATTGCATACCACCATCCGGCCTCGAGCAGCCCGTGGCGTTATCTGGAGCGCCCCCGTGAGCGACTCTCGCAGCACTTTGACACCACCCGAGCTAGGACGCTGATGGGCGTGGAGCGCATTGGCGACCCGCTGCAGGCGATTCGCGCGGCCGAGCTATGAGTGCGAAGCTCCCGATCGTCCTGTTCGGCGCGGCGGGGGGCCTCGGACGACGCGTGCGGGCCTTGATGCCCGATGACCGTGAAGTCATCTCGGTAGATCGAGTACTCGATCCTCCCTGTGACCTGGCCGATCCTAGCGATCTGGGCAAACTCGCCGAGCGCTTGCCGCCGCGACTCATAGGCATCAACGTCACCGGCGCTGTCTCGACGGCCATCGACACGAACGCGGTAGCGGCCTCCGTGCGCGACAACGTGCAGAGCATCGGGGTCATCGTGAGTGGCCTGGGAGATCGACTGGAACACCTCGTGCACTTGAGCTCGATCTCGGTCTACGGCTCTCGGAGCACGAATCCCATAACCGAGGACCAGCCACTGCGCCCCGACAGCGTCTACGGGGCCGCCAAGAGCGCCGCGGAGCTCCTCGCCACAGCGCTGTGCTCCAGCTTGGGCAGTTCGCTAACTGTAATTCGCGCCACGCAGCTGTTCGCCCTGCCATCGGCGAGCGATGCGCTCCCCCATGTGCTCGCGAGGCGGCTTCGCGCCGGCGAGACGCCTCAGCTCAACGTGGACCCGGGCACCCGCCGGGACTACCTGCACGTCGACGACGCGGCGCGGCTGATAGTCCAGGCGGCGCTCACGCACCGCGCCGGCACCTTCAATGCCGGATCGGGCGGCGGGGTGCTCCTCGGTGAGCTGTTCGCCGCCGCCTACGCAGGGGCCGGCCGGCGTCATGCGGCTGCCCCCGGCATCGGTCCGGACACCTCCCAGTGGCTGGACATCCGCACCACCAGGGAGGCTTTTGAGTGGACGCCGGTGCAGAGCGTCGTGGAGTGGGTGCGTGCTGTGGTCGACGGGACGACCAGCATCCTCAGCGAGCCATCAGCCCGAGACCGAAGGTGAGGCCTCGCAGGACTCGACAGGGTTCCGTTCGCGATCCTGAGCAAGCCATCAACCCGAGACCGGGGATGAGGCCTCGTGGGATCTCGACAGGGTCCGTTCGCGCCGGGCGATCGCCCGCTCGACGACCTCGGCGACCTCTTCGGCCGGTCCGGGATAGACATAGCGTGCGAGGCTACGCGGCGCGTAGGAGTCGGTGAGCGTTCCATCGACCAGGGCTTCGAGCGCGCGTACGATGCCGTCGACATCGCGCGGATGCACGAGCACCCCGGTGCCCGTCTCGCCGACGATGCGAGACGCCTCGTTTCCGCTCGCCAGCGCGATGATCGGGCGTCCAGCGGTGAGGTAATCAAAAAGCTTGCCTGTCGCCTCGGATACGTGCGTAGGCGAGGTGAGCAATAGCAGCGCGTCTGCGTCGCGTTGCAGCGCCAGGGCTGCGCCTCTGCTCAAGTTGCCAACATGCTCGACGGCGGTCCCGAGGTCCAACTCGCTCAGCAGTCGCCGATCGTCGGTGTTCAGCTGCCCGGCGAGAACCAGGCGCAGTTGTGCCGCGACTGCGGGACGCTCGGCGGCCAGGCGCCGCATCGCGGCAAACAACGGTTGCGGGTCGCGTCCCCAGGAGCCACTCAGCGTTCCCGTGTGCACCACGTTGACGCGGTCGCGATCGAGCAGCTCGGTTGCCTCTGACGCCGCATCGAGCTGGGGGTCCCAGCCATTGGGTACATACGCTGACGGTGCGGCCAGACGCGTCCGTGCGTCATCCGCGATTGGCCTGGTCACGCCAATCACGTACTCCGCCGAGCGAGCCACCCGCCGCTCCAGAGCAGCGTCCAGGCGATCCTGCCCCCGCGTTGGCCAGGGAGAGCGCATCGGCTCGAATCGCCACCCGTCACGCAGGTCGACGATCCAAGCCGGGCGACGATGACCGAGCAGCAGAGGCAGCAGGTGCGTCGAGTGAGGCGGACCGGTGGTGATGATGCAGTCGATTAACTGGTCGAGTAGAGACCGACGTGTCGATGCCAGGGCCGCCAGACCCCACGTGAGCAGATACTCGTCCGGGAGGACCACATCGGTGAACCACCGCGGCGTCGGCCTCTGCACCGAGCCCACCGCTCCGGCCCTCGGCAGCGGCGGTCGTCGCAACAGCCTGCGAGCGGAGCCGAGTGCGCTCACGTCGAAGGTACGCCGCACCCATCGCCCGTCGGTGGGCATCGGCTCACCGATCCGCGAGGTCACGACCGTCACCTCGTGCCCGAGACGGCGCAGCCACTCGCTCATGGCCGCCCAGCGGGCACCTCCGATCCCCGGATAGGGTGGAAAGAAATAGGAGATGACGAGTAGACGCCGCGCTTGCATGAGCTCATGCCACTCGTTGGGCGACATCTGCGGACGTGCATGATCGCAACCACAACTCGACGTTGACAGCCCTCCAAAGAGCTTTCACATCGCGCCAAGCACCGACGGCGAAATCGCGTTCCAGGGCCTCGAAGTCGTAGCGTCCGCTGCCGCGCAGGCTCGGATCGAGCACGATCTGCGCGAGCCGCGTCCTGGCTGCGGGTGTGTTGAACCATGCCTGCTCGGGTGTCTCATAACCGACCTTCTCGCGTCGATCGAGCACCCTGTCGCGAACTAGGCCCCTCAGTGAATTGCGCAGCGCGAGCTTGGTGACGCCATCTCTGCACACCATGCTCGGTGCCAGTGAGAGGGCAAACTCGGCCACCCGCCGGTCCAGGAACGGCAGACGGACCTCGACGCCGTGAGCCATGCTGTCGCGGTCGCAGTACCGGCACAGATTGGGAAGGCTCGTATGGAATGCCTGCCCCAGGAGCTCGCCACGCAGCGGCGACTCCCCGACCCGCCAGCTCGCGGAAAGCTGCTCGGCACCAGCCACCGCGCGGGCCAGCTCGTGGGTGACATAGGGCGATGCGCGCCGCAGGCGATAGCGACGGGCCAGCAGCTGCGGCGCACGTCCAGCCGTACAGGCGATCGCCAGATCTTCCGCCACCCCCGGATCGCTTGCGAGCGTCGCCAACGCCGTGCGCAGGCCGGCGGTACGCAGCGTCCATCCCTCGATTCCTGCGTACCCGCCGAACAGCTCGTCCGCACCCTGGCCGTCCAGCAGCACGATCACTCCAGCCTCACGCGCAGCGCGCATCACTCGCCACTGGGCGTAGATGCTCGTGCTGGCAAAGGGCTCCTCCTGGTCGCGCACGAACGTCTCGAGATCCTCCAGCAGCTCCTCCACGCGAGGGAGCACGGCGTGATGCTTCTCCACGTCAGCTGCTCGCGCGACCTCCTCGGCATATGGCCACTCGTCGCGGGCGAATCCCGGGAACGTCGCGGTGAAGGCGTGCCGGACATGGCCGCCGGCCAAACATGAGGCAATGGCGACGATCGCAGACGAGTCCACACCGCCGCTCAGCGACGTGCCCACAGGTACGTCGCTGCGTAGCCGCAGCCTAACGGAGTCGAAGAGCAGCTCCCGCAGGCGCTCGGCCGCGATCTTCGCGTCATCGGGCACTGACACCTGTCGAGGACTCCAGTAGCAGCGCAGGGAGAGCGCTCCCCGCTCCCACCGCGCCAGATGGGCCGGCGGAAGACGACGCACGTCGCTGAAGAAAGTCTCTGGCAGGACCGGCATGGTCGCGAGCGCCACGAAGTTGTTGACCGCCTGCTCGCTGACCAGACCGATCCTGGGGTCGGCCGCCTTCAGAGAGCGCACATCGGAGGCAAACAACAGCCGATCGCCGTGGGCGGAATAGAAGAGTGGCTTCTCGGCAAACGGATCAACCGCGAGCGTCAGGCGGCGACGCACGTCATCCCAGACAGCAAAGGCGAACATGCCGTTGAACCGATCGAGAGCGTGCTCCCCCCACTCGGCCCACGCGTGCAGCAGAACCTCCGCATCGCCCTCGGTCTGGAAATGATGACCCAGCGCCAACAGCTCTTTGCGTAGCTCGAGGTAATTATAGATCTCGCCGTTGAAAACAAGATGCAGACGGCCGAGATGAAGCGGCTGATTGGAACGCTCATGCAGATCGATGATCGCGAGTCGTCGGAAGGAGAGACCCAGCTCTTGGTCGTGCCACACACCCTGACCATCGGGGCCACGGTGAGCCATTGCGCTCGCCATGCGCTCAAGCGCCGGCGGGTCGGGCGCGCCTCCGCCAACCACACCGGCGATGCCACACATGAATCCAGTATACGGCACAATCCCGACACAACGTCAAACGTTTCTAGGCAGTTTTGTGCGCGCGTCTCTCACTACTCAATCCCGCTAGCCGTCACCTTTTTTGCTGAATAGACTACCTGAAAAGCGATGCTGGACTTGACCGGCTGTGTAGGATCGTCCGATGCCGGTCGATTCAGGTGAGCCCGCCTCCTTACCGTTGCGAATCGGAGTCGCCGGGCTCGGATACTGGGGACCTAATCTCGCCCGCAACTTTCACGCTTTGCCCGGCGTGGAGCTCACTTGGTGTTGTGACGCTTCGCTGGCCGCGCGCGAACGCGTGGGGCCGCTGCTTCCCTCCGCCAGGATGACCGACCGTCTCGCGGATCTACTCGAAGATAAGGAGCTCGACGCGATCGCACTCGCCACCCCGGTGCCCACCCATGCCGAGCTGGCGGTCCGCGTGCTGGATGCCGGCAAGCACTGCTTTGTCGAGAAGCCTCTCGCTCAGTCCGCGATCGACGCGGAGCTCGCGGTGGCCGCTGCAGTCCGCTCCGATCGTGCCTTGATGGTCGGTCACCTGCTTGAGTATCACCCCGGTATATGCAAGCTGAAGGAGCTCGCCGACAACGGCGCACTGGGGGATGTTCTCTGCATCTACGGCAACCGTCTGAACCTGGGCAAGCTGCGAGCGGACGAGAACGCACTCTGGAGTCTCGGCGCCCACGACGTCTCGGTCCTGCTGCATATTGTGGGTGAAGAACCGTCCGAGATGTCAGCCCGCGGCGAATGCTATATGCGCTCGGGCGTCGAGGACGTGGTCTTCTGCTTCCTGCGCTTCCCCTCTGGGATCGCCGCTCACCTGCATCTGTCCTGGCTTGACCCTCGCAAGGAGCGTCGCTTCACAGTTGTGGGGTCGAAGCGGATGGCCACATTCGACGACATGGCACTTGAGGGCAAGCTCACGGTCTTCGACAAGGGCTTCGACGACAACGCACACTCCTACGGTGAGTACGTAACTCGTAGCGGGGACATCTTCTCACCTCAAATATCAAACGCCGAGCCACTACGACTCGAGTGCGAACACTTCCTTGACGCGATCAGGGCGAGAGTTTCACCACGTTCAGACGGCAACAGCGGTCTGCGCGTCGTGCGGGTACTGGAGCAACTGCAGGAGGAGCTCGATCGCAGCCGCCGACACTCCTCCAGGTGCAGGAGTACAGCGATCAGCGTGCCAGCTTGAGGACGTTCTCTGAGTGCAGGCGGCGCTGGGCGGGAGCGCTCCGGCGTGAGGGAAGCTCGGCCTCGGAGCCGCGCTCACGCAGCGAACACAGATAGGCGAGATCCTCCTCCAGCACCGCGAGCGCCCGATCGCGATCCAGCACCGACCCGTGACCAGGTACGACATGCTCAGCGTCGGCAACGAGCGGGCGTAGGCGCTCGAGCGTGGTGAGGTATGCGTCGATGTCTCCGCCATCGTTCAGCGTCGGGAGCTCGAGCGTCGACAGGTAGTCCCCGGCCACCAGCACGCCCGCCCACCCGATCACGACGGCCATGCCGTCCGGCGTGTGCCCCCCAGCGGCGTGCAGCTCAAGCTCACAGTCTCCCACCGCGCAGCGGCCGGGAACGGGCAGCGCCTGCACCGAGCCGAGCGCCAGCGGGCGGTGGCGCTCGATCAGCAGCTCTTCGTCGAAGGCGCGCAACTCCCGCTGAGCTTCGCCCGGCGAGGCCCGCAGCCGCTCGACGGTATTCTCGGCGCAGCCCAGCGCGACCTCTGGAAACGCGAGCCGCCCGAGCAGGTGGTCCCAGTCGCCGTGCGTGGCCACCAGCCCGCTGGGGGCGGGAAATCGGGCCTGCTCGAGCAGCGTGGGCAGCGCGTCGAGCTCGTCGGGCAGAACCGGCGAGTCGATCACGAACGTCTCCTCCCCGCCCCGCACGATCGCGCAGTTGACATGCAGGACGGCGCTGGTAACCACGATCACGTCCCGATGCAGCGAGACGGCTCGCACGCGCGGCGACCGTCTAGGAGGCGCCGAGCAGCTTGACGGCCTCTTTGAGGTTGGGAACTTCAACCGTCGGCTTCTTCTGAGAAGAGTCGAGCGTCTCCTTGTTGCGGTTGACCCAGATGACGGGCACGCGCTGTTTCACACAAGGCACCACGTCGTGGTAGTGACTCGCGGCCACGTGGACCCAGCCGCGCTTGCCGCCCATGCGCCTCGCGCACTCGGTGAAGTGGGGCGGTTCGGGCTTGTAGGAGCGCACCTGCTGAGCGGTTACGACGAGGTCGAAGTCGATCGCGATGTGACGGCGGGTCTGCCCCAGCAGCTTGTCGTCGATGTTCGACAGCAGCCCGAGCTTGTGCTTCTTGGCGAGCTTCTGCAGCTGCGCGCTGGTTTCCTTGAACGGCGCCCAACGCTGCACCGAGTCGGGCAGGAAGCCAGAGCGCGAGGGCTCCAGCGGCCACTCCAAGCGTTTCGCGATCTCGATCGCCGTGCGCCGCAGGACCTCCGCGTAGAGCTCGTAGGAGCCCCCCTCGATTTCGCGGGAGATCTCGTGGAACATCGACAGCAGCACGCTGCGATCGATCTCGAAGCCGTCGCGGGCGGCCTCCTTGGCGAACGCATCGTAGATACCGGTCTCCCAGTCGATCAGCGTGCCGTACACGTCGAAAGTGACGAACGTAACGTTCTTTGGGATGGGCATCGCGCGGCATTATGCCCTGACGGGGTCCTCAACGCGGTGTGCACCCCGCGACGAGGCTTGCCTGCACGCGATTGCCCGGCTTGCGTTAGAGTCCCGCGCCGCATGGACCTGCTGGAGTACCAAGGAAAGCAGCTGTTCGCCCGCCACGGATTGAGGGTCTCCTCGGGTCAGGCGGTGACGAGCGTCGAGGACGCCGTGACGGCGGCCAGCGAGGTCGGCTATCCGGTCGTCGTCAAGGCACAGGTGCTGATCGGTGGACGTGGCAAGGCCGGCGGCGTGAAGCTCGCGGCCGACGCGAGCGAGGCGCGTGAGCACGCCGGCAACATCCTTGGGATGGACATCAAGGGTCACATCGTGCGCACGCTGTGGATCGAGCACGCCTCCGACATCGCGTCCGAGTACTACGCCTCCGTGCTGCTCGACCGCTCGGCCAAGCAGCCGCTGGTGATGTTCAGCATCGAGGGCGGCGTGGACATCGAAGAGGTTGCCGAGAAGACTCCCGAGAAGTTGATCCGCCACCACGTCGATGCGCTCAACGGCCTCTCGCGCGAGGAGGCGGTCAAGATCGCCACCGACGGCGGCGTCGACGTCGACGTGGTCGACGGTGTGGCCGACGCGCTGGTGGCGCTGTACGAAGTGTGGCTCGAGGAGGATGCGACGCTGGCGGAGATCAACCCGCTGATCGTCACACCCGAGCGGGAGGTCAAGGCGCTCGACTCGAAGGTGTCGCTGGACGGCAACGCGCTGTATCGCCACCCCAACAATCAGGGCCTGTCGGACAGCGAGAACGAAGACCCGATCGAGCGGCGCGCCAAGGAAGAGGGTGTCCAGTACGTCAAGCTCGACGGCGACATCGGCATCCTCGGCAACGGCGCGGGGCTGGTGATGTCAACGCTGGACGTCGTCGCGCAGGCAGGCGGATCGCCGGCGAACTTCCTCGACGCCGGCGGCGGCTCGGATGCAGAGAAGATCAAGCAGGCGGTCGATGTGCTGCTCGCCAACGATGCCGTCAAGGCTGTGCTGTTCAACATCTTCGGCGGCATCACTCGCTGCGACGAGGTCGCCCGCGGGCTGATCGCCGCGTTCGAGCAGATCAGGCCGTCGGTTCCGTTCGTCGTGCGTCTGGACGGCACCAACGACGTCGAGGGTCGCCGCCTGTTGCAAGAGGCGGCACTTCCCAACGTGCACCCAGCGAAGACCATGAACGAGGCGGCCGAGAAGGTCGTCGCCCTGGCCGCCGGGCGCGAGGTGGGAGCGCCCGCCTGATGCCGAAGGCGATCGATTAGATGTCCGTCCTCGTCGACGAGCACACACGCCTGTGCGTAGCCGGCATAACCGGGCGCGAGGGCACCTTCCACACGCTCAACAACCGCAGTTACGGCACAAACGTGGTGGGCGGCGTCACGCCGGGCAAGGGCGGCCTGGACGTCGAGGGCATCCCCGTGTTCGACACCTGGGAGCAGGCGATGACCGACGCGCAGCCGAACACGGCGATGATCTTCGTGCCGCCCCGCTTCGCCGCCGACTCGATCCTCGAAGCCGCAACAGCGGGCGTGGCCCTCGTGATCGCGATTACCGAGGGCATCCCCGCGCACGACGAGTTGCGCGTGTACAACACGCTCGAGCGCGACCATCCGGGCACGCGCCTGATCGGCCCGAACTGTCCTGGCATCCTCTCTCCCGGTAAGGCCAACGTGGGCATCATCCCGGCGTCGTTCTTCAAAGCCGGCAGTGTCGGCGTGGTGTCGCGCTCGGGCACCCTGACTTACCAGATCGGCAACGAGATCGCCCAGGCGGGCGTCGGCTGCAGCACGATCGTGGGCATCGGCGGGGACCCGGTGCCGGGCTCGTCGTTCGTGGACGTGCTCGAACTGTACGAGGCCGATGACGAGACCGAGTTGGTGGTGCTCTCAGGCGAGATCGGCGGGTCGGCCGAGGAGGAGGCAGCGGCGTACATCGCCGAGCACATGAGCAAGCCGGTGGTGGCATACATCGCCGGGTTCACCGCGCCGGCGGGCAAGCAGATGGGCCACGCGGGCGCGATCGTCTCGGGCAGCGCGGGGACCGCCGCAGCGAAGGCGCAGGCCCTGGAAGCGAAGGGCGTGCGCGTCGGGCGCACCCCCACCGAGACCGCCAGCATCGCCGTCGAGATCCTCGGCGGCGCGTCGCTCGCGGCCTCCTGACCAGACCGCCACGGAAAGGTTCCGCGCGCAAGGGCCGCAGCGGACGGCTGCGCCCCGTGGAGGCCGCTACGCTAGGCGACCCATGGACCCGGAGGTAGCAAGAACGCTGGGCGAGCTGGAGCGCAAGCTGCTCGAGCTCGAACACACCCTCAGCGCGATGACCGGCGCCGAAGGGCCGGCCGGCGGCGATCGCCGGTCAGCTCAGCACTCCAGCCTCTCCCCCACGCCTCCCGCACCCCTCAAGCCTCCGGCACCCCCCAGCGCCCCCGCGCCACCGCGGGGCCCCAGCGCCCCCGCGCCACCACGGGGCTCAAGCTGGAGCAGGATCGTGGACGAGACGATCGAGCAGGCGCCACCACCCGCGCCCGCAGGCGGTCAGCCGGCGCTCGACACACCGGCTCAGCCACTGCCTGACACACCGCGATCCCACAGCACATCACCTCCTCACGACCTGCCGCCCCGCGCGCAGCAACCGCCACCGGCTCGCCAGCGGCCCCGCGCGCCCCAGCCTCCCAGCCCAGCGGAGCTGCTGGGCTTCCGCGATCGGCTGGAGCGGGCAGCGCGCGAGCTGACCCACGACTACGACGAACTGCTCGGACGCCTAAGCTACGCCGCTGTGCCAACTACGACCGGTCCCACGATCTCCTTCGCGCGCGGCGCGCCGTCGCTCGACATCGTCGACGTGAAGGGCCTGCGCGATGCGGCAGCGCGCGCGTTTGACAGCGACCCGGCGGGTACAACCGCGTATGGCACGTCGATCGGTTATCCGCGGTTGCGCAACTGGATCGCAGATCGCCACGGAGTGGAGCCGGAGCGCGTGCTGGTGACGAACGGGTCGATGCAAGCGGACGCGTTCCTGTTCGAGCAGCTCGTGCACGCGGGCGACGAGGTGATCGTCGAGCGCCCGACATACGACCGTACGCTGCTGTCGCTGCGCGGGCGCGGAGCGCGCGTGCATGCGGTCGAGCTGCAGCCAGACGGTATCGACACTGACGCGCTCGCCGACCTGCTGACCGCCGGCAGCGGCGGCGCGGCGCGGCCCACGCTCGCGCATATCATCCCCAACTTCCAGAATCCGGCGGGATACACCCTGTCGTTCGAGAAGCGCACGCGACTGCTGGAGCTGGCGGCGGACCACGGCTTCATGGTGTTTGAGGACGACCCCTATGTGGAGTTGCGCTTCAGCGGGGAGACGCTGCCGACGATGCTGTCGATGGACCCTGAGCGGGTGGTGTACGCGTCGTCGTTCTCGAAGACCGTATGCCCGGGCATTCGGGTCGGCTACCTGGTGGGTCCGCCCGAACTGATCGCGGCGGTGGCACAGCTAGCGACGAACACGTACATCTCACCGAACATGGTCGCCCAGTCGATCGTGTACGAGTTCTGCGCGTCGGGCGCGATCGAGCGCTCGATCGAGACGGTCAAGATCGCGCTCGCCGAACGGGCGCAGGCGTTGGCGAACGCGCTGCGCAGCGAGCTGGCAGACGCCGAGTTCGTGGTCCCGCAAGGCGGCTATTTCATGTGGGTGACGTTGCCCGACGGCACCGATGTGCGCGCCCTGTACCAGGCGGCGGCGGAGCGGGGCGTGTCGTTTGTGAAGGGCACCGACTTCCTGCTGGAGGGCGGCGAGAACACGCTGCGCCTGGCCTACTCAGGTGTCACACCCGAGCAGATCGACACCGGCATCGCCCGCTTGGCTGAGGCCTACAGAACGCTCTGAGCGTTTTTCACCCTCTGGCGTGTCTCCGTCTATTCTGAGGCCGCCTGCCCAGAAACCGCTCCCCTTCGGTTTCTCCACAAGTGGCACTTCATCAGTGGAGGCGGTATCCCCGGATCGGGCTGCAGCACACGCCCGGGTCTGCTAGACCAAGGCTCCCAACGGACAAACAAACGGATGGGCCGCGGGATGCTCTGTCGCCTTGACGCCCGGGGCAATGAGGAACAAGTAGCCGAGATGAGACGATTTAGATCGGTAGGAGCCACGCTGTTGGCCATGCTCGTGGTGGGTGCCGTGGTGGCGCCGGCGCCGGCGCAGGCGGCAGCAGCGCCATTCTGGTCCGTCGGCGGGACAAGGCTCGCGGCGGGCGTAACCCACAACATCGCCGCCAAAGGCTACAAAGAAAAAGGCTTTACAATCAGCTTCCAGCTCGGCGTCGGAGAACTTGTCAAAGTCACATGTGCAGCGCTGACGGCTGAAAAAGCGGTGCTGTTAGGGTCAAGTAAAGGTGAACCAGGCAGGGATGGCGGGAGCATCAAGTTCTCGGGCTGCGCATTGGAAGAAGGGAACGGATACCCGAAATGCGAAATCGAACCAACTATTACGACTAGGCTCGGATCGGAGCTGGTTGAGAATGTCGTGAGCGGCGAAGGCGGCAAACAGCTCCTTGAGGAGTTCTTCCCAGAAACCGGCAGCAAGTTCATGACACTGAAATTCAAACCTCAGACAAGCTGCACGGTTGCAGAAATCGGAATCACTGGCAAGGCGGTCGGGGAAGTCCTGACCGACCCAGGTGAAGAAAAGATCGAATTAGGGCAAACCGCGAAAGAAGCCGCGTCGTGGCTGCTCAAGTTTCCCGCCGCGCCAATCCACACAGTATGGTTAATCGCAAACGAAGTGGGGAAAGAAGCAAGCACCGAATTGGTCGCCTTCGCGGAGACGGTGTTCCTGGCGGGTACCGTATTAACCTCACTGGCGAACAGCAAATTCGAACCCGAAGAAACGAAATGGAGCCCATTACCATAACGAGCTTGTTACGTGAGATCAGATATGTGTGGGTTCGAGTGCCAGATGAACCCGCACATCCTCTTTAGAGGAGGTCAGCGACCGTAACGCTGCCCGAGCACGAGCTGCTCGGGCAGGGCGGTCCGCGGCGGCGGCGACGGGTCGGCGATCACGGAGACGGTCTCGGCAACGCTCGCCGTGACCCCCAGGCGCCGGCCGTCAGCGGTCTGCAGCTCCACGTGCTCGGGCCCGCGTTCGGCCATGACGGCCTCCAGCCCGGGCTCCAGCCCGGAAACCTTGAGGTAGCGCAGGAGATCCTCTGCCTCGTTCTCGAAGCGCAGCACGCGCACGGACGCGCCGACGTCGACGTCGGCGAGCGGGACGCCGGCCAGGCGCGCGCCGGCGACGATCGGGTGGCCGTGCGGACAGGTTTTGGCATCGCCGATGGCGGCGAGCATGCGCTCCTCGAGCACCGGCGACATCGCGTGCTCGAGGCGCTCGGCCTCCTCGTGGACCTCGTCCCAGGGTACGCCAAGGACATCCGTGAGGAAACGCTCGATCAGCCGGTGGCGGCGCACGATGCCCTCGGCATGCACAGCCCCGCTGTCGGTGAAGGCGATCGCGCGGTCGCTCCCCCGTGTGATGTAGCCGTCGCGCTCGAGGCGCCCGACCATCTCGTGGACGGTCGGCGGGGACAGCTGCATGGCGCGGGCGACATTGGCGCCGGTCATCGGCAGGCCCGCCTCCTGCAGCCAGAACAGGATCTGCAGGTACTCCTCCTCGGCGACGGTCGCCGTGGTGTGACTGTCGTCGCTCACCCCGCTGATGCTAGACGACGCTCACGTGTACAGCTGGCCGATGGTGCACTCCTGCGGAGCCTTGTCCTCGCGCCAGCGGCGCAGCTTGGCGCCGTGACGGATGCGCCCGGCGGAGACGTGGTCGAAGTCGATCTCGACCACGAGCTCGGGCCGCAGCGCGACCCACTCGAGCTCCTTGCCAGCGCTCCAGCGGCTCGGGTCCGCGGAGCCGCGCTCGCCGGACTCATACCGTGCGAGGAAGCCGACCAGCCGCTTCTTCTCGGCGGCGCTCAGGCCGGAGCAGTGGCCCACGACGCGCAACTGGGGGCCGTCGTACAGGCCAAGGATCAGCGCACCGACGGTGTCCGGTGCCTTGCCCGGGCGCCAGCCGACGAGCACAGCGTCGATCGTGCGCACGCGCTTGACCTTGGCCATGCCCTTGCGCTCGCCCGGACGGTAGGGCGCGGAACGCTCCTTGGCGATCGCTCCCTCGGCGTGCTCGAGCCACCGCCGCGCCTCCTGCGCAGTGGTGACCGTCGGCATCAGCTCGACGGGTACGGCAGTGAGCTCCTCGGCGGCAAGCAGCCCCTCGAGCGCGGCACGGCGCTCGGCGAAGGACCGCTCGAGCAACAACTCGTCGCCCAGCGCGAGCAGGTCGAACGCGACATACACGGCGGGCGTCTGCACAGACAGGAGCTCGATGCGCGAGGCCGCCGGGTGAATGCGCTGGCCGATGGCGTCGAAGTCCTCGCGGCCGTCGGCGTCGCGCACGACGATCTCTCCGTCGAGCACATAACGGCCGGCCGGGAACGCGAGCTCGGGGAAGTAGCGTCCGAGCGGCTTGCCGTTGCGTGACTGCAGGAACACCTCCTCACCGTCTATGAACGCAAGGCAGCGAAACCCGTCGAGCTTGATCTCATAGCAGTAGTCCTCTCCTTCCGGCAGCTCCTTGCGCGAGAGCGCCAGCTGCGGCTTGAGCGGCGGTGCGAGCGGCAATCTCACGCCCCCTCCTGCTCCCCAGCGTCCCGCCCCTCCCCCGTCTCCCGCTCTCCGCCCGCCGAGCCCTGCTCCCCACCGGCCGGCCGTGCCCGGCTGGGCTGCACGCGTTTGGGCTCACCCTTGCGCTTGCGGAAATGGGGCGGCCAGGGTGCGTCGCCGAGACCGTCGCGCTCATCGCGGGCGGCCAGCTCGAGCAGGCCGTCCAGACACCCGGGGTGCTCGTCGATGGCCGCGGAGGGGTCGCCGCGCTCGCGCAGGCGCGCAGGGACCGTCTGCAGGCGCAGCTCGCTCGGCTCGACGTCTGCCACCTCGTCCCACTCCAGCGGACAGGAGACACGTGCGTCGGGAACTGCTCTGACGGAGTACGCGGAGGCGACGGTACGGTCGCGGGCGTTCTGGTTGTAGTCGATGAACACACCCTGACGCTCCTCCTTCCACCAGCGGCTGGTGGCGCGGCCTGGCATCCGCCGCTCGACCTCGCGCGCGAGTGCGAGCGCCGCGCGACGGACTTCTTCGAAGCTCTCGACGGGCTCGATACGCACGTATACGTGGATGCCGCGTGAGCCGGAGGTCTTGGGAAAACCGCGCAGGCTGTGAGCGTCGAGCACCTCGCGCACGCCGAGCGCCACCTCGCGTACCTCGGAGAACGGCACACCCGGACCGGGGTCGAGATCGATCCGCAGCTCGTCGGGGTGGTCGAGGTCCTCGCGGCGCACCGGCCAAGGGTTCCAGTCGATCACACCGAGGTTGACCCCCCACACGAGGTGCGCGGCGTCGTTGGCGACGAGCTCGCGCGCGTGGCGCCCGCTGGGAAACGTGACAGTGGCCGTCTGCAGCCACTCGGGCGCGCCGTCGGGCACGCGCTTCTGGAAGAACGGCTCGCCCCCCACCCCGTCGACCCAGCGCTTGAGCACGGTCGGGCGCTCGCGTAGGTGGCGCACGACCGCGTGCTCGCACTCCAGGTAGTAGTTGACGAGATCAATCTTGGTGATACCGGCGTCCGGGAAGAACGGCTTGCTGGGATTGCTTACCCGCACCTCCTGCCCGCAGACCTCAACGACGACGGGCTGCGCTTTCTCAGCGGCCATTGCTGGAAGGATGCCCGATCGTGACGTCAACGACTCTGATCCCGCGGCGGCTGCTCGTCGCGAGCGGCCCCTTCGGACCCGGGCTGCCTGCGTCGGAGGCGGCGGCGGCGATCGCTCGCGGCGTACGGGCGGGCGGAGCGCCTGAGCCCGATATATGCGCGCTGCTCCAGCCCGATGCATGTGCACTGCCTGAGCCGGACGCGTGTCTCCAGCCGATCCCCGGCGCGGACGAGGAGGACGTGCGGGCGCTGCTGGATGCGCTGGACTTCGACGCGCGCATGCGCATGTCGCGGGCGGTGGTCGTGGCGACGGCGCGGCTCCAGGAGCGCACGCTGGCTGGCAGCGTGACATTCGAGATCGCCACGAGAGCGCGCCAGGGCGGCGTGCCGGCGTACGCGGTGACGGGCGAGAACGCGCTGCAACCATTTGACGCGCGCATCCTCGACCTCCAGCTGGTGCTGGAGGCCCGCACCCGCAGGGCGCTCGCGGCGGCAGGCCGGAAGCTTGCAGGTCTCATGTGAGCACGGCCGCCTGGCGGCCGATCACCCTCCGTCAGCCCCACCGCGGGGATGGCGGCCGATCACCCTCCGTCAGCCCCCCACCGCGGGGAGCGTCGGCGAGCGTCCGCGCGAGCTCGTACACCAGGCGAGTGGCGTCGGCGACGCTGCGGTAGTCGAGGTTCGCGGGTACGTCGCTCGGCAGGTGGTAGTTGGCTGGGCTGAGCCAGTCGGTGACCGACACGAGTGTCGCAATCGGATAGTGGGCACGGCTGGGGACGATGCTGTCGGTCGAGGCCCGCGCACGGAAGCCTCGCCACAGCGCGATCTCGAGCCGAGACGCGCATTCGTCGAGCATCTCGCGCAGCCATGGGCCTGCGTACTCCTCCATCCAGACGGGACCCTCTCCCTCGAGCATCACCAGGTGCGGCGAGCCGATCGTGTCGAGGTTGACGAAGCACGTGCTCTGCGGCATCAACTCGTGGCGGTGGCGAGCGAGGAACGCGCGCACGCCGTCCTGCAGCGTCTCCTCCGCCCCGCAGGAAACGAGCAGCACGCGCAGGCCGGGCGGTGGCCGCTCGCTGAGCAGCTCGGCCAGCGCCACCAGCGCGGCTGCGCCGGAGAGATTATCGTTGGCGCCTGCGACGGTCTGGCTGCGCCATACGTCGGCCACGATCGCGGTGCCGAGCGCACCGATCGCCAGGCCAGCGCGCGCCAGCCCATGCCGTCGACACGTTGCGGCGGCGATCGTGCACAGCGGTCCGGCTAGCCCGATCCACCACTGCGGCGGCGGTGTCTTGACCCGCTCGAGTAGTCGCGGTACCAATTCGTAAATCCGCCGCTGCAGCGTCTGGTCGAACAGCAGCCCCGTCTGTGGCGCATCGTGGTGGGCGAGCACCACGAGCGTGTCGATCTGCCGCGCGCCGCGCTCGCCGATGCGTGCTGTGAGGTTGACGGTGCTGCGCCGGCGGCGCACTGCGCGCCGCAGGATGCGCGGGCCGTTCTGCGCCTCGTCGACGATGCCCGCGAACGTGGCGGCAGCGAGCAGCGCGCCGAGCGATCGCTGCCCACGCAGCACGAGCGCCGCGCCGGCCATGCCCAGCAGGCCGAGCCCGGTGGCGGTCGGCGGGAACGTCCCCCAGGAGGGCTCGTCCTCGAGGGCGACCTCGACTCCTGCGATCCTTCGCATACGCCCGGCGAGCCACTCCGCCGCCTCGCGCTCGCCGGGCGAGCAGGGAGGACGCTCGATCGGGGCGAGCGTCTCGACGACCTCACGCAGCACGTCCTCCAGCGCGGCGGGGCGATCCTGGGGTGGCCCATTGTGCCGGTCCTGGGGCGATCCGTCATGCCGGTCCTGGGGCGATCCGTCGGGGCTCATAGGAAGCATTGGCTCTCGCCACGGTAGGTGGGGACCTCTTCGACGATCCGTTCGCCTTCGAGCAGATGCAGGCTGGCGAAGCGCTCGCACAGCTCGCCGGCCTTGGCGTGGCGGAAGTACACGCGGTCGCCGATCGCGAGCGCGTCGGCCGCGGGGCCCAGCACTGGCGTCTGCACCTCCCCGGCGCCCTCCTGGCGGTCCAGCCGCAGGCCCGCTGGGAGGTGGGGTGTGGGCAGCCGCGCAGCGTCGGCGGGACCGGAGGCGAGGTAGCCGCCGCCGAGCACGGTGACCACGCCACGTCCGGGGCGGCGCACGGCGGGCAGCGCGAACAGGGCGGCGGGCCGGGGCGTGAACGCACGGTAGGCGTCGAACAGCGTGGGACCGTAAAGCCCCGATCCGGCCGAGATCTCAGTGACGGCGGGCTCGGCGGCAGTGCGCTCGAGGCTGCCGGTGCCTCCGCCGTTGACGAACTCCAGCGGCGCGGCACCGTGGGCGTCGAGCACGCCGGCAACCGCGGCCACGATCGCCGCACGCCGACCGGTCAGCTCGCGCGCGGAGCGCGCCTGCACGGCGCGGATCGCACGGGCGCGCAGCGGACGACCCGGCGGCGCGTCGCCGACACCGGCGATCTGCGCCTCGTAGACCATGACCCCAACCAGCCGCAGGCCATCGCGAGCGAGGATTGCGCCGGCGAGCGCGCCGGCCTGCGCGGGCGTGCGCAGCGGCGAGCGCCTGGCGCCGATGCGCAGGCGTCCGCCCAGAGCCCGCCAGCCTGCGTCGACGTCGATGCACACGCGCACCGGCGAGGACGGTAGTCCCCCGCGGGCGCGCTCGATCAGCTCGAGATGGTCGACACTGTCGACCATCACCGTCACCGACTCCGCCAGTGGCTTCAGCCGATCGCCGCCATGCACAGCGGTAGCTCGACGGCCGCCGCTGACCACTGCGGGTCGATCGCGATCCACCGCGACGCTCGCAAGCGTATGCAGCGCGTCGCGGTCGGCACTCGGGTAGGCGACGAGGAGCTCGTCGTTCCCCTGTGAGGCCAACCACAGAGCCTCGGGCAGCGTGAAGGCGAGCGTGCCGGCGAAGCCATCGCGGGCGAGGACGCGCTCCTGCAGCGCGCGGCAACGCAGCGACTTGCTGGCCAGCCGGATCGGCTTGGGCGCGGCGCGGCGGCGCATGTCCGCGGCGTTCGCCCACAGCGCGTCGAGGTCGACGACGGCAAACGGCGCCTGTAGCCCGGCGGTCGCGCGCTCGAGCCGCGCGTATTGATCGTCAGTCATGGATCGGATCGTCAATCATGGATGGGCGCCCGGCGGTGGGTGGGTCGTTCGGTGGGCCGGTCGGTCGGTCGGTCGACGGGTCCTAGTACCCGATCGGTCCAACCGTTGGCGAAACGGCCATCGGGATCCAGGCGGGCGCGAACCGCCTGGAAACGATCCCAGTCGGGATAGCGCGGGCGCAGCGTGGCGGCCGTGTGGAAATGGCGCTTGCCCCAGTGCGGACGGCCGTCGAGCTCGTCCATGATCGCAGCGACCGCACGGAAGTACGGCTCCCAGGCCATCCCCCGGTACATGTGCACCGCCACGAAGCCACTGTCCCGTCCGGTGGCGGTGCTGAGGAAGGCGTCGTCGGAGGCGACGGTCCTGGCCTCGATCGGGAACGGCACGGCGAAGCCGCTGCGCTCGACGAGCTCCATGACGCGGCGCACAGCGGTCGGCGTGCGCTCGCGGGGCAGCGCGTACTCCATCTCGGTGAAGCGCACCAGGCGTGGGCTGACGAAGATCTCGGCGGAGCGATCCACCCGCTCGGAGTGTCCGGCCAGACGGGTGGCGAGGCGGTTGAGCTCGGGGATGCGGCCGGGCAGGCGCCGCCCGATGCGGCAGAACAGCTCGAAGGCGTGGTTGGTGAGGAGCACGTCGTTGGCGTACGCGGAGGAGCGGCCGCGCGGACGCGGCGCCTCGTCGGTGCGGTTGTTGGTGCGCGTGAGCGCGGTGTCGGCGTGCGGGAAGACGAAGAACTCGAAGTGATCGTTGCCTGACGCGAGCTCGTCGAAGCGCTCGAGCACGTCGTGCAGCGGCGCGGGGGCGTCGACGCCGTGCAGCGTGAAGGCGGGCACGCAGCGGAGCGTGACGTCGGCGATCACGCCGAGCGCGCCGAGCCCGACGCACGCGGCGCGGAAGACGTCGGGGTCGCGCTCGGGCGAGCACACGAGCGTTGAGCCGTCTGCGAGCACGAGCGTCAGCTCGCTCACCTGCGAGGAAATATTGCGCAGCGTCGCGCCGGTGCCGTGCGTGGCGGTGGAGATCGCGCCGGCGATCGTCTGCACGTCGATGTCGCCGAGGTTCTCGAGCGCGAGGCCGTTGGCGGCGAGCTGCCGGTTCAACTCGCGAATGGTGATGCCCGCCTGCACGCGCACGAGCCCTGAGGAGCGATCGACGTCGAGGATGCTCGCGAGGCGCTCGAGCGTCAGCATCAGCCCGTCGGTGCAGGCGATATCGCTGAAGGAGTGTCCGGCTCCCACGACGCGCACCCGCCAGCCCCGCCGCGCAGCTCGCTCGATCGCGCCGGACAGCTCGTCGACCGACGCCGGCCGCTGCACGGCGGCGGGCGTGCAGCGTTGATCGCCGGCCCAGTTGCGCCATCCGGCGGCGCTGGTGTGCGGATCGCTACGCTCGCTCATGAGATGACCGCGCCCGAGCCTACTCCGAGCCCGGGCGTCTCCGAGCCCACGCCGAGCCCGGTTGCGTTCGGGCCAATGCCTAGTCCGGCTGTTTCCGGGCCCACACCGAGCCCGAGTGCTCGCGCCCCGCGTACGCGCTCGCTGGCCGCGCCGGGCGCTAGACGGGCGACGGTCATCGGGGCCGGCTCATTCGGGACCGCGCTGGCGGTGCTGCTGGCGCGCGGAGGGCTGCGTACGACGCTGCAGACGCGTACGGCCGCGCAGGCGACGACGATCGATCGCGCGCGCGAGAACCGCAAGTACCTGCCGGGTGTCGAGCTGCCATCCCATCTGCGCATCGAGCCCGCGTCCGTCGGCGTCGCGCGCGCGGACTACGTGTTTCTGGCTGTGCCCTCGCGCGGACTCGGTGAGGTGATCGAGCGACTCGGCTCCTCAGGCCTGGGCCGACGCACAGCGGTTGTGTCGGTAGCCAAGGGCCTGGTCCCGCCCCAGGGGCTGCCGCCGGCGACGGTGCTCGGCGCGAGCTTTGGTCCGGATCGGGTCGCGTGCGTGGGCGGCCCTGCGCACGCTCAAGAGATGGTGCACGCGGGCGCTGCGCTGGTGGCGGCCAGCAGTGAGGAGGAGCTGGCACGATCGCTCGCCCAGGTGTTCACGCGCGCTGGGATCGTGTGCGAGCAGTCCAACGACCCGATCGGCGTGGAGCTGGCGGGCGCCGCCAAGAACGCAGCAGCGCTCGCCGCCGGAGCCACCGAGGCCCAGGGCCTGAACGCAGCGGGCGCGGCCGCCGGACACATATTCGCCGAGGTGTGGCGCTACGCCGAGGGGCTGGGCGCGCGCCCGGAGTCGATGATTGGGCTGGCCGGTGCGGGCGACCTGGTGGCGACGGCGCTGGCGCGCGAAAGCCGCAACCGCCGTGCGGGTGAGCTGCTGGCGGCGGGCGTGCCCGCGGCCGACATCCCCGCGCAGATCGGGCAGGCGGTCGAGGCGCTCGAGTCGGTGCCGCTGCTGGCGCGCGCGCTGGAGGCAGCGGGCGTCGGCGCGCCGGTCACGGGAGCTCTCGGCCGGTTGATCTCGGGCGAGCTCCCGCTCGATGATTGGGTGGCGCTGGTGCGCGCCACGGTGCCGCCGCCCGCGCGCTGGCGCAGGCGGGCGGGCGGGCATCGAAAAGGCTTCTGGCGACGGGTGTGGCGGCGGCTGTCGGGCGGATAGCTCGACCTGCTCATTCGCATCGCCCGTATCGAGCTCGGACCCGCCGAAGCGCACCGCGCGGGCCGCGTCAGGGCATCAGCTCGAACGCCTCGCGATGGCAAGGCGCGATCGCTGCGAAGTGGCGACGGTCAAGGGTCAGGATGATTGAGGCGTCGAGTCGCTCCGCGAGAGCGATGACCGAGGCGTCGGTTCCTCCTAGCGGGAAGTCGGCGTACCTCTCGACGAGCTCCGCCATGCGCGCGAAGTCCTCGCGGCTCGGCCCCTCGACATCAAGCCCCCCGATGCCGTGCAGGAACCTGCTCTCTGCGGCGGCGCCCAGCCGTCGTCCCACGAAGTAGGTCGCCTCGGCAACCACCAGCGCAGGCACGACCAGGCGCAGGTCCACCCGCGAGAGGGCCACGCGGGAGGCGAGATGGTCCTGGTCGTCGGCGTCCGCTGCAGCGTAGAGCGGACCAGCGTCAACTACGGCCAGGGACGTCATCCCACTCCTGCTCCAAGAGCTGCTCCATGTCGCGGGCGGTGGTGTGGTGACCGCTACGGCCAAGCTCCGCGAAGGCGAGCTCGCGTGGCTCGCTCTGGACCAGGCCGAGGTGCTGTGCGAGCGCTGTGCGCGCGACCTCGGACGCAGATGCGTGTCGTCTCTGTGCCTCGCGATTGAGAGCCTGTGCGAGATCGTCGGGTAGAGATATAGTGGTGCGCTTCATACTTACATACTAGCATCACATATGCATGTAAGCCCATTGCGAAGTCAAGATTCGACCGCTTGGGCCTGCCGAGGCGGGGCCACAGCTCTCTTGCCCGTGTAAATGGGACCGCATCCCGGTCCAGATTTGTACCGTATATAAGGTACAATTAGATTTCATAAGGCACTCGCACCGTCGGCCCTGTCCGCGAGCGGCGATGCCCGTCGCAGCCACTCTCCGAACAATGGATCGACGATGTACCAGCTGCCATCTCGCTGATCGACCAGTCCGCGTCCCTGCAGCCGTACGAGCGCAGGGCGCACACGCGAGTGGCTGGAGAATCCGTAACGCGTCGCAACCGGTCGACTGGTCACGTGCTCGCCACCCCGGTCGGCTAGCAACTGCAGCGCGCGAACCTCGTTCGCCTCCGCCTCGTCGCCACTCATCAACACGTTCAAGATAGATGCGAACTCGGATCGCTCGATCGTCTGCACGAGCCGGTCGTGCGCGTCGATCACCGTCTCGAGCGTCACATGCTGGCCAGCCGGCGTGCCCGCCCAGCACTCCCACGCCAGCTGCTGTGTGCTGCGGGGGTGTGCGCCGGTGGCGCTGAGCAGGTAGTTGAGGGCATCGTCGTCCGCCGGCCGGCCGGTTTCGCCGAACTGGAAGTCCAGGTACTCGAGGAAGTCGAACCGGCTGATGGCCGGCAGTTGCATCTGCGCGGCCTCACCGAAGATCGGCTGCTGGGAGTCCTCGAGCATCATCTTCAGCGCGTTGCGGATCGATCCCGTGAACAGCAGCGAGACGTGGTTGGAGCCGGAGCTCATGAGCGCCGAGCGGATGATCGCCAGCGGATCGCCTGGACAGTGCCGCAGCCGTTGGAACTCGTCGAATACCACGACGAGGCGATCCGACAGGGAGCGCAGGGCAAGGAGCTGTGCGTGCAACGTCTCTGCGTTCTGCGCCGGACTGACCGCAGCGCTTCTCACCGAGCCCTTGACGACCTTGATATCGAAGCCAACTTCCTTCTCAAGCGCGCCGATCTGTCGCTGGGCGGCCCGTCGCAGGCTCTTAACCGGGTGGCCGATCATCGCGTCGTGTACGCACCCGATGAACCCCGGGATGCTCACCACACGTTGGAGGTTGACCTTGACGATGTCGAACGGCAGCGCGCCGTCGCCATGGTTCTTTGCAAGTTCGAGCGCCAGCTGGTTGGTGAAGGTGGTCTTGCCCGTGTCGCGCGGGCCGAACAGCGCGACATTGGTCCGCCCCTTGAGCGTCAGCGCGACCTCGTTGGCGAACGCCTCCATGCCGACGATCTTCGACGGATCGTCGAGCGGGCGGTCCCAGATGAACGGGTTGAGCACTATTGACATGTGGTCAATTGTACCATCTAGCAGGTACTGAAATGTACCTGCTATTCGGTACGGCGATCGGGGGCTCTAAGACCCCTCGCAAATTCCGTATATCTATAGTATAAACAGCGTACATACCATGAGAACACACTCGCCGCAGGAGGAGAACCAACATGCCACGTGAACGCCCCGGGGAAGTGAACCCCGTCAAAGGCCTGTCGCTCGACCCCGATGAATTCCTCGCGCAGCAAGCCAGGCGGGAGAAGGCTCTGCGCATGCAGGACATGATCCGCCCCGGTCGCACGACGCCGATCGCCGTCCGCTTCGACCAGTTCACGCTCATGCGCCTCAAGGCGCTCGCCGCCCTGCGCAACACCGGCTACCAGACGCTGCTGAAGGAGTTCGTCGTCGAGCGCCTCTACGAGGAGGAGAAGCGCCAGGGCATCATCTGAGCGCCCATCACCGCGAGGAGACATCCATCAACGTGCTGAGGACCGCCTCGTACACGCCCGGCCCGTGGCCGGCATCGGCCACGCGCACGTTCCCGTGCGCGCTCTCGTACGCGGCGATCGCCTCGCGCATCGACGGGTCGCGCTCGAGCGCGTTGGCTACCAGCCAGAAGGTGTCGACCTCGGCGGCGCACGCGAGGTCCTCGCGCGAGTCGCCCACCGCGAACGTCTCGGCGCGCTGGTAGCCGCGTGCCCTGCGATGGAGCGCAACCGCCGCAGCCTTGGACGCCCCGAGCGGCACCAGGTGATAGCCACGGACATGAGGCAGTCCAGCGAGCGCCGGCGAGCGCCGGCGCACGACGCCGTTGTCGACGAGCCGCAGGTCCCCGTGACCGTTCTCTACCAGCACACGATCGACCTCGACAACGTCTACGAGACCGCGGAACAGGTGCGAGACCTCGCGCTCGACGTGCCACGGCTCGTGGTACTCCAGCCGCCCGCTGTAGCGCTCAAGCAGCAGCGCCGGCGCACCCGAACGCTCGATCTGCTCGGCGATCGTCAGCTCGCCCGGGTGTTGGCCGATGCTCCATCGGTCGCCTGTCAGCCAGTGCTCCTCGCCGTCGAGCACCATGCACGCGCCCGCCTCGTAGATGAACGAGGACTGGCCCAGCAGCCGCGCGTCCTCCATCACCTGTGCGCGGCGCCGGCCGGACATCAGCACGACCTCAACGTCCGCGCGCAGGCAGGCCTGCACGGCGCGCACGCCGTCGATCGTCACTCTCCCCTCGCCGTCGTGCAGCATCGAAGCTCCGCGACCGAGCAGCGTGCTGTCGAGGTCGAGGTACAGGCAGCGTGCAGCCACGGAGCCACCCGCGCGCTCGCTCATTTGGCGGTCCGCGACAAGCCCATGGCCGCGAGCGACGGGCGTTCGGCGGGCGTCGGATCAAGCTCTTCGAGCCGCTCGAACTCGATCTCATCCTCGAGCCTAAAGCGCTCTGGCCATGGCTCCAGGCTTTCGTCCAGTTCGAGGCGAGAAGCGATCGTGGCCAGCACCGTCAGCGCCATCGGCGCGAGCGCCGACAGTGGCTGATGGCCGTGTCGATGCTCCTCCAGGTCGACCTGCGCCATCCCTTGCAGGCCCACCTTGCGCCAGGCGTCGATCAACATCGCTATCTCCACCCCGTAGCCGGTCACGAACGGCAGGCTCTCCAGCAGCTCACGCCGCGCTGCCACCTCGCCGGCCAGCGGCTGGCGCACGCCCGCGAGCTCCGGATAGAACGTTGCGAGCGCCGGCCGCGCTGTCAGGTGGTTCACACGCCCGCCTTCCCCACAGGAGGCCCCGTCCTCGCCAGCGGCGCCTTCCGCGTCCTCGGAGCCAAACGGCCTGCGGTAGAACGCCTTTACGAATGACACCCCGGGCTCGCAGATGAGCGGGCCGAGCAGCCCAGTGGCGAAATGCCCTGAAAAGCCCTCGGTGTCGGCGTCGAGGAAGCACACCAGCTCGCCATCAAGCGCCGGCAATGCGCGCCACATCGCATCGCCCTTGCCGAGCACCGGTCCCTCGGCGGGCATCAGCTCCGCCTCCTGGTAGACCGTCGCGCCCGCGCGCTGCGCCACCGCCGCCGTGCCGTCGGCAGACGCGGCATCGACAACCACGATCTCATTGATCGCGCCCACCTCGCGTAGGTCCACCAGCGCACCAACAATCTCTCCAACCGTACCCGCGCACTCGCGCGCGGGCAGGCACACGGACACGCTGTGCGCGCGTTCGGCTGCGATCTGCTGCGCGGAATACAGCGAATGGTGGAAGGTGCGGGCTTTCGCCCAGCGCTCTGCGGCGGTCGCGGACATCGCCTCTACTATCTCAAGTCCTTGGCCCTCGACCGCAGAACCGAGCCGTGGAGCGCACTGCTGGACGCGGGGCGCGAGGACGGGCGGCTGGTGCGCGAAGCACACGAAGGGCCGGGACGCGCGCGGCTGGTCGAGTGCCCGCCGGAGCTGCACCCGGACGTGCTCGCCGCTCTTGGCCGGATGGGGATCGAGCGTCTGTACTCACACCAGGCGCAGGCGCTCCATGCGGCCACCGCCGGTCCGACGATCGTGACCACCGGCACCGCGTCGGGTAAGTCGCTGTGCTTCAACCTGCCCACCCTGCACATCCTCTGCGAACAGGCGCGCGCGCGGGCGCTGTACCTATATCCGACGAAGGCGCTCGCCCAGGACCAGGCGCGGGCGCTGGCGGCGTTCGGACTGACCAAGCGCGTGCGCCCGGCGATCTACGACGGCGACACGCCCCGCGAGGCGCGCGCCCAGATCCGCCGCGGCGCCAACGTGGTGCTCACCAACCCAGACATGCTGCACGTGGGCATCCTCCCCAACCACGCCGCCTGGGCTGACCTGTTCGCCAACCTGGCAGTCCTCGTCATCGACGAGGCGCACGTGTATCGCGGCGTGTTCGGGTCGCACGTCGGCAACGTCCTGCGCCGGCTGCGGCGCATAGCGGCCGCATACGGCACCGACCCGATCTTCCTGCTGACCTCGGCGACGATCGCCAACCCGGTCGAGCTCGCCGAGCGTCTCACGGGCCTCGAGGACGTCCAGCTGATCGACGCGGACGGCTCGCCCACGCCGCGCCGGCGGATCGCCGTGTGGAACCCGCCGATCACCGACACAGTCGGCGGTGCCCCCGACTCCGCCGATGGAGGCCCCGACGCATCATCCCCGGAGGGGAAGGGGAAGGCGCTCGGCACGCGCCGCTCGGCGCTGGCCGAGGCGGCCGAGCTGCTGGCCCGTCTGACGCGCGACGGGGCACGCTGTATCTGCTTCATGAAGTCGCGCAAGGGCGTCGAGGTGCTCAGCCGACTGGTCAAGCAGGACCTCCAGAACAGCCACCCGGAGCTGGCCGAGCAGGTGGAGCCCTACCGCGCCGGCTACACCCCCCAGCAGCGGCGCGAGCTCGAGCAGCGCCTCGTGCGCGGCGAGCTGCGCGCGATCATCACCACCGACGCGCTGGAGCTCGGCATCGACATCGGCGAGCTGGACGCGGCGGTCGTGGTCACGTTCCCCGGTACGGTCGCCTCGCTGCGCCAGATGTGGGGCCGCGCCGGACGGTCGTCGATCGGCCGCACGGGGCGTGGTCTGGCGATGTACGTGGCGGGCGAGGACGCGCTCGACCAGTTCTTCTGCCGCAACCCCGAAGACTTCCTCGACCGGCCGGTGGAGGCCGCGATCCTCGACCACGAGAGCCCGCTCATCTACCGCGCGCACCTGCTGTGCGCCGCCCACGAGGGCCCCCTGTCGCGTGACGACGCCGAGTTCCTCGGCCCGCGCTGGGAGGCCCACGCGGAGATCCTGCAGAGCGCCGGCGAGCTGCGCCGGCGTACCGCGGCCGTCACCGGTGAAACCTATGTGCCCCGCCGACCCGGCGGCTACCCGGCTGCGGAGGTGTCGCTGCGCTCGGCCTCGCCCGATAGCTTCGCGATCGTCGACGTCTCCTCGGGCGAGCTACTCGGCTCCACAGAGGCGGCGCGAGCGCACTCAACTGTCCACGAGGGCGCGATCTACATACACCAGGGACGCTCGTATGAGGTGCGCGAGCTGGACCTCGAGCGCAGGCGCGCGCTGGTGGCGCCGTTCGACGGCGACTGGTACACCCAACCAAAGCGCGACACGGACACTGAGATCGTCCGCCTGCTCGAGCGGCGCGAGACGCTGGGAGTGACGCTGTCCTTCGGCGAGATCAGCGTCACCGACACGGTCCTGGCTTATCAGCGCAGGCGGCTGTCGGACCATGCTCAGGTGGACATTGTTGCGCTCGAGCTCCCCCCCACGAGCTTCCCCACACAGGCGCTGTGGTTCGAGCTGCCGGCCGGCGCCACACAGGAGACGGTGCCGCTGGAGATTCTGCTGGGCGCGCTGCACGCGACCGAGCACGCCCAGATTGCGGTGCTGCCGCTGATCGCGATGTGCGATCGCTGGGACATCGGCGGCCTGTCCACCAGTTACCACCCCCAGACGGGCGCACCGACGATCTTCCTGTACGACGGCCACCCCGGCGGGATCGGCATCACGCGCACTGCGTTCGCGCGCTTTGAGGAGCTGTGCGAGGACGCGCTGCGTCTGATCTGCGGGTGCCCGTGCGCGAGCGGCTGCCCGTCGTGCGTGCAGTCGCCCAAGTGCGGCAACCTCAACGAACCCCTGCACAAGGCCGGAGCGCGTGCGCTGCTAGAACGACTGCTCGCAGCCACGACCGCCGCGTCCGCTGTGGTGGCGGCGCTCTGAACGTGCCCGTCGGTTGTTGACAGATCATGCTCAGCGTCAAAACATTTGCGATCATGCTCGCCTGCGCGGCGTTCGCGGCGAGCGTCGCTTCCTCGCTCGCGCCGCCGCTGCAGCCGGTCATCTTCGAAGGACCGGGAGGGCGTATCCCGCTGACGCGCTGGACGCTGCGCAGGGACCCTGCCAACCACGGCACCTCGCTTGGCTGGCAGCATGGCGGCTTCAGCGGCAGCACGGTCAGTGTGCCGAACGTCGCCAACCCGACGCCGTACACGGGCAAGGCGGGCGGGCGCAACTATGAAGGTTCTATCGCCTGGTATCGGACGAGCTTCCAGACCCCGCAAGCGGGTGTCTACGCCCTGAGCTTCCAGTCGGCGAACTACCTGGCGAGCGTGTGGGTCGACGGGCGCGAGCTGGGCTCGCACAGGGGCTCCTACCTGCCGTTTGAAGAGCGCACGACGCTTGCGGCGGGCACGCACACGGTGGTCGTGCGCGTCGACTGGCGCGACCCGGCGCAGCAGTCGCGCGAAGGCTTTCACCGTACGTGGTTCAACTGGGGCGGGCTGGACGGCGAGGTGGACGTGCGCCCGATTGGCGCAAGTGAACTGTCGGACCCGACCATCCAGACGACGCTCGCGCCCGACGCGGGAGGACAGGATCGAGTCCCTGAACAGGCGAGCGTGACGGTGAGCGTGCAGGTCCACAACTACGGACCGCGCCGCACACTCGTCCCCGAAGGCTCGCTCGTGCGCGGCAGCCAGACGATCCCATTGAGCTTCCCGGCTGTGGCGCTCGCTCGCGGCCAGGCCACGACGGACACGGCAAGTACGACGGTCACAGCACCCGCGCTGTGGTCGCCGGCGAGCCCCAACCTGTACCAGCTGACGCTTGCGGTCGGTGGCGAGAGCAGCTACTCGGCCAACGTTGGCCTGCGCCAGCTGACCTGGCATGGGGGTCACGTCTACCTCGACGGAACGCAGCTACAGCTGCACGGTGCCTCGATCCAAGAAGACGCGCTCGGACACGGCGATGCGCTGACGCCGTCTGACGTTGACACGCTCGTCGACGAGCTAAAAGAGATCGGCGCGAACGTCGTGCGCTCCCAGCACCCGCTGGACCCGGAACTGCTGGAACGGCTCGACGAAGCGGGCATTCTCGTGTGGCAGGGGATCGGTCCGGTGGAAGGAGCCGGCAACTGGTACTCGACGACGCCGCGGCTGCTCTCCGAAGCCGAGCAGCAGGCGCGTACGGCGGTGCTGGCGGCCGAGCTGCACCCGTCGATCTTCGCGTGGAACCTCGTCGATGAGGTTGCGGGCAACGGACGCGACAGCCAGGAGGTCGAATACGTGCGTATGGTCGCCCGCTGGCTGCATCAGCACGACCCGACGAGGATGGTGGGCGTGGACGTGTGGGGCGATCACCCGCCGACGCATGCCGGTGCGCTGTACGCGGAAGCGAACGCGGTCGCTGAGACGGACTACTCGGGCTGGTATGACTACCCCCAGGACACCCCCGCGCAGCTGGCGGCGAAGATGCGCGCGCGGCTGGCGGCGATGGAACGGACGTTCCCGGGCAAGGTGCTCGTGGTCAGCGAGTTTGGCGCGGAATCGAATGACCTCAATCCGCCTGGGAGCCCCGGCAGCTACGGCTATCAGGCGCGGCTGCTGGCCGAGCATATCGCGGTGTACGAGGCCGACCCGCACCTGACGGCGATGATGATCTGGGTGCTGCGCGACTACCCGCTGACGCCGACGTTCGAGGGAGGATCGATCCACGAAGTGCTCCCGAAGCTGAAACTGATCGAAGGGCTCAATCAGAAGGGCCTGTTCACCTACGCCGGGCAGCCGAAGCCGGGGGTGGTGTCAACGGTCGCGCGGTTGTTCAAAGCGCTGCCGGCGGAATGACATCGTGGGGCCCAAGCAGAAGCTCGGACCCCACACAGCCCACTGCACCTTCAAGCCCTCCAGCTATGGTACCGGACTCCATTTCAATGACTCGGATTCTAACATGGTGCCTTTTACTTGTGCCAACGAGAGTAACATCGTGTCACCCAAGGTTGCCGCCGCCCCGAAACCGTTCAGTTCCACTTCGACTAATTCGGTTGCTCCAGCTTTGTATAACAGGAAGCTCGTGATCGCTGTTTTCGGGAACCTCAGCAGATATGTGATGACTTCTTCGCGAGTAGTCGGTAACTTGAGATTTTCTCCTTTTTCGTTCAAGACTTCGGCAGCCACAGAGCCTGTCAATTTGGTTTCCGAGATTGTGCATTTACCACCAGATTCAGCCGTGAATTTCACTGTCGCGAAGTTAGCGCCGCTTACCGGTTTGAGCTCCAATAGGAGGTCTTTTTCTTCTTTTTCAAACCCAAGCTCAGATTTGAGCGGGGTCGTCACGATTGGTTCGGTTATTTTGTTGCATTTCGTGCCGTTGCCTTCGACGCTACAGCCGGAGATTTCGATGGTCTCGTTGCTCGTGCCCGGTTCTTCTGAGCTGGAGCCTAACAGCGCACCAGCCTCAAACGGTATTTTCGCCGATTTACATGTGATCGCTACGCCGCTTCCCGTCAGTGTCGCGACCACGCCTGCTTCTCCTTCTTTGTAGAGTTTTACGTTGATGAAGTGTGTCTTGCCAGCTGCGAGCCTTGTGCCTTCGACCGCCCAGAACGGTGCTTCCTTCGCCTGCACCGTCGACGCCGTCGCGATACCGACCGCGAACGTTACCAAGAGCGCCATCGCTATCAATCTGAATCGTCTCATCTTCGCCACCTGCTCCTATCGTCACGGAGCATCCAGGTAACCGAAGACCTCCACAGATGACCCGTCCGCCCCTGTTCATCGAGGAGCCCTTGGGTGTAACACACCACCCACCCGCAATGCAAGCATCTGCCACAGACCCGTGCCAAATCCTAAAAGTCCATAAAGCAGGATAACTGCAGATGCAGGACTTCTATGGGCTAGGCTGGCGCAGAAGATAAAGACAAACTTGCTGGTCTCCTGGTTTCCGAAGTGACGGGGCGCCTACCGATTCCCCCGCGCGATCTTGCGCAGGTCGATGGTCGCGTCATACAGCTTGGCGTCGACGCCCTGCTCGAGCGCGACCTCGCGCAGGGGTCTGCCGGAGTCGGTCGCCTGCTTGACGATGGCGGCGCCCTTGTCGTAGCCGATGGCGCCGTTGAGCGCGGTGGCGACCGCGAGCGTGGCACCGGCGGAGGCGGCGGTGCCGGCCTTGTTGGCGTTGATGCCATCGACGCACTTCTCGGCAAACGCACGCGTGGCGGTGCTCAGCAGCCGCAGTGACTGCAGCAGGTTGCGGGCGATGAGCGGGATGCGCACGTTGAGCTCGAACTGGCCCTGCATGCCGCCGATGGTGACGGCGGTGTCGTTGCCGATCACTTGGGCGCAGACCTGTAGGACGACCTCGGGGATCACGGGGTTGACCTTGCCGGGCATGATCGAGGAGCCCTTCTGGAGCTCGGGCAGGAGCAGCTCGCCGATGCCGGCGCGCGGGCCGGAGCCCATCAGCGCGAGGTCGTTTGCGATCTTGGTGAGCGAGACTGCGAGCACCTTCAGCGCACCGGAGAGCTCGACGAGCGCGTCGCGGTTGGCCTGCGCCTCGAACGGGTCCAGCGGGGCGGCGATCTGTCGCAGGCCGGACTCCTTCTTCAGGCGCGCACGGACCTTCTCGGCGAAGCGCGGATGGGTGTTCAGGCCGGTGCCCGTGGCGGTGCCGCCGAGCGGGATCTGCCCGACGTGGACGAGCGCGGACTGGACACGCTCCTGGCCGAGGGCAACCTGCGCGGCGTAGCCGGCGAACTCCTGCCCGAGGGTGACGGGGACGGCGTCCATCAGGTGTGTGCGCCCGGCCTTGACGACGTTCTGGAAGCTCTTACCCTTCTTTGCAAACGAGCGCTCGAGCTGCTTAAGCGCGGGCAACAGCTCGTTCTGCGCGACGTCCAGTGCGGCGAGGTGGACGGCGGAGGGAAACACGTCGTTGGAGGACTGGCCCATGTTGGCGTGGTCGTTGGGGTGCACGCCGTCGCCGGCAAGGCGCGCGATCACCTCGTTGGCGTTTGTGTTCGTGGAGGTACCCGAACCGGTCTGGAAGACGTCGATGGGAAACTGCTCGTCGTGCTTGCCGGCGGCGATCTCGGCGGCGGCCTTCTCGATGCGCGAGGCGTTGCGCTTGGAGAGCAGGCCGAGCTCGCCGTTGACGGCGGCGGCAGCGCCCTTAACGCGTGCCAGCCAGTGGATCACCGACACGGGTACGGTCTCGCCGGAGATGGGAAAGTTCTCGACGGCCTTGGCGGTCTCTCCGCCCCACAGCTGTTGACTTGTCGGCATTCGTCCTCCTAGACGGGGCTTGGCCGCGAACCCTACTGGCAGAACGCGGCGAGCTCCCGAGCGAGGCCGACGGGATCGTCGTAGGCCATCAGGAAGCCGACGCTCTGCAGCACGCGCAGCTGGCCGTGGGGCAGCAGCGCGAGCGCCTCTTCGGCGGCGGCGAGCGGATGCCAGCGGTCCTGGTCGGCCCACAGCAGCAGCACGGGCATGTCCAGCCGCGGGTAGTCCTCGAGCAGGTGCGTCTGCGCCCCGCGCGGCCAGCTGCACGCGCATCTGGCCCAAGAGCGGGCGAGACTGGAGTTGCCGGGGACGTCGGCGAAGGCGTGGCGCAGCAGGTCGGCGGCGGCGGGATTGTTCCGCGCAGACAGGCGCACGCCGCGCTCGGGCGTGAACACGGCGCAGGCGCCGCGGGCGAGCAGGCGGTCGAGGCCGGGGACGGCGGCGGCGCGCGCGGTGAGCTGCCAGGCGGTGCGTGTGCGTGCGCGAACGGGCGGCGCGTGCATGCGGTTGGACATCAGCACCAGCCGGGCGGGCCGGGTGCGCCCGGTGAGCACGGCGCGCAGGAGGATCTCGGCGCCGGCGCCGTGGCCGGCGAGCAGCGGGCGCGGACCGAGCACCTCGGCGGCGAACCCGCCGATCACGTCGGCGAACCAGTCGGGCGTGTAAGGGTGGCGCGGGCGGTCCTCAGAGTCGCCATGCAGCGGCAGGTCGGGGAGCACCACGCGGAAGCGATCGGCGAGCCCTTCGACGGCGGGCTCCCACTCCTTGTGCGAGAGCAGCCCGGAGTGCAGCAGCGCGAGCGGCGGGCCGGCGCCGAGCTCGCGGTAGGCGACACGGGCACCGTCGGGGTGGTGGTAGAGGCGCAGCCTCACGGTCCCATCGTAAGCACCGGCGCGGGCTTGGACGGAGACCCACGCCAAGGCGCGAACGTAGACCCACCCGCAGGCTCGAACGGAGGCCCACCTAGAATGGGCCGCCCCGTGAGCGACCGTCGAGCACACCCGCTGATTCCTGCCCGCGAGGTCGATCCCCGTCAGGAGCTGCCGGCGCTGGAGCTCCAGGTGCTGGAGCGCTGGCGCGAGCGCGACGTGTTCGCGCAGTCGCTGCGCGTGCGCGAGGGCGCGAAGCGGTGGGTGTTCTACGAGGGTCCGCCGACGGCGAACGGCCCGCCGGGCTCCCACCATGTGCTCTCGCGCGTGTTTAAGGACATCTACCCGCGCTTTCAGACGATGCGCGGGTACCGGGTGGAGCGCAAGGGTGGTTGGGATTGCCACGGCCTGCCGGTGGAGATTGCGGTCGAACGGGAGCTGGGCATCCGCCACAAGGCGGAGATCGAGGAGTACGGGATCGCGCAGTTCAACGCCAAGTGCCGCGAGTCGGTGTTTACGTTCCTGGAGGAGTGGAACCGGCTGACGGAGCGGATCGGCTTCTGGCTCGACCTCGACCACGCATATCGCACGCTGGACGAGAGCTACATCGAGTCGGTGTGGTGGGCGCTGGCGCAGATCGACGCGCGCGGGCTGCTGTACGAGGGCCGCAAGGTGGTGCCGTACTGCCCGCGCTGCGAGACGACGCTGTCCTCACACGAGGTGGCACTCGGCTACCGCGACGTGGTTGATGAGAGCGTGTTTCTGAAGCTACCGTTGGGCGACGGCGGCGCCGAGGGGGACGGCGAGGAGCAACTGCTGGTGTGGACGACGACGCCGTGGACGCTGCCGGGAAATGTGGCGGTGGCGGTGTCGCCGACGGCGACATATGCCAAGGTGCGGGTTGGGGATGATTATTTTGTGATTGCCGAGGCTCGTGTGGCGACGGTGCTTGGTGAGGCGTCAGAGATCGTCGAGCGGTTCTCGGGCTTGGAGCTGGTCGAGCGATACGGCTCGTATGAGGGCCCGATCTTCGCGGCGTCCGACCGCGAGCCCGACGGCTTTCCGATCCTCGCGGACGAGTTTGTGACGACGGAGGATGGCACGGGCATCGTGCACCTGGCGCCGGCGTTTGGCGAGGACGACTACCGCGTGGCGGCGGCGTCGCCGCGGGTGCCGTTTGACCCGACGCGGGCGGACACGCTGTACAACCCGGTGCGCGCGGACGGCACATACGACGCGCGCACGCGTAGCCGCGACGGGACCTCCTACGAGGGCCGTTTCGTGAAGGACGCGGCGCTGACGGCAGAGCTGATCGAGGACCTGCGCGCACGCGGCCTGCTGCTGCGGGTGCAGGAGTACGAGCACTCCTACCCGCACTGCTGGCGCTGCGGCACACCGCTGCTGTACTACGCGAAACCGTCGTGGTACATAGCGACGTCGCGGCTGCGCGAACAGCTGCTGGCGGCGAACGAGACGGTTGCTTGGCACCCGCCGCACGTCAAGCACGGGCGCTTTGGCGACTGGCTGAAGAACAACGTCGACTGGGCGCTGTCACGCGAGCGCTACTGGGGTACGCCGCTGCCGGTGTGGCGCTGTGCGCAGGGACACGTGCACGTGATCGGCTCGTTTGCGGAGCTGGCGGAGCGCTCGGGCACGGGGCTGGAGGACCACCACCGCCCGTACGTGGACGAGGTCTCTTTCCCGTGCCCGCATACGGGAGACGGCTCGGACGCGTGCGGCCGGCCGATGACGCGCGTGCCGGAGGTGATCGACGTGTGGTTCGACTCGGGCGCGATGCCGTTCGCCCAGCACCACTTCCCGTTCGAGCACGAGGGGCTGTTCGAGGCGAGCTTCCCGGCGGACTTCATCTGCGAGGCTCAGGACCAGACGCGCGGCTGGTTCTACTCGCTGCTGGCGGTGGCGGCGCTGACGGCGGTTGGTGGTGATCCCGTAGGCGCGCCGTACCGCAACGTGGTGTGCCTGGGACTGATCGTGGATGAGGACGGGCAGAAGATGTCGAAGTCGAAGGGCAACACGGTCGAGCCGTGGCAGGTACTGAACACGTACGGCGCTGACGCGTTCCGCTGGTACTTCTTCACGTCCAAGCAGCCGTGGGATGGCTACCGCTTCTCGGCTGAGACGATCGGCGAAGGCGTGCGCCTGTTCTTGAAGCAACTGTGGTCCACGTACTACTTCTACGTTCTGTACGCCCACGCCTCGGCGGACGAGTTGCGCCGGCCCGGGCCGGGCGCCGCGGGCGCGGGCGCGGAAGACGGCGCCGTGCTGGGATCGATGCCGGCGGCGGCAGCCGGCTCGGACGGTACCTGTGAGGGCGGCGCTGACGCCAATCTCGACCGCTGGGCGCTGTCGCGCACGGCGGCGACTGCGGAGCTGGTGAGCGAGCGCTTGGACGCGTATGACGCGACGACGGCGGGCAGGGCGATCGCGAACCTGGTTGACGAGCTGTCGAACTGGTACGTGCGCCGCTCGCGCAGACGCTTCTGGGAGGGCGATCCGTCGGCGTTTCGGACGTTGCGTACGTGCTTGCTAGCGGTGGCCAAGCTGCTGGCTCCGTTCTGCCCGTTCGTGGCGGACGAGATCTACGACAACCTCGACGGTGAGCTGACGAGCGTGCACCTGTGCGACTTCCCGGCGGGCGGGGAGATCGGCGCACGGGATGAGGATCTGGAGCAGGCGATGGCGCTGGCACGGGAGACGGTGCGCCTGGGATTGGGCGCACGGGGAAAGGCGAAGATCAAGGTGCGCCAGCCGCTGGGGGAGGCGGTGGTGGTGGCTGACGGTCGCGAGCGGGAGGCAATCGAACGGCTGGCGGACGTGGTGCGCGACGAGCTGAACGTGCGGCGAGTGCGCTTTGTGGCGGCGGCGGATGAGCTCGGCAGCTACGAGGTAAAGGCCAACTACCGCAGGCTGGGTCCGCTGTTCGGCAGCGACATGCCGCTGGCGGCGGCGGCGATTGCGGCGCTCGACCCGGCGCACGTTGCGGCAGCGGTGCTGGCCGGCGCCGACGGTGGCGACGACAGCGCCGACGGTGGCCAAATCGGGCTGGCGGTGGCGGGACGCGAGCACACGCTGTCGGCGCAGGACGTGATCCTGACGATGCGCGCACCCGAGGGCTACAGCGTCGAGCGCGAGGGTGCGCATGCGGTGGCGCTGGATCTGGCGATCGACGACGAGCTGCGCCGGGAGGGACATGCGCGCGAGATCGTCCATGCGGTCCAGAACGCGCGCAAGAGCGCCGGCCTGCAGGTGGAAGACCGCATCGAACTGGCCCTCGACGGCGACCCTGCGCTAATCGAAGCTGCGGAGGCCCACCGCGACTACGTCGCCGGGGAGACGCTGGCGGTCGGCTTCGAGCTGGGTGGTGCGACAGCCGCGGCGGCGATGAGCTACTCGGAGCAGACTGAGATCGACGGCCTGACGTTGAAGATCACCCTCCAACGCGTCGATCATCCCTAAAGGGGCAAAGTATCAGCGCGAGAGACGCTCGTAGAGAGCGTGCTCCTCCTCATGCCGGCGTCGTAGCCGCTCCTTGAAGTCGTTGTCGCGACGGCGCTCGGCGATGTGCGCGTCGATCGCAACCCGGACGGCCTCGGTGAGCGTCTGGTCGTCAGCACGCGCGACGAGCTCCAGCGTGGCCGCCTGCTCGTCTGTCAGTCGTAGGGTCATAGTCTTGGACATTGGAACTGTTCCGATCTAATGCTCTTGTCGGATATGTGGATTCACAGCGAAGTATAGTGCTCTGTGCCTAGTTGTCAAGCATCTAGTCTTCTTGCAGTCTTGCCACCAAAAATGCTATATCTCGGCTATGCGCCGAATCGAGTTGGGGGATTTTCTGATCATCGCTGAGATCCACTCGGGGATCGACGCGCACCAGCTCGCACACATTCCGCGCGTGATCAGCTTGGCGGAGGCGGCCCTGGCGGCTCCTGTTTGCGGGCTTTGGGGTGTACGAGCTGTTCCCCGCCGTACATGAAAAGGCGGCCGTCTACTGCTCGCGGATCGCGACCTATCATCCGCTCCCCGACGGCAACAAGCGCGCTGCCTACGACGTGATGCGCGAGTTTCTCGACCGTAACGGGGCGAACTTCGAGCATCCCCCGGACGGGCTCGATGGTACCGCCCAGGCGATCGAAGACCTAGCCGCGAACGTACTCAGCGAGAAGGACTTCATCGCTTGGGTGCTCGCCCGCGTCGGCGGCGGATAGCGTGGCGCTCGGGGCCTCGCACGGACCCACGAGCCCTCAGGCGGCGGTGAGCGCCGGCTCCAGCTCCTGCTCGAGCTTCTTCTTGGGGTAGGCACCGATCACGGTCTTAACCGGCTGGCCACCCTTGAAGAGGATCATGGTCGGGATCGACAGCACCTGAAAGCGGGCGGCGGTCTGCGGGTTCTCGTCGATGTCGAGCTTGACGATTCGCAGGTCCGGACGCTCAGAGGCGATCTCCTCGAGAACTGGGGCGACGACGCGGCAAGGACCGCACCACGGTGCCCAGAAGTCGACGAGCACGGGGCCCTCGGCCTCGATTACCTCGGCGTCGAAGTTGGTGTCGGTGACTTGGCTGAGGGTGCCTGCCATGGTTGATCTCCTTGGTTGCTTACCTATCACTATACAAAATGAAGGAAGGTCGCTCCGACCGATCCGCAGAGCGCCCTCGACCATGAGTCCTTCATAGCTGTCCATGACACTATCATTGATATCCATGATTGCCTCTATCTTTCAAGGCCGAACCAGGGAGAGGCCATGATCTTCCATCCGCCGCCTATGAGCTTTGAAGATGCCACGGCTCTGAAAAAGATCGAAGAGCTGCGGCGCCAGCTCCGGTTTCGCGTTGCCCAGCCTCGGCGGTGGGTAGGCCAAGTCAGGCGCGTGCTTGGGGCTCGCGCTATCCAGGGCTCGAACAGCATCGAGGGCTACGACGTGTCTGTCGAGGACGCACTGGCGGCCATCGGCGGCGAAGCGCCAACAGACGCCAGTATCGAGGACTGGAACGCCGTTTCAGGCTATCGGCGCGCAATCACCTACGTCCTGCAGCTCGCCCAGGATGAGCACTTCCAATACTCGCCGCAGATCATTCGCAGCTTGCACTTCATGATGACCGAGTACACGCTGGATGCGAGCCCAGGGCTCTGGCGGCCAGGCCCCATCTGGATTCGCAACGATGCGACGGGGGATGTTGTTTATGAGGGGCCGCCGGCGGAGGATGTGCCGGGCCTGATCGAGGAGCTGATCGACGACCTCTCGGCCGACAACGAAACCCCCGTGATAGTCAGAGCCGCGATGGCGCATCTGAACCTAGTCATGATCCACCCATTTCGCGACGGCAACGGGCCCATGTCTCGATGCCTGCAAACGCTCGTTCTTGCCCGCGACCAGATTCTGGCACCGCAGTTCTCAAGCATCGAGGAGTATCTGGGCAGGAACACGCAGTCGTACTACAAGGTGCTGCAACAGGTTGGTGCCGAGACTTGGCACCCACGGCGCGATGCCAGGCCGTGGATCAGGTTCTGCCTAGAGGCACACTTCATCCAGGCGAGCAGTGTCTTGCGACGTATCAAGGAGTCCGAGGAAATCTGGACAAAACTCGAAGCCGTGTGCATGGAGAAGTGCCTTCCGCCCCGCATGCTCAGCGCCCTATTCGATGCCACCGTTGGGCTCAGACTCCGTAACGCCTCCTACCGCACCGCGCTCAAGATGTGGGAGGAGGAGATCACCAACCAGGCAGCGACGGATGACCTCCGCGCAATGGTGCAAGCCGGCCTACTTCAGCGCTTCGGAGCAAGACGCGGAACCTTCTACCAGGCAGCCGACACCCTCGGGGCGATATGGGACGAGGTCCGCAAGAGCAGAAGGCCAATTAATGCCAACTCACTGTTTGAAATCACGGACTGATCATCGCGCGTCAGCCGCCCTACGTGCAGTGGTGCTACCCGCGCCGAGTATCGTGTAGTCGGTGATCCCACTCGCCGTCAGCGGACCCCTTGTGATCGGCACCGCGGCGAGCGCCGCAGTGTTGCTGTTGCTGATCCTGCTGCGCCTCGAGACACGCGGAGAGGCGCGAGAAAAAGCCGAAGTGGCGGCCGCGGAAGAGGCGGGCGCGGAGCACCGATAGGACGGCGTCCCGGGCGCTGAATCAGCGAATGGTGACGGTCCAGCCTTCTGAGTTCCGCACGATCGGCGGGTGAATGTGGGTCAGCGCGGTGAACAGGTGCGGCGATACATAGACCTCGATAAACGCGGAGGTCACGAGCACGGGTACGGCGAGCGCGACCGTCACGACGGTGGCGGCCAGCAGCTGCTCCCACTCGCCTTTGCGACTGGCGATGATCCACGCCGCCAGCGGCAGGAACAGCGCCGTCAGCTCGAGGATCGCGTGGGGAAGCACGCCGAGCAGCAGCAGCGCGGGCGAGACGCCCAGGAAGTCGGATACGCCGGCGAGCGTGTGCCCGATCACGTATGCCTGGATGCTCAGCGAGAAGGCAGTGGCGCCCACCACGAACGCGATCGCCAGGCGTCCGCCATGTTCGTGCACCCAGCGCGAGAGGCCGTGGCGGTACTGCGCCTGCAGCGGCAGTGAGCTGCCCGCGATAAAGCCGGCGACGCACGCCATCGCATGCAGCGCGAGCACCAGCAGGTTGCTGCGCAGGATGCGCAGGACTTCCGCAAGGTCCCCCACCGCGAACGGCGGCTGCAGGATCAGGATCTGCTGGTAGCCGTGGTCGAGCGCGGCGACTGCCAAAACTGCGACCAGCAGGCCGGTCGCGGCCAGCGCTGAGCCGGCAGCCCAGCGACCGACGACGGCGAAGGGCGTCCGCTGCCAGGCGTGGAGCGTCGCGCGTGTCTGGCGCATGCCATGGGCGAACGCGTATGCCGAGGCATCCATCCCCAACCCATCGACGGCGGCGCGTCCTACCTGAAGCGCAGGAGCGGCACCAGCCACATCGCCTCGGCGGCGATCCGCCACGACATCTTGCTCGTGCCGCGCTCGCGGTCGCGGAACACGATCGGCACCTCCACCACGCGAAAGCCCGCCTGCACCGCCCGGTAGGTGAGCTCAACCTGGAAGGCGTAGCCCTGCGAGCGAACGCTGTCGAAGTGGATCGCCTCGAGCACCTCGCGCCGGAAGCACTTGAAGCCGCCCGTCAGGTCGCGCACGTGCAGACCCAGCACCAGGCGCGCGTACGTCGAGCCGCCCTCGCTGACGAACCGCCTGAGCAGGCCCCATTCGGTGACGCCACCGCCGGGCACGTAGCGCGAGCCGAGGGCAAGATCGGCGCCGTTGTTGGCCGATCCCCGATCGGTGGCGTGGAGCAGGCGCGCGAGGTCGGCGGGATCGTGGGAGAAGTCCGAGTCCATCTCCATCACGTAGCCGGCACCGCGGTCGAGCGCGTGACGGAAGCCCGCCAGGTACGCCGGCCCGATGCCGTTCTTCTCCGTGCGGTGGAGCACCTCCAGCCAGTCGTGCTCGGCGGTCATCATGTCTGCAAGCCGGCCGGTGCCGTCGGGCGAGCCGTCGTCGACGACGAGCACGCGGAAGCCTTTGGGCGCGGCGGCGGCGAGCACCTCGCCGGCGGCCGCGACGATCGCCTGCACGTTCTCGGCCTCGTTGTAGGTCGGCAGTATCAGCCACGGCTCACCGGACATTGGGCCGGGTACCCTAGAGCACGTGCCCGAGCTGTCCAACGCGGCGATCGCCGGGGCGCTCGAGGAACTCGGCGACCTGTACGAGCTCGACGGCGCGATCGTCCACCGCGTGCTCGCCTACCGGAGCGCCGCGAAGGCCGTGCGCGAGGCATCCATGTCGGTCGCGGGCCTGGCACGCGCTGGTCGCGCGAACGAGCTGCCCGGGATCGGCAACACCCTGCAGGAGAAGATCCTCACGCTGGTCCAGACCGGCACGATCCCGGCGGCGGAGCGGCTGCGGGCTAAGTTCCCACCGGGCCTGATCGCGATCACGCACCTGCCGGGCCTCGGCCCCAAGCGGGCGCGACTGCTGCACTCCGAGCTCGGCGTCGACTCGCCGCAGGCGCTGCGTGAGGCGGCGCTCGCCCAGCGTCTGCGCAGCGTGCGCGGTCTCGGCCCCAAGCTGGAGACGAGCGTGCTGATGGCACTGGACGAGCTGGATGCAAACCCGACCGCAGGCGCCTCGCCCCGCATCGTGCTGCCGCGCGCAATCGAGATTGGCGAGGCGCTGCTCGCCGGCCTGCGGACGCTGGCAGGAGACGGTGCCCACATCCAGCTCGCCGGCTCTGTCCGCCGCAAGGCGGACTCCATCAAGGACATCGACCTGGTCGCCACTACCACCCGCCCCACCACGCTCGCCAGGAGTCTCGCCAAGCTCGAGCAGATCGAGCTGGTGAGCTCAGCCGGCAAGGCGGGCGCCAGGGCGCGCACGCACTCGGGCATTGGCGTCGATCTCAGGATCGCCCGGCCAGGGCAGCTGGGCAACCTGCTGCAGCACTTCACAGGCTCGGGTGCGCACAACGCTGCGCTGCGCGAAGCCGCGGTGCGTCGCGGCCTGCATGTGTCCGAGTACGGCATCCTCGACGACGCCACCGCCGCCACGCACACGCACGCAACCGAGCAGGAGGTCTACCAGCACCTCGGCCTCTGCTACATCGAGCCGGAGCTGCGCGAGAATCGCGGCGAGCTCGAGGCCGCGCGCGCCGGCGAGCTGCCGCGGCTGATCGAGCTGGAAGACATCCGCGGCGATCTACATAGCCACACGATCGCTTCCGACGGACACAACACGATCGAGGAGATGGCACTGGCGGCGCGCGAGCGCGGCTATGAGTACCTGGCGATCACCGACCATTCGGCCAGCCACGGCTTCGGCAACGACGTCTCGCCCGAGCAGCTGCGCCGCCAGATCGAGCTGGTGCGCGAGGCGAACGCGCGCGTGCAGGGGATCGAGCTGCTGGCGGGTAGCGAGGTCAACATCCTGCCCGACGGCTCGCTCGACTACGACGACAGGCTGCTCGGCGAGCTCGACTGGGTGATCGCCAGCGTGCACACTTCATTCGGCAAGAGCGAGCGCGAGATGACCAAGCGGATGCTCGCAGCGATCGAGCATCCGCTGGTCGACGCCATCGGCCACCCCACCGGCCGGCTGATCGAGCGCCGCGAGCCCTACGCGGTCGACCTTGACGCCGTGTTCGCCGCGGCCGCGCGCACGGGGACGCTGCTGGAGATCAACGCCAACCCCGACCGGCGCGACCTGTCTGACGTGCACGCACGTGCAGCCGCGCGCGCGGGCGTGACGCTCGTGATCGACTCCGACGCGCACCGCACGCGCACGCTGGCGAACATGCGCTGGGGCGTGGCCACCGCGCGCCGCGCGTGGCTGACCCGCGAGCAGGTCGCCAACACGCGGCCGTGGCGTGAGCTCGAGACACTGCTCAAGCGGTATCAGTCACCACACCGCAGATGAACTAGTGAAGGTGACGATCACGAACAAGACGCCGTAGCAGATGGTCCGCAACCAGCTGGTCGATAGTCTCGCGCCTGAAGGACACGAGCGCGTCGAGCGCACGAGCCGTGTAATCGACGAGCGGGTCCACAAGGGCGGCACGTAGGGCGCTCTGCAAGTCCTCGTCGACCAAGCGCGGGTCCAGCGCGTGCGCAATCGGCAACGCCGCGTACGGGCCGGGCGCGGGCGTGGTGGCCAGCATGCAGCCGTCGGCGAGCGCCTCTAGCTGGGCGACCCCGTAGTCCTCACGGCGCGGGGCACACACGAACACGCGCGCGCGGCGCACGAGCGCGCGGTACTCGGCCGCTGGCAGCGCACCGACCACGCGCACACCCTGCTCAGCGCCGACGCTGTATCCCGCCAGTTCGAGCTCCTCGAGCGATGCTCCGGCCACGACTAGCTCGTCCTCGCGATCCACCGCTGCGTCACCCCTTCCCTGCGCCGCCCGTTGCGACTTGCATTCCCCGCGTACGCGGCGCCAGGCCGTCAGCACGCGGTCGAGCCCCTTCTTGGCGGGGTTGGCTGCGTAGGTGATCGCCGCGATGTCGCGCTCACCGGTCGGCTGCCCGGGACCGGAAGGCTCGACCGGCACAGGCAGCACGAGCGCACGGTCGCCGCCGCGCGCCGCCGCCGGCACCTCGCTCAGCCCACCCTCGCTCCACGGCAGCAACAGCGGCGCACGCTCAAGCCTGCGTCGCTCCAGCGGCCGCTGCCACAGGCCGTGGCGGCCCGGCCGGTTGCCCGCGGAAGGCGCATCGAAGCGGATCGCCCCCGGGCGCGGCCACAGCAGCGCGGCGGTCGTGCTCGAGTAGACGATCGCACGTGGCGGCTGGCGCTGCTGCGCGAGGGCTTCCCTCGCCGCTGTACGCGCTGCACGCGCCCACGCAAGGTCAGTGAGCATCAGCGTCCGTGTCGGCGCAGGCGTGGACGCACGCGCGATCGCCACACGCGCGCCTGCCCTCGCTAGCGAGTTGTGCAGCTCCTCATCGGCCGTGCGCAGCCCCGCGGTAGAGCCGAGCGAGACGATCAGCACGTCGAGCGACTCCTCGACCGGCCGCGCAGGGCGCATCTCAGGTGACGGCGCCGTCGACGCGCTCCGGGCGCGCCGCCTTGAAGCCGGGGGTGCGTACCAGCGCCATCGGCCGCACCGGCGAGGTGCGGCGCACATAGAAGCAGACTCCGTCACGCTCCTCGATCGCTGCAACGGCCGCGTCCTGCCGCCGCCAGGCGAGCGCCCAGATGATCGCAAAGCCGGCGGCGATGCCCGGTATCTGCGGCGCGAGGAAGGCGAGCCCACCCGACAGCAACGTGAACAGCGCCAACGGCCACAGGCGGTTGAGCAGGATCGCGCTCGGATGGTGCTCGGGCAGCGTGGTGCTGGCCTGCGCGGTGGATAGCAGACGCGCGATCGGCGGATTCGTTTGTGCGCGCCTGCCAAACCGCAAGCCGGTGCCGGTGGCGATCAACCACCACCCGACCGCCACCTCCGCGAGCGCCGTGTCCGAGCGCGCGCTTGCCGCGAGCACCGTGACCGCCGCCAGCGCCGTCGCCGCGCCCGCGCTGAGCAGCACGGTGGTTCTGAGAAAGTCCACGAACCGCACGGTGCTACAGCAGCGCCTCGAGCAGTTCCCGCACGCCACCCGGGCCGTCGACCGTCAGATCGGATTCCGCCGCCAGGCCCGGGGGCGCTTCGTCGGAGCTGACCGCCACGCACAGAGCACTCGCGAGGCTCCCTGACTCGACGAGCGAGCGCAATCCGCGAAACGCATCGAGATCGGTCGTGTCGTCGCCGACGTACACCGCTGCGCTGACCTCGCCGCCGCGCAGCAGCGCGGCGATCCCGAGACCCTTGTCGAGGGCCACCGGCGGACGCACCTCGAGCACCTTGCGCCCCCAGTGCACGGCGAAGCCCTCCTCCTCGGCGCGCCGCGCGATCCCCTGTACCGCCTGTGCGGCCGTATCCTCGTCGGGGGCCCCGCGCCAGTGGAAGGCCGCGATCGTGTCCTTATCCTCGCTGCGCACGCGGACGCGCTGATGCTCGCTCGTGTATGCGCGCGCGGCGAACTCCCGCACACGCGCGGTCCACGCGGCGAGCTCCGGATCTACCTCCGGACGAGTCGCTCTCGGGCGCAGGAGCTCGCCGCCGTGATTGCCGACATACGCGATCGTTCCGATCGCGACGATCTGGCGCGCGGTGCTTGCACGCCTGCCACTCACACAGCCGACCACCCGGTAGCGGCGGGCAATCTCGATCAGCACGCTGCGCGTGGCCTCGGGGACGTGTGCGTCGGCCGCGTGGCGCACGATCGGCGCGAGGGTACCGTCGATGTCGAGCAGCACTGCCGCGCGGGCGGGATCGGCGCGGATAGGCTCGAGCGCCTCCACGAGCGTTGCAGCTGGGGACACGAGGTCTAGTATGGCGTCAGTGTCAACGTTCGGTGGTGCAATTGGCCGTTGAGGGCTCGCCGCACCGCCCGCTGAGGCTGATGGCGATCGGCACGCTGGCCGGACTCTTCAGCGGCCTGTTCGGCGTCGGCGGCGGGAGCGTAATCGTGCCGCTGCTGGTGCTGTGGCTCGGTTACGACGAGCGCGCCGCGACTGCCACCTCGCTCGCGGCGATCGTGTTTATCGCCGGCTTCGCCGCCGCCGTGCAGGGACTGTACGGCAACGTGCGCCTGCTCGACGCGGTGCTCGTGGGCGTGCCCGCGGTGGGCGGCGTGCTGATCGGCACCTGGCTGCAGCAGCGCCTGCAGGCGCGCTCGATCGCGCTGCTGTTCGCGGCGGTGCTCGTCGCAAGCGCGGCCGAGCTGGTCCTCAGGTGATCGGCGCGGTCGCAATCGGCGTCGCCGCCGGGATCCTCGCCGGCCTGCTCGGCGTGGGCGGCGGCGTGCTGTTCGTCCCCGGGCTGGTCCTGTTCCTCGGGTTGGACCAGCACTACGCCGAGGCGACATCGCTGCTGGCGATTGTGCCGGTGGCGATCGTGGGCACCTACAGGCAGGACCGCTATGGCAACGTGCGCCGCGCCGACGCGCTGGCGCTGGGGCTTCTGTCTGTGGTGGGCGCTGCCGGGGGCGTCGCACTGGCGAACGCCCTCTCGGGCACATTCCTGCGAGACGCATTCGCCGGACTGATAGTGATCGTGGCTGCGCAGCTGGTGCACAGGACGCTGCGGGACACTGCCCCGGCACGGGAGAAAAAGGGCGTAGACTGAGAAGCTATGGGACTCGACAATCCACTGCACATAGCCTTCCTGCTCATCGTCCTGCTGCTCGTGTTCGGTGCAAAGCGGCTGCCGGAAATCGGTCGCTCGATCGGCACCGGCATGCGCGAGTTCAAGGACTCGATTAGCGGCGAGACACCAATGCTCACCCAGAGCACCCAGCAGCAGCCGCCACAGCCCGCGCCAGCCGCGGCCGCACAGGCGCCCGCTGCGACGCCGGCACCCGTTGCGGCGCCAGCACCCGTTGCGACGCCAGCACCCGTTGCGACGCCCGCACCAGTGCCAACGCACGTAGCCGCCGTGCCGCCGGCCCAGGCTCCGGTCGAGCCGACGCAGCAGACCTGAGCCCACGCGTCGGTCACTTCGCCGCGTGGAAGACCCTTCCGCGAAAGACGAGGAAGTTCACGGCTGTGAGCGTTACCACAGTCACGAGGTAGACGAGCGTGACCGGCACGCCCACGACGCCAGGGAGCACTGATGTGGATGCGGCCGTGAGGGCGTACTGGGAAACAGCGAACAGCAAATAGCGAGTCACCTGCTTGCGGATGCCGAGGGCAAACTCGGCATGGTGCACCCAGACGAAGAACCGCTGCAGTGTGAAATGAACGCACACGGCAACGAGGAAGCCGATAAACAACGCTCGCTGGAAGGTAACAGCGAAGACATCGGCCAGAACGGTAGTTGTGGTCAGATACACGAGCGCAACGACACCACCAGCCAATGCGAAGCGGACACCCTGTCCGACCGTGCCCGACTCCGGCGAGCGGACTAGACGGACGCCTCGGCCGATAGATCTCCTCGACGCGAGCGTATGGGAAAGAATGGATTGGGTGAAGACTGGAGACACGAACCATATATCTTATTGGGCATTTGGATGTCGCAACAAGCCACCGCTGGAGCCCACTACGCACATCAGCACGCGCACGTTCCCTCGCATCCGACCGGGTGAGCGTGGCACTATGCCTCGTCTTCCTACTAGTTGCCACATTCTATCTGTGGACGGCAGGCACAACATTTCCGCTGGCTCTCCACAGCTCCGAACCTAACCCATATAACGCGCTCGCAGCGGCGTTTCTTCACCTCCACCTCTCAGTGGGCCGTCCTCCCCCTGGGCTCCTGAGCCTGGCAGAACCATACAACCCCGCACAGAATGCCCCCTTCCAGAGTGGCGCCTACGCTGGCATCCACGACTTTGCTCTCTATCAAGGGCATTTGTTTCTCACTTGGGGTCCCGCACCGACCCTGGTCTTGATGCCTGCACATGTGCTCGGCCTCGCGCCATCCTCAAGCGTAACCACGGCGCTCTTCGCAGTCGCTGGCTTCGGCTTCGCGCTGGCGATACTGCGCGTACTGTTGCGAGCATTGGGAAGCCCGGCTCTATGGATGTGCGTTCTGGCGGCGTTCACCTTGGGGCTGTCCTCGGCAGTGCCATTCATGTTGAGACGTCCCTCGGTCTACGAGGAGGCGCTCGGCGCCGGCTTCTGCTTCACGATGGTGGGCATCTGGCTCGCCGTTTCGACATTGGCCAATCGACGGGCGACCTTGCGGCGTCTGGTTCTGATGAGCCTTTGCTTCGGTCTGGCTGCCGGCTCGCGGCCACCGCTCGCGCTCACGACCGTAGTGCTCGTGCCTGTCTACCTGCTGTTGCGTGCGACCCGGACACGCCGCGAACTGCTGCTCACGCTGGCGATCCCGGTCGGTACGTGCTTGCTGCTGCTGCTGGCTTACAACCTGGCGCGCTTCGGCGACCCTCTGGAAGTCGGCGCGAAATACCAGCTCGCGGGCTATAACCCGCAAACCGCGCATTTCGCCGATCTCGATTACGTGTTGCCCGGTGCATGGTTCTACGCGGTCGCCCCACCGCGACTTGGGATTCTCTTTCCTTTCATCTCCCTCGCCCCGCCACCCGTGTCATATCCGCTCGGCCTGCCCACACACTATTTGCCGACACCCGAAATCACCGGAGGGCTGCTTCCGATGACCCCGATCCTGATCTTCCTCGCCGCGCTGCCATGGATCCGACGGCGTCGTCCGGCGCTGCTCGGTATGCTCACCACGCCTCTGCTCCTCCTCGCAGGTGCGGGACTGGCGATCCTGGCATTCCTCTCCTACGAGTTCTTCAGCAGCACCGAGCGCTACGAGGTCGACTTCTTGACGCTGCTTCTATTTGGCGCCCTGGCAGCGTGGCTCGCTCTGTCATGCGATACGCGCGGACATGCCAACCGGGCGGTGCGCATTGGCGGGGCGCTGCTTGCCATCTGGGGGTGTCTCACGGGCACGGCGATCAGCTTCGTCGGCTATGACAACCTGCTCGCCATCGATCACCCAGCCACTTGGCGCAAGTTGGAAAACGTCAGCTCACCGCTATCGGTCGCGCTCGCGCTCGTCGTCGGACATCCGGTGCTGGCGAAAGTGTCAACGGTCAACCTTACGGAAACGCATGTCAACTACGGGACACTGGGCATCGGCGTCGCGTCGTTCTGGCTTAGCGGCCGCGAACTAGCGGGTATCACCATCGTCTCTCCCGACAGCCGCAAGATCGCACTGGTTGCCGATGTCAAGCCAGGCCCAGAGCTCGCGCCTGGAGCCACGTATGGGGTTGAAGTGAGCGGCCCGAGCATCGCGAGCTACAGTCGAACTCTGCCTCGAAACGGCGGAGCGGTGAGTCTCCCTGTGCAAGTTGGCAGCGGTGTGAATCGCTTCACGCTCACCCCGCTCGCGAGCGCTGTAAAGTTCAACCCCAAAGCTGTAAACCCGGAACAGCTTCTCGTGGTTACGCGAGTCTCGCTTGCTAACCAGTGATGATTCTTGGGGCATCGCCCAAGCCTCAGCGGTGCAGGATCGGCCCGGTTTCAACGGCTTCGAATTCCGATCCCGGGACCTGCTTTAGCTCTTCGAGGTTCTCGTCGTTCCAGTGCGGGTTGGGAGCACCGGTGATGAACCAGGGTGAGCCGTTGTCGGCGACGATCAGGCCGTAGCGCTTCAGCGCTAGGAGGATGACCAACGATTCACCGTGAAAGCCGGCCAGGCTGTAGCCGGCGCGTAAGCGCAGGCGCAATCCCATCGGTGGCAGCTTCGGGTTGGAGCTGCTCGATGCGAAGTGCGTGGCAGGATGGATGTAGCCGCGCTGCGTGAGTGGGACGGTCACGCGCAGCGCGTGGTCGATCCATCCGGAATGCACCTCTGGGTAACGGGCGAGCAGCGGGAAGATCGGCAGGCCGGCGGCGTCAGCCGAGGTGAAGCCTTCGGGGCGTAGCGCGTTGCTGCGCAGGTTGAAGACGGCGCCCGAGCCCGCTTCCCAGCCGACCTCATCGCGACGGGCTCCAAACAGCTCGTACAGCATGCACGTGTGCCTCTGCAGTACGAGCATGTGGCGGTCGCCTTCCGCCCCTGCGCCCTCCACCGGTGCGTTCGAGGGTATTGGATACGGTCCCGGATTTGACTCTTTGCCAAATTCGGTGAACCTGATCGGCACCTTCGGCTGGTGCCGGCCAACCACCGTGTAGGGGATGCCGTAGCTGGGGCTGGTACTAAAGTCCGGATGCAGACGCGCGGTCAGGCCGATACTCGCGATGTAGCTTTTCGAGTTGGGATTCACGGGAGCGTTGGCGATTTCTTCGTTGAGCGGGTTGTCGGCGGGGAAGATCGGGCAGCCGTATTCGACCGGCGGGCCGCCCGACCCGGTCGACTTAGCCGCATCCGCGACGGAGGAGAATGCCGCTGCGGCGCCGAGAGCGACGCCCGCTAACCCCAGCGTGAGGCCTGCTGTCAACAGGGAGCTCGCTGTGGACCGGATCACGCCGGCCGGTCGGGCGCCAGCACGGACGGGCGGGCCTCCTCCATGAGGGGGGCACCGCAGTGCCAGCAGTAGGCCGCGCCGCGGCTGTGCACCGCGCCACAGGAGCGACACTGGCCGTGGATGCCGGCCTCGGCGGTCGCGAGCAGCCGCTGCACCTCGCCCAGCTGGCCGTCAACCTCTTGCAGCTCGGACGCTCTGCGTGCGAGTACGTCCAGTCGGTAGTGGTCGCGGATGGCCATCTCGTAGGCGAGACCGCCCAGGTCCCACGTGAGCGCGGCCACGCGCTCGGCCAGCTCCAGCCGGCGGCGGCGCAGCTCGGACATCGAGCCGCTGGGCATCGGCAGCCCACCCGCGGGAAGGACGATCCCGCCTTCGCCTGCGCCTGCAGCTACGTTCGGCACCGCGGACTGCGCCGGTGCCGGCGCGGACGGCCTGCTGCCGTTTCCGCCGCGCGTGCTCACTTGACTTCGATCGGCGCAGTGCTGATTTTGTTGAGTTCCGCCTCGTGCTTCTTGCCTGTCGTCTTTCCCAGTTTGTCGACAGCCGTGGAGTTGAGCTTTTCAGCCGGGGGTGCTTTCGCCGGCGCTTTTTCTTCTGCCTTTTCTTCCGCCTTGGCTTCAGCTTCTTCCTTTTCCGCTTCGCTCTTGGCGGACAATTTGGATTTGGCCGTCGCCGTTGGCGAGGTGCTCGTCGTGGTGGGTGTCGTGGTCGTCGCCGAGGCGAGCGGCGTGCCGCCGCCGCTGAGTCCTTCGACTTTGATGATCTGCGGCGCCGAGGGAGCCTTGCTCTGCGTGACCCAATGGCCGACGAGCAGGCCGACGACCATCGCGAGCAGCAGCACCGACAGGACCGCAAACAGCGGCGCGTAGCGACGCAGCCATGCAGGCCCGGCCACCGGCTCGAGGTAGGGCGTATAGGCAACGGGCGTCGTGCTCACGCCACCCGCGCCGAGCTGCGGTCGGTGCTCGGTCTCTAGAACATCCAGGAACGCCAGCCGGACGGGCGAGCACGGCTGCCCACAGGAGAGGCAGTAGCGCTGATCTGCGACGAGCGGAGCCGAGCAGTTCGAGCAGGTGGAGCTTTCAGATGGCACCGGGGCGAGGTTCGTCATGGCGAGGCCGACCCCTTGTTCGGTGCCCCGTGAGTGGATGCGCCATGAGCGGGCACCCCGTGGGCGGAACCATGACCGCGACCATGCAAGCGGACGCCGGCGTGCGTCCTGGCGGCTGGCTTCGATGCGGCCGCCCGGGCGGCCACCCCGTTTTCACGGCCGATCTTGGCACTTTCCTGCTCGGTGCTCTCGCACGCTGACAGGCCCACGCTCAGCACGCCGCAGCCGGCGAGGATGAGCGCCCGCCGCATCCGCACCGCCCCAGATCCAGGTCGCGGTGTCGGCCGATCGTAGATCGGCCGGGGGCTCATCCAAAGGCTCCGCGAACGTATTCGCGCGTGCGCTCCGCGCGCGGGTCCTCGAACAGGTCTTCCGTCGTCCCGTACTCGATCAGGTCGCCCAGGTACATAAAGGCCACCTTGTCGGCCACCCTGTGCGCCTGCGCAAGGTTGTGGGTGACGATCACGACCGCCAGGTCGCGACGCAATTCACCGATCAGCTCCTCGATGACGCCCGTGGAGATCGGGTCGAGCGCGCTGCACGGCTCGTCCATCAGCAACACCTCGGGCCGCGGCGCGATCGCGCGCGCAATGCACAGCCGCTGCTGCTGGCCGCCCGACAGGCGCAGCGCCGGCCGGTCGAGGTCGTCGCGGACCTCGTCGTAGAGCCCGGCCCTGCGTAGCGCGTCAATCACCAACGGTTCGAGCTCACGCCGTCCGGGACGCTTGCGCCCCTGCTCGCGTAGCGCGAACGCGACGTTGTCGAAGATCGACATCGGAAACGGGTTGGGCTGCTGGAAGACCATCGCCACGCGCGAGCGCAGCGTCGTGTCGACGAGGTCATGAATGTCCTCGCCGTCGAGCAGCACCTCACCCGAGCGCGAGGCGCTCGCGGTCAGCTCGGTTAGGCGGTTGAGTGTGCGCAGCAGCGTCGTCTTGCCGCAGCCGGAGGGCCCGATCAGGGCGAGCACCTCCCCCTGATGGATCGACAGCGAAACCGACTTGACGGCCTGCTTGCCCGCATAGGCGATGCTCACATCGCGCAAGCTCAGGCGTTCGGGCCCCGTCGCCGAGGACGGCCTGCGGACCGCCTCGCGCTCGCCCTGCGGGCGAACCGGCGTGGGCGGCCGATCGAGCACGATCGTGCGCACGGGCGGCACCGCGGGCTGATCCAGTGGCGAGCGGCCAGGATGCGCCTGATCCAGCGGCCGCTCACTCGGCTGCGCATGGCGCACCAGCGGTTCGCTAGCCAGCGGCTGATCGCGCCCGTCGGTCGCAAAGGTCCAAGGATCTAGAACCATCTCGTCAGGACTCATCGGGCACAATCTCCATCGCCTTGACTTTCGCCATCAGATCACTGAGATTAGCGGCTTTTCCGCGAATTTGTGAAAAGTTCTCGGTCATCTTCTCGACCATCGCTAGACCACCGCTCCGACCGGCGTGAGCCCAGTCGAGCTCGCCTGAGCCCGGCCGATCCTGTCGACGATCAGGTTCAGCAGCAACACGAAGATCAGCAGCACAAACGCGGCCGCATAGGCCTTCTGCGGGGCGCTGCCTTCACCGGCCGGCGAGTTTTCATAGACATAGGTGGTCAGCGACGAGCCGGTGCCGCGCAGCAGGCTGATCCCCGGGACCGATCCCTGCGCTTCGATGCGCAGGGTGCTGCCGAGCAAGATCAGCACGATCGCAGTCGAGCCGATGATGCGGCTGATGCCGAGTGTGACGCCTGTGGCGATGTTCGAGCGCACGCTAGGGATCAGCACCCGGCGAATCGTCGTGATGCGCGTCTTGCCCAGCGCGAACGCCGCCTCGCGCATGTGCCCGGGTACCGCCTGCAGTCCATCCCGCGTGGCCGCGTACACGGACGGCAGCGCGAGCAGCGACATCATCGTGCCGGCCGCGATGAACGAGCGGCCATATACGCCGCCGCCTTCGGCGGTGAAAGAGAACGGAGCGAGCAGCGACAGCCGGAAGACGGCGTAGCCCACGAGCGCGATCACAATGTCCGGTGTACCGGCGACGATCTCGATACTCGACTCGACCACGCGCGCGAGCCAGTTCGGACGCCCGTACTCGGCGATCCACACGGCGCTGGCGAGCGCTAGCGGCAGCGCGAGCACGATGCCGATCGCCGTCAGTACCAGGGTCCCAATCAACGGGTCCAGGAACCCGCCCGAGCCGGCCTGATCGGCGCTGAGCTGCGGTCGGCTGAAGATCAAGCCCGGACGCAGGTACTGGATGCCGCGATAGCCCATGTACAGCACGATTGCTCCGGCGATCACGCACAGCGAGATGCCGGCGGTCCATGCGGCCGCAAGCACCAGCCGGTCGCCCCAGCGCCAGCTCATCGGCGAGGAGCGCCGGCCACGTCCGCTGCGACGAGGGCCTATTTGCGGGGCCTGTGGCGCGAATGTGCTCATCCGCGTGTCTGATACTTGCGCAGCGGGAGCTTGACCAGGTAGCCGGTCACGGACAGCGCGAACGCCGAGAACAGCAGCAGCAGCGCGAACCCATATACGGCGGCGCCGAGCGCCGGTGAACTCACGCCTTCGCGGTAGTCGACGATCGCCGACGCGAGCGTGCGCAGCGGCTCGAAGAAGAAAGGGATCCCGTCGATCGGCTTGGGACTGAACGTCTTGCCGCCGGAAACCATCTGGATCATCACGGCCTCGCCGAGCGCGCGTGCGGTCGCGAGCACGGCGGCCGCCACGATCGCCGGGCGGACCGCCGGCAGCGTCACGGCGCGCACCGCGCGCAGGGGGTTGAGTCCCAAAGCCACAGCTCCCTCACGCCAGGACGGTGGCACCGAGGAGAGCGCCTCGCAGATCAACGCGATCATGATCGGGGTGATCATGACCGTGAGGATCACCGCGGTCACACCTAGCCCAGCGCCTGTCAGCTGGACGACGTTCTGCACCGATACCCGCTCGTGGGTGGTGATGAGATGGTTGCCGACGAACGGCACGAGCACGAGGATCCCGATCAGCCCGTAAATGACCGACGGGACCGACGCGAGCAGGCGGACCATCGGGATGACCACCCTGCTGACGCGCGCCGGCGCCAGCTCGACGATGAATACCGACGAGAGCACGGCGATCACCAGGCCGAGTACGACCGCGATCGCACTCGTCAGCAACGTGCCGTAGATCAGCGGCCACGCACGTAGGTGAAAGACGGCCGCCGGCGGGTTGGTGGTCGCGGCGGTCATCTTGTTGACCTCGGTTTCGAAATTCCCGCCGCCCAACACCCAGCTGAACCCGTTGTGCTGGAACAGCGGCCAGGCGCGGGTCGCGACGAACACGGCCATCGCCACGACACCCACGCCGACCAGCAAAGACACCGCGCCGAGCGTACGCTCGGCGCGGTGGTCGGGCCACGGCTTTTTCAGCCGCTCCATCATGGCTGTTTCAGCCGCTCGATCATGGTTTCCTCACCCATTCCGGCATGACTTCTCAATCGCTCGACATGGCTTTCTCGGCCGCTCGAGCAATCGCGCTTAGCCGATCGCGACCCACTGGCTGGCGATGATCTTCTTCGCCGCCGGCGACTTGTCGATCCAGTTGATGAAGGCCGCCGCAGCTCCCCTCGCGGTGCCTTTGGTCACCTCGAAGAAGACCGCCACGCCGGCGTACTGCCCGGATGCTGCCGTCGTCTGGTTGCACGCGACACCGTTGAACTCAACCGAGTTCAGGCCGCCTTTGTTCGCCTGGTAGTTCGACAGGAAGCCGATCCCGTTCGGGGCGCTTTCGACCGACTGGCGCATCAGACCCTCGGTGGACTCTTCGGTGGCGCTGGGCTCGACGCTTTTGCCTTCGAGCAGCAGCGACTTGAAGCTGGTGAGCACCCCGGCGACCGCCGTGCGCGTGAAGACTTCGATCGGACCGCTCGCCGTGGCGCCGGGCACGCTGCTCCAGGTCTTGGTCTTGCCGGTGAAGATCGACGTGACCTGAGCCTGGGTGAGGTTGCTGAGCGTGTTCGATTTGTTCGTGACCACGCAGATCGCGTACTTGGCGATCGGGTAGAAGTCCAGGCCGGCGTCGGCGCTGCTCGGTTCCTGCGCGACGTCGGCGATCGTGTCACTGCCGTTTTTAACGTTGTTCAGGCCGACTGTCGTGCCGCCCTGCGTGATCTTGAACCTGATCTTGTGCGGGTGCAGCTTGACGTACTTCGCAGCGAGCAGCGCGACGAGCGGGTAGGACGACGTGGCGCCACTGATGGTGACCAGGGCGGTGGCGTTGGCGGCCGCAGGCGCCGCAACCCCGAGCACGCCAGCCACCGTGAGGGCGACGGAGAGACGGCGGATTCGATGCATTGAAGAAGAGGCTCCGTTTCAAAATCGATTGACAAAGAGTTGACAACGTGGAGGGCCGAACATAGCATATCCCTATAGATTCGATCGACATTAGCTATTTTATGGGCAAGGTCCGGAACCCGTGGTATTTGGGCCTTGTTCTTGGTTTATAGGAATTCCGCTCCACTCAATGAACAACACGCCTGAAAACCAAAAGTCGCCCTTTCGCGCCCCGTCGGCTCGCATCACTGCCGTGCTCGCCGCGGCGATGCTCGGCGTGGGCGTGGCGGTGGGCGCCGCGATCGGCCCAGCTCCGAGTCCCTCCCTGGCCAACCCGAGCCTGCCGCTGCTACTCGAGTCGCTGGCTCGCGGCGCAGCCGCGAGAGCGACACAGGCCACGACCGCGGCGGTGCAGCCACCGCCGATCACCGCCGAAGCGACGCCCACGAGGAAAAGACGCAGGCGCGTACGCAAGCGCGCGAGCACAAGCGAAGCAGCGGGTGTTGCCACCACCCCGACGTCCCAAACAGAAACAACCGCACCGACGTCGACGGCACCCAAGAGCAAGCCCAAAGCAAGCACGCTGCCGCCGATCGCCCATGTGTGGCTGATCGAGCTGGCAGGCACGTCCTTTACCGCCGCCGTCGCCCAGCCGGCGGCAGCCCCCTACATCGATACTCAGGCGATCCCGGCGGGCACGCTGCTGAGCGGCTGGTCGGGCCTCGACGGCGGCGCCTTTGCGAACGAGACGGCACTGCTGGCGACGGGCGGGCCTCAGGTGCTCGATACGATCGTCCAGCCGCCGTGCCCGGAAGGAGCGGCGGGCGCATCGTGTGCGCCAGAAGCCGGCGAGCTGACCACGGCCGATGAATTCCTGAAGGCCACGGTGCCGACGATCACCTCGACGGCGGCGTTCCGCGAAAGCGGGCTGATCGTAGTGACGTTCGCTTCGATCGCCTCCGCCACCGCGACCGGCCTGCCCGCCGGCGCCGCGACCGCGACGCTCATCGCACAGCCACCCGCGGGCGTGCTGCTGATCTCGCCGTTCGCCGCGGTCGGCGTGCATTCCTCCACGGCCTTCACCCCGACTTCGCCGAAGCAGAGCCTCGAAAAGCTCATGCGGCGATGACAGATCAACCAACCAACGAACGGAGACCCCCGTTGCACCTACTCGAACCAGCCCACCGCAAAGCGACATGGTGGCTTGCCGCGATCGTGGGCTTTGTTGCCCTGCTGCTCGCGACCCCGGCTATCGGCCATGCCGAAGAACCCAACCCCAACAACTACAACTGCATTGGCAACATCGCCGCGGGCCAGCCCGAAGCGGGCAGCGAAGAACAGCAGGTGCAATACGCGTTCTACTGCAACGGCCCGATCACCGGCTATCAGCTGCAGGCGCAGATACCCGTGACGGGACTCGAGGGCCAGCCGATCTTGACGTCGAACGCGACGAGCAAGCCGCTGTCTGAAACGTTCTCCTGCTCGGGGGAATTCCCCGGATATGCGGCCAACTGCGTCGGCCTGGCCAAGCAGGGATACGAGACGATCACCGGACAGTTCTCCGTCGGAACGAAGCTCTGCAAGGAGCCACGCGTAGATCCGCTGCTGACGGTCACCTACGCGTATCTCGAAAAGGGCGTCGTCACGCAGGCGATCTCCGGGCCGTTCGATCTCGGCCGCCCGAAAGGCTGTCCGCCGGACGCCTTCTCGGGCGGAACCCGGCTGGATCCCAAGCCGCCGATCGTCCACCACAAGAAGAAGACCGACAAGAAGGGCAAGAAGTCGGGCAGGAAGTAGAGCCTAGGTCTGACGAGTTTCACCGATGGCCTCCGGGCGGCGTCGCGCAGTTGACGCGACGCCGCCCGGGCGTAGGCTTGAGGAAGAATGAAGTGTTCGAGCAGCCCGTCAGGCCACGCCGCGCCGCGGTCCCATACCGGCCGACGCCAGGGCGTCTCCCGGTTCAGTCGGCAGCTAGTGGGGTGCATCGGTGCGTTCCTCGCCTTCGGCCTGGCAGCGTGTGGGTCGGCTACCGCGACCCGGCGTGCCACCACTGCGGCCTGCGCATCGACGGTGGCGGACACGCTCGGCGAGGTCGGCGAACGCATCTACCACGCGGCGGCCACTGGCGATGACGTCACCGAGGCGGTCGACCGCGTGCGAAGCTCCTTGGCGCTCGCGAGCGCGATCGGGGGCGGGGACGCAAATGGCGCGGGCGTGGCCCTGCGGACGCTGCTGCGTGGCCAGATCGTCCGTATCGAGGTGATCCGCGACGGGCATGTGCTGGCGACGGCGGGCACGGATACCGCGATCGCGCCGGTGCGCGGCTCGATCCCGGGCACGGGCGCGAGCTTTGTCCTGTCGGTCCAGTCCGACCACGCGTACCTGCAGGTCGCCCATCAGATCACCGGCGCGCAGATTCTGCTGCTGTCCGACCCCGCCAGCGGTACCCCCGGCTCTGCGGGCGGTGGCGGCTCCGGCGCCCGCAGACTGGCTGGCACGATCACCGGCCCGCCGCCTGCGAGCGTGCCGAACAGCGGGCCGCTCAACTACGCGGGACAGAGCTACGAGGTCGCCTCGCTCGCCGGCTCCACGTATCCGTCGGGCGCTTTGCGGATCGCGCTGCTCGTGCCCTCGGGCGACGTCTCATGCCCGGGCTCGAGCTCCCAGACGCGCGTGGAAACGCTGGGCAGCGTGGGCGAACGCATCTACAAAGAGGAGACCGACAGCCCATCTGTGTTCGCGACGCTGCGCCGGCTCGAAAGCTCGTCTGCCTTTCGCGACGCAGTAGCCGCGCGCAATGTAGCTGCCACGCACCGCGCGATCGACGGCTTCTTCGCGGCGCACATCCATGTCGTGCGCGTGCGCGTGACGGTCGGCCAGCACCTGCTCATCGACGACGGCGGACCGTACGTCCTGGCCCCTGTGCGCGGCACGTTGCGCAGCGGCGGACGGGTAGTCGGCCATTTCGAGATGTCCATCCAGGACGACGCCGGCTACCTCAAGCTGGCCCATCTGTTCACAGGCGCGGAAGTGCTTATGCGAACGGGGGGACGGCAGGTCGAGGGCACCCTCAATCCGGGGCCCACGACCGTGCCCAGCGATCAAGGATCGGCCGGCGGCGTCCTCACCTACGGCGGGCACAGCTATGCGACCTACTCCTTTACCGCCGAAGCGTTCCCGGCGGGCGCGCTGCGCATCTCGCTGCTGATCCCATCCTGACTACCTATCGCGCTGGCGGCAAGGCTGCGTGGACGATACACCCAGCTACAGCAGACTGTTGGTCATCCGTTCGACCTCGGCGATCGAGGTCAGTCCCTCGCGGACCTTCTGCAGGCCGTCGTCGCGCAGGCGGCGCATCCCTTCCCCGAGCGCCACGGCGACCATCTCATCGACGGAGGCGCGCTCGAGTATCAGCGCACGGATGGGCTCGCTCACGGACATCACCTCATACAAGCCCAGACGGCCCCGGTAGCCCGAGCCGCCGCACCGCGAGCAGCCCACCGGCTCATACGGCTCGGCGCCCGCCAGCCCATGCTCGGCGAGCACGGCCTCGGAGACGCTGTGCGGACGCCTGCAGTGCCCGCACAGCATCCGCACCAGGCGCTGGGCGACGATGCAGTCGACCGCCGAGGACACGAGGAACGGCTCGATGCCCATATCGATCAGTCGTCCGAGCGCACTCGGCGCATCGCGGGTGTGCAGCGTGGAGAGCACGAGGTGGCCGGTCATGGCCGCCTCGACGGCGATGTGGGCGGTCTCGCGGTCGCGGATCTCGCCGACCATGATCACGTCGGGGTCGGCGCGCAGCATCGAGCGCAGCCCGACGTCGAATGTGACCCCGGCCTTGGGCGCTATCTGCATCTGCTTGATCCCGGCGATGCGCTTCTCGACCGGATCCTCGATCGTGAGGATGCTGCGTTCGCCATCGTTGAGCTCGTGCAGAGCGGCATATAGCGTGGTCGACTTGCCCGAGCCGGTGGGCCCGGTGACGAGCACGGCGCCGTTCGGCCTGTGGATCGCATGGGCGAAGCGCTCGAGCTCCTCCGCCCGCATCCCGATCGACTCCAGACCGTCGACCACCACGCCGCTGCCCTGGTCGAGGATGCGCATCACGACGCCCTCGCCGTTGACGAGCGGGAGCGTCACCACGCGGATATCCACGCGCCGCCCGTCGACCGTCAGCGCGAAGCGACCGTCCTGGGGCACGCGCCGCTCGGAGATGTCGAGGTCAGCCATGATCTTGATGCGCGAGACGACCCCCATGGCCATCCTGCGCTTGACGGTGGCGGCCGGAGCGAGAACGCCATCGACGCGGAACAGCACGCGCGTGTCGCCCTCCTCGGGGTTGACGTGGATGTCCGAGGCACCCTGCTGCACAGCCTGAGCGACGATCGAATGGACCAGCTTGATGATCGGCGCGTCGCTGTCGGCCTCGTCGACCGAGACGTCCCGCGCGTCGGCCTCCTCGCCCTCCTCGTCGACGATGTCCTCGATCGACGCATCCATCCGGGCTAGGCGCGCCAGCAGCAGGTTGAGGTCCTCCACCGAAGCGGCCGCCGGCCTGACACGCAGTCCGGTCATCATGCCGACGTCGTCGATCGTGAGGACGTTCGTGGGGTTGGCCATCGCCAGCAGCAGCGTGCCGTCTTCGATGAAGCCGACGGGAACCGCCTGATAGCGCTTGGCGGCCTGTACGCCGATGAGGTTGACCGCACCCATGTCAACGTCGTAGACCGCCAGGTCGACGAAGTCGAGGCCGAAGCGCTCGGCGACGACCCGCGCGAGCTGGTCGTGGCGCAGGATCCCGCGCTCGACCAGCACCACACCCGTCGGTCGGCCCTGGCTGCGGGCTGCCGCTACACCCTCCTCGACGGTCTCGCGGTCGGACAGGCCGAGATCGACGACCACCTCGCCGATCATCCGCGAGGAGCGCCCGGGATGGCGCGCTGGATACAGACCCTTCTGGTCGTGCTCGTCGTGCTCGAGGCCGTTCTGCGCGTGCTTCTCCGCGGCCTGCTCCGCTTCGGCCGGACGAGGTGCAGCGGTTGGCGTGGCGATATCGCCCATCACCGGTCGTTATCGGCACAGCCGAGAGCCCGCTTGATCGGCAAGACCGCCGCTCAGGCGGGAAAAGCCGCCGCTCAGGCGCCGATTCCGCCGACTCCGTGCTCGAACGCGCCCTTGACCTGAGCGTCGAGCGTGTTTAGCCGGTACAACGCGAGCGCCTCGGGCGAGGCAAAGCGCTGCCCAGAGGAGGGCTCGGGGCCGTGGTGGAGGATCACGCAGTGCTCGAACGCGAGCCTGCGCTCCTCCTCCAGAGCGCCCGGGAGATGGCTGGCGATCACACGCAGCCCGAGCTGGATGTGCCCCAGCAGCCTGCCCTCCTGGCTGCGCTGGATCTCAGCGCCGTAGGTGAACTCACGGGTCTTGCCGAGGTCGTGGACGATCGCCGCGGCCAGCAGCAGGTCGCGATCCAGGCGCGGATGTAGCGTGCACAGCTCGAGCGCCATCGAGGCAACGGCGACCGTGTGCTCGAGCAGGCCGCCCAGGTAGGCGTGGTGGCCGGACGGCGAACAGGGCGCCAGGCGGATCTGCCCGCGCAGGCGCTCGTCGCCCAGCAACGCCTCGAGCAGTGCCTTCAGAGCACGGTCGTACACCTCACGGGCGAGGTGCTCGAGAAAGCCTTCGAGCTCATCGAGATCGCGGTAGGCAGTGGGCAGGAAGTGAGTCGGATCGGCGTGGGCGCCCGCGGCGCTGGCGATCGCGCGCAACTCGATCTGGAGCTCGTCGCGGAAGCGCTGCACGCGCCCGTGCACGCGCACCAGCTCGCCCCGCTCGAAGCGCCCCGCGAGCACGTCCGCTTCGCGGAAGGCGCGGGCGAGAATCACGCCGGTGCTGTCGCGCAACTCGACCGTCAGGTAGGGCGCGCCCGTGCGCGAGATCTGGCGTTCCTTGCGTGTGCACGCGAACACCGCATCCACCTCCTCCTCGCTGCGCAGCGTGGCGATGGTCTGGATGTGCTCGGGTGAGGAGCGCGTAGTGGCGGTAGCCATCGGCTCATGATGTACGGTGCTTCGGATGCAGCCCCTCATCTGGGACCGCCGTCCGGATGGCCTCAGGGCCCCCGCCATGGTGTGCGCATTCCAGGGCTGGAACGACGCCGGAGACGCCGCCTCGGGCGCTGTCTCCTTCCTGGCCTCCGCGCTGAACGCCCGCCGCTTCGCGCGGATCGACTCGGAGGAGTTCTACGACTTCCAGGCCAACCGCCCGTGCATTCGCTTCACCGAGCACGACCGAGCGGAAATCGGGGGCACCGAGGGCGCAGGCACGGCCGCCGAAGGAGGGGGCACCGCGGCCGCAGGCGGCGGTCGGGAGATTGTGTGGCCGACCGTCGAGATCTTCGAGGCGCCAGCGCCGCGTGCAGCGCGCGACCTCGTGTTGGTGCAGGGCGTCGAGCCGTCGATGCGCTGGCGCGCGTTCAGCACCCACCTGATCGACCTCGCGGAGGCGTTGGGCGTGCAGGTAGTGGTCTCCCTCGGCGCGCTGCTCGGCGACGTGCCCCACACGCGCCCGGTGGCGATGAGCGGCCATGCGTCCGATGCAGGACTGCTTGAGCGGCTGGACATCCAGGCCTCCAGCTACGAGGGTCCGACGGGCATCGTCGGCGTGCTGCATACCGCGTGCGCGCAGGCAGGGCTGCCCTCGGCGAGCCTGTGGGCGTCGGTGCCCCACTACGTCGCCGCCGCCGCCAACCCCAAGGCAGCGCTGGCGCTGCTGCGCAGAGTCGAAGTTCTGATCGGCGTGTCCGTCGACGTATCTGAGCTGGAATCGTCGGCCGCCGACTACGAACGCCAGGTCGGGATGGCGGTGCGCAGCGACCCCGACATCCAGGCATTCGTCGAACGGCTGGAGCAGGCCGCCGACAGCGAGGAGCAGAGCACGCCGCCCGACGACCTCCCCTCCGGGGATATCCTGGCCAGCGAATTTCAGCGCTTTTTGCGCCAGCGGGGGCGGGAGGGGAAGTAGGGCGCGAGCGATGCTCGGGCCGCAGGATCAGAGGTCCTATGCACCCGACATGTCTCTGTCTATTCCTGCGGGGACCGGTGTGAAACTACCTCCCAGTCGTTTTCCCAATAGCGGAACTTCACAAGTCGGAGCAATCTTCATCGAGAACGTTGCGTTGCGGCCAGAGGTTTGCTAGACCAAGTCTCCAAAAGAGATAGGAGCGGAGAGGCGATACGTATGGAACTCTCGACCGGTACGGCCCGCCAGCTCTGTGCTATCGATGGAATTCTTTGTCGGCTTGATGCTCCATGACGATAAGGAACAGGTGGCAAGATGAGCCGATTTAGAATAATAGGGATTACTCTGCTGGCGGTGCTCGCATTGAGTGCCGCAGCCGCCTCGGCGACACAGGCGGCACCATTCTGGACCGTCCGTGGGACCAGGCTCGCGGCAGGCCAGACCCACAACATCACCGGAAAAGTATTCAGCGCCTCCTTCACGCTTAGCGTCCCCGAAGCCGGTATAACATTATTCTGTGCGAGTGAGAAAGGCGAAAAAGGAGTGCTCATAGGGTCAAACAAAGGTCAACCGGGCACCGGTAGCGGGACTCTTGTACTGTCGGAATGCACCGTAGCCGGCAACGGTAAAGAATGCAAAGTCGAGGAACCCGTCGAGACGGTTCCGCTTATCTCGGAGCTGGTGGAGAGTGCGGTGAAAGGCAAAGCCGGCAATCAGCTCTTGGCGGAGTTCAAGCCAGCAACCGGCGCTAAGTTCGCGACCGTGCGCTTCGAAGGTTCGCGCTGCCTAGTAAAGGAAGCGACCTTGACAGGCTCAGTGGCTGCTGAAGTTCTCACTGACCCAGGCGAAGAAAAGATCGAATTAGAACAGACAGCCAAAGAAGCCCACTCATGGCTGAGCCGGTTCCCCGCAACGCCGATCGAAGAAGTTTCGTTAATCAATACAGCGGGAGAATCTAAAATCGTAAGCGTAGGGCTGAGTTCGTTCGGTGACACAGTGATCTTGACGGGTACGGCATTAGGCTTACTTGCGAATAGTAAATTCGAAAGCGAAGAAACGAGCTGGAGTCCATTACCGTAGCTCGTACTCCTTGAGGCTGAATTGTGTGGGGCCCGAGAGCCGTCTTGGACCCCACACCCTCAGCTATGTATAGCAATGGTTAAACGAGATCTTCTTCAACGAAAACCAAACCGCCCCGCCCCGCCCCGCCCGCACCTACACCTCGGCGGCGGGACAGACGATGCGGTAGTCGCAGATCGAGCAGGCCGCACGTGACGGCGTGGGCTCGAACTCCTGGGCGAGGATGCCGTCGCCGACCTCAAGCACGATGTCCTTGACCGCATCGGCGTCGCGCTCGCTGCGCGGGACGGGCACTTTGAGATCGTCTAGCACGTAGTAATAGGCCTGCTGCGAGGACTCCAGCCCCCAATCCTCCCGCGCGGCGAGCGCGTACAGCGAGAGCTGTATGTCGTCGCGCAACTGCTGGGCGCTCTTGGGACGCGAGGTCTTGTAATCGATCAGCTCGTACTCCGCGCCTGCCTCGACACCCCCGCCTACGCCAGCACCGCTCCCCGCACCGGTGCCGCTCCCGCCTACGGCGCCGGCACGGCCGAGCCGGTCGACGCGGTCGACGCGCCCGCGCAGGTGGTGCGGCCCGAGCCGGAAGTCGAACTGCCGCTCGAACCACACGGGCTGAGACTCCTGGCTGTGCAGTCGCGCGTGGTAGCGCGTGAGCGCGGCGCGTGCCTTCTCGAGCAGCTCGCGATCACGCTCGCTGTCGCCGAAGCCGGCCCTGCGCCAGCCGGCGTCGAGCAGGGCGAGCATCTGCGCGAGCGTGTCACTGCCTTCGGAGTGGTAGCGCTCGAGCACCTGGTGCACGACGATGCCGAAGCGCTGGTGGACGGTCTGTTCGGTGGGGATGCGCAAGACGCGCGCGAACTTGTAGCGCAGGGGGCAGCTGCGGTAGGTGTGGATGTCGGAGGCGGATAGCGCGAGGCCGATCCCTCGGCGCGGCAGGAACGGGCCGAGGGAGTGCTCCTCGCGCGGCGCGATCGCCTTGGCGCGAGCGCGCTCGCCCACTCCGGCGTCCGCCCATCCCCCGCCCCGGTCCTCGGACCGATCGAGCGTGTCGTCGAGCGTGGAGGTCTGGAAGATCTCGCGCTGCAGGGGGGTGGCTGCGGCGAGCAGGCGTGCGTTGACGTCGGCGAGGGCGTCGGCGAGGCTCTGCCCCTTTGGGCGCTGGAGCAGCGCGGAGAGCTTGAGCAGCTCGAGGTAGCGCACGACCCCGTGGGAGATGTCGAGGTCGGTGTCCAGCCGCAGCTCGCCGAGCCGCCCACCGATACGCGCGACGCTGTCGAGCACCTCCTCGCGCAGCAGCTGAAACGTTGCCTCGATCTCGCCGTCGGCCTCATGATCGTTTGGATCCGCGTTCGCGCGGTCACCCTCGCGGGCGGCGTCGCCCGTCTCCAGCGACTCAGCCAGGCGAGCTGGCGACGGGCCAGCGGCGGCGCCTTCGCCCTTCGCGTCTGGCATCACGGTGGCGAGGTGCTGGGCGAGATCGCGGGTGCCGGCGTGGGGTCTGCTGCGCACGAAGTCGACGGCGAGCCCGTGCAGCAGCTCGAGGCTGGCGCGCTGCTCGGCGGCGTCGGCGGGCGCGAGTAGTGCCCGGCCGCGCATACCCAGCCGCTGGATCAGCCGCCCGATGAAGACATCGGGCGCGACGGTGTCGAGCTCGGCGACGGCGTTGCGGTGCAGCTCGACGAAGCGCTGGATGCGTTCGCGCGCCTCGGGTGGCACCTGCGGGGACTCCGTCGCGGCGGCGAGGCCGAGAACGAGGTCCAGCTTGCGCCGCCGCGCCACCTGAATCACGCGCGCGAGCTCCACCTGGCGCAGCTCGATGGGGGGCCTGGCGAGCGCGCGCACGACGGCGGCTGCATCCTGTGGATCGACGAGCAGGCGCATCCATGCGAGCACGTCGCGCACCTCGGCGCGCTTGAGGAACCCGCCCGCCTGCTCGCCGCTCGGCACGCCCGCCTGCTCTCTACCCGCAACGCCCCGCTGCTCCCGGTCGGGTGCACCGTCCGGCCTGGCCGACGAGCCGTCCGGCGGCGCACCCCCTGGGGCACAGGCGGGCGCGATCCTGGAGCCAGACACAGCCCAAGGATACGCTGGCGGGAGTCCCGGGCCTCGTCGGAGGATTATCGGAGTCCCGCTCACGCTGGCTACGCTCTTGGTGTGGACGTGATCGATTGGGGCACCGCCCAGCGGGTGGGAGAGCTGATAGCCGGCTCGCCGCCGTTCGGGGGCGTGCGCGCTGCGTCGGTCGAGCCGCTGGTGCGGGAGTTCGCGGGCCGCGTGAGCACATACAGCGACCTGCAGGTGCCTGGCGAGCTGCCGGCGCTTGAGCTGGTCGATCGCCCGGGGTGGATCGCCGCGAACCTGAAGACGATGCAGCCGATGCTGGCGCCGCTGACCGAGCCGATGGATATCCGCAGGGGCCCGTTCGCGGGCCCCCTGCGCTCGGTCTCGGGGCTGCTGCTGGGCGCACAGGTAGGCGCGCTCGCGGGCATGCTCTCCCAACGCGTGCTCGGCCAGTATGACCTGGCGCTGCTGGACTCGTCGGTGTCGCCGCGGCTGCTGCTGCTGGCACCGAACCTCGCGCAGGCGGCGCGTACCCTGGGCGTCGATCGCGACGAGCTGGTGCTGTGGGTGAGCATCCACGAGATCACACACGCGGTGCAGTTCTCGGGCGCTCCGTGGCTGCGCGACTACCTCGGAGGGATGCTCAAAGAGTTGATCGACGGGCTGCAGGTGACGATTGCGGGACGCTCGCCGGACGACGACGCGAGCGGCAACGACGGCGCTGGAGGCAGCGACGCCACGCCCGACGACAGCCGGCGCGGTGGATGGGTGCCAAAGCTGCCAGATCTGGGCGGGTGGGCATCCAATCTCCCGGACGCGACAGAGCTGCGCGAGATGGTCGAGCGCGCGCGTCGCGGCGAGCTGCTGCGGCTGACCCTCGGGGAGGACCGCTGGCAGCTGGTCGAGCGGATGCAGGCGGCGATGTCCTTGATCGAGGGGCACGCCGAGCACACGATGGACGCGGTGGGAGCCGAGGTCCTGCCCTCGCTGCCGCGTCTGCGCGCCGCGATGAACCACCGTCGCGAGAACCGCGGCCTGCCGTGGCGCGTGCTCGAGCGACTGCTGGGGCTGGAGTTGAAGCTGCGCCAGTACGAGATGGGACGGCGCTTCTGCGACGCAGTGGTCGACGCGGGCGGACCGCAGGCGCTGGCGCTGGCGTGGAGCGGGCCCGAGGCGCTGCCGAGCCCGGCCGAGCTGGAGCGGCCCTCCGCGTGGATCGCCCGCGTGCCAGGCGCGAGTGCCGCCGAGGAGCCCGATCCTCCAGGACGAACGCATGTTCCTCCTGTTACAAGCTAGGACGGCTGGACTTCCTCTGATTACAGGGTTTTCACGGGCTGCTACGATGCTCGTGTAACGATCTTTTCCCAACGGGGTACAAACAGGTGTTCGGCTGCTGAAACCAGCGGCCAACACCGACAGAACAGCCCCCGCTCCTCGCAGCCGGCGAGGAAGAAATAGGAGACCCCTCCAAGATGCCAGCCGACACGACCACTCCCGCCGGGCCCAAAGCCCAGGTGAAAGCCACAAGGAAACCGGCTTCCGCGAAAGCCTCCACGGTCCGCCGCTCCAGCGCTCGCGGCGCCACCCAGACCAAGTCCACCCGCGCGAAGTCCAGCCGCACGCGCGCTGCGCACACGAGCGAGTCCGCTGTCCGGCAGGCTCAGACGGCGACGCGAGAGACTGTCGACGTGTTCGGCGACTACGCCGAGCGCGCGGTGCTGATCCCGGTCGGCGCCGCCCTGATCGCCCGCGAACGCGTGGTTTCGACCGTGAGCGACACGATCTCGAGCTACTCCTCCACGACCAAGGCCCAGGCCCAGCTGCGCCGGTTCGAGCGCCGCGGCGTGACGGCCCGCAAACGGCTCGAGCGCGAGGTTCGCAAAGCGCGTGTGCGCGTCGAGCGCGAACTGCGCCAGCGCCGGCGCAGGCTCGGAAGCACGGTGAGCGACCTCGAGGAGCGTCGTGACGCTTTGGCGAAGAGCGGAAGTGACCTCGCCAACCGCGTGCCCGATATCGCCAACCGCGTCCCCGAGCTGGCCAACCGAGTCCAGGAGCGCATTCTGAGCCTCGTGTGAGCCACGAGTTTCCCCCGCCCGGGCCGAGAGGGACCGGGACGCCGCCCGCCAGGAAGGCGGGGCATCGGGAAGATCTGCCGGCCTCATATCCCGCCGGCAGTAGTAGCACCCTCTCCTCCCCTCGACCCGCGGGCGGCCCCCACCGCCCGCGGGTCACTTTAAGGACCCTCCCAGCGCCTTCCGGCGAGGCCGGCAACGCTCCTGCCGACCGAACCCGGAGTCAGGAACAATGCGGCATTTCGCTGGCTTATCCTAATAAGTAGAACTAATCTCAGCATGTGCTCCACGGGGCTGGGAACGAGGCGAGCAGGCTCAACAGGAACCTGCACCCGCGCGTCCAAAGCGCGTGGACTCCGCTGGCTCGTGCCCTGGCGGCGACCGGCGATCACTGGACGCTCGGGATCGCACTGGCGCTTGCGCCGGGCAGAATGCGCCTCGCCCAGCTGCACAGGCGCCTGCCGGGGGTCAGCACGGGAGTGCTCCAGCGCTACCTCCAGCAGATGGTCGCGCTCGAGCTGGTGACCCGCACGCGCTTCAAGGAGATGCCGCCGCGAGTCGAACTCGAGCTGACCGATGCGGGGCGCGAGCTGCTGCCGGTCGCACGCATGCTCACGCGGTGGGGGATGCGCTACCTGTGGTCGCCGCCGCAGGGCGGCGAGCACGTGGACCTCGTCACCCTGCTGCGCCTGCTGCCGGTGCTGCTCGAAGAGCAGGGCGACCTGCCAGAGGGGGTCCTTGAGGCGATCGTCGCGGACGCCGCAACGCCCCTCCGTCGCGTCTACCGCGTGCGCGACGGCCGCCTGTACATGGAGGTCGGCGGGGACGACGCGAACGATCTCGACACGCCCTCCACGGACGCGGACGCCAAGACCGCTCGTAGGTCCGCCAGCATCGAGGGAGACGGGGACGCGTGGGTCGCCGCGTTCGGACCGGCGTGCGACTGCGAGCAGCTGCGTTTCAGCGGCGACAGGCAGCTCGCCGAACGCATCCTCGGCGCGCTCCCACGCCTCGGATAGCCGCCGCGCTCCCACGCCTCGGACAGTCGGTGCGGCGCTCCCCGTCACGGCCTCCGTATCCCGTCCATGCTGGAACAACCGCACGGGTCCCGCGACTCGGGTTTGCGACAATGGGCCCAGTGACCGAGAGAGACGAGATCCGCAAGGCGCTGGAGGTCGTCATCGACCCCGAGCTGCGCCGCTCGATCGTCGAGCTCGACATGGTGCGCGCGATCGACGTCAGCGCCAACGGGGTGGTCGACGTAACCGTCTCGCTGACCACGCCCGGCTGCCCGATCAAGGACCACTTCCAGAGCGCCGTGGCGCAGGCCGTCTCGGCGCTCGCGGGCGTCACGCACGTCAACGTCTACTTCGACGTCCTCAACGACGCTCAGAAGCTCGCACTGCAGCAGAAGCTCGGTCGCGGCAGCCTGCCGGCGGGCGCACTCGCGCGGGTGTCGAACGTGCTGTGCATAGGCTCCGGCAAGGGCGGCGTCGGCAAGTCGACGCTGACGGCCAACCTCGCGGCGGCGCTGAGCAGCGAAGGCAAGCGTGTGGGCGTGCTCGACGCGGACGTATGGGGCTACTCGATCCCGCGCATGTACGGGCTCGGCTCCACCCGCCCGCCGGTGTCGGCCGAGCGCAAGATCGTCCCCCTCGACGCCCACGGCGTCAAGGTGATGTCGATCGGCTTCTTCGTCGAGGAGGACGCCGCGGTCGTCTGGCGCGGGCCGATGCTGCACAAGGCGCTCACCCAGTTCCTCCAGGACGTCGACTGGGGCGCGCTGGACTATCTGCTCGTCGATCTGCCCCCCGGCACAGGCGACGTCTCGATGACGCTCGCACAGCTGCTCCCCCAGGCCCAGTTCCTGATCGTGACCACGCCGCAGCAGGCCGCGCAGCGGGTCGCGCGCCGCGCCGCGCAGATGGCGCACAAGGTATCGCTCGAGATCGGCGGGGTGATCGAGAACATGTCCAGCTTCACCACCCCCTCGGGCGAGCGCTTTGCGATCTTCGGCGAGGGTGGCGGCCAGGAGCTGGCGGACGAGCTCGACGTGCCGCTGTTCGGCAAGGTGCCACTGACGATGCCGCTACGCGAACACGCCGATAGCGGCATGCCGCTCGTGATCGACGATCCCGACGATCCCGCCTCCCAGGCCATCCGCCAGATCGCCCGCGGTGTGATCGCATCGGCGCCGTACGAGCTGCCGGTGCTGCCGCTGGTCGAGGTGGCTGCTGCCGCGCCCGAGCACCCGGCGAGCGCGAAGCCTGTGGGCATGTCGCTGCCGATGGCCTGAGCCATCACTAACGAAGCCGGTGGGCATGTCCCGGCTGAGGCGTGTGCCCCGCAACTCGGTTTTCGAGTCCGAGACAATCGGCGAAATCGCTGGCTTACAGGCATTCCAGGACGTACAGTCGTCCCAATCGGTCCCCAGCCCTGTGAAGGAGACTCGCGGTCGACATGGCATACAAACTTCGCTTCCTCCTTCCTCTCGCTGCTGTGCTCGCCACCGGGTGCGGCGGCACAGGCAGCACGAAGACGCTCACGCGCGCGCAGCTGATCGCCCAGGCGGACCCGATCTGCGCCAGCGCCAGCGCCAAGCGCAAAGAAGCCCGAGCCCGCCTGGGTAAGGCAGCCTCGTTCGCCAGCCCACAGGCGCTGACGACTATCGCGAAGACCGCACCCGGGCTCGCCGCCTACGAGCGCGAAGCCGTTTCGAAGCTGGGTAGGCTGAATGCGCCGACGTCGCTCGCCCACGACTGGCAATCGATGCTCGCCGGCCTGCAACGGTTGGCCAACGACACCGCACAGCTCGGCGCCTACGCGAAGGAAAAAAACGTCAAGCAAGCGGAAAAGCTGACCAGCGGAAGCGAAAGCACCCGCAAGCAGCTCCTTGCGATCGCCGGCCGCGACGGTTTCAAGAACTGCGGGTACGCCGACTGACTCCCCGCTCGACAGGCTGGCACCTCGGACGACCGCGGGACGACGGTAACGTGTCTTCTCCAGAGACCTGTGCGATCGCCCGTCAAGCGCGTATCGATCGCTTGACAAGCGCGTGCCACCTGAGAGGATCGTCGTCTATATGCCAGTACGGGATCAACAGGAGGAGCAGGACGACCGGGCGCCGTCCACGGCAGCGGAGCCGGCTCCGCCGGCGGAGCCCATCAACGGAAGGCCAGAGGACGGCGCCGTCGAATTCGACGAACGCCGCGCCAAGATGGAGCGACTGCGGGCCGAGGGGATTGACCCGTATCCGCCCGTCAGCCTGTGGTCACAGCGTACGCGCATCGCCGACCTGCTCGCTGCGCACGACCCTGCGGGGCTCGACGCGGGTGAGCACCCCGAGCTGCGCTACCACATCGCCGGGCGGCTGATCTCGCGGCGGGGCCACGGCAAGACCGCGTTCCTGGACGTGCGCGACCTGTCGGGTCAGGTCCAGGCGGTCGTGCGCGTCGACTCGCTCGGCGAGGACACCTACGAGCGCATCCTCAGCCTCGACATCGGGGACATCGTCGGGATCGTCGGCTGCGTGTACGTCACCCAGCGCGGGCAGCTCGCGCTTGCCGTGCTGAGCTGCACGCTGCTCACCAAGGCTCTGCGCCCGCCTCCCGACAAGCACCACGGGCTCGGCGACACCGGCACCCGCTATCGCTACCGCGAGCTCGACCTGCTCGCCAATGAGGACACCCGCGAGCTGTTCGTCATGCGCGCCAAGATCGTCGCCGCGATCCGCGAGTGGCTGAACGAACGCAACTTCGTCGAAGTCGAAACACCCGCACTGCAGTCGCTCGCCGGCGGCGCCGGCTCGCGGCCGTTCACAACCCACCACAACGCCCTAGACCGCGACCTGTACCTGCGCATCTCCGTCGAGCTGTTTCTCAACCGCTGCATCGTCGGCGGCATGGAGAACGTGTACGACATGGGCAAGGTGTTCCGCAACGAGGGCATCTCCCCCAAGCACAGCCCCGAGTTCACGATCATCGAGTTCATGATGGCCTATGCCGATTACAACGACGTGGCCACAGCAACCGAAGAAGATGTTCCGCGACGTCGCCCAGCGCGCGCTCGGGCGGACCGTGATCCGGCGCAAAGGCGAGGAGATCGACCTGGCCAGGCCGTGGCGGCGGACGACCATGCGCGAGATCATCCTCGAAACCACCGGCGTGGACTTCATGGAGTCAGACCGCCGCCAGCTCGCAGAGGTGCTCGACGAGCCGGTCGACCCGGACGCCACCTGGGCGGAGCTCGTGGCGGACATCTACTCGAAGCTGATCGAGCCGAACATCAACCAGCCGACACACGTGTTCGACTTCCCGCTCGAGCCGTTCCCGATCACCAAGCGCCACTCCGAGCACCCCGAGCTGGGCGAGCACTTCGACGCCGTCATCGGCGGCATCGAGCTCGTCAGCGGCGACACCGAGCTCAACGACCCCGTCGACCAGTGGCAGCGCTTCGTCGACCAGCGCAAGCGGCGCATGATCGACGACGCCGACGTGCCCCACCCCAACGACGAGGAGTACGCGCGCGCGATCGAGTACGGCTACTCGCCCACCGCCGGCGGCGGCATGGGCGTCGACCGCCTGGTGATGATCCTCACCGAACGCGACACGCTGCGGGAGGTCATCCCGTTCCCGATCGTCAGGGAGCTGCGATGAGACGATCTCGCCCCCGCAGCACGGCTGAGCGTCACAGCACGGCTGAGCGTCACAACACGGCGGAGCGCCGCAGCACAGCGGAGCGCCGCAGCGTGAGCGAGCATTGCGCGGGAGCGTCGCGATGAGCGCCTCGAAGCTGGACCTCGACCCTGGCGTGATCGCCGCCTGCCGAGCGGCCGCCACGCAGATCGCCGAGCAGGTGGCCGAGCAGATCGCCGGTCGCACGACCGTGTCCGTCGAGCGCAGCATCACGCGGCTGTTAGGGGTGGACGGCGCGGACGAGCTCGAGGTGCCGCTGCCGAATGTGCTCGTCGACCACGTGCACGAGCACGGCGGCCTCGGCCGCGGTGTCGCCTACTGGCTGGGCAACGCCATGCTCCAGACTGGACGCTCGCCGCAGCAGATCGCCGACGCCGTCAGCGCCGGGGAGCTCGTGCTGTCCAAGCTCCAGTTCGCCGAGGAGCCGGCGATCCGCGAGCGCGTCACCGAGGAGTGCGGCGCACGGCTGCGCGAGATCTCCGCCCGCTTCGACGAGCGTCGTGCGATGCGCGAGCGACTGGGCGACAGTCACACACCGTTGCGCTATGTGCTGACCGCGACCGGCGACGTGTACGAGGACGTCGTGCACGCCAAGGCCGTCGCGCAGGCCGGCGGGGACATCGTCGCGGTGATCCGCTCGACCGCCCAGAGCCTGCTCGACTACGTGCCCTACGGCCCCACCACCGAGGGCTACGGCGGCACATTTGCCACCCAGGCCAACTTCCGCATCATGCGCGAGGCGATGGACGAGTGGTCCGAGCAGCACGGGCGCTACGTACGCCTGTCGAGCTTCTGCTCGGGCTTGTGCATGTCCGAGATCGCCGCCATGGGCGCGTGGGAGGGCTTCGACAACATGGTCAACGACGCGCTCTACGGGATCCTCTACCGCGACATTAACATCGTGCGCGGCCTGATCGACCAGCGCGTCTCACGCATGATCAACGGCCACTTCGGCGTCGTCATCAACACCGGCGAGGACAACTACCTGCGCACCGCCGACGCGATCGAGGCGGCCCCTTCGGTGACCGCGTCGCAGTTCATCAACCACCAGCTCGCGCGCGACTCCGGCGTGCCCGATCATCAGATCGCGCTCGGCGACGCCTTCGAGATCGACATGCCGGTGGCGAACAGCCTGCTGTACGAGTGGGCGCAGGCGCAACTCACGCGCGAGCTGTTCCCCGACTGCCCCGTCAAGTACATGCCCCCCACCAGGCACATGGACGGCAACCTGTTCCGCACACACGCCGCCGACGCGCTGTTCAACCTCGTCACAATCGCCACCGGGCAGGGCATTCAGACGATCGGCGTGCCCACCGAGGGTATCTTCACCCCCCACATCCAAGACCGCGTGCTCGGTCTGCAGAACGTCGATTACGTGTTCAACGCCGCGCGCGACCTCGGCGAGGAGATCGAGTTCAAGCGCGGCGGCATCGTCCAGACCAGGGCCCAGCAGGTGCTCGCCGGCGCGCGCGAGCTGCTGGAGCGGATCGCCCGCACTGGCCTGTTCAAGGCGATCGAGGATGCCACCTTCGGCGACGTCAGCCGCCGGCTCGACGACGGCCGTGGCATCGACGGGATCGTCGACACCGACGAGGGCTACTTCAACCCGGTCGTCGAGCTGATGCGCGAGGCGAGCTATGCGTGAGCAGGTAGATCTGGAGGCCGTGATGCCGTACGCCGACCATCTCGGCGACGGCCTCGTGCAGATGAGCTTCACGCTGCCCGTGCCTCACTCCCTGGCCGCCCGCAAGGCCGCGCTCGAGCTGGCCGGCAGGATGGGCTTCGAGGAGCCGGAGGTCGTCCACTACGAGCAGCTGACCGAGGGCTACACCTACTTCGTGATGTACGGCCGCTGCGTGCAGAGCGTCGACTTCGCCGCGCTGCAGGGCGAGGGCTTCGACATCGAGTACATGAGCGAGCAGCAGGTCGAGCGCTTCGCGCGCGAGCACCTCGGGCGCAAGATCGTGGTGGTCGGCGCGAGCACCGGCTCGGACACGCACAGCGTCGGGATCGACGCGATGCTCAACCTCAAGGGCTACCACGGACACCATGGCCTGGAGGGCTACCGCTGCTTTCAGATCTACAACCTCGGCAGCCAGGTGCCCAACAGCGTGCTGCTCGCCAAGGCAATCGAGGTTGGCGCCGACGCGATCCTCGTCTCCCAGACGGTCACCCAACAGAACCTGCACGTGCACAACCTGACCGAGTTGGTCGAGATGGTCGAGGCGGAGGGCAGGCGCGGGGAGATGATCCTCGCGTGCGGGGGACCGCGGGTGTCCAACGAGCTCGCCAAGGAGCTGGGCTACGACGCGGGCTTCTCCAAGGGCACCGAACCACACCACCTGGCGACGTTCATCGTGCGGGAGCTCGCAGCGCGCGCCGGGTGCAGCGCACGCGCGTCGTCGGCTGCCGAGTCCGCGATCGGCTGATCCGGCGATGCTCAGCGAGCTGACGAGAACGACCACGCGCCTGGCGCTCGTCGGCCTGGCCAAGAACACCGGCAAGACCGAGGCGCTCGCCGCGCTGCTGCGTGAGCTGCAGGCGCAGGACCGGCGCGTTGGCGTGACCTCCGTCGGGCGCGACGGCGAGGAGCACGACGTGATCGACTTCCGCATCGACAAGCCGCGTGTGCGGCTGGCGGCGGGCAGCCTCGTCGCCACCACCGACGTGCTGCTGCGCGCGAGCGGCATACCGTACGAGCTGCTCGAGGACCCCGGCGTGCGCACGCCGCTCGGCAGGGTGCTGATAGCGCGCGTGATCTCGAGCCCCACCCACCCCGCCGGCGCGATCGAGGTGGCCGGCCCGAGCGTCGCCGCGGACGTGCGCGCCGTCAGCGACGCGATGCTCGCCCACGGCGCCGAGCAGGTGCTGATCGATGGCGCGATCGACCGTCGCGCGGCCTCCTCGCCGGAGGTGGCCGACGGCCTGGTGATGTCCACCGGCGCCGTCCTCGACCGCGACATCTCCGAAGTCGTCTTACAGACCAAGGACGCCGTCGAGCTCGTGCGCCTGCCGAGCGTCGAGGACTCCTCCGACGGCCAGCGACTGCGCGCGCTCGCCGCGGCCGCACCGGGTGGAACGAGCGTGCTCGTGAGCGAGGACCACGAGCCCGTCGCGCTCCCGCCGCGCTTCGTCCTCGCCGGCGAGGCCGAGCAGATCGCACAGCTGCTCGACGCGAACCCGAGCGCGCACTGGCTGATCGTCGCGGGTGCGCTGCCCGACAGGTTCCTGCGCAGCCTCGTGCATCCGGTGCACCAGCGCCGGCGCGAGCTCGTGCTGGTCGTGGCCGACCCCACCAGGGTGTTCCTCTGGAAACGCGGCCCCGAGTGGTACCGGCGCCAGGGCGTCCAGCTGCAGACCCTCAACCGGATCGAGCTGGAGGCCATCACCGTCAACCCCGTGGCACCCCAGTCACATCGCTTCGACTCCGCGCAGCTGCGAGGCCTGCTGGAAGAGGCGATCCCGAACGTGCCGATCTTCGACGTGCTGCATCCGGACTACCCCGGCGTGCGCCAACCCGTGCCAGCCATCTGAGACGCGCCGCCGGCGGGCAGTGCGAAGCGTCGTCGACAGGCCATCTGAAGCGCCACGACAGACGGTCCGAGCGAGCGCAGGTGGGAGACACAGGCGCAGGTCTCACGTTTCGTCTCCAGCCGCAGCTGCAGGTCCTCTGCCGATTCTCCGAATCTGGAACAACGGCCTGTGCAGGGTGAAACTCAACGGCGAGCGCGGGGGCGCGGGGGCGCTCGAGAGCTGTCGCAGCCACGTCCTTGACGGTCGCCCGGCGCATCGATGATAGTCACCGCTCTGTTCCACTAATCAGCCGGACTCGCCGTTTGCGGGAAGACTCCGCCGCCCGGCGTGGAGATCGTGGGGTCCCGTCCAATGAGCATCACCAGCGAGAGGCTTGACGTCATCGACGAGCGCAGCAAACTGCTGTCGGTCGTGATCCCCTGCCTGAACGAGGCTGAGAACATCGAGCTGTGTGTCGCCTCGGCGCTGGGCGCGCTCGAGCGTTCGGGCATACGCGGCGAGGTGATCGTCGCCGACAACGGCTCCGAGGACGGAAGCCCGCGGCTGGCGGAGATCGCGGGGGCGCATGTCGTGCACGAGCTCCGGCGCGGCTACGGCAGCGCGTACATCGCCGGCTTCACGGCCGCGCGCGGAACCTACATCGTCATGGCCGACGCCGACCTGACCTACGACTTCGAGGAGATCCCGAGGTTTCTGGCGGAGCTGCAGGACGGCGCGGACATGGTCGTGGGCGACCGCATGAAGAACATCCACCCGGGCGCGATGCCGTGGCATCACCGCTACATCGGCAATCCGCTGCTCTCACGGCTGTTGAACCTCCTCTTTCACACGGGCGTGCGCGACGCGCACTGCGGGATGCGCGCGTTCCGGCGCGATCGCCTGGAGCTGCTCGCGTTGCGCACCACCGGCATGGAGTTCGCATCGGAGATGATCGTGCGGGCTGCCAAGGAGAAGCTCGACATTCGCGAGATCCCGATCGAGTACCACCCGCGCGGCGGCGAATCCAAGCTCTCCAGCTTTCGCGACGGCTGGCGTCATCTGCGCTTCCTGCTGCTGCACTCGCCCAACCACCTCTTCATCCTGCCCGGTGCGCTGATGGCGGCAGTCGGAGGCTTCATCTCGTTGACGGTGCTCGCGCATGTCAGCATCCTCCAGCGCCAGTGGCAGCTGCACACGTTGATCGGCGGTTCGCTCCTGCTCATCATCGGCACTCAGCTGGTCGGCCTCGGGCTGTGCGCGCACGCATACGCGACGTACTTCATGGGCGAGCGCGACGCCTGGTTCGACCGTGCTCGCGAGCGCCTGCGACTCGAGCATGGGCTGATGCTGGGCAGCGCAGTCGCGCTGCTGGGAGCGGCGATGATCGCCGTGATCGTGCTCGACTGGATCGGCCGCGGCTTCGGCAGCCTGTCGCAGGAGCGCGTCGCGATATTCGCGGCGTCGCTGCTGGTGATCGGCATCCAGATCGTGTTCTGCTCGTTCCTGCTCAGCATCCTCGGCCTGCGCCGCGACTGATGCGCAGCGTGAGGATCGCGCTCGCGGCTGGGCTGACGCTGACAGCGCTGGCTACCGGCCTGACGCTGCTACAGGCACCGATGGCCGTCATCAGGACAAACGGCATCCCATACGCAGGCGAAATTGCCAGGACGCGACGTGGCGCGAGCGCATGCCAGGCCCAGGAAGTGGTGCCCTCCGGGACCACCGCCGTGCGCCTCACGCTCGCCGCCGAGCTGGGCCCGTCGGTCGCCGTTGCGGCGAAGTCCGGGGCGCGCACGATCGCGCACGGCATCCGCGGCCCCGGATGGACCGGCGCATCCGTGACGGTGCCGATCCAGCGTGTATCCCATACGACGTCCGCCGCGGAGATCTGCTTCACGCTCGCGCACCCCGCCGAAGTGATCGCGATCTTCGGCGAACACACGTCGCGCGTAAACGCGCTCGTCGGCCCTCACGGACAGAGGCTGCCCGGCCGGATGGGCGTCGAATACCTGCGTCCGGGTGACGCCTCGTGGCTCTCGCTCGAGCCCGCTGTCGCCCGGCGCATGGGCTTTGGTCACGCCTGGGGGGGCAGCTGGATCGTATTTGCGCTGCTGGGCGCAATGGCGAGCGGCGCCGGGCTGCTGGTGCGGCTGGCCCTCGGAGAGCTGCGGTGAGCACGCGCAGCAAGAGGACAACGTACGCTCCGAAAAGGGCAGTGTCGGCTCCGAAGCGAACGGTGTCCGCTCCGCCGGCGTCCGCGAACGGGCCGCTCTCCAAGCCCGCGGACGCGCTGCGGCGAATTCCGAGAGCCGGGTGGATCTGCTTGCTCGTGGCGTTCCTCAGCGCAGCGTGCTGGTCGTTCATCACGCCGCCATTCCAGGTACCCGACGAACCCGCCCACTTCGCCTACGCGCAGCAGCTCGCCGAGACGGGGCGGCTCCCCAGCTCCGCCGGAGAACGCTACTCGCCCGAGGAGCTCACGGCCTTGCGCTATCTGCGCCAGGAAGACGTCAAGCAGACCCCGCAGAACCTCAGCATCTCCTCGCCAGCCGAACAGCGCCTCCTGCAGCGCGCGCTCACCGCGCCACTCAGCCGCGGGGACGCGGGGGACGCAGGGGTGGCCGCGTCCGAGCCGCCCCTCTACTACGCCCTGGAGACGATCCCCTACGGCTTCGGCGCGGGCGGCACGCTGCTCGACCGCCTCGAGCTGATGCGACTGCTGTCGGCGTTGATGGCCGGGTTCACAGCCCTGTTCGCGTTCCTGTTCGTGCGCGAGGCGCTACCTGGCGTGCGCTGGGCCTGGAGCGTGGGAGGGCTGGGGGTCGCATTCGTGCCACTGCTCGGGTTCATGTCGGGAGCGGTGAACCCAGACGCGATGCTCTACGCCGTCTCCGCGGCACTCTTCTACTGCTTGGCACGCGCCTTCCGAGCGGGCCTGACGCGGGGCTCGGCGTGCGCGATCGGCGCCACGATCGCGGTTGGACTGCTGACCAAGCTGAACTTCGTCGGCCTGCTCCCCGGTGCGATCCTCGGGCTGGTCCTGCTCGCACGGACGGCCGCACGCACGCACGGGCGCACCGCCTATCGATGGCTGGCGCTGGCACTGGTGCTCGGTGCCTGTCCGGCGGCTGTGTACGCACTCGTCAACGCGATCTCCAACCACCCGACGCTTGGCCTGGTGTCCAACGCCGTCGGCCTGACGCGCCACCGCGACTCGCTACTCGGCGAGATCTCCTACATCTGGCAACTGTATCTCCCGCGCCTGCCCGGTATGCCCCACGACTTCCCCGGCCTGTTCACGACGCGCGAAGTCTGGTTCAACGGCTATGTCGGGCTGTACGGCTGGCTCGACACTACCTTCCCCGGCTGGGTCTATGACGCGGCGCTCCTGCCAGCCGCCCTGATCCTCGTACTCTGCGCGCACGCGCTGGTCAGGAGCAGCGCCGCATTGACGGCCCGTCGCGACGAGATACTCGTATACACGACGATCACCGTCGGCGTGATGGTGCTCGTCGGGGCCGACTCCTATCTGACCTTTCCGGAATACGCGGCAGAATACGGACAAGCCCGCTACCTCCTGCCGATGCTGCCGCTGCTCGGCGCGACGCTGGCACTTGCCGCGCGCGGCGCCGGGCGACGATGGGGCCCGGCGGCGGGAGCGCTGATCGTGGTCCTGTTCTTCGCCCACGACCTCCTCAGCCAGCTGCAGACCGTCGCCCGCTACTACGGCTGACGGTCGTCCACCCCGGTGGCGAGCAGCGGACGGCCTATTTGCCGTTGGCGAAGTAGTCCGCGTTGATCTGCGTGTACTTCTGCCACTCCTCCGGGAGCTGGTCCTCGGCGAAGCATGCGTCCACCGGACAGGCCTCGACGCAGGCGTCGCAATCGATGCACTCCTCGGGGTCGATGTAGAGCATCTCGGCCGCGTCGTATCCGGGCTCGTCGGGCGTCGGGTGGATGCAGTCCACGGGGCACACCTCGACACAGGAGTTGTCCTTGGTGCCAATGCACGGCTCGGCGATTACGTAGGCCATTCGTTCCCTTCGTGAGTCGGTTGAGCGTTGCGGTGGAGGGCCGAATACTATCGGCGCCTCCGCGCATTGCTAACCCCTGCGGCTCGCCGGCCCGATCCCCGCGGACTCGCCCCGGCTCACCCCCGGCGGCCATCGATCAGCCATAGAAATGGGGCTTGGGCAGCGGACAGTAGTCTCGAGCCCCCGACGCGAGCGGGTCGCCGATCCGTACCCACACGCCGGTGCCGTCGTCGAGCAGCACACATGGACGCGTGATGTGTGGCCCAACCGTCCGGTGGGCAAGGATGGCGTCTCGCCGGGTCAGCCTGCCCGCTGGGACACCTTCGCCCACCTCTTCCAGACCCGCGATCTGAAGCAGCGCCACAAGGCCCCCTTCGGAGAAGTCGGGTACGAGCGCCTGTTCGGGGGGCCACTCGATCGCGCGCACACCCTCGCGCCGCAGGGCCTGCAGCACCGCGAGCAGGTCGCCGTCGCGGTGCGGCCCCGACACCAGGAATCCAGCATTGGAGTAAAGGGTGAGGACACCTGGCTGTGTCAGCGCCGCCGGCGACGCCCCCGGAAGCGTGATCGTCCGCTCAGCGCCCAGGCCGAAGCTGGCGCCCAGCGTGTTGAGGAGGGCCACCAGCACGAGCACCGCCGTCGCGGCGATCCGTCCCCGGCGCCCGAGCCGCACGATCCAGCCCGCCCCGAACACCGCGAGGTAGACGAGCAGCGGCATGCTGTAGCGCGTGTCGTGGACGAATGTCTCGGTGATCAGCACCCAGGCGAGGAACGCCCCGACGGCGAGCTCTGGGGCCAGCGGGCTGACCGGGCGCCGGCGTGCGAACCCGACCAGCGCCCACACCCAGCCCACCGCAGCGAAGGCGAACAGCGGCAGGTAGAGCTGTGCGTTGATGAGGTTCCACAGGTACCACTCGAGGTTTGTGAGCGACAGGCGCGGCGGCGCGATGCCCGACATCAAGCTCGTGCCGGGTGTTGAGAAGGCGGAGGCGGCGGCGGTCGCCTCGGTCCCGAGCGCCCGGACCTGCGCGTACTCGTGGATGTACCAAGGCAGCGCGAGCACGAGCGCGATCGCGGCGAACAGCGCGAACCCGCGCCACGCTCGCCGGCCGCCGCGCACCGCCGTCACGACCACGATCCCGACGAGAAAGAACGCGAACGGCTCCTTCGTCAGCATCCCGAGGCCGACGGCGACGCCGGCGAGGGCGCAGGTCTTTAGACGCGAGAAGCCCTCGGTGGCGATGACCAGCCACACCGACACCGCGACCATCGCCGTCTCGGGGGCGTCGATCATGAATACGTGGAACTGCGCGGTGATCAACGGCGACCCGAGCGCGAACACGACCGCCAGTAGCCCGGCGAGCGGTCCGAATGCAAGCCGCCCGACCTGATAGCAGCCGAGCGCGAGCAGCGGCACGAAGACGAGGTTCTCGGCGAGCACCAGTGGCGCGATCCCGACGCCACCCACCAGGATCCCCAGACAGCCGACGAGATAAGCGAACGGGGGATACGGGATCGTCAGCGTGAGTGCGTTGAGCAGGTGCCCGGAGCTGAGTTCGTCGTGCACGTCGATCGCGAGGCTGAGGTGAAGCCCGGCGTCGAAGATCGGGATGCTGCGATCCTGTGTGAGCCACCAGCACGTGATGCCGACGAACAAGGTGGTGACACCGATGGCGCCCCACGCGGGCGTCGGCCAGCGGGGCATGGCAATGCGAACAGCCGGCGCTGTGCGTGCCGCAGACTTGCGAGCGCCGGCGTGCGTGGCCATCGGGCAACGGTAGCCTTCGTTACCATCTGTCGCAACTATTCGTACTGCTTTGTTTCTAACAAGCTCCGCCGCGACGAGCAAGCCCGCGGGGAGCACGTTCTCGGGTAAGTTGAGGGCATGCTGCTGCTTACCGGCGCGACCGGCCTGGTGGGCTCCACAGTGCTGACTCGCCTGCTCGCGCAAGGCACGGAGGTGCGCTGCCTGGTACGCGATCCCCGGCGGCTGGGCGCGCAACGCGTGCGCGTGCAGATCGCGCTCGGCGATCTCACCGATCCGCCGTCCTTCCGCAATGCGCTGCGCGGCGTGCACACCGTCGTCCACCTGGCGGCCGCGATCCGCGACCAGCCGCGCGGCTCGATCGAGGAGCTGAACGGCATCGCGACCTGGAGGATGGTCGAGGCGGCCGAGCGCCAGGGCGTCGAGCGCTTCGTGTTCTTCTCTGCGCTCGGCGCCTCCACCCACCACCGCACGCGCTGCCTGCGCGCGAAGGCGCTCGCCGAGCAGGCCGTGCGCGAGGCCGGCGTGCGCTCGATCGTGTTCGCGCCGTCGATCGTGTACGCCCCCGGTGACCCGTGGCTGACGCTGCTGGAGCACCTGGCGCTGCTGCCGGCCATGCCGGTCTCCGGGTCGGGGCGGGCCGTCTTTCAGCCGATCTGGGCAGAGGACGTGGCCGCCTGCGTGATCGCGGCGTTGCGCCGTGACGGTGGCGCGTCTGGCAGCTCGAGCACCGACGGCGCTCACCAGCGCTACGAGCTGGCCGGGCCGGAGACGCTCAGCCACGCCGACATCGTGCGCACGCTCCTGCGCTCGCTCAATCGCAGGCGCCCGTTGCTGCACGTGCCCACCCCGGTCGCCTCGCGCGCGCTGCGGTTGCTCGAGCGGGCGGCGGGCACGCGCGCATTCGCTACATGGGACGAGGCCGAGCTGATGGAGACCGCGATGACCTCCGTGCGCGGCGCCGCCGACGCGGAAGCACTCGGGGTCGAGCCGCAGCGGATGGCCGCGGTGCTGGGGAGTAACTGACGGGCCTGGAAGCGGCTGACCAGCCCGCTGCTTCGCGACGCCCTACGCAATCGTGGGCCGGCGCCCCGCCCAGGGTCGCGCCGTTTCCAGCTGGGCCGCCAGCGCCAGCAAGGGGCCCTCAGCGGCGGGACGCCCGACGACCTGCACCGCCAACGGCAGCCCGTCATCGCCCACGAACAGGGGCAGCGAGATCCCGGGCTGGCCGGAGGCGTTGAACACGGGGGTGAACGGCGTGAACAGGCCCGAGCGGGTGAACGTCGCCAGCGGTTCGGGCGCGGCCGTGTCCAGCGTGCCGATTGGCAGCGGACGCTCAGCCAGGGCGGGAGTGAGCAGCGCATCGTAGGGCTCGAGGAAGGCGATCAGGCGCCGGGCGAACGCCTGCAGCCGCACAGCTGCGCCCATGCCGTCGATCGCGCTCATCTTGCGGATCATCGAGAAGATCGCCCAGCTCATCGGCTCCATGTCCGCGGCTGTCGGCTCACGCCCGGCGACGATGCCCGAGTAGGCGATCGACAGCGCTATGTGGTTCGAGAACACCGCGCCGAACAGCTCGCGCAGGCCATCCGTCTGCCACGGCGGATCGACCTCCTGCACGTCGTGCCCGAGCGAGCGCAGCAGCTCCGCGGCGTCGGCGACGGCCTGCGCACACATCGGATCGACGATTGCGTCCGCAACCGGCGGCAGCGTCGTGGCGGCGATCCGCAGGCGGCCGGGGTCTCGCGCCGCGAGCTGCGCGAACGGCTCTGCCGGCGCCGGCGCCCAGGTGGCATCCCCCGGCTCGTAGCCCGCGAGGACGTCGAGGATCGCAGCGGTGTCGGCGACGGTGCGTGTGAGCATGCCGTCGATCCCCAGCGAGGAGTCGCCGAGCTCGGGGGCCGCGGAGATCCGCCCGCGGCTCGGCTTCAGCCCCACCAGCCCGCAGCACGCGGCGGGGATCCGGATCGAGCCGCCGCCGTCGTTGCCGTGCGCAACCGGCACCATGCCGCTGGCCACCGCCGCCGCGGACCCGCCGGAGGAGCCGCCCGGCGTGCGCCCGAGATCCCACGGGTTGCGCGTCGGGCCGAAGATACGCGCCTCGCTGACCGGCAGGATCCCGTACTCGGGCAGCGTCGTCGTGCCCACGACCACGAACCCAGCTCCCTTCAAGCGCCTTGTGACGTTGTGGTCGTAGTCGCACCGATTCTCAGCCATCAGCGCGCAGCCGTAGGTCAGGCGCAGGCCCTGTGCCGGGCGGTTGTTCTTGATCGCGACCGGCACGCCAGCAAACGATCGCTCGTCGCCGGGGCCAACCGCGTCGGCCGTGGCCAGCGCCCGCTCGGCGTCGACCTGGACGAACGCGTTCAAGGCGGGGTTGAGCTCCTCGATCCGCTCCAGGGAGATCTGCACGAGCTCGCGCGCCGAGACCTCCCCCGAGCGCACCATCTGCGCGAGCTCGAGCGCAGGCCTGAACATCAGATCGTCATCGGACACGGTTCCCCCTCGGGCATCGACTCGTTGCAGCCTACTGGCGGGAGCAGTCCTGCGAAGATGTGCACCTGCCCACAAAGGTAGCCACCGTCAAGCATCAAGCCCAGAAAGCGAGTGCCATGAGCGCGGTCCAGACAGCACCGGAGGTCCAGTCGGGCCTCGAAGGAGTCGTTGCCTTCGCCACCGAGATAGCCGAGCCCGACAAAGAGGGTGGCGCGCTGCGTTACCGCGGCGTCGACATCGAGAACCTGGTCGGCGCGGTCCCCTACGAGCAGGTATGGGGCCTACTGGTCGACGGACGCTTCAAACCCGGCCTGCCGCCTGCCGAACCGCACGCGTTGACCGTGCGTTCGGGCGATCACCGCGTCGATGTGCAGTCGGCGCTTGCGATGCTCGCCCCCGAGTGGGGCTTCGGACAACTGATCGACATCACCGACGAGGAGGCACGCGACAACCTCGCCCGCGCCTCGGTGATGGCCCTGTCATTCGTCGCCCAGTCGGCGCGCGAACCTGGCCAGCCGCCGGTGCCCCAGGACGAGATCGACCAGGGACGCACGATCCCCGAGCGCTTCCTGATCCGCTGGCGCGGAGAGGCCAACCCCGATCACGTCAAGGCGATCGACGCCTACTGGATCTCGGCAGCCGAGCACGGCATGAACGCCTCCACGTTCACAGCCCGTGTCGTCGCCTCGACGGGTGCCGACTGCGCTGCGGCGCTGTCCTCCGCGGTGGGCGCGCTGTCGGGCCCACTGCACGGTGGCGCCCCCTCGCGCGTGCTGAAAATGCTCGACGAGGTCGAAGAAAGCGGCAACGCCGAGAAGTGGGTGTCGGACGCCCTCGACCGCGGCGATCGCCTGATGGGCTTCGGCCACCGCATCTACCGCGCCGAAGACCCCCGCGCGCGCGTGCTGCGCAGGACATGCCGGGAACTGGGCTCGCCGCGCTTCGAGGCGGCCGAGGCGCTGGAGAAGGCGGCGCTCGCGGAGCTGCACGCGCGCAGGCCCGACCGCGTGCTCGCGACCAACGTCGAGTTCTGGTCGGCGGTCGTCCTCGACCTGGCCGAAGTCCCACCGGACCTGTTCACCCCGATGTTCACCTGCGCGCGCGTCGCCGGCTGGTCGGCGCACGTCCTCGAGCAGAAGCGCGAGGCGAAGCTGATCCGCCCCACCGCCAAGTACGTCGGGCATGGACCGCGGTCGGTGGCGGAGGTGGAATAGAAACACTTATCGGAATCGCTTGGCATTTGAGTGGTTAGAGAAGTAGCTTTGGCTCTCCCCTGAAACCACGGTGAAGTGCTTGCCGGCTCGAAGGAGGAGCACCGATGCGACGGCTACTGGAAGCGATCTCGAACGCGACGTCGGTCGCAAGCGCCGTGCTGCTGCTTGCGATCATGCTGGCCGGCTGCGGCAGTACCGGCTCCGCGAGCCCCGGCATTTCGAGCTCCGCCGCCTCTGTCAAGAAAGGCGGCGTGATCTCGCTCACGAGCACCGCCATCACGGGCAGCGAAATCCCAGCCCGTTATACGTGCGACGGGGCTGACATCTCCCCCCCGCTCAAGTGGGGCGAAGTGCCATCGGGCACCAAAGAACTCGTGCTGTTCGCGCTCAGCCCGATACCAGGCGGGTCGGGCAGGAACTCTTCGATTGAATGGGCGATGGCGGGCCTCAAGCCAGAACTGCACAAGCTCACCGCCGGCCAGTTGCCATCCGGAGCCTTCCTCGAGCAGGACAGCGACGGCCAGAGGCACTACTCGATCTGCCCGCCGAAGGGCCAGACCAAGCGCTACGAGTTCGTGCTGTACGCCGTGCCGCCACTGGTTCGAGTCGGGCGCCGCATCAACGGCCTCACCCTCCTCGAAAATCTCAGCAAAGGCATCCCCTCGGACCTGGCGGACGGTGAGGGCACGCTGTTCGCCACCTATCGACGTAGATAGGCGCACGCCCGCGCGGATCGAGCCCCCCGAAGCCGTCGGTGCGACAGCGGCCGTCGCGGCACGCGCCGCAGCAGCCATACAACCGGCAAGGGGCCCGGCATCCTGCCGGGCCCCTTTTCAACCTGCGCGTCGACCGCACTCGAGGCGGTGACTACATCATCCCGCTCATGTCCGGCATCCCGCCGCCGCCGCCGCCACCGGCTTCCTTCTCGGGCACCTCGGCGACGATCGCCTCGGTGGTGAGGATGTTCTTGGCGATCGACGCAGCGTTCTGCAGCGCAGAACGGGTGACCATCGCCGGGTCGATCACGCCGGCGGCCACGAGATCGACGATCTCGTTGGTCGAGGCGTTGAGCCCGTGGCCTTTCTTGGCCTTGCGCACGTCGTTGACGACGACGGAGCCCTCCAGGCCGGCGTTCTCGGCCAGCTGACGTAGCGGCTCCTCGAGCGCCCGCAGCACGATCCGCGCACCCGTGCGCTCATCGTCAGAACCGTCGACCGACGAGCCGTTCTCGCTGATGCTGACGGCCGAGGAGGCCTGCAGCAGCGCGACGCCTCCGCCAGGCACAATGCCCTCCTCGAGCGCCGCGCGCGTGGCCTGCAGCGCGTCCTCGACGCGGTGCTTCTTCTCCTTCATCTCCGTCTCGGTCGCAGCACCGACCTTCACCACGGCGACGCCGCCGGAGAGCTTGGCCAGGCGCTCCTGGAGCTTCTCGCGGTCGAAGTCCGAGTCGGTGTTCTCGATTTCGGCTTTGATCTGGTTGATGCGGCCCTTGATCGCCGCCGCGTCACCGGCGCCGTCGACGATCGTGGTCGTGTCCTTGGCCACAACCACGCGCCGGGCGCGTCCGAGCTGGGAGAGCTGTGTGTTCTCCAGCTTCAGCCCCATCTCCTCGGTGATCACCTCGGCCTTGGTGAGGATCGCGATGTCCTCGAGCATGCGCTTGCGCCGGTCACCGAAGCCCGGCGCCTTGACGGCCACACCGGTAAAGGTACCCCGGAGCTTGTTGACCACGAGGGTGGCAAGGGACTCGCCCTCGACGTCCTCGGCGATGATCAGGATCGGCTTGCCCGACTGGATCACGGCCTCGAGCACCGGCAGCACGTCGCGTACCGAGCCGATCTTCTGGTTGGCGATCAGGATGTAGGGGTCCTCGAGGGTCGCCTCCATGCGGTCCTGGTCGGTGACCATGTAGGGCGAGATGTAGCCCTTGTCGAACTGCATGCCCTCGGTGAACTCGAGGTCCATGCCGAACGTCTGGCCCTCCTCGACGTTGACGACGCCGTCCTTGCCGACCTTCTCGATCGCGTCGGCGATCACGTCGCCGATCTCCTCATCACCGGCGGAGATCGTCGCCACACGCGCGATCTGGTCCTTGCCGGAAACCTCCTTGGACTGCGAGGCGATGTTCTTGACGACCTCGTCGACGGCCTTCTCGATGCCGCGCTTGAGCGCCAGCGGGTTGGCGCCCGCTGCGACGTTCTTCAGGCCCTGGCGAACGATCGCCTGGGCCAGCACGGTGGCGGTGGTGGTGCCGTCACCGGCGACGTCGTTGGTGGCGGTCGCCACCTCGCGCACCAGCTGGGCGCCCTGGTTCTCGAAGACGTCCTCGACCTCGATCTCCCGAGCGATCGTGACGCCGTCGTTGGTGATTGTCGGCGCGCCGAACTTCTTGTCGAGCACGACGTAGCGACCCTTGGGGCCGAGCGTGACCTTGACCGCATTTGCGACCGCGTCAACGCCCGCCTCCAGCGCCTTACGCGCTTCGGCGTTGTACTTGATGTCCTTGTGAGCCATATCTCTCAGATCTCCTTATGCGACCTTGGCGAGGACGTCCGACTCGCGCAGCACGAGCAGATCCTCTCCGTCGACCTTGATCTCGGTCCCGCCGTACTTGCTGTAGAGGACCTCGTCGTCCGTCTTGACGTCCAGCGGGACGCGCTTACCGTTGTCGTCGAGCTTGCCGTCGCCGACAGCGAGGACCTTGCCCTTCTGCGGCTTCTCCTTGGCGGTGTCAGGGAGGACGATGCCACTCGCGGTGGTCTCCTCCTCCTCGATCGCCCGCACGATCAGACGATCGCCCAGGGGCTTGAGCTTCATGTTGAAAAACCTCCGTCTAGAGAATGCGACCGGCGGCCCACAGCCTCCTCACGGAGGGAGCCGCCTCTTTCTGGCACTCTCCGGGGGAGAGTGCCAACCTCACGGTCAATATAGAGGAAACTCAGCCAAAATCAAGGGCTGTTGGCAGTCTCTCAACCCGACTGCCGGGCGGGCTGTCAGTTTTGCGCGCCGCCGAAGCCCTTGATCGCCTCGGTCATCCCGGTGGGGTTCTCGAGGATCTGGGAGAAGCGCACGACGGTGACCGTGTCGTCCGTGGACACCGCCCGGCCGTAGATCTGTTCGAGGAACTTGATGAGCTCCTCGTGGCGGCGGAACTCGGGGTTGTCGTGCTTGATGTCGCGCGGGGAGAGATCAGCGAGCTTCATCACCTCGACCTGGTCGATGACCGCTTCGAAGATGCGTTCGCGCGGCGAGTACTGATAGCCGATCGTGACGAGCACCGCCTGGTTCTTGCGGTACTTGCCCGACTTGTCGCCGAGCCGAATCGTTGCCGTCTTGCGGCCCCGCTTGAGCTCGTCGGCGAAGATCGTGGAGTAGAAGTTGAGGACCTGCATCGCCCGGAGCAGGCTATCGGTCTTTGTCCAGATGGGTCAGCGCGAGTCCCACCATCTCGCGCTCGGCGGCGTGGCTGAGCGCCGTGCGGGCTTCGTGCAGGCCGATCCAGCGGACCTCCTCGACCTCGTCGTCGTGGTCGGCGGTGTCGCCTTCAACGTAGGAGAAGAGGAAGAAAGCGACGGACTTGCCGATCGTGCGCCCGTCGCGCCGGTACCAGTAGCGCGACTCACCCAGCTCACATAGTGGCTCGGCGACGATCCCGGTCTCCTCGCGCACCTCCCGTACGGCGGCCTCGATGGTGGTCTCGCCGGGATCAACGTGGCCCTTGGGCAGCGCGAGCACGCGCGAGCCGTCGGCGGCGCGGCGGGTGGGGACGATCACCACCACCTGCTCGCCGCGCACGACGACCCCGCCGGCGGAGAACTCGCGGGCCTTTACCTTGGACGCCCGTCGCGAGGATCTGGAGGAGTCAGAAGACATACTGTTCTAGTGCCTGCGGGTCGTGGACTGTCAGGCGCCCCCGCCCCTGGGAGATGACGCCGGCGCGCTCGAGCACGGCGAGCAAGCGGCTGGCCGACTCGCGTGAGGAGCCGGCCAGCTGCGCGAGGTCGGCCTGGGTGGCAGTCACGAGCACGTCGGCGGCGTCCTTGCCGGCGGCGATCTCTTGCTCGACCAGCTGGCTGAGGACGACCGCCACGCGGCTCTGCACGGTCTGGAAGGACTGGCGGGAGAGGCGCTCATTCATCTCGCGCAGGCGCCGGCCGAGGGCGATTACTAGACGTGCGGCGATCTCGGGGTGCTCTTTCATCAGCCTGCGCATGTCCGGGCCGAGCACGCCGACGACGCTCATTGGCTCGATCGCCTCGACGGTGGCCGAGCGGCGCTCGTCCTCGAACATAGCGAGCTCGCCGAAGATGTCGCCAGGCCCGAATGTGGCGAGCGTGATTGTGCGCCCGTCGCCGTGGGTGCGAATCGCACGCGCGTGCCCCTCGCGCACGACGTAGCAGGTGTCGCTCGCGTCGCCCTCACGGAAGACCGCCTGGCCGAGCTCGAAGCGTCGGGGCACGGCCATCTGCGCGATCCGCTCGAGGTCGCTGGGCTCGAGCGTCGAGAACGCCGGCACCCGCCCGAGCAGCTCGACCACGTCAGCTGAGCGCGTCACCCCCATCAAACCAGGGAATACCACAACCGGGCTGGTGGCGGACCCTCGCCGGCGCCGACGGGCCACCACCGGCGCTATCTTCAGTGCATGATCCCGTCCAAGCGGCTGTTTGTCGGTCTGAGCACGGTGGCGGTGTTTGCGTACGTCGCGACGCTGGCGACATCCGACCAGGCGTTGGCGACGTCGGTGCCGGCGCAGACGGGCAAGCCGACGGCGAGCGAACGGGCGCTGCTGGACTCGCACGAACTGTGGGCAACGATCGACGTGTGCAACCCGGCCGATCAGCCCGACACGGTCGGTATCCGCGGCTCGATGCCGGGCAACGGCCACCCCCGCGACAGGATGTACATGAGCTTCCGCCTGCAGTACCTGAGCGCGAGCAAACAGTGGATGGACCTCGCCAGCAGCGCGAGCTCCGGCTTCGTGGCGGTCGGCAGCGGTGCATCCCCGCGCCAGGGCGGCAGCAGCTTCGAACTCAAACCCGTCGCAGGCAAGCCCGCGGTGACGCTGCGTGGTGTCGTGGACTTCGAGTGGCGTCACGGCGAGACGGTGGTGGCGTCGGGCGTTCAGTCGACGGCTGTCGGGCACAAGAGCCTCGCGGGCGCCGACCCCAAGGACTACAGCGCGGCGACGTGCGTGATCGGCTGACGCGGCGCTGTACTACACGGGGTAGTGGTTAGTTTGAAATCCGGCCGCGCGAGCACGCTGGTCGTCCTAGCTCTGCGGGGGAGGAGCAGTGTCGGGCAGCAGGGCGAGGATCTTCTCGCTCTTGGGGCGATAGCGGCCCTTTTCCGAGACAACTAGGTCGCGCTTGATGAGCGCATTCAGGTCTCGGGTCAGAGTCTTATCGCCACGGTTGGCATATGCCGCAGCGACCTTGGGACTCAGGTCACGGAGAGCGGCTCGTGGGACCGGGTCCGACTGCTTGGAAAGATCCAGCACTAGTTGGCGCTGGCGTAGATCTGGCGGCGTTCGGGCCGCCCCGAACTGCTGATACACGTACTGCTCCCACCTGTCGCTGTAGAGCTGACGCCAGACGGCGTCCAGTTGGGCGCGCAGTTCGTCCCGCAGACCGCGGACGGCATACATCAGGAAGGGGACGGGGTCGCCGCCATGCTGGCGGCTGGCCGCGTCAGGCTGCCGATAATACTCGTCCCGCGTTGTGTTGTAGTGGTTGCTCAGGAGATGTGCGGCGGGCGTGGGGATCAATCCCGACGCCAGGAGCGTTTCCAGCTCAACACACCGCGCCGTCCGTCCGTTGCCATCTCCGAAGTAATGAATCCAGGCGATGTAGAGATGCGCGACGATGGCCTTGATGACCGTGTACGGGATGCGTAGCTCCTCGTCCGGAGCATCGAAGTCACCGCCGTTGAGCCACTCGCAGAGGCGCTCCATCAGGTAGTCGCAATCATCGACCGGCGGCGCTATGTAACGACCGACGGTCCGTCGATTCGGGGCCAGCTCGCCAGCCTCAACTCCCTCCTCAAGCGCCAAGTCCTCAAGGATCAGCCGGTTGTACTCCTTGAGCCGAGCCACAGTCAGCTCATGTGGGCCGCCGTCCATCAGCTCTGCCACCACATGATTGAACGCGCGAACGATGTTGTCGATCTCGCGCGTCCGGTACTCCTGGGACGGTGGGAGTCTGAGCTGCCCCGCGAGATGCGCGGCAACTTCGGCCTCGGAGAGCGTGTTGCCCTCGATTGCGGTCGTGGCGTGTGCTCCCTTGGCCAGGTACAGCTCTCGCAGGCGCTCGCCCGTCTCGGGAGCAAGAAGCGATTGGGCGACATGCTGGATCTTGGATCGGACCTCTCCAAGGAGCATCCACAGTTCCCACGGCGCTTTCGATAGGTCCAGCTTAAACGTCAGCCACGGATGCGTGGCTAGATATGTCCCTTGATTTGTCCCGCTGGATGTCCCGGTACTGGCAGCCATTTCGGGCCATTTTACCAGGGCTTTCTAGATTACGCTAGTCACAATGACCGCGATTATGTCCATCGTGATGTCCAAACTGATGGTCGACCTTGGCGAGGCTTGCGGGCGCTTCCAGGACGCGACGCTGGTTGATCTGCCGTGCAGGACGATCCAGTGCGACGCGACCCACTGCCCTACACGGCCCCGTGTAGTACATAGGGCCTGCATCGACTAGCTGCCTACACCGAACAGTCGCGGGTCGTTGGTGATGATGCCGTCGACGCCCATGGCGCTCAGCCGCTCGATCATGCGCGCGTCGTCGACGGTCCATACGTAGAGCTCGCCGCCGCCTTCGGAGACGGCGCGGACGAGCGCCCTGGTGACGACACGCCAGTGCGCCATGATTGCGTCGAAGCGGCCTTCGCGCAGCGCGGTGCGGGCGCGGCGCGGCAGCGCGGCGCGGTAGCCGGTGAGCATCGCGAGCGCGGGTATGGCGGTGAGCATGTCGGTGGTGTAGTCGCGGCGCACGCGCGGCACCGACCAGCCCAGGCGTAGCGCCGGCTCGGCGGAGCGCATGCGCGCGAGGCCGGAGGGGAACATGCCGCTGACGAGCGTGCGCTCCACGAGCTCGCGCTCGCGCAGGGCGTCCAGCACGCGCAGCTCGTAGCCGGGGAGCTTGACGTCGACGTCCAGCTCGAGGCCGGCGAACGGTGGGCCTGAGAGATGCTCGAGCGCCTGCTCGAAGGTGAGGGGTGTGCGCGAGCGCATGTCCTCGTGGTCGTGCGCCACGAGCAGGCGGCCGCTGCCGTTGGTGTGCTCGCTGAGCACGTCGAGCTCGATCATGTCGACGCCGTGGCGCAGTGCCGCGTCGAAGCTGGCGAGCGTGTTGCCCTGCTCGATGTGCGCGGCTCCCTTGTGGCCCACACGGCGGGGCCGCTTTGGCGATGACTCGATCATCGCCGCTCACGATCGCAGAGTTGCGTCAGACGGAGCGCAGTGGTTTGCGCGCCGCCTGGATCGCTTCGACGGCGGCCTTCGGCCCGATGTAGGGCGCGAGCACGGTGAATGCGAGGTGATCGACCAGGCATGGCAGCCGCGCGAGGTGGCCGTTGGCGACGTAGCCGGAGATGATCGCCCAGAGGGCGCCGGTGACGGCTTCGGAGGCGACCTCCGGCCCGCGGCGTGGCGGCGGACCGTGCTCGGTGAGGAGCTTGGTGAAGTCCTCGACGGATCTGGTCATCCGGCCGATCATGCCGGGGCCGACCTCGAACAGGTCGACGAAGGCCATCCGCAGCAGTGCCTCGTGGGCGACGAGATATTCGACGAACGCGCTCATCGCCCGGTAGACGCCTTCTGGCCAGGAGGCGGCGCTGTGGAAGCGACCCCTGACCGAGTCGAGCGCTTCGGCGACGAATTCGTCGAGCACGGCGAGGAAGCACTCCTCCTTGTTGGCGAACTGCTTGTGGAAGGCCTCGGTCGAGATACCCGCGAACTGGGCGATCTGCGGGTCGGTCAGGCGCGAGTAGCCCTCGTCGAGGGTGAGATGGACGACCGAGCCGAGCACCCGCGCACGCTTGTCGTCGCGCGCGAGAAAGGCGGCGGGGGCGGGCGGTTGGTGCGGCGTGGTGGCCGGGCCGAGCACCGTCAGCCGGGCGGCGGCGGGGGTCCGGTAGGACTCGATCCAGTCGAGCACTTCGTCGGTCAGCGTGTACAGCTCGCGTTCGCGATGCTCGAGCATGCGTGTGAACACGACGTGGCGCACGCCTCCGACGATCGCGCGGGAGGTCAGCCGCGGACAGCCGACCCCGTCGGGAGCCCTCTGGAAGGCGCCGGCGACGAGGCGCTCGAACGTGAAGCCCGCCAGCTGCATGCGCTCCCTGGCCTTCGGTCCGATCCCGAGCGAGTCCACGAGCACGAGCCTGGGTCCCTTGGGGGACTCGGCGGCATCGTCGAGCAGCGCCTTGCAGCCGGCGTGCAGGCGGTTGGCCCAGCCGCGCTCGGCGCTCCAGGCGTCGAGCACGCGCTTGCGAGCGCGGGCGACGACGATGTCGTAGGTGGCGAGGAAGCACTGCTGCTTGTTCGAGAACAGCTCGTAGAACGCCCTGCGGGAGACGCCCGCGAGGCCGATCACGTGCGCCACCGTCGTGGCGTCGTAGCCACGCTGGGAGATCGACTCGATCATTGCACCGTAGAGACGCGCCCGCTGGTTACGAGCGACGTCCTCTCTACCCATACCGCTCGGCCCGTGTGGCAGCCGGCGGTATAGCGGTGCAACTTGGCTCCCTGTTCGACTCATCCCCACTGTTCAAGAAGGTAGACCAAAACGCGTCCTTGTGCAAGTTCTCTCGACTTTTAATAACAAGGTAATTGGAACAATTCCACCCGTGTCTCCATCAGGGTCAAACGTCCGACAGACAATGAGATTCGGGCCATCGCGCGAAATCGCTCGGACATTGGGGATTTGGCCTGCCGAAAGCTATCTGGGCTGGTGAGCGACGAGCAATCTCAGCTGGCCCTCAGGGCACCTCAGCTAGTCCTCGGCCGATCGTGGACGTCAGGCCGTGAGCGTCAGGCGACGCGGACCGGAGTGGAATCCCAGCTCGACGAGCACCTCGGCGAGGCTCGACGCGATCGCCGGCTGGCCGTCTATGCGCTCGAGCGCGAGCCGGCCGAGCCGGCCGGCGCGGACGGCGTGTGCGAGCGCAGCCAGCGCCTCGCGCATGGGGTCGGCTTCTCCCGCGGCGGGCGGAGGGGCTAGCGTGAGCAGACTGCGTCCACCACGCTCGACGTACAGGACGGGCTCGTCGGCGACGAGCACCACGTGGGCGCCGGCCACGCGCGCAGGGCGCCCGGCGCCGAGCCCAGACCCCTGGCGTCGGGGCCATGCCAGCGCGGCGCCGTAGGGTTGGGCGGGGTCGGCGGCGGCGATCACGAGCGTGCGCCCACGCTCGCCCACGTCACCCTCGCCGCCCCGGCCGCCAACCGCCGGGCGCGGCGCGGCGCGCAGCCGCTCGACGGCACCGGGGAGTGCGAATTGGGCACCGCCCATACCCTCGATGAAATATCCGCGCCGACAGACGCCGAGCGTCTCGAGCTTGGCGAAGGTGTCGTAGAGCATCGCGAAGCCGCCCTTGACGCCCTCGGCCAGCACCTGCTCCCGGGTGACGATGCCGTAGCGCTCGAGCAGCAGCTCGGCGAGCGTGCGTCTACGCTCGGCGGCCCCTGACGGCCCCTCGGGGCCGCCGCGGAAGACCGGCTCGGTGAGCGCCCAGCGGCCCTGCATTTGATCCCCGCCGGCGCGCGCGCCGCTGCGCCGCCGCCCGTTGAAGCGCGAGCGCCCGACCGTGGTATGCCCGGCTAGTCGGCTGGCCGCCGGCCCCTGGCCACCGCCGCCGGCCTGCTCGGCGGCGCGGGCGAGCGCAACCGGACCGGGAGACACTCGCTCCGCTCGCATCCCCGAACCGGCCAGCGGTGCACGCAGCGGCGCCCACGCATCGTTGGTGACCTCACCAGCCCAGACGAGATCCCACAGCGCCTCGCGCAGCTCCGCGGCGGGGGCGTTGAGCTCGGCGAGCAGGTCGGTGAAGAAGCACGGCCCTGCGGCGAGGCGCGCGCGCAGGAGCTCGTGCTCGGGGTTGCTTGCGGGGGCCGCTCCGGCGCGACCGACTGAAGCTCGGCCGGCGGCTCCGGCGACGGGCGGGCCGATCGCGGGGGCGTCCTCGCGGAAGTACAGCGCGACGCGCCCGGACCCAGCCCTTCGGGCTGTGTGCCCTCCCAGCGGCCCGGCGCCCACCCAGACGAGCTCGCCGCTCGCGCAGAGGCTGTCCATCCAGGACTGCGAGTAGGCGCCGGTGCGCCGCGGCAGCACGTCGCGCTCCCAGATCTCGACGGGCAGCGCGAGTCCCTGCAGCGGCACGAGCACCTCGCGCAGGCGGTCGATGCCGGCACCGGCGCGGGAATGCCTGTCGATGCCCTGCCACGAGGGCAGGAAGGCCGCCAGGCGCCTCTGGTCGGCGGGCTCGATCTCCTTGCGTAGGGCGGCCAGCGAAGCTCGTCTGAGGCGCCGCAGGACCTCGACGTCGCACCACTCCCGCTCGCTGCCGCCCGGCCGGAGCTCGCCGCGGACGAGCGTTCCGGCACGCTCGAGCTCACGCAGGACTGAGCTGGTGTCAATGCAATAGCGCACATAAAGCTCGTCGTGAGTGAAAGGCCCGTGCGTGCGCGCGTAGCGGGCGACGAGCTCGGTGAGCGCATCGGGCACGTCGGCGAGAAACGCGTCGGGCAGCCCGCCGGGGGGCACGGCGCCGAGCGCGTCGCGGTAGAGACCGGCCTCGTCGGCGGCGACCCAGCGCTCCTCGCGACCCACGCGCAGGCGCACGGCGCGCCGTTCGCGCTCGAGCTCGTTGAGCAGTCCGTCGGCGTCGACGCCGACAAACACCCGCTCGACGACCTCCTCGCGGCTCAGATCACCGACGCGCCGCAGCACGTCGTGCAGGCCGTCGCGCCCGGTGGCGCGCGTGAGCTCGGAGCGGTGCTGCAAGTCATCTTCGACGCGCGCGAGGGCGCTGGGGTCGATCAGCTCGCGCAGCTCCTCCTGACCGAGCAGCTCGCGCAGCAGGTCGCGGTCGAGCGACAGCGCGGCGGCGCGGCGCTCGGCGTTGGGCGTGTCGCCCTCGTACATGTAGGTGGCGACGTAGTCGAACAGCAGCGAGGAGGCAAACGGCGAGGCAGTGTGGGTCTCGACCTCGACGAGCGAGATCTCACGCGTACTCAGGCCGCGCAGCAGCTCCTGCAGGCCGGGCACGTCGAGCACGTCCTTGAGACACTCGCGGTAGGTCTCGAGCACGATCGGGAAGTCGGCGTAGCGGCGGGCGACCTCGAGCAGGCTTTGGGCCTTCAGGCGCTGCTGCCACAGCGGCGTGCGCCGGCCGGGGTAGGCCCGTGGGATGAGCAGTGCGCGGGAGGCGTTCTCGCGAAAGCGCGCACCGAACAGCGCGGAGTCGCCGAGCTCGGCGGTGACGGCGTGCTCAACCTCGTCGGGCTCGAGCAGTACGAGCTCGGCGGCGGACGGCAACGACTCGGTCTCGTCGGCGTCAAGCTCCCCCTCGGGGGACGATGCGGGGAGATGCAGGACGATGCCGTCGTCGGAGGCGATGGCATCGGCCTCCAGCCCGAAGCGCTCGCGGATGCGGGCGGAGATGGCGAGGCTCCAGGCGGCGTGGACGCGACGGCCGTAGGGGGAGAGCACGCACAGGCGCCAGTCGCCGATCTCGTCGCGGAAGCGCTCGAGCACGATCGTGCGCTCGCTGGGGAGCACGCGTGTGGCGGCGAGCTGCTCGCGCAGGTAGGCGAGCAGGTTGCGCGCGGCGCGCTCGTCGAGGTCGTATTCGCGCTGCAGTGTCTCTGACTCCTGCTCGACGGCCCAGCGGGAGAACGCGCCGATGGCGCGGCCGAGCTCGATCGGGCGACCGACGGAGTCGCCCTTCCAGAAGGGCACGGCGCCGGGGACGCCGGGGGCGGGAGTAACGATCACGCGGTCACGGCCGATCTCCTCGATCCGCCAGGTGGAGGCGCCAAGCAGGAACACCTGCCCGGGCCGCGCCTCGTAGACCATCTCCTCGTCGAGCTCGCCGACGCGGCGCCCGTCGGGGAGCGTGACGGCGTATAGCCCGCGGTCGGGAATGGTGCCGGCGTTGACGATGGCTAGCTGGCGGGAGCCCTTGCGTGCGCGGATGGTGCCGGCAACCCGGTCCCAGACGATGCGCGCGCGTAGCTCGCCGAACTCCTTGGATGGATAGCGCCCGTCGAGCATGTCGAGCACGTTCTCGAGCAGCTCGCGCGAGAGTGTTGAGTAGGAGTACGTACTGGTGACCAGCGCGTGGAGGTCGTCAACGCGGACGCCGCCATCCTCAGGCGCGACGTCTGCCGCATCCGACTCGGCCGTGACACCCTGGGCACGTGGGCGAACCGCGCGCGCACTCCCCGCGCCCGTCGGCTCGGCGCTGACGGCGATGGCGACGATCTGCTGGGCGAGGACGTCGAGCGCGTTGCGCGGCGCGACGGTGGGCTCGATCAGTCCTTCGTGCATGCGCCGGGCGACGACGGCGCACTCGAGCAGGTCGCCGCGGAACTTGGGAAAGATGCGCCCGGTGCTGATCTCGTCGACGCTGTGACCGGCGCGCCCGATGCGCTGCAGCCCGCGGGCGACGGACTTGGGCGACTCGATCTGCACGACGAGGTCGACGGCGCCCATGTCGATGCCGAGCTCGAGCGAGCTGGTGGCGATCAGACAGGGCAGCTCGCCGGCCTTGAGCAGCTCCTCGACCTTGGTGCGCTCCTCGCGCGCGAGTGAGCCGTGGTGCGCGCGTGCGATCTCGGCGTCCCCCTCCCCCTCCGAGGACGATGCGGCGAGCTCGTTGAGCCGCAGCGCGACGCGCTCGGCGGAGCGGCGGTTGTTGACGAAGACGATGGTGGAGTTATGCGCTTGGACGAGCTCGAGCAACTTGGGGTAGATGGCAGGCCAGATTGAGCCACGCGTGGACTCACCCCCCGCGAGGGGCTCCAGCGGATCGTGGCCGGGGCCGCCAGCGGGCGACGGACCATCCGGTTCGGCCATCGACTCGACGGGCACCTCGATGCGCAGGTCGAGCTGCTTGCCTGTGCCCTTCAGGGTATGAGCGCCGGCGTCGACGATCGTCACCTGGCGGTGGGGACCGACGAGAAAGCGACCGATCTCCTCAAGCGGGTTCTGCGTGGCGCTGAGACCGATGCGCTGGACAGGCCTCCCCGCCTGGGCCTCCAGGCGCTCGAGCGTGAGCGCGAGGTGGGCGCCGCGCTTGGAGTGCGCGACGGCGTGGATCTCATCGACGATCACCGCGTCGACGCTGTGCAGCATCGAGCGGGCCTGGGAGGTGAGGATCAGGTACAGCGACTCGGGCGTCGTGACGAGGATGTCCGGCGGCTTGCGCACCATCGCGGCGCGCTCGCGCTGAGGCGTGTCGCCAGTGCGAATCCCGACGCGCACGTCCTTAGTGCCGGGTGGGCGGGCTATTCCATTCAAAGGTGCGCGGAGATTGCGCTCGATGTCGTAGGCGAGGGCCTTGAGCGGGCTGACGTACACCACGCGCGTCCCCTGACCATCAGCGACGCTGCCGACATCGGCTGCGCGATCCCCCTCCGGGGACGATGCGGTGCTGAGCCGGTCGAGCGCCCACAGAAAGGCGGCGAGCGTCTTGCCCGACCCGGTGGGCGCGGACAGGAGCACATGCTCGCCACGGGCGATCGCCGGCCACGCTTGCGCCTGGGCGGGCGTGGGCGCCGCGAATGCGTGCTCGAACCACTCGCGCACCCGCGGGCTGAAGCTGGACAGGGACACAGTGAAGCTGAGGCTAGCGCGCGCGATCGTGGGATCGTCGCTCGCGCCGCTCGCCCTCAGCTGGAGCTGACCCGCGCAGCTGCTAGGTAATCTGCTCGCCCTGGCGGCGTGTGCGCTCGATTGAACTCAAAGCGAGCAGATGAAGACAATCGTCTGTAGTACAGACGTCGGAGACAAGTAATAGTCGCGTCTGTGCCGGATGCGCTTGAGACATTTGCAGCCAATCTCCTCGCACTTCGCAAGGAGCGCAGTCTCACCCAGCAGGAGCTCGCCGACGCGGCGGACCTCCATTTGACGCATGTTTCCAAGATCGAGCGTCGCGTGTGCGAGCCCGGGGCGAGAACCGTTGCGAAGCTCGCAAAGGCGTTGCGAGTGTCAGCGGGTCCCCTGTTCGACGGGATCGACGGCCGCTGAGCGAGGGTGCAGGCTCCTCAGCCCTTGCGCCCGAGCTCGCGGACGAGCTGAACCTGACGGCGCTGCCACCACTGGGCAAGATCCTGCTTGCTCATCGGTAGCGCCGCGTCTTCCTCAACGTCATCGAGATAGCCCAGAGCACGGATGAGGTGCGCCAGAACGTCGTCGGCTGGATTGAGTTTGTAGCGGTCGAGGAAAAGCGCGATGCCATCCTCTAGAGAGACGGCTCCCTCCTGGTCGAGCTTCATCACGTCGAAGTAGTCGCGTTGCTCTCCGCGGTCGCCAATCACCTTGAGCTTCATCGCCATGAGGTCCTTGCGGCCGGCCACACGCAGCCCGGTCACGACCGTCGGCTCCTCCAGGAGCTGCTGCGGACGAACCTCGTCCGCGTGTAGGAACTCGACCTTGGTTGCGCCGAACAGGCCTCGCAGGGTGCCGGGCGCACGATAGGTCGCCGCGAACGGCCCGAGCTGGGCCAGCCGCTCCACCAGCTCGTCGAGATTCACCGACGCACGGTGGTAGAAGAAATCCAGGTCGGCGCTCTTCCGGTGATGCAGATGGACAGCTACCGCAGTGCCACCTCCCAAATACAGGTCGCCAGGCAGATGCTGTGACAGCGTCTCCCAGGCACGGACCGTCGCCGCAGGCAACATGTGCCGCAAATTCGCTGGGAGGCGACCAGCGTTGCTCGAGGAGGTGGCGAACCGGTTGGCCGAAGCCTCGCGATCGCGACCCATCAGGCTGCGCTCTCAGCGGCGAGATTGCCCGCCAAGGCACGACTCTTGGAGTCAAGGCCACGCGCGTTCCGCGCCTGCATCCAGTCGGAAGCTCTCAGATTTTGTGCACCCCAGGCAAGTCCGTCAAGGTCCATCGCGCCCAGCAGGCGCCGTGCGATGTAGGGCCCACCAAGCTCGAGCTTCAACTGTTCGGGCGCGGTGTTCCAGAACAGATGATGCAAGCGCGTAGGCACTCGCGCGTCACGTCCAGTGTGCGTGCGGACCGGAAGTCGAACGCGGGCGAGCAACGGGACCAGCTCGTCCCAGCGTCGCGAACGACGTTCGGCGTGAAACAGCTCCACCTGCCGAGCGCGTCCAGCAGCAATCATCGTCCGTTCGCGCCTGACCAATCCCTTGCCCTCGAGAATCTTCAGCGCGCGCGATGCAGCGGTGGGCGAAACCGTCGCCCTGTGGGCCACAGCCCGAGCGGAGACCAAGCCCAGCGGGGCGCTTCGTAGCGCCGCCAAGACTTTGACCTCTGTGTCTGTGAGGTCGGAGATCCGGACGGACACGCCGAGCACGTCGCGTAGATCCGCAACGTGTGGCGGGCGCAACTCGATGCGCCCGTTCTCCCGACGCGCATCGAAACCCAAGCGATCGACCGCACGCACCACGCGTGGCAGACTGGTCCCCAGCTCTCGTGCAACGTCCGCCGCCGATCGGACGGTACTGTCCATATCGTTATTTTAGCGACGCACGGTGCCGGTGGCACGACCCGGCGCCGCTACTTCGCGGTCCCTCCCTCGGGCGGCTCGGTCAGTAGCTTCAGCGGCTCGACACCCATGAGGCCGGCGAGGCGCTCGACACTCTTGAGCGTCAGGTTGCGCTCGCCGCGCTCGACGCCCCCGAGGTAGGTGCGATGGACCGAGAGGGAGTCGGCGAAAGCCTCTTGGCTCTTGCCTCGAGCTTCTCGGTGAGCCCGTACATTGCGGCCCACGATTCGCTGGAGATCGCCTTCCACACCGGGAAAGCTCCCGGCTTGCTACTTGACAGTCTACAGACTTATGAGTACCATCGAACAAGGGCGCGCGAAATTACCCCACAGCTATCGTCAAGTCCAGGAGCTTACGAGTGGGCGGAACCTTTGATTCAAGCGGAATCTGTGACGCAAAGTCAGAAACACTTACCCTAATCTAGGGCGCCAGCTCCAACTTACTGAAGATCGCGAAAAAACCGCAAGTTACGAGCAAATATTTCGAAATCCGGATCAGTGCCTGAATTTCGGGCGGTACTGTTCAGGCATACCTCCGCCGCACAATGCGAGCAAACGGGGGACACAAAAAGCGGGAGGGCCTGCCCTGGCTAAGAGACAGACCCTCCCTATGGATGGCCTACACTTCGTCGCGTGCCCGGTCCCTTACCGGGAGCGACGAAGCCGTAGTCCGTGCCGCACGTGGGCCCCACAACCGTACCGCTGATTGGCGCCGACTCGCAGTGGATTAGGCTTTCAGTTGGTCAAGATCTTCGCTAAATGCGGAGAATAGTGCGTGCGTTCCGTCCCTTTACTTGTCGCTTCTTGTGTGCTCACGAGAATGCCAGTCATTTTGTTTATCCCAAGAGTTGGGATGTAATCATATGCCTCCAGTGTCTCATATAGACAAGCCAGAGCGGCAGTCCGGACTGCTCAGGCAGGAGGTCTCCGGCGTCATACGAGCGGCTCCCAACCTCTCATGTGCGTTTTCGCGCCAACTTTGCCGCTGATCTCCGGGTTGCTGCCAACGGGGACGCTAGGGTCGATCCGGATAGATAGTGGCCCCGGCGCAGTTGGCGCTGCCCGGGGCCGTGGCACAGAAAGGAGCGTGCGACCTTCCTATGCGGGATCAGCGTAGTAGTACAGACGTGGGGCTAGCTGACGATTACCTCGAGCGTGTCGTGCTGACGCTGCTGCTGGACTCCAAGACCTCCAGGCCATGGTCGGTGCAGGAGTTGGCGCGGGAGATCGGCAACGAGCTGCGAGCGACCGATGCGATCGTGAGCCTGCAGGCGGCCGGCCTGGTGCATCGCTGCCACGAGTTCGTGTGGGCGAGTCGCTCGGCGGTGCGCTTCCACCAGCTCGCCGACGCCGCCTGACCGACTGGCTTACCAACGCCGACCTGACCGAAGCGGCCCGACCTCCAGAACCCGGGCATTTGCTGGGAGAATGTCCTACCGGCCGATCCGGGCCGCTGCGCGAGGACCCGGCGGCGGACGGATAGCGATGGCGTCAACAGGCATTCTCTCAACAGACCTCGAAACTCGCCTGGCGGCGCGCACGCTGGCGCTCGTCGATATCGCCTCCGAGTCCGGCTCAGAGAGAAACATCACCGAGCATGTCCTGAACGTCCTCCGGGAGGGTGGGGTTCCCGCTCGCGACGCCGAGGACACGTGTGTATTGGCCGGGATCACATGCCGCTGCGACCGGCCGCTCGTGCTACTCGCCGGCCATCTCGACACGGTCCCGGTGCAGGAGAACCGGCCCGGCAGGATAACCCGCGAGCACGTCTACGGGCTTGGGGCGAGTGACATGAAGGGCGGCGTCGCCGTGCTGCTCGAGCTCGCGCTCGCAGGCGCCTTCACACCTGCCGGAGCCCCGAGCACGGTCGACGTCGGCTACGTGCTGTTCGGGCGCGAGGAGCTCCCCGCCGCGCACGGCGCCCTCGGCCCGCTGCTCGCGCGCGAGCCCGGCCTGCGCAGCGCCGATCTCGCGATCGTGCTCGAGCCGACCGCGAACGCCGTGCAGGCGGGCTGCATGGGCAACATCGACGCCGCCTGGACCTTTAGTGGGCGCGCCGGCCACTCGGCCCGCCCGTGGCTGGCCGACAACGCGATCGACCGCGCTGCCGCCGGGATCCAGGCGCTGCGCGCGATCGGATCCTCCCGACGCACGATCGACGGGTTGGACTTCACGCAGGTCATCTCGGTCACGACCCTCCATGCCGGCGTCGCCCGCAACGTGATCCCTGGCACCGCCGCTGCCAACGTCAACCTCCGTTACGCCCCCGACGTCACCGCTGAGCAGGCAGAGGCGATACTGCGCAGCTGGTGCGAGCCGCACGGCGAGATCGAGGTGCTCTCCAACTCCCCCGGCGCCCTCTCGCCGCACGAGAACCCGCTACTGGAGCGCCTGCTCGCCGCGAGCGGAGGTTCCGTCGAGGCCAAGCAGGCGTGGACGCCCGTAGCCGAGTTCGCCGCCGCGGGCGTCGAGGCGGTCAACCTCGGCCCCGGCGATCCCGCGTTCGCGCATCGCCCCGACGAGCGCGTCGCCACGCACGCGCTGTTGCGCGCGCACCGCATCCTGGAGTCCTTCCTGTGCGCCTGAATCCCACCATCGAGGAGGCACCCGGCTACCCCTTCCTGCGCCTCGCCGAAGCCCGGCGCGCAGCGCAGGCGCGGGGCGTGGAGGTGATCGACCTGAGCCTAGGGCAGCCGACAGACCCGGCTCCCCGAGCGGTCCGCGACGCGCTCGCGCACGCAGCCGCCACGCTCCCTCTCTGCGACTACCCCTCGACCGAAGGGCTACCCGAGCTGCGCGAGGCGATCGCCGCGTGGATCGCGCGACGCTTCGGGGTCGCACTCGACCCCGCCCGGGAGCTGCTGCCGACGCTCGGCGCGAAGGAGCCGATCGCGCTACTCGCGCGGCTGTTCGCGCGAGCGGGCGACGTGGTCGCCGTAACCTCGCCCTCCTACCCCGTCCCCGAGCGCAGCGCCCGCGCCGCCGGCCTGCCGCTCGCCGTCCAGGTTCTCTCCGCCGCGACCTCCTGGCTGCCCGACCCCGACGCGATCCCCTGGGGGGGTACCGCGATTGTGTGGGTCGTCAACCCCCACAACCCCACCGGCGCGGTCGCCCCCCGCGCGCTGCTGGAAGAGCTCGCCGCGCGCTGCCGGCGCAGCGGCGCGATCCTCGCGCTCGACGAGACCTACTCGGAGTTCTGGTTCGACGGCGAGCCGCCCACGTCTGGCCTAGAGCTGGATGACCGCAGCGGCGTGGTTGTCTTCAACTCACTGTCCAAGCGCTCCGGACTGGCCGGCCTGCGCTCCGGCTTCATCGCCGGTGACCCGGAGATCGTGAGCCGCATCCGGCGCCACCGCAGCGACATCGGCACGACCCCGCCCGCGATCGTGCAGCACGCGTCGATCGCCGCCTGGAGCGACGACGATCACGTCGCCGACGCGCGCGCACGATACGCCGCCAAGCGCAGCGTCCTCGACGGCGCCGCCCGGCGCGCCGGCTTGGAGCACGTCGGCGGTCCCGCCGGCATCTTCCTATGGCTGCGCGTCCCCGACGGCGACGATCAGCGGATGCTCGACCTGCTCCTCGAGCGCTCGCTGCTGGTGATGCCCGGGTCCTACCTCGGCCCCGGGGGCGAGGGGCACCTGCGCGTGGCATTGACCCCGACGGCCGAGCGGATCGCGCGAGCCGCCGAACTGCTGGAGGCCCCTACAGCGCGGCGCCGTGGTCGCGCACCAGCTCATTCAGCCTGACCTTGTCCGGGCGCTCGCCCTCGGCCAGGCGCTTGATGACCAGCACGCACGGAAGCCCGAAGTCCCCACCAGGGAAGCTACGGGGGCGGGTCGCGCCGATCGCGACGCTCCATGCGGGAATGTGCCCGCGGGAGAGCTCCTCGCCGGTGGACGCGTCGATCACGGGAATCGTCGGCGACAGGATCACGCCCGCGCCGACAACCGCTCCCCGACCGACGCGCGCGCCTTCGATCAGCATGCAGCGGCTACCGATGAACGCATGGCTCTCGACGATCACTGGGCTCGCCTGCAGCGGCTCCAGCACGCCGCCCACACCTACGCCGCCCGACAGGTGCACATGCTCGCCGACCTGGGCACACGATCCGACCGTGGCCCAGGTATCGACGAGCGTGCCGCTCCCCACATAGGCGCCGACGTTCACAAAGCTTGGCATAAGAATCGCGCCAGCGGCGATGTGGGACCCGAAGCGGGCGTACGCCCCGGGCACCACGCGCACATCGACACAGCTGCGCTTGGGTGGCAGGCGGTCGGCGAACAGCATCGGCCCCGCCTCGGAGAGCTCCAGCGGGCAAACACGGAACAGCATCACGATCGCCCGCTTGAGCCACTCGTGCACCGTCACTTCGCCGTCGCAGCCGATCTCGGCCACGCGTACGCGTCCACGGTCGAGCAGCTCCATCACGCTCAGCACCGTCGCGCGCGCCGCCTCATCGCGATCGCTGAGCTGCTCGCGGAGCTCCCACAGCTCGTCGACCCTGTCTCTCAGCGACTCCACGCCACCAAAATCCGCCACGGTCGCGAGGCTCGCCATGCTCAGCTCACCTGCACCCTTGCCCGCTCGGGCGATCCGCTGAACCGGTCCGACACCGCTGACGGGTCGAACACGTCGGGGTCGAACTGGAGTGTGGCGAAGTAGTCGCGCCTGACCTCCTCGCGGCGGCGGATCAGCTCGACGCTGCCGTCGCTGCGCAGCAGCAGCTCCTGCGGGCGCAGGCGGCCGTTGTAGTTAAAGCCCATCGCCAGGCTGTGCGCACCCGTGTCGTGGATCAGCAGCAGGTCGCCCTCGCGCAGTCGCGGGAGCGGGCGCTGGATCGCGAACTTGTCGTTGTTCTCGCACAGCGACCCCACCACGTCGATGCGCTGCAGCGGGCGCTCGCCGCGGTCGCCGTGCAGCGTCACGTGGTGGTACGCCTCGGAGTACATCGCCGGGCGCATCAGCGCTGCAATCCCGGCGTCCACGCCGGCGTACTCGCGCCACTTGCTCATGCGGTTGATGACGCGCGTGACCAGCACACCGTGCGGACCGGTGACGAAGCGTCCCGCCTCTAGGAACAGCTTCGGACGACGGCCGGTGCGGGCGGCGTGTGCTTCGAGTAGCGCCCCGGCGCCGCGTCCCAGCGCCTCGACGTCGAGGCCCACGTCGCTCGGGCGGTAGGGGATCCCGAGCCCCCCGCCCGCGTTGATGAACTCGAGCGCGATTCCGAGCGTCCGGCGCAGCCGCTCCTCGACCTCCAACAGCATCGCGATCGTCGCCAGCAGCGGCTCGACCGTCAGCACGTTGGAGGCGATCATCGCGTGCAGCCCGAAGCGTTCGCAGCCGAGCTCGCGCGCCCGCGCGAACGCCTGCTCCAGCTGGTCGCCGCGCAGCCCAAACTTGGCCTCCAGCGGCGAGCCAATCAGGCTGTCGCCGACGCGCTCCGGGCCGGGGTTCAAGCGGAATGAGACGAGCGTCGGGGCGCCCGGGAGCTTGGCGATCAGGGAGAGATCATCGACGTTGACGATCGCATCCAGTGCGAGTGCCGCCGCGAACTCCTCGCGGGTCGTGTTGTTCGAGGTAAAGAACACCTCCTCGCCGCGCGCCCCGCAGTCCTCCGCGAGGTCCAGCTCGGCGATCGAGCTGCACTCCATGCCCAGGCCGTGCTCGCGCAGCATCCGCAGGATCGTGAGGTTGGGCAGCGCCTTGACCGCGTAGTACTCGTGAAACGGCTGCTCCGCGAAGGCCGCCAGCAGACGCTCGGCACCCGCCAGGATCCCCCGTTCGTCGTAGATGTGAAACGGCGTGCCGAAGTGCTCGGCGATCGCCGGGAGATCCGCGTTCAGGCGCTCTTCGAGGCTATGGCTGATCGGCATCCACGAACCGCCAGGCCGCGCTACTCGGTGCGTTGCGCCGTGATGATCGCGCGGGTTCGCAGCCCCGACAGCGGGCGCCTGTAGGCGATCGACGCCGTCGAGATCCGCGTGAAGCCAGCGCGCTTGAGCTCGGCCGCGATCCACTGCTCCGAGAGCCAGTAGAAGCCGGGGACGTTCGATGACTGCTGGACCGGGGCGTCGGTCTTGGGGGAGTCGTTGGAGATCACGACGGTTCCGCAGGGCGCCTTCAGCCACACGAGGAATAAGCGCAGCGCCACATGCGCGCCGTCGTGGCCATCGTGCAGATGTCCCAATAGACCGTCCGCGTAGATCACGTCCCAGTAGTCCGGCTGGGCCTCCCACGAGTACAGGTTGTGGCGGATCGCCGGCACACCCGCCTCGCGCGCGAGCTTGACGGCCTCGTTGAGCGCGTCAACCGCGAGCACCGGATAGCCTTCGCGGCACAGCACGCGCTCGACGAACGCGTTGCCCGAGCCGAGACTCAGCAGCAGGTGCTTACGGTCGCGGTTCAGCGCGTTGCGCAGGTGCTCCAGGATCCACCAGCGGTACGTCGGCGAGCAGATCGACGGGGTCGTCGAGTCGCCTCTGGGGATCCCGTGCTCCCACTCGTGGAACAGGCTCTGCTCCTCGCGCCCGGTCAGGTAGAAGGAGCGCAGGTCGTTCTCCAGCGCGTTGGGGTCCGCCATCGACGTCTCGTAGCCGGGGGTCGACTCCACGGTCGAGGTCTGGTAGTCGGCGGTCGGATTCACGGTTGACATCCCCCGCCCATCAACCGTACTGCTCGGGGGCGCGCACGAGCCCGAGACCGGTCAGGCCGCTGGTGAGCAGCGAGCGCATGATCCGTCCGACCGCAGCATCTGTCTCCGTGTCCAGGTACCAGCCGCCGACGCGGATCAGTACGCGCACCAGTCCGTGCACATCGAAGCCTTTGACGGCCCGGTCCAGCTGGGGGCGCAGCTGCGACTGCGCCACGGCCGAGCGGTGGTGCTCGTCGTCGGGCAACGGCAACGGCCCGCCGTCGTTCTCCGGGTCCCACGCCTTCATCCACGCCCGCGCGAGGGTCCAGCCCGCATTCGCGTCGCTGTCGAGCACGCGCGCGGGCGTGATCTCCAGGGGCTCATACAGGGGGTGGTCGAGACACATGCCCATCAGCACGATTGCCGCGAGGTCCTGTGCCGCGCACGAGGGGCGCTCCTCGATCGCCAGCGCGCGTAGCTCCCCGTGCTGCATGAGCATGTCCAGCAGCTCGTCGATCAGCAGCGTGCTCTCGCCTCCGGGGCCGTCGTCGCGGTCCGTGACGACCTCGGCGTGCAGCACCGCCGTCGGGTAGACCTTGGCACCGGGCGCCAGCCCGCGCAGGATCTCGTCGAGATTGTCGCGGCGTTCCTCGCTGGTGAGTCGCACCAACGTCACGTCGGTCATCTCGATCATCAGCGACCGCCAGATCGTTAGCGCGCGTAGGTCGCGCGTGGGCAGGCCCTCGCGGTCGATCAACGGCAGGTGTGGGCGTTCCGCCGCACCGGTCTCGAACTCGAGCGGCCCTTGCGGCGATCCGCTGATGACTCCCTGTGCGAGTGCTAGCCGCACGAGGGGATCGATCCGCGGGACGTACTGCGACTCGAAGATCGTGCGCTCGAAGCGCACCCCCAGGCGGGCGAGCGTCTCGTTCTGCCCGCTCACCGCCCAGTCGCGCAGCGTCTGCCACAGGTCGCGGACCTCCCGCTCACCGTGGGCGAGGCGGGCGAGCAGCGAGTCGGCGAGGTCACCGTCGCCGTGTGGCTCGTGCGCGTAGCGCGCGTGCAGGCGACCGACGAAGTGGTCGCTCTTCTCCCGCGTCGTGGCGGGGTCCAGCTCGTTTGCGTAGCTCGTGTAACCCGCCAGCGCCTCGCCCATGTCACGTCCGACGTCAGCGATCTGGGTCTGACGTGCCACGTGGGCTCCGGCGGCCTCCAGCGCGCTGGCCAGCGCGTGCCCGAGTGCGATGTTGCGCAGGTAGCCGGCGTGCAGCGCTGTCGCCGGGCTGGGATCGCAGAAGTCGACGACGTAGGGCGCGCCCTTCAGCAGCTCCTCCGGCGCCGGCGGTAGCTGCCAGCCTCCGGCGCGGCCGCCCAGCTCGGCGATGCGGCGATCGCCGAGCTGGGCCGCGGGGGCCTCGAACAGCAGGTCGAGTGGAGCGACTTCGGTGGCCATAGCCGTCCGGCGAGGCTAGTGGTGGGGAGCGAGAGCTGTCAAACGACGACGCGGCTCGACTGCCGTGTCCGAGAATTACCAGATCCCGACAAACGTTCTAACCAGGGCCAATTGGGTGAATGTGCATATCTGGCAAGGTTCACCTGATCGTCTCTGACATCGACACAGCTCCCAGGAAACGTGCGACCAGCGCCATGATCATCACCGACACGATTGTGTGACAACGGCGCTAGTGAGAGACATTCCGCCCTGCGACACCGGCGCACAGGCGTACATATCAGGCGGTGGGAGCGCCGCCGTCGAGATCGGGAGTCCCATCGGGTAGCGTCGCCACGCCATGGACTCCAAGCTCGACCTCGACGTGGGGGTGGTCGAATCGTGCCGGCAGGCCGCCGCACGGATCGCCGACCGGCTCGCTGCGGAAACCGCCGGCAAGACCACCGTCTCCGTCGAGCGGACCGTCGCCCGCTTCCTCGGGGTGGACGGGATCGACGAGCTCGAGGTTCCACTGCCCAACGTGCTCGTCGACCACGTCCACGACGCCGGTGGCCTCGGCCGCGGGGTGGCCTACTGGCTGGGCAACGCGATGCTCGACAGCGGACGCTCACCGCAGCAGATCGCCGAGGCGGTCAGCGCCGGCGAGCTCGAGCTGTGCGGCCTGGCGCAGGCCGAGGAGGGCGCGACCCGCGAGCTCGTCACGCGTGAGTGCGAGCGACGCATGGGCGCTGTCTCGCGGCGGGTAGACGAGCGCCGCGCGCTGCGCGAGCGCCTGGGGGAAGGCGCCGCGCCACTGCGCTACATGCTGAGCGGGACCGGCAACGTGTACGAGGACGTGGTTCATTCGGTGGCCGTCGCCGAGGCCGGCGGCGACGTCGTGTCGGTGACGCGCTCGACCGCGCAGAGCCTGCTCGAGTACGTCCCCTACGGGCCGACCACCGAGGGCTACGGCGGCACCTTCGCCACGCAGGCCAACTTCAAGATCATGCGCGAGGGGCTGGACGAGTGGTGCGAGCGCCACGGACGCTACGTGCGCCTGTCGAGCTTCTGCTCGGGCCTGTGCATGACCGAGTTCGCGACGCTCGGCGCGATCGAGGGCCTCGACAACATGGTCAACGACGCGCTCTACGGAATCCTCTACCGCGACATCAACATGCGGCGCACGCTGATCGACCAGCGCGTCTCGCGCATGATCGCCGGCCGCTTTGGGATCGTCATCAACACCGGCGAGGACAACTACCTGCGCACCGCCGAGGCGCTGCAGGCCGCGCCGTCGGTGACCGCGTCACAGTTCATCAACCATCGCCTCGCGCGCGACTCCGGCATGCCCGACGAGCAGATCGCGCTCGGCGATGCGTTCGAGATCGACCCGCCCACGACCAACGGCCTGCTGTACGAGTGGGCGCAGGCGCAGCTCACGCGCGAGCTGTTCCCCGACTGCCCCGTCAAGTACATGCCCCCGACCAGGCACATGGACGGCAACCTGTTCCGCACGCACGCCTGCGACACGCTGTTCAACCTGATCACCGTCGCCACCGGGCAGGGGATCCAGACGGCCGGGGTGCCGACCGAGGGGGTCTTCACTCCGCACCTGTATGACCGCGTCGTGGGCCTGGAGTGCGTGGACTACGTCTTTAACTACGCGCGCGACATCGGCGAGGAGATCCAGTTCAAGCCCGGCGGGCTGATCCAGACACGCGCCCAGGAGGTGCTGCGCCAGGCGCACGAGCTGCTCGAGCGGATCGCCGACGTCGGGATGTTCAAGGCGATCGAAGACGGCACCTTCGGCGACGTGCGCCGCCGCATCGAGGAGGGCCGCGGGATCGACGGGATCGTCGCGACCGAGGAGGGCTACTTCAACCCGACCGTCGAGCTGATGCAGGGGGCACGGGTTGCCTAGCCACATGCCCGAGGTCGACCTGACGCGAGTCCGGCCCTACGGCGATCACCTCGGCGACGGGCTGATCCAGCTCAGCTTCACGCTGCCCGTGCCGGAGGGGCAGGCCGCGCGCAAGGCCGCGCTGGAGCTCGCCGGCAAGCTCGGCCTCGAGCGTCCCGAGGTCGTGCACCACCAGCGCCTGCTCGACGGCTACACGCACTTCATCGCCTACGCGCACTGCAGCCACACCGTCGACTACACCGCCCAGCAGGTCGACGAGCTCGACCTCGAGTACATGGCCGAAGACGAGATCGAGGCCTACGCCGAGGAGCACATCGGGCGCCCGATCGTCGTTGTCGGCGCCTGCACAGGTTCGGACACCCACAGCGTGGGCATCGACGCGATGCTCGACCTCAAGGGCTTTCACGGCAACCGCGGGCTGGAAGGCTACCGCGCGTTCGACGCGCACAACCTCGGCAGCCAGGTCCCCAACAGCGCGCTGGTCGCCAGGGCGATCGAGCTGGACGCCGACGCGATCCTCGTCTCCCAGACGGTCACCCAGCAGGACCTGCACATCCACAACCTGACCGAGCTGGTCGAGATCGTCGAGGCCGAGGGCCGGCGCGAGCGGACGATCCTCGCGTGCGGCGGCTCGCGCGTCTCCAACGAGCTCGCCAAGGAGCTCGGCTTCGACGCGGGCTTCTCGCGCGGCACCTACCCACACCACCTGGCGAGCTTCCTCGTGCGCGAGCTCGCGGCGCGCATGGAGCGGGGCCTCGCCACGCGCGCGGAGAGGGGATAGGCGAGCGTGTCGCTGTCCCAGCTGATCGCGCCGGCCCGCCGGCTGGCCTTCGTCGGGCTGGCGAAGAACACGGGCAAGACCGAAACGCTGACGTGCGCGCTGCGCGAGCTCGCGGCGGCCGGGCGCCGCGTCGGCGTAACCTCGGTCGGGCGCGACGGCGAGGAGCACGACGTGATCGACATCCGCATCGAGAAGCCGCGCATCCGGTTGCCGGCAGGGAGCCTCGTGGCAACGACCGGGGCGCTGCTGCGCGCCGCGGCGGTCGCGCACGATCCGCTCGTGCAGACGGAGGTCCGCACGCCTCTGGGCCGCGTGGTCGTGGCCCGAATGCTCGCTGCGGGCACCGTCGAGGTCGCGGGCCCGAGCGCGGCACGCGACGTGCGCGCGGTCGCCGACGCGATGCTCGCCCACGGCGCCGAGCAGGTGCTGATCGACGGTGCAGTCGACCGCCGTGCAGCCTCCTCGCCAACGGTCTGCGACGGCCTCGTGATGTCCACCGGCGCGGTCCTGCACGAGCAGATCGAGCGGGTCGTGGCGCGCACCCGCGACGCCGTGGAGCTCGTGCGCCTCACCAAGCTGGATGACCGGTCGGAAAGCGGCCGGCGCATCCGCGCGCTCGCGACCTCGCGGCGGGGCAGCGTGCTCGTGGGTGAGCCCGACGTGGAGCCGGTCGCGCTGCACCCGCGCTTCGTGCTGAGGAGCACCAGACGGAACATCGCGGCGCTGCTGGACGCCAACCCCGGCGCACATCATCTGCTCGTGCGGGGCGCCCTGTGCGAGCCGTTCCTGGAGGACCTGCGCCGCGCGGCGCGCGGGCGCGAGCTCGTGCTGGTGGTGGCCGACAGCACGAAGGTGTTCCTCTCCAACCGTGGGTGCGGCTGGTATGCGCGCCACGGCATCGCGATCCAGGTGCTCGCCCCGCTCCGGCTGCTCGCGCTGACGGTGAACCCGCGCGCGCCACACTCGCACCGCTTCGAGTCCCGGCGCCTGTGCGCGCTGCTGGAGGAAGCGATCCCAGATGTGCCGATCCTCGACGTGCGTGAGCGCCGCGGCGACGCGCACGACCTGGTACCGGCGGCATGACGACGGAGGGCGTGGCAGCGGAGGGCATGACGACGGATAGCGCGGTGGCAGAGGACGCGGCGGTCGGTGCCGACGAACGGCGGGCGAAGCTGGAGCGCCTGCGCGCGGCGGGGCTGGATCCCTACCCGTACCTGAAGACCGACGTGCCGCGGACGTGGATCGCCGAGATCCAGGCGGCACACGACCCGGCGCAGCTGAAGCCCGGCGCGCACCCGGGGCACGGTTACCGCGTATGCGGGCGACTGATCGCGCGCCGCGGCCACGCGAAGACGACGTTCTTTGACGTGCGCGACCAGTCGGGCTCGATGCAGGTGGTAGCGCGCGAGGAGGCGATGGGCGAACGGGCGTACGAGCGCATGCTGGATCTCGACATCGGCGACATCGTCGGCGTGGACGGCAGCGTGTACGTAACCCAGCGCGGGCAGCTCGCGCTCGGCGTCGGCGAGTGCACGCTGCTGGCAAAGGCGCTACGCCCGCCGCCGGATCGCCACCACGGCATCGAGGACCTCGGCACGCGTTACCGCTACCGCGAGCTCGACCTGCTGGCGAACGCGAAGACGCGCGAGATGTTCTTCAAACGCACGAAGACGATCGAGGCGATCCACGAGGTGCTGCGCGAGAAAGGCTTCACCCAGGTCGAGACGCCGATGCTGCAGACGCTCGCCGGCGGCGCCTCTTCGCGCCCGTTCGCAACCCATCACAACGCGCTGGATGTGGACGTGTACCTGCGGATCTCCGTCGAGCTGTACCTGAACCGCTGCATCGTCGGCGGCCTGGAGAACGTGTACGACCTCGGTCGAGCGTTCCGTAACGAGGGCATCTCCCATCGCCACAGCCCGGAATTCACGATCCTCGAGTGCATGATGAGCTACGCCGACTACCTGGACGTGGCGGTGTGGTGCGAAGAACTGGCCGAGCAGGTCGCGCTGCGTACGCTAGGAACGACCAAGGTCGAGCAGTACGACGGCCAGGTAATCGACCTCGCGAGGCCGTGGAAGCGCGTCACGCTGCGCGACGTGATCAAACAGGCCGTGGGGATCGACTATCTGCAGGCGAGCAGCGAGGAGCTGCTCGAGGTCCTCGGCGAGGCGGTCGAGCCGGGGCAGACGTGGGCGAAGCTGACAGAAGCCGTCTACACCAAGCATGTAGAGCCGACGCTGATCCAGCCGACCCACGTGTTCGACTTCCCGCTGGATCTGTTCCCGATCTGCAAGCGCCACTCGCAGGACCCGCGCCTGGCCGAGCACTTCGACACCGTGATCCGCGGCATGGAGGTGCTCTCGGGAGACACCGAGCTCAACGATCCGCTCGACCAGTGGAAGCGCTTCGTCAAGCAGCGCCAGCAACGCCCCGGCGACGACGGCGACCAGCCCCACCCCTATGACGAGGGCTACGTGCGGGCGCTCGAATACGGGATGGCGCCCACCACCGGCGGGGGGCTCGGCGTGGACCGGCTGCTGATGGTGCTCTCCGGGGCCGAGTCGATCCGCGAAGTCGTGCCGTTCCCGACGTTGCGTGAGTTGCGCTGAGCCCAGCGCTCCCCCGCGAGCGTGTGCGGCTAGCGACACCGCTTCCGGTTGACCCTGGGGCCCACGGCATGGTGCCGCGGGCCCCAGGGTTCTCCGGTCAGACTAGGTTGCGACCTTTGTCACTCTCTACGAGAGTATGACGTCGGTCATTCGCTTTCTACTACGAGTTCGGCACTGGCCTGTTCTATCGTGCCGTTGAGGACAGCTGTATTTCCGGATGTAGCCGGGAGTCCCAGTTTTGCGTCGATGAGCGGGTCTATCAAGAACGAGAAGATACCGCCACAACCCGACGCTTCTGGTGCCGAGAAGGTGCTGTTGACGAGCGTGTTGTCTTTGATGACGAGGATGCCGCCTTCAGCCCTTTCGCCGATTACACCGACTTTGCCTTTTAGTGAGCCCGAAGTGCCGGTCGTTAGATTGATGACGATCGGATGTTCGTTTGAGCCGATGTAGCATTCACTACCAAGTAGTGAGTTTTCGAGTTTGACCTTCACCGGCAGTGAGAGCGCGGTGCCCTCTTCGAGCTCGAGCGCCGGCTCACTCAAGCCGATCGAGCTTGCCGGGGCGGCCAGTTCGGTCGTGGCATATACATTGGTTAGTTTGTTTTCGAAGAGGTATTCACAGACCCCACGTGCTCCTTTTTCGAACCATCCTTCGCCTTTGATTTCGCTGCAGTTGATGCCGAGCAGCCCACCCGGAACTTTCTGCGGAGTTTTCGTCAGCGTTTCTCCGTTGGCAGCCGCCACGACTTCTTTGTCGCCCAGCCCCCTGTTGATGAGCCCAGCCTGCAGTGTCTGCGTCGCAACGATCGGCACCGCTTGTTTGCCAATCTTGATTTCGCCGCTTTCGGTGCGTGACACCAGACAACCAGTTACTTCAGGGTTACTCACCGGACATTGGGCGAATACAGCGTATTCGCCTTTCGGTGTCGCCATCGCCGACGAAACGCCCACGGCTGCCAACGACACCATGCACGCTGCCGTGACGAGCATTGCATGACCAATGCGATTCCTTACCATAGTTATTCTCACTTTCAAATGAGTGCCAGTAAATGCTGCCTGGGCATCGTAACGCCCCTCCACCAATTTGCGCAAACCGTGTTTTTGACCTTCGCGGCCGCAGGCCATACTAGCTGCGCAGCTTTCTATATTCGCAAGCCTTGCATCTATGCGCCGACGGCCTACGGTAGCGGGGCACCGTGCATCAACGAGCCCGGCTACAAGCGTGACCACAAGCACACCTCGCCCTCTAGGGGCTACAGCGTTCATCCGGATAAACCTGAGCGCCCCACAGCCGAGCCGATGACCAAGAGGGCGGGAGCAATATAAGGTGCCATCTCTGAAGTCATACACAGCCGTCCATCTCGCTCTGCATGAAACCGCCGATCCTTCGGCAGCAAGGTGCCACTCTGTAGTGATGTGGGGTCCAGCTACCGCTTGGACCCCACATCACTTACATTAAACCACCAATATAATTACATTGATCTTAATTATGGTAATGGGCTCCATTCTCCTCCGTTTTCTAGTAACACTAACGTCGTGCCTGCCAGAAACTCTTCGTCGCCGAAGGAGGCTAGTCCGACTTTAACGGCTGATCCGACGCCGCCTTTGATTAACCAGACTTCCGTGACCCCCACTTCGGGGAACCTTAGAAGGTACGATTTAGCCTGTGCTGCGGCTTGCCCTAATTCGATAGTCGCTTCACCTGGGTCGGTGAGGGCTTCGGCAGCGAATTTACCTGTGAATTTTGTTTCTTTGGTTTTGCATTCGCCAGAGAATGCTATGGTGAAGATATTGGTGCCGCTTGTGGGGAAGAACTCCTCTAAGAGTTTTTTACCAACTTTTTTGCTTTCGACGTTCTCCACTAGCTCCGACGTCAGCGGAGTCGTTATGATCGGCGTTAATAAAGTGCATTTTTCGCCGTTGCCGTTCACTTTGCATTCGGAGAGTTCGATGACCTCGTTGTTTTTGCCGGGTTCGCCGGGTTCTGAGCCTAATATTACTCCTACGTTGAGTTTCAGTTTTGCGCATGTGAGTGTGATTCCGGCTTCGGGGGTGCTGAACCTGAGTTCGGCGGAGAATGCTTTTGCGGTGATGTTGCGTGTTTGGCTGGCCTTGAGTCTTGAGCCTCCGACGGTCCAGAATGGTGCTTCTTCGGCTTGGGCTGCTGTGGCGGCTAGTGCGCCGAGTACGATGATGGCGAGTAGTGTTGTGGCTATGAGTTTGAGTTGTTTCATGGCTGCTGCCTTGCTCCTTGTTGTTGGGGAGCGTTCAGGCGAGCGTTGATGACTCCGCCGGGGGTGCCCCGGGGTGCTGTTGCTTTGGGTGTGTGTTGTGTGCTTGCCTTGGCTCCTGTGTTTGGGAGTTTGGGTGTAGCAGAGCCGGGTGTTGGTTGCGAGGTGGTTTAGGGTGCCGAGGGCACCGGTGTGAAGTTCCGTTGTTCGGGTTATTGTGTGGTGCGGGAGTTTGTGGTTTCCGTCGTTGTGGTTAGACGGAGACGGTTGGGGTGAGCTCGTGCCGGTGTGGGGGTGGGGGCACGGCTGGTGTGCGGCTGCGTGTTTGGTGGGCGTGGCGGTTGTGGTAAGGGGGGCCCGTTGTGGCGGGCCCCCCTTTGTGTTCTTGGTTTGGTTGTTGTTGTTTGGGTGTTTGTGTTTATGCTTCGCTTTCTTTGACGAGTTCGGCGCTGGCTTGTTCGAGTGTGCCGTTGAGGGTTGCGGTGTTGCCTGTGGTGGCGGGTAGGCCGAGTTTTGCGTTGACGATGGGGTCGATTAGGAATGAGAAGATGCCGCCGCAGCCTGTTGCTTCTGGTGCTGTGAAGGTGCTGCTGACGAGCGTGTTGTTTTTGATGACGAGGACGCCGCCTTCGGCTCGTTCGCTGATTTCGCCGAGTTTGCCTTTGAGTGATCCGGATGTTCCGGTGGTGAGGGCTAGCGTGATGGGTTTAGCGGTGGAGCCGATGTAGCATTCGCTGCCGAGCAGCGAGTTTTCGAGCTTGACCTTGACTGGTAGGGAGAGCGCGGTGCCCTCTTCGAGCTCGAGTGCGAGCTCGCTCAGGCCGATCGAGCTTGCCGGTGCAGCGAGTTCGGTGACCGCATTGACACCCGTTGTGTTGTTTTCAAAGACGAGTTCGCAGGCGCCTCGCGCTAGTTTTTCGAAGAACCCGTTGCCTTTGATTTCGTTGCATCTAACGAGATCAAGGAGCCCACCGGGGACTTTCTGTGGTGTTTTTGAGAGGGTTTCGCCGTTCGCGGCAGCAACGACTTCTTTATCACCGAAGCCCCTGTTGATCAATCCTGCTTGCAGGGTCTGCGTTTTGCTGATCGGTACGGCCTGGCTACCAATCTTGATTTCGCCGCTTTCGGTGCGGGCGACCAGACAGCCGGTGACTTCGATGTTACTGACCGGGCACTGCGCGAAAACAGCGTATTCGCCTTTCGGTGTCGCCATCGCTGATGAAACACCAACCGCTGTGAATGTTACCACGAGTGCTGCCGTCGTGAGCAGCACTCGTCCTATACGGTCTGACATCATAGTTTAGCCCCTTCAGATAGCTAGATAAGAACTACACCCGTGAGCCTAACGTCACACCAGCCCAGCACAACCCCTGTTTTTGACCCCATGCCACCGGCCGCCGCTGTTGTTGTTCACGGCACCGGCGGTGTTGGGGGTGGGGGTCTACTTTTTGGTTTTGTGTTTTTTCTTCTTTTTGGCTGGTTTCGCGGGTTTTTTGGTGGGGCATCCGGTGACGGTGATTTTGGTGGTTTGTTTGATGACTGTGCCGTTTTGTCCGGTTAGGGTGATGGGGCTTATGAGGGGCTTGGGGATCGTCTTCTTGACCTTGATCGTTATGTGACGTCGGTGCCCGTGGATCCGCCGGATAACATGCTTTGTGACGGTGATCGTTTCCGTCGGTGCACATAGGTTCACGTTCGCGGCGAGCACCGAATGCGGCCCCTCGGGGAAGCTCGCCACGAAGTTCGTGACGGGTGCGTCGGGGACAGTTTCAAAGTTAGAGTAGGTCACTCCCTTTTTGATGTCCGTCTTACCGTCGAGGATGATCGTTACGCCCTCGCCTTGCAGCACGAACTCGAGATCCGGGAATTCCGTGCCTCTGGCCACGAGGTAGGCGGGTCCTCTCAAGGGTTCGTTGAGGACGGGTGTGGTTGCTGTTGCGGTCCCGACTTGTGAGCCTTCGGGGCAGCCGGCGGGGTTCGCGTTGAACTGTGCCGCTAGGCATGCTTTCTGGAGTGTGGAGAGCCGGGATGGTAGGGCGACGGGGAGCTGTACCTGGACCTTGTGGATGTTGGCTTCCCCTGGGTTCTGGGTGTCGGTGACGGTCAGGCTCGCCCCGTCGGCTTTGCTGGTTTTCCCCTGTGTGGACTCGGTGAAGACTGGTTTGAAGGGGAGGTTCTGGCAGCCCGTGGCCTGGAACGGGCTAGCGACATTCGCGGTCGCGCCTTGGGTCGCGGTGATCGTCGCGGTGATCTGCTTGGCTTCGCAGTTCGTCGGGTTATAAGCAAACCCGGGACGATCGATGTTGACGTTCACGCTACGCAGCCGGAACGGCACCCCGTCCTTGGCCTGGGGTAGCGGGTCGCTTACGACGGTCGCCGCACCCGTGGTTGGGTTCACGGTGATCGCCGCACGGACTGTGACGTTACCGAGATGGAACGGGCCGGCGTTCGCGGGGACCACGATCGACAGGCCGAACGGTGCGCTCTTATAGCCCGTCGTGAGATACACCCCGCCTTCGCGTACCAGCGGGTCTTCGCCCGCACCCGCAGCGACCGTGGTGCTCCCGATCTGTGAGGCTTGTGGGCATTCGCCGTTTCCGGCTTGTGGTTCCCCGCACAGCGGGACGGTGGCTAGTAGCGCGCCGAGGCCGCCGGGTAGGGTCTCTGTCAGCCCGGAGAAGTCCTGTTCGCCGTCTTGGCGTGAGAACGTCAACGTCAACGCGCTGAACGCACCCGCCGCCGGGGAGATCGTGCTCGCCGTGAACGCTGGCGCGAACGGCATCGTCGCGGCGCACCCCGTCGCGGCGAACGGTAGCGTGCTGCCGGTGGGTTCTTGTCCTGCCCAGGAGCTCATGCTCCATGAGGCAGCGGCCGGCCCACAGGTCTGCGGGTTCGCGAGCGGCGCCCTCGCGCCACCACGAAGGTTCAGCTTCAGTTCGCTGAACGGGAACTGCGGGTTTTCCCTAAACGACGCGGTCAGCTGCCCCGTCTGCGGGTTCGCCGAGAGCGTGCCCGCTGCCTTGACGATTATCCCCGACCCCTGCACTTCGAGATAGACCCCGAACAGTTCGCCGTTACTCGCCGAAGCTTCGGTGCACAGCGGCTGGCCTTCGCCACCACACTTCGGCTCGGCCACGAACACCCGGCCCTGCAACGGCGCCGGGGATTCCCCGGGCTGACACACAGCCTGGCCTACCCCACCACAGCGGCTCGGTAGAAGTGGCGTGAAGACTTCCGCGGCCCCGATCGCTGAGGCGCCGGGGCAGTGCCCGGGGGCGGCGTGATAGAAGCCATCATCATACGGGCTGTTGTTGCCGCCGAGGTGGCCGGCCCCGAGTTCTGTGGCTTCGGGGTCCCCTTCGTCACGGCCACCAGCCCCGATCTTATCGCTACCGATATTGATCCCTTCCGGGCCTTCCGCACGACAACCAAGCAGACCTTCACCCGCCGGCGGGTTGATCGTCACACCCGCCGGCAAAGACACCGTCGCGTTACGGAGATCCGGGGTCGACGGTTCAGTGTATTCCGTGGTCTGCGGCACCTTCAGGCTAGTCGTATACGCCGAGGGAGTATCCGCCTGGGTGCTACCTTCTGCTGCCGGTGAGCTCGGCCCAAACGACAACGACGGATTGAACTGCAACAGATTACATTCGGTCAACTGTGGGTAGGCCACCGTTTCGCTTGTGACGATACGCCCTGGTTCGCCCCACGGTTCCAGTTCGATACGAGCCGCTGAACCTTTCGCGCTACCCACCGCACCATCCCACACACCTTCGGATTCCGCGGAGCAATCAGCGGGGTTGCCCATGAATGCTGCCGTCGAGCCGCTTCCGTTCAACGCCCCGGGCTCCCCGAACAATGTCAACGTGGACGCGAGTGTTTCCTCGGTCGTCGGTACACCCGGTACCGTGACACGCAAACGATAGCCAGTACCCGTATGCACAACGTTCGCGTAGATCACGACCGGTATGTTGTTCGCGAACGTGAACCCGAACTCCGCCGGATAGCCCGCCTCCGGCACCATGTTATACACAGCCGAACAGCACCCCGACGGCTCCTGGCCGGTATACGCGAATTCTCCATGATGCGAACCAGAATTCAGGATGCCATACACCCCGACCTGACTTTCCTCCGGACATTCGTGATCACGCAGCTCAGACTCTTTACACTGCTCCGTCGCCTGTGGATCCCCGAGGAACCCCACCGGCAATTCAACAGCCACATTCTTGAAATTCCGCACCGGCGAGAAATAATGAGTCCCACCCAAACCACCTTTCGGCGGAGACACACCCGATGGGATCCCCACACTCGTCGTCAACTCCCACGGATGTCCACCCGCGTCAAACGAAGAAAGGCCACCAGCCCCCCCCGGTTCAAACGAGAATTCGTTCACTTCAAACGCAGGTGCCACATCAATAGGCGTATCCTCAACCCTGGAAACCGTCGGCGCGCCGCCACCTTCCACCGACACATCATTTTCCAACACCCCCGTCATCTTTTCCGCGGGAGCCGAAACGATGATGTCAAGATAAGGCGCATAGCTACCCTGTTCTATTTCTTCGGGTTCTTCAAGTTCGTTTAGAAGCTCGCACGACACGATTTCGTGTTCCGCGGCTTCACTCTCCAAACAATGCCACATCCCTTCATCCACACCACTACCACTTTCCGGTTCTTCAAGAATCTTAATCCCCCGCGGCAACGTATCCTTGACCGTCACCACCCCGCTCGAACGCTGGTCCCCCGTATTCAATACCAACAGCTGATAACGATCACACTTCCCTTCCGATTCACACGCCGGCGTATCACTTGCCGCGAAACTACTCGGCTCAGCCACAGCATGCAACGACCAGCCAACCACACCCGCCCACGCCGAACCAACAAACACCACAAACCCTACACACACAACCAACACCACACACACAACACGCAACAGACCCAACCGACCCCGACCAGCCGCCCGCACCCCGAACCCCATCACTTACCCCTCCGCCGTGTCTTAGCTTTAGCTACCACCCCATACCGTCTGCGTGCCGCTGCCTCACACGCCACCCGCTTGTGCCTACGCTCCCGCCTACAAACCCTCAACGCCCGCGCCAACAACACCCCACGACCTACAGACACCCGTCTACCAGCAGCCGTTACACCCGGCGGCGACACACCCGACACACCCCCCGACGTAATCCCCGGCATCGCAAACGACGGCTGCACATACAGCGAACCATTACATGCTTCAGCCACACACCCAGCCGCAGCAGCCAACCCACCAAACCCACCATCAACCCGCGCATCATACACATCATACTGAGTATCAGAATCCTGCGGCACCAACCGATCCGCCGTCGTAAAGAACACATCCCCACCCGACACATCCAAACCTTCCACCGTCGCACTCACCGTATTCACACCATCAGAAATCAAATACACATCCCCATCACTAATCAAACCACCATCCCCAACCGTGCTGTGATACTCATACACACTTTCAGCACCAGCATCAGACGCACCTTCAGCTTCACCCGTCAACGCACCCCCACTACCAAACACCACCGACGAACCATCACCCGACACCGCCAACCTCGTCGCAGGACGCGTCGGCGACACACGTTCCTGCGTATACGCCTGAAGAGGGATCTGTGATTCGTGTTCGTTAGCGCTTTCCGTCCCCTGAGGCTGGTCGTCATCGCTACCCCTAGAGACCCGCACAAGTTCTCCAGTCACCGCGTCATACTCATAGATCTGACGCTGAGCACTCGTATCCCGTTCCCCTTCAGTCAAATCCCCCACACTCTGAAACACCAAGAACCGCCCATCAGGCGTCGCCTGCACCAGCCGCAGATCTAGTGAGTCCCAGTCTCCCGTGTCGTTGTTTGCTGAGGGGCACTGTCTGATGCTCATCAGTGACCCGGATTCTTCTTTGCCTGAGCACAATGTCGCTATGAACGACACCCGCCCAGCCGGATAGGTCGCGTCGCGCTCGAACACATACAGATTATCGCCGCCTTCCTTCGGCCGACACTTCCCGCCATGCGTTGCTTCCCCCGCCTTTTCGGCTTCTTCTTTTTCGGCTTCTTCTTCTTCGACCTTTTCCGCAGCGGTCAATTCGCCATAGCATTGGCCTTCCTTCGTGCCGCCTCGGGGTTCGCTTGTCAACCGGCCCGCCGCCACGAAATACACATGCGAACCATCCTCCGATACACGCGCCACACCCTGCACTCCTGCGGGCATTGGCCCAACCGGAGCGGACGCCTGTATAACATGCACACCAGCAGGCGTATCAAAATCATACTCATACAAATTCGTGCCCACCGCACCAGCAAGCAATTCCTGTTCAGTCAAAAAGAACACCTTCGAACCATCCTGTGAAGCACCCGCGAATTCCGCCGAACGCCGCCCTTCGGCCACCGTCGCAGGAACAATACAAGCCGCACACTGACCAGTCGTAGGCTCAGAAACGGCCACCGTTTCAAGCCTATCAAGACGACCATAAAGTTCACTCACTTCCGGCGCAACATCAAACCCATGACATTCGTTAACGTCATGGCCGACCGCCGTGAAAAACACCACCGAACCATCCGCAGACATCGCATTATAAATATCGCCGCTAAAGAGTGAGCCGAGAAACGTCGAACACGTACTAACAAGCTTCCCTTCATTGCTCACACCCACCAATTCCGGGCGCACCGCACCACGACCAGAGTACTCATACAGCGAACTTTCTACACCAATAGTCCCATCGCCGGGCCACAGCAGGCCCAAGGTGTGACCCTCCAGAATCCTGAAAAGGATGTGCGAGAAATCGGTCGAAGCATCCAGATATTTGAGATCCGCAGTATACAGGAAACCCTGAAATTCACCGGCGGGTGGGCCCGCTACCACCGACGGTGGAAGCAACGAACCAATCTTCACCATCGCACCATTCGCTTCACGAACATAGACATCTTCATGTACGTAGAAATCCTCGGCAGCGACTGATTGCGACGGGGTACGCGCCAGCCACAACGTCTCACCAAGTTCAGGGCTCGCCGCCACGAGATCCTGAGCGGGGAACATCGAAGCCGGCGGAGAGATCGCATATACACCCCACCCCGACCCCGAACGCGAAAGCACATACGCAGCACCCTGAGCCCCAGAATCACCTTCCGCCCCCCCAAAAACACCCAGCGATTCCGCGAGCACACCCGAACCATCCACAGAAACCCCAGCCGGCTGGAGCTGACTACTATCCTTGAAGATCGGGGTAACCAACTCATACGCACGACACTCAGGAAGATAGGACCTGAAACCCGGTGAGGCTTCATTCGGACACGCTTCCTCCGGAACCGTACTCGCATCCCCCACTGCCAACGCACCCGGCACCAACACCAAACAACACACCACAACACCAATCACCACACCAACACCCAACAACCTAAACATCCAACCACCCGCCCCGCTCCGCATAGCCCCACAAACCCCTCTCTACAGCAAACGCTGCTCCGCAACCAAATAAACAAACCGGATAAATGTGGGGCCCAAGCACACCGCCCAGACCCCACACAACTACATCAAACCAACCACATTACGGTAACGGACTCCATTCTCCACCATTTTCAAGTAACACTAATGCCGTACCCACCTCAGTCGACGTGTCAGCGAAAGCCAACAGTTCAGTTTTTACAATCGAACCCGTGCCGCCTTTTATTAACCAAACTTCTTTGATCGACGTCGCAGGGAAGTTAATGAGATACGATTTACCCTGTGACGCGGCCTGCCCTAATTCGATAACCCCACTGGTTTCGGTTAGAGCTTCAGCAGCAACTTTACCCGTAACTTTGGTTTCTTTATTTGTGCAAGCACCAACGAATTTTAGCGTCACGAAATTAGTGCCGCTCGTCGGGAAGAACTCCGTTAAGAGTTTTTTACCAACTTTTTTGTTTTCAACATTCTCAACCAGCTCGGATGACAGCGGTTCGGTGATGATGGGGTTTGGTAATGTACACGCTGTACCGTTGCCAGTCACACTACATTCCGTGAATTCGACGACCTCATCGTTTTTTCCGGATTCACCCGGTTCCGAGCCTAATATCACGCCTACGTTGAGTTTCGTTTTTTTGCACGTGACCGTGATTCCAGCTTCGGGCGTGTTCAGCGTCAAGGTGCCAGAGAACGCTTTTGCAGTGATGTTACGCGTCTGGCCCGCCTTCAGCCTCGAACCACCAACGGTCCAGAACGGCGCTTCTTCAGCCTGCGCTACAGTCGCAATCACAGCACTCAACGCGAACACTGCCAACAGTGCAACTCCGATCAATCTAAATCGTTTCATCTTCGCTACCTGCTCCTTATCGTCACGGAGCGTCCAGGCAACGAAAGACCCCAACAGACAGCAGCTAGCCTAGCGACCCAGTCCATAACCACAACCCGTGTTTCTGACTCCAGACGCGATAATCGCCCACAGTCAAACACCGTGATCGCGGCCACCAACAAGACCAGCGCCACCAAGAGACCGCCGCCATCCAAGAGTCCCATACACATCACCCTTCCGCTCCTAATCAATGGAAACTCCTGTCTAGCAGACACGACACCAACCACACAAGGCACACCCAAAGCCACCGCCCCAACCCACAAAGCTCCAAAATCCGACAAACGCGCAAATGCAGCGCTTTCCCTTCAAGTACAACCATCGACAAGACGGAAACAACCCAGGACATACGACACCACCGAAACTCGGACAAACAGCCGAGAGGCATCCGGGAAACGCCCATCGACGGAGCCGGGGGCCCCGTCCCGACCATCGGGGTCTCGCGAGCCGACGGGAGCGCCCCTGGGCGATCCGGAGGGCAGCAGGCATCTGCGGGCCCCGCAGCCGGGCAGCACGAAACAGGCAGTTGGCTGCTTTACGGGCGGGCGCACACATGTCATCGGAGGGCCGACCCCGTGCTGGAGGCTGGCCTTGTGCTGCTTGCTCGAAACTCCAGTGTTTATGATTGCGTCCGCTGAAAGATCAAACTATGGTCTATTCATCAGCCAATTGAACTTCCCGATCGTCGAGGTCTACTCGGGACAACATAGGATCAAAGGTGCCAATGCCCAGAACCAGTTCAGCTGCCGCCAAAGCCCGTCATGACGGGCAGGAGCCCGCATGGTCGATTCCGAGTCTGCGTGAGCCGCGCTACTCCCAATCCCTGGAGCGTGGTCTGGCGATCCTCGGCTGTTTCACGCCGAAACGTCCCGTCCTCGGGATCGCTGACATCGCTGATGAGCTCGGGATGAGTCGCTCCACCACCCACCGCTATGTGATCACGCTCGTCGCGCTCGGCTATTTGGAGCAGGGCGCCTCACGCAAGTACCGGCTAGGGCTACGCGTCACCGACCTCGGCATGTCTGCCCTGAACTCCACCGGGCTACGCGAGCACGCCCACCCCTACCTCGAGGAGCTCCGCCAACGCAGTTCCTACACCACCAGCCTCGGTGTTCTCGACGGCAGCGAGATCCTCTACGTCGACCGGGTACGCAGCTACCGTCGCGGACAGAACAAAATCGACCTCGACCTGCACGCCGGCTCCCGGCTACCCCTGCACTGCACCGCCATCGGCAAGCTCCTGCTTGCCCACCTCCCTGAGCCTGAGCAACGCGACCTGATCACCCAAATCAAACTCACCAAACAAGCCCCCAACACGATCACCAGCAAGAAAGCCCTTCGCGAGGAGCTCGAAGATATCCAAACAGCCGGGTTCGCCGTCAACGACCAAGAGCTCACCCCCGACCTCTATGCCATCGCCGCGCCCGTGCGTAACGAGGTACGCGAGACCGTAGCCGCCGTCAACCTCGCCGCACACAGCTCCATGATCTCGCTCGAGGAGCTTGTCGACGCGCTCAGCCCCCACCTCCTCGCCACCGCCGACCGCATCTCCGCCCGCCTCGGCTACCGACGCGACGACGAGCAAAACTGATAAGCCTTGCGGGCATGCCTCGCCCGCTCGCCCTGCTCTGCCTGCTGCCTTCTGCTGTCGTGCTCGCGGCCTGCAGCGGTACGGTCTCGGTCGCCGCCTTCAAGGGCGAGCAGCACGAGGCCGCGCAGACGATCGCCAACCTCCAGTCCGACGCCACGGCCGCGGAAGAGAAGAAGATCTGCGCCAACGACCTCGCCGGCGCCGTCGTGACGCGGCTGGGCGGCGCCAAGGGCTGCGAAGCAGCGATCAAAAACCAGCTCGCCGAGGTCGACAGCCTCGAAGTTAGTGTGCAGTCCGTGCACGTGGGTGTTACGACCGCTACCGCTCAGGTCAAGAGCATCCACGAAGGCAGGAAGGTTGCCAGCACGGTCTCACTCGTAAAGGAAGGCGGGAAGTGGAAGATCTCAGGGTTGCAGTGAGCGTCCGTACTGACGCTCGTAATAGGCGCGGTACTCGCCCGAGCGGATGGGGTCCCACCACCACGCGTTCTCGCGGTACCACGTGACCGTCTGCTCCAGGCCTTCGCCGAAGCGCACGCGTGGGCTCCAGCCGAGCGCGCAAACCTTCTGCGAGGAGAGTGAGTAGCGGCGGTCGTGGCCAGGGCGATCGGCAACGTGCTCGATCTGCGACTCCCGCGCCCCCGTCAGCTCGACGATGCGCGTGACGACCGCCATGTTGGCCTCCTCGTCGGGGCCGCCCGCGTTGTAGACCTCGCCCTCGTGACCGTGCTCGAGCACGTGGCCGATCGCAGCTGCGAAATCCGTCGAGTGGATCCAGTTGCGCACCTGCATCCCGTCGCCGTACACCGGCAGTGAGTCTCCGTGCAGCGCGTTGAGGATCATCAGTGGGATCAGCTTCTCGGGGTATTGGTAGGGGCCGTAGTTGTTCGAGCCGCGGCAGATCAGCGCGGGCAGGCCGTACGTGTGGAAGTAGCTCTGCACGAGCAGGTCCGCGGCGGCCTTCGTCGCCGAGTAGGGCGAGGACGGAGCCAGCGGGCTCTCCTCGGTGAACGTGCCCTGCTCGATCGAGCCGTACACCTCGTCGGTGGAGACCTGCACGTAGCGCAGGCCGCGTTCTCGCGCCGCCTCCAGCAGCATGTAGGTGCCAAGCGCGTGCGTCGAGACGAACGCGTCGGGCTCGGCGATCGAGCGGTCGACGTGCGTCTCGGCCGCGAAATTGACAATCGCCGTCGGTGTTCCCGTCTCGATCGCGGCTGCGACCGCCTCGCGGTTCTCGATCGCGCCGCGCACGAAGCGGAAGCCGGGATCCTCGGCGAGGTCGTGGAAGTTCTCCTCGCGCCCCGCGTACGTGAGCTTGTCGAGCACCGTCACCTCGTCGCCGTGCTCCTTGACGCGCTGGCGCGCGAACGTCGAGCCGATGAAGCCGGCGCCGCCGCAGACGAGCAGTCTCATGCGCGCATCATCCCAGCACGCGCCGCCAGGTAGCCGGCGAGACCGTCCTGCCAGGGCGGCAGCGGCAGGACGTCCTCGCGCTCTGTCTCCAGTGCCGACCACGCGGGGCGGGGGGCCGGGCGGGGCACCTGCGCCGTCGTGGCGTCCTGCACGCGGCAGGGTAGCTCGGCCTGGCGGAAGATCTCCGCCGCATAGCCGTTCCACGAGACGCGGCCGGTGCCCGCGAGGTGCATGAGGCCGGTGACCCCCCGCTCGAGCAGGCCGAGCAGCGCCGGCGCGAGATGGCCCGTCCACGTTGGACAGCCCACTTGGTCGGTCACCACCTGCACCGCCTCACGCTCGCCCGCCAGCCTCAGCATCGTTTGCGCGAAGTTGGCACCGCCCGTGCCGAACAGCCATGAGCTGCGTACCACTACGTGGCGCGGCGAGGCGCCCAGCACCTGCTGCTCGCCCGCGAGCTTGCTCTGCCCATAGACCGAGCGCGGGCCCGTCGCGTCGGACTCCACATACGGGCGCCGCGCGCCTGACGCATCCACGCACGCCTCCCCGTCGAAGACGTAATCAGAAGAGACGTGCACCAGGGGCACACCCGCCTGCGCGGCGGCGCGCGCGAGGTTGCCCGCGCCGTCGGCGTTAACCGCGTGCGCCTGCTCGGCATGTGCCTCCGCGCCGTCGACGTCCGTCCACGCCGCGCAGTTGAGCGCCGCCTCCGGGCCGATGCGCGCGAACGCCTCCTGTACGGCCTCCGCGTCGGTGACGTCCAGCTCCAAGCGGGTCAGCGCGACGAGCTCGTGGCCCGCGCGCTCGCCCGCGCGCCGGACATCGAGGCCGAGCATCCCCGCCGCGCCTGTCACGAGCAGCCTCACAGGATCGAGATGTCCGAGTTGTCTCCCACCATGAAACGGTACGCGCGCGGCTGGCGCTCGCCGCGGCGGACGGTCACGTTGCGCCCGAGCAGCGAAGACTCCATGCGCCCGTCGAGATCCGACACGGTGCAACCGGCCAGCAGGATCGAGTGCTCGACCTCGGAGCGCGAGATCGTGCAGCCCTCGCCGATGGCGGTGTACGGGCCGATGTAGCAGTCGCTCAAGCGTGTGTCCGCGCCGACGATCGCCGGGCCGCGCACCGTCGTGCGCTCGAGGCGCGCCCCCGGCTCGATCACGACGCGTCCGTCTACCTGCGAGTCGATCAGCTCGCCCTCGATGCGCTCGCGCAGGTTGTCGAGGATCAGGCGATTGGCCTCGAGCATGTCCTCCAGGCGCCCCGTGTCCTTCCACCAGCCACGCACAACGTGCGGCTCCACGCGCATGCCCGCGTCCACCAGATGCTGGATCGCGTCGGTGATCTCCAGCTCGCCCCGCGGCGAGGGCGCGATCGCGCGCGCAGCGTCGTGGACGGCGGCGGTGAACATGTACACGCCGACAAGCGCCAGATCCGTGGCGGGTGCGGCGGGCTTCTCGATCAGGCGCACGACCCGGCCGAGCGCCTCCGGCTGCGCGCCGGCGTCCTCCGGCGCGGACGCGGCCAGCTCGGCGACGCCGTAGTTCTCGGGGTCGGGCACGGGCGTGAGCAGGATCAGCGCGTCGGGAGCGTGCTCGCGGAAGGCAGCCACCAGGTCTGAGATGCCGCCCTGCAGCAGGTTGTCGCCCAGATACATCACGAACGGGCTCCTCCCCAGGAACGACTCGGCCGTGAGCACCGCATGCGCGAGGCCGAGCGGCTCGTCCTGGATGATGTAGGAGATCCGTACGCCGAAGCGCGCGCCGTTGCCCGCCGCCGCTTCGATCTCCGGTCCCGTCTCCGGCGCGATCACGATCCCCACCTCCGCGATCCCCGCCTCCGCCATCGCCTCGATCCCGTAGAACAGGACAGGCTTGTTCGCCACCGGCACGAGCTGCTTGGCGCTCGTGTGCGTGATCGGGCGCAGGCGCGTGCCCTTGCCCCCGGACAGGATCAGGCCCTTGAGCGGCTCCATCGCCGGATGAGCGTATCGGGCCTCGCGGTGTGCGGCCTATCGAGGTCAGTACGTCCCGGCCAGCTTGCGGTGATCCCAGGTTGCCCGGCGGCGCTCGACGAACTCCAGCGCCACGCGCTTGGCCGCCTGCTTGTCGACCACCGACCCCACCTCGGCCGGCAGCTCCGCGACGGGCGGCTGCCCGCGGGGGGAGGCGTAGCGGGCGAAGATCTCGTGCCCGAGGGCTCTCACGATCTCCAGGTCACGGTGGACGACGACATCGCACTCGAACATCGCGCCGCGCAGCTCCTGATACTGCTCGCCGGCCTCCACCTGCAATGTGGCGCGGGGATCACGCTCCAGATTGCGCACCTTCTGCGAGACCGCATACGTCCACGACCACAGCCGCGGTCCGGCCCCTGCGGCTGGAGCTGGTCGATCTTCGATCCCTCGCAGCACGTACCACAGGGGCATCAGGTGTGGCCAGCCGCGCGGGCCCATCGTCGCACAGGTGACAGTCCGCTCCTGTGCGAGGAACGCCGCGACCTCGGCCTCGCTCATCCTGATCTGCTCGCGGCGGCTCACGGTGTCACGAGACTATCGCCACGCGGAACGTATCACCACACGGGACGCGCAAGCCGCCCGTCGAATGGTGTATGATACTACAACAATGCTCACCGTCCCAGAAGCGGCCAAGCGTACGGGCCGCAACCCCGAGACCGTTCGCCGCTGGATTCGCGAGGGGAAGCTACGCGCACACAAGGTCGGCACGCAGCACGTGATCGAGGAGCAGGACCTCGAGGCGATCGAGCCGCCCGACATGCTGGCGCTGCCGAAAGGCTGGGAGAAGACCTTCTGGGGCGCGCCGATGCCGAACGTCGCAGCCTGGATCAGGGAGTCGCGGGCCGGCCACTGAGTGCTGATCGTCGACGCCAGCCTCGTGGTGACCTGGTCGACGGGAGCTCGCGACCTCGACGAGCTGGCGCCCGGCGCTCGCTGCGCCCCTTCTCTGATGTGGTCCGAGGCACATTCGGCCTTGCACGAGCGCACGTGGCGCAACGAGCTGACTGTCGAACAGGCGCAACGGGCTCGTGCTCGCTTAGAGGAAGTGGACGTGCAACGCAAGACGCATCCGCGCCTAGCCGAGGAGGCATGGCGCATCGCTGACGAGCTCGGCTGGGCGAAAACCTACGACGCGGAGTATGTGGCGCTCGCCTCGCTGCTCGGTTGCCGGCTGGTCACCGTTGACGGTCGTCTGCGTCGCGGCGCCGACCGGCTCGGCTTCGTCGTCGGGCCCACCGAGCTATGAGGCGGCTCAGACCGCCGCCGGTGCTGCGTTGGCCTCGCGTAGACGGTCGACCGCCGTTCGCACGGCATCGCGCGCGTCCTCGGGCTCGAGCACGGCCGCATCGCCGGCTTCCTTGAGGATCTCGCGCACGAGCCAGTCGACGCCCGCGAAGCTCAACTCGACGACGACCGCACCGTCGCTCCACTCCTCGACCACGCGGCGCGCCTCGCGCGCCCAGCGCGCACGCTCCGGTGAGACCCACACACGCGCCGTAGCCGACGCCGGCACCTCGCCCGTGCGCAGCCAGCCGTCGACCTCCGCCGCCGGGTCGACCTCCGGGCGCGGCTCGAACTTCTGGTTGGTGACCTTCACGTGCTTGATCCGGTCCAGGCGGAAGTGGCGCACGCCGTCGCGCTCAGGATCGAACGACGCGACGTACCAGCCCTCGCGGCCGTTGGTCAGCGCGTACGGCTCCACCCTACGCGGCGAGATCTGGTCCTCGTTCTCCTTGTAGTACTCGAGCTCGATCAGCTTGCGCGCGACGATCGCCTTGGACACCAGGCGGGCGACGTCGGAATCGTCGCCCGCCGTCGGCGCAACCTGCAGGCCCTGCTCCATCGGGTCCTCGCCGAGCGCCGCCACGATCTTCTCGCGCGCCGAGGTCAGCGAGCCCTCCGGGATGTGCTCGCCGATCAGGTCGATCGCCGCTATCAGCGCCTTCGCCTCGACCGGCAGCAGCCTGGCGGGGCGGTCGAAGTTGTCGCTGTAGGGCTCGGGGTCGACCTCGATCTCGCCCTCCTCCTCCCTGAACTCCGCATACAGCACGTAGGAGCCACCGCCGAAGTTGACCACGTTGAGGACGTTCACGTCCTCGCGCAGCTCCTCCTCGCTGATCTGCAGGCGCTCGCACACCTCCGCGATCGCCACACGCTCGCCCGCGCGCCCCGCCTTGATCAGGATGCTGGCGAGCGTCACCAGCCGCGCGAAGCGCTCGGGGCGGATCGCCGCCTCCGGCGGGGCGGCCCCACCATCCCCGTCGACGCCGCCCGCCTCGCCCCTGCGCGCCGCGCGCGAGCGCGACTGCCCCGTCACCCGCCCCGCCGCCGCGGCCCCGCCGGACGGTGGTGCGACCGCGCCGCTGCCGCTGGGCGCTGCCGGCGGCACATCGCCGTGGCGCTCCTGCAGGAGCTCCAGGCGCCGCTGAAACTCGTCGATCAGCTCCTCCGGGCCGAGCAGCCGCGCGTTCGCGCCCAGCCCCAGGACCCACGAGATCACGCTGCGCCGGTTGGAGAAGCCGGTCAGGAAGATCGTCTCGCCGTCCTCCTCGCAGACCTCCCCATAGCGACCGAAGTGGCGTTCGACCTGCCAGGCGATCCGCTCGCAGATCAGGACCTTCGCCACGCCCCGCTCCTCGCCGAGCTGCCAGTCCGCGCGGTTGGCGTACGCGCGCGGGTCGAAGTCGGCGGGCCGGCGGAAGTCGTGCTCGGCCTTCGTCGCGTAGGAGACCTTGCCGCGGATGCGCGACAGGCGAAAAACGCGGATCGCCTTGCGCTCGTGCGCGTAGCCGAGCAGGTAGAACTGCCCGCCCTGGAACAGCAGGTGGTACGGATCGACGCGGCGCGTGCTCAGCTCGTCGCGCTCCATCGTGTAGTACTCGAACACGATCGTCTTGTTGCGGAAGATCGCCGTCTCCACCTTCGCCAGGCGCGCGGACAGCTCGTGGCCGCCGGCGGAGGCGGTGATACCAAGCGCGACCGAGCGCTGCTCGGGCGCCCGCAACGGGCTGGGGCGACCCCACGTGATCTGCTGCAGCGCCAGGCGCAGAGGCTCCGCATAGGCGAATTCGCCGTCCAGCAGGCTGAGCGCTGTCTGCAGCGCGGCCAGCTCCTTGTCGGTGAACGCGATCGCCGGCAGGTGGAAGTTCTCCGGGCGCAGCGAGTAGTTCTCCTGCTCGGCCGCCCCGTCCGCCGGGCGGTCCACCGTCAGCTGGATGCGCAGCGATTCAAGCTCAGAGCGATCGGCGTAGAAGCGCCGCGCGAACGCGTCCTCGTTCATGCCGCTGTAGCCCTCCACGTCGCGCCGGATCTCAAGCGCCGTGACCGGGCGGCGCTCGGCCATCAGGTATGAGATCAGCGACAGCTGGCGGATCAGCTTCTCGGTGTCCTTTGCCATCGGCTTTGAAAGATAGAAGCCGGCGGCCAGACGGATGCGCGACACGCACGTAGGCGCCCCGCTATTTGCGAAGTTTCAGGCGGCTTCGCGTGCGGGCACGGCGGGCTGGGCGGTCTCCGAGCCCTCACCGCCGCGGTCGCCGGCCGCGGATCGTGCGGCGAAGAACGCGCTCCCGTCGAGCGCGCGGTCAAATGACGACCAGCGCCGGCCCGGCGCGAGCTCCTTCTCGAGGCGATCGAAGCTGCCCAGGCGCCCGCCGAGGTTGTCGATCATGTGCACGAGCGTCGCCTCACGCGTACACGGCACGACCGGGCTGCCGTGCTCGAGCGCGCCGTGATGGGACAGGATGATGTGCCCCACCGCCTGCGCGAGCTCCGCGGGGAAGCCGTCGATGTCCTCGATCATGCGGCGGATGCGGTAGTAGCCGAGGGCGATCTCGCCGTGCAGCCTGCCCGCGTCGCTCAGGTCGATGACTCGACCCTGTCCGCCCGCATCTGCTGTGTAGGCGTCGAGCTTGCCGATGTCGTGCAGCAGCGCGCCGGTGACCGCGACGTCACGGTCGATACCCCCGAACGTCGCGCTGATCGCGCTCACCGCCTGCGCGACGCCGAGGCAATGCTCGAGCAGCCCGTGAGGGTAGGCCTGGTGGTAGTACTTCGCCGCCGGGGCCGTCCGGTAGCCGGCCCACAACTCGCAGTCCTCGCCGAACACGCGCTCCAGCAGGATCTGTAGGTGCGGCTCCTGGATCGTGTCCAGCAGCTCCCTGATCTCGCCCTCCATTTGCTCCACCCCGCGCGCGGGACCGTCGAGCAGGTCGCTGAGCTCGAAGCTGCCCGGAGCGGCGGCCTCGAGCCCGCGCAGGTTGATCTGCGGGCCAAAGCGCGGGTGCACCGTGTAGCGGCCACTGACCCGCACGGGCGTACCGGTGCGGGCGAGGCCCTCGACCTCGGCCAGCGCCTCCCACACCATGCACGCGACCGCCCCCGTGCGATCGCCCAGTTGCAGGCGCAGATAGTCGCCGCCATCGCGCCGGCGGCGGCGCTCGGCCTCGCGTACCAGCAGGACCTGGTCGATCTCGGTGCCGTCGCTCAGCTCGTTCAGGAGCATCGCTTGAAGGTAGACGGGGGTGCGGACGAGACGAACGGGGCGCTCGCGAGCGCCGCTACTTCTGCTGCGCTACGCCGCCCGGCAGGCGGTAGGCCGTGATTTCGGGGGTCTGGCCGCTTTCGACCGCCAATCCCGCGGGAGCGATCACGGTATCGCCGGATACCGACACGCCCGTGTTGCTGCCCGCTGGCAGCTGGGTTTCCCACAGCAGGCTGCCGCTGTTCGCGTCGAACGCGAACAGCTTGCCCGTGAACGCGGTGACGAACACGACGTCGTTGACCACTGTCGTCGCCCCGAAGGCGGCGGACGGGAGCTTTTGGTCCCAGTTGACGGCGCCCGTGGCTATGTCAACCGCGACCAGTTCGCCTTCCAACGGGCTGCGTTCTTCGGTTTCGCTCTGTGAGGTGATCGTGACCGAGTGGTTGACCACGGGCACGAACACGGTCGACCCGTTCGTGGCCATCGGCGCGATCACCCCGCCCAGCAGCCCCGGGTAGACGGTCTCGGGCAGCTTCAGCTTCGAGTATTCATGCTTCATGGCGTAGATGTCATCGTTGTCGTGGCCGTTGTGGATCCCCACCGAGCGCTTCCACAGCAGCTTGCCGGTCTGGGCATCCAGGGCCAGCACGAAGCCGCCCTTGCCGGCCGCGATCACCACCTGCTTTCCGTCAACGTTCGCGAGAATCGGCGGGTCCTGGAGGTCATGGTCATACAGGTCGTGGGGCGTCAGCTGGTAGTACCACTGCACCTGCCCGGTGCTCGCGTTGAGCTTGACGATCGAGTCGGTGTACAGATCCGACCCCGGCCTGCTCGACCCCCACGGGAACTGGTTGGTGCCAGGAAATGGCCCGGGATTGCCGGTCCCGATGTACATGAACCCGTGTTCGTCGAACGCCGGCGCATACCACACCCCGCCGCCTGAGTTGATGCTGACGTTCGCGGGCGACCACAGGTTTTCGGGCACGGTATCGAAGTGCCACAGCTTCCTGCCCGTGCTGGCTTCCAACGCCCATAGGACGCCAACGCCTTCGCCCTTGTAGAACTGGGTCGTATTCCCGGGCACCGTTGAGACGTAGACGATGCCGTCGTGGTAGCCGGGGGCCATGTCGATGCCTTCGTGTTCGTTGCGCACGAGCGTCACCGACCACAGTTGCTTACCCGTCTTCTCGTCGAGCGCAAAGGCCGAGCTCGTGGTCTCGCCGTACACGCGTCCGCCCTCCACGACGAGGCCGTTGGGACCCTGGTCGGGCGATTCGTAGGTCTTCGTCCAGATCACCTTGCCCGTTTTCAGGTTGATCGCCTGGACGTTGGAGTCGAGGTCCTGCGAGAAGATCACCCCGTTGCTGATGATTGGTGCCGATGAGTAGCTGCCGTACTCGCTTTTCGTGGTCAGCGGCAGCTTCCACGCGACTTCGAGCTTGGAGACCGTCGCGCTGTCGATCGGGCCGCCGACGTAGCGCGTGTTGGACGTGTCGACGTTTGGGTAGCCCGAGCCCGTGAGCGGCGGGCTTTCCGCGGAGGACGGCGAACGCAGCAGGACTAGCGCGAGCACCGCCGCCAGGAGCACGATGACGGCCGCCGCCGCGAACCGTCCGCGCTGCGGGATCTTTGCGATCGAGCCCGGACCGCTCCCCGCGGACGCTCCGGTCTTCTGCGTGCGCCGCGCTTGTGCGCGGCGCACCTGGCGTGAGCGTGCAGGCGACATCGAACGGGTACGCTAGTCCGCATCGCCGCACGATGTCAACGAATCGAACAGTTTGTTTCTCTCTCCGCGGCTGTGCGCCCAGGCCTTCACGGACGCCGCGCCGGTGAGAGCTGCGACGCCCGCGGAGACCTGGCGCCGGGGGACGCCTCGATCTCCCCCCGAGCATCGCCGGAGAGGTGGGACGATGCCCAAGCACCACTTCGGGAGGAACGTCAATCGTTTGCGTTGCCGACAGTAGTTCCATATATACGATGTTGGCTAGCCGTGTTTCTCACTCTGCGCCCTGAGCCATAGACTGGTGCTCATGGGTCTCGGTGCAGCGACCGGGGTGCTGCCGTCGCAGCGCCTGCGCGAGGCGATCGCCCGCGAATGGATCCTCGCCGACCCGTGGCGAATCCCCAGCGAGTCGGTGCAGCCGGCGAGCGTCGACCTGCGGCTCGGCGAGCAGGCGTGGGCGCTGCGCTGCAGCTTCCTGCCCGACAGCGACTCCACGGTCGAGCAGAAGATCGAGGAGCTGGCGTTCGAACGGATCGACCTGCGCGACGGTGCCACGCTCGAGCGCGATCGCCCGTACCTGGTCCCGTTGATCGAGGAGCTGCGCCTGCCCGAGGAGATCCGCGCAAAGGCCAACCCCAAGAGCTCGACGGGGCGCCTGGACGTGTTCACGAGGGTGCTGACCGATCGCAACCACCGCTTCGACGAGATCGCCGCCGGCTACCGCGGCAAGCTCTACCTGGAGGTCGTCCCGCGGACGTTCGCGATCCGTGTCAAGACCGGGCTCGCGCTCAACCAGGTGCGGCTGATGTCCGCGGACGCGCGCCTGCGCGACGAGGAGCTGTTCGCGCTCCACAGCGAGTCGCCGCTGCTGTACCTGGACTCGCAGCCCCTGCCCGAAGCCGAGCTGTCGCTCGCCGACGGCCTGTTCCTCAGCCTCGACGTGTCCGGTGCGGCGGAGGCGATCGTCGGCTACCGCGCCAAGAAGAACAGCCTGCCGATCGACCTGACCAAGGTGGGGGCGCTGCGGTGGCGAGACTACTGGGAGCCCGTGCATCCGGAGGAGGGCGGGCGGATCGTGCTCGAGCCCGAGGTGTTCTACCTGCTGCTCTCAGCCGAGGGCGTCAGCATCCCGCCGTCCTACGCCGCCGAGATGCTCGCGTACGACCCGACCGCCGGCGAGCTGCGCACGCACTACGCCGGTTTTTTCGACCCCGGCTTCGGCTACTCACATGACCCTGCCGCACGCGGCAGCCGCGCGGCGCTCGAGGTGAGGGCGCGGGACGTCTCGTTCATGGTCGAGCACCGCCAGCCGGTCTGCAAGCTCGCGTTCGAGCGGATGGCCGAGCGGCCGGACGTGCTCTACGGCGAGGACATCGGCTCCAACTACCAGGGCCAGCTGACGATGCTCAGCAAGCACTTCCTCGAGTAGTCGGAGACACCGAACCGGACGCTGCCGGCGGTACCCGTGGCTTCATAGCGACGCTGCGGCGCACACGCGCCGAGCCTGCCAAAACGCGCAACCATGCCTGGCCGTGAGTCGCCGGGCGCACCCGCAAGTGCAGACAGCTTTGACGATCGTTGCGCCACTGCTGCTGGTGGGTGCGCTCGCGTGGCCGCTGCTGTTCACGAACGCGACGTTCAACGAAGACTGGCTGAATCACCTCTGGTACATCTGGCATCAGAGTCTCGCGATCCGCGACGATCGCCTGCCCAGCCTCTTCCTCAACTACTCGCACGGCATCTTCTATCCGCTGTATGCGTTCTACGGCGGCACGATCTACGCCCTGACCGGGGCCCTGTCGCTCGCCCTCGGCAATGCTCCGCTCGACGCATATGTACTGACATACCTGCTGGGCTTCATCGCTGCGTACAGCGGTTGGTACTGGATATCTCACATGTTCGGTCTGGGGCGCTGGCTCGCACACGTGCCCGGGATCGTGTTCGTCACCTCGGCGTCATATCTGATGATCGTCTACGGGCTCGGCGATTGGCCGGAGTTCCTGGCGGTCTCGGTCATGCCGCTGATGATCGCCTCGGGGCTCGCCGTCATGCGAGCCGACCGCCTGCGCCCGCTGCCCGCCGCGGCACTGGCAGTCAGCAGCATCGTCTTCTTCGGCAGCCACCTGCTCACAGTGATCTGGGGCTCGACCGTGTTGATCGTCGTCGGCGTGGCGATTCTCGCGTGCGTACCCGAGGCGCGCCACAGCATCGGCTGGTCGAATGTGCTCCGAGTGCTCGCGCTGGTGGTCCCAGCACTGCTGGTGAGCGCCTGGTTCCTGCTGCCGACGGTGGCATATGAGTCGAGGACCGTGATCGCACACTCGTATCCGATCTTTCGGCGATTGCTGCGACACAGCATGTACACGGTCGCCGTCCGGCACCTGTTCACCCTCTCGCGCGCACGCGCATCTGGCACTGTCGTGACGACGTCGCTCCCGGTGCTGGCGATCGCCTGGGTGCTCGCGGGTATCGGCATCGCCCTGCGGGCGCGACGGCGTGGTACATGGCTGCGGCTCCTGCTGCTGCTCTCCGCGGCGAGCGCCCTGCTCCTGATCGTCATGACACACGCGGGCATCATTCTCGCCCTTCCGCGCATATATGCGACATTGCAGTTCGGCTTTCGCCTCGAGAGCTACGCGCTGCTCGGGATAGCCGGCGCTGTCCTGGCTGTCCTGGTGGTGAATCGCGACGGCGGCCGTGAGAGCAGATACTGGACCTGGGCCGTCGTGCCCGTGCTCGTGGTGTCGATCGTCGGCGCGGTGCAGCAGACCGACGCCCATCCGTCTGGACTTAGTCGCAGCCTCGCGCTGAGCTCGTATCTCGAACCCACATTCGAGCACGAAGGACTCTTGGACTACGTCGACGATTCGGCGCACGTGATCAAAGCGCATCTGCCCCGAGTGAGCTTTCCGGCGCAGTCGGTGCGCGACGACCGTGCCTCGATGGTGGTTCACGAGGCCCCCGGGCAACGAGTCGACACGAACATCAGAAGCGGACCCGAACTGGTCCGTGTCAGCGGCGCGAGGATCGTCGGAGCCGACCTCGAAGCCAACGATGTACTTGAAATCGGCTCCGGAGCCGGTGGCTCGAGTCAGGGCGCTCAGCGGATCTCTGTCACTCGAGCCAGCAGCGTCCCGGTCGTCGCAGGGCGCCTGCTGACGGGGTTCGCGCTTGCGATCCTGGCGCTCGAGTTCGTGCTGCTGACGACACGCGGTGTCGCTTTAAGACGCGCGACGAAATGAGCGCCACCAATCACAGCGCTGGCTACCTTGCAGCTGTCGCGGAGCTTGCGCACAGCGTCGACCCAAAGCTACTGGACGCGATCGTCGGCGGTCTAGCCGAGGTCCGCGGGCGTGCTGGTCGCCTGTTCATCCTCGGTGTCGGCGGCGGCGCCGGCCACGCCTCGCACGCGGTCAACGATTTCCGCAAGCTCTGCGGGATCGAGAGCTACGCGCCGACCGACAACGTATCTGAGCTCACCGCACGTACCAATGACGACGGCTGGGAGACCTCGTTCAGCGCGTGGCTCGAAGTCTCGCGACTATCCGAGCCCGATGCACTGCTCGTGTTCTCCGTTGGCGGCGGCTCGCGCGAGCACCGCGTCTCGATCAATCTGGTGCGCGCGATGGAGGCGGCGAAGGCAGTCGGAGCATCGATATATGGCGTTGCCGGGACCCCTGGAGGAGCACTCGCCCAGCTCGCCGACGTCGCGATCTTGATCGAGCCGCCAAGCGAGTTGCGCACGCCGCTGGTCGAGTCCCTCCAGGCGGTCGTCTGGCACGCGCTCGTGTCACACCCGGGCCTGGCCATGAGGCAGGGCCACTGGGAGTCGCTGGCCGCGGGCGCCGGGCCTTGAGGCCCGGCTGGGTCGAGACTCCCGGACGCGGCCCGCTGACGTTCGAACCTGGCGCGCGGGTGGGCGCGCACAACGCTCGTCCGGCCGTGTTCCTGGATCGGGATGGCGTTCTCAACGAGCTCACCCGCGATCCTGTCTCGGAGTATCCGGAGTCGCCGCTCGCAGTCGCTGACGTGCGCCTGATCGCCGGGGCAGCCGCTGCCGCGCGCGGGCTCGCGCAGGCCGGCTTCGTGCTCGTCTGCGTTTCAAATCAGCCGGCGGCGGCGAAGGGGATGACCTCGGTGCACCAGCTTCAGGCAGTGCACGAGCGAGTCCTCGACCTGCTCGCGCGCCAGCGGGTGCATGTCGACGGATCCCGCCTGTGCCTCCATCACCCCGACGGTCAGGCACCGGTTCTGTCGGGGCCCTGCTGTTGTCGCAAGCCCCGACCGGGCATGCTGCTGGATGCGGCCGCTCGACTCCACCTCGACCTCGACACATCCTGGATCATCGGGGATACCGACGCGGACGTCGCGGCAGGACACAGCGCCGGCTGCAGGGCGATTCTGCTCGAGTATCCGGGCAGCGCCCACAAGCGCTCAGATAACGCACGCCCCGAGCTGCTCGCAGCCGACCTGGCCTGTGCGGCGGCGCTGCTGCGTTAGCCCTTGCAATAATGTCGTCAAGCCGAGGATCGGCGGCGCGCTCTGAGGCTCTGCACAGACGCCCACGCGAGGATCGCGAAGATCGCGAGGATCGCCATGATGCTGATCGCCCAGCCCAGTGCCAGCGCCGCGCTGGAGGTCGTCTCCACGACGACGTGCACGGGGCCACTGCCCGCTGTTTCCCGCCGCACCACCGCATAGCCGTATTGATCGCGCCCGACCCACGTCAGACCGGAGAGGTGCACCAGGTAGCTGCCGCCGGCGATGTTGGTCTGGATCGGCGCCAATCCCGACGGGACGTGCATCCACGCGGCGAAGCGGTCGCCGTGCACCTGGCTCGGATCGATGTTCAGCGAGCGCCCCGATGGCACGCTCACGACTCGCGCCTCGTTATCGTCGTAGGAGCCGGGGTCATACCAGGTGCGCGGCACCTTGTTGACGCTGACCAGCGCTTCCCGCCTGTTCAGATACGACCATTCACGGAACAGCGTGTTGGGTACCCACTGCTGCCAAACACAGAGGCCAACGCTCACCGCGCACACGGCGGCGAGGCCGAGACGCAGGCCTCTGATCATCCGGTCGGCACGCCCCTCGGTGGCGGCTCGCTGGAGCGCGAGCGCACCGACGAGCGCCAGTCCACTGACAGCGTAGAAGACGTAACTCCCCAGCCGATAGGGAAACTGGATCTCATCGAAGGGGAACGGCATGACGCTCCAGAGCCCCGTGAACATGATCATGCCCAACAGCACGCCGACGAGGATCGTGATGCCGATCCATGCGCCGCGAAGCCTGTCATGGGAACGTCGGCGCCACAGCAGCAGCCCACCCGCCACGAGACCCCACACCAGAAACCAGACTGGCACCTGAACGAATAGCGCCGGCGTCGTCGATTCAACGGGTACCTTGCGCAACGGGTCCAGCAGAATCGCGGGTGTATCGAAGAAGCTGGCGCTAGCTGCCGCCAGCGCCTCGGCATGCGCCCTGACGTCGTGCGCGTAGCCGATGTCGGGAAGCAGATACCAGGCGTTCACTGCCACGCTCGCCGCGCCGAGTCCGCCGAGCATGGCGAGCCGCCGGGTCGGCAGTTGCCGCGGTCTGCCCAGGGCGAGCCACATGATGACGCTCGCGAGGATGGCGACGGTACTTCCCCAGAGCAGTGTGATGTTGTGACTGCCAGTGAAGATCACCGCGGACACGACAAAGACGAGGATCGGCCACGGTCGCCAGCTCGACGCACGGACCAGGTGCACGCCACTGGCGAGCAGCGGCGCGATCACAGCCGTGGCCATGAACTCGGTCCACGCCCCGCGCCCGTATAGGTTCGTTATGTAGTAGGCGCTGGTGACAACCGCGAGCGCCGGCGCGTGGCTCATCCAGCCGCGCAGGCCGAGCTCCCGTGCCAACCAGATCATGCCCAGGTAGGAGCCCGCGATCGCGAGCGTCGTGACCCCGACGTAGGCGAGGATCGGATGGCCGCCGATGATTTCGGAGATCCCGCCGACGATCATGTAGAGGGTTCCTCCATAGAAGGCAAACCACGGATAGAACACGCCCATCCCTGTCGCGTTGAGGAAGTAACTCGGATGACCGGACTGGACGAGCGCGTGGCCCGCCGCCCAGATCAGCCACAGGTGGTTCGTGAAGTCGACGGCGAAGCCGGAGCTGGTGAAAAGCATCGGGGCCGCGATCAGGACTACGACGAGTGTCGCGACAGGCAGGCCATATTGCCTGCGTCGCACGGTGTTCCCGGTAGGAACCGATTCACCGCGTCGCGCCTGCTTCTTCTTCGCTCGTGAGGTCATGGGCATACCGAGGCGCGTGCGCCGTGGGCGTCGGCATAGGATGACGTTCGGCACGCGGCCACGTTCGAGAGCTCACCACGCGGATTCGGCGTTACCGTCCGTGTCAGGTATTTGTGCGCGATTGACCCCCGTGTGCGATCGGCACGTTTGCACATTTTGTCTCCAACTCTGAGGCAGGCGAGTGGGAGACACGCGCTGCGATGTGGACAGGTGAATGACGGTGACACCTCCGCCCGCCTGAGCGGCCTTTCGGGTGGAAAACGGCTGCAATAGCGGACCGTCCCGCCCTCCAGGCAGCCGAGCCGCCCGGCGTAGCGGTGTCGCCTGCACCGCTCGCCTTACGGACGCCTAGGTGGCTTCGCTAGGTTGTCGACGTGGTCAGGAGAACACATGCGCGATCGCCAAACCACACGAATCTTCGCTGACGGTGCGGACCTCGAGGGCATCCTCGCGCTGTCCTCCGACTCGCGCATCACGGGGTTCACCACCAATCCAACGCTGATGCGACGCGCGGGACTGACCGACTACGTCGGCTTCGCGCGCGCGCTGCTCGAGCGGATCACGAGACACCCGGTCTCCTTCGAGGTGTTCGCCGACGACCCCGACGAGATGCGCCGGCAGGCACATGTGATCGCCGCATGGGGTGAGAATGTGTACGTCAAGATTCCGGTGACGACGACCAGCGGCGAGCCGCTGGCGCCGCTCGTGCGCGAGCTCTCCGAAAGCGGTGTCAAAGTGAACGTCACGGCCCTGCTGACGGTGGCGCAGGTGCGGTTAATCGTGGTGGCGGTGAGAGATGGCGCGCCGTCCTACATTTCGGTGTTCGCCGGTCGCATAGCGGACGCGGGCACCGATCCCGTGCCAATCATGTCGCGTGCGGTCGAGATCATGCTCGACGCTCCGCGCTCAGAGCTGATCTGGGCGTCGCCGCGCGAGATCCTCAACGTGGTGCAGGCCAACGAGATCGGATGCGACATCATCACCGTCACGCACGAGCTGATCAAGAAGCTCGACTCGCTTGGAAAGAGCCTCGAGCAGTACTCGTTGGAGACGGTGCGGATGTTTCACCGCGATGCGGCAGCCGCCGGCTTCGAGCTGTAACAGAGGATGCAGCGGGCCTGTATCACGGGGGGTGCGGGCTTCATCGGCAGCAACCTGGCCGATCGCCTGAGTGCCGCCGGCGTCGAGGTTGTGATCGTCGATGACTTCAGGCGCGGACGGCGCGAGTTCGTCGCGGCCGTCGTGCGCCGAGCAGGTGTGAGGCTGATCGACGCAGATGTGCTCGACGCGCGCGTGCTTGAAGCTGCGCTCGAGGGCTGCGACTGGGTGTTCCACCTGCAGGCCAACGCGGACGTGCGCAGGGGCCTCGACCATCCGCGCCGCGACCTAGAGCAGAACACGATCGCGACGTCGAACGTACTCGAGGCGATGCGGGCACGCGGCGTCACGCGGATCGTGTTCGCGTCGAGCGGCTCGGTGTATGGCGAGCCGGAGGAGTTCCCCACGCCCGAGCGAGCGCCGTTCCCTATTCAGACATCGCTGTACGGCGCTTCAAAGCTCGCCGGCGAGGGTCTGGTCTCGGCGTATGCCAGCGGCTACGGCTTCACGAGCGTGATCTGTCGCTTCGTGTCGATTCTCGGCGAGCGCTACACGCACGGGCACCTGTTCGACTTCTACTGCGCGTTGAGACGCGAGCCCACGCGGCTGCAGGTGCAGGGCGACGGCTCCCAGGTGAAGTCCTACCTGTACGTGCAGGACTGCATCGACGCCACCCTCACGGCCGCGGGACACCACGAGGACGAACAGGGAGCATTCGTCTACAACATCGGCTGCGAGGAAACGCAGACGGTCGATGACTCGATCGCGCTCGTCGCCGAGCACCTGTCGCTCGCACCCGAGATCGAATACACGGGCGGCGCCCGCGGGTGGGTGGGCGACAGCCCCGTGATTCACCTCGACACTGCACGGATCGCCGATCTCGGCTGGCGCCCGCGCGTCACGATCCGCCAGGCCACGATTCGGACCCTGGAGTGGTTCGATGCGAACGAGTACGCGTGGCGCGATGCCGTCGTCGAGGGTGCGCTGTCATGAATCGCGAGCGACGAGCATGAGCGTCATCTTCAGCCGGGCGCCGTTGCGCATCTCGCTCGGCGGCGGCGGCACGGATCTGCCGTCCTATTACGCCCAGCATGGCGGCTTTCTGGTTGCGGGCGCGATCGACAAGTACGTCTACATGCTCACCCACACCGTCTTTCAGCGCCGCTTTCGGATGAAGTACTCGCAGCTGGAGGAGGTCGACGAGATCGGCGAAATCCGGCATCCGATCCTGCGTGAGAGCCTGTTGCGCCATTGGCGCGGCAGCCCGCTCGAGATCGCCTCGGTCGCGGACGTGCCCGCGGGCACCGGCATGGGCTCCTCGGGCGCCTACACGGTGTGCCTGCTCAAGAACCTGATCCTCGCCCGTCATACCTCGATCGCGCCCGGGGAGCTCGCGGAGGCTGCGTGCGAGATCGAGATGGGGGTGCTCGGCGAGCCGGTCGGCAAGCAGGATCCGTACGTGGCCGCCCACGGCGGCATCTGTGGATACACGTTCCAGCCGGACGGGCAGGTCGAGGTCAGGCCGCTCGAGCTCGCCCCCGAGGTGCTCCGGCGCCTGCAAGAGCGACTGCTGCTGTTCTACACGGGCGAGGCGCGCGCGGCGTCGCGGATACTCGCCGATCAGGACGAGCGCTCGAAAGCGGGCGATCGGGCGATGACCGAGAACCTGGATCGCATCAAGGAGCTCGGCCACCGCGTCTGCGAGCTGCTCGAGGCATGCGATCTCGAGGGGTACGCGGAGCTGATGCACGAGCATTGGCAGCACAAGCGTCGCCGTTCGCCGGGCATCAGCGACGAGCGCATCGATCGGCTGTACGAGATCACACGCAGCAACGGCGCGATCGGCGGGAAGCTCGTGGGCGCTGGCGGCGGCGGGTTCCTGCTCGTCTACTCGCGCCGGCCGGATGACACCAGGCAGGCGATGGCGGCGCAGATGGCCTCCGAGCTTCCGTTCGACTTCGAGTTCGGCGGTGCGTACGCGAGCGAGTACGCGTGAGCTCGCTGCGCGTGGCGATCGTCGGATGCGGGCGGATTGGCGCCAAGCGCGCGCAGGCGCTGGGGTCCAGCGACACTCTGGTCGGCTGCTATGACATCGATTCGCGGGCGGCCGCGAGCCTGGCGGCTCGGCATCGCTGTTTGGCGTGCGCGACCGCGGAGGAGCTGCTCGCGCTCGCTCCGCAGGTCGTCGTGGTCGCCACCGTCCACGACCGCCTGGCGGAGCTCACGGAGCGGGCACTGGCCGGCGGCGCGCACGTCCTGGTGGAGAAGCCGGCTGGGATCTCGACGGCGCAGGTCGAGCGTCTGATCGACTGTCAGCGCGCCAGCGGACGTCTCGTGAAGGTCGGCTTCAACCATCGCTTTCACCCCGCGCTCGCACGCACCTGGCAGGAGGTGCGCTGCGGCGGGCACGGAGCGCTGATGCACCTGCGCGCACGCTACGGACACGGCGGGCGCCCCGGCTACGAGCGCGAGTGGCGCGCCGACCCGGCACGCGCCGGCGGCGGCGAGCTCGTCGACCAGGGGATGCACCTGCTCGATCTCAGCCATTGGCTCGCGGGTCCGCTGCCACTCCACTCGGCGCTGCTACGCACGCAGTTCTGGGAGACCCAGGTGGAGGACAACGCCGCGCTGATCCTCGGCGACGCGGGCCTGCGCGAAGGCCCGTGGGCGATGCTGCACGTGAGTTGGACGGAGTGGAAGAACCTGTTCTCGCTGGAGGTCTACTGTCGCGACGCCAAGCTCGAGGTCGACGGGCTCGTGAACTCATACGGGCGCCAGCGACTGAGGATCTACCGAATGGGCCCGGATCTCGGCCCTCCCGAGCGCGAGGAGATCGTGTACTCGAGCGAGGATCTCTCATGGCGGAAGGAGTGGGAGCATTTCGCCGGCGCGATCGAGTCCGGTGACGGACGTTCACTGCTCGGCAGCCTGGTCGATGCGCGCTATGCGTGGTCGCAGGTGGAGGCGGCATATGCGACATGAGGCGCTGCTGCCGCCGCCGGGCGCCGAGCGGGTGCCGGCATTCGACACGGGCTGGATCGGCGAGGCCGCCGGCGAGGAGGCGTTCCTGCGCTACGTCGAGGACGCGAGCGTCAACTGGTCAGAGGATCTGGAGGACCTGCACGAGCACAGCAGTCGCGAGCACTTCATGGATGTCTGGACCAGACGGGCGATGCTCGGGCAGCTGGGTCGGCTGCCGGGACGGCCGGTGCTCGCGGACGTGGGCTGCTCGTCGGGCTATCTGCTGGAGGACCTCCGAGTGGGCTATCCAGACGCGACCCTGATCGGGGTCGACTTGGTGGCCTCCGGGCTGCGCAAGGCTCACGCGCTCGTTCCGCAGGCGCGACTGCTGCAGGCGGATGCGTGTGCGCTGCCGATTCGTGACGAAAGCCTCGACGCGGCGCTCAGCGCGAACCTGCTCGAGCATGTGGCCGACGACGTGCGCGCCCTGGCGGAGCTGCGCCGCGTCCTGCGCCCCGGCGCGCGCGCGGTCGTGGTCGTGCCGAGCGGGCCGCGCCTCTACGACTATTACGATCGCTTCCTGGGCCACGAGCGCCGTTACGGGCGGGGCGAGCTCGCCGGCAAGGCTCGCGGCGTGGGGCTGCAGGTGCTCCTGGACGCGCATCTCGGCGCGCTGCTGTACGCGCCCTTCTGGCTTGTGAAGAAGCGCAACCGCCGCCTGGGGCCGCTCAGCGACGCACAGCTCCGCGCGCGTGTGACGAGCGACATCTCCGATACCACGGACTCGCGCGTGGGCCGGCTTGCGTGCCAACTCGAGCAGTGGATGCTGCGAGCGGGGGTACATGCGCCGTTCGGGATCCGCAGTCTCACAGTGCTGCGTCGTCCGGAGGATTGCCGATGAGCACGGCGAACGCGAGCGCACCAATCGTCGCGCCCGAGACCCGCTGGGATCGCCGCGGGAGGGCTTTCACCCTGAGCGTCGTGATACCGGCCTACAACGAGGAGGCGAATGTTGAGCGAGTGCACGAGCGTCTGAGCAAGATCCTCGACGGACTCGGCATCGCCTGGGAGATCATCTTCAGCGTCGATCCGTCGACGGATGCGACGGAGCGGTTGATCCTGGGCTTGCGCAGCAGGGACTCCCGCGTCAAGATGCTGCGCTTCTCCCGTCGCTTCGGACAGCCGATGGCCACGATCGCCGGTCTGGAGGCGGCCGGCGGGGACGCGGTGGTGGTGATCGACTGCGACCTGCAGGATCCACCGGAGTTGATCCCCGAGCTCGTCGCGCGCTGGCGCGAGGGATATGACGTCGTCTACGCGCAGCGACGGACACGCGCCGGCGAGACGCTGCCCAAGCGGATCGTCGCGGCGCTCGGCTACCGTGTGATCGCGCGCATCGCCGAAGTCGAGATCCCACCCAACACAGGCGATTTCCGCCTGCTGAGTCGACGCGTCGTGGAGAACGTGGTGGCACTGGAAGAGCACCACGGCTTCCTGCGCGGGCTGGTCGCGCTGGTCGGCTTCCGCCAGACCAGCGTGCTCTACGACCGCGACGTCCGCGAGGCCGGCGCGAGCAAGTACAACCGCTTCTTCGGGTCGCTGCTCATCGGCCTGAACGGGGTGATCGGCTTCTCCCGCTACCCCCTGCAGCTGATCTCGCTGATGGGCGTCGCGCTGTCGGGGGTCGCGTTCTTCGTGGCGGTCGCGTACGTCGCGTTGAAGCTGGGCGGCCTGGCCTTTCCGGTCGGCAACCCGACGGTGGTGGTCGCCGTCGCGTTCTTCAGCGGCATCCAGCTGCTGTCGCTTGGTGTGATCGGCGAGTACGTCGGGCGCATCTACGACGAGTCGCGGCAGCGGCCCAAGTACATCCTCGAGTCCCGCTACGGATGGGACAACGACGATGAGGACGAGGACGAGCGGTGAGACGTCCGCCCGCGTCAGGCCACGTGTCTCGGGTGAGCGACCTGCCCCCGGTGTGCATCCTCGCCGGGGGGTTGGGCACGCGCCTCGGCGAGCGGGTGGAGAAGGTGCCAAAGCCACTGCTGGAGGTGGCGGGGAAGCCCTTCCTGTGGCATCAACTGCGCTTGCTCGCGGCCTCGGGGGCAGGCGAGATCGTGCTGTGCGTTGGCTACCTGGGCGAGGCGATCAGACAACGGCTGGGCACGGAGCTGTTCGGGCTGCGCATCGCCTACAGCTTTGACAGCGCCGAGCTGGATGGCACGCTGGGGGCGATCCGTCGCGCGAGGGAGATGCTCGGCGAGCGGTTTCTCGTGCTCTACGGCGACACGTACCTGCGTATCGACTACGCCGCCGCGGCCAGCGCATGGCGGTCGAGCGGGCTGCCGGCGATGATGAGCGTCCTGCGCAACGATGGGCGGTGGGAGGCTTCCAACGCTGTGTACGCCGACGGGCGCGTGCTCGCCTACGACAAGCGGGCGCGACGCGCGGACATGCACTGGATCGACTATGGCCTTGGCGGGCTCGAGCAGGCGGCGCTCGACCGAGTTCCCCGCGAGACAGCCGATCTCGCCGAGCTGTATCGCGAGCTCGCGAGCGCGGGGCTGCTGTACGGCTTCCAAGCCAGCGAGCGTTTCTACGAGATCGGCACACCGGCGACGCTCGCGGAAACCGATTCATTCTTGCGCCGCGAGCGGCTGCACCGGCTCTCGCCTAATCTGGGTGGGGAACGGTCGTGTGTGGGACGGGCGCGAAGAAGTGGTCGTCGATCCTGCGGAGCCTAGCCAGATCCGGCTCCTCGCGAAGGCGCTGCTGGAACGCCCGCTCGCGCCACGGGTCCCATTGCGCGCTGAGCACGCGGCCGGTTATCCCCGACGCCGCGTCGTCCAGTAGAAAGGCAGTCAATTCAGCCGCGCGGCGGACCGGCACCGAGCCTGTGTCGAGCTGGCGTTCGGTATTGGCGAAGTACTCGTCACCGGCCAGCTGCGGCCCGGCTCGCAGCGTGGCGGCGTGGATGTCCGTCGCAACGAAGCCGGGGGATACGGCATTCACCCTTACACCGCGCTCGAGCAGCTCGAGCGCGAGATTCTCCGAGAGACGCACAACGGCCGCCTTGGAGGCCGCATAGGCGTCGTACCTCGGCTGAGGGGAGGTGGCGCCTCCACCCGCGAAGGTCACCACGGCGCCGCGGTTCGCTTCCAGCGAGCGCAGGCACGCATTTACCGCCAACAGTGTGCCGAGGACGTTAACGCGCATGGTCTGCCAGAAGTCTCCCGGTTGGTAGGTACCTATCGGACCTATCGGCGTCAGCACCGCGGCCGCGGTCACCACGCTGTCCACTCCGTCCAGCACCGCCTGAACTGGAACCGACCCCCAGGCACCTTCATCGCCGACATCCATCGCAAGTGCCCGATGGCCACTACCTGCGAGCTCGCCGACACACCTGTTCACACCGACCCGATCGCGTGCGAGGACGACCACCGCCGCGCCCAGCTCGGCCAGGTGGCGCGCCGTCTCACGACCGATGCCACGACTGGCTCCCGTCACAAGTATCCGCCGCCCACGAAAGCTCGGACATTCAGACATGGGTGTACCATAGCGATGCCCACGAGCAGGACCTCCGTCTTACTGAAAAGTAGTCCGTAAACGCACACTCGGACAACCAGCGCTGCGCTCGTCATCGAAAGCGGAGCATAGACAGCGTGCCCACCCTAACTGTCTCTGTCTACCTATAGCTACGGAACCGCCAAAAGCCCTGCACCGCGTATTTCCCTAATATCGGAACTTCGCGGGGCCACCCAAGCCACCCCAAATACCCTGCGACCCCCACCCTCGCCCTGCTACATCAAAGCTCCCACCAATAGGAGCCAAAGGGCAAGCCCGCGACCACGGACGGCACCCACGTCGTCGTCGTTGCGTGCCTCGACGCTCCCCTATAGATATGGAGCAGCAGTTATGAAACGACTTAAACTCATAGGGACGATACTTCTAGCCACGATCGCACTCGGTGCTCTAGCCGCCTCAGCAGCCCAAGCCGAAGAAGCACCGTTCTGGACCGTCGGAGGTTCCAGACTCAAGGCAGGCCAAACACGAAACGTCACCGCAAAAGCATTCTCAAGCACCCTCACAATGAGCGTTCCCGAAGCTGGGATAACGATCACATGCAAAAAAGCGAAACTCAACGTAGGGGTAATGTTAGGATCGGAACCGGGAGAACCCGGCACCGGTCTGGGAGTCAGCGAAGCTTCAGAATGCTCAGTATCCGGCAACGGCGAAAAATGCACGTTACCCAACCCCATCATTTCAAACCCGGTCGAGACGAAGCTCGCAGAGAACGTAGAAAGCAAAAAAGTCGGTAAAAAACTGTTAGCTGAGGCCTTCCCCGTAAGTGGCACCAATTTCGGGACCCTGGTGTTCAGTGGCGAATGTAAAATCAAAGAAACGAAAGTGACGGGTAAAGGTGCGGCCGAAGTTCTCACCGATCCGGGCGAAGCTGCTATTGAATTAGGGCAGGCCGCTAAACAGGCTAAATCATGGCTCGTCAAGTCCCCCGCGACAGCGATCACCGAAGTATGGGTCATAAAAGGCGGTGTCGGTTCGGTCGTGAAAGTCGGGCTGACGGCATTCGGCGACGAATCAGTTGGGACTGGGACGGCGTTAGTCTTACTAGAAAATGAAGGAGAATGGAGTCCGTTACCGTAATCAGACCGGCTGCAAAAAATTCGACTGATATTGACATGAGGTCCACGCGTCCGCCTGGACCTCATGTCCGACCGCGTAAGGGAAGACCGCGGATTGAACCAAATGATTGTCGTGGTGATGGTCGACCACACGTGGCTGAGGTTGGCGGCGAGCGAAAGGTGCTTCTCTCGCCCGCCGCTGGAGAATGTATGTGAACACCGGCGCAGATTGAGCTCGTGCTGCACTGTAAAGCGGCCTGCTCATATCGACGAGCACACTGCTGGGATCGGCTGCGGGGACGCCGACGGCAGCCTTTGATGTTGCGTACGCGTCATACCTTGGCTGAGCGGAGGTGGCACTCCCGCCCGCAGAGGTGACCACGGCGCCGCGCGCCTGCCGTTCGGCGGTGGTGTCACCTCGGATGTATTCACGGGGCTTCTTGACCGACAACTACAGGCTCGGAGGTCCTGTTCATCAGAGCTGTTTCCGTCTTGCCTGCCACCATGGCTCCATCAAAACCCGATATCTGTCCGTTTCTCATTTTTCGGAACTTCACTAGACCACGCGACAGCCAGAATATAACTTGCATCACCCGCTCGAGGCTGCTACACAGGGCTTCCAATAAATAGGAGCAGAAGGGCGATGTCTATGAAGTCCTCAAGCGGTCGAGGTTGTCTTAGTGGTGCTGGTCCTGTCGCTGTGATCCCTCTGCTAAACGGGCGATTATCCCCGCGAAGCCAGAAACGGGTTGTTGTTACAGGCCGGGTCTCAAGACTCGATACTGCACTGGGTCTTCCGTCGCACGGATGCTCCAGTGACAAGGAGCAAGATAGCAAGATGAAACGATTTAGGTTGATCGGAGCTGCACTGTTGACAGTGTTCGCGATAGGGACGGCGGCAGCGTCGGTAGCGCAGGCGGAAGAAGCGCCGTTTTGGGCTGTTGAAGGCTCAAGGCTCAAGGCGGGCCAGACACGCAATATCACCGCAAAAGTAGCTTCCGCTGAACTCAGTCTGAGCGCCCCGGAAGCCGGAATAGTGGTGGCGTGCAAGAAAGCAAAACTCAACGTAGGCGTGCTGTTAGGGTCGGAACCCGGTGAATCCGGCAAAAATGACGAGGTAGCTGAACTCACGGAATGCGGAGTGACCGGTAACGGCGCGGCGTGCACGTTACCGAAACCGATTGTGACAGAACCGCTCAGCTCGGAGCTGGTGGAGAATGTCGAAAACGCTAGACTTGGGAAAAGACTGTTAATAGAGTTCTTCCCGACTACCGGATCCCTACTTGCGAATCTGGAATTCGGTGGCACTTGCACAAACGCGAAAACGAAAGTTACGGGCAAAGTAGCCGCTGAAGTTCTTGTCGATCCAGGTGAAGAAAAGATCGAATTAGGGGGAACGCCAAAACTGGCCAAATCATGGCTCATTGAGTTTCCGAAAACATCGATTTCGGAGGTTTGGTTAATAAAAGGCGGCTTGGGTAAAGCCGTACCAGTTGGACTGAGCGCCTTTGCTGTCCCGGCCACCGAGGAAGGCACCGTGTTAGTCTTACTAGTAAACGGCGCAGAATGGAGCCCGTTACCGTAATTAAGAGGAGCGTGATTGGATTCGGCTTGATATAGGCTATGGGGTCTGGGCCTTGGCCTGGACCCCATACATACTGCATGTGGTTAGCTATCTGGCTGCAGAGCGGTGACGGGATCCCCGTGAAGTGAGCCTGGACTCCTCACAGGGGTCCCGTCAACGGAGCCGAGTCAACGCAAGGGACGACCGGCGAAGCGGACTAGACGAGCCTGGGAAAAGGTACTCGAACCTGCGTATGAACAAGTCATGCATCCGCGCGGCGGTGGCGAGCTTTGCGTCGTGCTCTTGCTGCGTGCTGCGCCATGCTCGATCGGTGAAACCAACGGAGAATACACTCAAAGGCTGGCTGTATAACGTGGATCGATCGAGCGACTTTCGTGAGTCGTTAAGCCGATGTCGCACGGCTGGGTGGCGAGAAGTCTGTTGCACGCTCGCGATCCCCTGCGACGCGGACGAGCGCCCGGAATCTGCCGCGCCGCTGCGGACGATCGCACGGCTGGGCTCTCATGTCAACTACTACCGCGCGACGAAAGCGGATCGTCTTCCCGTTGCTCGGCGAGCGCTCCGACGATGCAGCCGAGGAGGGTGGTATCGGCGATTTATGGGAGCTTGTTTCTGTTTTGTTGGTGGTTGTGCTTGGGGTGAAGGTGCTGCATTGGTGTATTTGTCGGGTTTTGGAGTTTTTTGGGTTGGGGTGGTGGTTTTGGGGGTGTCTTGTGTGATGGGTGTTATTCTGCTAAACAGGGGTTTCCATTGATTAGGAGCGGAAGGGTGATGTATATGGGACTCTTGGATGGCAGCAGTCTCATGGTGGCGTTGGTCTTGTTGGTGGCTGCGGTCGTGTTTGGCTGTGGGCGATTATCGCGTCCGGAGTCAGAAACACGGGTTGTGGCTATGGGCTGGGTCGCTAGACTTGCTGCTGTCTGTCGGAGTCTTTTGTTGCCTGGATACTCCGTGAGCGTAAAAGGAGTAGATGGCAAAGATGAAACGATTTAGATTGATCGGAGTTGCACTGTTGGCGGTGTTCGCGTTGAGTGCTGTGGTTGCGACGGTGGCTCAGGCTGAAGAAGCGCCGTTCTGGACTGTTGGTGGTTCGAGGCTGAAGGCGGGCCAGACGCGTAACATCACCGCAAAAGCGTTCTCTGCCACCCTCACGCTGAGTACGCCTGAAGCCGGGATCTCAGTTACATGTAGTACAGTGAAACTCAACGTAGGGGTGATATTAGGGTCAGAACCCGGCGAACCCGGCAAAAATGATGAGGTCGCCGAATTCAGCGGATGTAGCGTAAGCGGCGACGGCGCAAATTGCACTTTATTAACACCGATCATAACGACTCCGCTGACGTCGGAGCTGGTGGAGAATGTTGAAAGCAAAAAAGTCGGTAAAAAACTCTTAGTGGAGTTCTTCCCGACGAGCGGCACTAATTTCGCGACCCTGGTCTTCAGTAATGAATGTAAAATCAAAGAAACGAAAGTGACGGGTAAAGTCGCTGCGGAAGTTCTCACTGATCCGGGTGAAGCTACTATTGAATTAGGGCAGGCTGCGTCACAGGCTAAATCGTATCTTCTCAAGTTCCCATCAACGTCAGTGCCGGAAGTTTGGTTAATCAAAGCCGGCGTTGGTTCAGCCGTGAAAGTTGGGCTGACGGCCTTCGGTGACGAATCGAGTGAGATTGGGACGACGTTAGTGTTACTGGAAAGTGGTGGGGAATGGAGTCCGTTACCGTAGCGTAGTTAGGTTGGTTTTGGGTTTGATGTAGGTGTGTGGGGTCTGGGCGTTGGCTTGGGCCCCACATTTACATGTTATTTTGTCTGCTGGAGCAGCGTTGGCTGTAGAGAGGGGTTTGTGGGGTTATGTGGAGCGGGGTGGGTGGCCGGGTGTTCAGGTTGTTTGGTGGGGTGGGTGGTGTTGTGGTGTGTTGTTTGGTGTTGGTGCCGGGTGCCTTGGCGGTGGGGGATGCGAGTACAGGGGAAGTGTGTCCGAATGAAGCTTCGCCGGGTTTTAGGGTGTATCTTCCTGAATGTCGTGCGTATGAGCTGGTCACGCCGATATTCAAGGATGGTAATCAGCTTGAACCGTCTGGGGTCTCTGTAGATGGTTCGGGTGTGCTCGAGGAATCGATAGGGGTTTTTGCGGGGGTGCAGGGTGATTCTGGTGGTCAGGGTGCTGCGTATTTGCTTTCGCGTTCGGGGTTGGGGTGGGGTGTGTATGCGATCTCGCCGCCGGCTTCGATGTTTCCGGCGCAGATCCTTGTGGCGGCTGATCCTGAACTTGGTGAGACGTTGTGGTTGGCGCGTACTCCGTCGCAGTCGATCGCTGCCGAGGATTTCTACATCCGTGAAGCGGATGGTGTGATGGTGAAGATAGGGTCGCTTGTTCCGCCGTCGGTAGAAGCCGGTTCGCCCGCCGGTGAATTTCAGGGCTTCCTGTATTTTGAAGATCTCAAATATCTAGATGCGTCTGATGATTTCTCGCGTATCCTTTTCAGGATTCTCGAAGGTCCTGCTCATGGGTTGCTGTGGCCGGGTGATGAAACTGTCGGTAAAGAAAGCTCGCTTTATCAGTATTCTGGTCGGAATGAGGTGCGTCCGGAACTGGTGGGGGTGAACGAAAAGGGGAAGCTCGCGAGCTTGTGTTCGACTTTTCTCGGCTCGCTCGGGAGTTATGATATTTATGATGCGATGTCGGTGGATGGTGCGAGGGTGTTTTTCACGGCGGTCGGTCATGACGCTAGCGAATGTAATGGGCCTATTCAAGCTCCGGAAGTGAGTGAACTTTATGGGCGTCTTGATGGGCTTGAAACGGTGGCGGTTTCTGAGCCTGCGGTTGGGCAGTGTGCGGTGTGTAATGTTCCTGCGACGGTGGCTGAAGGACGGCGGCCGGCGGAATTTGTGGGTGCTTCGCAGGATGGCTCGAAGGTGTTCTTCTTGACTGAACAGGAATTGCTTGCTGGTGCTGTGGGTATGAATTTGTATGAGTTTGATTTTGATAAGCCTGCGGGTGTGCGTGTTGTGCAGGCGTCGGTGTCGGTTGGTCCGATGGCGGCGGGGGTGCAGGGCGTGGCGCGTGTGTCGGGGGATGGTTCGCATGTGTATTTCGTAGCGGCGGGCCGGTTGACGAGCGAACCACGCGGCGGCAGGAAAGAAGGCCAATGCTACGGGGAATTGACATCCTTGGAAAAGGTTGAAGAAGAAGAAGCCGAAAAAGAAGAAATAGAAAAAGCGGGGGAAGCGACGCGTGGTGGGAAGTGCCGGCCGAGGGAAGGCGGGGATAACTTGTATGTGTTTGAAAGTGACACGGGGCGAGTGTCGTTCATAGCCACATTGTGCTCAGGTGAAAAAGAGTCCGGCTCGTTGATGGGCGTCAAGCAGTGCCCCTCACCAAACAGCGACGCGAGAGACTGGAGCTCACATGATCAGCGGTCGGTGCAGGCGACGCCGGATGGGCGTTTTCTGGTGTTTCAGAGTGCGGGGGATCTGACTGAAGGCGAACGGGACACGAGCGGTCAGCCTCAGATCTATGAGTATGACGCGGTGACGGGCGAACTCGTACGGGTTTCCAGGGGCAGTGATGATGATCAGCCGCAGGGAACGGAAAGCGCCAACGAACACGAAGCAATAATCCCTTCACAAAGGTATACCCAGGATTTTGTTTCGCCGACGGCGCCTGCGTCGGCATTGGCGGTGTCGGGTGATGGTTCGACGGTGGTGTTTGATAGTGCGGGGGCGTTGACTGATGAAGCTGAAGGTGCTGCTCATGCTGGCGCTGGAAGTGTGTATGAGTATCACAGTACGGTAGCGGGTGGTGGTTTGTTGAGTGATGGGAATGTGTATTTGATTTCTGATGGTGTGAACACTGTGAGCGCGAAAGTCCAGGGGCTGGATGCGTCGGGTGGGGATGTGTTCTTTACGACGGCGGATCGGTTGGTGCCGCAGGATACGGATACGCAGTATGATACGTATGATGCGCGGGTTGATGGTGGGTTTGGTGCGTTGGATCCCGCGGCGGGGTGTGTGGCTGAAGCGTGTAATGGTTCGTTGTATGTGCAGCCGTCGTTTGCGACACCAGGGAGTGCGTCACTGTCGGGTGTGTCGCCGCCGGGTGTGACGGCTGGTGCTGGTAAACGGGTGGTTTTGAGTCGTGGGGTGTTGTTGGCGCGGGCGTTGGGGGCGTGTAAGCGGGAGCGTAGGCATAGGCGGGTGGCGTGTGAGGCAGCGGCACGCAGACGGTATGGGGTGGTAGCTAATAAGGCACGGCCTGGGGTTAAGACACGGCGGAGGGGTAAGTGATGGGGTTCAGGTTGCGGGTGGCTGGTAGGGGTTGGTTGGGTGTGCTGCGTGTTGTGTGTGTGGTGATGGTCGTGTGTGTAGGGTGCGCGGTGTTTGCTGGTTCGGCGTGGGCGGGTGTTGGCTGGTCGGTGCATGCTGTGGCTGAGCCCAGCAGTTTCTCGGCGAGCGACGCGGTAGTGTGCGAAGCAGAAAAAAAGTGTGATCGCTATCAGCTGTTGGTGTTGAATACTGGCGATGAACGCTCGAGCGGGCTGGTGACGATCCAGGACACGTTGCCGCGGGGAATCCATATTCTCGAAGAACCGGAGAGCGGTAGCGGTTTGAATGAAGGGACGTGGCATTGCACGGAGAGCGAAGCCGCGGAACACGAAATCGTGACATGCGATCTCCTAAACGAACTTGAAGAACCCCAAGAAATCGAACAGGGACATTACGCGGCGTATCTCGACATCATCGTCTCGGCACCCACGGAAAAGATGACAGGGGTGCTGGAAAACGAAGTGACGATGGAAGGCGGCGGCGCACCCACGGTTTCCAGGGTTGAGGATACACCTATCGATGTGGCGCCTGTTTTTGAAGTAAACGAATTCACGTTTGAACCAGGGGTAGCTGGTGGCTTGGCATCGTTTGAGGCGGGTGGGCATCCGTGGGAGCTGACGGAGAGCTTCGGGGTCCCATCGGGTATGTCCCCGCCGAAAGGCCACCAGGGCGTGCACCACTTCTTCTCACCGGCACGCAATTTCAAGAACGTGGTAGTCGAATTGCCTGTCGGGTTCCTCGGGGATCCACAGGCCACCGAGCAATGTGATGAGTCCGCGTTGCGTGACCACGAATGCCCGGAAAAGAGCCAGGTCGGGGTGTATGGCATCCTGAACTCTGGTACGCACGAGGGAGAATACGGTTTCACAGGAGAAGAAACGACAGGGTGCTGCTCGGCTGTGTATAACATGGTGCCGGAGGCGGGTTACCCAGCGGAGTTCGGGTTCACGTTCGCGACCAACGTGCCGGTCTTGATCTACGCGAACGTCGTGCATACGGGTACTGGCTACCGGCTGCGTGTCACGGTACCGGGTGTACCCACGACCGAGGAAACACTCGAGTCGACACTGACATTGTTCGGTGAGCCCGGGGCGTTGAACGGAAGCGGCTCGACGGCAGCGTTCATGAGTAACCCCGCTGACTGCTCAGCAGAATCCGAAGGAGTATGGAATGGCGCGGTGGGTAGCGCGAAAGGCTCAGCGGCCCGCATCGAACTGGAACCATGGGGCGAACCAGGGCATATCGTCACAGGCGAAACGGTCGCCTACCCACAGTTGACCGAATGCAATCTGCTGCAGTTCAACCCGTCATTGTCGTTCGGGCCGAGCTCACCGGCAGCAGAAGGCACCACCCAGGCTGATACTCCCTCGGCATACACGACCAGCCTGAAGATACCGCAGACCACGGAATACAGCGAACCGTCGACCCCGGACCTCCGCAACGCGACGGTATCGTTGCCGGCGGGTGTGACGATCAACCCGCCAGCCGGCGAAGGGCTGCTTGGCTGTCGTGCGGAAGGCCCGGAAGGGATCAACATCGGCAGCGATAAGATCGGGGCTGGCGGCCGTGACGAAGGGGACCCCGAAGCCACAGAACTCGGGGCAGGCCACCCAGGCGGCAACAACAGCCCCTACGATGACGGCTTCTATCACGCCGCCCCCGGGCACTGCCCCGGCGCCTCAGCGATCGGGGCCGCGGAAGTCTTCACGCCACTTCTACCGAGCCGCTGTGGTGGGGTAGGCCAGGCTGTGTGTCAGCCCGGGGAATCCCCGGCGCCGTTGCAGGGCCGGGTGTTCGTGGCCGAGCCGAAGTGTGGTGGCGAAGGCCAGCCGCTGTGCACCGAAGCTTCGGCGAGTAACGGCGAACTGTTCGGGGTCTATCTCGAAGTGCAGGGGTCGGGGATAATCGTCAAGGCAGCGGGCACGCTCTCGGCGAACCCGCAGACGGGGCAGCTGACCGCGTCGTTTAGGGAAAACCCGCAGTTCCCGTTCAGCGAACTGAAGCTGAACCTTCGTGGTGGCGCGAGGGCGCCGCTCGCGAACCCGCAGACCTGTGGGCCGGCCGCTGCCTCATGGAGCATGAGCTCCTGGGCAGGACAAGAACCCACCGGCAGCACGCTACCGTTCGCCGCGACGGGGTGCGCCGCGACGATGCCGTTCGCGCCAGCGTTCACGGCGGGCACGATCTCCCCGGCGGCGGGGGCGTTCAGCGCGTTGACGTTGACGTTCTCACGCCAAGACGGCGAACAGGACTTCTCCGGGCTGACAGAGACCCTACCCGGCGGCCTCGGCGCGCTACTAGCCACCGTCCCGCTGTGCGGGGAACCACAAGCCGGAAACGGCGAATGCCCACAAGCCTCACAGATCGGGAGCACCACGGTCGCTGCGGGTGCGGGCGAAGACCCGCTGGTACGCGAAGGTGGGGTGTATCTCACGACGGGCTATAAGGGCGCACCGTTTGGCTTGTCGATCGTGGTCCCCGCGAACGCCGGGCCGTTCCATCTCGGTAACGTCACGGTGCGTGCGGCGATCACCGTGAACCCGACCACGGGTGCGGCGACCGTCGTAAGCGACCCGCTACCCCAGGCCAAGGACGGGGTGCCGTTCCGGCTGCGTAGCGTGAACGTCAACATCGATCGTCCCGGGTTTGCTTATAACCCGACGAACTGCGAAGCCAAGCAGATCACCGCGACGATCACCGCGACCCAGGGCGCGACCGCGAATGTCGCTAGCCCGTTCCAGGCCACGGGCTGCCAGAACCTCCCCTTCAAACCAGTCTTCACCGAGTCCACACAGGGGAAGACCAGCAAAGTCGACGGGGCGAGCCTGACCGTCACCGACACCCAGAACCCAGGGGAAGCAAACATCCACAAGGTCCAGGTACAGCTCCCCGTCGCGCTACCATCCCGGCTCTCCACACTCCAGAAAGCGTGCCTAGCGGCACAGTTCAACGCGAACCCCGCTGGCTGCCCCGAAGGCTCACAAGTCGGAACCGCAACAGCAACCACACCCGTCCTCAACGAACCACTAAGAGGGCCAGCCTACCTCGTAGCCAGAGGCACGGAATTCCCGGATCTCGAGTTCGTGCTACAAGGCGAGGGCGTAACGATCATCCTCGACGGTAAGACCGACATCAAAAAGGGAGTGACCTACTCCAACTTTGAAACCGTCCCCGACGCACCCGTCACGAACTTCGTGGCGAGCTTCCCCGAGGGACCCCACTCAGTGCTCGCCGCGAACGTGAACCTCTGCGCACCGACGGAAACGATCACCGTCACAAAGCATGTCATCCGGCGGATCCACGGGCACCGACGGCACACGACGATCAAGGTCAAGAAGACGATCCCTAAGCCCCTCATAAGCCCCATCACCCTGACCGGGCAAAACGGGACGGTCATCAAACAAACCACGAAGATCGCCGTCACCGGATGCCCCACCAAAAAACCCGCGAAACCAGCCAAAAAGAAGAAAAAACACAAAACCAAAAAGTAGACCCCCAACACCCCAACAAAACGCGGCATCGAGAACGCCGAAAGGCGAATGATCCGCATGCATGTGAGTAAGCGACGTTGATTGGAGGGTTGAACGATTGTCGAGGGCGTAGTTCCGAGGCCAGGCTCGTGCTCAATAGCCTGGCCTCGGTCTGACGTACGTCACTGGTGTTCCCGGCGGGGTTCGAAGCATTAGGCAAAAGCCCGAGGGCGCTCGTTCCATCCGGACGTTACAGGCGAGAGGCAGATCGGACGGGTGAAGCACTTGAACCTCTGGCTGATGTCTCGTTACGGTCAGCGAATGCCGGCGGCCGAAAGGCAGCGGGAAACCGGGGCATGAATGGCCGGCCCCTCCGGCTGGCCGTCCCGCATAACCGGCCGGATACCGGGCCAGGTGCCTGCAGTGATAAAGGCTCCGAATTGGCGTGTAGGCCGAACTGGATAGGCCGTTGCATCAGCTTTGCGGGTGAACGCAATCGCAATCGCTTTTGTATTGGCGTCCCAGTACATATAGGCCCGCGTACCGCGCTCAATGCCGTGAGTGGTAATGAAATGCTTAGTCAGTCCTATACGACCAGCCTTTGTAATCGATATCCCTTCAATGATCCTTGGCTGATAGTGCGGCGTTCGTGTAAAGCGTACTGCATCTTATTCACTATATGTCCAGCCGTTTTCTAGTAAAGCAATAGTTGGTGGGCTTGTGCTGGGTGGCTGCTTCTACGTCGGTCGCGGTAGGGACCGCCGTTGCTGGCGGCCCCCCGCGCAGATCCCAGCGTGCGGGACTACCGCACTGGGCTCTTGCCTTGGATTCTGGCGTCGAAGCGAGCGGTGGGCCAGGGGTGCAGGATGCGTATTTTCGGTAGCCATCGGTCAGCGAGGCGCGTCATCCGCGCCCAGGTCATCGTTGTGCGCTGGCTGCGACGCCGAAGCGCCTTGTGCCAGTGCTGGATGATCTGGTAGCGGAAGGCGTTCAGCGCCTTGCTGTTCTCGGGCACCGCGTAGTAATTGCAGTGCCCGCGCAGGACGCTGGCGAGCCAGCGGCCTTGCTCGGGGATAGGCAGATGCCGCCGTCGTCTGAGCTCGGTCTTGACCTCGCGCAGCTTGGCGCGCGTCCGCTTGGAGTCGGTGATGCGCTTCAGCTTGAACCGCCCCGTCTTCCTGGCCTTCGCGCAAATATGCGTGAAGCCGAGAAAGGAGAACGTCTCAGGCTTGCCAAGACCCCGTGCCTGCCGGTCCTGGGCGGCGAACCGCCCGAACTCGATCAGCCGCGTCTTCTCGGCGTTCAGCTCCAGGGAGAACTCCGCCAGTCTTCTGCGAAGCTCTGCCTGGAACCGCTCGGCGTCATCCCGGTACTCAAAGCCCACCACGCAGTCGTCCGCAAAACGCGTGATGACCATGTCACCATGCGCGTGCTGGCGTCTGTACTGGTGAGCCCACAGGTCAAAGACGTAGTGAAGGTAAACATTTGCAAGGAGCGTCGAAACCGAAGCCCCTTGCGGCGTTCCCTCCAGCGTCTGCGACCAGACCCCGTCCTCGATGACCCCCGCCTTCAACCATTTCTGGATCAGGCGAAGGACCCGCTCATCCGCGATCCGGTGCTCGATGAACTTCACCAGCCATGAGTGATCGAGGCTGGAGAAGTAGTCGCGGATGTCCACGTCGAGCACCCAGTTCACCCTCCTGCGAGTGATCCCCGCTGCGAGCGCGTCCAGCGCATCATGCTGGCTGCGTCCGGGCCGAAACCCGTAGGAGAAACCAAGGAAGTCGCACTCGTAGACGGCGTTCAGCACCTCGACCAGCGCCCGCTGGAGGATCTTGTCCTCCAGCGCGGCGACGCCGAGCGCACGCTGGCGCCCGTCGGCCTTCGCTATGAACACCCTGCGAGACGGCTTCGCCCGGTAAGCGCCCCTGTGGAGGCGTGCGTGCAGATCCTGGAGGTTGCCCTCCAGCTCCCGCCCGTACTCCTCCCAGCTCACGCCATCGACCCCCGTGGCGGCCTTCGGGTTCAACGCCCGATAGGCCACCCGCAAGCGATCGACATCAACGTGATGCAACAGCGCGGTGAACCGTGCGTCCCTGTCCTGTGCTGCCTGGCGCACGCGGTCCAGCCCACTTGACACACCTTGCCCAGCACTGTGTCCGGGGCGTGTTTGACTGTCCGCGTTCTCCTTGGCCGATCCCCTTTCCTCCACCACCTCCGCCGCCCCGCCTTGGACGTTGTTCGACAGCTTCTCAGGTACTACGGGACCGTCCGACTGCCCACCCTCGTGCATCACGGGATTACGGCCTCAGCCTTTCCCGCACGACCCGCCACCTGCCGACACGCCACCCCGCGACCCATATAGAGCGAGGCATCATCGACAAGGCCACGGGTGAGAATGGGCTCTCCCGGTTCTCGAACATGGAGAGATCGCACGCATGCACGGGTTCTCCGACCCCGCGGGGTCCACTGACGACTCGCGAAAACGCCGTCAACGGTATTGTCTTCCGTCGCTTGTGAGCGCGTCGGCACCCCAAACATTTGCCTTTCGAGGCTCAATAGCCGGCCTGCGTGCACCCCTGCCCAACGCTTCGCTGCGCCCTCGCGGGACACCAACGCATGGCTCGGGGCCACCGTGATTCGCTAGATCTTCGATGTACGAACCTTTCATTCGCTTCTCCATGCCGGTTTATCCCGGCGCTTTCCACAAGCGGCATTGAGCGACAGGCGACGACGGGGCTGGGCTTGGCGATCGACTAACCTCAAGTTAAACTAGAGGGATGAGCCATATCATTGAGGCAAGATCGCGAGTCGCGTCTGCGCTGGCAGCGATCCGACCGAACGGGGATGTAGCGTAGCCGTTATGACGATGTCGTCAGAGTCCATCATCAAGCAGGCCGCGATCTTCGCCGGCGAGTTCTCTGCCGTTCTGCACCCTGACCTGCTTGGCGTGACGGATGGCAAGGCAGTTGGTACGTACATTGAGCTTGCCTTCAAGAAGAGCCTGCGCGACATAGGCATTATTGAGGCCACCGAGGGCAACGCAGCGAAGGGTATCGACCTTCCGAGCTTCAACACGGACATCAAGGTCACATCGATTCGCCAGCCGCAGTCGTCTTCGCCGTTTGCCAGCTTCAAGCAGAAGATTGAAGGTCTCGGATATGATCTCATCGTCTTCGTCTACTCAAAAGCCGACGAGGCAAACGAGTGCAAAGTCAAGTTTGTAGCCGTGCGTCACGTTCCAGCTCGTCTCACTGGCGACTTCCAGACAACACGAGGTCTCCGAAAGCTGATCCTTGAGGATGCCGGTAACGAGGATGACGTATTTGCCTTCCTCGTCGAGAGGAATATCCCCGCAGATGAAGCCTCTCTCTATGACTATGCCAAGCATCTAATGAAGCATCCACCAGATCAGGGATATCTCACCATGTCCAATGCGCTTCAGTGGCGGCTTCAGTACAGTCGCATCGTGGCGGGTGGAATCGACGGTGTTTTGGAGATCGTTTAGGTGGAGAAAACAAAGACCCTTGATCCGTTTGGTGATTTTCAGACACCACTTGGGCTAGCTGCCTCTGTATGGCAGGCAGTGGACGTGTCCGGCGTGGACATCTTGATTGAGCCGACGGTCGGTGAGGGCAACTTTCTAGCGACAATCCCAGAACACTACCGACATCTGCCTTGGGTGGCCTACGACATCGATTCCGATTACGCAGCACAGGCGCGAAAGGTCGCGAAGGAGCGTTCGATCAAATCAAGAGTGGAATGCAGAGACACTTTCCGGCTCGAAGAGACTGCTCTTAGCAAAGACGTCGATGGCAAGACAGTGTTAGCGATCGGAAATCCTCCTTGGGTAACGAACTCCGCACAAGGTGCTTCGCCGGCCAGCAATCTCCCAACTAAGTTCAATCGCTTCGGTCTGCGCGGGCTGGACGCGATGACTGGCAAGGCGAACTTCGATATCGCCGAGGCAATACTCCTAGCGGTCTTGGCGGCGCTTTCGTCTGCTGCTGAGGTGCGGTTTGCGTTTCTTGTCAAGCGATCCGTTGCCGTGAAGATGGCGAAGGATGTGCTGGGCGCACCCGGCTTGCTAAGCGCTACATTCAGTCGCATAGACGCGCAAAAGTGGTTTGGCGCATCGGTGGAGGCAGGTTTGTTGCAACTGACTTTCCGGCCTGCAAGCATAGCGAGCACTGATCGCCTGCTGCTCGCAGACGCCCTTGGCGGGCCTTTCACCACCGCGGCTGGTCTCGTCGATGGGGCTTTTGTGGGTGATCTCGCGCGCTACGCTGCTGCCAGCGCAGTCGAGGCGGGCGAGGATGAGCGACTCGTGTGGCGACAGGGTGTCAAGCATGACCTTTCTAAGGTATTGGAGCTTCAACCGTCTGCTAGTGGTCTCGTAAACGGACTTGGCGATAAAGTGGACATCGAGGATGAGATACTCTGTCCATTCTTTAAGAGTTCCGACATTGCAAAAGGTGGCCCATCGCGCCGGTGGTTTCCTCTGTATCAGCATGATCTCTCAGGCCCGCTCATGGACCTACCACAGCGATGGCCCAAGCTAGCATCATATCTTCGGAAACATCACAAGAAATTTGCAGCGCGTGGATCGAGCATCTATCGTGGCAAGCCGGATTTTATGTTGTTTGGTGTTGGCACCTATACGTTGGCTCCGTTCAAGGTCGCTATCTCGGGGTTCTACAAGGAGCCGCGTTTCACGTTGCTTAGACCGGACGAGGCGGGGCGACCGCCACTCGTCGATGACACTTGCTATATCCTGCCCTTCGACAACGTGTACGACGCCGAAGTGATGGTGGAGTATCTGAACAGCACGCGAGTGCAGGATTTTCTACTCAGCGTCGCCGACACCACGGCTAAGCGACCATATACAAAGGAAATACTCGGACGTATCGCTTCGCCAGAACTCACGGGTCACACGTAGAGCTGGTGGCGGATGCGCGCTAGACGTCTCGCGCGTCGCACAAGTGCCATTGGACGCAGCAGCTCGGGATGAGCGCCGCGCCCTGTCCGAGCAGCGCGGCTCATCAGGCGATCGAGCGAGGGCTTGCGATCAGACGGTGCCGACCTCTAGCTTGGCGGCACGGCGAGCGGTGCGTGTCGGGAATACGAACTCCCCGAACCGATGCGCTAGACCTGTCTCGATAAGCCAACGAACTGCACCTCCGCGTCCAACTCGCGGGCGATCTCATCCAGACTCCACGGCCACGATTCACGGAGAAGCATCGACTCGAGCACAACGCTGTCTGTGTGCTCCTCTGAGGGACGGTCGCTCGGGGACTCTCCTGCAATACGCTGATTCTGCATGGGAGCTGATACCTCCTGTGTCACCGCCCCCGGGGCAGTTATCGGCTGTCGCCGGGGCGCTAGTGTCCTGATGCGGTAGTTCGGTTGCAGTAGCGGCTGATGGATTCGAGGATCTGGTCGGCTGTCTTGGTCCAGATGTAGGGGCGTGGATCGTCGTTCCAGTCGTTTATCCAGGTGCGGATGTCGCTGTTGAGCTCGCGCACTGAGCGGTGCGTGCCGCGGCGGAGCTTCTTGCTGGTGAGCTTTGAGAACCAGCGCTCGACGAGGTTCAGCCACGAGCTGCTGGTCGGGGTGAAGTGCAATACGAACCGCGGATGGGCGAGCAGCCATTTCTTGACGGTGGGCGTCTTGTGGGTGGAGCTGTTGTCGAGGATCACATGCACGTCCAAGTCGGCGGGGACCTCGCGATCAAGGGTCTGCAGGAACTTCTTGAACTCGATCGCGCGGTGGCGGGCGTGCAGCGACCCGATCACCTTTCCCGTCGTGATGTCCAATGCGGCGTAGAGGCTCGAGGTGCCGGCACGCTTGTAGTCGTGCGTCGCGCGCTGCGGGGTTCCGGGCAACTCGGCAGGATCGGTGCTGTCCTGTCCAGTGCCTGGATCTGGGACTTCTCGTCCACACACAGCACGACAGCTCGCTCCGGCGGGTTCAGGTAGAGCCCGACAACATCGCGGACCTTGGCCACGAACTGCGGGTCCTTGGAGAGCTTCCAGGTTTCGCTGCGGTGAGGCTGAAGGCCGAACGCGTGCCAAATCCGCAGCACCGCTGACTGCGTGAGGCCGACCTCTCTGGCCATCGAGCGCGTCGACCAGTGCGTCGCATCCTTCGGCGTGGACTCCAGCGTCTTTACGATCACCTCCTCGACCTGCTCGTCGGTGATCGTTCGCGGTTTCCCCGGTCGGGGCTCGTCTAGCAGCCCGTCGAGGCGATGCTCTGAAAAGCGCGAGCGCCACTTGGTTACGCTGCTCCGATCCACACCCAAGCGCCCAGCGATCTCGGTGTTCTTCAGCCCCGCGGCCGCAGCCAGCACGATCCGGGAGCGTTGCGCGAGCGCCTGAGCACTCGTATGACGACGCGCCCAAGACTCAAGCTGAGCGCGCTCCCCCTCTGACAACTCGATGGAAACAGCAACAGGAATAGGCATACATACTGCCTACCCAAATGCTGACTAATTAATGCATCAGGACACTAGATTGGCTTGGTTGCCGTGAGCCTGCCATCACATCGCCGATAAGTCTAGAGCGTCCGTCAGATCGACTCGTCGGCCTGGAACAGCCGCCGGCGCCCCACGGTCGGTTATGAGCTCTCACGCCGCCAACGTGGCCAGGACCCACAGGTCCTCGAGCCTGCGTGGCGCTGCCAGCAGCGACTACGTCGACGCTGGAGCAGACGTGGCCGACCACGGCAGAAGATCGTGGTCGCTGTGCTCACGAGCTCGCCGGGTTCGTGTGGGCGATCGCGACCCGCCAGCCGCTGCGGCCTCGCTAAAACAACACGATCGTGCTCGAGCGTGTGATGGCGGGTGATCCCTCCCAGAAAGGAGAACCCCCGCTCACTATGCGGCACCGGCTTCTCGGCGACCCGCGACACTAGACCGAGGCAGCTTCGAAGACGCGGCTGGGATCGGTAGCCGGGCGCCCGTGCGTGCGCGGCGATCCGTTGTGCCTGCGGGATTTAACGAGCAGAAACATCCTCACCGGGGCGCGTACAGACTGCTGGCCTTGAGGCTTCGGCGATGGGCGTCTTTAGGGGTCTCTTGGTGTTTGTTGGGTGGCTGGTGGTGTTGTGTGTTGTGGGCTGTTTCTGTCTTGTTGGTGGGTTGTGTGGGGGGGAAGGTGCTGCATTTGGGTGTTTGTCGTGTTTTGGAGTTTTGTTAGTGGGTTGGGGGTGTGTTGTGTGGTTGGTAGGTGTCTGATAGACAGGAGTTTCCATTGATTAGGAGCGGAAGGGTGATGCGCATGGGACTCTTGGATGGCAGCAGTCTCTTGGTGGCGTTGGTCTTGTTGGTGGCTGCGGTTGTGGTGTTTGGCTGTGGGCGATTATCGCGTCTGGAGTCAGAAACACGGGTTGTGGCTGTGGGCTGGGTCGCTAAGCTAACTGCTGTTTGTTTGAGGGTCTTTTGTTGCCTGGATGCTCCGTGATGATAAGGAGCAGGTAGCGAAGATGAAACGATTTAGATTGATCGGAGTTGCACTGCTGGCAGTGTTCGCGTTGAGTGCTGTGGTTGCGACGGTGGCTCAGGCTGAAGAAGCACCGTTCTGGACTGTTGGTGGTTCGAGGCTGAAGGCGGGCCAGACGCATAACATCACCGCAAAAGCATTCTCTGCCAACCTCAAACTGAGTACTCCCGAAGCCGGGATCGAAGTTACGTGTAACAAAGTGAAACTCAACCAGGGAGTGCTGTTAGGGTCAGAACCTGGCGAACCCGGCAAAAACGACGAGATCGCTGAATTCACCGAATGCAAAGTGACCGGCAACGGTACGGCTTGCACGTTACCGAATCCTATTATAACGGAACCGCTGACGTCGGAGCTCGTGGAGAATGTCGAAAGCAAAAAAGTTGGTAAGAAACTCTTAGTGGAGTTCTTTCCGACAAGCGGCACCAATTTCGCAACACTAAAGTTCACTGGTACTTGTACGACTAAAGAAACTAAAGTGACAGGTAAAATTGCTGCGGAAGCTCTCACTGATCCAGGTGAAGCTGCTATTGAATTAGGGCAAGCTGCGACACAGGCTAAATCGTACCTTATCAAGTTCCCGTCAACGCCGCCCACGGAAGTGTGGTTAATCAAAGCTGGTGTCGGTTCAGCTGTGAAAATCCCCGGGCTGACGGCGTTCGGTGATGAATCGTTTGAGATCGGGACGACGTTAGTGTTACTGGAAGGCGAAGGGGAATGGAGTCCGTTACCGTAGTTAGGTTTGGTTTTGGTTTGATGTAGTTGTTGTGTGTGGGGTCTGGGCGTTGGCTTGGGCCCCACATTTATATGTTATTTTGGTCGTTGGAGCAGCGTTGGCTGTAGAGAGGGGTTTGTGGGGTTATGTGGAGCGGGGTGGGTGGTCGGGTGTTTAGGTTGTTGGGTGGGGTGGTTGGTGTTGTGGTGTGTTGTTTGGTGTTGGTGCCGGGTGCGTTGGCGGTGGGGGATGCGAGTACGGGGGAAGCGTGTCCGAGTGAAGCTTCGCCGGGTTTCAGGGTGTATCTTCCTGAATGTCGTGCGTATGAGTTGGTCACGCCGATATTCAAGGACGGTAGTCAGCTTCAGCCGGCTGGGGTCTCTGTGGATGGTTCGGCTGTACTCGCAGAATCGCTGGGTGTTTTTGCGGGAGCGGAAGGTGATTCTGAGGCTCAGGGTGCTGCGTATTTGCTTTTGCGTTCGGGGGTGGGGTGGGGTGTGTATGCGATCTCGCCGCCGGCTTCGATGTTTCCGGCGCAGGTGCTTGTGGCGGCGAGTCCTGAACTTGGTGATACGTTGTGGTTGGCGCGTACTCCGTCGCAGTCGATCGCTGCTGAGGATTTCTACATCCGCGAAGACCTCTATCTCCGTGAAGCAAACGGGACGATGGTGAAGATAGGGTCGCTCGTTCCACCATCGGCGGAAGCCGGTGTACCCGCCGGCGAATTCCAGGGCTTCCTATATGCCTCAAATCTCCAATATTTGGAGGCGTCGTCTGATTTCTCGCATATCCTTTTCAGGATTGTCGAAGGTGCTGCTCATGGGTTGCTGTGGCCTGGTGATAAGACCGTCGGTAAGGAAAGCCTTTATGAGTATTCGGGTCGGGATGCAGTGCGCCCAGAACTGGTGGGTCTGAGCAGAGAAGAAAAGCTCATCAGTGCTTGTACGACGTTTCTCGGCTCGCTTGGAAGTAATGATATTTATGATGCGATGTCTGTGGATGGTGCGACGGTGTTTTTCACGGCTGTGGGTCATGACGCTAGTGAATGTGGTGGGTCTGTTGAAGCTCCGGAAGTGAGTGAACTTTATGGGCGTCTTGATGGGCTTGAAACGGTGGCGGTTTCTGAGCCTGCGGTTGGGCAGTGTGCGGTGTGTAATGTTCCTGCGACGGTGGCTGAAGGACGGCGGCCGGCGGAATTTGTGGGTGCTTCGCAGGATGGCTCGAAGGTGTTCTTCTTGACTGAACAGGAATTGCTTGCTGGTGCTGTGGGTATGAATTTGTATGAGTTTGATTTTGATAAGCCTGCGGGTGTGCGTGTTGTGCAGGCGTCGGTGTCGGTTGGTCCGATGGCGGCGGGGGTGCAGGGCGTGGCGCGTGTGTCGGGGGATGGTTCGCATGTGTATTTCGTAGCGGCGGGCCGGTTGACGAGCGAACCACGCGGCGGCAGGAAAGAAGGCCAATGCTACGGGGAATTGACATCCTTGGAAAAGGTTGAAGAAGAAGAAGCCGAAAAAGAAGAAATAGAAAAAGCGGGGGAAGCGACGCGTGGTGGGAAGTGCCGGCCGAGGGAAGGCGGGGATAACTTGTATGTGTTTGAAAGTGACACGGGGCGAGTGTCGTTCATAGCGACATTGTGCTCAGGCGAAAAAGAGTCCGGCTCGTTGATGGGCGTCAAGCAGTGCCCCTCCCCGAACAGCGACGTGAGAGACTGGAGTTCGGAGGATGAACGGTTGGTGCAGGCGACGCCGGATGGGCGTTTTCTGGTGTTTCAGAGTGCGGGGGATTTGACTGAAGGCGAACGGGATACGAGCGGTCAGCCTCAGGTCTATGAGTATGACGCGGTGACGGGAGAACTCGTGCGGGTTTCCAGGGGCAGCGATGATGATCAGCCTCGGGGAACGGAAAGCGCCAACGAACACGAAGCGATGATCCCTCTTCAAGGGTATAGCGGGGATCGTGTTTCGCCGACCCGTCCTGGGACGGGGTTGGCGGTGTCGGGTGATGGTTCGACGGTGGTGTTTGGTAGTGCGGGGGCGTTGACTGGTGAAGCTGAAGGTGCTGCTGATGCTGGTGCGGAAAGTGTGTATGAGTATCATAGTGCGGTAGCGGGTGGTGGTTTGTTGAGTGATGGGAATGTGTATTTGATTTCTGATGGTGTGAACATGGTGAGCGCGGTGGTGGAAGGGTTGGATGCGTCGGGTGGGGATGTGTTCTTTACGACGGCGGATCGGTTGGTGCCGCAGGATACGGATACGCAGTATGATACGTATGATGCGCGGGTTGATGGTGGGTTTGGTGCGTTGGATCCCGCGGCGGGGTGTGTGGCTGAAGCGTGTAATGGTTCGTTGTATGTGCAGCCGTCGTTTGCGACACCAGGGAGTGCGTCACTGTCGGGTGTGTCGCCGCCGGGTGTGACGGCTGGTGCTGGTAAACGGGTGGTTTTGAGTCGTGGGGTGTTGTTGGCGCGGGCGTTGGGGGCGTGTAAGCGGGAGCGTAGGCATAGGCGGGTGGCGTGTGAGGCAGCGGCACGCAGACGGTATGGGGTGGTAGCTAATAAGGCACGGCCTGGGGTTAAGACACGGCGGAGGGGTAAGTGATGGGGTTCAGGTTGCGGGTGGCTGGTAGGGGTTGGTTGGGTGTGCTGCGTGTTGTGTGTGTGGTGATGGTCGTGTGTGTAGGGTGCGCGGTGTTTGCTGGTTCGGCGTGGGCGGGTGTTGGCTGGTCGGTGCATGCTGTGGCTGAGCCCAGCAGTTTCTCGGCGAGCGACGCGGTAGTGTGCGAAGCAGAAAAAAAGTGTGATCGCTATCAGCTGTTGGTGTTGAATACTGGCGATGAACGCTCGAGCGGGCTGGTGACGATCCAGGACACGTTGCCGCGGGGAATCCATATTCTCGAAGAACCGGAGAGCGGTAGCGGTTTGAATGAAGGGACGTGGCATTGCACGGAGAGCGAAGCCGCGGAACACGAAATCGTGACATGCGATCTCCTAAACGAACTTGAAGAACCCCAAGAAATCGAACAGGGACATTACGCGGCGTATCTCGACATCATCGTCTCGGCACCCACGGAAAAGATGACAGGGGTGCTGGAAAACGAAGTGACGATGGAAGGCGGCGGCGCACCCACGGTTTCCAGGGTTGAGGATACACCTATCGATGTGGCGCCTGTTTTTGAAGTAAACGAATTCACGTTTGAACCAGGGGTAGCTGGTGGCTTGGCATCGTTTGAGGCGGGTGGGCATCCGTGGGAGCTGACGGAGAGCTTCGGGGTCCCATCGGGTATGTCCCCGCCGAAAGGCCACCAGGGCGTGCACCACTTCTTCTCACCGGCACGCAATTTCAAGAACGTGGTAGTCGAATTGCCTGTCGGGTTCCTCGGGGATCCACAGGCCACCGAGCAATGTGATGAGTCCGCGTTGCGTGACCACGAATGCCCGGAAAAGAGCCAGGTCGGGGTGTATGGCATCCTGAACTCTGGTACGCACGAGGGAGAATACGGTTTCACAGGAGAAGAAACGACAGGGTGCTGCTCGGCTGTGTATAACATGGTGCCGGAGGCGGGTTACCCAGCGGAGTTCGGGTTCACGTTCGCGACCAACGTGCCGGTCTTGATCTACGCGAACGTCGTGCATACGGGTACTGGCTACCGGCTGCGTGTCACGGTACCGGGTGTACCCACGACCGAGGAAACACTCGAGTCGACACTGACATTGTTCGGTGAGCCCGGGGCGTTGAACGGAAGCGGCTCGACGGCAGCGTTCATGAGTAACCCCGCTGACTGCTCAGCAGAATCCGAAGGAGTATGGAATGGCGCGGTGGGTAGCGCGAAAGGCTCAGCGGCCCGCATCGAACTGGAACCATGGGGCGAACCAGGGCATATCGTCACAGGCGAAACGGTCGCCTACCCACAGTTGACCGAATGCAATCTGCTGCAGTTCAACCCGTCATTGTCGTTCGGGCCGAGCTCACCGGCAGCAGAAGGCACCACCCAGGCTGATACTCCCTCGGCATACACGACCAGCCTGAAGATACCGCAGACCACGGAATACAGCGAACCGTCGACCCCGGACCTCCGCAACGCGACGGTATCGTTGCCGGCGGGTGTGACGATCAACCCGCCAGCCGGCGAAGGGCTGCTTGGCTGTCGTGCGGAAGGCCCGGAAGGGATCAACATCGGCAGCGATAAGATCGGGGCTGGCGGCCGTGACGAAGGGGACCCCGAAGCCACAGAACTCGGGGCAGGCCACCCAGGCGGCAACAACAGCCCCTACGATGACGGCTTCTATCACGCCGCCCCCGGGCACTGCCCCGGCGCCTCAGCGATCGGGGCCGCGGAAGTCTTCACGCCACTTCTACCGAGCCGCTGTGGTGGGGTAGGCCAGGCTGTGTGTCAGCCCGGGGAATCCCCGGCGCCGTTGCAGGGCCGGGTGTTCGTGGCCGAGCCGAAGTGTGGTGGCGAAGGCCAGCCGCTGTGCACCGAAGCTTCGGCGAGTAACGGCGAACTGTTCGGGGTCTATCTCGAAGTGCAGGGGTCGGGGATAATCGTCAAGGCAGCGGGCACGCTCTCGGCGAACCCGCAGACGGGGCAGCTGACCGCGTCGTTTAGGGAAAACCCGCAGTTCCCGTTCAGCGAACTGAAGCTGAACCTTCGTGGTGGCGCGAGGGCGCCGCTCGCGAACCCGCAGACCTGTGGGCCGGCCGCTGCCTCATGGAGCATGAGCTCCTGGGCAGGACAAGAACCCACCGGCAGCACGCTACCGTTCGCCGCGACGGGGTGCGCCGCGACGATGCCGTTCGCGCCAGCGTTCACGGCGGGCACGATCTCCCCGGCGGCGGGGGCGTTCAGCGCGTTGACGTTGACGTTCTCACGCCAAGACGGCGAACAGGACTTCTCCGGGCTGACAGAGACCCTACCCGGCGGCCTCGGCGCGCTACTAGCCACCGTCCCGCTGTGCGGGGAACCACAAGCCGGAAACGGCGAATGCCCACAAGCCTCACAGATCGGGAGCACCACGGTCGCTGCGGGTGCGGGCGAAGACCCGCTGGTACGCGAAGGTGGGGTGTATCTCACGACGGGCTATAAGGGCGCACCGTTTGGCTTGTCGATCGTGGTCCCCGCGAACGCCGGGCCGTTCCATCTCGGTAACGTCACGGTGCGTGCGGCGATCACCGTGAACCCGACCACGGGTGCGGCGACCGTCGTAAGCGACCCGCTACCCCAGGCCAAGGACGGGGTGCCGTTCCGGCTGCGTAGCGTGAACGTCAACATCGATCGTCCCGGGTTTGCTTATAACCCGACGAACTGCGAAGCCAAGCAGATCACCGCGACGATCACCGCGACCCAGGGCGCGACCGCGAATGTCGCTAGCCCGTTCCAGGCCACGGGCTGCCAGAACCTCCCCTTCAAACCAGTCTTCACCGAGTCCACACAGGGGAAGACCAGCAAAGTCGACGGGGCGAGCCTGACCGTCACCGACACCCAGAACCCAGGGGAAGCAAACATCCACAAGGTCCAGGTACAGCTCCCCGTCGCGCTACCATCCCGGCTCTCCACACTCCAGAAAGCGTGCCTAGCGGCACAGTTCAACGCGAACCCCGCTGGCTGCCCCGAAGGCTCACAAGTCGGAACCGCAACAGCAACCACACCCGTCCTCAACGAACCACTAAGAGGGCCAGCCTACCTCGTAGCCAGAGGCACGGAATTCCCGGATCTCGAGTTCGTGCTACAAGGCGAGGGCGTAACGATCATCCTCGACGGTAAGACCGACATCAAAAAGGGAGTGACCTACTCCAACTTTGAAACCGTCCCCGACGCACCCGTCACCAGCTTCGTGGCGAGCTTCCCCGAGGGACCCCACTCAGTGCTCGCCGCGAACGTGAACCTCTGCGCACCGACGGAAACGATCACCGTCACAAAGCATGTCATCCGGCGGATCCACGGGCACCGACGGCACACGACGATCAAGGTCAAGAAGACGATCCCTAAGCCCCTCATAAGCCCCATCACCCTGACCGGGCAAAACGGGACGGTCATCAAACAAACCACGAAGATCGCCGTCACCGGATGCCCCACCAAAAAACCCGCGAAACCAGCCAAAAAGAAGAAAAAACACAAAACCAAAAAGTAGACCCCAACACCAGCCGCCGCCTGAACAAAACAACAGCGGTGGCCGGCGGTAAGGGGTCAAAAACAGGGGTTGTGCTGGGCTGGTGTGACGTTAGGCTCACGGGTGTAGTGACTTATCTAGCTATCTGAAGGGGCTAAACTATGATGTCAGACCGTATAGGACGAGTGCTGCTCACGACAGCAGCACTCGTGGTAACACTCACAGCGGTTGGTGTTTCATCAGCGATGGCGACACCGAAAGGCGAATACGCTGTTTTCGCGCAGTGCCCGGTCAGTAACATTGAAGTGACCGGCTGTCTGGTGGCACGCACGGAAAGCGGCGAAATCAAGATTGGTAGCCAGGCCGTACCAATCAGCAAAACGCAGACCCTGCAAGCAGGACTGATCAACAGGGGCCTGGGTGATAAAGAAGTCGTTGCTGCCGCGAACGGCGAAACCCTTTCAAAGACACCGCAGAAAGTCCCCGGTGGGCTCCTTGATCTCGTTAGATGCAACGAAATCAAAGGCAACGGGTTCCTCGAAAAACTAGCGCGAGGCGCCTGCGAACTCGTCTTTGAAAACAGCACAACTGGTGTGAACGCGGTAACCGAACTCGCCGCGCCGGCAAGCTCGATCGGCCTCAGCGAGCCTGCACTCGAGCTCGAAGAGGGTACCGCGCTCTCCCTACCAGTCAAGGTCAAGCTCGAAAACTCGCTGCTCGGCAGCGAATGCTACATCGGCTCCACCGCTAAACCCATCACGCTAGCCCTCACCACCGGAACATCCGGATCACTCAAAGGCAAACTCGGCGAAATCAGCGAACGAGCCGAAGGCGGCGTCCTCGTCATCAAAAACAACACGCTCGTCAGCAGCACCTTCACAGCACCAGAAGCAACAGGCTGCGGCGGCATCTTCTCATTCCTAATCGACCCCATCGTCAACGCAAAACTCGGCCTACCCGCCACCACAGGCAACACCGCAACCCTCAACGGCACACTCGAACAAGCCAGCGCCGAACTCGTCAAAGAAAGCGAAGCATAAACACAAACACCCAAACAACAACAACCAAACCAAGAACACAAAGGGGGGCCCGCCACAACGGGCCCCCCCTGCCACAGCCGCCAAGCCCGCCAAACACCGAGCCGCACACCAGCCGTGCCCCCACCCCTCACCGGCACGAGCTCACCCCAACTGTCTCCGTCTAACCACAACGACGGAACCAGCAAAACCCCCGCACCACACAATAACCCGAACAACGGAACTTCACACCGCTACCGTCGGCACCCTAAACCGCCTCGCAATCAACACCCTGCTCTGCTACACCAAAGCTCCCAAACACAGGAGCCAAAGGCAAAGCACACAAACATACACCCAAGCAGCACCCCCGGGGCACCCCGGAGGAGTCATCAACGCTCGCCTGAACGCTCCCCAACAACAAGGAGCAAGGCAGCAGCCATGAAACAACTCAAACTCATAGCCACAACACTACTCGCCATCATCGCACTCGGTGCGCTAGCCGCCACAGCAGCCCAAGCCGAAGAAGCACCATTCTGGACCGTCGCAGGCTCAAGACTCAAGGCCAGCCAAACACGCAACATCACCGCAAAAGCATTCTCCGCAAACCTCACATTCAGCACCCCCGAAGCCGGAATCACACTCACATGCAAAAAACTGAAACTCAACGTAGGAGTAATATTAGGCTCAGAAAAAGGAGAATCCGGCAAAAACAACGGGGTCATCGAATTCAACGAATGTAGTGTGAGCGGCAACGGCGCAGCGTGTACGTTACCGAACCCCATCATAACCGAACCACTCTCATCGGAGCTCGTGGAGAACGTCGAAAGCAAAAAAGTCGGCAAAAAACTCTTAGAGGAGTTCTTCCCGACAAGCGGCAGCGATATCTTCACCATAAAATTCGTTGGCACCTGTACATCTAAAGAAACGAAATTGACAGGTAAATTCGCTGCCGAAGCCCTCACCGAAGCCGAAGGGGTTATCGAATTAGGGCAGGCCGCGAAACAGGCTAAATCGTGGCTTCTCAAGTTCCCATCAACGTCAGTCTCGGAAGTCTGGTTAATCAAAGGCGGCGTCGGATCAGCGGTTAAAGTCGGGCTGGACGCCTTCGGCGACGAAGAGTTTTTGATAGGCACGACGTTAGTGTTACTAGAAGGCGAAGGAGAATGGAGCCCGTTACCATAAACTAAACTTGATGGAGATGTAGTGCTTTGTTACAGGACTAGGGTCCAAGCCTAGGCTCGGACCCTACGTTTACACAGTCGATATCCGTCGGTACTACGCGCGCTTACGGCTCGAGCCGGTGCGGCCCGCGATATAGGAACGTCACCTCGCGCACGTTCTCCTGCCCGAGCATCTGCATCAGCAGGCGCGTCAGCCCGAACCCGAACCCCCCGTGCGGCGGCGCGCCGAAGCGGAAGAAATCCAGGTAGTACTGAATCGGACCCACATCCACGCGCTTGTCCTGTGCTTGCGCAAGCAGCTGCTCATAGCGATGCTCGCGCTGGGCTCCCGTGGTCAGCTCGATCCCGCGCCACAGCAGGTCAAAGCTCTTCGTCAGCGTCGGCTGATCGGCATGGCGCATGTGGTAGAAGGGCCGCACCGTGGTCGGGTAGTCGGTTACGAACGCGAACTCGTGACCGTGGCGCTCCTTGACGATCGCCGACAGCGCCCGCTCGCTCGGCGGGTCTAGGTCATGCTCGGCGCCAGGCGCGTCGTGGCCGTGCTCACGCAGCAGCTGCTTGGCTTGCGCGAGCGTCACCCGCGGGAACGGCACCGCCGGCACGACCAGCTCCGTGTCGAACGTCGCTTCGATCTGCTCGCCGTGCTCGGCCTTCACCGCCGCCAGCACGTGCGCCAGCCAGCGCTCCTCGAACGCCATCACGTCCTCGTGCGAGTCGATCCACGAGATCTCCACGTCCACGCTCGTGAACTCCGTGTCGTGGCGTGACGTGAACGACGGGTTCGCGCGGAACACCGGGCCGACCTCGAACACCCGCCCAAAGCCGGCTGCCATCGCCATCTGCTTGTAGAACTGCGGCGACTGCGCCAGGTAGGCCACACGCTCGAAGTACTCCACCTTGAACAGCTCCGCGCCGGACTCGCTCGCCGAGCCCATGAACTTCGGCGTGTGCAGCTCGATGAACCCGTCTTTGCGCCAGTAGTCGCGCATCGCGTGCTCCGCCGTGCTCTGCACCTCGAAGATCAGCCGCCTATCCGGACGGCGCAGGTCCAGGTAGCGCCAGTCGATCCGCTTGTCCAGCGCCGAGTCCGCCGCCACCGGCAGCTCCGGCTCGGCCGGCGAGTCCACCGCGAGCTCCTGGAGCTTCAGCTCCAGGCCGCCCAGCTTCACGCGCTCGTCCGCCACCACCGTCCCCGTCACCGTCACCGCCGACTCCGCCGTCAGCGCCGTCACCCGCTCGTTGAGCTCACTCGGCTGCTCCTCCTTTGCCAGCACCACCTGCGCCAGGCCCGTTTCATCGCGCACGATCACGAACTGCATCCGCTTCTGGTCGCGGATCGCCTGCACCCAGCCGCGGATCTCCACCTGCTGGCCGACCTGCTCGCGCAGGTTGGATATGAGTGTCCTGGTCACGTTGGGGACCCTATCCGAGGAGCGGTCGAGGTGACCGACGCAAGCCGCAGCTAACCTTCAACGCGTATGTGTGTATAGTATGCATATGGCACGCGTCAACGTCTACCTTCCTGACGAGCTCGCACGAGAAGCTCGAGCGGCGGGCTTGAACATCTCGAGGGTTGCGCAGGCGGCACTGTCCAGCACCCTCGCACGCAGCGAAACCAACCGCTGGCTCGATCGTCTCGACCGTCTGCCGCAGGCGGACATCGCCCACAGGAGCGTGCTCCGGGCGATCGATGCGGCCCGCGCCGAGCTCGGTGACGCTGATGACCCCGTCTCCAGCTGAGGCTCTTGTCGTCGACGCTTCCGCCGTCGTGGAGGCGTTAATCGGCACCGACCTCGGGGGCAAGGTCCGTGAGCGGATGCGCGGATGCCAGCTGCACGCTCCGGCACATCTGGATGCAGAGGTGCTCTCCGCCCTCGGACGTCTACACCGTGCTGGAGAGCTTGAACAGTTGGCCGTCACCGCGGCACTGGCCGAGCTCGCTATTGCACCGATCCGCCGACACTCCCTTGCGGGCCTACTCTCGGGTGCATGGAAGCGACGCGAGAATCAGCGACTCGTTGACGCACTCTACGCCGAGCTCGCCGCCTCGCTCGACTCGCTCCCGCTTCTTACAACAGACGCTCGGCTCGCCCACTCTGATGACCGCGTCGAGCTGATCGCGGACAGCGGCTAGTGTCCTGATGCGGTAGTTCGGTTGCAGTAGCGGCTGATGGATTCGAGGATCTGGTCGGCTGTCTTGGTCCAGATGTAGGGGCGTGGATCGTCGTTCCAGTCGTTTATCCAGGTGCGGATGTCGCTGTTGAGCTCGCGCACTGAGCGGTGCGTGCCGCGGCGGAGCTTCTTGCTGGTGAGCTCTGAGAACCAGCGCTCGACGAGGTTCAGCCACGAGCTGCTGGTCGGGGTGAAGTGCAATACGAACCGCGGATGGGCGAGCAGCCATTTCTTGACGGCGGGCGTCTTGTGGGTGGAGCTGTTGTCGAGGATCACATGCACGTCCAAGTCGGCGGGGACCTCGCGATCAAGGGTCTGCAGGAACTTCTTGAACTCGATCGCGCGGTGGCGGGCGTGCAGCGACCCGATCACCTTTCCCGTCGTGATGTCCAATGCGGCGTAGAGGCTCGAGGTGCCGGCACGCTTGTAGTCGTGCGTCGCGCGCTGCGGGGTTCCGGGCAACATCGGCAGGATCGGTGCTGTCCTGTCCAGTGCCTGGATCTGGGACTTCTCATCCACACACAGCACGACAGCTCGCTCCGGCGGGTTCAGGTAGAGCCCGACAACATCGCGGACCTTGGCCACGAACTGCGGGTCCTTGGAGAGCTTCCAGGTTTCGCTGCGGTGAGGCTGAAGGCCGAACGCGTGCCAAATCCGCAGCACCGCTGACTGCGTGAGGCCGACCTCTCTGGCCATCGAGCGCGTCGACCAGTGCGTCGCATCCTTCGGCGTGGACTCCAGCGTCTTTACGATCACCTCCTCGACCTGCTCGTCGGTGATCGTTCGCGGTTTCCCCGGTCGGGGCTCGTCTAGCAGCCCGTCGAGACGATACTCTGAAAAGCGCGAGCGCCACTTGGTTACGCTGCTCCGATCCACACCCAAGCGCCCAGCGATCTCGGTGTTCTTCAGCCCCGCGGCCGCAGCCAGCACGATCCGGGAGCGTTGCGCGAGCGCCTGAGCACTCGTATGACGACGCGCCCAAGACTCAAGCTGAGCGCGCTCCCCCTCTGACAACTCGATGGAAACAGCAACAGGAATAGGCATACATACTGCCTACCCAAATGCTGACCAATTAACGCATCAGGACACTAGTCGACGGCCCCCTCCGCCAGCTCCACCGCGACCGCGAACTCGCCGGCCTCGACCATCTCGACGCGCTCGATCGCGCCCGCCTGGCACAGGTCGCCCTCCCCCAGCACCAGCGCCGCCAGCCGCTCGGCGGTGTCGCGCACGAGCACCCGGCTGACGGGCGCGCGCATCGGCTGGCGCGCCTGCGACTTGGCCTTGCGCACCTCGCGCAGCACATCCGCGGTCACCTCCAGCGCCACCTCCTCGCTGGCGTGAGCATCCGCCGAGCCCGCCGCCCCCGCGAGCTCCTCAGCGTCCGGCCACTGCGCTCGGTGCACCGAGCCGTCCTGCCACCACGACCACACCTCCTCGCACACGAACGGCAGGAACGGCGCGAACAGCCGCTGGAAGACCGACAGCGACAGCCGCAGCGCGAGGCTCACGGACGCACTCACGTGCGGGTCGGCGTCGTAGCGCCGACCCTTGACCAGCTCCAGGTAGAAGTCGCAGTACCACCAGAAGAAACTCTCCGCGCGCTCCAGCGCGCGCGCGTAGTCGTACTGCTCGAAGCTGTCGGTAGCGTCCTTGACGACCGTCGCCAGCCGTGCAACCAGCGCGCGGTCGAGCGGATGCATCAGCTGGCCGATCTCCGATCGGTCGCCCTGCGGCGGCAGGTCGGCGAGCGCGAACTTGGAGGCGTTCAGCAGCTTCACCGCCAGGCGCCGGCCAACCTTCATCTGCTGCGGGTCAAACGCCGTGTCGGTGCCCGGACGGCCGCTGGCGGCCCAGTAGCGCGCGGCGTCAGCGCCGTGCTCATCCAGCAGGTGCATCGGCGTGACCACGTTGCCCTTGGACTTCGACATCTTCTTACGGTCGGGGTCGAGCACCCAACCGGAGATCGCCGCGTTCGTCCACGGCAGCACGTTCTCGTCGAGGTGCGAGCGCAGGATCGTCGAGAACAGCCAGGTCCTGATGATGTCGTGCGCCTGCGGGCGCAGGTCCATCGGGAACACCTTCGCGAACAGCTCCTCGCCTTCGCCCGACCCAGCCATCCCGGCTGTATGCCCGGCGATCTGCGGCGTCAGCGAGGAGGTCGCCCACGTGTCCATCACATCCGGATCGCCAGCGAAGCCGCCGGGCTGCCCGCGCTGGGCGGCGTCGTAGCCGTCGGGCACGTCCGTCGAGGGGTCGACCGGCAGCTGCTCGTGGCGCGCGGTGATCGGCCGCTCGTACACGATCGCGCCGAGCTCGTCGAGCGGATACCACACCGGGAACGGCACCCCGAAGAAGCGCTGGCGGCTGATGCACCAGTCGCCCGTCAAGCCGTTGACCCAGTCCTCGAAGCGCGCACGCATGTACGGCGGGTGCCACTCGAGTTCGCGGCCGCGCGCGATCAGCTCGTCGCGGTGCTCGATCGTGCGGATGAACCATTGGCGGCTGGTCACGATCTCCACGGGGCGCTCACCCTTCTCGAAGAACTTCACCGCCCGTGTCACCGGCTGGGGCTCGCCCACCAGATCGCCTGACTGCTCCAGCAGCTCGACGATCCGCTTGCGCGCCTGGTTGATCGTGCGACCCTGCAGCTCGCTGTAACCGGCGCGCGCCTGCTCCAGGTCCGCGGACTCCCAGCCGGGCGTGCCCCACGGGACCTCCGCGAGGCGCCCGTCGGGGCCGAGTACCGAGCGCACCGGCAGCGCTAGCTCGCGCCACCACATCACGTCCGTGAGGTCCCCGAACGTGCACACCATCACCAGGCCCGTGCCCTTGTCCTGCTCGACTTGCGCGTGCGTCAGCACGGGCACGCGCGTCCCGAACAGCGGCGTCAGCACCTCGCTGCCGACGAGCTCGCGGTGACGGTCGTCGTCGGGGTGGGCCAGCAGCGCTACGCACGCCGGGATCAGCTCCGGGCGGGTGGTCTCGATCAGCGCATCAATGTTTTGATGGCCGTCCCTCCGGGACGAAGCGTCGGCGGCGGGGTGAAAGCGAACGCGGTGCATGGCTCCGGGGCGCTCGCGATCCTCGAGCTCGGCCTGCGCGACGGCCGTCTGAAAATCGACGTCCCACAGCGTGGGCGCCTCTAGCTGGTAGGCGGCGCCGCGCGTCAGCAGCCCCAGGAACGAGCGCTGGGAGATGCGCTGGGCCAGACGGCCGATCGTCGTGTACGTCATCGACCAGTCCACCGACAGCCCGAGCGTGCGCCATAGCTGCTCGAATGTCCGCTCGTCGCTCTCGGTCAGCGCCAGGCACAGCTCGACGAAGTTCGGACGCGAAACCGCCACCGGCTGATCGGCTCCTCGCGCGCCCCCGGTTCCCCGCCCACCCTCGGATCCCCGCCCGCCCTTGGTTCCCCGCCCACCCTCGGATCTCGGCGCGCCCTCGGCTCCCGGCCGGCCGTCTGATCCACCCGCGGCCGGCGGCTGGAAGGCGGGGTCGTAGGGCACCGACGGATCGCAGCGCACGCCATAGTGATTCTGCACGCGCCGCTCGGTCGGCAGGCCGTTGTCGTCCCAGCCCATCGGGTAGAAGACCTCCTTGCCGCGCATGCGCTGATAGCGGGCGACCGTGTCCGTGTGCGTGTAGGAGAACACGTGCCCCACATGCAGCGAGCCGCTGACTGTGGGCGGCGGCGTGTCGATTGCGAACACCTGCTCGCGTGGCGTTGAGTGGTCGAAGCGGTACACACCGTCGCGCTCCCATACCGCAGCCCACTTATCCTCGAGGCCGTCCAATGTCGGACGCTCGGGCACGCGTGCCTGCACAGCGGACACCGCCCCCGAAGACGGGCTCACACGGCTGTCTGTCTCCGATGGCTGCGGCGGCGGCAAGCTGTTGATCGTAGCCGGCCCTCAGCTCATGTTCACGTAGCCCGTCGCTTCGGTGGGGCTGCGCACGTTGGCGGCGACCTTGTTTTCGTAGTTGCCCTCGATCGTCTGGATCTGGCCATCGGGCAGCACGTCTCTGACGATCCCCACGTGTTCGTCGCCAAACACGATCAGATCGCCCGGCTGGGGCACGACGCCCGGCCCGTTCGGGATCGCCCGCCCGGTGCTCTGCGCCCACGACCACACGTCCGCGACCGAACCCGCACCCTGGCCCTGTTCGCCGATCGGCTCGCCCGCCTGGTTTGCGACCCACGAGGCGAAGTACGCACACCAAGGCGCCCCCGGGACCGCCCCGGCGGTCGCGCTGCGGTACTGCGCGATCGCCGGCGATTCGTTGGATCCGGGGGGCTGCTCGGTCTGGCCGAGCTGGCTTTCGGCGATCGCCACAATGCGAGCGCCAGGCGACCCCCGACCGGCCGCTTCCATGGGCGAGAGTGCCGAGAGGCCCGCTACGCCCGTCAGGCCGGCGGCGCTAGTGACACCGGTGGCGCTGGAGAGGCCTGCCGCGCCGCTCAGACCGGCAGCACCACTGACACCGGTGGCACTGGTAAGACCGACCGCGCTTGACACAGTCGAGTCGTCGAGCAACACGGACGAGCCTTCGGCGGGGCTTCCATAGCCGGCGCTCGCCTGCTCGAGCGCGCTGGCGAACGAAGATTCGCCGCCCGCGGCCGCGCTACCGGGTGCCGATGGAGCTTCGGTTCCGCCCGTGAGGGCGCCGCCCGAACCGACCAGCGCGGCGGGGTCGGCGAGCGCTTGCCTGAGCGCGGAGACGCGCTCCACCGTGGCTTCGATGGTCATCGCCCCCGGTAATCGGCAGCGAGCAAGCGCTGCTGAGGGCGTACAGCATCATGAGCGATACGGTCCGCGTGCAGGCATGCTTGCCGCGGCGAGCGCCGCCGTGAAAGGCGCTCGTAGCGTGGCGTCGCAGTACTCCTGCTCGAGCGCTCGCTTGTCCGTGTCCGGATCCGCACCGGCGGCGAAGTCGCGTCCCGGCCCGCATGTGAGCGCAAGCGGCGAGCGCCCGTCCCAGCGCGGACCCGGGAAGGTCGCATCGAGGCTGATGCGACGCCCCTCCAGCGTGACCGTCAGGTAGCGATGCACATCGATGAGTCCCTCGGTCGGCACCGTCTCGGCGAGCGCCCGGCCGAACAGCTCCTCGGCGCGAGCGCGATCGAGCCGGTAGACGCGGTGCACGAGCGCCGGTTCGGTCTCGGGGAAGCGCCGCGCGAGCACCTGGGCGAGGAACAGGTGCTTGGTCGAGCACGTGCCGCGAGCCTCGAGCAGCATGCTCTCGACTGTGTCCTCGCTCGGGAGACCGTGCGGCAGCGCGCGCACTGCTTCCACCAGTTCGACAAGCGAGCAGCCCGGGCGAAACAGGGCACCCAGAGCGGCGCGTTTGCTGGCGCTGAGATGGGGCCAGAGCGCCTCATAGCCGATGAAATCGAACAATTTGACGCCGCGTTGCAGCGGCTGTGGTGCTACCTGCAGGCGGTTGACCCCGACGCCGAACGGCGGAACATCCGCAAACGCGACCTCGCCGAAGCCGGCGCGCTCGAAAGTCTCGCGGATGTGGGGCACGAGGTCCGGTGGACGGCGGTGACGGGTCCAGATGACGGTGGCCTGCGCAGCGCAGAGCTGCCCAAGATGGCCGATCGTGTCGGTGATGTCCGTCGCGGAGATGTTGCCGAACACCCCGCATATGAGAATCAGATCGGCCGGGACGGCGCCCGTATAGACATCGGTGATCGACGCGTCCGCCGCGATCACCTCCACGGCGTGCAGACCCGCCGCGTATGCGGCACGCCGAGCGAGCAGCACGTTCTGCACGTCGAGCTCCACCAAGCGCGCGCTGACGTCCGCGCGCCGTGGGTGCTCGGCGAGCACGCCGATGAGATCGTGCCCTTGCCCTGCGCACACGCTGATCGCCCGTATCGGACCGGGTGGCGCCCGGTCCAGGGCGCCACGCAGTTGCGCCCGCACCAGCGCAAGGCGTCGGCCGAGCTCGGAGTCGGGATTCTCGTAGCCCGAGTGCCACGCCCGCCAGTCGACGGACGCCTTTGCAGCGACATCGGCGCCGAGCTGCGCTACCCGACCATCGCCATCGGCAGTCACGTCACAATTCGCCTGTTGCCGATCAATGACACGGCCGCTGAATCTACATGCCGTTCAGGCGTATAAGAGAGACGGGCGGCCGTCGCCGCCCGTCTCTGCCACCGTTCCCTCGATGAAGCGGTGGTGTATGAGCTTCCGCCGACCATTGCCTAGCCGTCTGAAGCGTGATATGACCCGCCTGTCCGCAGCGGTCAATCAATAAGATCGACCAGCGGTCAGATGGGCTTCACTGCAGCGGTGGCGTCCTCTAGGCGCCACCGCTGAGGAAGGTGTGAACTACTATTCCAGGAGCTTCAGCGTCGCGTCAGGCAGCTGGTTGGCCTGCGCGAGGATCGCCACGCCGGCCTGCTGGAGGACCTGGTCCTTGGTGAAGTTGGTCATTTCCGTGGCCATGTTCACGTCGTCGAGCGCACTCACAGCCGAGGTCAGGTTCTGGCTGTAGACTTCCAGGTTGCTCTGGGTGTACTGGATGCGGTCCTGAACGGCACCGAATTCACCGGCGAGGCCTGAAACCTTGGCGATCGCTTCGCTGATTTCTTTGAGCCCGGTGGGTTCGTGTTCTTTGTAGATCGTGGCGACTTCTTCTTTCAGTTTGGCGATTCCTTCTTTTTCGCCTTTGGTCGCCGTTTCGATTTCTTTCGCCGTCTTTTTTTCGCCTTCCAGTTTTTCCGTTTCCGTTTTCAGTTTGGCTTCGTCTGTTCCGATTTCGCCGGTCTTCGTTTCTACTTCTGTTTTTTCGCCTGCCCCGAGCGTCGAGACGAGTCTTTCACCCAGCGTTTTCGTTTCGATCTTCGTTTCGATCGCCTTGTACAATTCGATCGTCGTGACGCCGATGCCTTCGCCGTCGTTGGCGCCGACCTGGAAGCGGATTTCTTCCGCGGCGTTGAGCAGGTTCTTGCCGTTGAACTGAGTCGTTTCACCGACGCGCTTAATCTCGTCCACCAGCTGCGAAACCTCGGAGATGATCGCTGACTGGTCTTCTGTCGAGGTCGTGCCGTTGGAGTACTGCACGGCGAGCTCACGGATGCGCTGGAGCATCTGGTTGACGTCGTTCAGCGCGCCCTGCGCGGTCTGTGCCAGGGCGACCGCGTCCTGGATGTTTTCGCTGGCCTGGTTGAGGCCGTTGACCTGGCTCTGAAGGCTTTCGCTGATCGCGTAGCCGGCGACGTCGTCGGCTGCCGAGTTGATCTTGAGTCCCGAGGACAGCCGCTGCATCGACTGCGAGAGCATGTTCTCGGTGCCGTTCAGGTTCCTGCTGGCGTTCATCGCCTCCAGGTTGGTGTTGATCGTGAGGCCCATGCGTTCATCTCCTTGATGACGTTTGTTTTGTGGTCCCGAGCCGACTCCGTGTCAACTCACGCCGATTATCGTCAGCGCGCAGGGAAACTTGAGGCTGATCCGCTCTTGCCGACGGGATTCCCCGTGGCAACGCCGGTTCCTGCATGCGGGTGCGCGCGCTCAGACGCGCACGTCGATGTGCGGGTGCTCCCCGTCATCCTCGCCACGCTCGGGCGCGGGCGGCGGCTCACGGCGCCTGCGCTCCTCGCGATCCCTGGACGGACGGTCGCGCTCGCGCGTGATCCGCTCGAGCCGCTGGACGGGCGGCGCTCCGCGCGGCGGGATCGCCGGCGGACCGGGGGCGATGGGATGGATCGGGTCCACCGGCTACTCCTGGCCTTACGAGGCCGCCCTCGCACTCGGCCGCTCGGATGGCGTCGGCAGCTCGCGCCGGGCGCTGGCGGCGTGGACGGCTGCGAGCAGCTGGTGTTCGCGGCCCTTGAGCTCAAGCATTACCAGCCGGCGCCACAAGAACACTGCGCCCGCCCATGCCGCCACATAGCAGACGACGCCGGCCAGCAGTGCGCGCAGGCCTGCGGCAGCGATCGTGTTGGTCGGCAGCGACAGATATCCGCCGAGCACGAACCCCGCCAGCCCGCCCCAGCCCTTGGCCTGCGCGACAGCGCGCGCGGCGCGTGGATGGGCGGCCACGCTGGGGCCGACGGCGTCCGCCTCGGCGCCGTCGGTGTCCTTGGCGCCCTTCTTTGCGCCCTTGCCGTCCTTGGCACCCTTGGTGTCCTCGGCGCCCTTCTTAGCGTCGTTGACCTTCGCGGACTTCTTCTCGGGCGACGCTGGCGCAGGCGCAGCAGTAGCCGGCGGCGGCGCCTCCAGCGTCGCGGGCGCCGTCTCGGTCTCAGCTGCCATAGCGATCGTCCGATTCCAGGCCGCGATGGCGTTCGGTGCGCTGGCACTCGAAGATGAAGCGGATCAGCCGACGGCGGTCGAGCTCGCTGATCGAGTCGAAGGCGACCGCGCGGCGTCCTCGGGCGTCGATCCGCACGACCTTGCCCGTCCCGCCGATCAGCGGCACCCCGGGAGTGAGCGTGAGCTGGAACTGGACCTCGTCGCCGATCCTCAGCGAGTCCGGTCCCGCGAGCAGGAAGCCTCCGCCGCTGACGTCGACGGTGTAGCTCTGAATCGGGATCTGGTCCGGTCCGCCATACACGAGCACGGGGCGCGCGGCCTGGATGCGAACATATTCGCGTTCCTGGAGCACCTCGATCGAGCGCGGTCGGTCGATGCGTAGCACGTCCGGTTCGGAGGGATCCTCGATCATCGCCGTCCCGCTCAGCCGGACGCGCCCACGTGGGGCCACGAACTCGAGCACGATGCCGTCGAGCTGGTGTTGGCTGAGCGGCTGGGTGGGCACCATGATCGCCACCAGCAGCGTGTCCGGACCGCGCTCCAGTACACGCGCGTGAATCCGCTCGCCGGTGGACGGGACGAGCGTCACCGTATCCGCGCGTTCGGGCAGCTCCACCGGCTGGGACTTCTCGGTGTTTCCCCGCCCGAACTTCATGGCAGCAGCTTCTCCGCCAGCGCGCTCGGAGCGATCTGCCGCAGCCGCCACCCGCCGGCACGGCCGCGCTCGAGCATGTACTCGGGGGCAAGGCCAAACCGGCAGGCGGCTTCGACGGCCACCCCGATCTGGTCAGTCTCGTCTGCGTGCGTCACCGCGAGAGCGTTGGCGCCCAGTGGCTGCAGCGCCTGCAGCAGCTGAGCGGCTGCGGTGGCACCCAGCGTGGCGGGGAGCGCCAGCACGACACGCTCGGGCACCAGCTCGGCTAGCAGGCGCGCGAGCTCGCGAACACCCGCGCGATCGGAGGGCGACAGGCTCGGCGTGTCGATCACCGTCATGCCGTCGCTGCGGGCCCGGCGTAGTGCCCGCAGCGCCCGCGGGGCGCTGGCAGGCGACGGCTTCATGATGTATGGGCTGAGGATCATGCGCAGCTCGCCCCGCTCGGCCTCGCGCGTGATTGTCGCGCAGCTCGCCGGCAGCGAGCTGCTCTTGCGGTAAGCGCCTAGCAGGGCCGCACAGCAGGTGGTCTTGCCGGCGCCGCCAGCCCCCACGACGACGATCGCCGCACCCTTGGTGGGCAGCGGCGGTGCGACCGGTATCCGCTGGGCGAGTGTCGCGCGCACCGCCTGGGCCAAGCCGGAGCGGGGTGCAAGCGCCAGCGCGTGCGCGCTGGCCCCGTCGATCAACTCACTGGCTAGCTGCTCGCCGATCCCGCAGCGCTGCAGGCTCCTGGCGACACCCGCGCGAGCGCGACCGTGCGAGCCGGGGGCGACCACGCGCCGCTCGTTCGCCGGCCATCGCGGCGTCGTCGCCCGCTCGACAGCGGGCGGCTGGAGCTCGGGGACATCGCTCGGAATCAGCTCCTGGAAGTCGGCGTTCCACGCCATTGGATCCTCGCGGCGCTCGGAGAGCGACCCACGTGGGGTCTTGGAGCGGTCGGCTCGCGCCAGCGCAGCCAGATGCGCAGTCACGTACGCACTGCCGGCTGCGGCGGAGCTCGCGGAGGCCTCGCGCGTGTAGAAGGGCGCGGGTGCCGGCGGTGGTGCGGGTGCCGGTGGGGGCGAGACTGCCCGTCGGGGTGAGGCTGCCAGCGGGGGCGAGGCTGGTGCAGGTGCCTGCGGAGGCTCGGGCGCGGGCCGTGGGGGTGGCGTCGGCTGATAGCTCAGCCCGGGGCGCTGCTGCGCGGGGGGGGCGGGCTGCGCCAAGGGCACACGCGGCCCGGCGGGGGTCGGCGGCAGGGCCGAGGCTGGCGGCACGAACGGGGACGGCGGCGTGCGAGCGGCCGAAACTGGCGGTGGGGACGGGGACAGCGGCGTGGCCGAGACCGGCGGCGCAGACGGGGCCATCGGCATACGTGGAGTCGGCGACGCCGGTTGCGCCAAGGATGGCGGCGGCGCCAGCGGACGCTCCGGCGCGGATCGGTACTCCACAGTCGGACCCCGCTGGGCTGCAGGTGGTGGGGGCGGCGCCGGCGAGCGCGGGGCGTCTTCGTCGTACACGTCGACGCCCGGCGTTCCGGGCATCGCCTCGATCTCCACGAACGCGTGCTGGAAGAAGCCGAGGACGCCACCCGTCAGCCCCTCGCGCCGACGCACGATGATCGCCTCGGCGCCGAGATCCCGCTGGATCTGCGGGACGAGCTCGTCAACGGAGCGTCCGCGGTAGACGCGGGTCGCCGCCTCGCGGCCGTTGCCCAAGCGGGCACGCGCTTCTCGTCCGAGCGCTTCGAGCAGCTCTGCCGGCGTACTCATGCGTGTATTACCCCGATAGTTTCAACGTCGATACCAGCTGCGATCTCGTTATAAGAGCACACCGCGAGATGCGGCTGGGCCTGGGCGATCAACCGGCGCAGGTGCCTGCGGATGCGCGCCGAGCACAGCAGCACAGGTCCCCCGGCCGGGCGGGCACCGGTCCCGGCGCGCGCGCTGGCGTGCTCCACCTGCGCGCGCAGCGCGGTGACGATCGCCTGCGCTCGCGGCGGATCCATGGCGAGGTACTCCCCGTCGGTGGTCTGGGTGATCGAGGTGGAGACCTCCTGCTCGATCGCGGGATCCAGGGTTATCGCTTGCAGTCGCAACCGCTCGTCCAAATGGGGAGCCGTGATCGCCCGGCCCAACGCCTGGCGAGCGTACTCCGATAGGAGGCTAGTGTCACGTGTAGTTCGCGCCTTGTCACCGATAGCCTCCACGATCGTGCCGAGATCGCGGATCGGCACGCCCTCGGCGAGCAGCGATTGCAGCACCCGTTGGATCTCTCCGAGCGACAGTGCGTCTGGCACAACCTCATCGACGACCGCCGCGTTGGTCTCCTTGAGCTTGTCCAGCAGCGCGCGGACGTCCTGGCGTGTGAGCAGCTCGGCGGCGTGGGCACGGATCGTCTCAGTCAGGTGTGTGACGATCACCGACTCGGCGTCAACGACCGTGTAGCCGAGCGCCTCGGCCTCCCCGCGAGCGGACTCATGCACCCACACCGCCTCCAGTCCGAAGGCGGGCTCGCGGGTGGGGATTCCCGCCAGCTTGCCGCTGGCGTCGCCGGGATCCATTGCAAGCAGGTGCCCGGGCATGATCCGTCCGCGTGTTACCTCCGAGCCGCGCACCTTGACCACGTACTCGTGCGATTCCATGCCCAGCTCATCGTGGATGCGCACCGGCGGGATCACAAGGCCGAGGTCTCCGGCGATCTGGCGGCGGATCATGCTGACCCGGCGCAGCAGCGAGCTGCCGGAACCGCCCGATCCAGCGTCCACGAGCGGCACCAGCCCGAAGCCAATGGAGAGCTCCAGCGCGTCGACCCCTACTTCGGACATCGGCTCCTCGCCCGCCTTGGGCAGCACCGCACGGGCGGCGGCGCGGGCTGCGACGTCTGCGTCGGTGGCGCCGGGCATGCCGTTGCGCACGGCCCATGCAATCGCCCCGAAGATCCCAGCGATCAGCAGGAAGGGCAGCTTGGGCAGGCCTGGGATTAGCGCGAACAGGCCGATCGCGCCGGCGGCGACGAGCGGCGCCTTGCGCTGGCCGAGGATCTGGTTGGCGATGTCCGAGCCGAGGTCCCGGTCGGAGGCGGCGCGAGTGACGATGATGCCGGTGGCGACCGAGATCAGCAGCGCCGGGATCTGGGCGGCCAGACCATCGCCGACGGTCAGCAGCGAGTACTGGTGGGTGGCTTCGCTGAAGCCGAGGCCGCGCTGGAGCATGCCGACGACGATCCCGCCGACGAGGTTGATCGCGGTGATGATCAGCGCGGCCATGGCGTCGCCTTTGACGAACTTGGAGGCGCCGTCCATGGCGCCGTAGAAGTCGGCCTCGCGGGCAATATCGGCGCGCCGCTCGCGCGCCTGCTGGTCGGTGATTAGGCCGGCGTTGAGATCGGCGTCGATCGCCATCTGCTTGCCGGGCATCGCGTCGAGCGTGAAGCGAGCGCCGACCTCGGCGACGCGTCCGGCGCCGTTAGTGACGACGACGAATTGGATCACGACGAGGATCAGGAAGATCACGAGGCCGACGACGACGTTGCCGCTGACGACGAATTCCCCGAACGCCTTGACAACGCTGCCGGCATTGCCAGACGTGAGGATCAGGCGCGTCACCGACACGTTGATCGCTAGGCGGAACATCGTGGTCAGCAGCAGTAGGCTCGGGAACGACGCGAAGTCGAGCGCCTTACCTAGGTACATCGTGGCCGACACCACCGTTAGCGCAGTGGCGATGTTGATGGTGATCAACAGGCTTAGGAGCGCCGACGGCAGTGGCACGACAAGCATCGTCACCACCAGCACCACCGAGACGGCGGCGAGCATGTCGGAGTGGCGCAGGAGCCTGCGCACACCGGGGCTGTTCACGACGCCAGCCTCCTGCGGGCTGCCGCCGTGGAGCCGCCAGCCGTCCGGGAGCCACCGGCCGTCGGGGAGCCACCGGCCATGCGGGAGCGTCCGGCGAGCCGGTAGACGAAGGCGAGCACGCGCGCGACCGCGGCGTACAGCTCCTCCGGGATCACCTGGCCGATCTCGACCGACGCGTGCAGGGCGCGCGCAAGCGACGGGTCGGCGATGACCGGCACGCCGTGCTCTTCGGCCACGCGCTTGATCTGCGCGGCGATCAGGTCCTTGCCCTTGGCGACCACTTCGGGTGCGGTGCGCGTACCGTCATACATGAGCGCAACGGCGAAGTGAGTCGGGTTGGTCACGACCACGTCGGCGTCGGGGACCGCCGCCATCATGCGTGCGCGCGCCGCCTGCATCTGGCGGCGGCGCAGAGCCGCCTTGACCTCGGCTGAGACTCCGTACTGGCGATTCTCGTCCTTGACCTGCTGCTTGGTCATCTTCAGCTGCTCCTCGTGGCGGTGGCGCTTCCAGGCGTAGTCGAGAACCCCGATCAGCAGGTAGGCGAAGGCCGCGTGCTCGGCGACCGCGAGGGCTTTGCTACCCGACAGCGCGCCGAGCCCGAGCGCGGAGATGCCGACGACGGAGGCGAGCCTCGTCAGCCCCGGCAACAACGCCAACGCCGCCACGGCGCCAACAACCCCCACCTTGGCGACCGTCTTGAGCGCTTCAAACACGGCGTTGGGACCAACCAGGTTCTTCAGGCCGGAGGCGGGATTGATCCGGCGGAAGTCAGGTTTGAGCGCTTGCGGCGTGGGCTTGAAGCCAACCTGAGCAACGCTCGCGAGCACACCGGCAACCATGCATGCGGCGGCGACGGGCGCCACGGCGAGGACGATCGTGGAGAGCGCCGAGTGCATCAGCGCGTTCAGTCCGGCGCCGCTGGTGGCCTCACCGGAGTGGGCGATCTCGCCGAACATCTCGCGAAACGTCGAGGCGCCCGCGGCGACGATCCGCGAGCCCAGCATGCTCAATGCAAACAGGCCGGTGGTGACGACGACCGCGCCGCCCAGATCGCTGCTGCGCGCCACCTGCCCCTTCTCGCGCGCGCGTTTGCGATGTTTGGGCGTGGCCTTCTCTGTGCGCTCCTCGCGGGGCATCGCTTAGGCCACGTGCAGCGCGCCGAGGGCGTCGCCGACGCTGATCGAGAGCTGGTTGGAGATCCAGTTAGCGGTGAACGGCAGCGACGCGCCGACGACGAGCAGCGCGACGGCCACCTTTGTGGGGAAGCCGACGGCGAACACGTTCAGCTGGGGGACCACACGCGAGACAACCCCGAAGGCGACGTCGGTGATCAGCAGTGCCACGAGCACCGGCGCTGCTACCTCCAGGGCGGCAGCGAACACCGTGCCGAACACCTGCTCGGCGCCGCCCACCAGCGACGACAGCCGTGGCGCGCTGGTCAGCGGCACGAGCTGGAAGGTGCGGTCGAGGCCGCGCAGCGTCCACGCGTCGCCGCCGATGACCAGGAAGATGAGCGTTCCCACGAGCGAGTAGAAGCGGGCCATGACGGCGCTCTGCTCGCCGTTCATGGGATTGATCAGGCTGCCGTAGGAGAAGCCTGAGAGCACGTCGATCACCGAGCCCGCCGATTCGACAGCCGCCATCAGTATGCTCAGCGTGAAGGCGAAGCCGAGCCCGACGAGCAGGCCCTCGATCACTAGGCCGGCCAGCGTGAGCGGGTCGCTGGGGATGTGCTGGCCATGCAGCGCGATCGGCGCGAGGCCGATCGAGATCCCGACTGCAATCAGCCCGCGCACGTGCGGCGGAATCATCTGCGAGGAGAACAGCGGCGCGAGAATAAACAGCGGCGTCACACGCGCGAGTACGAGGATGAAGCCCGCGAGCTCGTTGCCCGCCAGCTTGCTGAGGAGCTCGATCACGAGCCCACCATCGTCGGGATGGCGGTGTACAGCGCGGTCGTGTAGGCGACGAGCTGGCCGAGCATCCACGGTCCGAGCAACACGATCACGACGGCGACAGCGGCGATCTTGGGGATCAGCGAGAGGCTCTGCTCCTGGATCTGGGTGACGGCCTGGAAGACACTGATCAACAGACCGACGACGAGCGCGGCGAGCAGCAGCGGCCCGGCGATCTTCAGGGCCAGGCTCATGGCCTGGGCGGCGAGGTTGACGACTGTGTCCTGGTTCATCTAATGGAAGCTCTGGACGAGGGCCTTGATGACGAGGTCCCAGCCGTCGACGAGGACGAACAGCAGGATCTTGAACGGCAGCGAGATGAACGTCGGCGGCAGCATGATCATGCCCATGCTCATCAGCACCGAGGAGACGATCAGGTCGATCAGCAGGAACGGCAGGAAGATCAGGAAGCCGATCTGGAACGCGGTCTTGAGCTCGGAGACGATGAACGCCGGGATCAGCACCTCGGTGGGCACTTCGGCGCGGGTGTGCGGCTCTTTCGCTTTGGCGAGGCTGACGAACAACGAGATGTCCTCCACGCGCGTCTGACGGAACATGAATTCGCGCAGCGGCTCCTCGGCGCGCTCGATCGCCATGGTCGTGCTGATCTTGTGGGCTTCGAGCGGTTCGACCGAGTCCTTCTTGATCGCGCCGACGACCGGCGCCATCACAAAGATCGTCAGGAACAGCGCGATGCCCACGAGCACCTGGTTGGGGGGCGCGGTGGTGGTGCCGACGGCGGTACGGATGAAGCCGAGCACGATCAGGATGCGGCTGAAGCCGGTCACGGTGAACAGCACCGCCGGCACCAGCGTCAGGCCGCCGACCAGCAGCAGGATCTGCACGGCGTTGCTGGACGTCACGTTCAACGCCGCACCCACGTTCAAGGCGCTGCCCGCGTTCACCGCCGCACCGTCAATTCGCGCAGGCGCTCGATCAACCCCGAGGAAGGCGAGGGCATCCGCATCGGGTCCGGACGCCGGCCGACGGCGGGGCTATGGGGGAAGGACTCACGCGGGCGGAGAATCTGGCTGGCGGCGCTCAGCAGGCGCGAGCGATCGGCCGGCTGCTCGGCGAGCAGGTGCGGATCTGCGAGCAGGCCAGCGTCGCGCGCCTGCTCCTCGGTATAGCGGTGGATTGGCGCGACGCCGTGCTCGGTGCTGCCGAGCAGGACGTAGTCGCTGCCCGCGCGCACGAGGTGCACCGAGCGCCCGGAGCCGAGTGTGAGCGCGGATACGCTTGCCAGCCCAACGCTTGAGACCTGCGGATCGCGGCCGACCTTGACCTGGCGCAGGATCCAGGCGAGCCCCCAGATCACGGCGATGACGATCGCCAGGCCGACAATCGTGCGCACGATGCTTGCCCCGCCGGCGCTGGTCGAGTGCGAGGCGCTCGTAGAGGTATCGAGATCGAGCGGGGTGTTTTCGCCGGAGGTCTTCGAGGCCGGCGTGTACGCCGACGCGGAACACGCGAACGCGAGCAGGCAGGCGCTGAGCGCCGCGGTCGCCGGTGCGACCGCACGGGAAAACAGGATCGACTTACTCATCGAGGGACGACTCCGAGGAAGAGTCGTCCCGGTTATCGGCGCTGCGCCGGAGGTCTTGAGGTCTCGGTACGGGGGGAGTTCCGGTGCGCGGCGACTGCGGCGAGCGCTACTGGAGCAGCTCGCCCACCTGCACGGCCCACATGCCCTCGCCGGTCACGACGAGGCTGCCGTTGGCGAAGCACAACCCGTTGGCGAACAGCTCGACCGGTGCCTCGGCTCTCTGGTCGAGCTCGACGAGCGCCCCCTGCGCGAGCTCGAGCGCTTCTCCGAGCGGCAGATGGGTCCTTCCTAGCTCGACCCACACACGTACGAAGATGCTGTGCAGGATTGCGCGGCCCTCGGGGGTCTCGCGCGTCTCATCGAGATGGGCGCGTGCGCGTTCGAGCTCTGAGCGACCGAGCTTTGCGTACGTGTCAGCCCGGATCGTGGGTTCGCCGGCGCAAGCGAGCTTGACCGCGCGTCTGGCTCCGCTGCGCCCTGGGCGTCCGCGGCCGAGCGAGATCCCCTCGGCGAACAGCAGCACCCCCTCCTCGGCGCTGTCTTCTAGCTGCAGGAGCACGCCTGGGGTCAGCTCGAGCATGCGCTCGATTGGCATCTGCACCGATCCGACCTCCGCGCGGAGCAGTACTTGCGCGCCGGCGACGCCGCGACGCAGAGCGTCGGCGCCGCGCGGGTCCGCGCTCGGCTCACCGCCGGCGCCGCGGATTTGCTCGGTGATGGGCTCAATCGCCGCCCACGGGATCAGCAGCGACATCGTCGAGACCAGGCCGTCGATCTTGAGCTCGAGCGTCACCGACAGGGTCGGCTCGCCGATCGGCGTGAGCACCCCCGCGTCCCCCTCCATGTCGACCTCGCCACGCACCAGTTCCGGACCGCCGAGCTCGGCCCACGCCACCGAGAGCTGGTGGACGATTGCGTCCAGCAGTCCCCTCGTGAGCACCCAGTCGATCTCCGTCAGATGGCGCTCGGCGGGGGCCTGTGCCGCCTCGCCGCCGAGCAGGCATTCGAGTGCCTGCAGGACCAGCGGCAGCTCGACGCTCATCAGCATGTGCCGCTCGATCGACTCCGCCTCGACAGCCACCGCGATCGAGTCCGCCGGGAGCTGTGCCTTCGCCGCCGCCCACGTGTGCTGACTGATGTTGGTGTGGACGAGCTCGATCTCGGCTTTCAGCTCGCCCGCCAGCCAACCGCCGAGCGCATCGCAAAACAGGTCGAGCGCGCGCATGATGCGGCGCTTGAGCTCGGTCGTGAACTTGGTCGGCTGGGAGAAGTCGAGCGTGCGGATCTGCACGGCGGCCTCGCCCGCGGGCTCCTCGGCGGCGACCTCCTGCTCCTCGCCCTGGCTGACGCTCATGTCGGAATCAGTCTCCGTCGCCGGGCGAAGGGTCCGCGTCCGCCACTGGCGCGGCGGGCCCCACGGGCTCCCCCTGCGGGGACGATGCTGGATCCGGCTGGCCGTCGAGGATCTCGGTGATGCGCAGACCGTACTGCTCGTCGATGACGACGACCTCGCCACGGGCGATGGCGCTGCCGTTAACGAGCAGGTCGGCCGCCTCGCCGGCGAGTCGCTCAAGCGTGACGACGGACCCGACACGCAGATCGAGCGTCTCCCCGACGGTCATGTGTGTGCGTCCGATCTCGACGCTCAGCTCCATCGGTATATCGCTGAGACGGCTCAGGTCGACTTCGGATGCGGAGCCCGGGGCGGCTGGGGATCCATCAGCGGTCTGCTCGAACTGCTCGTACTCGATCGTCTCAGTCACGCTCTCTCCTATTGAACGGTGAAGTCTGGGAACAGCACTGCTTCGACCTTGACATCGGTCTGCTGATCGATCAACTCCAGGATCTGATGCTTGATGGCCCGCCGGCCCTGGTTGCTGATGAGCGTTTCGCCGTTCTGATTGGTCACGGTGTTCGTCACGATTTCACGCACCAACGGTTCCTCCGGGAGCGTGCCGGCGGCGTTTTCCCCGCTCGAGGCGCTGGCGTCGGCGGAGGCGCCGTCGCTCTGCCCGGGCGCGAGCTCGAGCCCGACAGTCAGCTTTGCGTAGCGTCCGTCTGTGAGGTTGAGCAAAAACGGCGCGGGCAGCACGTAGATGGTCCCCTTGATCTTGTCTTTGTTGACGGGCTTGGGCTTGGTCATCGTGTAGCCGACCCCCAGTAGGAGAATCGGCAGGGCCACCGCAAGCATGAGCTTCTTGTTCTTGAGCATGGTCTGAGTCGTCCTTGACTATGGTTCGCTTTCGCTTTCGACTTCGCCTTCTGATCCGTGGATCCGTCGCATGACGATCTCCACGCGCCGGTTGCGCGCGCGACCGGCGGCCGTCGCGTTGCTGTCCACCGGACGCTGTTCGGCGTTGCCGGTGGCGGTCAGCCTGTGCGGGCTCACTCCGTGCGCGATCAGGAAACGTACGACGGTGCTCGCGCGCGCTGTCGAAAGCTCCCAGTTGCTCGGGAACAGGCTGCTGTGGATTGGCACGTTGTCGGTGTTGCCTTCCACGGAGATCGGGTGGGTCTCATCGACGTTCAGCAGTTGCGCGATCTCGGCTAGCAGCCCATCCGCGCGGCCTTCGAGCGCGGCCTGACCGGAAGCGAATAGGAGATCGTCGGTGAGCACCCTGATCACCAGGCCACGCGGTTCGATCGTGGTCTGGACGCTCGAGGCGAAGCCGTGCGAGGCGGCGTAGGCGTCGAGCTCCTGCTTGATGTGCGCGAACTCGGCGGCCTGCCGCTGAGCGGCGGCCTGCCTCGCGGCGGCTGCGGTCGCACTCGAGGAGCCGTGCATGCTGCTGTTCTGCAGGCTGCTCGCGCCTTCGGTGGCGACCGGCTCGATCGCCTGCAATTCGACGCTGCTGGGGACTTGAGCTGAATTATTGGTCGCTCCCTGCTGGGCGATTGCTTTGCCACCGGGCAGGATGTTGCCCGAGAAGGCCGCCTTCAGCGACTTCTGCAGGGTCTGGTACTTGGAGATGTTGACCGAGGAGATCGAGAACAGGACCATGAACAGCGCCATCAGCAGCGTGATCATGTCCGCGTAGGTCAGCAGCCAGCGCTCGTTGCTGCCCTCCTCCGCGCCTCTGTGACGGCGGCCGCGGCCGTGTCCGCGGGCCATGATCAGGCCGCCTTGGCCTCGACGTTGAGACGCGCCACGTTGTCTTCGTCGCCAGCGGAGCGCTCGATCGGCGGCAGGTATGACATCAGCTTTTCGGAGACCAGCCGTGGGTTGTCGCCCGCCTGGATCGACAGGATCCCCTCGAGCGTCATCATGCGCAGCTCCATCTCTTCGGCCGAGATCGCTTTCAGTCGGTTGGCGATCGGTAGGAAGACGACGTTCGCGGAGCCAACGCCCATCAGCGTGGCGATGAACGCCGCGGAGATCGACGGTCCGAGCGCGGCCGGCGCGGCCAGGTTCTGGAGCACGTGCACCAGGCCCAGCACCGTGCCGATAATGCCCATCGTCGGCGCGAAGCCACCGGCCTTCTCAAATGGCGCGGCCGATGCCTCGTGGCGCGCGGCCATCCCATCGACCTCGGCCTCGAGGATCGCGTGCACCATCTCCGGGTCGGTCCCGTCGACGACCAACTGCATGGCGTTGCGCGTGAAGGGGTCCTCGATCTCTCCGAGCATCGCGTCGAGGGCGAGCAGCCCCTCGCGGCGGGCCTTGTCGGCGAGCGACACTAGCTGGTCTAGCTGGCCGCGCATGTCCGGCGGTTCGGCCGCGAAGACCAGCTTGTACAGGCTGGGCACGCGCTTCATCGAGGTCATGCCGACGCTCGCAAGCGTCACGCCCGCGGTCCCGCCGAGGATGATCATGAGCGCGGGGATGTTGATGAAGGAAGCGGGACTCGTCCCGTCCATCATCGAGCTCAGGAGCAGTGAGCCGAAGGCCACTCCGATTCCGATGGCCGTTGAAGCCTTCATTGCGTCGGTTCATCGGCTAACGCTGAGAATCCTTCAGTCTTGCCGGGCGTGCCTGCACGAACCGCCTATCCGGACGACGCTCGCTGCCCGTTTGGGCTTACACAGATTCGTCAGGGAATAGTCATCCGGACGTGCTCGTAGGCCACGACCTGCTGGCCTACGCGGGTTCGTCCTCGACGGCCGACAGCCGCGGTGGCTCGCGCTGGCCAGCCGGCGGCGGCGGTTGGCGCTGCGGACCGCCTAGGCCTCCTTGCCCACCCGGACCGCCTGGGCCACCGCGGCGCCTGAGCGCGTCGCCCAGCACCGTGGCCCGGTAGGCATGGACGGCAGCGGCCACCTCGGCGGGCGTCTCCGCCACCACGATCTTTGCGCCGGTCGCGAGCGTGATGACCGTGTCGGGCGTTGACTCGACCGTCACGATCATGTCCATATTCAGCTGAAACGGCTCGTCGCTATGACCGAGCCGGTTGAGCGTGATCATCCGTGCACCCCCTGGTTACTACATTAGCCGTAGGGTGGGACGGCTTCCTGCGCCGCCGCCCCACCCCGGGCTCCTCGGAGTTGTCCGTGCTTGTTGGCACCGTCCTTTCACGACGATTTGAGATTTGGTGTCCTGCGCCGCACGAGCGCGGACGGGTCCGGCTACTGGGACGGGTCTGATTACTGCATTGTCACCAGCGTGCCCAGCATTTCGTCCGCTGTGGAGATCACGCGCGAATTGGCCTGGTAGCCACGCTCGGCTGTGATCATGTTGGTCATCTCGGTCGCGAGATCGACGTTCGACATCTCGAGCTCGCCGCCGATCGTGGCCCCGAAGCTGGAGGTGTCGGGTGTGCCGACGATCGGCGCGCCCGAGTTAGCGGTCGTCGCCCACAGCGAGCCGCCGAGGCGTTCGAGCCCGGATTCGTTGGCGAACGTCGCCAGCGAGACGTATCCCGCGGTGACCCGCTTTTCGAACTGTTCGGATCCGACTTCCTCGTCGGTGTAGCTGACCGAGCCGTCCTGGCCGATCGACACGTTGGTGGAGCCGGGCGGGATCCTGATGTAGGTGTCTTTTTCGCCGGGCTTGTAGGTGTCGCCCGATTCGGCTTCGCTGGCTACTTCGGCGTTGCGCCCGATCACGTATTCGCCTGACTGTGTGGTCAGATAGCCTTCCGTGTTCGTCGTCAGGTCGCCCGCGCGTGTGTAATCGATTTTGGACGGCAGCGTGGCCGGCGGCGTACCGGCGCCCACGCGCAGGAAGCCGTCGCCCTCGATCGCGATGTCGAGCGGGTTGTTGGTGGACTGGAAGGAGCCCTCTGTCATTTCGTTCTCGGTTGCGCTGACCTGCACGCCGAGCCCGATCTGCTCCGGGTTGGTGCCGCCGTTGGTACTCGTCGGACCGGAAGCTCCGCGAATCACCTGCGTGAGCGAGTCCGCGAACGTGACGCTCGCGGCCTTGTAGCCCACCGTGTTGACATTCGCCAGGTCATTTGCGGTCTCGTTCAGCATCGCCTGGTTCGCATCGAGGCCGCTAATTGCGGCGTACATTCCAGCCATCATCGTGACTGCCCTTCCTTTCGTGGCCTCCTCGATGAGGTCCGGCCGTGGTTGTCGGTTGCCGCTGTTTTCATGCGATCACGGCACTGTCGATGTTGGTGAACACGTTGTCCTTCATGTGCTCGGATCCCACGGCCGTTATGACCGTGCGGTTGCTGACGGACACCACGAACGCGGTACCGTCGACAAGAACGAGGGAGTCGCGTGAACCCTTGCTCGCGGCGCGCTGCACCCCCTGTGAAAGCCTTCCTAGTGTGCCCGGGTCGAGCTCGATCCCGCGACGTTCGACACGGGCGAGTGCGTGCTTGGAGAACTGCAGTTGCTGGGACTGACCGAGCTCAGATCGGTCGGCCTGCGTGAGCGCATCCGCGAAGGAAGCTTTGGACTGTCCGGCGGCGGCCTTGCGTGCGGAGTCCGTCCCTGCACCCCCGCCGGCGGGCGCAGCCGGGGCGGGCGGGATCAGATTCCCGGGAGGTACGAGCGCTGGGTTCGAGATCGGGCTCAATTGACTTCCGTGATGCTCGAGAGGGTTATGCCAGCGACACCTTCGACGGTCACCGTCGTGCCGGAGGCATCAGACTGGACGCTCTGAACGATCCCGGTCGCGGCGACGCCGGAGGTGCTGTTGTAGGAGACGGTGCGTCCGATCAGCTGGACTGCGCTGGAGAGCTCAGTGGCGTTTGCCAGGTTGGTCGTCTGCTCGGTCTGCGTCAACTGAGCGAGCTCGTTGACGAATTCGTTGCTGTTGCCCGGTTCCAGCGGGTTCTGTGCCTCCAGCTGGGCGACCATTAGTTTCAAGAAGTCGTTCTGCCCAAGGATGCCGTTCGGATTTTCAGGCGCCGTGCTGGCGGCGGACGCGGCGCCCGCTGCCGCGGCCGAGGCGTCGTGCGCGGCTGTTAGGGGGATGGCGGTCATTGTGGTTGCGTCCTTTCCATGGTGTTCAGGCGAGCACGTCGACGAGCTCGCCGCCCGCGATTGCTGACGGCGCAGACGCGTCGTCGGGTCCGCCGACCGTCTCGAGGTTCTCGCCCTCGTCCGCGACGGCAGACGTGGTGGAGGAATTTGACCCATCAGCACTCCCGGCGAAGCGGTCCTCGCGCTCGCGGGCTTCGGACTGGCCGAAGGAGCCAATGTCCAGGCGCAGCAATGGCAAGCCCAGCGAGCTCAGCGACTGGCGCAACTCTGAACGCCCGTTCGCGAGCGCCTGCGCGGCTGCCGGAGTTTCAGCGCTCACACGGGCCGACAGGCCTTGGCTGGTCTGGCTGAGACGGATGCTGATCTGACCGAGGTCTTCCGGCTGCAGCGCGATTCGCGCCTGCGTGGCTCCCTGCCGAACGGCGATCTCGATTGTGGCGCGGATAGAGTCGATCATCTCCTGCATGCGGACACCCGAGGCGGACGGCGGGGCCGTGCCCGCCGAGCCCGCGGCCGCCTGTGCCTGCGTTCCAGCCGAGGAGACAGTGAGCGGACTCACTTCGGACGAACTCATCCCGTTCGCAGCCTGCGCAGTGGCAGCCGAGCCGCTCGAACTGTCCTCGCCGCCGGCGCCATCCTGGCCGTCCGCCTGAGTCTGGCCGCTGACCGACGAGGAAGAGGAATCCACGACGCCGCCAGCGGTGCGCAGCGCCGAAGCAGCTCCAGCTTGCCCCTGCACCGCACCGCTCAGAGCACCGGACGCCATCCGCGGCGCCGACGCTCCGAGCCGTATGGGCCTGGCGGGACCTGGATTTGCGACAGGCGGCGTGGGCCCGGCGGGACCCGGATTCGAGGCAGGCGGTGCCGACCCAGCAGGACCAGGATTCGAGGCAGGCGGTGCCGACCCTGAAGGACCCGGATTCGAGGCAGGCGGCGTTGGCCTGGCGGGGCCTGGATTTGCGACAGGCGGTGCCGACCCAGCGGGACCCGGATTCGAGGCAGGCGGTGCCGACCCAGCAGGACCAGGATTCGGGCCAGGCAGCGGCCCAGCAGGACCAGGATTCGAGGCAGGTGGTGCCGACCCAGCAGGACCCGGATTCGAGGCAGGCGGTGCCGACCCAGCAGGACCCGGATTCGAGGCAGGCGGTGCCGACCCAGCAGGACCAGGATTCGGGCTAGGCAGCGGCCCAGCTGGACCCGGATTCGAGGCAGGTGGTGCCGACCCTGAAGGACCCGGATTCGAGGCAGGCGGCGTGGACCCGGCGGGACCCGGATTCGAGGCAGGCAATGCGGACGTGCCAGTGACATCGACATCGCTCGGGCCAGCCGTGCCAGCGTCTGCCTGCGCGATGTCCTGCGAGGAGCCAACGATCGCAGAGGTGCTCGCGGTTGATTCCGCCGCGGCGACGATCGCGCCACCGGCACCCGCGGAGCCCGCGGCGGCACACGATCGATTCGGGCGTTCGGAGCGACGAGCAGTCGATCTTTCCCTGTCGTTCGCTTCGGCGCTTCGCTGTTGGTGGCCTTCCGCTGTTGCGGTCCGGGCCGAATGTTCGGCGAGTGCGCTCTGGAAGAGCGCCCCGCCCGGTGGAGCGGGCGAGCCCGGTGGCGCGCCGGACATCGGCGACGCCGACGAGGACGGTAGGGGCAGCAGCGTTGGTTCGATGCTCATATCAGACCTCCAATGGGAGCACTGGTGGGATGGGACTGCCGGTAGGTTTCGGCGTTACCGAGCACCTTCGAGACATAGCTCTGTGTTTCGGCATACGGAGGGATGCCTCCGTACTGCTGGACGGCTCCCGGCCCGGCGTTGTAGGCGGCTAGGGCGTCTTCGGTGTTGCCGCCAAATTGAGTCATGAGCTGGCCCAGGTAGCGCGCGCCGCCTTCGATCGATTCAGCCGGGTTCAGTGGGTTGGCAACGCCGAGCGAGGACGCGGTCCCGGGCATCAGCTGGGTCAGGCCCGACGCGCCGGCGCTGCTGGCGGCACTTGGATCAAAGCCCGACTCCTGCTCGATTAAGCCGTGCAACACGGCGGGGTCTAGTCCATTGCGGGCGGCTGCCTGGTCGATCAGCGATTCGTATTCGCCCGATTCACCGCTCCCGGCGACCGATCCGCCGGCCCCAGCGACGCCCTGGACGGCCTGATAGGCGAGCCCCGGAGAGCTCGCAACCGCCGCCGAGGGGTCCGCGACACCTGAGGCGTTCGCGCCCGTGGCAGCCCGCAGTGCGGAGGCGAAGTCGGCCTGCAGCTGCTGCACCCGCTGAACGATTGCCAGCTCGCCAGTCGGGATGCCCGCCGTCGCGCCAGTTACCGCCTGGGTACTCATGCGCGACTCCCGCGAAAGCGCGTCGCAGCAATCTCATCGAGGACGCCCAGCTCGCGGCGAGCGGCCTCACGGTCGTGTTCGCCGCGGCGGCGCTCGGAGAGACGGTTGAGCATCTCGTGCTCGCTGGCGGCCGTCGCCAGTTCAGCGTCGCGCGCGGCGACGTCGGCATCGCACTGCTCGAGCTCGCGGGCGCGCATCGCGGCACTGCGCCTCGACACGCTCGAGGAATGCCTGACGGGCGAGCAACTCAGTGGCACTGACCGGCTCGGGCTCGGCGGCGACGGTTCGTTGCTGAGCGCGCGCGTGCTCGAGGCGGGCGTCGGCGGTGCGCAGATCGACCACGGTGCTCGAGCGGCGCGAGATCGCGTCGGCGAGCTCGCGCTGGGCGAGCTTCTCCTTGCGCTCGCGTACCGCGCGCACGCGCTCGAGACGGAAACGAAACACAGATCCGGTCACGGCCTGGTTATCGGAAGGCCGGGCCGGTTCTTGAGCACAGGCTGGCAGATGCGTTCCCTGCGGCAGCACGGCGCACACCGAGGCCGTTCATCTCAGATGCTCAATCCGAGCGCGGGAATCGCCGGCGTTGCGGACGCGTCGTACGCTGCCGCGTCGGCGCCAACGCCGGCTTCGGCTCCCACGCCGATGCCTGCTGCAGCTCCAGCTCCGGCTCCGGCTCCGGCTCCGAGCTCAGGGGAGACCTCTTCGGCGTCGGGGATCTCGCCGCCGGCGCGCTCGAGCTCGCTCGCCAGCGAGGCGCCGAGCTCGAGCAGACGCGCATCGGTCTGCAGCGGATCGCTACGCTCGCGCACGGGCTGGCGTAGGAAGCGCTCGATGCGAGAGCGATGCGAGAGCGCGACGTCCAGCGTGGGATCGCTGCCCGCGTGGTAGGCCCCGATCGCTACCAGGTCTTCCTTCTCGCGCAGTACCGCCAGCGCCGCGCGCAGCCGCTGTCCGGCCTGCTCGACCTCCGGTGAGACAATCTCGCCGATCAGGCGCGAGACGCTGTGCAGGACATCGATCGCGGGGTAATGCCCGGCATGGGCGAGCGAGCGGGTCAAAACGATGTGCCCGTCGAGGATCGAGCGCACGGCGTCGGCGATCGGCTCGTTCATGTCGTCGCCGTCGACCAGAACCGTGTACAGGGCAGTAATCGAGCCGCTGGTGCTCGTGCCGGCGCGCTCGAGCAGGCGTGGAAGCAGCGCGAACACGCTGGGCGTGTAGCCGCGCGTCGCCGGCGGCTCGCCGATCGCCAGCCCGACCTCGCGCTGGGCCATCGCAAAGCGCGTGACCGAGTCCATCATCAGCATCACGTCGTGGCCCTGGTCGCGGAAGTACTCGGCGATCGTGGTGGCCGTGAAGGCGGCCTTGATGCGCACGAGGGCGGGCTGGTCGGAGGTGGCGACGACGACGACCGAACGCTCCAGCGCGTCGCCGAGGTCGCGCTCGATGAACTCGCGCACCTCGCGCCCGCGCTCGCCAACGAGCGCAATCACGTTGATCGAGGCGCTAGTCGAGCGGGCGATCATGCCCAGCAGCGAGGACTTGCCGACGCCGGAGCCGGCGAAGATGCCGAGTCGCTGCCCGCGCCCGCAGGGCACGAGGCCGTCCAGCGCGCGCACTCCCAGCCCGACGCGCTCGCGGATGCGCGGCCTGGAGAGAGCGCTTGGGGGTGCGGCGATGGTCGAGCGCGCAAGAGCTGGCGTTCTGCCGGATACACCGGCTACATCCGGTGCGGTCTGCCCGTCCTCGGGGATCCCCAATCCGTCGACGATCCGTCCGAGCAGGCTCTCGCCGACGTTGATACGAAATGGCGCGCCACTGGCCAGTACCCTCGTCCCAGGGCCAATACCGTGCAGTTCCCCGAGCGGCATCAGCAGCGTGCGCCCGTCCCTGAAGCCGACCACCTCAGCGGACACCGCTGCGCGGTTGCGGTCGGTACCCACGAGGCACACCTCTCCGACCTCCGCCTGCAGGCCGGTGGCCTCGATGATCAGCCCGATCAGGTTGCTGACGAAGCCGTGGCGCCTGGCGAGATCGGCCTCTCTGATCGCCTCGGATGCCCGCGCCAGTAGCTTGCGGTGGGCGGGCTTCACTCACTCGAGGCTCGTTCACGCCGCCAGCTCGCCGGTCCCAAGCGAGGTGTTCACCACCTCGCGCGCGCGCTCCAGCTGGGTGTGCACGCTCGCGTCCACCTCACCCTCGCTGGTGCGTACGATCGCGCTGCCTACCGCGACGCGCTCGTCGGACTGCACCTCGCAGAGCTCGACGCCACTCCCCTGTGCCGTCAGCTCGCCGATCGCGGCCCTGACTACCTCGAGGTCCGCGGGGTTGACCAGCACCGTGATCCTGCGGCGGTCGTTGATGCGCCGCAGCGCCCCCTGTACGACCTCGACGACCAGCTCGGGCCGCGCCTGGAACGCACCCGCGAGGATCTTGCCGGCGAGCGCGAGCGCCAGCTCGATCGCGTCCGCTTCGACTGCTTCGACTGCCTCAGCACGCAGCGCCTCGATGCCGTGAACGGCCTCACCGAGCGCGTTAGCGGCGCAAGACATCTCGCCCATACCTTGCTCGCGCCCGGCGCAGCGGCCCTCCTCGTAACCCTCGGCGCGGGCGAGCTCGCGGATGTGCTCGGCCTCGGCGCCGGCTTGCGCGAGCATCCGCGCAGCCGCATCGCGGGGCGGAGCCTCGGAGGGCTCCAGCTGCTCGAAGGCGTAACTGACAGGCGCGTCAGACAACTGCTTCGCTCTCGTCTTCGCTGTCGGTCGCGATCACGATCGTGCCTGCTTCCTCGAGCTTGCGCACGACCGCGACGATGCGACTCTGGGCGGCGTCGATGTCGCGCTTGCGCTGCGGCGGCTGGATCTCCATCTCTTCCTTGAGCATCTCCGCTCCGCGCTCGGACATATTCGTCAGCACGGTCTCCTTGACGTTCTCCGGCGCACCGCGGAGCGCCAGCACGAGATCCTTCTGGTCGGCCTCGCGCAGGACCTGCTGGACGGCACGCTCTTCGAGCGTGACGATGTCCTCGAACACGAACAGCATGCCGCGCACCTCCTCGGCGAGATCCTTGTCCGCCGAGGCGAGCTTCTCCAACACGTTCCGCTCGGTGGTGCGATCGGAATGGTTGAGGATCTCGGCCAGGGTCTTGGTGCCCCCGGCTGCGGAGTACTCACGCTCGGCGACCGCAGTCAGCTTGTGGCGTATGACCTCCTCGACCTGCTGGACGATCTGCGCGCTGGTCTCGCCCATGCGGGCGATGCGCAGGGCGATGTCCGGCTGCTGGCGCTCGGGCAGACGCGCGAGCACGTGGGCCGCGAGCGTCGTCTGCAGGCTGGCGAGGATCAGCGCGATCGTTTGCGGCGACTCGCTGCGCAGGAGTGCGGCGGTCCGCTCGGGTGGAACTCGTTGCAGGAAATCGAAAGGGGGCGTCTCGGTGCGAGCGGACATCCGGCCGAGAACTTCGGCGGCGCGCTCGGGCCCGAGCGCGCGCTCCATCACCCCACGGGCGAAGTCCAGTCCCCCGGCCGCGCCTGACTCCGCCGTGCTGGCCAGCGCGGCGAGCTCGTTGAAGATCGAGTCGGTCGTCTCCGCCCCTACCGAGCTCAGGCTGGCCATCTCCATCGACAGGCTCTCGATCTCGTCTTCGCCCAGCCGCTGCAGCACTTTCGCGGCGCGCTCGGACCCCAGCGCCGCCATCAGCACCGCCGCCTTGCGGGTGCCGTTCACGGGCTCGATAGTGGCGGGCAGACGCTCGGTGGGAGCAGGCGGCAGCGCCGGGACGGTGTCCGCTGGAGACTCGCCGGCCATCCCAGGCTAGTCCTCCTGCATCCAGCTACGAAGCTGCTGAGCGACGCGATCGGGGTGGTTATCGACGAGCTGCTCGACCTGTCGGCGGATGCTCTCGCCGCCGCTCTCGCCATGGCCGTTAGCGCTGCCGCCGCCGCTCGATGGCGCCACCCCAGCCATTGCCGTGATCGGTCGTGTCGAGGTTTCGCGTTCGAGCTCGGAGAGCCTCATCGGAGCGTCGAGCTCGCGCAGCCAGACGGGCTCGTCGATCGTCTCCTTTTCGCGCTTGCGCAGCGAGCGCGTGGTGAAGAACAGGAAGATGATGGCGCCGAGCCCGAGCAGCGCGTACTTGGCGTCGCCGAGCGGACTGCTCGCCGCCGCCGCGGTTGTCGACTTTGCGAACGCGACCTGCCCGATCGAGATCGTGTCCCCGCGCTTGGTCTGGATGCCGGCGGCGTTGGTGATGGCTTCGCGGATCGCCGGCAGCGAGGCGGCCGGCACGGATTTGTCGAGCAGCACGGAGACGTGCTGGCTTTCCACGGTTCCGGGCGCGATCGTCGAGTGGGTGACGATCTTTGAGACGCCCAGCGAGGAGGTCGTGGTTTCGTGCTTGAAGTTGGACTTGCCGCCGGCGCCGGTCGCCGCCGTCGTCAGGTTCGCCGTGCCCGTCGTGCCGCCCGCGCCGGTGCCGGTGCCGGTGAGCGTTTCGGTGTCCTTGCTCTGCTGGGTGGGCGTACCGGTCTTGCCGTATTCGAGCGATTCCTTGGTCGTCTGGTTGACGTTCATGTTGGCGTAGACGAGCACCTGCGCCTTGCCCGGCCCGAGCGTCTGCGCGAGCATCGCGTCGAGGCTCGCCTCCGTGCTCTGGTCGTAGCGCTGCTCGGCTTCCTGAACGTCGCTGCCCGAGCCGCCCGCGCCGCCCGCGGCCTGTGGCCACAGCAGTTCGCCGGAGGCGCCGGTGATCGTGACCTTGCTCAGCTGCAGGCCGGGGACGCTCGAGGAAACCAGCTGCGCGATCCCGCGTACAGAGCCCGCGTCGAGCGAACTGGTCCCCGACAGCAACACCGCGGCGGAGGAGGCGCTCTGGTTTTCGCCGAAGATCTGGTTCTGGGCGGTGGGCAGCACGAGCTCGACCTGTGCGCCGGAGACGCCCTGGACGCTGTCGATCGTCTGCTCGAGCTGGCCCTGCAGGGCGCGCTGATAGGTGACCTGCTGCTGGAAGTTGCTTTCGCCGAGATTCTGTTTTTCGAACAGTGAGAAGCCCGGCTGGGTGTTACTGAGTAGGTTGGCGCCGGCGAGCGCGACACGCGCCTTGGAGGTCTGGTTGGACTGCACGGCAATCGCGGTGCCGTTGTTCTGGAGCTGGTAGCTGATCCCCTGTGCGCTGAGCGTGCTCGTCATCTTGCCCGTCTGGGACGGTTCGACGCCGCTCACCAGCGTCGAGTAGCTCGGCTGGGAGACTGTGTGCAGGAACAAGTAGACGAACAGGATCGCGGCGACGGCCGCGCCACCGGCGATCAGCCATCCGCGGGGCGTGAGCCTGGAGGCGAGCTGGGCGGTGGGCATCAATCAGACCTGCGTGTTGAAGATGCTCTGGGCCGCTTCGGTGGCCTTGGTGCGGATCTGCGCGGCCAGTTCCATCGCCAGCTGGGCGTCCTCGACCGTCACCACGGCGCTCTCCGGGTCGCTGACCGTCCCGGTGGCGAGCGCCTGCGAGGCGCTGGACGCGCTGTCCTGGGTCTTCTCCAGCGAGGAGATCGCTTCCGTGAGCTCGCCGCCGAAGCCTCCCGCTTCGCCGCTCGCACCCACGCCGCCGGTCGACTGCCCGGCGCCCGCCAGGCCTTCCGCCTGGCCCACCGACAGTCCGCCCCCTAGTCCGCCGACCGGCGGGACGATCATTTGAGCAGCCCGAGGGTCGAGGTGAACATCGACTTGGCCGTCTGCATCGCGGTCACATCCGACTGGTAGGACTGCGACTCGGAGATCAGGTCGGTCATTTCCGTGACCGTGCTGATATTCGGCATCTTCACGTAGCCCTGGGCGTCGGCTTCGGGGTTACCAGGGTCGTACACCTGCTGGTCGGGGGTGCTGTCGCTGGCGATCCCGGTCACCTCAACGCCGCCCGGAGGCTCTGTGCTGCCCGTGCGCTGGATAGCGCTGGATAGCGCCCCACCGAAGTCGCTCGAGCCGACCTGCGCGAGCTCCACCTCCTGGCGCTGGTACGGCTGACCGTTGGCAGCTTTGGTGGTATCGGCGTTGGCGAGGTTCTCGGCGGTCACATCCATGCGGATGCGCTCGGCCGTGAGCCCGCTGCCGGCGATGCCGATCGCGTCGAACAGTCCCATCAGGCGGTGGCCCCCATCGCCGAGCGCATGATGTCGTTGCGCGCGCCGAGTACCTGTGTGAGCGCCTGGTAGTCGAGCCCGTTTTCCGCGAGCTTCGCGGATTCCTGATCGACGCTCACCGCTGTGCCATTCGGCCCCGCTTCCTCGGGCTGGGTCACGGTCGCGAACTGCACTTCGCTCGGCGACTGCCCGCCGTTGATGGCGCCCTGGAGGGCCGACTCGAAGCTGACTTCCTGGGGCTGGTAGCCGGGAGTGTCGGCGTTGGCGATGTTGTTCGTCAGCGCCGTCTCACGCTGCCAGGAACCGCGCATCGCAGCCTCCAGCAGCTGCTGGGTCGAATCCACGAGAGCCATGTGTTGCCTTTCCGCCCTCCCTGGGCTGAAACCGACGCTCTCCCTGAGGTCGCTGACGTACTGGCCATCGAGGGGCCGCTCTCTTGATCGGCCGATGTGTGCGGATCTTTAGGGCTAACGGCTCATGAGCGTCTGACGTCCGGCCGACGCTCCAGGCGAAGGCGACTACGCGCTGCGATCCAAGCGCGGACGGCGATGCAGCTGGCCGGCGTAGCCGTCGGCCGCGCGCCTGGCGCGCGTGGTGCCCGCGAGGTCCGACAGCAGGGTCTCGCGCAGACGGATCAGCTCGACGCTCGTGCGCTCATGGATCAGTCGTGCCCGGTGCAGCAGCTGGGCTGCGGCCGCGGGCGGCTGCGCTGGCAGACCGGCGATCAGCTCCTCCCAGCGCGCACCCAGCGCGGCGAGGCGCTCAACCTCGCCCCTGCCCGCGAGCTCCAGCTCGAGCTCGGCGTGCTCGCGGATCGCCTCGTAAGGGCGCAGCGAGGCCTGTCCGTCGCTACTGAGCGCCGGCCGGCTCACCCGCGCTCGACCTCAGCCACGACCTGGCTCCAAGCGTCGCGCAGCTCGCCCAGCAGCTCGCTTACCTCTTCGACCTTGGTCGGGTTCAGGCTCATGCGAGCGGCATTGAGTTGCGTGAGGCAGAACACGTAGATCGTGTGCAGGCGCTGGGGAAGATCGCCCTGCTCGAAATCGAGCGTGCCGTCGAGGTGCCTGATGATCCGTTCGCCATGGCGCAGTGTGGTGTGTGCGCGCTCGACCTCGCCATCGCCCATCGCGATGGCGGCCTGGCGCAGGAAGCGACGGGCGCCGTCGTACAGCAATACGACAAGCTGGCCAGGCGTCGCCGCCAGCACCGTGCCCCTGCGGTAGGCGGCGTGAGATGTGGTGACGTTGCTCATTTCACTTCCCTTGATCGACCCAGCGCGGAAAAGATTGAGGGCGGGCCGCTCACTACACGCCCGACTTGCTCAGCGATTCCTCCTGCTGAGTCAGCCAGGCACTCTGTGCGGTGTTCCGCGATATCACGCCTTCCAGCTCGGCGTAGGTGGCCTGCAGCGCCTTTTCGCGGTGGTCGAGCATTTCGTTCATCGTGCTGATCTGGCTGCCCAGCTGGGTGATCTGGGCGCCGTCTCCGTTGGCTCTGGCTTCGAGCGCGCCGCCGGGAGCGCCCGCATTGTCGACGATGCTCTGGAGGTTCTGAGACCAGCGCTGGAGCATCTGCTGGGCACCGGCGGGGTTGCTCATGACGGCTTCTGAGAGCTTGCTCGGGTCGAGCGTCAGCAGTCCTTCAAGCGACGCCTGTGAGGAGCTTCCTTTGCCAGTTGGCGCACCCGTGCTGATGCCGATGTCAAATGGGCTTGACATTTCTGTCTGGAGCCCCGAAATAGGTTCATACATGGTCTCGCGCATGCTGTCGAGCAGGCTGGTGAGTTCCACGTCGCCGAACAGGATTCCGGTCGCGTGTTCGTCGGCGCTCTGCGCCTTCGCCAGCGGCTTGGTGTTGAGCTGCGTTTGGATCGCTTCGACCGTCGCGTTGTAGAGCTTGACAAACGACTGCACCTGGGCTTCCACCGCGCTCACGCTGGGACCGGGAGCCTGGACGTCGATCGTCACCGGGCCCGCGGGGGTCAGGCCCCCCAGCGTCAGCGTGACTCCGGCGATCGCGTCGGTGACGGTATTGGAGCTGGAGGTGCCGGCCACGCCGTCGACCTTGAATTCGGCGTTCTTGCCTTCTTTGGCGGTCCCAGTCTTTTCGGTTAACGTCCCACCGGGATCGGTCACCTTGATGAATTCGCTGCCCGTGTTCCCGGTCGCGCGGTTGGACAGCACGATCGCCCCGCCTTCCAAAACCGCCGCATAGACGGTGGCGCTGCTGTTGGAGTTGATCGCGCTCGCCAGTGCCTGGGCGCTCTCGCCCGCCTTAACTTCGAATTCATGGCCTTCGATCGTGATCGTTTCTTCACTCGCTGGGCTCGTGAAGGTGAAGGTGCGCTGCGCGGAGTTCGCGAGCTGCGTGACTTCGACCTCATAGCCGCCGACGCCGGCGCCCGATGTGGCAACGGCGCTCACCCGCGACGGTTCGTTCGAGGTGACCGTTTGCGAGCTTTCGAACAGGGACGGAAGGCTGAATTCGGAGGCCGCGAAAGCGAGCTGCTGAAGACTGCTTTGGATACTCTGAAGCTCCGTCTGCTCAGCTTGCAGCTTCGCCTGCTCGTCGGTCAGGTGGGTGACTGGCTCGCGTTCACTCGCCATCAACGCAGCGATGATCGAGCTCGTGTTCAGGCCCGAGGCCAGACCCGAGATCGTGATCGGGGCGCCGGCTGCGGAGTTGACGGCAAGCGGGGAGGTGGACATCGGCGGCGGGGCCTATCCCAATGGCTTTCCGGCTGCCAGCTCAAGTGCCTCGGCGGTGGACAGGGTCCTCACGGCATTACCTTCGCGGTCATGAATCTCGATCCTCGTGCGCTCTCCTGGCGCCGCAGGAGAGAAGCGCAGTTGGTGTCCGCTCGCGCGCAACTGTTCCTCGATCCTGCCCGCGGCAGCGATCTGGTCAAGTACCTCCAGAGGAGGTCCGCCCCTACTAGCGGCGAGGGTGAGCGTCGCCTTGCCCGCAGCCAGCTCAGACACGAACGCACCGATGTCCTCGGCATTGGCGCCAGCGCTCGGCGTGATGCTCGAAGGACGCGAGGGTCGGTGTATAGGAAGGATCGGCGAGCTCATATGGCGTTTTCTCCCTGAAAACGTGTGACGCGGTCCAATCCATGGATCGCCTCGCGCTTGCGTTCACCATGGTCATCGACGCCCTTCGCGGAAACTTTAAGGATCTCCTCCAACTGCGACATGCCTTGCTCGGTCGCACGCGTCTGTGCCGAGGAGCTACGCCGCCGCGGCCTGCGAGAGCAGGCTTGCCGCGGCCTCGTTGTCGGGATCGCGGACGAGGGCGGCCGCCGCGAAATCGCTCGCCTCGCGTGGCATGCCTCTGGCGGCAGCCACGCGCGCGAGGCCCAACAGCGCGCGGGTGTCCGGCTCCTGCCGGCAGACCGCCATCCACTCTTCGGCCGCCGAAGCCGCGAACCCGCGGCGCATGTACATTTCGGCGAGCAGCTCACGGCGCTCGCGCTCGCCTAGAGGGGAGCGCTGGAGCAGGCCGAGCAGAGCTTCGAAGGCCTCGAAGTCCTGTACCCGCAACAGCGCTTCGAGCATCACCACCAGCAATGGCACGGCCTCGGGGGCAAGCGCAAGCTCGGTCGCCCCAGCGGTGGCGAGCTGCTCCCATGCGACGAACAGGTCGAGCTCCGCGGCAGGCATCCCCGCAACGCGGGCGCGCTCGAGCGCGGCCGGTATGCCGGCTACGTCGGCCCCGACGATGCGTGCAAACAGCTCCGTCCGGCATGCGATCGCCGCGAGCGGATCATCGCTTGCGAGCTCCGCCGCCTCACCGGCGGCCTCGGCGTAGCGCCGCTGCGCCAGCAGCGCCTCGCCGAGCGCCACGCGTGCTCGGCCGGAACGCGGTGCTCGCGCCAGCACAAGCCTGAACTGCGCCTCGCCGGCGCTGGTCGCGCCGCCCTCATACAGGGCGGTTCCCAGCATGAAGCGAGCCGCCGGGGCGGGGTCGGGCATGTGTCGCTCCAGCTCGCCGACGACCGCATCGGGCTCCATACCGTTTGCCAGCAGCGCGCTCGCGTACGTCAGCACCGAGCCGATGAACCGGGGATGCTCGCGTAGGCAGTACTCGAGCAGCTCAATCGCCCGCTGGAGGTCCCCCTGGGCGCGTCGGAGCTCGGCCAGATGCAACCGCGGTAGATAGGTGCCGGCACCGGCGGTCGCAGTGTAGCGGCGCGGCGCCTCGCCCATCTCGATGCAGCGTTCGCACAGCTCGATCGCACGATCGCGCTGCCCGAGGGCGATCGTGGCGAGCGCCTGCTCAAGGACGAGGTCGGTGAACCCGGGGAAGCGCACGAGCCCCTCCTCGGCCCGCGCGAGCGCGTCCTGCGGACGGCCACAGACCCGCAGAGCCTTCACGAGACGGCTCATCAGGGTGGGGGCGAACTGGTAGCTGTTGCGCTCGGAGAGTGTCTCGAGCAGCTCCCACGAACGCTCGAACTCGACGAGCGCAGCCACGCGATCGCCGGCGGCCGCGTACTCGGAGCCGATGTTGTAGTGCAGGAACGGGGTCGGCGGACTTTCGGCCTGCTGCAGACGCAGCAGCTCGATGTTGCGGCGCGACTTCTCACGACCGTCACGCATGACGCCCAGGTAGCCGTAGTGCTCGACACGCACGCTCGTCGCCTCGATACGCTCGGGCAGGTACCCGGGAAGGCAATGGGCGATCTGCTCGTGCAGGCGCCCCTCGAAGCGGTACTCGGGGCGGTTGCGGAACACGCGCAGCGCGTTGTGCGTGACAGCGGTTCCGTCTTCCAGATCGCCCGTGTAATTGGTCTCTGACAGGTAGAACGCCTCGCGCCAAGTGCGCCCTGTCAGCGAGCGCAGCAGCTGGGCGTCCTCGCGCACGAGCAGCTCGTCGGCGTCGAGATACATGAGCCAGTCGCCGGCGGCGGCATCGAAGGACACGTTGCGCGCCTCGGCAAACGAACCGTTCCACTCGCGCTCGATGACGCGCGCCCGGAATGACCGCGCGATCTCGATCGTCGCGTCGGTCGAGCCGGTGTCGACGATCACGATCTCATCGACCGCCCCGGATACCGCGGCCAGGCAGCGCGGAAGCATCTCGGCCTCGTCGCGTACGATCATGCACAGGCTCAGCCGCAGACCTTCGGCGGGCTGGGCGCGCGCAGCGATCTCCAGGGCCCGGCGCGAGAGGTCGGGCAGCGCTGCGCGCAGCGGCGCGCGGCGAGAAAGGTCAGGTAGCTCGGCGTGCAGCGGAGCGCTACCTCGCGAGCTGCGCTCCAGGCGCCGGCGCACAGCGAGCGCGTCGACGTTGCCGTGCACCTCCTCGAGCAGCGGGTCCAGGAGCGCGGCGGCCTCGAACATAGCCTCCGCCGCGTCCAGGCTCCAGAGCTCGTACAGCACAACCCCGGCGTAGTTGAGCAGCCGCGGCTCGCTGGGCTCGCGCTCGAGTAGCTCAAGGACGGCTGTCGCGAGCGTCACCAGCAGCGCCGGCAGGCGCGCGGCGGGAGTGCTCGCGCTCGCCGCGAGTCCCCGCTCGATCACGTTTGCGCCCGCCCAGTAGCGGCGGTGAGGATCTTTGATCGACTCGATCAACCCGAACAGCCGGCGATACCCGTCGAGGTCATCGACGGCGAGCAGCCGCTGGGCGTGTAGCGGCAGGTCAGGGACGCCGACGACACTGTCCCGAGGGGCTGAGCCTGAGCGAGGGAGGGCCATTTCTTGGCCTGGTAATCGACCACCGTTAGCGATGTCTGAGCGGCGTCAAGCAAGCGCGCGGCAGACCGTTACCACCCCCGCACAACCACAGCCGCAGGCCACGCGCGCCCGCGTATGAGAGCGATCGGTACGACCGGGGCAGGGGATATCGTCGCGGCCTCGAATCTACTGCCGGTTAGACCGCCGAAGGTCCCGCTCGGACGCGAGCAGAGTGCCGTAGCAGGCGGGCCATCCCCCTGTAGTTCCCTCGATATCAGAGCAGGAGAATGGACATAATCGGAAAGCGTGCAGCCAGGGCGCCGGCAGCAGAGGTGTTGGCGACCTGGCGCGAGTACAAGCGCAGCGAAGATCGCGAGCTGCGCGACCGGCTGATCTTCATGTTCATGCCAATGGTCCGCTACATCGTCTACCGCAAGGTCCGCGAGGTTCCGGCCCAATGCGAGGTCGATGACTTCCTGTCCTGCGGCCTGGAGGCACTGATCCGCTCGATCGAGCGCTACGACCCGGACAAGGGAGCAACGCTTGAGCAGTACGCGTGGACGCGGATACACGGCGCCGTACTCGACGAGCTCCGTCGCCATGACTGGGCACCGCGCTCCCTGCGGCGCGACGAGCGGGCGATCAACAATGCACGCGAGAGCTTCGTCTCGGTCCACGAACGCCCGCCCAACCGCGAGGAGCTGGCGGCCCGGGTGGGGATGACGCCGGTCGAGCTGAGCGGGCGGCTCGACCAGGTGGCGCTGGCGGAGGTCGGCTCACTAAACCGGATCGTGCGCTCGGACGAGAGCGCCACGATCGAGCGCATCGACACCCTTGAGAGCTTCGACGAGGACTGCGACCCGACGGCGCGGGCCGAGCGCCGCGAAGCCAAGGAGCGATTCCGCACGGCGTTCGCCCGACTGACCAAGCAGGAGCGCGAAGTGGCGGTCCTGCTGTACGTGGAGGATTGGCCGCTGCGCGACATCGGTGAGCGCCTCGGCGTGTCCGAGAGTCGGGTTTCCCAGATCCACACCCAGCTACGCCGGCGTCTCTACGAACAGCTCTCCGGCGAGCTGCCGCTGTTCACGGCCGTGCGCTGAGGTCTGCACGCCATGCTGCCGGCGTCGTTGCAACTAGCACGCTGCATACACCGCCTCGCGATGCGACTCTCAAGAATCCCGGTTCGCGGTCGAACACCCGAGGGGAGATGGATCTCGGCCTCAACATAGCCGCCTCGGGAATGGTCGCCGAGCAGATCCGCCAGGAGCAGCTCGCCAACGACCTGGCGAACGCCTCGACGCCTGGCTTCAAGCCCGACGAAACGCCGCAGCACAGCTTCGGCGAGGTGCTAATGGCCAACACTGAGGGCGGCGCGGCGGTCGGCTCAGTCAACGAGGGAGTTGCGCTGGGGAAGACCTACACCAACCTGACGCCTGGCTCGATGCAGGAAACCGGCGAACCGCTCGACTTCGCGATTGACGGGAACGGTTACTTCGCGGTCAAGACGCCGCAGGGAGTGCGCTACACCCGCGATGGACAGTTCATGACCTCCGCCCACGGCGTGCTCACCGATGCCAACGGCGACCCCGTGCTCGGGAAGGGAGGAGCACAGATCAAGGTCAGCGCCGGCGGCACCGTGCCGGCGAGCGCGGTTGGCGTCTTCGAAGTGCCGGGCGCGGTCAAGCAGGGTGAAAACCTGTACACCGGAACGGCCGCCGGCAAGCCGAGCGGCACGGTGCGCCAGGGGGCGCTCGAGGGCTCCGGCGTGGACGCCGCCAAGGTGATGGTCGAAATGATCACCTCACTGCGCAGCTTCCAGTCCGGCCAGCAGGCGATCCAAGCGATCGGCCAGACCCTGCAAGAGGCCGCCTCACAAGTCGGCTCGGTGAACCCCTCGGGATAGGGCCCCCGACTCGGGCCCACTGCTGGCTTTCCGGCTCGCGCCACCTGCCGGGACTCCTGGCTGGTGCGCTCACGCTCGACTCCCGACTCAAGTCCACCCGCGGGCGGCCGATCACCAGGACGAGAAGCTCCGAGCCCAGCTGGACCGCCACGCGGAAAGCCGGCTCGGCGACGACCACGATCACAGGATGGGCTGATGCTCGAAGGTCTCTATTCCGCAGCAGCAGGCATGTCAGCGCAGCAGGAACAGCTCAACGCGATCAGCAACGATCTCGCGAACCTGTCGACGAACGGCTACAAGGCCGAGCGCGTTGCCTTCAGTGACCTGCTGTACAGCCCGGTCAACATGGCCGGCACGGTCAGTACCGACGGCGCCGGCGCGAGCGCCAAGGTGATCGGTCGCAGCGAAACGCAGGGATCGATTCAGGAAACGGGCGACCCGCTCGACCTGGCGATCGAAGGCGCGGGCTACTTTGAAGTCACACGCGCCAACGGGCAGAAGGCGCTCACTCGAGATGGCAGCTTCGGCGTCGACGCCAGCGGAACGATCGTCAACTCCGAAGGCAGCAAGCTGACGCCGCCGATCAAGTTGCCAGCCGGCGTCTCACCCAGCGAAGTGAGCATCGCGCCCGACGGGACTGTGACCGCCGGCAAGCGCACGCTCGGCCAGATCAAACTTGTCACCGTGACCTCCCCCGAACACCTGCTCTCCGACGGGGGCGGGGAGCTCACGCCGACGCCCGCCAGCGGCTCGCCGCACGCGGCCACCGGGAAAATCCACCAGGGTGCGCTCGAGGCCTCAAACGTGAACGTTGCCAGCGAGATGGCGCTGATGGTGAGCACCCAGCGCAATTACCAGTTGAACAGCACTGCGATCCAGACCGAGAGCCAGATGATGTCGATCGCCAACCAGCTGCGCAGCTCATGAGCATCCTCCCCGGATCCGCCGGCCTGCCCGCGGTCAACCAGGCACTCGAGCCCGAGTGGGTGCGCCGCGGCTCACCCTCCACGCAGAAGGCATACGCGAGTGCGCTCTCGTTCGAAGAGACGCTCGTCGAACAGCTCTCCCAGTCACTCACGGCCACCGGCGGCCTCGACGGCGAAAGCTCGCAGGAAGGCGAATCCGCTTCAGAAGAAGGCTCCGCCGCGAACGGCTCGGGCGACCCGCAGCTCTCCTCGCTGCTCTCCCAGGCGCTGTCGAGCGGCGTGATGAAAGCCGGCGGCCTCGGCCTGGCGGCACAGATGACCCATGAGCTGCAAGGCGTCCAGGGTGCCGCACAGACGCAGGCGACCGGCGGCACCGCTCCAGTCGAGAACACCGCCCCAGCCGCGACCACCAGCGCCGAGACGACCACGGGCGCTACCGGCGGCGCCGGCGCTACCGGCATGAGAGGTATTCGCCCATGAGCCCGGCAGCGCTGGTCGCGCACGAGGGCTCACGGCAAGATCGCGCGCTGTCCGCGGACGTGCTGACACACCTGGACGCGCAGATCGCATCGGCACGAAGCCTGCTCGAGGTAGTGCTCGAGCAGGGAGCAGCGATCCGCGCGCGCGACGTACACACAGTCGTGCGTCTGGCGGGGATCCTGCGCGGAGAGATGGGTCGCAGGCAACTGCTCGAGGAGGAGCGCTCGCGCCTGCTGGCACGCAGCGGCCAGCGGCTGAGCGTGCCCGCCGAGGCAGTCACGCTGGCGATGCTGAGCACGTTGATGGACGGCGCCGGCGCCAGTCGCGCGAGCACCCGCAGCGCCGAGCTGAGAGGCCTGCTGCACGAGCTCCAGCGCGAGCACTCGTGCAACCGCGCGCTGATGCAGATCGAGCTGGGCTTCCTCGACCACCTGATGGGAATGCTCTCGCTCGACGGCGTCAACGGCTACGACACCCACGGCTCATCCAAGCCCATCACGCGGGCGCGCCCCCACGGCGCCCTGCACGTCCTCGACCTGCACGCCTAAGCCATGTCGATCCCCACATTGCAAGGACTGCAGACCGCGCTCAGCGGCCTGATCGCCGAGCAGACCGCGCTCGACACCACCGGCAACAACATCGCCAACGCGAACACCGAAGGCTACTCGCGCGAGACAGCGCTGATGGAACCGAACCCGGCGATCCCGATCCCGGCGATCTCGGCGCACACGGGAGAGGGCGCACAGCTCGGCGCAGGCGTCACCGTCGAGACCATCATCCGCATCCGCAACAGCTATCTCGACGCCCAGTACCGCACGCAGAACAGCGCGTTGAGCGCCGCGACGACGGACGCGGAAGAGCTGGAACAGGCCCAGAGCGCCTTCAACGAACCGTCGAGCGCGGGAATCGCCAGCCAGCTGTCGAAATTCTGGAGCGCCTGGAACGAACTCGCCGACGCGCCCACCAGCGAAGCGGCCAAAGAAGCGGTGGTGGCCGCGGGCAAACAGCTGGCGACGTCGCTCAACGAGCTCAGCGCGCAGCTCTCGACGATCTCCAGCCAGGCGACCGAGCAGTACGAAGCGCTCACCGCACCCTCCGGAGAAGTGGCGAACCTCGCCACCCAGGTTGCGCAGCTCAACGGCCAGATCAAGCTCTCCGAAGAAGCCGGGCAGCCACCCAACGACATGCTCGACCGCCGCGATCTCCTGCTCGACAAGCTCTCGACCCTCGCCAACATCACAGTCACCGAACAGCCCGACCACATGGACACGGTGAGCTTCGGCGAAGCCGCCAAGCCACTGGTCGAAGGGACAACCGTCAACTGGCCCCAGACGCTGACCGAAGGAGCCGGCGGCCAACTCGGCGCGCTGCTCAGCCTGACCGGCCCCACGGGCGCGCTGACCGCGCTCCAGACAGAACTGAACGGGGTCGCCGAAACGCTCGCGAGCACCGTCAACGGACACCTCGCCACGCCTTTCTTCTCGATCTCCGGCGCCGGCGCCGCGACGATCGCCGTGGCGATCAAGTCCGCTAAAGAAGTCCAGGCGTCCGGTACCGCGGAAGCCGGGGGCAACGAAGTCGCTCGCGAAATTGCGGGACTGCGCGGCGGCGCGGCCGAACAGGACTACGCGGCACTCGTCGAGAAAGTGGGAAGTGACGTACAGACAGCACAGGACGATGAGACCAACCTGCAGACGACGGTCACGGCGATCAACGATCAACGTGAGAGCGTCTCGGGCGTCTCGCTCGATGAAGAAATGACCAATCTGATTACCTTCCAGCGCGGCTACCAAGCGTCAGCGCGAACGCTCACGGCAATGAGCGAAATGCTCGAAACGCTGATCGAGCACACCGGAGTGGTGGGGCTGTAGGCATGAACGATCGAATCACCCCAGCGATGGTCACCAGCGCGACGCTCAACGACCTTAACGCGTCGATGGCGGCGATGGAGCGGACCACCGACGAACTGTCCTCAGGCAGGACGATCCTCGAACCGTCAGACAATCCGTACGGCGCCAGCCGGGTGATCGATCTTCAGAGCCAGCTCGACGGGCTGAGCTCCTACGAAAGCAATGCACAGGATGGCATCTCCTGGGAGAACACCGCCAGCAGCGCGATGTCGAGCATGAACGAAGTCGCCCAGCGCGTGCGCGAGCTGCTGGTGCAGGGCGCCAACGGGACCTACAACCAGAGCGACCTCGAAACGATGGCCCTCCAAGTCGAACAGCTGACGGAAAGCATCAAGCAGGACGCCAACACACAGTATGCCGGGCAGTACGTGTTCTCCGGGACGGCAACCACGACCGCACCCTACGAACAGGGGGGAAACGACGAATACCAGGGCAACGCGGAAACCGTTAGTCGTGCGATCGGGCCGGGAGCGTCGGTGACAATCACCACCAACATCTCCACTTTGCTCGGTAACGGCGAAGCCTCCGGCGACGGCAAGCTGCTCGATACGCTGCGTACGATCGCAAAAGACATGCGCGGGGGCACTGCCGAAGACAAAAACGCACTCGGCACAACCGACCTGCAGAAGCTTGACGCGAACCTCGAAACGCTGACCCAGTTGCAGGCAACGGCTGGAAGTGCGACCGATCAGCTTCAGACCGCCCTCACTCGCAACGAAGACCTGCAGACGTCGATCACCGAGGCCCTGTCCAACACCGAGGACACGAACATCGCCGCCACCTCGATCGCTTACGCCAACGAGCAGGCCGCCTACGACGCCGCACTGCGCGCCGGTGCGACGATCGTCCAGGAATCGCTGCTCAACTTCCTCCAGTAGACGAACGCCAAGGAGAACTGCATGTCCGTGAGATTCGAGAGCATCCGCTTCGGGACCGTCGAAATCGAGCACGAGGACGTGATCGAGTTCCCCTTGGGCCTGATCGGCCTCGGGGGCCTGCGCTACGCGCTGATCGACCGCAACCCAGGCACAGGCTTCCTGTGGTTGCACGCAGTCGATGACCCCGCGCTCGCGTTGCCCGTCGTGAGCCCCCACCAATTCTTCTCGACGTTCTCGCTGCAGATCGCGCCCGAGGACCGCGAGCGCACGGGCATCGAGTCCGCCACCGATGCGGAGCTGTACGTAACGGTACGCGCGACACCGAATCCGCTGGATATCACGGCCAACCTACGCGCCCCGCTGGTGATCCGCGAGGGCCGTGGGTATCAGGTGCTCAACATGAGCGAGGATGCACCACTGCAGGCGCCGCTGTTCACGCTGCCCGCAGAGTCGCGAATTGCTTCATAATCAGTTGCGATGCTGATCCTGACGCGTCGTCCCGGAGAGCGCGTCGTCATCGGCGACGAGATCCTGGTGACGGTCATGGGCGTCAGCGGCCACACCGTCCGTCTGGGGATCGCCGCCCCGCAGGGAGTGCCGATCTATCGCGAGGAGATCTGGCTCGCGGTCAGGGAGGAGAACCGCGCCGCCGCCGAGGCCGACGCCGGTGCACTCCCAGCCGGCCCCGCAGTCGATGCGGCAGAGGCCACGCAGACTCCCGCGCAGGATCCACGCCAGAGCTCCTGAGTAGAGCTTGATCTCGCCCTTGCGGCGGGGTAGACTCCGATCGGGCCAAGGGTCAACCCTTGCCCGCGGCAGTGCGCCTCGTCGGCGAGGCGGATCGGGCCTCGGCACAGACGCCCGCCCATGAGCCCGCTCACCTCTCCCCACGGTCGCTAGCTGCCATCCAATCGAGGGAGGGAGACTTAAGGGATGCCGTCTTTTTCAAATAATTCGAGGGATGCGGCGGCGGGATTGCGGCGTGCACTGGCGCTGGCGCTGGTCGCAGTGACGTTCGGCGCCACCGCCAGCGGCGCCTCAGCGCACAAGCTCGGCGAAGTGAACATCGTCCGCCAAGGCGAATTCCCCGCCGGGCCGATCCCGAGCAACACGCACTACTTTCACAAGATCCAGGAAGCGGTCAACGCGTCCAAACACGGCGCCTGGGTGCTGATCGAACCGGGCGTATACGACGAAGAAGTCGTGGTCACCAGAGCACAGTCCGGAATCTGGATAAGGGGAATGAACCGTAACACGGTGATCCTCGACGGTCAGCACAAAGTACCGGGGCCACAGGGAGCAAACGGCATCGAAATCTACAAGGCCAGCAACGTCTACGTGGAAAATCTCACCGTGCGCAACTTCGAACGGGCGGAAATCAACGGCCCCGGCGGCAACGAGATCTGGTGGAACGGCGGCGCCGAGTCGAAGCACATCGGAGCCCACGGATGGTATGGGCGCTATCTGACCGCCTACGACGACGGATTCAACGGCGGCTACGGGATCTTTACGAACAACGAGATCGAAGGCGAATGGGAAGATATCTACGCGTCCGGGTTCGACGATTCGGGTATCTACGTCGGCGCCTGTCAGGAATGCCAGGCGAGCATCACCTACGCGACCATGGAAGACAACGCCTTGGGCTACTCGGGCTCCAACGCGGGTGGCAGCCTGGTAATCGAAGACTCGCTATTCCGGCACAACACGACCGGCATCGCGCCGAACTCTGAAAACCCCGGCGACGGGCCTCCACCGCAGGATGGAGAATGCAATCGGGAAAACATCAGGCACCCCGACCCCACACCGACCATCAGCTCGACCGAAATCGAACGGTGCACGGTCATCCGTAACAACGTGATCACCGAAAACGACAACCTCAGCGTCCCGGCCAACACCTCCGCCGCAGCCGCCCCGTGGGGCGCAGGGGTCGAGCTGCCCGGCGACTACGCCGATCTGATCGAAGACAACACGATCACCGACAACCCGACCGACGGTGTACTCGGCTTCGAGTATCCCAACCCATTCCCGCCGGAAAAGCACTCGATCGACTTCCAGCTATCCGGGAACAAGATCAGCGGCAACACGTTCTCCGGCAACGGCTACCTCGACGGTGCCTACGCCGGCGACGTGGCGCTCGAGGGCGGCATCTTCGGGAGCAAAGAATCCACCAACAACTGCCTAAGCGGCAACACATTCGCCGACGCGACCTACCCGGCGGATATCGAAGGAGACTGGGGTTGCCAGAACAAAACGACCCCGAATGCAGTCGACGAATTCTCGTTCGTCGAATACCTCCTCGCACTGCAGACAGAATCAGAAGACAGAACCGCTGTCGCACAACCTGATCCGCCGCCGCAACCGACGATGCCAAACCCGTGTCGGGAAGTGCCGAAGAACCCGCTGTGCCCGTGAATTAGAACGGGGAGTGAGCGGCGAGCTCGCGAAAGCGCTCGCCGCGCTCCTCGAAATCACGGTAATTGTCGTAGCTCGGTGCGGCGGGCGAGAGCAGGATGACCGCACCCGGGTGGCCCAGGGTGTGGGCCAGCTCGACCGCCTCCCGCATGCCAGCTGCCTCGAGCGCACGCGTGGGTGCTACCCCGGCGTCTGCAGCCGCCGCGAGCAGACGCGGACCGGTGGATGGCACGCCGATCACGCTCGCGCCGCGCTCGGCCACCACACGGCCAAGCTCCGCGTAGTCCTGGCCACGGTCCTGGCCGCCGCCGATTAGGACCACATCTCGGCCGGGGAAGCTCGCGAGCGCGGCGAGCGTCGACTCGGGCGTGGTCGAGATGCTGTCATCGACCCACAGCACCCCGTCGCGCTCGGCGACCGTCTCGAGCCGGTGTGCCAGCGGCTGAAAGCCGCTCAGCGACGCGGGCAGCGGCGGCGGCGCAATGCCAAACGCTTCGAGCGCCGTAAGCGCTCCGCACAGATTGAGCGCGTTGTGGTCCCCAAGCAGCGGCAATGCGGAGCTCGCCGCGACGAGCTCGCCCCGCAGAGCGATCCCCCCGGCCAGGACATCCCAGCCGTCGGGCACGCCGAAGCGCCGCATCTCGATGTCACCGCCGTCGCGCGCGTCCCTACCCAACACACCGACGCGTACGCCCGGCAGGCGCAGCAAACGCAGCTTGTCCGCGCGGTAGGCCTGCTCCGAGCCGTGCCAGTCGGTGTGCTCGCGGAACACGTTTGTCACGAGCGCTACCTGCGGCCCCGTCTGTAGGTCGGCGGTGTGGTAGCTGGAGAGCTCGACGACCGTGACATCCGCGGGCTCGCAGTCGAGCAGGTCGAGCGCCGGAGCGCCGATGTTGCCCGCGAGCAGCGCCGTACGTCCGGCAGCTCGCGCCAGGTGGCAGATGAGCGCGGCCGTGGTGCTCTTGCCCTTCGTGCCCGTGACGCCGATCACGCCCTCGCCGCCGCGCTCGGCGAGCCACAGTGCGGTGGCGGTCGTGACGGGCACCCCCGCCTGGCGCAGCGCTCGCAGCTCGGGTCGGTGGATCGACACGCCGGGTGAGCGCACGAGCACCTCGCAGTCCACCAGCGCCGCGACCGCGTCCGCGGCTGTCACGATCCGCGCCGCCGGCGCCCTCAGCCTGTCGCGGACGTCCTCTGCGGGCGCGCTGTCGAACGCCGCCACCACGATCCGCGCCGAGGGCAGACGACGTGCGAGTTGCTCGGCGAACGAGCCGATCTCGCGGCCGGCGCCCCACACGCCGATCCTGGCGCCGTCAAGCTCCGAGAACCGCACGGACATCCGCCAGCAGCGCCGCCGGCACGTCGTGCTCGTCGCTGAGCGCGAGCACCTCGTCGGGGTTACCCGCGTCCTGGGGGTAGCGCGGCAGCACCTCGGCCACCAGACGCCGGAGCACGCGATGCTCGCTCCAGCGCTCGTCGTTCGCGAGCAGGCGGATCGCGGCGATGCTCTCCTGCTCCTCACCGACACACTCGAATGGCTTGTGTCCGCCCGTGGCGGTGAGCAGCGCGAACCCGTCGAACTGGCGCTCCTCGTCGAGCAGATCGCGGCCGAACACCGCGCGTAGGTGCGCCGGGGTGCTGAACGGCGCCAGCGCCAGGAACACAAACCGACACTTGGGGCATTCACAGCACCACGACGGGGCCCGCAGCGCCGGATCGCGGCGGAAGATCGCGTTGCAGCTCGTGAACGCCCCGTGGTAGCGCTCCATGCGCGCGAACGCGCGCGCGATCGCCAGCTCCGAGGCTGGGCGCAGGACCGAAAACAGCCGCGGGCCGGGCGTCACCTCGGCGATCGCCGCGCTCAGCAGCCGCTCGACGCGCAGCCCCTTGCTGAACTGGTGATTGACCTCCACGCCATCCCAGCTGACGTTGCCGGCGGACGCCGAGCGCTCGTTCGCCATCGCAACCGCGTCGAACCCGCGCACAGCAGCGCTCAGCAGCGCCACGCACGAGACGATCGCCGTGATCGGCACGTGGCCATTGAGCGCGCCCGCGCGGTTCAGCGCCGGCAGTCCCGGGTCCAGCGTGCGTCCGGCGAGCAGCCACGGTAGCCCCGCCGCCGCGACCGTGCGGGCAATCGGCGGGGCGTCGCCGATCGAGAACAGCGCCAGCTCAGCGCCCGAGCGGCGGACGATCTCGAGCGCCACCGCCGAGTCCTTGCCGCCGCCGATCGGCACCAGCACGCGCCCAAGGCCGCGCTCGCCCGCGAGGCCGCGCGGATCGTCGGCGAGACCATGCGCATCACCCGCGAGCACCTGCGGATCACCGCTCCTGTGCGCCGGCGCGGGCCCCGTGGGAAACTGCGGACGCGGCAGCCCCGACAGGCCGTTGGTGTAGGCAAGCTCTCCCAAGCCCTCCGAGTACAGCGCCGCCAGTAGCGCGGCCACCGCTGGCGACGGCGCGCCCGTCTCGCAGCTGAGCTTCGGCGGCAGCGCCGTCTTGAAGTAGCTGACCCCAGCGACCCAGTGCAATAGCGCGAGCAGTCCGTCTGTGCGCTCGCGGTCAGCCTCGCGCAACCCTCGCTGCTCGACCGGAAGGTCGAGCTCCTCAACAAAAAAGATCTCCTCGTCCAGTGCATAGCGCAGCGTCACGTGGCCGCGCGCGTCCAGCTCGCGGGAGAGAAAGCGAAAACTCTGAAATGCCGTCGGGTCGAACAGCGCCGGAGACTGCCTACTGGCTGCCATCCGCTCAGACTAGAGCCAACTCGCCCTCCGGCTCGGGCTCGCCCGTGAACAGCCACGGCGCACGTTGGCCGATGACCTCACCGCGAAAGCGCTTGCGCCTGCCATACACGACCCACGTCGTGTCCACCGCGCCATAGCACTCCTGCACGCGCAGGGCCTGTGGGTGTTCGGAGGCGTAGTGCAGGTGGGTCAGGCCGGCGTCGTAGGCGCCCGCCAGCAGGTGGCGCGCGACAACCGGCTTAGACGGCTCGTCCACGATCCTCGACCAGCGGCTCAGGTCCGTGTAGCCCCGGGTCGCCGACACAATCCCCAGGCTGCTGGGATGGCTGACGTCGGTGCGCACGAGCAGCGCCAGCTCCTTGGTCGGATAGATGAACGTATCGAGCACAAACACCTCGCGGTAGTAGCGCTCGGTGACGAGATGAACCTGCAGATGCGCACTGCACTGCACCAGGAACGTGTCCTCGCGCTCGCGCACCTGGTCGATCGCCGCCAGCAGGTCTTCCACGAGCACGATCCTGGCCGACGCGATGCCCTGGAACTCCAGGTAGCGCTTCAACGCGGCCTCGTGGCAGGTGCCCGACGGCCCCAGCGTGATGAACGTCGGGCGCCTCAGCACACGTCCATTCGTCGAACGCCTCACGACACGTCCATCCGTCGTACGCCTCGTACGTCCGTCATTCGGACGCGTAAGCACACGCCGATCCATCGAGGGCATCACAGCCCACCTCGGCGCGGGCCGGCCGGCGGCGCCTCGAGCAGCTCGTCGTCCGGCAGGGACTCGATCAGTTCGTCCTCCATCCTGCACGTGGCACCAATCAGCAGGTCGAACAGCCCGGCCGTGAAGTCCGGCGGCAGCTTCAGCTCCGCGCCGCGCGCCAGATAACGATCGCGCACCTGCACCACGCGTTCGCTCTGCATCATCGGGATCCCGTGTGTGCGCTTGTGCAGCGCGATCTCGCGACACACCTCAAAGCGCCCCCCCAGCGCCCGCACGATCTCCTCGTCGAGCTCATCCAGGCGACTGCGGAAGGCATCGAGGCCACTCTCGAGGCCACTCATGTCCCCTCGCCCCCGAGTAGGCCGTTCGCAAACGCGTAGCCACACGCCGCCAGCGAGTCGAGTGCGTAGCCGCCCTCCTGAACCACACACACCGGCAGCTGCGATGCCGCCAGCAGACGCCCGATCTGCAGGAAGATCCGCGGCGAGAAGTTCCAGCAGCCGTGCGGGTCCCCCGCGACCGTGTCATAGCCGAGCGACAGCACCAGCACGGCTGCCGAGCGAGCGAGCGTGTCGATCGAGTTCGCCACCGCGCCGAGGTACTGCTCCTCGCTCGGAGGCTGTTTGAACTCCACCACCCGCTCGCACTCGGTGCCCGGATACGCCGACTGCGAAGGCACGTTCACCACCGGCCATGAATGCAGCGAGTGCAGGCTCGTGTCCGTCATGCGTGCGGCGATCGCCGCCGTGCCATTCGGATAGTGGATGTCCAGGTCGAGGATCGCGACCGGCTTGACGGCGCCTTCGCGCAGCGTACATGCGGCGGCTGCGGCGTTGTTGAGGTAGCAGCAGCCACCGAGCCAGCCCGGGCCGGCATGGTGGCCCGGCGGGCGACACAGCGCGTATGCGAAGCGCTCGCCGTTCACGATCGCCCGCGCCGCGACGATCGCCGTGCGTACGCCCTCATACGCGGCCCTCGCGACGCTGGCGCAGACGGGTGTGTCGGGCGCCATACCCGGCGCCGCGAAGTCCGCCATCAGGACCGGCTCCTCCGATTGGACAGCAGCCAGCGCGCGCAGGTAGTCGGGCTCGTGCAGCGTACCCAGCGCATGCTCCACCTCCTCGGCGCTTGCCGCAGCGCTCGCCGCGCGCACCGCCGGGTGGCGCACCAACCCCGCGCGCAGCTCGGACAGGCGCCGGTCGTGGTCCTGACCCTGCAGCTTCACTCCCGCGCGGCTCAGGATCCACGGCTGGACCGCCGAGGCACCCTGTTGCTGCTCGATCATCAGCATGCGGCTCACAGGAGCCGCCGCATCCGCGGGCCGTTCGCCGTGAAGCCGTTGCCCAGGTAGAAGGCCTCGGTCGCCGCGAAGCGCACGAAGCTCTCCCGCGGTAGCCCGACCTCGACACGCTCAAAGCGCCTGGCACGCGCGAGCTCGCACAACGCATCGAGCAGGCTCGTGCCGATCGCCCGCGCACGCCAGTCGCGACGCACCCACAGATCCTGGATCAGCGCGTACGTGCCCGGCACGTGGATCGCCATCTGCCAGCTCGCGCCGAGCACGCCCACGAGCTCGCCTTCGGCCTCTGCCACGAGCACCGTCCCAGCCCACGGGCTGTCGATCAGCGTGCGCGTGGCGGCCTGCATCGCGCGCACGGCGCGTGGCGCGCCGTCGAGCTCGACGAGCAGCTCACGCACCGCAGCGGCGACCGCCTCGACGTCGTCGTGGTCCGCGGCACGCACCCGCCACCGCGACAGCGACGTGGCCGCCGCCTGCGTCTGCGAGCTTGCTGGCGCGGCCTCGCTCATGGCGCCACCGCGAGATCGCAGGAGGGCTCGAGCTCGACCGTCCACGCGTCCGGCGCATCACTGCCGGTGACCGCGCGGGCGATCGCGGCCATCGGCGCGCGCGCCTTGAGCAGGAGCTCGTCGAACTCCTCCGCGGGGTCCGACTGCATCACGATCGCGCCACCGGCGCCGATCGTCGTCAGGCCCGGGCGCAGCACAATCGTGCGGATCACGATGCTGAGGTCGACGCTGCCATCAAGTCCGAAATAGCCGAGCGCACCCGAGTAGACACCGCGTGCGACGCGCTCGACGTCGTCAATGATCTCCATCGTGCGCAGCTTCGGCGCGCCGGTCATCGAGCCGCCCGGAAAGCACGCGCGCACGCAGTCCACGGGGGTGCGGTTCGCGCCGAGCAGGCCGGTGATCGTCGAGGTGAGCTGGTGGACCGTCCTGTAGCGCTCGCCCGCCATGAACTCCGACACGCGCACGCTGTCGACCTCGCATACGCGTCCCAGGTCGTTGCGCAACAAATCGACGATCATCAAGTGCTCGGCGAAGGTCTTTTCATCGCGCAGCAGCTCGTCGCGCAGCGCCTCATCGCGCACGGCGTCAGCCGAGCGCGACGCCGTCCCCTTGATCGGGCGCGCCTGCACGCAGCGGTCGCGGTCGACCGACAGGAAGCGCTCGGGCGAGGAGCTGAGCACCGCGAGCTCGCCGAGCTTCAAGTAGGCCGCGAACGGCGCCGGGTTGCTGTGTCGCAGCCCCCGGTAGAGCTCCAGCGGGTCCGGGCTCTCGGTTGTCGAGATCTGGTCGGTCAGGCACACCTCGTAGGACTCGCCCGCGGCTAGCGCAGCCTGACAACGGGCGATGTCGGCGAGGTACTGGTGGCGTCCACGTCCGCAGCGAAACCTCACCGGAGCGATCGAGCCGCTGCCATCCCCTTCGGCCCGCGCTCGCTCCGGTGACGCCGCCGCGAGCGCGGACAGCGCGCCCCGTACGGCTGCTTCGGCGTCGTTCAACCAGCGTTCGGCGTCCCCATCGTCGTTCGTGGACGAGCACCGCTCCAGCGCGAGCAGATGCGTGCGCTTGCCGAGATGGTCGACCGCGACGACGCGGTTGGCGAACATCATCACTGCATCGGGAACGTCCGAGCGGTGCACGTTGCGTGAGCCGCAGTCAGCCTTGCACTCGTAGCCGAGGTAGCCGACGAAGCCGCCCAGCAGCTCCGGCGCAAGCCCCTGCGGCGGCTCGATCGCGTTGCTCGCGAGCTCGCGCTCGAGCACGTCGAAGATCGACCCGTGCTCGATCTCGGTATCGCCGCCGCGGCGGATGGTGACGGCCGACTCCTGCACGTCGTACTCGAGCAGGCAGCGATCCGCGCCCATCGTGGTGCCCATGTAGGAGCATTGGGCGAGTCGCGTCGGCGCGTCGGCGCTGTCGAGCCAGAACGCGTAGTCGGCCTCAGCGAACAGCCGCTCGAAGACCAGTTCAGTCGACGGCTCTCCCTCGATCGAGCGAGCCAGCAGACGCAGGCGCGCATCGCCGGCGCCGTGCGCGGGGGGACGCCGCGACGGCGGCACGTGACGCTGGGCCGGGGCCACGAGCCGCTTCGCCCCGAACGAGCGCGACGGCTTGTGGTGGCGCGCAAGTGCATAGAAGTTCTCGATCAGCGTGCGCCCGTGCTCGGTGGAAACGGACTCCGGATGGAACTGCACGCCCCACAGCGGCCGGTGGCGATGCTCGATCCCCATCACCACACCGTCATCCGTCCACGCCGTCACGCGGCCGTCGGGGCCGATCGGACCGGTCACCGCGAGCGAGTGGTAGCGCACGACCGAGAAGTCCTGGGGAATGCCCTCGAACAGACCGTGGCCGGTGTGCCGGACGTGACTCACGCGCCCGTGCATCGCCATCGGCGCCGCCGCGACCATCCCGTCGAGCAGGCGCCCGAGGCCCTGGTGGCCGAGGCAGATGCCGAGGATCGGGATCTCGCTCCAGCGCAGGATGTCCGAGCACACGCCGAAGTCGTGCCAGCGATCCGGGTGGCCCGGACCGGGGGAGATCACGATCGCGTCGAAATCCCAGCGCGACAGCGCGCCCCAGGAAACCGTGTCGTTCTGGATCACAATCGGCTCCTCGCCAGAGACGGCCGCGAGCAGCTGGAAGACGTTGTACGTATAGGAGTCGTAATTGTCAACCAGGAGCGTGCTCACCGTGCCTCCTCGAGTCCCAGCCCGCGCGCACCGCGGTCCAGCAGCGTATGCACGACGCGCTGCACCTGCTCGCTGCGGTCGCGCTCCAAGTACCAGCGCGCGAAGTGAGCCACGTAGCGCGCGAGCGGGCCGGGGTCCAGCCGCTCCACCGCGATCCGCAGATGGCGCCGGTGCAGCTCCGACTGCACGACCGCAAAGCGATAGTCGGGGTCCTGCGCGGGCTCGCCCGCGAGCCCGTTCGCACGGCCCATACGCGCCCGCGCACGGACTAGCTCCCAGCCCGGGCTCTCGCGCACGTCCAGCAGCTTCTCCGGCTGGAAGTCCACGCGCGGGGCGACCGGGCGCGGCACGAAGAACCCAAGCGCGACCTGGCCGGCAACCCGCTCGGCCGAGCCGAGCCTGCTGAGCACCTCCTCGCTCCCCGGATCGGCCTCGATCTGCGCCTGCAGCCACTCGGTTAGCTCGTCGATCAGCAGCGCACCCTCTTCACTTGAGGCGATCGCCCGCTTCTGGCGGGAGACCATCCCGTGGAAGATGTCGCTCCCCGGGTGCATCCCCTTGCCGCCATCGGGCATCAGTCGACCCATCAACTGGCGTCTGCAGATGACGTGCGAAACCCACTCCGACCCGCACACCTGCACCGAGGTCATGCCCTCCAGCCCGGGCGCGGCCATCCAGTAGGCCATCGCGCGCATGTGCTGGGTCGGCAGGTCGTCGCCGCGCACGAGCGGGAATTCATCGAAATCCTCGCGCTCGGTCGGATAGATGACGACGCCGTCCTCGCGCCGGCGCAGGAGCCCGTCGCGCAGGCCGCACGCCGTCAGCTCCGCGGCCTCGGAGAGGAAGTCGGACTCGAAGAACACCCTGTCGAATGCGATCCCCAGCCGCTGCAGCGTCTTGCGCTGGCCCGCAATCACCCACGCGCGCGTCTTGTACCAGAGCTCCAACGCCTGACGGTCGCCGCGGAGCACGCGCCGCAGCAGCTCGTCGGCGTCGTCGCCGCGCACGGTCAGCTCGCGTGTCAGCGACGCCTCCGGCTGCTCGGCGCCGTTGCCGTTGAACGAGCGGCCGGCCGCCACGTACTCCGCGTAGCAACAGCCCACGAAATGGTCGCTCTTCTCGTTGCGGTCCGGCCACGCCTGCGCGTGACGACCGCTCTTCATCACGCCCGCCATCGCCTCGCCCATGCTGCGCCCGGCGTCGGAGATCAACGCGCGGCGCTCCACCAGCCCACCCGCCTGCGCGAGCGCCGCGGCCAACGCATTCCCGATCGCGAGGTTGCGCAGGTGACCCACATGCAGCGCCTTGGTCGCGTTCGCGTCCCAGAACTGCACCGAGAAGCGCCGACCGCGAGCGAGATCCGCAAGCCGCGCCTCGCCGCCCTCGCCGGCCTGCAGCGCGGCGCCGGCCTGTTCGATCCAGCCGTCGTCCAGGCGTAGCTCAGCCCCGCCGTCCACGTGCGTCACGTCGGCCACCCACGGCTCGCGCTCGACCCGCTCCAGCACCTCTTGCGAAACGCGGTCCTCCCGCCACGTGGGTGAGCGCGGCACGAGCTTCAGATCGAAGCGGTCGCTCGGGCGCAGGGGGGTACGCGCCGCCCAGCGGGCACCGGCGCCACCGTTCGGCGTGTGCTCCTCGAAGTAGTCGAACAGGTTGGTGGTCGTGAGCATTGTGGTCGGTGATGGAGGTCGGGGGTCGCTCGGTGATTGGGGGGTCGCTGTATGCACCAGCCGGGGCTCGAACCCGGATCAACGGCGTTTAAGGCCGCTCCCTTAACCGATTAGGGCACTGGTGCGCCGAACCCGACCTTGCACCGGCGCCTGTGCTCAGCGCGGTTTGCCCAGTCGGGCCTGACGTGGTCACCATAGGACTCACTGTGACCGATCGCACCTTTTCACTGCCCCCCGGACCGCGGCTGCCCAGCGCCGTGCAGTCGCTCGGCTGGGCGCTGCGCCCGCTGCCATTCATGCAACGCTGCCGTAGACGCTACGGCGAGATCTTCACGCTGCGCATCCGCCACGGGCGCCCGTGGGTGTTTCTGAGCGACCCCGAGGACGTCGGCAAGGTGCTCACGATCAGCCCCGAGCTCGTGCGCGCAGGCGCCGGTGAAGCCAACCCGCTGCTCGGACCGCTGCTGGGGCCGCGCTCGGTGATGCTGCTGGACGAGCCCGAGCACATGACCCACCGGAAATTCATCCTGCCCTCCTTCCACGGCGAGCGGATGCGCGGCTACGGGGAGATGATGGTCGAGGTGGCGCGCGCGGAGATCGCCCGCTGGCCGCTGGGAGAGCCGTTCGCGCTGTGGCCGCGCATGCAGGCGATCAGCAACGAGGTCGTCATGCGCGCCGTCTTCGGGACGGCCGAGGGCGAGCACATGGAGCACCTGCGGCTGCTGCTGGGGCGCCTCACGGAGTGGCTCAACGAGCCCTCGCGCCTGACGCTGCTGGCGACGTTCGGCTCGCGCTGGCTGACCCGCAGCGGCGGGTTTCGGGAGGCGATCGCCCCCGTCGAAGCGGCCCTGCTGCAGGAGGTGCGCCGGCGGCGCGCGGCGCCGAACCGGCCCCAGGACGAGGGCATCCTGTCGCTGCTCGAGCAGGCATACGACGAGCACGACTCGCCGATGACCGAGCAGGAGCTGCGCGACGAACTGATCACGCTGCTGTCCGACGGACCCACCGCGACCTCGCTGTCGTGGGCCTTCGAGCGCCTGCTGCGCCACCCCGAGAAGCTCGCGCGCCTGCGCGAGGAGGCGCTCGCGGGCGAGGACGACGCCTACCTGGACGCCGTCGTCAAAGAGATCCTGCGCCTGTGCCCGGCGGTGCCACTGGTCATGCGTGGGCTGGTCGAGCCGATGCAGCTCGGCCGCTACACGATTCCAGCGGGCACCACCGTCGCCCCGTGCATCTATCTGGTCCACCACCGCGAGGACATCTACCCGCACCCCTTCAGCTTCGTGCCCGAGCGCTTCCTCGAGCGCCCGCCCGAGAACTACACGTGGATTCCCTTCGGCAGCGGTGTGCGCCGCTGCGTAGCTGCGGCCTTCGCCCAGCTTGAGATGAAGCGCGTGATGCAGACCGTGCTGCGCGAAGTGGACCTCGGCGCGGCACCGGCGTCCGCGGGCTCCCAGCGAGCGAGGAGGAGCTCGGTCGCGTTCGCGCCCGGCGAAGCGCTCACGGTGCTCACAGCTCGCCACCCCGGACTCGGACGGACGCCAAGCCTCAACGGCGGGCCTGCGCCGGCTGCGCCATCGCCAGTCGGCTAGGCGCCCTCGCGGCGAAGCCAAACGGCTCGAGCACGCGGTCAGCCAGGAGCCCGAGGGAGCCGAGGTTCGCGAAGCCAGGACCCTGGCTCAGACCCGCCAGTCCCGGGAGCTGGAGTCTTGGGTGCATGCCCTCCAGCTCCAGGAACCGTCCCATCGCGAGCTCACCCGCGGGCGATCTGTCCCAGACCTGGCCGGCGCGCCGCTCGAGCTCCGCCCGCGCGTCGGGCGTGAGCAGCACGCGCAACTGCTCGAGCAGATCGAAGCCCGTGCAGTTGATCAGATAGTCGTGCCGGTTCTCCATGACGCCCTCGCTGCGGTTCTTCACGACGCCCTCAGTGGAGGCGTACGCGACGCGCACCCCGCGTCCTCCCCGCGCCGAAGCGACGTGCACGACCCGGCCGGCCACGAAGTGGCAGCGCTCGTCGTAGGCGAGTGCTGCCAGACGGTCGGGACCGAAGACGCCCCGGTCGGTGCGGGCGATGAAGTCGCGGCGGGTGTCCGCGCTCAACGTCGTCCACGCGACTTCGTCGGGGTTGGAGAACGCGCGATTCTCTAGGAAGCTCTCGAGCCTGCTCATCGGCAGGCCGGGCGTGTAGATCGTCAGGCGCGCGTCCGGGCGCAGCGCGCGGACGAACTCCACGCAGCTGAGCGCGCTCTCGCCTCCGCCCACGATCGCTATGTCAGAGCTCTCCGCGACCGGCGCGCGCACGATCTCCATACGTCCGCTGTCGCAATCCAGAACCCGCGGCGCGGCATCGAGGTCATGGGGAAGCGAGCGGTGCACGCCAGGACCTGTCAGCGTGAATGCCCCACAGCGGTACTGGCGAGGCCCCGACGCCCCCGCGACGTCAACCAGCCAGCGCTCGCCGCACTCCGCAAGCGACACCCGCGCGACCCGGCCACGCACGACGCTGACACCCTCCGTGGCGCCGGACAGCACCCAGCCGATGTAAGCGCCGTAGACGCGCCGCTGCACCGGCGGCGAGCCCGCGTCCACCCAATGGGCGTAGCGGCCCCGCTCGATCAGATACTGCGCCCAGGAGAACGATAGCGCGGCCCGATCGATTGCCTCGCCGGCGGCGCCGAAGGAGCAGCGGCTCTGATAGGGAAACCCCAGGTCCTTGGACGGGCTGATGGCGAGCACCTCCCTGCTCGAGGTCACGCCGTTGCCGTCCATCCACGCCGCCGCCGGCCCGGTGGCCTCGACGACCGTCACCTCGAGCGCTCCCACGCCGAGGCTGTTGAGTAGATGGGCCTTCAGGGCGATCGCCGTGCCCTTGGCGCCGGCGCCGACGACGAGCAGATCGGTGTCGAGGCGGCTCAAGAGGACAGTGGAACCGCTCCGCCGCAGTTCGGGCACACGAGCACATCTCTGGCGAGCGAGCCCTGCGGCGATTCACCGCCCGTCACATGCCCCTCGAGCGCTCGCCGGCGAGTGCGCAACTCCACACGCAGATCGGCTACAGACAGCTTGTCAGCTGTGGCACGTGTAAGCCAATATTCCTGGCTGGCAGTCTCCAGCGAGGCGATCGTCGCGTGATGACTCCAGGAGAGATTCTCCCGACGTCGGTAGATCTCGAACCTCGATGCGACATACACCATGTTCATCAGTGACTGCGCGTCATAGCCGGTGAGCTTCACCGCTCGGGAATAGCGCTCCCCGAACTTCGTGTTGCCATAGTGAATCCAGTCGCCAAGCCACCACTGGCTGCAACGTCCGATCTCGCCAAGGCGCCGACCCACGGCCGACCACTCATCGAGTCCGATGTCCGTCGTCGGATTCCACCCCACCCGCGTGAGCTCCGCCGAGGGGCGCGCCGATACAACGGGTCGTACGAGCAACACAGATTCACCTCGCTGGAAGATTACGAGACGGCTTGTCTCCCGACGTGGGGAGATGCCCGTATGGCGAACTATGCCGCGAGTCGGCTATTTGTCAACGAGCACGCTGGGCGACCCGGCGCCCAGATCGAGCCCGGTCGCTCTTTCTCCCCGCAAACCACAGTTATCCAACTCTGGAATCATTGGCAACGGTCGGAGACACGGGGACGATCGTGTGAGAGAGACACCCGGCCTAATCGTTTGCGGTGACCGCATCCAGCAGATCACTGAAGCGTTCGCGGGCGTGCTCGCGGCGCGTGGGCAGATGCTCGCTGGGAATGCCATCCGCGGGAGGCGCGTAGCCGCGCAGGAGGTGCCGGGCGACCGACTGGCGGTGAACCTCGTCGGGACCGTCGTAAATGCGCGCGGCGCGTGCAAAGCGGTACATCTGCTCGAGCGGCAAATCAGTGGAGTAGCCGAGCGAGCCGTGCACCTGCAGCGCACGGTCGACAACGTCATGCAGGACCTTCGCACCGAAGAACTTAATCAGCGCGATGTCAGTGCGCGCCGCACTCGCGCCCTGGGTGTCCATCACCCACGCCGCGTGCAGCGTCATCAGGCGCGCGGCCTGCATCTCGGCGGCGCTGTCGGCGATCCAGTTCTGGACCGTCTGCTTGTCCGCCAGCAGCGAGCCGTGCGCATGGCGGTATGTGGCCCGCTCGCACATCATGTCGAACGCCCTGCGCGCGACACCCAGCCAGCGCATACAGTGGTGGATGCGGCCCGGACCGAGCCGCTGCTGGGCGAGCAGGAAACCCTCGCCCTCGCCGCCGAGCAGCGCCTCGCCGGGAACGCGAACGCTGTCATAGACGATTTCCGAGTGCCCACCGTAGGTGGCGAACTGCGCCCACGGATGCTCCATCGTCGGCACGTCGCGCAGGATCTCCACGCCGGGCGTCACGCTCGGGACGATGAACATGGACGCCCGCTGGGATGGGCGCGCGTCGGGGTTGGTGACCGCCATCACGATCAGGAAGTCGGCGATCGACGCGTTCGATGAGAACCACTTGAGGCCGTCGATCACCCAGTCCTCCCCGTCGCGCAGCGCCCGCGTGCGCAGCTGCGTGGGGTCGGACCCGGGGGTGTTCGGCTCGGTCATACTGAACGCGCTGCGCAGATCACCCGCGAGCAGCGGATGCAGCCAGCGATCCTGCTGCTCGGGCGTGCCCGCCAGCGCCAGGATCTCCGAGTTGCCGGAGTCCGGTGCGGCGTTACCAAACGCCAGCGGCGCGATCGGCGAGGTGCCGAGGATCTCGTGCATCAGACCGAGGCGCACCTGCCCCATGCCCTGCCCGCCGAGCTCCGGCGGCAGGTGGGTGGCCCACAGCCCGCGCGCCTTGACCTGCTCCTGCAGCGGCGCAACCGCCTGACCGAGCCCGTCGAGCCCGCATCGTCCCCGGAGGGGGAGCTCATGCCAGATCGCTTCCAGCGGCCAGATCTCGCGGCGGACGAACTCGCCCATCCAGTCGAGCTGCTCCTGGAAATCAGGGTCGGTCGAGAAATCCCAGCTCATGTGCGTAGCCTACGCCTTCTTTTGGGGCAGCCGGATACGGCGATCTTTGTGGTCTGTTTGAGGACCGCGCCGTTCTGGGCGGTGATCACAGTCGGCATCGCGAGGCTCTGGTCGCACATGCTCGGCTCCGCCAACGCCTGCAGGTTCGCCGCGAGTAGCGAGTGCGGACCGGCGTCGAGCAGGAGGTCGAACTCCGAGATCGGGACGTCCGGCAGCGATCGGAACACGCCTGCTGCAAAGCCGTCTTTGACGCTCGTCTGTCCGACCACCTCGAGCACGACGCCTCCGCCCTGCAGCACAAGCGCGATCTCGGGCGCCGCGGCCCGGCCGTGCGAGACCACGTACACCGGCCCGCTGAGGGGCTGGCGCACGAGCGGCGTGAGAACCGTGGCGGTACCCACGGCCGAGGCGGCCGGACAGCTCGCGGGATCCGCTGCGAATACGGCCGCCGTGCACGCCTGCTGCAGCGTGCTCAGCCGCGGCACCATCCGCTTGGGCAGATCGAGCTTGACCTTGGCGATGTTCGCCTCGCCGGGCGATGCAGTGATCCTCACATGCAGATGCACGCCGCCCGTTTTGCTGGCCGTCGCGTGGGTAAGCGCCGTCAGCTTTGGCTTGAACGCCAGCAGCGCGCAACTGGCCGCCTGGTATGGCGATGCGACGTGCACCGTGGTGCCCTCGCTGCTCTCGAGCGCAGCTTCGATCGCCAGCGGCTGACAGCTGGTCGGGTTAAGGACGAAGCCCGCACGATCGATGTCCAGGTTGATCGTCTTGAGCTGCAGCGGTATGCCGTCCAGGCTCTGCGGCAGCGGGTCGCTGGCGATCGTCAGCGCAGAGGTGCTCGGGTTCACTTCAATCCTCGCGCCGACGTCGATCGTGCCGAGGTCAAACGGGCCCGCCACCGCCGGCACCACGATCGACAGGCCGAAGGGCGCGCCCTCATACGGCCCCGTGAGATACACACTGCCATCGAGGAACAGCGGATCTGAGCCCGGTCCCGCTCCCACGGTCGCCGTGCCGATTTCACTCTGTGGCCCGCACGCATCTGCCTGCGCCTGCACCTGGGGACAGAGCTGAACCTGGGAGAGCATCCCGAGCAACCCCGGCGGCAGTCGCACGGTGAGCGCTTCGAGGTCCTCATCCTGGTCGGTGCGCGACAACGTCACCACCAGTGGGCTGAAGGCACCCGCCTGGTTGTCGGTGGTCCCTGCGATGAACGACGGGTGAAACTGCGGGAGCGGACAGCCACTCACCGCGAATGGTGCGCTCGAGGGTTCTGCGGGCGTTTCGCTGCTGTACGGCGTCAGCCACGAATTGGCCGTCAGCGGGATGCCGCACGTAGAGGGGTTGGCCAGTGGCGCCCGCGCGCCTCCGTTGAGCGTCAGCGTGAGATCTGCAAAGGGCAGTTCGGGGGCTTGCACGAAGCTCACCGTCAGCTGGCCCGTGCCCTGATCGATCGTTGTGGAGCCTTCGAGCTTGACCGTCACACCCGCGCCCTGAACCTGCAGCAGCAGCCGGATCAGCCCGCCGTGCTGCGCATCGACAGGCGTGCACGGACGGCAGTCCGGTTCACCCAGGAAAACCTGACCCTCCAGCGGGTTCGACAGCAGTGGCGTCGCGATCTTCACGGTGCCGATCTGCGACTGCGCGGGACAGCCGGCGGGGGCAGTCGAGTACAGCCCAAACTGTTCACCCGAGCAGCCCCGCAGGCCGTCGGCGGCCGACGGGGAGATCACTACGCCCACCGGCAGGCGCACTACCGCCGCCCGTAAGTCTGGCGTGGCAAGTCCACTGGGGTCTTCGTTCTGCGGCATGTGCAGTTCGATCGTGTAGCCGCTCGGGGCGCCCGCCTGAGCGATTTCGGGCACGAGCGCCAGCGATGGACTAAACGACAGCTGTTCGCAGCCGGTAATCGCTTCAGCCGCAATTGGTTCTGGCAGGAACGACTGCAACGGCGGCCCCGGACTCTGCCAGGAGTCGCTCAGCACGCCGACGTGAAGAGCGGTGGTCTGACATCGGCTCGGCAGTGTCAGGAACGGCTTCGGCGCGAGGCCGCTCGGGCAACGCTTCTGTTTTTCCACCCCCGCTACCACTTCAGCCGAGGGTTTGCAGAATTCTCCCTGCTGCTGGCGTCCCTGTCCCACAGTGCCTTCACGTTCGAGGTCATGGCTGGCTTGGGCGGGCACACCCCAGAGAGTCAGGATCGCGCCCTGCAGCGGACCGGCCTCCGGGATGTCGTTCAACGAGGCCGTCACCCCGTAGGCTCCGCCACTATCGAGAGCGTCGCTGCGGAGGTGAAAGAAGATCGGCACATGGCCAATCCCGGCGACCGTGAAGCCAAGCTCGAGCGGTTGGCCCGGCGGTGGAACCAGGTCAAAGACCGGGTAGACCGCAGAGTGAAAGGAGCCGTAAAAATATGGTTTCACGGTCCCCACCTGGGTGTCGAGCGGACAGTCGAGCCCTTCCTGTGTCTGAAACGCCTGCTGGCTACACCGCGGAACTGCGTTGGCTGCGCCCACGAGTCCGGGTGGCAGCACCACTTCGAGGTCCTTTGCGGATGCATCCGCGAGCGGCGATTCGGCTCCCCCATTGAAGGGCGATGGAACTTCGCGAGCGCTGACGTTGTAAGCGAGGCTGGCGGTCAGCTCATACGGATGCGAGCCGGCCTGCGTGTCTGTGTTGCCGGCTTCATCGGCGATGTCTGTGTCGAAGAATGCAAGGCCGAAGGGGACCGGCTGTTCGTCGATTGGTGTCGTTTCAGTCGTCGAGGCGCTCGCCGCCCCACCGCCCGACACCGTCGCGGAGTTTGGCTTCAGAGCCTGGACTCCCGCGGGGATCGAGACGACGACCGTCACCACGATCGTCGCTCCGGGCAGCACCGGCCCTGCATTGGGAGCTTCCGTATACGTGCATGTCACCGTTTCCGTCACAGGCGCCCCCGGGCATGTCATTTCATATCTGGGCGAACCGGTCCCATTGGCTCCTTCACCACGAGCCGAGACCTTCGTCGCCGTGAGACCGTGAGGCAGGGTGTCGGTCACGGTCACCGCGTTGCCGTGCGTGCTCGGTAGAGCACCGTCGTTGCGGATGACCAGCCTGTAGGCGTCGGCAGTGTCGCCCGCCTTGAAGAACGTGGGCTCAGACTGGGAGGCGATGCTCCAATGCGGGCCCGCGGACGCCGCCAGCGACGGGGCCGCCGCAAGTGCAGCGAGCGCGAGCAGCGCCGCGGTCAGCCACACAAGCAGCCACGCCGGCAACCGCGCGAGCGGCCACGCGAGCCGCGCCAAGCGCCTGAGCTCGAGCCGGATGGCGCCGCCGCAGCGACGGCTGTGCGAGCTCACCTCCGCGTCCGGCGGCGCCTGCGCACGGTGTCGTGGCGGGCCCGCCGGGCCTCGGGCGCGTAGCGTCTCCTCGCCGCGGCGATGCAGGCTGAGCGTCTGTTCATGCGCTTCAGCCGCTCGCACTCGGCCAGCGCGCGCAGGAGCCGCTGCCTGCTCGTCAGCCTCAGCGGCCGCGACGACAGCAGGAAATTCCCGGCGCCTGTGAACGATGCCGAGATAGGCGTGGAAAATGACGGCGGCGGGCTAAAGGGTTCCTGGCACGTGCTGCCTTGGCACGGCAGCGCCGGAACCGCCGGAGCTGCAAAGCCTCCGTCGACGCGCGCGTCGTAGACATCGATCAGTTCGTCGGAATCGCTGGGCGCTAGCTGTTCACGGGTCGCAAAGAAGACGTCATTGCCGCTCGCGCTCGCGTCGAGGAACACGTCGTCGCTGCTGTCCCCTATGCCAGAGATGAGCTGAGCCGAGCCGTTCTCGTACTCGAAGATCTTCGTGACCCCACCGGATAGTCCGGACACGAGCGGATCGGGAGAGGAGAAGAACAGACGCGTACCGTCATCGTTCAAACTCCGTGGCTGGTAGAAGGGGGTGCTCACCCGTTCGGTCAGCTTGGCGCCGATGAACGCACTGCCGAGCGGCCGGGCGCCGTTCGCATCGCACGACGCGCACACGAGCTGGCCGGTTTCGGCGCTGTACTCGAAGACCTCATGATCGGCTTCACCCGTCGTCTGGTCTTCGTTGTTGTAGTCGGTCAGCGGCTTGACGGACATGAACGCCAGATGCTCACCGTCGGGCGTCACGTACGCTTGCGACTCGATCGGACGACTCGTCCAGTCGGCGATGTCGCTCTCGTACGGGAACGCCGGTCCGACACTCGCCGCTTCGATGTTTTCTTCTTCTTCTTCGTCGGGCGCCTGTAACGTGGCGATGAACTTCACCGTCCCCCCGCCTTCGGCCGTTCCGTGCCATACGTAGAGGTTTGGTTGCCCACTGAGCGGCGCATCTGCGAGCCGACCATCGGCGACGAAGTACACGTAGGAGCCATCTTCAGCGGCACCGACGACGCCGAGCACATTAGCGCCGATTGGATCTTTTTCATCGACCGTGAGATCTGTCAGCTTACCGCTGTCGAGGTTGTATTGATATAAGTCGTTCCCTGGATTTTCACCTGGTTCACCGGTTTCTTCTTCCGCTTCTTTTTCCGCTTCCGATCTTTCTTCCGCACCCGTATTCGATTCCTTTGTGAGGGCGGCTTTGCTGGTGAAGTAGACGATCGAGCCGTCTGCCGATGCCGCCCGGAACCGTGCAGATCCCGCGTCGCAGATTCCTTGCTTGGTGTGGCATTCTCCCGGCTTGGCGCCATCGGCCGGTGCAGATATCTCGATCGTCGAGGAGCCGTCGACCCGATCGTAGAGCTCGGTCCTGCCGGCCTGTGCGGGGTCGGGTGCGCCACCGTCCGCCGCGGCCGCAAAGAGCACGTCGGATCCATCCTGGGAGATCGCGTGGTTGAGCTCCCCCGTGCGCTGTCCGGTCACACCGATCCCGCCGGCCGCCGTCGCGCCCTGCGGCGGAACAGTGCCGTCCGGGAGGATCCCCACTAGCCGTACGTGTTCGGCCACGGTTTCGTAGAGGTTTTCCACACCACCGCCCGGCGCGCCTTCGAGCAGGCCGTCATTCGCCTCGAACAGGATGTGGCTGAAGTCGCCGGAGGCGCCGGCGAAGGCGGGTACATCTTCCGCTTCAAAGCAGCCGCCGCATCCGGACTGAGGCGGTACCGGCGGAGCGCTCGCGGTCACAAGCGAGTAACTTCCGTTCGGCTGGCGCAGGAACAGGTTGTAAACGCCGGCCGGGGCGTCTTCTGTCAGGCGCTGAAAGGGAACGCGTACGACCGCCTGGGAGAGATCGGCCGAGAAGGCGTAGGCGACCTTCGCGGGCCCATTCGCAGGAGCCTGCAGCGTCGGCGGCGTCAGCGGCGTCGTCTGCCAGCCGTCCGCACCTCTGCTGGCGAGATAGGCGTTGGGGAGCTCGTTTCCCTGCGCGCCAGCGAACGCCGACCCGCCGTTCATGAACACGACGGCGCATGTTTCGTCGCTTTCGCAGGCGGAGGCCTGCGCGGGGAACAGCCGCTGGGTGGTGACCGCGTCCGCCCCGGCCTTTTCTACCGGCGAGACCTGCTCATAGGCACGGCAGTCGGGCAAGTGTTCGGAGGGTCCGGAGCGAAACTGGGCGTTGGGGCAGGCGGCCGCGGCCGCGGGCGCGGCCGTGACGATGCCCAGCCATAAGCCGGCGAGCGCGACCACACGTGCACCCCGCACGAGGGGCCAGCTACCGATCGATCCGCCGTGGAGCGGCTTTTCGCGCATTCGCGCCTCCTCTCCGCGCGTAGTCTAGCCGCGCGCCACCACCATCGCGCCTACTCGTCGAGCGGAGCCTCGGGCGCGAGGTCGGGTGCCACTGCCGGCTCCCGACCCTCGCCTACATGCACTAATCCTGCGGCAGGTCTATTTCCATTCGAGGCTGCCGCCGCCTTCCAGTTCGGCCAGGACGCTTCCGCTGTAGCTACCTTCCGCGTTATCTCCGCCGCAGTTGTAGCCCGTTCCTTTGGAGGCGATGTTGAAGGCTGCTGCTGTTGCCTTCAGCTTGCCGCTTTCGTTTTCGTAGGAGGCGTGTTCCACGGTCTGCGGCTCGATCACGAGTTCGCATTCCCCGTTCGCGAGCGTGATCGTCATCTTTTTTTCGAGCGTGATGGGCCCGTTGGCATTGAATTCGAAATGCGCCGATGTGACTTTGGCGCTGGTGCCAAAGGCGGTGCAGCCGCTATAGGTGAAGACTTCTTTGTGCTCGGTCAATTTGCCTTCTTTGACTTCGCCCGTACCCGATACTTCCGAGCATTCAAGCGTGCCGGCGCCCGTTTTGAAGACCTGCGCGTTGGTCTGCTTGCTTTTGGTTTTGCCGGTCTTGCTGGCGATGAATTCGTGGCCCGACGCAGAGACGGAGACGGCGTTGACGGCGACTACTGCAAACGCTGCCAACAGTGCCACTCCCAACATCGTGATGCGCTGCATGATGTCTCACTGCTCCTTTGTCGATGGATAACCGGCCGCAGGACGCTGAGCTTGCTGATCGAAAACGGCCTGGTACAGCGTTGTCATAGTTTAGGCCAATTTCGCTCTGTAGGCCATACGGTCCGTACTATCACAGGCGAACTCCATTCTGTCAAGTGGAAAGCGGGCTGCTGTTTGCCACGCCGCAGCGGTAGCGCCACGACGTCGTAGACACGGTCGCGGACGGGCTTGGCGCGGACGATCGGCGGACGCCCGCCTACCCTCTGTAAATTGGGCTGATGCCGAGGCGCGATTCGCTCGAAACGACCCTCCTTCCGGGTGCGCGGGCGCTGCTGAGCGCCCATGCTCGCGAACTGCCTCAGCGCGACGATCTGTGCGGCGCGTTCTGCGGCGCGCTGGCGCTGCGCGCCGCCGGCATCGACAACCACGAAGGAGAGCCCGTCGACCAGGACGAGGTGGCGCTCGTGGCGGGGAGCATCGTCTCGGTCGCGGGGGCGCGCGCCGAGGGCACGCTTCCGTACGGCGAACCGGGCCGGCGCGACTACCGAATCCAGCCTGCACTGGTCGAGGACCCGGACGTGTCGGGGACGACTGCGGCCGGCCTGCTCCATGCGGTCGCACAGCTCTCCGGCGGAGCGCTGGCAGCGATCCCGTACAGCGGTCCATGGAGTGTGGACACGCTCGCTGGCCTGTTCGACCTCACCGTGGCGCTCGAGCATCCGCTCACGTTGGTGGCGAACTTCGCGACCCGCCACCTGTGGGGCGGGCGGGCAAGCGTCAACCAGCTGCTTGCCTACCTGTTCGGCGGCGAGCAGGACGGCCCGCCGCCGGACTGGGACGTGGGCCACTTCGCCTGCGTCGTCGGCCGTGTGCGCGGTCCCGGCGGCAGTCTGTACGGGGTGGCCGACACCTATCCCGCACTCGGCGCCCGCGGCGTCCACATGCAGCCTCAGGAGCGCTTGGCGGCGGCGCTCGAGCGACACGAGGGACCCGCGGGAGGCATGCTCGTCGTCGCCTTCGCTGAGGACACCGCCGCCGTACGCTCGGGCGCCCGTGCTTTGGGGCTTTGCGAGGACGTGTGGGACAACGGCACCGTCACGCGCGAGACGCCGAGGTGAGCGCAGCCGAGCTGGTCGCGTTGGTCTGCTGCGACCTCGGCTCGATCGTGCGCGGACGTTCGGTGCTCGCTGCCGAGCTCGACGAGCACCTACAGGCGGGCGTCGGCTGGGTGCCGGCCAACCACGCGCTCACGCCCCTCGGTCCGGTCGCCGAGCCCAACCCGTTCGGGTCGACCGGCGACCTGCGCCTGCTGCCGGACGCCGATACCCGCGTGCTGGTCGCGGCAGGGGACAGCGAGAGCGCGCTGGAGCTGATGCTGTGCGACATCGTCGAAACTGACGGCGAGCCGTGGCAGTGTTGTCCGCGGAGCTTCCTGCGCGAGGGCCTGCGCGAGCTCGAGCGCGAGCTGGGCGCACGCCTGCTGGCGAGCTTTGAGCACGAGTTCCAGCTGCTGCTCGACGCTCCCGCGGCACTGCCGTTCACGCTCGAGGCGCAGCGACGCGTCGAACCGTTCCCCACGTCCGCGATGGGCGCTTTGGTGGACGCCGGCGTGGAGCCCGAGCGGTTCTTTGCTGAGTACGCGCCGCACCAGTTCGAGATCCCGGTGGCCGCCGCGGAGGGCGTGGCGAGCGCTGACCGCAGCGTCGTGCTCAGGGAGGTCGTGCGCGAGATCGCCCGCCGGCAGGGGATACGCGCGAGCTTCGTGCCGCTACTGCACCCGGCACAGGCCGGCAACGGCGTGCACATCCACCTGAGCCTGCTGGACGCAAGCGGCAACTCGTTGCTGTATGACGCCGCGCGGCCGGCGTGTCTGAGCGAGCTGGGCGAGCGCTTCGCCGCGGGCATCCTGCGTCACGCGCGCGCGCTGAGCGCGCTTACGGCCGCGAGCCCCGTGTCGGGCGCGCGCCTGACACCCCACCGCTGGAGCGCGGGAGCCGTGTGCCTGGGACAGCGCAACCGCGAGACGCTGCTGCGCTTACCACCCGTGCTTACACTCGGCGGTGGTGATCCGGCCGGCCAGCTGCGGATCGAGTACCGCGGCGCGGACGCCACCGCCAACCCGTACCTGGCTCTCGGCGCGATCGTGCGGGCGGGCCTGGAGGGTGTGCGCGCGCAGCTGCCGGCGCCGCCGATCCTCGACCGCGACCCCGCGCAGCTCGACCCCGAGGAGGCCGAGCGCTTCGGCGTGGGCGCACTGCCGAGGACGCTGCAAGAGGCACTGCGCGCGCTCGCCGAGGACGAGACCGCGCGCGGGTGGATGACGCCGCTGCTGTATGACGCGTACACGAGCGTCAAGCGCGCCGAGCTCGAGGCGGCCGGGGACACGGACCTCGAGGAGCTCTGCCGGCGCTATGCCGCGATCTACTGAGCCCGCGGAGCTGCTGCGGCGGCTGCTGGACGGCATCGAGCGCGAGCTCCCGCGGGCGGTGGCGCTGCGCCGGCGGCTGCACGCCGAGCCGGAGCTGGCGCACGTGGAGGAGCAGACCGCTGCGCGTGTGAGCGCCGAGCTGCCGGTCGCCTGCCAAGCGGTCGCCGGGACGGGACGGATCGCCCGCGTGGATCCTGGCGGCGGCGCCCACGTGGACAGCGGCGTCCGCGTCGATGCCGAGGGCGAGGACGCCCGTGTGGACGGCAGCGCCACCGGCGCCCCCGTGGCCGTGCGGGCGGAGCTCGACGGACTGCCGGTGCGGGAGCGCACCGGTGCGCCGTTCGCTGCGTCCGGTGGCGTGATGCACGCCTGCGGGCACGACGTCCACATGGCCGCGCTGGTCGCGCTGACCCGCGCGGCGCACGGGCTCGCCGACGCACTGCCCGCCCCGCTGCTCGCGGTCTTCCAGCCGAGCGAGGAGGCCTACCCGTCCGGCGCCGAGCAGCTCGCCGACGGTCCGCTCGCGGCGCTCGCGCCGGCAGCGATCGTGGCGGCGCACGTGCATCCCGAACTGCCGTGGGGCGCTGTCGCACTGGATGCCGGCGCGGTCAACGCCTCGTGCGACGCGGTCGAGATCGTCGTCGAGGGTGAGCCCACGCACGGCGCCTACCCCCACCGCGGGCGCGATCCGATCCTGGCGATCGCCGCGATCGTGGTCGCGCTCCACGCCCTCCTCGGCAGGAGGATCGATCCGTTGAGTCCAGCGTCCTTGACGGTCGGCGTGCTCGAGGGGGGAAGTGCGGAGAACGTGATCCCGCAGCGGGCGCGAGCCCGGTCCGCCCTGCGCGCACACCGCCCGGAGGACCGGCTCGAGCTGCGCCGAATGGTCGAGGAGGTCGTGCACGGGATCGCGGCGGCCCATGGCTGCCGCGGCACCGTCGAGCTGGTGCCCGGCGAGCCGGCGCTCGAGAACGACGCCGGCATCGTGACGCGCGGGCGCGAGCTGCTCGCCAGCGCCGGATTTACGGCGGCGCGCGCGTGGCGCTCATGCGGATCCGACGACTTCGCGTTCTTCGGCGCGCTCGCGCCGGTGGCGATGGCGTTCGTGGGGCTCGACGGAGCCGACGGCTTCACCTCCCGCCCGCTTCACCATCCCGAGCTGCTGGTGCCCGACGACGCGGTCGGTGCCGTCGCGCGCGTGCAGGCGGTGCTGTACCTAGCGGCAGCGTGCCCGCCGGCGCGCTCGGTGTGAGCGCGCCGGCGACACGATTCAACGCAAACCAGGAACTGAGGTCAGCAGGCTTCGACCGCTTCGGTTTCGATGTTCTTGCAGTGGATCTCCACCTTGGTCTTCTTGTTTTCGTTGACCTGGCTGATCTTGGTGGTCAGCCCCAGCGCCTCGTAGGGACCGTCATTGACTGACAGTTCCAGTTTCGCCGGTGGCGCTTCTTCGAAGCCCTCCGTTGTCTGTGTGCCCTTCTTCGCCTTGAAGCTGATCGCGAGCTTGGACTCCGCCTTGTTCGCCGGGACCGTCCCAACGACCGAGCCGCGGACGGCGAACGCATTACCAGAGCAGCTGAATTCCATCAACACACCGGACGGCGCCGACAGTTCAAGACCGACTTGATGCGCGTCGGCGTCTATGAATCCCAACTTGCCTTCGAGCGCGCTGGTATCCACATCGCCCGCTTCCGCTCCCGCGCTCTGGCAGAGGACGCCCTTCGACTCACAGCCGCTGAGCGCGGCCGACGCCACCTGCGCGGTGCCAAAGTCTGAATAGCCGCCGCTGGCCGTCAGGCTGGTGCACTTCACTTCCAGCTTGCCAATCGTCGCAAACGCGACCTTCGCGGTTTGCCAGCGCCAGATCGGCCATACCCCACAGGGGTTGGGCCACTCCTGGTTGTACCAGCACCATTCGTAACCTTTCGGTGCGCCATACTCTTCGCAGCCGCTTTCAACGAACGTGCCCATGCCGTTCTGTACCGCGTAACACGCTCCCGTGCCCGGAATTCGATCCGGCTCGGCGATTGCAGAGGCCGCTGCCACTGCGGATATCGCGGCTGCCGCAATAAGGCAGGCCCCGACCAGTCTGGTGCGCTTCATGATCCCCTCCCCGCTAGAGGTGCCCCGACGGCACCAATCTCGCCACCAGAGTCAGTGGCGTACACAATTGCCGCGGGACACTAGCGCACCAAAGCTAGGATTGACGCGTGCTCGAGCGACTGTACTTCACCGACTCCGACGAGGCCAACGCGCTGATCGCCGCGGACCCGATGGCGCTGCTGATCGGCTTCGCGCTCGACCAGCAGGTCACCGTGCAGAAGGCCTTCGCCGGGCCGTTCGCGCTGCGCGAGCGACTCGGCGCGCTCGACGCCGCGACACTGGCTAAGACGGACCTCGAGCCGGTGTTCCGCGAGAAGCCGGCGATCCATCGCTTCCCCGGCGCGATGGCCAAGCGCGTGCACGAGCTCGCCGTGCACGTGCTCGAGCGCTACGACGGCGACGCCGCGCGTGTATGGACCGACGCGAGCGACTCGCACGCGCTGCGCGCCAACCTGGCCGCGCTGCCTGGCTTCGGCGAGATGAAGATCAAGGCGCTGGGCGCGGTGCTTGCCAAGCGCTACGACATCAAGGCCGCGAAGCCGCTCGTCCCGCCGCATCCGACGCTCGGTGACGTGGACTCCCCGCAGGCCCTTGCCGACTACCAGGCGGCGAAGCGCATCCACAAGGCGGAGTGGTCGAAGCTCAAAGTGCGCCCGTAGGCGAGCTCCGGTCGACGGGCGGCCGTTCCCGCAGCGGTGGTTCTCAAAGGTCGGGCAGGTAGTCGATCTCGGGTGAACGCAGCGCGATCCCCAAGCCGCGGATCGACACGCGCCCGGACTGCGGGTAGAAGCACATGTCGGTTTGCTCGCGCGTGCCGTAGGCCAGATACGTGAAACCGTCCACCCCCGGGCGCAGCGCGTGCGCGACGCCCGTTCCCGCCGGACGCGAAACCACGTCGCCAGCGCGCAAGCGGTGCTCCTCGGGACTCGACGTACCCCGCGCCCACAGCTCCAGCACACCATCCCCCTCGAGTACCACGAAGACCTCCTCCTCCTGGGAATGACAGTGAGCCGGCGCGCCATGCCCCCCGCTCGGCAAGACCACATGGTTGAGACCCGTCGCAGTCGCGCCCGCGGCCATGCCCAGGCGACGCGCGCGGCCGTCGAAGATCGCCGCGACGTCCTCCAGCGCCACCACGTTTGATGGACGCTCCGCGTCCGGCGACGGGCACTCGGGAGGACCGGCGGCGGCCTCGCGCGCAAACGGCGTGTCGCCGTCGCCGAGCTCGACCCAGCGCGGGAACGACCATGCCACACCGGCGCGGGGAAGCGCGGTGAGTGCCGGGTCACGCCGCTGGCCGAAGACGAGCACGTCGAGCCCTCCGGCTCCGCCGCGCAAGGTGTGCGCGGCGCGCCGGGGACGGTGCACGATGCAGTCGCCGGGGGCGAGGGCGCACGTTTTGCCCTCCTGCCACAGCAGCCCCTGTCCGCCGAGCACAAAAAAGATCTCCTCGTCGGCACCGTGGTCGTGCGCCGGCGTCGAGAAGTGATCCTCGGCGATCTCGATGCGGCGCAGGCCAACCGTGCGCGTACCGACCTGACGTCCGAGGTCGCGCCAGAGACCCTTGATGTGACCGACGGCGAGCTCGTACGTCGGGCCCTCGTTGAGGTTCGCGATCATCATCGTCGCCCGACGCTATCAGCGAGCGCGCACGACCGGCGGCGGCGTACCCTCGGCGCTGCCGGCGAGCACCGCGTCCCAGCCGCACACCGCGCACGCGTGGCGGAAGGCTGAGTGGGCGAAGGCGAGCGCCGTCGCACGCGGGTCGGAGGTGGCCAGGAGATCGTCCCAGTCCAGGACGTACTCGCCGAGCTCCGCGTCCCAGCGGGCGGCCGCAGGGGACAGCGTCGCCGCCGCGAACCCCTCCGGCGCCGGATGCGCGTAGGCGTAGAACGCCGCCCGCCCGTAGCGTGCGTCGCCGGGCCACCAGCCGATCGCGACCTCCTGCGCGTCCATCGCGTTGCGCATGATGAAGTCCCCCGACGGCGGGTCGGCGGGCAGGCCCGAGAACAGGTTGACCGCGAGGTCGAACGAACCCCACCACGCGTTAACAGGCGTCGAGCGACCGCGATACGGGGCGCGGAATGCGCCGAGCACGAGCGCCGCCCGCGTCGCGGCGGCGAAGTAGGAGGCGACCAGATCGCGATCGTAGTGCGCGTGCTCGTCGTCCTCGTCGAGGGGCACGCTCCACGGAACCTCCTGCGGCGTGGGGTTGATCTCAACGGGGCCCGCGAGCGCGCGGGCTGCCTGCAGCAGCTCGCGCGTGACCTCGCCGACCGCCCTATCGGGCGTAAGCGCTACACGCCGCGTGCGACCGTCGCTGTGCTCGACCAGCGCCTCGTGAGCGCGCAGGTCGAGCGCGGCCACGAGCGCGCCCGAGCCATCAGGTGCGGGCAGTGCAAGCGTCTCCCAGCCGCGCGCGGAGAGACGCAGTGCCGCGTGCTGCAACTGCGGCTCCGGCGGCGCCAGCGCCGCGGCCAGCTTGCCCAGAACCTGCGTGTGGGCGTGGAGGGTGTCGCACGTTGCTTTCCACCGATCGTAAGCGGGCATCGTCGGCCAGCCGTGGGGCATGATGGCAGCGTAGCGAGCGTGCAATAGGCTTCGCGCCGCGAGCGAGTGGCGAAGGAGCCGGCGGATGACTCCACAGCGGGGCAACTCCATAAAGGCAGGCGGCTGGTCGGTGATCGCCGCATACGCGCTGGTGTGCGCGGCGACGCAGATACTGTGGCTCACCTACGCGGCGATTACCACCGAAACGGCCAGGCGCTACGGGGTTTCGGTCGGCGCGGTCGGGTGGCTCGCGGAGATCTTTCCGCTTCTGTATGTGGTGCTCGCGATCCCGGCTGGGATCCTGCTCGATCGCTGGTTTCGCCCCGCGCTGGCAGCCGGGGGCGGGCTGGTCGCACTTGGTGGGCTGGTGCGCCTGGGGAGCGAGACGTTCGTGTGGGCGATGGCCGGCCAGGTGCTGGTCGCGGTCGCCCAGCCGGTGGTGCTCAGCGCGGTCAGCAAGCTGGCCAGCGAGTATCTGCCCCAGGATCAGCGCGCGACTGGCATCTCGGTTGGTTCCGCGGGCAACTTCGTGGGGATGCTGCTGGCGCTGCTGCTGGGGCCCACGCTCGGCGCACACGGCCAGCTCGAGCGACTGCTAGTGCTCGAGGCCGTGCTGGCGGTGATCCCGGCGGTGGCGCTGGCGCTGGTGCTGCGCCGGCCCAGGCACGAGAGCGACCGATCGTCCGGGATCGGCCAGCACGCAGCGATCCAAGGAAGCGCCGCGCGAGCGTTGTGGAAGCTGGCTCCAATGCGCACGCTGTGCGGCCTGGTGTTCGTCGGCTTCGGCATCTTTGTCGCCATCGCCACGTGGCTACAGACGCTGCTGCATCCGTCCGGCGTCTCCGAAACTACGGCAGGCGGACTGCTGGTGGGGATGGTGATCGCGGGAATCCTCGGCTGCGCGGTGCTGCCGCCGCTCATCGCTCGTCGCCGTGCCGAGCGCGTGTTCATGCGCGCCGCGGTGCTCGTCGGCTGCCTCGCCTGCATTGTGCTCGGCGCGATACCGTGGCTGGGCGTGCGCGCGCTGGCGGTCGTGGCGATGGGCGCGGTGCTGCTACCCGCGCTGCCGGTAATCCTTACCGCCACCGAGCAGCTCGCGGGTGCCGCCGCGGGCACCGCCGGCGCGATCGTTTGGATGGCGGGCAACCTCGGCGGTCTTGTGGTCGCGCTGCTCGTGCAGATCCTGGTTCACCATCCACTCGCCGCGTTCCTGGCGATGGCCGCCGTGTCGCTGCTTGGACTGCCGCTCGCCGCTCGCTTGACCTCGCCGCTAGCCGCGGAGCGCAGTGCCACACCTGCTCCCGCGGCGGCCGGCTGAGGCTGCAATCACAGCCGTCCGCGATGCCAGTGTGAGCGTCTACCGTTGAAGCGTACCGGCGGGCGCGATCCACACGCTCACGAAGCCGAGAACCTGCGCGAGGCGATCGTAATGGTGATCGTAGTGGAGTACATCGACACCGGCATCCTGAGCGGCCGCCGCGATTAACGCATCTGCGATAGGCACGCGGTGCTGTCCTGGCCCGCCTGCAGCGAGATCGCGTAGCGATCCGATCGCGGCCCTCTGAGCTGAGACAGTGACGGGCACCTCGCGTAGGAGTGCCTGCTCGGCCTCGAGGGTTGCGAGCTCCTGCGCGTCGCGCGTGGAGTACAACAACTCGAGCGTCACGATCGAGCAGGTGGCGATTTGCCTGCTGCGCAGTGCGTCGGCCCACTGGCCTCGGACGCGTGGGTCCGACGCGCGCACCCACGCGGAGGTGTCAGCAATCAGCACCCTGCCCCCGAACGGGGGCTCTTTGCTCACGGCTACATGCCCCAGGCAAGCTCGTCGACGCGCTGTGCCACGTCAACATCAAATCCAGGGGCATCCGAGGTCGAGCGCTCGATCAGACGCTCGATCGCGTCGCTGCGCCGTCCGTGCTCGATGAGCAGGGCTTCGGCGCCACGGATTGCAAGGTCGTGCACGAGGGTCGCAGTTGGCTGATCGGGCTTGACGAGGGGCGTGACGCGGTCCAACGCCTCGGCGAGCGCGAGATCCCTGGTAACCGGTATTCGAGCGAAGCGTGTGGGCATAGCCTCTATGGTAGCACCGCGGTGCGCCACCTGCTTGGGCCGACTGCCCACACAGCTAGATCAAGCTAGATCGCGCGTTCGCGGCCACTCCAGTAGGGCTCGCGCAGACGGCGCTTGAAAATCTTTCCCGAGTCCTCACGTGGCAGCGAGTCGCTGAACTCGACCACGCGCGGCGTCTTGTAGCGGGCAAGCCGCGAACGGACGTGCTCACGCACCTCCTCGGCAGTCAGTCGCGCGTGGTCATGGGGCTCGACGTGCGCCGCGAGCACCTCTCCGAACTCCTCGTCGGGGATCCCGAACACCGCGCAATCGCGGACGCCGTCCAGCGACAGCAGACAGGCCTCGATCTCGGCCGGGTAGATGTTCACGCCGCCGCTGATAACCATGTCGCTGCGGCGATCGTTCAGATAGAGATAGCCGTCGGCGTCGAGGTAGCCGACATCACCGCAGCTGACCAGACCGTCATGCTCGACCGCGCGGCGCTTCTCCTCATCGCCTTCGTAGGTGAAGTCGGGCCAGATGTCGAGCCACATGTAGACCTCGCCCGACTCACCGGTGGAAAGCTCGCTCCCGTCGGCGTCCAGGATCTTGACCACGGCCCGCTCCAGCGGACGGCCGACGGTCCCGGGATGCGCGAGCCACTCCTCGCTGGTGGCGAACACGACGGGACCAGTCTCGGTGCCGCCGTAGTACTCGACAACAATCGGACCCAGCCACTCGATCATCGCGCGCTTAACGTCGGGCGGGCACGGCGCCGCTGCGTGCACGATCCAGCGCAGCGAAGAGAGGTCATAGCGCGAGCGCACATGCTCGGGAAGGGCGAGCAGGCGCACGAACATCGTCGGGACCATCTGCACGACCGTGACACGCTGCTCGGCAACGATCCGCAGGAACTCCTCGGCGTCAAAGCTGGTCATGATCGTCATGTCGATGCCGCGGGTCGCTGCGGCAAGCGCATAGACGTTGGGCGCCGTGTGATACATCGGCGCCGGGATCACCGTGCGCTCGTCGGGCGCGAGCTGGAAGATCTCGCCGAGCAGCTCCTGGATCGCCTCACGCTGTGCGTCGGTGGCCGGCGTGCGCACGACGCCCTTTGGTCGCCCGGTCGTTCCGGATGTGTAGATGATGCTCACCGGCCCGCTCTCTGGCGGCTGCGCCCAAGGCTCGTTGTGCGCCAGCCACTCGGGCCACAGCAGCGCATCGTCGGGCATCGTGGCGGAGCTGTCTCCCTTCGCCACTCCGGGCCCGTCGGTCGAGCTACCCCCGTCCACCGGCACGACGACGATCGCAAGACCCTCGGGCACGCTCGGCGCGATCGCCGGCCACAGATCGGCGTGCACGACGAGCACCTTCGCACCGCTGTCGGCCAGCACGTGAGCGACCTCGTCGCCGCGCCAGTGCCAGTTGATCGGCACGGCGCTGGCGCCCAGCGGCACCGTCGCAATCGAGGCTTCGAGGAACTCGAGCGAGTTGCGCAGCATGAGCGCGACCCGATCGCCGGCGCCGATGCCGAGCTCGTACAGCCCACGGGTTGCGCGCAGCGCCCGACCGAGCAGATCCTCGTAGGTGCTGAAGCGACTGCCGCAGCGGACGCCGATTGCGCGGGGATCGAGCGGAGATTGCATCATCGGCGAGCGCAACCATCGTAACCGCAGTAACCCCTACGGTATGCACGAACGTCGATGTCCGCTCCGATCATGCCGCCCGCTGCCGATTGGCCGTCCCTGGCTCCGCATCCGGGGACGATCACCTGGCGCCGTGCAGGCGATGCCCGGGTCCTGATCGCCGCCGGCTACGCGTTGCTCCTGCAGGTGGCTCATCCGACGGTCGGAGCTGGGGTCAGCGAGCACTCCCAGTTTCAGCGCGATCCGTGGGGGCGTCTGCTGCGAACGCTCGACTACACGTGCACGATGGTCTATGGAGGCCCCGAGGCCGCCGGCGAGATGGGGCTCCGCCTCCGCTCGTTCCACAAGCAGATCAGCGGCACCAGACCCGATGGGCAGCGCTACCACGCGCTCGAGCCGGCAGCCTACGCGTGGGTCCACGCGACGCTCGCTGAGGCGATCGTGCTCGCCCACGAGCGCTTCGGGCGGCCATTCACGGACGAGCAACGCGAGCAGTTCTGGGACGAGTGGCGCACCGTCGGGCGGCTGCTTGGCATCCGTGCCAGCGACCTACCAGGTGATTGGTCGATGTTCCGCGACTACGTCCAGAAGATGGTCGACCGCGAGCTCGAGCACACACCCGCGGTCGACGAAGTGCTCGGGGCGCTCGCACGGCCAGCTCCCCCCGCCTCGATGCTGTATCGCTCCGTTTGGCCGCTCGCGCGTCTGCAGCTCGGCCATGTCCTCGGGGTGACGACTGTCGGGCTGCTGCCGCCGGCACTGCGCCGGCGATTTGGAGTCCGCTGGACGCGTACCAACGACCTCGAGCTCCGTGGTCTCGGCGCTGCGTTGCGCGCGGCGACGCCGCTCATGCCCTCGTCGCTGCGCAACACCGGGCCGCACTACCTGCGCTGGCGCCGGGATGCGATCGCTCGCGGGGACGTCGCCTCGGCGGCTTCGCTACGGCGGTAATTGCTTCCCCTTGTGGTCCCATTGTGCTCCCATCTCGCTACCACATCGCGCAGCTCGACAAGGCTCGGCCGGTGATGATCCTCACCCGCGAGCTCGTGCGCCCACACCTCGCGGCCGTCACCGTCGCGCCGATCACAACGACTATCCGCGGGCTCTCAACCGAGGTGCACGTCGATACGGCAAACGGTCTCACGGGGTCCTCGGTCGTGAGTTGCGAGGACATCACGACAATCCCCACGAGCGCCCTGGGAGCGCAGATCAGTGTCATCAGGAGTCAATCGCGGCTCAGGCCATTCGGAGGGGCACCGTGTCCAGTCCGGGGATTCGGTTGAAGTGACGAATGTTGGCGGTCCCGACCCGCCATCCCGCAGACATGGCGGTGGCAGCGACGAGTCGGTCGTGGGCTCCAACCTCAGCCCCGGATGAGGCCAAGCCAGCCCAGAGTCTGGCGTGAACCCGTGCCACGAGAAGGTCGAAGGAAAGCGTCGGGAATGCCGCGAGCACGGCCTCGACAAACGCTTCGCGCCGCCCGCGATGTGCCTCCGTGGCCCTGTGCACCCCGTGCAACAGCTCGGAGGCCGTGATCGCAGCGATTCCCACATCCTCGTGCTCGCCCAGCTGGGCCCCCAGGCGCTGGGCAATCTCTGCCATGGCACGCCCAGCGGGTAGGCCGCGCATGGCCCGCTCGAGCTCGATGAAGACGGTCGTGTCTAGGACCGTACCCATGGATCGGCTGGCGCTGGCCCGACGGTGTCGAGCACTGCCTCCATGTCCTTGGCGAAGGCGGGGTCGGGTGGCGCAGCCTGCGCGAGCAGGGCGAGCGCCTCTGTAAGGGGCCGTCCTCGACGCGATGCAGCCGTCCGTCCACGATCGTCGGGGTGGACGATGACGTAGGCCGGTCGCTCCCGGTTGAAGACCACAACCTCTTCGTGATGTGCTACCGCCTCCCGCACCCGGCGAGGAATGCGGACCTCCTCAGATTTGATAGTCGCCATAATCGCATGGTAGCAACCCGTACGGAAACGTACGGAAAAGTCCTGCTTCTCCCGTTTGTCAGCCACGCACCGTTCGAGCCTCCAACGTCTTCTTGACGACGTTCGTTCCCTGCTCCATCAGCTCGCCGGTACGAGCGGCGAGCTCGTGCGGCAGCAGGTCAGCGACCCAAACGAACCTGGCGGCAGCCTCTCCATCCGGGAAAACCTGCGCCGATGCGTTGTGGTGGGTGTATGGCCCGTCGACCACCGACCAGACGAGCCGACGGGCCTCGTCGTCGAGATCGACGAGCAGCTCGCGCAGGACGGTGCCGTCGGCGAAGGTGACGATCCTGTCCTTTCCGTCGAGACGGGTATCGACCGCAAAGCCCGGCACGAGACGCTCGTGCAGAGCCCCCCAATCGCGGACAGCCGCCCACACGTTCTCCGGGCTGGCGTCGATCAGGATCTGCTTACGGATGGAAGCCACTTGATCTCCAGTCTGTTGGGGTTCTCCGGCGAGCAGAGCCGGCGGATGCATATGCCAGCCAGCCTCACAGCAGCCCTCTGCGAAGTCTTGGACATTCGTGCGCGTCTTGAGAGACTGATCGTGCATGCTGAACGCGCGTACCCTTGTTCGTCGCAACGGTGTCGAGATCGCCGACGTAGCCTGCCGGCACGCGCGTGGTCGCGGTCACGCCAGCGAGCACGCCGGCGTTCACGCGCTCGTGTTCGTTCGTCGCGGTTGTTTCGTTCGCAGCGCCGACGGCGTCGAGACCCTGCTCGACCCGACGATCGCCTACTGCATGAATCCAGGCGAAGAGCAGCGCTACGACCACCCGCACGACCAGGGCGACGACTGCACCTCGCTGTCTCTCGCACCCGATCTCGTCGCATCGCTGTGGGGCGGCGAGGAGACACTACCCTCGGTGCCACTGCCTACCCCGCCGGAGACTGACCTCGAGCACCGGCTGCTGCTGAGCGCAGGGCGTCGCGGTAACGACCCGCACGATCTCTTCGAGCGAGCGATCGCGCTGACCGCCCGAGTGCTCGAGCAGATCGATCCACTCCGGGTGGCGGCTGGTCGACCGGCCACCACACGTGCTCGTCGTGCGGCGGCCGACGGCGCACGCGAACTCCTGACGGCAGACCTGGAGCGCTCCCTGCCCGACCTCGCCCGTGCGCTGGCGATCTCTCCCCACCACCTCAGCCGCGTCTTCCGCGAGGCGGCCGGCCACACCATCTCGCGCCACCGCATGCGCCTGCGCGCCCGCAGCGCACTGGAGCGGCTGGCCGGCGGCGAGCGGGATCTGGCGCACCTGGCCGCCGACCTTGGCTTTGCCGACCAGAGCCATCTCTGCCGCGTCCTACGCAGGGAAACCGGGCGTACTCCTTCTGCGCTGCGCCATATCCTCGCGTAGCGCAGCCGCGTGCCGACCCTTACGCGAGCCCCAGCAATGCGGGGAGCTCATCGAGCGAGTGGAAGATCTCTGCACCGGCACACCGCAGCGCCGTCTCGTCGCTGTCGGCCACATAACCGAAGGCTCGCATGCCGGCGGATACCGCCGCCGTCACCCCGGACGGGGTGTCCTCGACCACCACACAGCTAGCGGGTGCGGCCCCCATGACGCTCGCGGCGTGTAGGAAGAGATCGGGATGGGGCTTGCCATGGGGTACCGAATACGCGGAGAAGAGAGCGCGGTCGGGAAAGAGGCGGCGAAGGCCTGTCAGCTCAAGCGAGAGCCGCGTCTTCTCGAGCTTGCCCTGCGAGGCAACACACACTGCAACGCCCGCCATGGCTATGCCTGCGATCGCCCCGGCGGCGCCGGGTACCGGCTCGAGCTCCCGGCGAAATGCCTCGGTGCGCTCGCGCTCGTATCGAGCGAGCCAGCCCGCCGGCAGCGGGCGGGTGAGCTTCGCCTCGACACTCAGCACGACCTCGCTGAGCAGCAGCCCCTGATAGTCGCGGCGAGCTTCCGCCAGCGTCGTCGGCAAACCCTCGGCGCTCAGCAGGCGCGCGAGCACACTGTTGGAGATCGTCTCGCTGTCGACCAGCACACCGTCGCAGTCGAAGATCACCAGCCGCAGATCGTCCATGCGCGGAGACTTACAAGGTTCAGTCGCATGCGTATAGCTCAGCCGGCTCCTCCGCCTGCTCCACACCTACGCTTCCATGCATGGCAAACATCAACGACCCCCTCTTCGACGAGCCCCGCGAGCACCCCGGCTTTCGCTGCAGCCGCGCTCGCCTCAGCCGCCAAGCCGGCAGCGAGCGCCTGGGACTGAGCCTGTGGGAGCTACCGCCGGGCGAAGCGGCCTACCCCTACCACTACCACTACGCCGAGGAGGAGCTCGTGCTGGTGCTCGCCGGCACCCCGAGCGTGCGCACGCCGGATGGGTGGCGTGAGCTCCAGGAGGGAGAGATCGCCGCGTTCCCGCGCGGCGAGCGCGGCGGTCACCAGCTGGTAAACCGCACACCTGCCACCGTGCGGTTTCTGTCGTTCAGCACCAGCGGCGAGCCGGACGTCGTGATCTACCCCGACTCGGGCAAGCTCGGAGCGTTCGAGCGGCTGCCAGACGGCGGCGGCCTGCGCGCGATGTTCCGCCTGAGCGACACGGTCGACTACCACGACGGCGAGCAGCCCCCGCACTAAGCCGTGCAGCCACTGCTCGTCCTCCAGCACATCGACTGCGAGCCCCCGGCAGCCTACGCGGACGAGCTGCGCGAGCGCGGCCTGGCGCTGCACCGAGTCCGCCTCGACCTCGGTGAGGAGCTCCCCAACTGGCGCGCCCACAGCGCGATCCTCGCCATGGGCGGGCCGATGGGCGCCTACGAGGAGGAGCTGCACCCCTGGCTGGGAGCGGAGAAGCGACTCGTTGCCGAGGCCGTGCGCGCAGGCAAGCCCTTCTGGGGCGTGTGTCTGGGGGCGCAGCTGCTCGCCGCGAGCCTCGGCGCGACCGTTACTCCCGGCCCACTGCCCGAGGTGGGGGTGCTGCCCGTCGAGCTCACCAGCGAGGCCGCCGCAGACCCCGTGTTCGCCGCCGCGCCGGCGCGCTTTCAGGCCTTTCACTGGCACGGCGACACCTACGAGCTCCCGCCCGGCGCCGTACAGCTCGCCCGCTCGGAGCTGTATGAACAGCAGGCGTTCGTCTTCGCCAACGCCTACGCCCTGCAGTTCCACCTCGAGGTCACGCCTGCGCTCGTCGCCGAGTGGGGCACCGTGCCGGCATACGCCGACGGCCTCGAGCGCCTGCCTGGCACCACGCTGCCTGGGCTGCTCGAGCAGCTCGCCGGCGTGGAGCCCACCGCCATCCCACTCGCGCGGGAGCTGTTCGCCCGCTGGCTCGTGCACGTCGTCGGTGCCCCCTCCTAATCCTCGACGACCACGCGCACGGTGTGCAGCAGCCGGTCGCTGGCTCCGCGTACGCTCCCACCCAGCTCGAGCGTGTGTCGCACGTAGGCGAGTGTCTGCGCTGTCAGGCGCTCGCCCGGGAGCACGTTCGGGATCCCCGGCGGATACGTGGCCAGCGACTCCGCTGCGATCCGCCCCGCCGCTTGGGCCGCCGGCACGACTTCCTGGGCGCCGAGGTAGGCCTCGCGTGGCGTCATCGCCAGCTCCCCCCACGGGGGAGGCGCCGCGAAGCTCGCCTTGGCTCCGCCCGGGTCCAGCCCGACACGCTCGACGCTCGTGCGCAGCGCGGTCACGAGCCGCGCTGCCTCCGGCAGGTCGCGCTCGCCCATGCCGAACACCGCCACCAGCACGTTCTGGCCGTACAGCTCCAGGTTGATGTCGTCGATCTCCCGCAGCAGTGGAGCCAGCTCATAGCCGCTCGCGGCCACGCCGCGCACGTCCACCGCCAGCCGCAGTGGGTCGTAGGCGAATACGCCAGGGCGACCGGCCAGCCGGTCGTCGAGCACATCCAGCCCGTCGATCGCGCGGATCTGCTCGCGCGCCCGGGCGAGCGCCGCCATCGTCTTGGCGAGCAGCTCGCGCCCGTGCACAGCCGCCTGGCGGCGAGCCGCGTCGAGCGAGCCCGCAAGCAGGGAGCTGGGACTGGTCGACTCCGTCAGCGTCACCGCGCGGTCGACGGTGTCCTCACCGATCAGCGCGCCCGCGCGGTGACCGAGATGGAGCATCGCCGACTGGGTGAGGCTGCCGACGATCTTGTGCGTGCTAGAGATGACCAGATCGGCCCCTGCCGCCAGGGCGTGCTCGGGAAGCTCCTCGTGGAAGGCCAGGTGCGCCCCCCACGCCTCGTCCACGATCAAAGGAACGCCGCGCCCGTGGGCCACGGCTGCCAGCGCTCGTACATCCGCCACCGCGCCGAAGTACGTCGGGGAGATGACCCACGCGCCCACAGCCCGGGGCGTGGCCACCAGCGCGTGTTCGAGCGCTTCGGCGGTGAGACAGTGGGCGATCCCCAGCTCGGAGTCCACCTCCGGCGCCGCGAACGTGGGCCGCAGGCCCGACAGGACGAGCGCGTCGATCGTGCTCGAGTGCGCGTTGCGCTGGACCACCACATCGCTCCCGTAGTGGGCAAGCGCGAGGCCGGCCGCGAGATTCCCCTGTGAGGCACCGTTGATCAGGAACCATGCGCGTCTGGCTCCCCATGCCTCGGCGGCGAGCCGCTGGGCCTGCTCGAACGGGGTCGGCTCGACGCCCACGTCAATGCCGTAGGTCAGCGCCGGGATGTCGAGACTCACCGCCCGCTCGCCCAGCGCCTGCAGCAAGCCCGGGTCCGCACCCGTGCCACCCTTGTGCCCGGGCACGTGCAGCCGCGCCGGCCTGCGTCGGGCGTATTCGCACAGCGCATCCAGATACGGCGTCCGCTGCTGGCGCTCGGTCGTCACCCGGCGCTCAATTCGTGCCCGCCGTGAGCCCGACGTGTGTCAACACTGAGACTTTCTACCAGCTTCGCTTGTTCGGGACGGGCGCACGTACTAGCGTCGGACGTGTCCTATTAGTGGCCCGGCGGTGGGTCAACACCCCGGGCCCGGCACCGAGTCGGTCGTCCTCGATGCCCGTCGATTGTCCCTCAGCGCCGCATTCGGCGCATGGCGGGACACGCGGCTGGAATCGACGCTCGGCATCTCGACGCCGCCGAACGAGAGGAGGCGAGATGCCAGACCCAGATCAAGATCCCCGCGCCACGTCCGCCGGGCCACCCTCTGACGAGCTCGTGCTAGCGGCCGTCGAGCGCGCCGCGTGCCACCGCGCACGGGACACCTCCGCGGTCCCTGTGTGGGCGATCCTCGACCACCTTGCTGTGCCCCGGCGCTCAGCCGTCGCGCGCCACGTTCACTCCCGACTCGGTGTCCTGCACGCGGCTGGTTGGCTCGAGCGCACGCGCCGTCACGGCGTGCCAATGTGGACGCTCACGAGCGTCGGCCTCCGTCGCCTGCGGAGGGGACGCCGCGCCGGTGACGTCCCCCAGCTGCCCGAGTCCCCACAACACCGTGCGTGGCGCAACGCGCGCGTGGCCGCCGCGCACGAGATCGAGCGCTTCCGCGCGAGCCTGCGCGAGTGCATCGGCGAAGCCACGCTGCTGCTCGGCGCCGACGAGCCGCCCCACTCGGATGTCTGGTTCGAGCTCGCAGAAGAGCTACAGCGAGCCTGCTGGCGCGTGGCCTCCGCGAGCCACTGCCTGCACGAGTGGGTCGAACCGGACGATCTCCACGCAGACATCGACGAGTACCTTGATCCCGCCGACGACGAGCTCGACCAGGCCGAGCGCACGTTACGCCGCGCGCGGCGGTCGGGACGGCGCAACATCCGGCGGTGGGACGACACGCCCGAAAGCTAAACAGCCCGGCTCGGCACGCTCAGCGACAAGCTCAGACGGTCGGTGCTGTCACTGTCAACGGCGCGCGCCGCTGCTCGGAGATCAGCCTAAACGCATAGCGCCCGGCGGGATGCTCGCGAGCGCGCTCGACAAACGCGGCCGTCGGCGCGGGCAGCACGTCGGGCTGGGGTAGCGGCACCCCGTAGATCGAGGGCACAAGCACCGCCGCAGACAGCGCCGCGAACGTCAGGTCGGCCGCCCCGAAGCGCTCGCCGCACAGATACGGACGGCCATCCGCGAGCAGCCCGGCCACGAAGTCGAGTTCGCGCCACACCTCCGCCTCGTCCTGCACCTCGACGCCCGGGCGGATGTCCAGCGCCCGCCCCACGAGGCGGACGGCCAGCGGCCAGCCCCAGCGGAGCGCACGATCCTCCCAGCGCGGGACACCCGCATTGTTGAACCGCAGCAGTAGCTCCCGCCGGGCGAGCATGTGCACGTACATCAACCGTCGCCCGCTCGGCCCGAGGCCCTCGTCGAGCCGCCGGCACACCGCCAACACCTCGCGGCGCTCGCCCTGCTCGGCCGGGAACAGGCGGTGCTCGGGCGCGATCCGTTGATCGACCCAGACGAGGATCTCCTCCGACTCGCCGATCGATCCATCCGGCGTCACCAGCACCGGCACCGTCAAGGAGCCCCCTGCGCGCCGGGCGGCGAGCCGGTGGATACCCTGGACGTGGCGCTCCTCGCGGTATTCCATTCCCGCCCGCTCCAGCGCCCACCGCGCCTTCTCGCAGTAGTGGCTGATCGGGATCGTCACCAGTCGCAGCATCGCTACTCCGCGGCCGCCATCCGCCATGCGGGCGGATAGGGCAACGGGCTGAGCGTGCGCTCGAGCCCCTCGCGTAGCGACTCCAGCGGCGGCGGCAGCGACAGACGCTCGCCGAGATGGCGCTCGTCCTCGTCCACCGCGAAGCCGGGGCCGATGGTCGCAATCTCGAACAGCACCCCGCTCGGCTCCAGGAAGTAGACCGATTTGAAGTAGAAGCGGTCGATCGTCGGAGTCGGGCGGGCGCCCGCCTCAGCCACGCGCGTACGCCAGGTCTCCAAGTCGTCGATCGCCGCTGCGAACGCCACGTGATGCACCGTGCCCGCACCCTGCGTGCGATTGATCTCAGGCGGTGCGGGGTCGTAGGCGTAGAAGCTGCCCCGGCGCTCCCCGCGTACCTCCCAGTGCTCCCCCTCTCCTCTTGCGAATCCCATCGCCTCGCCGAGCAGGCGCTCGCTGCGAACAGGCGCGTTGCTGTACGCGCGCACGCCCTCGAAGCCCTGGAGTGCGTGCTCGCGTGGGACTTCCGGGGCCTCGGCGGTCAGCGGCTGATCCTCAGCCGCACTCGGCACCAGCTCGTGTTCGAGGCCCTCGGGGTCGAGGAACAGCAGGCTGTCCTCGGTCAGCTCGGCGCTCACCCCGTGCGCGGCCAACCGCTCCTTCCAGAACTCCAGCGCATGGCGCGAGGAGACCCGCCACACGATCCGGTGGATCATCCCCGCGCCAGCGACGCCACGAGCCGCTCCGGGGTACTCGAAGAACGTCAGGTCCATCCCCGGCGAGCCGTGCTCGTCGCCGTAGAACAGGTGATACATGTTCGGTTCGTCTTGGTTGACGGTCCGCTTAACCATCCTCAGGCCGAGCACGCCGGTGTAGAACTCGACGTTGCCCGGAGCGTCCCCGGTGATCGCGCTGATGTGGTGTATGCCCTCGAGCTTCATGGGAGTGCCATTATCGCCGAGTGCAAGATGGATCGCTTATCCCGCGCTTCGGGCGCGCGCGACGCGATCCCGCGCTCGCCGTGCTCGAAGGCCTGCACCCGCTCAAGCATGCGCTGCGCTTCGGCGCCAACGTCCTGGAGGTGCTCACCCACGACGCGGCCCAGCTCGAACGCCTGACCGCCGAGCTCGCACCTGACCTCAGCGCCCGCCTGCGCGATCTCGCGCGCGAGATCGCTCCGGAGGTCTTTGACCGCCTCGCTCCGTTGGCGCCCTCCACCGGCGTCATGGCCCTCGCCGAGCGCCCGCGCGTCGATCTCGCCGTCGTGCTTGCCGACAGGCGGCCAGCGCCCGTCGTGGTGCTCGAGGATCCCCGCGATCTGGGCAACATGGGGGCCTGCGTGCGGGTCGCCGCCGCCGCTGATGTCGCCGGCGTGCTCAGTACCGGCAGCCACGACCCCTGGCATCCCGACGCGCTGCGCGGTGCCGCTGGACTGCACTTCGCCGTCCCGGTCGCACGCCTGGCGGCACTCGAGCAACTGCGCGAGCTCGACCGGCCGCTGCTCGCGATCGACCCGGAGGGTGAGCCGCTTGAGCCCTCCGAGCTGCCCGCGCGCGCGGTGCTCGCTTTCGGCACCGAGCGTCAGGGCCTCAGCCGGGAGCTGGTCGCGAGCGCCGACGCGCGCGTGCGCATCCCGATGCGCGCCGGCGTCTCCAGTCTCAACCTGGCGACCTCCGTGGCCGCCGTGCTGTTCGCCTGGCGCCTGTCCGCTCACCGCATCCCCTCTGTTTGATTTTCGGGGAGACGGGCAGGAGATAGTGCAACAGATGTAGAAAGCTGCGGAGATAGCGAGATCTTCGTGCGCCGGAGGCTGGACCGCTGTCCGGTCGGTGTGCGAGGGTCCTCGTGGGAGTTGAGTTGACCCGAGGAGCAAAGGGGGTGGTTTCGTGACCATCATCGCCGCTTCAGCGTTTGTCGTGATCGGTTTCAGCGCGATACTCGCAGTCGCTTTGAGCCGTGTGGCGGCCCTCGCCGACCTGGACTCCAGCCGGACGCTCGATGAGTACCGCGCGGAGCACGCGATCACGGTCTATCGCCAGAGCTACACGGGATTCGCCCGCGCCCAGTCGACGATCGTACGGGAACCGTCGACCGTGGAGCCGTCGTCGAGGACGAGCGTGGGGACCCAGCGATTGCCCGTTAGCTCCTGCACCTCGCGGCGCCCGCGCGTCTGATTGCACACGCGCGGCAGTGGCGCAGAGCCGTAGGACTTGATCACCTCGGGGTCGTGTCCGGCGTCCTTGAGCGCGTGGAAGGCGTTCGCGCACGGATGCCCGCCGGGGCGCGGCGTCGGGAAGGTGCCCCAGCAGATGTACAGCTTCATGAGATGTTCAGCGTGCCTTCCATGCCCGCCTGGCGATGACCGGGGACCGAGCAGTAGAAGGTGTATTTGCCCGGCTTCAGTTTCAACGTGAGCGTCCTGGTTCCGCCGACGAACGTGGGCGTTGCACCGAGGACCTTGCTGCCTTCGGCGACCGTCACATTGTGTTCCAGCGGCGACATGTTTGCCATCGTGATCGTCACCGTCCCCGCCTTGGCGCTCAACTGTTTGGTGTTGTAGCGGAGCAGTCCCGTCGGGTTGGCAGCGAGTGTCAGCGAGGTGCCGGCTTTGCCCGGCGATGGTGAGGACGCCGGCGCGGGGCTCCCGGTCGTGGCCGTCGGTTCGCTCGTGGAGCTCGAAGCACTCGATGGCACTGGGGCGGACACGACGGGAACTGGCGCCTGTTCTTGGGTGTGCGTCGGCGGCACTGCGCTCTTGGCGGGCACGCTCGAGGTGAGCACCGCGGTGGAGACGGCGGCGAGGACGAGCACCGCCGTGATCGCCACCACCGCGCGCTGGCCGGCCAGGCTGCCGGGAAAGTCGGGTTTGCGCATGCCTAGCCCGAGCGATAGCGTCAGCGCCCACACCACGAGTAGGCCGCCCGCTATGTAGAACGGAACTTTGCCTCTTCTCGGCCGCGAGGACCGGCGCCAGCTGCAGGGCGAGCGTGTGCATCCGGCGCGAGCCTAGCCGATGGGGCACCGGTATGCTGCCAGGCGCGATGAGCGAGACGGTGCGCACGCCCGAGGAGGCGCTGCAGGGGCTCCCGGACTTCCCATTCGTCTCGCACTACCGCGACGTCGAGGGCCTGCGGCTCGCGCACCTCGACGAGGGGGACGGCGCGCCGGTGATCTTCTTCCACGGCGAGCCCACATGGTCGTTCTTGTGGCGCAAGGTGATTCCGCCCGTGCGCGACGCCGGCTTTCGATGCCTGGCGCCGGATCTCGCCGGCTTCGGACGCTCGGACAAGCCCAGCGATATCGACTTCTACTCATACGATCATCACTGTGCCCTGATGGGGACGCTGCTGGAGGATCTCGACCTGCACGGTGCGACGGTCGTGGTGCACGACTGGGGCGGGCCGATCGGGCTGCGCCTGGCGGTTGAGCACAGCGAGCGGATCGACCGCCTGGTGATCCTGGACACGGGCCTGTTCACAGGTCATCAGAGAATGACCGACGCGTGGATCGCCTTCCGCGACTTCGTCGAGCGCACCGAGGATCTGCCCATCGGTCTGCTCGTGCGCCGCGCCTGCGAGACCGACCCCGGGGACAAGGTCATCGCCGCCTACGACGCTCCCTATCCCAACGTTGCATCTAAGGCCGGGGCGCGTGCGTTCCCGCTGATCATCCCCCGCGCGCCCGACGCCGCCGGCGCGCAGGCTGGCCAGCGCGTGCACGACGCGCTGCGTGAGGATCGCCGCCCGACGCTGATGCTGTGGGGTGACTCAGACCCGATTCTGCCGCTGTCGGTGGGTGAGCGCTTCGCCAAGTCAATCGGCCGCGACGCGCCGCGTGCGATCGAGCACGCCAGCCACTTCCTCCAGGAGGATCAGGGGCCGCTGATCGGCAGCCTGATCGCCGACTGGCTCAGCGCCGGCTGATCAGTCGCCGGCGGCTTGGACTATCTGCGTCTGTGACTGCTCAGGGGCAGCCTTCAGGCTGGGCGGCTCGGGGGCAGGCTCCAGGCCGGGCGGCTCTGCAGCAGACTCGAGCCCGGGCTCCGAGCGCGCCGCTCGCAGCTCATACTTCCTGCGCGTGTCCACGTCGGCGCCGGCGAGCACCCGGTCGGCCTTCATCGCGCGCGCCATGCCCTCCGACAGTGCGCGCGGCAGTACGGCTCCGAGCACGTTGGTGCGCTTGGCCGACTTCGGCACCCACACGTCGACTGTCCCGAACTGGAGCGCCTCGACGATCGCGTCGGCTACGTCGGTCGGCTCGAGGTTGCTCATCCCGCGTGCCTGGCCCAGGCCGGAGCCAAGCTCGGTATTGACCACAAACGGCATCACGTAGCTGACGTCGATGTGGGCACCCATCAGCCGCAGCTCGCCGCGGACGGCCTCAGTCAGGCCCACGACGGCGTGCTTGGTCGCCGAGTAGGTCGCGCCGCCGGGAGCGCCAAACTTCCCCGCCTGCGAAGAGATGTTGACAATGTGGCCACGGTCGCGCGGGATCATGCGCGCAAGCGCGAGCTTGGTGCCGAGAATTACACCGTGGAGGTTGATGTCCACCATCCGCCGGGCGGTGAGATCGTCCTCGTCGATGAAGCGTCCGATCTGCATGATCCCAGCGTTGTTCACGAGCACGTCCAGCGGTCCGAGCTGCTCCTCGGCGCCGTCCAGGAACGCGCTGAACGAGTCGCGGTCGGTCACATCCAGCGGCAGCGCGACGGCGCTTGCGCCGAGCTCCGACGCGGTTTGGCTGGCAGCCTCGAAGTCCACGTCCCCAATCGCCACTCTCATGCCCTGGCGCAGGAACGCCGCCGCGGTAGCGCGCCCGATGCCGCGCGCGGAGCCTGTGATCGCCGCTGTCTCTCCGGCGAGGATGCGGGGCTGCTTGGCCATGAGTCTCCTCCTGACGGTGGATCGCAAATCGAGTCGGCCTCCAACGCTAGCGCTCCGCGGACGCACGCGCGATGCGCTCGACCACCAAGCCGGCCGCCCGACGATCGCGCTCTGCAGCCGGACGCGCAATACCGGGTAGTAGTGTGGATGGATGCCGTTCTTCAAGTTTGACGGGCAACGAATCGCCTACACGGAGTTCGGCGGCGGCCCAGCGGCGGTCACGCGGAAGGGTGGGCGCGGACGCACAGCCAAGAGCGCGCCGGCGCATGGCCGCCCGCTGATCCTGCTGCACGGGCTGCTGTTCTCGCAGGAGATGCACCGGCCGCTGGCGGAAGCCCTGGCGGCGCACGGAAACCGCGCGATCACACTCGACCTGCTCGGCCACGGCCGGTCGGACCGTCCGCGCGACATGTGGCGCTACTCGACGGCCATCTACGGCGAACAGGTAGTCGCGCTGATGGACCACCTGCAGATCGAGCAGGCCGTGGTAATGGGCACTTCGCTCGGCGCCAACGCCGCGCTCGAGGTCGCGGCGCGCAGCCCGGAGCGGTTGCGCGCACTCGTGATCGAGATGCCGGTGCTCGACAACGGGCTGCTGTGGAGCGCACTGACGTTCACGCCTCTGCTCGTGGCGCTCACGTTCGGCGAGCCCGCGATGAAGCTACTCGCGCGCGCCACCCGGGCGCTGCCGCGACGGCTGCTGCCCCACTACGGCAACGTGATGCTCGACCTCGTCCGTCAGGAACCAGGCCCCGGCGGCGCACTACTGCAGGGACTGTTCTTCGGGCGCATCGCGCCCCCCCGCAGCGAGCGTGCGACGTTTACGACTCCAACGCTCGTGCTCGGCCACCAGCGCGACCCAGTCCACCCATTCTCCGACGCCGGCATGCTCGTCAAAGAGATGCCCAACGCCAGGCTACTCGAAGCCAACTCGCTCGTAGAGTTGCGCGTGCAGCCCGAGCGGCTAACGCGGGAGATCGCGGCATTTGTGGACGAGGCGTGGGCGAAGCCGGCAAACAGGCGGTCGCGGCGGCCGGCGGCCGCGACGACCAAGCAGGCAGCCGGCAAACGCCCCAGCCCCGCAACCCGCTAGCTGGAAGCGCGCGCTGGGAACAGTTCGACTTCGTTGACGTCCACGTGCCCGGGCGCTTCGGCGGTGCCGATCGAGGACTGCGGCACCTTGCTGATCCACAGTGTCACGAACGTGAACTCCTTACCGGAGTCGTCTTTGTTGTGGTCGCGCAGGACGATGCGCACGTGCTTCTTCTTGACCACCTCGGGGGGGCTAAGCGCGATCCACGCTGGGTCGATGATCGAGGCAGGCGCTGTGTGCCCGTTGGCACCGTAGACCTGGACGGTCATGCCAGGCGTCGAAGTGACGAGCTCGAGCGCGCCGAGCTTCTGCTTGGCCTTCAGGTCGATCAGCAGCCCCTGCGCCATCCTCGGGGCGGTAGCCGGGTTGACCTGGGCGGTCCACGCGGTCGCGGTGTCGCCGTCGATCGCCTGGCTCGGGTCGCCGAAGCCGCTTGCGGGATAGTTGTACGGGTTGTACGTGGAGGCCGCGTTGGTGTCCAGCAGGATTGCCGCAGACTGAGATTCTTCGCTCGCCGTTTCGCTTACTTCCGAGCCGCCTGTCGAGGTACTCGAGGGCGTGGTGCTCGTCGAAGTGCTCGTTTTGGTTTCCGAGAAGGGAGACGTGGTGGTGGTTTTTTCGGTGGCCTTCGGCGTGGCCGCCGTGAGCGGGATCCTCGGCGGTTTGATGATGCCCAGGGGGAGCGTCGATTTGGCTTTGGGCGTCGTTCCCGGGATTTCTGCGGGTGTGGCCGGCGTGGTCCCCGGGGTGGTGGGTGCGCTCGCCGTCGGCGCGGGGGCCTGGGCGACGCTCGCGGTCACCACGTGCGCCTTGGCGGTGCCCTTGCTCAACGCCGCGACCGCAGCCGCGGCAGCGCCCAGCACAAGCACCACGACGACTCCGAGCACGGTGGCGGCCGAGTGCCAGCTCGACGTGCCGAGACTGCCGGGGGCACCAGCGCCGCATTGCAGGCACCACCCCTGGCCCGCGGCCATCGTGGCGGCGCACCTGGAGCAGGTGCGCTCGCCGACCGCCGCCGGCGAGGGACCGGGCACGGGCGCGCTAGGGGTCCCGGCGGATCCATTCGGCGGTGCCTGCCCGTCGGGCGGCGCGGGCGGAGAGTCGACAAGCAACGTAGCCACTGGCGCAAATTCTAGCTTTACGGCGGGTACCGGACGTCAGTTGCCACGCGCACGGCAGGCGGGGGCAATCACTGGGGCACGGGCGGGCCGCCGTGGACGATGTCGCGTCCCGTGGGCGTCAGCTCCCCGTCGAGCTCTAGCTGCCAGTAGTAGCGAGTGAATGTCATCCCCGCGCGGAACTCCCCCACGTGGGGGTCCACCCGCTCGCCGCCGGCCATTCGCACGATCAGTTCGGGATAGGTGCGCCCGGGCAGGGCCGCGTAGACGGGCGCCGGAAAGGCGCCGCCGAAGCGCGTGTTCACGTCGGTGATCCCCAACCCGATGTCGGGGTCGCGGAAGACCTGGATGGTGGCCGGGCCGCATACACATAGGGTCTCCATGACCCGCCGGCCGAGCTCAATCAGCTCCTCGTCGTGGATGACCTGGCCCTTAATCGACTCGCCGCCGCGCGACTCGAGCATCGTGCGGGGGATCGCGTTCAGACAGCGTCCGTCGCGGTCGCCGAGACAGTCGATCGACAACTCGGGGCCGTTCACCGCCCGCTGGACCATCGTCGGCTCAGGCACGTAGTCGACAAAAAAGCGTGCCTGTGCGGGATCGCGGGCAAGGTGGATCGAGCGCGCGCCGGAGCCGCGACGCGGCTTGACCATCACCGGGTAGGAGAGCGCGTCGAGATCGTCCTCAGGCAAGACCGTCGGCGGGGAAGGCAGCCCATGACGCCCGAGCAGCAGATGGGCCTCGTACTTATCGTATGTCGCGCGGGCCACCTCGGCAGACGGTACGAGGGCGGGAAGCCTCTCTTGCTCTAGCGCGCGAGCCAGAATCTCTATATCGAGGTCAGTCAGCGGCAGCACCGCGCCGACTCCGTGCTGCTCGCACAGGCTCGCCAGCGCCGGTACGTAGTCGGGGTCGTCCATGCTGGGCACGGCTACGCGCACGTGCGCCGCATACTGAGCGGGGGCCAGCGGCGAGGGGTCGGCGACGACGGTCTTGGTGAGCGCGGCGAAGCAGGAGACGATGTCGTAGCGCTTGCCCGCGCCTGTCAGCAGGATCGCGGGCGGGCCAGCGGGCGCGTGGGCGGAGCCTGCAGCCGGCGCGCTCACAGCTCACCCTCCCAGCCGCCGGTGTGGCCCTTGTAGAGGCCCGAGCCGCCGAGCACCATCGCCACAGTGCGCCACAGGATCTGCAGGTCGAGCGCGAGCGAGCGGTGTTCGATGTAGTGCAGGTCGAGCTCGATGCGCTGTGCCCACGGCAGCGACGTGCGGCCGTTGACCTGCGCCCAGCCGGTGATGCCTGGCTTGATCGCGAGGCGGCCGCGCTGGCGCTCGGTGTATTGCTGCACCTGCACCGGCAGCGTCGGGCGTGGCCCGATCAGCGACATGTCGCCGCGCAGCACGTTCACGAGGTTGGGCAGCTCATCCAGCGAGGTCCGGCGTAGGAAAGCCCCCACGCGCGTGATGCGCGCGTCATTCTCGTTGACCGCCAGCCCCGCGCCGATGTGCTCCGCCCCGTCGACCATCGTCCGCAGCTTCAGCACGTCGAACTCGCGAGCGTGCAGACCGCTGCGGCGCTGGCGGTAGATCACCGGGCCCGGGCTCTCCAGGCGGATCGCTACAGCCGCGAGCGCGAACGCGGGCGCGCTGAGCGCGAGCGCGAGCGCGGACACGACCACATCGACGGCGCGGCGGATCACGGCGGGGATTCTCGCGTAAAGCGCCCCAAGTGATCTCGAGCGCGCTATCGCAGCGTAGCGCCACCGTCCGATAATCCCTCAGCGCGTGCCCTCGGCCGCCTGCCAGGTCGCGTCGGTTCCGTGGCGCAGCCAGTCCCACAACCCGGCCGCGAGCGAGCTGGTGGTGAGCACGTAGTAGCGGGCGATCAGCAAAGGTCGCACAGGTAGCAGCCCGGCTAGTGCGGCAGCGAGCAGCAGCGCGAGCTGCAGGTCGAGCGTGATGACGTAAAGCAAGCTGGCGCCGAGCGCCACGAGTGCGATGTTGGCGGCCAGCGCGAGCACATGCAGGATGGGCGTGGCGTAGCGCAACAAGCGGTGAGAGAAGATCATCAGCGCGTAGCCCGGCGGGTAGCCACGGGGAGAGAGCATGCCGCCGCGCAGCACGATCGGCCAGGTGTGGCTCATCATGCGTCGCTTGCGCGCGAACTCGCCGCCGAGCGAGGGGACCATCTTCTCGCTCGCACGCGCGCCCGGCACGTACACCGCGCGCAGCCCGCGCTTGACGATGTTGAACGGGAGCGACAGGTCGTGACCCATGATCGGGTCGACCACGATGTACGCCTCGCGACGGGTGGCATAGATCGCGCCGTTACCAGCGGTGATCGAGGACAGGCGTGACTCGAGCGCGCGCACGGCTAGCTCGTAGCGCCAGTAGATGCCCTCCTGGTTACTGCCGCCGGCTGCGGCCTGCACGAAGCGAACCTGACCACAGGCGTAGCCGACGCGCGGGTCCTCGAACGCGCTCATGAGCGCACGCGCTGCGTCGGGCTCCCATAGCGCGTTGGCGTCGGAGAACGCAACGATCTCACCGCGCGCCTGCTGCACGGCGGCGTCCTGCGCGCGGATCTTGCCGCCGCGAGCCAGCTCGAGCACGAGGTCGGCACCCGCGTCTCTGGCGTACGCGGCGGTCGCATCCGTGCACCCATCGCACGCGACGATCACCTGCAGGCGCTCGCGCGGATAGTCGAGGTCGAGCGCGTTCGCGACCTTGGCGGCGATCACCGCCTGCTCGTCGTGCGCGGCGACGATCAGCGAGAGGTCGAGTCGCTGCGCGCGTCCGCGTGGCGGCGGCGCCGATCGTGAGAGCACACCCGCGAGAAGGGCGAGCGCAGCGGCATAGCCGACCTGCGTCCACACGATCAGCCCACAGGACAGCCAGAAGACGACCTCCAGAGCGATCTTCATCCGCTGGGATTCTCGCGGAGCAGGGATTCGTAGAGCTCTAGCGTGCGACGGCCGATCGCCTGCCAGGAATACGGACCGGCGGCTGCCGCGCGTGCGTGCGCGCCCAGCGCCGCGAGTGCGTCGCGGTCCTCCAGCAGTCCACGCAGCACATCATGCAGCGCGGCGGCGTCGCCCGCGGGGAATGTGCACGCGGCGCCAGTCGCGGCCACCTCCGGGAATCCGCCGACGTCGCTGAGCAGCAGCGGCTTGCCGAACGCGAGCGCCGTGAACAGCACTCCGGACTGGTCGATCTCGCGGTAGGGCAGCACGACCACGTCGGCGCGGCGGAAGTACGCGGGCAGCTCGTCATCGCCGATGAAGCGCGGCACGAAGCGCACGCCGGAAGGCGCTGCCGCTTGCAGCGCAGAGATGTCCATGCGCGGCATGCCCGCGACCCACAGCTCGGCGGCGTCGATCCCCCGCCAGGCCTCGAGCAGCAGGTCGATGCCCTTGTACGGGCGCATCAGCCCGAAGCACAGGACCACCGGCTTGTCGGTCTCGAACGGCGGCTGCACGTGTAGCGCGGCGTCGGGCGCAAGGTGCTCGAACGCCCCGTGAGGGATCACGTGCACACGCTCCTGCCCCACGCCCAGCTCGCCGATCAGGCGTTGGCGGCCGTGCTCGGAGTGCACAACGATCGCGTCGAAGTGCTCATACAGGCGCCGCTGCGCCGCGCGCTGACCCGGCCGGGCCTCGCGCGGGAGGATGTCGTGCGCTGTCAGCACAAGTGGACGGCGGGCGCTCGCCGTTGAGCGACCGGCGGTTCGTGCCGAGCGCGTGGCAGGCAGCAGCTGGCCGTCGAGGTGCTGGACGGCCAGCCACTGGAAGTGCACAACGTCGGCGGCGCGCGCGGCGCGACGGTAGCGCAGCATGTCGGGGACATGCTCGGCGAGCTTCACCGCGCGGCGCGCACGCGCGTCGGGCACACGGGCGGCGAGACGGTAGAACAGCTCGTGGCGCGCGTAGCCGTCCGGCAGCGCGACCGGTCCATGGGCGAAGTGGCTCGTGTACAGCTCCACGTCGATGCCAGCGCCGGCCAGCGCGTGGCAGAGCGCGTGGTCGTAGGGCGGCGTGTAGGCCGAGGGATCGACGACGTGAACGCGCACGGTGCTCAGAGGTATGTGACCTCGACGTCGAGCCGGTTGTACACCGACGTCGCACGACGGTCGCAGCTGAGCAGGCCGTGGCCATGATGGGCCGCGGTGGCCGCCACCACCGCGTCATCGACCGCCCCGCCCGCGATCGAGAGCGAGGCGAGTCTCGTGACGAGGTTGCGCCGCTCGCGCGCGGGCAGGACCATGCGCTTGCCGCGATAGTCCCTGTGCAGATACTCCGCTACGAGCACCGGCTCGGCCCTGAACGGCTCGGGCAGGCGCGTCAGGACCGAGTAGGACTCCAGCTCCGCGTGTGCAAGCAGATCACAAACGTCGTTCTCGGCCAATGCCTCGACCGCCGCCTCGTGATGTCGATTCCAACTAGCGAACGCGGCGATCACGACGCTGCTGTCGGGGGTCACCGGCGGATCTGTTCGAGGGTCTCCCGCACGAGCTCGGATGTCAGCTCTGGCATCGGGCGATCGGCGACCGCCACCAACCGTCCTTTGTGCTTTTCCAGGCGCATGGGCGTGGTGGGGTGCTCGACCTCAAGCCTGCCGTCCACGGCGCTGAGCTCAAGACGTTGACCAGGCGTGAACCCGAGCTCCTCGCGAAGGCGCTTTGGCACCACGATTCGACCAGCCGCGTCGATGGTTGTGACCATGGCAGAAATCTACCACGTAGAAACCCATCGTCCGCACCCGCCGGTGAGGAGCCCGCCGGGCGCTCAGCGCTCTGCCAGCGGCGTGACGTAGCGCAGGAACGGCTCGATCTCGAGCGCGCGTCCGGTGGCGCGCTCGAGCAGCGGGATCGTGTCCAGGCGCCGCCCGTACCGATGCACGTGCTCGGCGAGCCAGCGCTGGATCGAAGCGACCTCTCCCCGGCGCAGATCCTCCTCGCGCGGGCCGAGCTCGGCCTGCATCGCCTCCCACAGCTGTGCGGCGATCAGGCAGCCGAGCGCATAGCTGGGGAAGTAACCGAAGGCCCCTGCGCCCCAGTGCACGTCCTGCAGGCAGCCGAGCGCGTCGGAGGGAACCTCCACGCCGAGCAGACGGCGCATCTGCTCGCGCCACGCGGCAGGCAGGTCGGCGACGGCGAGCTCGCCGTCGATCAGCGCGAGCTCGAGCTCGAAGCGCACGACGATATGTAGCGGGTAGGTGAGCGGATCGGCGGACACGCGCACGGCTGACGGCTCGACACCGACCAGCGCGGCATGCAGGTCGGCCGCGGACACGACGAAGCCGCCCCCACCCAGTTCGGCGGCGAGCACCTCGGCGAACGCGGGGCTGCGCGCGACGTGGTTCTCCCACAGCTTGCTCTGGGACTCGTGTATAGACATCGAGGTGCCCGTGCCGAGATTCGTGCGGTCCAGCGCAATGTCGACCTGGCGCTCATACAGCGCGTGACCGTACTCATGCAACGAGCTGAGCAGCGACTCGACCTCGCCGTCGCTGTAGCGCGTGGTCAGGCGCGAGTCGCCACGACCCACCCACGCGGTGAACGGGTGCGCCGAGACGTCCACGCGCCAGCTCGCGTCCTCGACACCGAGCCGGCGCAGCGTGCCGGCCACCGCCGCCTGCTGTGCGCTGACCGGCACCTCCAGCGTTCGGCGCGGCGAGCGCACCCGCGCCTGCGCCGCGAGCGGCGGCAGCTGCTCGGCGAGCGCCCCGAACACACGGCGCAGTTCGGACGTGCGCAGGCCGAAGTCGTAGTCGCCGAGCAGTGCCTCGTAGCGGCTCTCGCCGTCCTGCGCCACGCACTCCCCGTAGGCGCGCGCGAGCTCCACGTTGCGCGCCAGCGCCGGTGCAAACGCGCCGAAGTCGTCGTTCTCGCGCGCCACCCGCCAGCGCTCCTGGCCGTCGGCGCTCGCGCGGGCGCGTTCGACGGCGAGCTCGTCCGGGATCCGGCGAGCACGCTCCCAGTCGCGGCGCGCCAGGCGCACGATGTCGCGGTCGAGCTCCGTGAGCGCCGCGCGGTCATCCGCCGTGTCATCGCCCGCCGTGTCATCGCTTGCCGCGTCGATCTCCTCCAGCCAGCCTCCGATCTCCTCGGCGGTCGCTTGCTCGTGCGTGATGCGCGCGAGCGTGCCGAGCTGCTGGGCTCTCGCCGCCGCGCCATCGCCGGGCATCATCACCAGCTGATCCCAACCGGTGAGCATCTCGATCGCGGCGAGATCCGCGAGCTCGGCCATGCGGCCACACAGCTTCTCCAGGGCTTGCACGCGCTAGAGCGTATGCAACCTCAGCTTCCGTTGATGTCGGCTACCTGAATCGCGTCGATCTGCGCGAGGCTCGCGGTCGTGGCTCCGTCCGAAAGCTGGGTGCAGAACAGTTCGAGCGTCTCCGGTTCGGACAGGCTCCAGGTGCCGTCCAGCGGCACCGTCTCGGACGTCGGCAACCCCTGCACGTAGGGGACGGTCGCCGTTGCCGACGCCTCCGCGGTGGCTTTCGGCACGTCGTTGATGACGCACGCGGCCTGCTCCGTCTCGCCACTGGCGGTGTCCGCGTTTGCGATGTCAACGCTCGCGGTGACCACGTAATTGCCCGCCGGGAGCTTCAAGCTCAGCACATCCTGACCGCCGCCGGAGAGCGAGAAGACGGCCGTCTCGCCAGCCGCGTAAGCATTGCTCGGCCCCTCCGCGCCGGTCGCACCGGTCGCTCCAGTGGCACCTGTCGCTCCGGTCGCGCCGCGCACCCCAGTCGCGCCGCGAAGACCTGTCGCACCGCGGCCGCCGCGCGGGCCGGGGGGACCCGTCTCGCTCCAGTTCAGCGCGACTTCCCTGTGCCTGCACTTGCCGCCGGCGGCCGTGTCGATCACGCGTAGCTGCCCGCTGCGCTTGCCGTAGCAGCCGTGGATGATCCCGGCCGGGCCGGGAATCGCCGCCCACGCAACGCCGCCAAGCGCGGCGAGCAGCGCGGCGGTGCAAGCCGCCAGCGCGGGGGATGGTCGATAGCTGCGAATTCGGCGCATCAGATGACTCCTTGGCTCGTTGACCTGTCGAGGGTAGGGTGCCGCGGGTGGCCGATGTCGAGCTGACCTACTGCGTGGTCAACACCTCCCAGCGAGAGCTGCTATTGCGGGGGCTCGACGCGATCGCACGGGAGCGGGAGAGCGTGCCGTTCGCCACCGAGGTGTTGGTGCTCGACAACGGCTCGCGCGACGGCTCCGCGCAGGCGGCGCGCGAGCACCGCGCGGTGGACGAGACGATCGCCGTGGACGAGCGCCGCGGCAAGGCGGTCAACGACTCAGAGCTGCTGGCGCGCGCGCGCGGACGCTACGCGCTGCTGCTCAACGAGGATTCCGAGCTACGCCCAGGGGCGACGCTCGCCCTGTGGCGGGCGCTGCACGAGCGCCCGCAGGCGGCGTGCGCGGGCGCCAGGCTGCTGCGCCCGGACGGGCGCGGACAGGCGTGCGCGTGGCGATTTCCGACGCTCGCCACAGCGTTTGCCGGCGCGCTGATGCTGCATCGCGCGTACACCGTGCAGAGCAAGGGCGAGCGCGCGCGTGAGGTCGACTGGTGCCAGTCCTCGGCGCTGCTCGTGCGGCGCGAGGCGGCCGCGCAGGTGGGCTATCTCGACCCCGACTTCTTCGTGTACTCAGACGAGGTCGACTTCGCTCGGCGCCTGCGCGACGCGGGCTGGCGCAGCGTGTATGTCCCCGCAGCGGTGGCCGTCCACCACGAGCAGCTATCGACCGGTGCGCTGCCCGAGCGGCGGATCGTCGAACTGGCACGGGGCCGCGACCTGTATATGCGCAAGCACCATTCCCTCACCACCGCCCGCGCCGTGCGCTGGTTGACCGCGTGGAGCTACGCGCTGCGCGCACTCGCAGCACTGGCGCTGCCTGGACGGGACCCGCAGCGCTACTGGCGCCACGTCACCGCCACGCTCCGTCCCGAGCGCGGCGACGGGCTGCGCGAGGCGGCCGAGGAGTACAACCGCACGGCTGCGTCCTGAGCGAGTCGCCGATCGGTGTTCAACCGCCGTCCAGCTCCGCCACGACCGCCTCCACGACACGGGCATCGAGCTGCGTGCCGGCGACCCGGCCCAGCTCCGCGCACGCCTCCCGCGGCGAGCGCGCCGACCGGTAGGGTCGATCGGTGACGATCGCGTCGTAGGTGTCGCACGCGGCGATGATTCGTGCGGCCAGCGGGATCTCCTCGCCGGCGAGGCCGTCCGGATAGCCGTCTCCATCCCAGCGCTCGTGACTGGCCCGCACCGCCGGAGCGAGATGGGAGAAGGCATCGATGCGCCCGACGAGCTCGCCGCCGATCGCCGCGTGTCCTCGCATCGTCACCCACTCCTCGTCGCTCAGCGGACCGGGCTTCAGCAGGATCTCGCTTGGGACCGCCACCTTGCCGATGTCGTGCAGCATCGCCGCATAGCGCACGTCGCGCGCCTGTGCGTTCGACAAGGACATGCGCAGCGCGATTCGCTCGGCGAGCACGGCCACGTCCTCGCCGTGGCAGGCCGTGTAATCGTCCTTGGCCTCAACCGTGCTCGTCAACGCGGCCAGCGCGGTCGTGAACGCGCCCTCCAGATCGGCCACCAAACGGGCGCGGTGGACGGCGACGCCGAAGCTGGCTGCGATCGCCTCGACGAGCACCGCGTCGGCATCGGCGAGGGCGCCGGGCTCAATCGCCTCGATGTTCAGCACCCCCCACACAGAGCCATCCACGAGCACCGGGACCGCCAGCTCCGAGCGAGGGTCGGTCTTGGGATCGCGGACGATGTAGTCGGGGTCGGCTCGCGTGTCCGCCACGAGCGCGGTGCTGCCGGACCTGGCGACCTTCCCGTTGACGCCTTCCGACGCCGGCTGCTCGGTGAGCAGGAACTCCGTCATGACCTCCGCCAAAGGACCGCGCCCAGCGACGAGCCGCAGGACACAGTCCTCGTCGAGGCGCTGGATGGCCGCGAGATAAAAGGCGAAGGTCTCGTGGAGCTCGTCGACGACCAGCTGGGCCAGCTCCTCGACGTCGCTCTTGGTGGCCAGCCTCGCCGTCAGCCTCGCGGCGAGGCGGAGCTGCTCGCGCAGGTAGGCCACCTCGCCGGTAGCCGCGAGGCTCTTTACGCGCGCGTCCGCGCGATGACGGCGCAACGCTTCGGCGCGCCGCCGGCGCTCGGCAGCACCCGGTCGATGGGGGGGCTTGGCAATAAGCTCGGGCACGGCAGCCACGCATCGGCCAGAAAAGACGCTTTCTTGAGCCAAGAATCGTTCGACTCGACACCCGTCGGCGCTTGCGCTGTGCGGCGCGGCTAGGTGCCGAGCACTGCGGCCGCGACCCGCTCGTGGGCTTCGAGCGCCGGCCAGTGCGCGACGTCGTCCAGCGCCAGGAGCGGTGCGCCGGGCAGACGCTCGCGGATCCGCCGTGCCATGTGCGCGCCCGAGACCGGGTCGAGCATCCCCCAAACGAAGGCAACCGGCACGTCGGTCCGCTCCAGCGCGGTGATCCAGCGCTCGCCGTGGGCCGCGCGGTCGGCGATGTAGCGAGTGAGACGGTGAGCGATCGCCTGACCGCCCCCGCGAGCAGTGGCCCGCCAGATCTCAGCACTGTCGCCAGCGGCATCGAAGTCCGCGGCAAACGTCGGCTTTAGTGACATCACGAACCGCTCCTCGGTGATGCCCGCGCTGATCTGCGGGCCCCGCTCGGGGTCGAGCAGCGCCAACTGGCCTCGCCCCGGCCGAGCAAGGTCCGGATACAGCCCGCCGTTGAGTAGGTGAATGGCCACAAGGTCGACGCCCAGCGCGCCTTCCGCTCGGCGCGCAAGCAGCTCCTGCGCGACAGAGACGCCGTAGTCGTGCGCGACGACGACCGTCGACGCGACCCCCTCCAGCGCCCACAGCGCCTCGACGAGGTCGGTCTGCTCGTGCAGCGAGTAGCAATGCTCGAGGGGCTTCTCCGAGGCCCCGAACCCAAGGAAATCCGGCATCAGCAGCGCGTGACGCCGGGCGAGCGTCGGTGCGACCCGCGCCCAATCATGCGACGAGCTCGGATAGCCATGCAGCAGCGTCATCGTCGACCCCGAGCCCATCCGCCGCAGGAAGATGGTGCGGGCGCCATCGTCGAGCCGGATCGTAACCGGCTCGCCTGAGGACCACCACTCCTCGATGTCGTTCACGGCTGCCAGTATGCCGCCTGGCCGGCCTCGTGTATGCCGCCTGCCGGCCTCGTGATCTCCTTATAGGTCTCTGAGCGGGTCCTCCGCATACGCCTCGACGTCGCCGTGCCCGGCACGGAAGGCCCCCACGCGCTTGCGGGCGTCGCGGACCAGCGCCCTGGCGTGGACGCGCTCGTGCTGGTGAAAGAAGCGCGTGAGCAGCAGCGCCGCCGGGACGAGCGCGAGCCACGCGACGCGCAGCACGAGGCCCGCGAGCCCGTGGCTCGGCAATAGCAGCTCGCCGGAGAGCGCCACGCTGAGCAGGATCACCGTCAGCTGCACGAGGCGCAGCCATTCAAAGCCGACCTTAAAGAGGCTCCGGGTCAGCAGATACATGACCACGAGCATCGCTACATATGAGCCACACAGTGCGATGCCCGCACCCGCTATGCCCAGGCCGGCGCCGCTGTGCGGAACAAGCAGCACAAGCAGCACAACGTTGACCGCGAGGCCGGCGGCGCCCGCCGGGAAGTTGCGCGAGGTCACGCGTGCGCGACCGGCAATCGCGACGAACACGAGGTACAGGCCGTACAGCGCCCACCCCAGCGCCAGCCACGGCAGCGCGCGGTAGGCGTCGAAGTATTCGTGGGCTGCCAGCAGGCGCACGATCCAGCGTCCGAGTAGCGCCACCGCACACACCACCACCCCGGTGGCCAGCGCGTAGTAGGTGGTGACGAGCGCGTACAGCCGCGATGCCTCCTCGTCGCTCTCGATCGAGTACGCCAACGGCGGCCACGCGTACTGGAAGCCGCGAACCGCCACGAACACGACGGTGGCGAGCTTGATCGCGATTGCGTACTGCCCGGCGGCGCTCTGCGAGAAGACCCTAAATAGGTAGAAGCGGTCGGCGACCTGCAGCGCGTACACGCTGGCGTCCGCCGGGACCGTCGGCAGCCCGAAGCGCAGCATCGCGCGCAGGTCGGCGAGCCGCACATGCAGCGATATGCGCCGGCGCAGTACCCACCACAGGCCGATCACGACGACCGCGGAGGCGCCGAAGTTGCCGAGCAGCAAGCCGCGCGCGCCCTGGTTCGCGAACACGACCAGGACTACGGTGAACGCGACGGTCATCGCGACGTTGGCCCCCGACGCGTACACGTACGCGCGCGCGCGTTCGTCTACGCGCAGCTGCGCATAGACCATCTCTAGGTTCGTGAACGCCCACAGACCGAGCACCGCACAATCGAACAGCAGCGGGTCTTCGAATTTGAGTACCAGCCGCGACAGCGGGCCGGCGAACGCGAGCGCCAGCAAAGACGCGAGCGTCGTGCTCCACGCGACCGTGGCCGTCGCCGTGCGCGCGATCCGCTCGCGGCGGGCGGTATCCTCGTCGTCGAAGTAGAAGCGGATGAACGCCTCGCCAACGCCGACACGCAGCAGGATGCTCGCGAGGATCACTGCCGTCAGCAACGTTTCAGCGGCACCGTAAGCATTCGTGTCGAGGTGGCGCGTGTACAACGGCAGCGTCAGTAGCGCCAGGCCCTTGGCAATGATGTCCCCGAACTGATAGGCCGCACCGGTTGTGACCAGGCGCTTGAGGTAGCCGAGCACGGCTCAGAACCTATCTGCCCGACGCGCACCACCGGCGGTCGTCCTGGCGCGCTAGCGCCACGCCGATCGCTAACAGCGTCCACGTAAACGGGTCTTCAAGGAAGTCCGCGTATGTCCATGTGTGCAGCACGAGCGCCGCGAAGCACGCGGCGATCGCCATACGCGGCGGGGAGCGCTGCGCGCCGGCGAAGAGGACCACGAAAGCGACGAGCAACAGCAGCGTATACACAACCAGCCCGACGATCCCCTGCTCGGCGGCGACCGTCACGGGGATCGTGTGCGACGCCGAGGTGGCGTTCTCGACGGTCGTCTTGCTGTGGAGCTTGTACTCGGTTTCGAAGGACCCCGAACCGTAGCCCTCCAGCGGCCGTTTGGCGAACAGCTCCAGGCCGCCAGAGATGAGTTTCGTGCGCCCGCTGGTGGCGTTGTCGGTCGAGCCGCCAGATCCCTTCAGGCCGAAATGTAGGCTGGCGGGGGCGAGTAGCACGAACGCACCTGCGGCCGCCAGCACGGCGAGCGACACGTAGGCTGTGGCGCGCACGCCCCAGCACCAGGCGCCCAGCACCACCAGCCCCAACAACAACGCAGCGATGCTCGACTGCGAGAAGCTCGTCACCAGCCCGGCCAGCAGCCAGGCGAGCACCGCCGCCGCCGCCAGCAGCTCGCGACGGCGAACGCGGATCAGTGCGGCCGAGGCACCGGCCGCACTTCGACCGCTGAGCACAACGGTCGTCACCACGATCATCACCAGCGCGAGGAAGCGGCCGTAGATGCTGGGGTCGAAGAACACCGAGTTGACACGGAAGTAGTTGTCGTACTGGTTGGCTGCCACCACCTTCGGGTTCAGGAACAGCGCCTTGCGGTAGTACTCGACGAAGCCGACACCCGCGAACAGCACCGCCAGCGCGACCGCCACGCCGAGGCAGCGCAGCAGCAGCTCGCGTGTCCAGCGCACGTCACGGAGAATCAGGAACAGCAACGCGAACGGCACATAGAAGAATGCGATGTTCTCGGCGGCCTTGGCGCGGTCGCTCGAGTAGATCGCCTGCAGTGCGTACAGGCCAACGGCCGCAAACAGCAGCCATTCCAGACCCCGTGGCGAAGTCCACCAGGTCAGTCGCGCGGGCGCGGCGCCGTCCTCGCGGGGTGAGTGATTCCGGCGCTCGCCCCTGCTCAGTAACTGCGGCAGCAGGTGCGTGACGGTCCCCGCCACGACAACCAGGTAGAGCGGGACCAGCAGGTTCACCGTCCTGCCGTCGGTCGAGATCGGCAGCCTGAACGGGAGCGCGAAGACGGCCAGCAGCGGAAACGCATCCTCGCGACAGCGCATCAGCGCGACTAGCGCCGCGACGACGATCAGCGCGGCAGCGAGCGCCGCCGCCAGCACCCCCACGCTCGGCAGACTGGTAGCAGCCGCCGTCCCCGTGGGAGCGCTCACGGTGCCACCAGCGTGAAGCTCAGCGGCGAGAGCACCGGGCTGTGGTGGCGCAGGTCGAGCCGCACTCGATATTCACCCGCGGCCGCGATCGCGCCTTCGTTGACCGGGGCGACGATCGGGAATCCTCTCGGGCTGAGCGTCTGCACGTAGCGGTGAGCGCTCCCCCGGCGGCCGTTCCAGCGCAGCGAGAACTGTTTGTAGCGGACCACAGGGCGGTTGTGCACGAGCGTCGCGACCGTATTGCCGTCGGAGTCGATGATTGACACGGTCACCTCGTTGGCCTGCGCGAGCTTGAACGAGATCGCCTCCTGTTTGATGTGTCCCGTCGGGTACGGCGAGAAGAACGGCGTGAGCTTGAATTCCTGCACCGCCGTCGGCGTGTGCTTGAGCCGCTGTGTGATGAAGAACGCCGCGAAACAGGCGATCACCAGCAGCGCGAACACGAGTCGCGCGAGCGGATCGGTGCCCGGCGCCAGTGCCCGGGTACGCCTGCGCGCCTCATCCACCCCGGCGGTCGCCTCGCTCAATCCTCGCCGCCCAACGCGAACCGCTCGACCGTGTCCGAGCGCAGCCCGAGCCGCAGCGTCTCGAGCGAGAGCACGTCGACGGGCGCGATGTTGCCGAGATTGCACTCCGTGCCAAAGCGCTTCAACAGCCACACCTGCTGACGCTGCAGCGGCGCGTCGAAGATCAGACGGTCGGGGTCGATCGCATGCGCGATCTCATCGATCAGCCCCGTGCGCACCTCGCCGTTGGCGCGGTAGATGCCCGCGGTCCCCGACTCGCGCGCCTCGGCGATCACCTTCCACGCACCCGCGGCGAGGTCGCGTTCGATCTGCTCCACCCAGATATAGGGAGCCATGATGAAGTCCGCGTCCTTGCTGCCGACCTCCGCGAGGACGATGAACTCGCGAGAGAGTCGTTCGATCAGCTCGCGCTTGACGTCAGCCTCGAGCGTGATCGTGCCATCGGAGATCTCGACGTGGCGCAGACCAAGCTCGCGCAGCCACGCGACGAGACCGTCCACCCGTCCCTGGCGGATCGCGATCTCGGTCAGCGTGCCACCGAGCACAACCGGGATCCCGTGCATCGCGAAACGCTCCAGCTTGGGCTTCAGGTTGGCGCTCACGAGCGCGGTGCCCCAGCCGAGCTTGACCACATCGACGCTGTCTCCGGCGACCTCCAGCAGACCGTCGACCTCAGCGACCGACAGCCCCCTGTCGATCACGTGGGTGATGCCACGTTCGCGCGGCTTGGCTGACCGCGCCGGGATGTCCAGGAAGCCGGCTATGGGCTCGACGTGGCCTTGTCGGCACCGACGATCACCACTACGTTCGCCGAGTTAGCGAGCGCGGACACGGCCGCTTCGATCGGCTCCACGTGCGTCACGGCTACCGAGCGCGCGACACCTTCGGCTTCGGCCTGATGGCCGCTGACGTACTCCACGACGCTGACCTGGCCCGAGCCGGGAGGTTTCCCGTTCAGCGCAGTGGCCTGCGAGTAGCCGTTCTGCTGCAGTGCGCTGGCCGTTCGGTGGGCGAGGCCTTCCGCTTCGGTGGCGTTGAGCACTGCCACGCTCGTTTCCGCCGGACTCACCGCCGGCGGTTTTGGTGCAGTTTTGGATGACGCCCTGCTGGGCCGCCGTTTCGGGCGTGCTCCGCCGCGGTCGCTGGTGGTCCTCGTCGACACGGTCGGCGCCTTGGTGCCCGACGATCCGCCGAGCGACGTTAGTGCAACCACGAGCACCGCCGCCACGACGATCACCCCTCCGGCGATCAGCGCGGCCGTTTTGGCGGTCGAGCGCCTGGCGGCGTAGACCGATCGACTCTCCAGTGACGGGGCGACGACGCCCGGACGAGACCCGGAGGATGCACTCTGTGCGCCGGCCGGCTGAGCGGCGACGGAGGGACGCGGCGCGGGCGGCGGCACGCGGCGGGCCGCGGGCGGGTCTGGCGGGGCCTGCGGCGCGGGCGGCGGCGGCACGGGTGGGCGTGAGGAGACCGGCGGTGCTGGCGAGGCGGGCGGACTTGAGGCGGCCGGAGTCGGGGCGCGCGGAGCGACGGAGGCCGCCACACCGGCCGCGGCGGCCGCGGTCGCCGGAGCCAGGGGCGCCGGCGAGCGACCGGCGAGCCCCGGCGCGGGCGCGCTCGCAGCACCCGGACGGGCCTGCGCTGCGCCCGCCGCAGATGCCGGCGCACCAATGGGTGCCGCCGTTGGCGGTGAGAATGGAGCGGTGGGTTGCCCTGGAATCGCCGGCTGGGCGGGCATCGCCGGGCGAGCCGGGACAGCCGGCGGGACGGAGGTCACCGGCGAAGCGGGCATCCCCGGCTGAGCGGGGACCACCGGGCGGGCGGGCATCCCTGGCTGGGTGGGGGCCGGCGGCGGGGCTGGGACGCCCGGCTGAGTCGGCCCGCTGGCGGGCGCAGCTGGGGTGGCCGGCGCGCCGCTGGCACCGAGCACCTGGCCGGCAGGAACGACCGCACCTGCGGCCGTCACGGGGGTGGCGACCACGCGCGTGGCGGGGCCGGCGCCGTCGGCGACCGTGCGGGCCTGGATCGGAACCGGGCGGGCGAGGCGAGAGGCGGGCGCCTGCTGCTGGACACGAGCCGCGGCGGCAGCGGCGACGCGCTGCTCAAGGTCGGCGGCGCGCTCGGGTGCACGTCCAGCCCACTCACGCAGGCGCTTAAGCTCGCGCGCCTGAGAGAAGACGAGCAGCGACAGCACCGCGATGCCGACCAGCGCGGCGAACGCGGCGACCGCCCCGATCTTGGTGAACGTGCTCGAAAGCGAGAGCGCGAACGGCAGGAAGATCATGAATGCGGGGAGTGTACGAGGGGCGCAGGCGCATCGCGCCGGCCTCCGTGCGGGTGCTCACCGTTGGACTCGCTCTCGCTGCCCCCGCCGGCCGCGCGTTCGCCGTGCTCAGCGGTCGGTATCTCCCTGCGCGCTGCGGCCAGCTCGGACACCTTCGCCGCCAGGCCCGCCGCGTCACCCTCGAGCACCAGCAGGCCGATCTCAGCGAACATCGACTCCACCGCCTCGACGGCCAGCGGCTCGCGCTCGGCCAACAGGATCTTCTCGGCTGTGGTCGTTCGGCGGCGCTCGTAGCCGTTGAAGAGCTCCTCGTGGAGCTTCTCGCCAGGGCGCCGGCCGACGATCTCGATGTCGATGTCACGGTCAGGGTCCAGGCCCGACAGGTCGATCATCGCGCGGGCGAGATCCACAATGCGGACCGGCTCACCCATGTCGAGCACGAACACCTCGGCGCCCGGCAGCTCGCGCGGGTCTGCAGCAATGCGCTCTCCCGCCACCCGCGCGTCGTGCTCGACCGGCGTCCGTGCGCGAGCGAGCGACCCGGAGCGGATGATCAGCTGAACGGCCTCGGGAATCGTCATGAAGTAGCGAGTCATACGCTCATCGGTCACGGTCACAGGGCCGCCGCGCTCGATCTGGCGGCGGAAGATGGGCACGACGCTGCCGGAGGAGCCGAGCACATTGCCGAAGCGCACGGCGTTGTAGCGGGTCCCCGGCCAGCGGGCAGAGGCGGCCTCCAGCGCGAACTCGGCGAGCGCCTTAGAGGCACCCATCACGGTCGCCGGTTCGACCGCCTTGTCGGTCGAGACAAGCACGAAGCGCCCGACCGCCGCCTCGCCAGCGATGTGCGCGACAACGCGCGTGCCGATCGCGTTGTTGCGCACCGCCTCGACCGGATTGGCCTCCATCAGGCCAACATGCTTGTAGGCAGCCGCGTGGAAGACGATCGTCGGCCGGTGCGCGGCGAACACCTCGCGCATGCGCTCCTCCTCCTTGCAGTCGGCGAGCACCGCAGCGAGCATCGACGGCGGGACGTGACGCTCGTCCTCCAGCTCGCGCTGGATCGAGAAGAGGTTGTCCTCAGCGTGGTCGAGCAGCACGATCCGGTGCGGCTCCACGCGCGCGATCTGGCGGCATAGCTCCGCGCCGATCGAGCCGCCAGCGCCGGTCACGAGCACCGTCTCGCCCGCCAGGTAGGCACCAACGCGCTCGAGCTCCATGTGCACCGGCTCGCGCCCGAGCACGTCCTCGACGCGCACCTCACGCACCTGCCGGGCGAGCGCGCCGCGCGTCTGCAGCAGCTCGAACACCGTCGGCAGCGTGCGCACGGGTATGCCCCGCGAGCGACACTCGCGCACGATGCGCGCGCGCGTCGATCCGGGCGCGGAGGGGATCGCGATGATCACTTCGTCAGGCTCGGCCTCGTCGAGAATGCGCGGCAGGTCGCCTTCGGTGTTGCCGCGCACGCGCACGCCGTCGATGCGCAGGCGCAGCTTCAGCGGGTCGTCATCGAGGAAACCGACCGGCAGCAGACCGAGCTCGCGATTGCGCATGATCTCACGGATCACCAGCCGCCCCCCGTCGCCCGCGCCCGCGATCAGCACGGTGCGCTCGCCCTTGCGCCCGCCGCGAAAGGCCGCGAGCAGGCGGCGCTCATAGGCGCTGCGGGCGATCGCGCGCACGCCCACGAGGAACACGAGCGACAGCAACGCGAATAGCACGATCACGCCGTTCGGCAACACGACGGCGACCGCGCCCAGGCGCACGTGCCCGTGGATCGACCGCGCTCCTGCGATCGGCACGTAGCTGTGGACCGGTCGCAGCACGTCGATCGCCACAACCGTCAGCAGCACCATCGCGATCACGGCCCGCACGACCGACTCGTAGTCGCGCTGCCCCGCGTAGCGCCACCGGCGCTGGTAGACGCGCGAGAGCACAAGCACGGGCAGGCTCCCCAGCAGCACCCACCAGATCGTGTCCGCGCGCAGATGCGCGTACTGGCGCGGAGGGCCACTGTCGAAACGCAGCTGGAAGGCGAGGTAGAACGCGAGCGCGACCAGCGCCCCGTCCACTGCCAACTGCGGCAGCGAGTGACGGTGGAGGGGAAGGGCCGCCGAGCGGATCCGTCGGCGCATTGTGGAGATTGTAAGCGCCTACCCCGACCCTGGCGTCGCAGCCTGCGCGCTTTCGGCGCCGCGGCTGACGGGCGACAGCAGCAGCTCGACCAGCACGCCGGGGTCGCGACGGACACGCGGGTGGGTGGGCGAGCAGGCGGACACGCGCTCGCCTGTGCCGCCAAGGGGGGTGCGCTTGCCGAGATCGAGCTCCTCGACAGCGTCGAGCATACGCAACCGGCCTTCGCCAATCAGCCGCTCGTCGACCGCCCCCAGCCGGCCCTGGAAGGTCGTGTACACGGGCGTGCCCAGCGCCACCGCCTCGCGGTTCATGGTGCCGCCGGCCGAGATCACGAGATCCGCATGCGCGATCAGCGACTGCGCGTCGATCGCGTGCTCGGGGACCACAAAGCCGGGGACGCGCTCGAGCTCCGCGCGCTGCGCCTCCACACGGGGCAGTACCACCGACTGAGTCCCATGCTCGGCCGCGGCGGCGCTCAGCCGCGCCAGCACACGCCCGAACAGGTCGTTCTCGAAGCGGTGGTACAGCGACACCTCCGGTGGCGTGCGCACGACCACGATCGTCCGCGCTGGGTCGAGGCCGAGCTCTTCCAGCACCCCGTCGTGTGGCTCGAAGTCCGCCAGATAGTACTCCTCCTTGAGCCCCTCGTACGCGCGCACCTTGCCCTTCGCCCCATAGCGCTCGAGGCGCTGCGCGGGGATCGCGTCAGGCACGACCACCGCGCGCGCCAGGCGGCAGTTGAGGTTGTGCTGGACGGTCGCCCACTCGTAGTCGAACATCGTCGCGCTCGGGATGCGCAGTACGGCAGCCGCGACCGTCACGTCGTTGGAGCCATGACCGAGGGCGATATCGAAGCCCGTGCCGCCGGCGGCACGCGTGTCTGCACGCGCCCAGCGTACGAGCGCGGCCGAGCGCGAGGCCAGGCCCACGGCCTTGGCGCCCACACGCCCGCCACGGTGGCGTCCGACCGTGGAGTGCACGATCCCTAGGCGCTCGCACAGCTGCAGTGTCTGGGCAAAATCACGGGCGGTCACGCGCACGTCGTGGCCGTCCGCGCGCAGGCGCTCGATCACAGGGCGCATGACCAGCACGTGCGGGCTGTTCGTCAGGTCGATCCAGACGCGCATCGCGACGGACGGTAACGGTCCACGGCGTCACTGGCGCGGGCGCAGGTCCAGCCGCGACCACGGATCGCAGGTATCTTTGGCCGGCCGTGCTCGTCCTCGCCTCGATCTCCGAAACGCTCGTCAACGAAACCTCGCACTTTGTCCGCGACGCGGGCCTGCCGGGGATCTTCGCGCTGATGGCAATCGGCAGCGCGTGCATCCCGATCCCGTCCGAGGTCGTGATGCTGTTCGCCGGCTTCGCCGTCGCCGACCCCGGCCAGAGCGCCTCGCATCACCACCTGACGCTCGTCGGCGTCGTGCTCGCGGGCTTGCTCGGCACGATGGTCGGCTCGTGGGTCACCTACGCCGTCGGGCGCGGCGGGCGTCTGGAGCTGCTCGAACGCCGCGGCGCGAAGATCAAATTGATTCCCACCCACCCCGGCCAGATAGAGCGTGCCGACCGCTGGTTTCAGCGCTACGGCGAGGCGGCCGTGCTGTTCGGGCGCCTGATCCCGCTTGTACGGGCGTTCGTGTCGCTGCCCGCCGGCGTCGCCAAGATGCCGTTCGCGCGCTTCACCGTGCTCTCGCTAATCGGGTCGCTACCGTGGGTGCTCGGGCTGGCGCTCGCCGGCCACGCCCTCGGGAGCGACTGGACGAGCGTGCGCAAGGGCTTCGAGTACGTCGACTATGCGATCGTCGTGCTGGTCGTCGCGGGCATCGTCTACGCGCTCGTGCGCCGGCGACGGGCACGCCGCAACCCGGCGGCCGATGCCGTCGGGTAGGGACACGCGTCCAGACGAGGATGCGGACAACGCGGCCGGCGAAGGCGCGCTGCCGCTTCGTCACGCCGTGGCGCTGGGCCTGCTGCAAGGCCCCGCCGAGCTGCTGCCCGTCTCCTCTTCCGCACACACAACGCTGATCCCGTGGCTCGCGGGCTGGCCGTATGCACAGCTAGACGGGGAGCGGCGCAAGTTCTTCGAGGTCGCCCTGCACGCCGGCGCGGGGGTCGCGCTGGCGTTCCACATGCGCAGGGAGCTGCTCCGCGAAGCCGCTCACCTGGACCGGCGCCGGGCGGCCGTGATCGCACTCTCGGTAGCGCCGCCCGGGCTCGCCGGGTATGTGCTCGGTCGGCCGATCGAGCGGCTGCTCGGCGGACCGCGCTCGATCGCGGCCGGCCTGAGCGCCGGCGCCGTCGCGATGGCGCTCGCCGACCGGCGGGCGGGGGGACCCGGAGGAGGGGCGCGCGCGCAAGCGGACGCGAGCGCACGCGACGGGCTGATGCTCGGGCTCGCCCAAGCGAGCGCGCTGATCCCGGGGGTATCGCGTAACGGCGCCACGCTGACCGCCGCACGAGCCTGCGGATTCGGGCGCACCGCGGCGCAGTCCCTCTCCTGGCACGCGGGGCTGCCGGTGATCTTCGGGGCAAGCGTCCTGAAGGGCGCACGCATGCGCCACACGAGCGTCCCGCGCGAGCAGCACGCGGCGCTGGCGGTCGGCGGCGGGATCGCGTTCCTCTCCACCCTGGCGAGCGCCGCGGTCCTCCGCCGGCCCGGGCGCACCGAGCGATCCCTATTGCCGTACTCGCTCTACCGCTGCCTGCTCGCGGCGCTCGTGATCCAACGTCTGCGTCGTAAGGTCACTGCGAACGCCGACTAATCCATAAATAAAAGGCGCCCGCGACCGCAGCAGGTTTGGAGGCACATGCGCGCGCCGCCTAGCTTGCGCGCACAATAGAGACCGATGACTCTCCTCGGGACCGCGATCGGCGGGCGTTACCGGCTCGACGCCGAGATCGGGCGGGGCGGGATGTCGACCGTCTACCGCGCCTTCGACACGGTGCTCGAACGCCCGGTGGCGATCAAGCTGATGCACCGCGAGATCGCGGCCGACTCCGATCAGCTAGAGCGCTTTCGCAGGGAGGCGCGCTCGGTGGCGCAACTCAGCCACCCGCACGTTGTGACCGTGATCGACGCCGGCGAGGAGCCCTCGCCAGACTGGGAGCAGCCGGGCGTTGGCGGGGCGGTCGGAGCCGGATCTCCTTACATAGTGCTCGAGTACGTCGACGGGGAGACCCTCAAGGACATCATCCGCCGCGACGGTCCGCTCGACATCCCACAGGCGATCGCCTACGCGATCGAGATCGCGCGCGCGCTCGGCGCTGCGCACGAGCGTCAGATCGTGCACCGCGACGTCAAGCCCCACAACGTGCTCATCAGCGAGGAAGGCGGGGCCAAGATCACCGACTTCGGGATCGCGCGCACGCTCACCGAGGAAGGGCTAACGATGGCCGGGCGCGTGCTCGGCACCACCGACTACGTCTCGCCCGAGCAGGCGCTCGGCCAGCCCGTCACCGGACAGTCCGACCTGTACTCGCTGGGGGTCGTGCTGTTTGAGATGCTCACCAGCGAGGTCCCCTTCCACGGCAGCTCGCCGGTGGCGGTCGCGATGAAGCACGTGCGCGAGGACCTCCCGGACGTGCAGCTGCTGCGCCCCGAGCTGTCCGCGGCCACCGCCGCCGTCGTCGACCGCGCGGTCTCCAAGGACCTCACGCGTCGTTACCCGGATGCGGCGAGCATGGTCGCCGACCTCGAGGAGGTGCTCGCGGTCGAGGCCGCTCGCGCCGGCCAGGCGACCGGCGAGGTCACGAGCGTCTTGCGCACGCTGCCCGGCACGGCGCGGCGACGGCTGCCGTGGCGCATGCGCCATCCTGCGCGCTGGGCGATCTCGCTCGCGCTCCTGGTCGCGATCGTCGCGACCACACTGATCCTCGCCGCCGACAGAGCGCACCGAGGCGCGGGCGTCCCGCCCAACATCGCCGCGCACGCGGGCCTCGAACCAGTGCAGTTGGGCCAGGCGGCTGCCCATGACTACAACCCATTTGGCACCGGCCCCGAAAACCGCGACCTGATCGGCAACGTCGTCGACAGCGACCCCAACACCACCTGGAGTACCGAGCAGTACTACGACGACACTCTCAAGAAGCCCGGCGGCGTCGGCCTGGGGATCTACCTGGACGCCGCTCCGAGAGTGCTCGCCAAGGCGATTGAGATCCAGACGCCTACTCCCGGCTTCGCCGTGCAGATATACGCCGCCGACCAAATCGAACTGGAACTGCCTTACGGCAACTCAACGCCGCTGAGCGCGCGCGGCTGGCAGGGTCCCGTGGGCTCGAGCTCCTATGTCCACAACGGCGAACGCATACCGCTGACGCTGTCGGGGCGCCCACACCGCTACTACCTCGTATGGTTGACCACGCTGCCGCCCGGCATGGAGTCGGCGGCGATCAACGAGCTGACGCTGTTCAAGTAGCACCGCCGGCGCAGGCATCACGTCAGTCCTAACGTCAGTCCTCAACTGAACAGTCAGTAGCTGTATGCACGCCGTTGCTCGTGGCGCTCACGCGCCAGCCGGCAGAGGCGGTCGAGCAGCCGCGGATAGGGAACGCCGGATGCGGCGAGTAGCTTGGCGTACACGCTCGTCGGCGTGAAGCCGGGCATCGTGTTCAGCTCGTTGACCAGCACGTGCTCTCCATCGACGAAGAAGTCCACCCTTGCCAGACCCTCGCAGCCGGCGGCGATGAACGCCCCGACCGCCAGCCGCTTGACCTGCTCACGCGCGCTCGCGGAAATCCGCGCGGGGATCTTCAGCTCCATGCCCCCTGGCGAGTACTTCGCGCCGAAGTCATACCACTCTCCGGCAAACACGATCTCCCCGGGCTCGGACGCGATCGCCGGCTCGCCGGCGTCGCGATCGCCGCCGAGCACCCCGCACTCGACCTCGGTGCCCACCGCCATCGCCTCGACGATTGCCAAGCTGTCGTAGACGAACGCCTCGCGGAGAGCCTCCTCGAGCTCCGCCGCCGCACTCACCTTGACGATCCCCATCGAGGAGCCGAACCGCGCCGGCTTGACGAACACCGGCAGCCCGAGAACCGCGACCTCGGTCAACACCTGCTCGCGCGCTTGCTCGAAGCGCTCAGCCCGCACGCCCAGGTAGTCCACCTGGGGAACGCCGACCGCCGACATTAGCTCCTTGAAGAGCACCTTGTCCAGGCATACAGCCGAGGCGGCCACGCCAGCCCCCACGTAGGCCACGTCGAGCGTCTCCAGCAGTCCTTGCACGGTCCCGTCCTCGCCGAACGGACCATGTAGCGCCGGGAACACGACGTCCACCCCGAGCAGGCCGCCGGCCGGCACGACGCTCAGCGGCCGCCCGTCACGACGCCAGACACCGTCGCGTCCGATCTCCACCCACACCACTTCGTGGCCGGCGCAGCTCAACCCGTCGCGCACAGCGGCGGCGGAGGACAGCGACACGTCGTGCTCGGAGGAGCGCCCGCCGGCGAGCACCGCGACTCTCAGCGCCTCGCCCGGCGCGGCGTCCTCGAGCTCGATCACGTGCGTCATTCGGACGGGGGCGGCGCCACCGGTGTGGTCGTCGTCGTGGTCGGCGGCGTCGTGGTTGGCGTGGTAGTGCTCGACGAGCCGAGCATGCCGACGACGATCGTCACGGTCGCGCCCTTGCGGGCGTGCGTGCCGGCCGTAGGGCTCTGTTCGAGGACCATTCCCACCTGGGACTGTTCGGTGGTCGGGCGGGTTTCCGTCTTGGACTTGAACCCGGCGTGCTTGAGCGCGGACGCAGCGGCCACTTCGGCGGCGCCGACGACTTCGGGCACTTCCACTTCCTTGGGGGCCTTGGCGACCGTCAGGTTGACCTTGTTGCCGGCGTGCACCGAGCCGCCCGCGGCGGGGGATTGCGCGAGCACAGTGCCAGGCGCCTGTGTGCTCGAGACACGCTTGGTGACCGTGCCGAGGATCAGTTCGGCGTTGGTGAGCGTCGCTTCGGCCGCTTCCAGCGTCTGGCCGGTTACGTCAGGGACGCGTACCGGTGCGGGGCCGCTGGAAACAAGCAGGGTGATCAGACGGCCTTCCTGGACCTCCGTTTCCGCGGATGGTTCGGTACCGACCACGAACCCAGCTTCGACCGTCTTGCTGGACTCCGTCTTCGTCCTCGTCTTGAAGTGCGCTTGGCGCAGCGCCTCCGCGGCCTTCGCCTCGGTCAGGCCGGCGACGTCCATCAGCGGCACGCTGGCAGGCCCGCCCGAGACCACGATCTTCACCTGCGCACCCTTGCCCACCGCACTCCCCGCGGTGGGCGTCTGACTGATCACCAGTCCGGTCACAACGGTCGTGCTCGACGCCAGTGAGGGCACCGGGTTCAGGCCTGCCGCGCGCAGCGTGGCTCCCGCCGCCTGTTCGGTCTTCCCGGTCACACTCGGCACGGTCACCGACGTGGTCGAGGGCGTCAGCAGCGCCACCGCCAGCACCGCCAGGCCTGCGACGAGCACAATCGCCAGCGCCCACAGTAGCCCGCGCCGCCAGCGGCGGCGATGTTCATCCGGTGGTAGAGGCCCGCCCTTCAGCTCGTACTGCCCAGTCCCCGGCTGCGCGAGCAACAGCGAGCCGGCCCCCCCGTACACCGCCGCGGGCGGGGCGTCATGGACGTGACCGTCGGAGACCGCTGTGGCGGTCGCGCCCGAGAGCGCAGGCAGCTTCTCACGCTCGTGTTCGAGCGCCGCGATCAGCTCGTCGGCGTCCGCGTAGCGTTGCGCGGGATCCTTGGCGAGCGCGCGCAGGACAACGGCGTCGAGTGAATAAGGCAGAGCTGGGTTCAGGGCACTCGGCGGATATGGCTCTGCCGAGACCTGCTTGAAGGCGATCGCCACCGCCGTCTCACCCTCGAACGGGACCGTGCCGGTGAGCAGCTCGTACAGGATCACCCCGATTGAGTACAGATCCGAGGACGCGCTGACCGCAAGCCCCTGTGCCTGCTCCGGCGACAAGTACTGGGCGGTGCCCATGATCGAGCCCGTCAGCGTCATGTCCGACGCGCCCGCACGCGCGATCCCGAAGTCGGTGACCCGCGCGCGTCCCTCTTCGTCGACGATCACGTTGTGGGGCTTCAGGTCCCGATGGATGACCCCGCGCCTGTGCGCGAAGCGCGCAGCTCGCAGGATCTGCACGACGATCTCGATCGCCACCGCGGGGTCGAGTGCGCCGTGCTCGCGCACGATCGCCTTCAGCGGGCGGCCCGCCACGTACTCCATCGCGATGTAGTACGTGCCGTTCCACTCGCCGCGGTCGAAGATCGCGACGATGTTCGGGTGCGACAGTGCCGCGGCACTCGAGGCCTCGCGGCGGAAGCGCTCGACAAACTCATGGTCTTCGGCGAAGTGGTGGTGCAGCACCTTCACCGCAACGTCCCTGCCCAGCAACTGATCCTGGGCGAGGTACACGTCGGCCATGCCCCCCGAACCCAGGCGCGAGATCACCCTGTAACGGCCGTCGATGATCGTCTCAGGGTCAATCACGGTGCGGACCTCAGTAGGCTTTCGATCACCGCTCTGGCGACCGGCGCCGCGAACGTGGCACCTTCCCCGGGAACGGCCTTCAGCGTCACCGCCACTGCGACCCTCGGGTCGATGGCGGGGGCGAAGGCGATAAACCAAACGTTGTTGATCGCATCGCCGAACTGTGTCTGCGCGGTGCCCGTCTTACCGGCCACCTGAATGCCGGGGATCTGCGCCGCGGTGCCCGTCCCTTCCTTGACGACCGCTTCCATCATCGAGGTGACAGCGGCGGCCGTCGACGGTTTCATCACGACCGACTGCACGCGCGGGGAGATCGTCTGCACGGTGCGCCCTTCGGCGTCGACGACACGTTGCGTCAGGTGCGGGACCATCAACCTGCCGCGATTGGCCACCGCGGCCGCGACCTCCGCCATCTGTAGCGGCGTCACCGCGAGTTTGTCCTGGCCGATGCCCATGCGCCCCACGTCCACCAACGGGCTCGTCGGCGCAACGATGCGTTCGCCGATGTGCTCGCCGCTGGCGGACATCTCATCCGCCGGATAGTCGAGCTGCGGCTTGCGGTCAAAACCGAAGCGTTCCATGTAGCGCCCGAGCGCGCGCTTGCCGATGTGTTCGGCGACCTGCGCCCACACGGTGTTAACCGAGTGGGCGAGCGCGTAGGTGAGCGTGATTGGCCCGAAGCTATCGCCGTTGTCGTTCTGCAGCGGAACTCCCGAGACGAGGATGTCGTTGCGCCCGCTGACGGTCGATTCGGGCGTGTACGCACCCGTGTCGATTGCCGCCGTGGCGGTGACGATCTTGAATGTCGAACCGGGGGCGTAGCCAAACTGGGTGGCACGGTTGACGTCCGACTTAATCGGCTGAACCCCAGTCATTTCCCGTTCCTGCTTGTGTTTGGCAGCCGGTGAGCGCAGCGCGTTCGGGTTATAGCTGGGCTTGGAGGCCATCACCATCACAGCGCCGGTGCGTGGATCGAGGGCGACGACCGCTCCTTCGTGTTCGCCGAGTGCCGCCACCGCCACGCGCTGCGCGCGCGGATCGAGTGTCGTGATCACCTTCTCACCCCGCGGTTCCTTGCCCTGCAGCTGTTCGAGCACGCTCTGCAGGTTTGTCCCCGTCTGGGCATTCAGTTCCTTGTTGCGAAAATGCTCCAAGCCGGTGCTGCCGAGATCAGGGTCGAGATAGTCATAGCCGACCGGAGCAGCGAACAGTTCGCCCGTCGGGTAGGTCCGTTGGTAGGTGCCTTCCCGACCGCGGACGCTGCGTGCAAGCACCGTGCCGTCAGCCGCGAGGATCGGTCCGCGGTCGATGCGCTGCTGCTCGAGCAGCGTGCGCTCGTTGAGCGGGTTGTCGCGTAGCGAGGACGCTTCAAAGATCGTCCAGCGCGAGGTGAACGCGACGAGCAGCACAAACAGCAGGACAACGAATCCGTAAAGACGCACGATTGGGCGGTTCACGGCGAGGGCCTCATTCGAGCTGTCCCAGTTCGAGGCTGCGGATCAACGAGGCGGCGTCGGCTTCCGAGCGCAGCGAGTGATCGAGCAGCGTGCGCCGTTTTTCCGGGCTGAGCGTCGAGGCACTAACCCCAGAGACGTACTGACTGCTGTACAGCGTCACGTTGCCCGGTAGCCGGTAGGGCAGGCCCTGGAATAGCGTGACCAGACCCCTGTTGTTGGTGCCGATGAAGTACACCGACTGCAGCGCCAGGTAGGCGCCGGAGCCGAGCACGACGAATACCGCGAGCAGGAACGCAATCGCGCCAGCGTGCCGCAGCCGCCGGCGCCTGCGTGTACCCGACGCAGAGTTCGACGCGGACGCGGCCGCACGCGGAGTGCGGCGTCGAGGCGCTGTCGGCGGCGGGGAGCCAGCGACCGGGCGGACCGTCCTCGCGCTGTCCACGACAGGCGCCGGCGCCGAGGCGGAGATGGCCGGCACCCCGACCATAGTCGCACCCTCCTGCACCGGTGGTGCCTGCACGACCTGGACCTCCTCCAGGCGGATCAGCACCACGGTGATGTTGTCCCGGCCGCCCGCCTGATTCGCCGCCACGATCAGCGCCTCACCGGCGTCGCGCAGGCGCGGACAGGCCAGCAGTATCGTCGCGATCTCTTGCTCTGAGAGCATCGTCGTCAGGCCATCGCTGCAAAGCAGATACACATCCTGTGCGCGTGCGCGGAAGGAGCGTGTGTCGACCTCCACCATCACCTCCGGTCCCAGTGCGCGTGTGATGACCGAGCGCTGGGGATGCTCGACCGCCTCCTCGGGCGTGAGCCGGCCCTGGCGTATCAACTCGTCGACAAGCGAATGGTCGTCGGTCAGACGCAGTAGCTCGCCGTCGCGCAGACAGTAGGCGCGACTGTCGCCAACGTGCGCGATCGCGACCTCCTGCTCGCCGACATAGACCGCCGTCAGCGTCGTGCCCATGCCAGCCTGCTCAGCATTCGAGTGTGACAACTCGTGGATGCGGGCGTTGGCCGCGCGCGCGAGCGCGGCCAGCTCGAGCTCCGGGTGGGACACGTCGGGCAGGCCCGACTGAAACGACTCGATCGCAATCCGCGAGGCGACCTCGCCGGCCTGCGCACCGCCCATGCCGTCGGCGACCACGAACAGCGGTGCGTGCGCTAGCAGCGAGTCCTCATTGGCCCGTCGCTGGCGCCCGGTGTCGGTTCCGGCGTACTGCTCGGCCACGCGCAGCACCTCAGTCGACCTCGAACGTGAATTCGCTGTCGCCGATACGCACCCTGTCGCCGGGGTGCAGCGGTCTGGCCGTCTGCAGCAGCTCCTCGTTGAGATAGGTGCCGTTGGTCGAGTCCAGGTCTTCGATGACCACTATGTTGCCCTGCTCGTAGACACGCGCATGGCGCGAGGAGGCGAACGGGTCGTCAAGCCTGATCTCGGCATGGTCGCCGCGTCCGAGCACAAGGTCACCGTCGAGGTCGTAGATCATCCCCGGATCGTGACCTGGCGCACGCTCGATCACCAGGCGCGGCGCGCGATGCGCGATATCGGCGCTGCCAAGCGCCGACGCGGAGAACATGCCGGTGGCGTCCGGCGGGATCGACGTGTTCGCGGCGTGGGCCCGGTAGGCGCGATCAGGGTGGGCGGCGCGGGGATCCGATCCTGCGCCCTGGCGCAGGTCGCGGCGCGCACTGCGCGCGACCCACAGCAAGAACAGATAGAGAACAGCCAGGAAGCCAAACTTCAGGGCAACCGACACCGGCGCGAGCGTGTTCATGAAAGTTCGAAGACGATCTCGGTCGAGCCAAGCTCAACACGATCTCCCGGATACAGCACATGCGGGCTGCGGCGGATCGACCGGCCGTTCACGAGCACGCCGTTGGTCGAACCGAGGTCCTCGACGGTCCAGCCATCGGGGCCCGGGCGGATCTCGGCGTGGCACCGCGAGACCCCATTGTCGTCGAGGACGATGTCGCAGTCGCGGCTGCGTCCGATCGTGCCGCCAGCGGGAGGCACGAGCAGCCGCCGCCCGCCGACGGCGAGTAGCACGCGTGGCGCCGGGCGACGTGCCGCTTGGATGGGATCCCCGCCTGGGTGGATGAGCTCCCCATCCCCGCGCGCCGCGGTGCTGTAGATCATCGTCTGGCCGTGCTCCTCCTGGTTTACGGGCGGGCGGGGATCCTCATCTTCACTCCCGGGCCGGACCAACCGTGCCTGGATGCCGAATTCGCCGAGCGAGAGCCGCTCGTCGGTGTGAAAGGCGATGTGCGGCGGCGAGGCCAAGATCAGATCCTCGCGGCGCGCATGCTCCAGCAGATACGCACACAGCTCGTCGATCACCTCATGCTCGACGCCTTCGTAGCGTTCGCGGTCGGAGGGCGAGAGCCACACCGAGTACTCGTTTGGGACATACACGCGCGAGACCGAGACGGTGCGATGGGTGTCCATCTCGCGAGCGAGCTTGCGGGCGAGCTCGATCGGGCGGACCTCCGTGCGGAACACCCGCCCGAAGGTCCCCTCGACGAGGCTGGCGATCATGGTCTCGACGCTCTTGAGCGGGTTCATCGGCGGACGGATGGGCGGCCTTCGTCAATCTCGGCGGATCGGCCGGCAACCGTGAGCCATGCTACGCACCCTCGCTCAGAATCTGCTCCGACAGGTTCTCAGACAGGGCCGCGCAGGGCGCGCGCGGCGACCGCGACTACGCCGCCGAAGATCGCTCCGAGGACGACGCCGCGCGGACTGGGCTGAATCGCGTGGGCACGCAGGCCCGCGTCCAGCGCCGGCGCGGCCGCCGCGATCCCGGCTGACCAGACGGTCACGGCAACGACGTCGACTACCGCACTGCGCCCGCGCACGATCCACGGCAGCACCACCGCGCCGACCCCCCACAGCAGCGCGCCCAGGAGCACCCCGAGCGCGAGCAGCGGGCCGATAACGTGCGTCGTGGCAAGGCTCAGCGAGCCCTCCCACGCGGTGCGAGCGGGCGTCCCCGTCGGCTCCCCCAGCCACAGGTTACGGCCCAGCAACGGCTCCGCGAGCCTCAGCCACCAGTATCCGAGCACGCCGAGCGTCGCGCGCTCACGCCAGCGCGAGGCCTGCCCCGCGATCGCAGGGAACGCCCCGGCGAGGCCGGCGAGCCCCAGCACGGGCGCCAGCGCGCATCCGAGCCAGCTCGCACCCAGGCGCGAGTCCCCGCGCTCGCCGGGCGCCAGCGCCAGCGGCAGTAGTGCCGCGAACAGGAGCAGCGCAACGCCGGGACGGCCAGCAAACGTCTGCCAGCCGACCACGACAACAGCGCATGCCAGCCACACAGTGCGTGGCAGCCGGATCCGGCGTGGCGGCGAGCTTGCCGGCTCCTGCTCGACGATTGCAGGCGCGGCGATCTGCTGCTCGCAGGCGGCGGACCGGCGCGGCTCGGGAGCACGGGGGAGCACGGCCGCGGGCGCGCGTGAAGGGTCCACACGACGCGTCAGCCCAGCCGGCAGAGCGGACGGATGGATGGACGCCTGCTCGAGTGCGAGGCGGAGCTGCTCAAGCGTTCCGCGATCGCCCGGCGCGGGCGCCAGAGCGCGGTCGAGCGCGCGCGTGAGCACCAGTGGCAGGTCCCGGCGCGCGCGCTGCAGCGGCGCCAGCGGGCGGCCGATACGCCGTACGGTGGCGGCGGGCGTTGAGCCGCGAACGGGGTTCATCCCACACAGCGCCTCGTAGATCACGAGCGCCAGCGAATACAGGTCGGCTTGGACCCCCACGTCGCGGCCTTCGCTCTGCTCGGGCGCCATGTAGGCGAGCGTCCCGAGTACGTCTCCGGTGCGTGTGAGGGCTTCCTCGCCGACCAGACTGGCGCCGCCGAAGTCGGTGAGCTTGGCCGCGGCGATCAATGTCTGCGGTGTCTGCGCCTCGAGCTCAGCGGGCGGGTGCGGTACAAGTACGTTCTGCGGCTTGATGTCGCGATGGATGACGCCGCGGGCGTGGGCGTGGGCGAGCGCGCTCGCGAGCGCCAAGCCGATCTCCAGCACCTCCTCGTCCTCGAGTGCCTCCTCGGCGATCAGCCGCGCGAGTGTGTCGCCGTCGACCAGCTCGGAGATTAGGTAGAACGCGCCCTCCTGCGCGCACGCCTCGTACAGCGCAACGATCGCCGGGTGCGCCAGCCGTGCTGCGGCGAGTGCCTCGCGGCTGGCGCGCTCGCTGTCCCCGTCGGGTCCAAGCCACACGCGCTTAACCGCCACCTCGCGGTGCAGGAGCTCATCGTGGGCACGCCAGACCACGCCGAAGCCGCCGCTGCCGAGCTGCTCGAGCATGCGATAGCGACCGAGCACGAGATCCTCGACGCCGGGTCTATCACCGCTGCGCACGATCCGCCGCCACGCGGGCTCCTGCGGGGGGGCCTGCCGCCAATTGGACGTGTGGACGAGTGTATGTGGCGACTCCACCGGATCCCGCGTTCGCCGCGCCCGGCTCCTGTCCCTGCCGCGCGTGGAAGGAAAAGGCGCGCTGACCGAGAAGTTGCAATCTCGCGAGGGGGGCGACCGCCAGTCATACTGGGCCCTTCATAAAGTCCCTGCAAAGGAGCGGTTGGCTTTTGTCGTTCTTTGACGATGACGAGGAGACAGCGTCTCGACCGTCATCCCGAGCACCGCGGCGGCGGCCAGTGGGAGATCGGCCGGCGGGCGCTGTACCACCGCGGCGACCGCGACCGCGCCGTCCACAGCACGCCGGCGCGTCGGGGGCCGACCAGCACACGTTGATGGTGCGCCGCCGGGTGGCCGCGGGCGTGGCGATCGTTTTGCTGATTGTGATCGTGCTGGTGATCAACGGCTATCTGAAAAGCGAAAAGCAACAATCGCTGAAGAACTACAACCGTGACGTCAGCGCGCTCGCGCAGGAATCCGACACCCAAATCTCGCGCCCGCTGTTCGTCGCGCTGACGGGCTCTACCGGCAAGTCGGCGCTCGATGTCGAGCAGCAGATCGACGAACTGCGGGGGCAGGCACAGGCGCTCGCCACGCGCGCCAAGGACTTGAGCGTGCCGAGCGAAATGGTCTCCGCGCAGCGGGATCTGCTGTTGGCACTCGATCTGCGTGTCGAAGGGATGACCAAGGTGGCGGCGCTGGTGCCAACCGCCCTCGGCGGGCAGGCCAAGCGGGCCAGCACGAAGATTGCCGGCGACATGGAGATCTTCCTGGCCTCAGATGTCATCTACTCCCAGCGCGTGGCCCCGCTGATCCAGCAGACGCTGGCGACAAACGGGATCCAGGGCCTGACCACGTCGCCGACGCGCTTCCTTCCCAACCTCGGCTGGCTGGAAGCGGCGGGCACGCTCTCGCGCATCACCGGGCAGGCGGCCGGCAGCTCCCAGACCGGCCTCGCTCCGGGCAGCCACGGCAGCGCGCTGATCGGGGTCAGCGTCGGCGCCAACACGCTCCAGCCGGAACCAACGCTCAATCACATCAGCGGCACAGGCAACCCGACATTCACGGTGATCGTCGAAGACTCCGGCGAAAACCCGGAGACCGACGTTAAGGTCGACGTCACGGTTACAGCCGCAGGCAAGCAGTACAAGGCCTCCCACGTGATCAACTCCACCCAGCCGGGCAGCAAGTACAACGTGGAAGTCACCGTCCTCGGCGTGCCGCAGGGCGCGGCCGCGAAGGTCGAAGCCTACGTCGAACCGGTGCCTGGCGAGACCGACGTCGAAAATAACAAGAGCACATACCTGGCGATCTTCGGCGAATAGCCGGCGCGTCCTTCGCTTGGCGCGGCGAGGACATGCCATGACGCGGGGGTAGGGCCGCATGTGCGCCGCCAGCGGCTAACTTGTGGCGATGGTCGCATCGACCCTCGACACCCAGGGAATCATCGCGATCACGGCGGGCGCGGTGGCCGTCGTGGCGCTGGTGGCGTGCGCCGCGCTCAGCGTGAGTGTGCGTCGCCTGCGCCGAGCTCAACGGCTCGTGCTCGGTGAGCGCGAGCAGCAGGACGTGGTCGCGCACGCGGCCGCGATGCAGGAGGCGTTCGAGGCGCTGAGCACGTACGTCGAGGAAACCGCCACGGGTCTGAACGCGCGCCTGGCCGGCGTCGAGGCGGGATTGCGTGGACGGATCGCGCACCGGGCACTCGTGCGCTACGACGCCTACAACGAGCTGTCTGGACACCAGTCGATGTCGATCGCCCTGCTGGACGACGATCAGTCGGGCATCGTGCTCTCGTGCATCCACCACCGTGACCAGGCGCGCGTCTACGGCAAGCAGGTGCACGGCGGGCGCGGCGAACTCGAGCTCTCTCCCGAGGAGGCCGAGGCCGTGCGGCTCGCGCTTGCCGGCAACCAGAACGGCTATGGGTCGGCCGGGGATGAACAGCCGGCCTGAGACGTCCGCCGCCCGGCCACGGGTCGGCTATCTCGGACCGGCGGGGACCTTCAGCGAGGAGGCGCTGCTGGCCAGCGCGGCGGTGGACGCCGTTGAGCCTGTCGCACAGGCGAGCATCTACGACGCCGTGATGGCGCTGCGTCAGGGAGATCTGAGCTGGGCGATCGTGCCGATCGAGAACTCGCTCGAGGGATCGATCAGCGTCACGCTCGACCTGCTCGCGGGGGAAGCCAGCGACGTCAAGATCGTGGGCGAGGCATTGTTGCGCGTCCGGCATTCGTTGATCGCCGCAGGAGATGTGCCCCTCCAGGAGATCGATACCGTAATCACCCACCCTCAGGTCCCGGGACAGTGCACACTGTTCCTGCGCAGCGAGCTCGCGCGCGCGCGGATCCTGCCGGCGAGCTCAACCGCAGCGGCGGTTCAAGCGGTGGTGGCGGCTGGAAAGCATGGGCAGGCGGCCCTCGGGACCGAGCTCGCGGCCCGGATCTATGGCGGTACGGTCATCCGCGAACGGGTCGAGGACCGCGACGACAACGAAACGCGGTTCGTGTGGCTGGCGAGACCGATCGAAGCTCGGCCAGCGGGGGCCGTTACCCAACCGGAGATCGGGCAACCACCGCTGCGGGCGGGCGCGGGCGCGGGCGACAAGTGGAAGACATCGCTGGTGTTCTGGGGCGCCGGCGCCGAGCGCGCCGGCTGGCTCGTGCGCTGCCTGGACGCGTTCGCGCGTAGGAATATCAACCTGACGAAGATCGAGTCGCGACCACGCCGGCAGCGCCTCGGCAGCTACATGTTCTTCGCCGACCTAACCGGGCGGGCGGAGGATCCGCAGGTCGCCGAGGCGATCGCGGATGTTGCAGACATGTGCGAGGAGGTGCGGGTGCTCGGCTCATACGGCGCTGCGGCGAACCCCGAGTCGCGGCGATCGTGAGCAACACGCTGATCGTCGGCGGCGCGTGAAGTGGACACCACCGCTAGACTGCGGGCCTAAAGATGGAGTGCACAGTCCCACCAGAGCCGGTGGGGTCCGTGTCGCCTTCAGAGCACCAGCGGCGCGGACCTGGCGCATCGCCCGTCACGGCGATGGGCGGTCGGGTGCTCGTCCTGAATGCCACGTACGAGCCGATCAACGTGTGCACGGTGCGGCGCGCGGTGGTGCTGCTGTTGAAGGAGAAGGCCGAGCTGCTCGAGCGTGGACGCTGGGAGCTGCACTCGGAGAACTCGACGCTCGCGCGACCTGTAGTGATCCGCCTCGTTAGCTACGTGAAGGTCCCGCGCGACGCTCACCGGCGCAAGATCACCCGGCGCGCGGTGTTCGCCCGCGACAGCTGGACGTGTCAGTACTGCGGCTCGCGCTCCAATCTGACGGTCGACCACGTCATCCCTCGCTCCAAGGGCGGCACCTCCAGCTGGGAGAACATCGTCGCCTCGTGTGCGCCGTGCAACCGGCGCAAGGGCGACCGCCTGCCCCGGCAGGCGGGGATGCACCCGCGGCATGCTCCGCGCACCCCGCGCGCGGAGATCTTCATCCACGTCGCCAGCCCCACGATTCCGGCGGCTTGGCTGGCGTACCTACCACGGGCGGCCTAACGGCTCCCTGGCACGGCGCCAGGCGGCAACACGACGAAGGGCGCCTGTACGACGGCGCCCTTCGCGAGCTGCTCTGACTGGAAAGACCGAGAGCGACGGACAAGGCCGGAGGGACCAGAGCCGGCGGTCGTCTCGGGGTGTCCCGGGTTGGATTCCGCTAGGCGGTCCAGCCTCCCGACCTAACGGCCGGTCACCTCCAGGGTCCCGTAAAAACTGTCACTCAACGTTTGGACCACCTCCTTTCTCTGGTCCCGCCAGAGTAGCGAACGGAGATGACATTCGAGCCGGGGATGGGGCCAAATGTCTCGGAAGTCCACCGTCGCGCCCCCTGACGCCCCCGTCCTCACTGGATGATGACGCCGAACTCCTGCGCATAGGTGGCACCGGGCGCGCCGGGCGCGAGAGATGCGGGCACGGCCGGGGTGATACCGATTCCCGTTTCGCGGTACTGGGCTTCGAGGATGTTCGCCAGGTGCCCGGGCGAGGCGATCCACGCCGAGACGATCGCTTGAGGGGTCGACAGCTGGTAGGTACCCCATGCGAGGTTCTCGCCGATCACATAGCCGACGCCCGGACCGGGTATGTAGCCGGTCGTGCGGATGCGATCCACCGGAGTCTCGCCGCTGGGGGAGACGTGCGCGAAGTAGTCGTCGGCGACCAGTTCCTGGCAGTGGCCTTCGGCCGCCTGTTCGAGTTCCGGGCTGCTCGTCAGCGGGCTCTCGTCGTTTTCGGCGCGCTTGTGGTTGATCAAGCAGAGCACGGCGGCGCTAACAAGACCGACGTTGTCCGCTTCGGGTATCAGTTCGGTGTTCTGGCAGGACGTGGCGAGGACGGCGGCGATTGCGGCGGAGTCATCCTGGGCGAGGGACTGCTGCGCGGACGCGTTGCTCAGTGCAGAGCTAGGCACGGGCGCGGAGCGAGCGGTCCTCGTGCGGGATCTGACGGGGCGGGACTTCGCGTTGTCTCTGACACGCAGCTTGCGGGCGCCCCACCGACAAGCATGCGTACTGCGGACACGACGCGCGGCGTGGGCTGAGCTCTTGGCGCAGCCAGCGCGCGCATGCTTGACCTCGCCGGCATGACCACGAACAGCAGTGGTGGCACGCACCGGTGGGATGGTGGACTGCGCGACGGCGGGAAGGGCGGAGCCCGCCACGAGGACGGCACAGCCGAGGGTCGAGATGGCTGCTGCGAGGAGGCTGCGGGGAGCGGGCACCCTCAGCCTGTCGGCCGGTCACCGTGTCGCTCTGAGCGTGGGCAGCTGAATCTGGACGGTTGGAAGGCGACCGCAAGAAACGCTGCGAGCTTCCCGCGAAGCCCTAACGGGTATTCCGGCAGGGCGGCGGGGGCGAACTACTGGTCGGGCTGGATGTCCTCGATCGATTGGGGCACGTTGTCCTCAATCGGCGCAGGCGCGCCATCCTCGCCGGCGTCCACGACGAGCGCGACGGCGCTCACGACGTCGTCGTCCTTGAGGTTCATCACACGCACGCCGGTGGCCGAGCGCCCCTGCTGGGAGATGCCCACGGCGGAGGTCCGCTGGACCATGCCGCCGACGCTGATGAACACCAGCTCCTGGTGCTCGCGCACAACCAGCGCACCCGCGAGCCCACCCTTTTTCTCGGTCAGACCGATCGTCTTGACACCTTTGGCTCCGCGGTTGGTCTTACGGTACTGCCCGATCTGGGTGCGCTTGCCGTAGCCATTCTCGGTCACAACCAGCAGGTCCATGTCGTCGCGAGCGACGTCCATCGCGATCACCCGCCCGGCCTTGCCGACATCCATGCCACGCACACCTGTCGTGTCGCGGCCCATCGCGCGGACATCAGCCTCGGCGAAGCGCACGGTCAGGCCGGCGCGGGAGACCATAATGACCTCGTCGTCGGGGTCGACAGCGCGGACGGCAAGCAGCTCGTCGTCGTCACGGATGTTGATGGCGATGATCCCGTCGGCTTTGATCGGCGTGTTGTAGGACTGCAACTCGGTCTTCTTGACGGTGCCGCCGCGCGTGGCGAACACGAGGTACTGCGCCTCGGTGAAGTCGCGTGTGGAGACGACCGCTTGGATCCGCTCGCCGTCGCGCAACGGCAGGACGTTCACGAGCGCGCGACCCTTGGCGGTGCGCTGCGCCTCGGGCAGCTCGTAGACCTTCGACCGGTAGACCTTGCCGCGGTTGGAGAAAAACAGCAGGTAGTCGTGTGAGGAGCACACGAACAGGTGCTCGATGAAGTCTCCGTCCTTCATGTCCATCCCGGTCACTCCGCGCCCGCCGCGCTGCTGCTGGCGATAGGTGGCCAGTGGCAACGACTTGATGTAGCCGGTCTGGGTGATCGTGATCACCATCTGCTGGTCGGCGATCAGATCCTCGATGTCGATCTCGTCCTCGGAGTGGGTGATCTCCGAGCGGCGCTCGTCGCCGAAGCGCTCGCGGATCTCCGAGAGCTCTTCCTTGATGACGGCCAGCACACGGGTCTCGTCGCCGAGGATCGCGCGCAGCTCAGCGATCCGCTCGCTCACGTCGGCGTGCTCCTGTTTGATCCCGTCGGCCTCCAGCGCCGTTAGCTGTGACAGACGCAGGTCGAGGATCGCCGTCGCCTGGATCGCACTGAGCTCGAAGCGCGCAATCAGCTGCTCGCGCGCGCTTTCGCGGTCGCGCGAGCCGCGGATCAGCTCGATGATCTCGTCGAGATGCTCGAGGGCGGTCAGCAGCCCCTCGAGGATGTGTGCGCGGGCCTCCTTCTCGGACAGCTCGTGCTTGGTCCGGCGCACGATCACCTCGCGCTGGTGCGCGACGTAGTTGTGGATCATCGCCCGCAGGTCGAGCGTGCGCGGCACGTTGTCGACGAGCGCAACCATGTTCACGCCGAAGGTGCTCTGCATGGGCGTGTGCTTGTAGAGCTTGTTTAGCACGACCTTGGGGATCGCGTCGCGCTTGAGCTCGATCACCAGGCGCATGCCGCGCTTGTCGGAGTGGTCGTTGAGGTCGGAGATCTCTGGGATCCGCTTGTCCCGCACGAGCTCGGCGATCTTTTCGATCAGCCCTCCGGGGCCGCCCTTCTTGACCATGAACGGCAGCTCCGTAACGACGATCGCCTCCTTGCCCTGCTTCAGCGGCTCGATGTGGGCGCGCGCCTGGATGCGCACACGGCCGCGTCCGGTCTCGTAAGCGTCCTTGATGCCCGCGCGGCCGAGGATGATGCCGCCCGTGGGGAAATCCGGGCCCTTGATGTGGCGCATCAAACCCTCGACCTCCATGTCCGGATCGTCGATGTAGGCAATCGTCGCGTCGATCACCTCGCGCAGGTTGTGCGGGGGGATGTTCGTCGCCATGCCGACGGCGATGCCCGAGGAGCCGTTGACGAGCAGGTTCGGGAAGCGCGAGGGCAGCACGAGCGGTTCGCGCCGCGAGCCGTCGTAGTTGGCCACGAAGTCGACCGTGTCCATGTCCAGGTCGCGCAGCATCTCGGTGGCGATGCGGGCGAGGCGGGCCTCGGTGTAGCGCATCGCGGCAGCCGGGTCGTCGTCGATCGAACCGAAGTTGCCCTGGCCGTCGACGAGCTCGTTGCGCATCGAGAAGTCCTGGGCCATGCGCACGAGCGTGTCGTAGATGGCGGAGTCGCCGTGCGGGTGATAGTTGCCCATCACCTCACCGACAATCTTGGCGCACTTGGCGTAGGAGCGGGTGGGGCCGAGGCCGAGCTCGTTCATCGCATACAGCACGCGGCGGTGGACGGGCTTCAGCCCATCGCGCACGTCGGGCAGTGCGCGACCGACGATCACCGACATGGCGTAGTCGAGGTACGCGGTGCGCATCTCATCCTCGAGCGCGCGGGGTTCGATGTTGCCCCCGCCTATGACATCGGCGCTAGCCATGCTGGATCACCCCCTCATACGTCCAGGTTGACGACGGCGCGCGCGTTGTCCTCGATGAAAGCTCTCCGCGGCTCGACCTGGTCGCCCATCAACATCGAGAAGATTCGGTCGGCGGCGAAGGCGTCGTCGAGCGTCACCTGCGCGAGCGTACGCGTGGCTGGAGCCATGGTCGTTTCACCGAGCTGGTCGGCATTCATCTCCCCGAGCCCCTTGAAGCGCTGCAGTTTGATCCCCTTCTGCGCGACCCCCATCACGGCAGGGTGCAGCGCCTCGAAGGTGGGGGCGCTCTCGCGGGCGTCGCCGAGGCGCACTTCGAATGCGGGGACACCTGCGAGCGCGATCAGCTCGGCGTGCACACGGGCGAGCTGGCGGTACTCCTGCGAGTCGAACATGCTGCGCTTGATGCGGTGCACACGGGCGAAGCCGGTCTTCTCTTCGACCGCCCGCACGCGGAGCTCGAGTGGGTCGGTGTCGAGCAGCTCGGTCGCGTGCGTGTCGCCGTCCATGCCGGCACGAGCGAGCAGCTCGATCGCGGCGTCGGCCGTGAGTGCCTGCTCGCCTAGCAGCGAGGACTCCTCCAGAAACTGTACGACGTCGTGGCCGTAGTGTCCGCGCAGCGACAGCGACCAGCCCGCGTACTGCTTCAGCAGCCGCGAGAAGCGCTGCCAGCGCGTCTCGGTGAGCTTGAACTGGGTGCCATGACGGTCGAAGACCTCAAGCTTCTCCCACTTGTCGGAGAGCAGGATCTCCTCCAGTTCGAAGTCCTTCTCGATGTAACGCTCGCGCGAGCCCTGCTTGAGCTTGTACAGCGGCGGCTTAGCGATGTAGACGTAGCCGGCCTTGATCAACTCCTCCATCTCACGGAAAAGCAGAGTCAGCACGAGGGTCCTGATATGGGCGCCGTCAACATCTGCGTCTGTCATGACAATGATCTTGTGGTAGCGCGCGTTCTCGATGTTGAACTCGTCACGGACGCCGGTGCCAATCGCCGTGATCAGCGCCTGGATCTCCGTGTTCTGCAGGACCTTGTCGATGCGCGACTTCTCGACGTTGAGGATCTTGCCGCGCAACGGCAGCACCGCCTGGGTTTCGCGGTCGCGGCCCTGCTTGGCTGAGCCACCGGCGGAGTCGCCCTCGACGACGAACAGCTCGGCCAGCGACGGGTCCTTAATCGAACAGTCGGCGAGCTTGCCCGGCAGCGTCGAGTTCTCGAGGGCCGACTTGCGGCGGGTCAGATCGCGCGCCTTGCGTGCCGCCTCACGGGCGCGCTGGGCTTGCACGGACTTCATGATCACAGCGCGCGCCTCGCTCGGGTTCTCCTCCAGGAACTCACCCAGGCCGGTGTTAACGATCGACTCGACGAAGCCGGCCATGCCGGGGTTGCCGAGCTTGGTCTTCGTCTGCCCCTCGAACTGGGGGTCGCGCAGCTTGACCGAGATCACTGCGGTCATGCCCTCACGCACATCCTCGCCGGAGAGGTTGTCCTCTTTCTCCTTGAGCAAGCTGTGATCGCGTGCATACTTGTTCAGGGTGCGGGTGAGCGCCGAGCGGAAGCCACTCAGGTGCGAGCCGCCCTCGCTGGTGTTGATGTTGTTGGCGAACGAGTGAATCGACTCCTGGTATGAGGAGTTCCACTGCATGGCGACCTCCGCGGCGCCCTCCTCGGACTCACCGGCGAAGAACACGACCTTGCGGTGGACGGTGTCCTTGTTCTCGTTCAGGTAGGAGACGAAGTCCTCGATCCCGCCCTCGTACTGGAACGCCGCGGAGTGACCCTCGCCACGCTCGTCGACGATCGATATCTTCAGGCCGCGCGTGAGAAAGGCAGTCTCGCGCAGGCGCTCCTCGAGCGTGTAGAAGTCGAAGTCGAGCGACTCGAAGATGTCGGCGTCGGGCAGGAACGTGACGGAGGTGCCGGTGGGTGCCGCTTTGGGGAGCTTCTCGCCTTGCACGAGATCGGACTGAGGGGTGCCGCGGGCATACTCTTGGGAGAAGATGTGGCCATCGCGGCGTATCGCCACGGATAGCCGCTCAGACAGGGCGTTAACGACGGACACACCGACCCCGTGCAGTCCGCCCGACACCTTGTAGCCCCCGCCCACGCCGAACTTCCCGCCAGAGTGCAGAACGGTGAGCACTACCTCGACCGCCGGGCGGCCCTCCTTCTCCATGATCGCCACGGGAATGCCGCGCCCGTTGTCCACGACGGTTACGGAGTTATCGGGATGGATCGTGACGGCTACCTCAGTACAGAAGCCGGCGAGCGCCTCGTCGACGGAGTTGTCGACGACCTCGTAGACGAGATGATGCAGGCCCATCACTCCGGTCGAGCCGATATACATGCCCGGGCGCTTGCGAACCGCTTCCAGACCCTCGAGGACGGTGATGTCTTGGGCGTCGTAGCTGGCGGAGTCGCCACCCATGGACGGGTCGTTGACGCCGCCCTTACCGGTGCTCTCTCCAGAGCTGTTGTTGCCTGTTGCCAATGGCCCTCCGATGACGTGAGAACGCCCCGGATTCCGGGGCGCGAGGTCCACGGCCGGGGCGGGTTAGCTGTGTTTCAAATGATAGCATGACGACCCCTCTGAGGCGGTCCTCGGAGGGGCCTAAATCCCTGCAAAATGGCCGTAAATAGAGGGTCTGCTGGTGGCGCGTCGCGTGCTCCAAGGAGCGGTGCGAGCTACTCCGTCAGCCGGTCCGGCAGCGCAGCTCACGGATGCGCTCGCCACCGAGGGCGGCGTTGAGGCGGGGGATCAGCTCGCCGGCCATGAGGTCGAGCTCCTGCGCCCAGACGGCAGCCGCGCAGATCACCGTCAGGACGCCGTCGCGCTCGGCGGTGGGACGCGCCGAGGCAGCGATTGCGGGCCCGGCTGCACCCTCCCATACCTCCTGCACCCGGGCGAGGGTGCTCGCCGGTGCGAGGGTGCCGGTGAGCTCCTGCAGCGCGACGGCGAGGGCACGGGGGGCGGGCCTGCTCACGCGGCCATCGCCTCTTGCAGGATTGTGCCCGTCGATATGCGCAAGCGCGTCACGGCAGCGTCGCCTGCGGCGGGGACATGGGCGAGATCCGTTGTTGCGATCACACTCTGACCGCCCGCACGGAGCTCGCGAGCGAGCAGCTCGCGGCGCTCACCGTCGAGCTCGCTCATGACGTCATCGAGGAGCATCAGCGGCGTGCGACGCCTTTCGCTGGCCAGCACAGTCCGCTCGGCTAGCAGCAGGGCGAGCAGCGCCAAGCGCTGCTCGCCCTGCGAGCCGTAGACGCGCAGCTCGCGTCCGTCACGCAGGATCGCGAGCTCGTCGCGGTGAGGTCCGTGGCCGGAGAAGCCCCGTTCGAGGTCGCCGGGCAACCGCTCGCGCAACTCGGCCACGAACCCATCCTCGTCAACTGCGCGCGAGCGGGGCCGGTACTCGAGTGCGATCCCGCCGCTACACCCGAGCTGCGCTGCGCGATCGGCAAACAGCTCGGCTAGCAGACCGACGGCAGCAGCACGGTCAGCGCGGAGCTCGAGCGCTACAGCGGCCAGCTTGCGGTCCCATGTCGAGAGCGTCGCGTCAGAGGCACGGCCCGCGCGGATGCGGGCGAGCAGCGCGTTGCGCTGGGCCAGCACGCGTGAGTACTGCCTGCGCGTGTCCGCGCGCAAAGGCCAGATAGCCGCGACTACCTGGTCGATATGGGCCCGGCGAAGCGCCGGCGGACCCTTCAGCAGCTCGAGTCGGTCGGGCATGAAGACGCTCACGAGCGGTCTGATCTCAACGTCGAGCAAGCGTTCGACGGGAGCTCCGTCAGCCGTCATCCGCTTGACTGCCTGCGGGCTATCAGCGGGCGTCCCGAACCCGACGGTCAACTCGTGGGCGTGCTGACCGTCGAGGAGCTGAACGGAGACGCGTGTGGCCTGGGCGCCGAAGCGCACAAGCTCGCGGTCATTGCGGGTGCGTGGCGAGCGTGCGGTGCAGCCGAAGTACAGCGCCTCCAGCAGGTTGGACTTCCCCGCGCCGTTGGGCCCGTGGACGACGGTCAGGCCGTCGCCGATGCCTGCTTCCGCGCGCGTATAGGTACGGAAGTCGCGTAGCTGCACGCTGAGCACGCGCATGTCCGCACCTCACACGTTAAGGCGGATGGGCATGATCAGATAGACGAAGTCCCCGCTGTCGGGGGATTCGATCAGCCCAGGGCGTAGCGGGCTGATCAGCTTCAGGACGAGCTCGTCGGACTCGGCGCTCTCGAGGCCATCGCGCAGGAACTCTGGGTTGAAGCCGATCTCGAACGGCTCACCGTGAAAGGGAACCGGAATCGCCTCGCTGGCCTCGCCCACGTCAGGGGTCTGTGCGGAGATTGTCAGCGTGCCCTCGCTGAAGCTCAGGCGCAGCGGTGCATTCTTCTGTGCCAGTAGGCTAATGCGCCGCACGACATCAGTCAGCTCGGCACTAGATAGGCGCAGCTCGTGCTCGACCGACTCGGGAAGTAGCTGGCGGTAGTTTGGAAACTGGCCATCGATCAGGCGCGAGGAGAGCACGACATCGCCGAGCTCAAAAATCACCTGGTTCTGTCCGACGCTCACGGCTAGCGACTCGCTCGGCTCCTGCTGAGCGATGCGCACCAGCTCTTGCAGAGCCCTGGCGGGAACGTTTGCCTCAAGGCTGCCCTGCAGTGGCGCCTCCAAGGTAGTCTCCTTGACGCTGAGTCGGTAGGAGTCGGTCGCAACCATTCGCAGCTCCTGCCCAGAGGCAGACATCAAGATCCCTGTGAGCACTGGGCGCGTCTCATCCCGCGAAGCTGACCGGACAACGCGAGCGACCGTCTGCACAAAGGCCTCAGCGGGCAACGCGACACGCGTCTCGGGCGATGGTGCGGGCAACGACGGAAAGTCCTCAGTGCGCAGTGTGCGCAGATGAAATGTAGTTGGCCCGCAAATGAGCTCAACGTCCTGCTCCGCGCTCCTCAGCTCCATCGTCAACGTCTCTGAGGGCAGTGAGCGAGTTACGTCGAGGAGCAAACGGGCAGGCAGAACAACGGTGCCAGGACGGGCGACATCGGCCTGTAGAGGTACACGCAAGCCAATCTCCATATCGGTGGCGAGAAGCTCGGGGGTGGAATCTGGTGCAGCAGCGATCATCACGCCCGATAGAGCTTGGACGGCACTGCGCGAAGAAGCAACCCGAGTTGTTGTCTGAAGCTGTGCCAGCAAGTTGGCCACAGAGAGGGAAAGCTTCATATGACCACTTCTAGAAAGGAATGAGTATTAGTAGGGGCTGTGGGCATGTGGAGTATGGAGGGATAGGCGGGAATCAGGGTAGAAGTCGTTGGGTACTGCTGTGCATAGCTGGGATGGAAGTCTCTCAGGATGTGCGGTCGGTGGCTTGATGATGGCTATGGTGGTGTGCAATCAAGGGCTCTGCACAGGTTCTCCACAGCCTGGCGGGAAGCGTCGTCGTCGACAATACGCGCGGAGGTGCGCCTCCATGCGTGGAGGACTGTCGTGTGGTCGCGACCACCGAAGTGGCGACCGATCGCCGGCAGTGACTCGCTCGTGAGCTCGCGAGCGAGATACATAGCTACTTGGCGTGGCCATGCGATTCGCGCAACTCGCGTTGAGGAGAGCAGCTCGGCTGAGGAGAGCCCGAAGTGCTCGCACGCGGCTGCCTGGATCTCAGGGATAGTCCTGGCGTGCTGGGACGTTCGGCGCGGGTAGAGGTTGTCAAGGACCTCGCGCGCGAGGTCCGCCGTGAGCGGTCTACCGGTGAGCGAGCTGAAGGCAACGACGCGAATGAGAGCTCCCTCGAGCGCACGGACGTTGGAGGTGATTCGTTCGGCAATGGCGGTGAGTGCGTCGCTATCGCTGAGCTCAATGTGGTCGTGCTGCACGCGCTTTCGCAGGATCACCAGCCTGGTGGCGAGGTCGGGGGGTGCGATGTCGGCTACTAGGCCGGCCCCGAAACGCTCGCGCAGGCGGTCCTCTAGTGCCTGAAGATCGTGGGGTGGACGGTCGGATGTGAGGACGATCTGGCGGCCGCTGTCGTGCAGGGCGTTGAAGGTGTGGAAGAACTCCTCCTCGGTCTTGGCCTTGCGCTCGAGGAATTGGACGTCATCGAGGAGGAGGACGTCGACGTCGCGGAAGCGGAGCTTGAAGGTGTCCGTATGCCCCCCTCCAAGCGCCCCTAGGAACTCGTTGGTGAAGGCCTCGCCGGTCGTGCAGCGAACGATGAGGCTGGGATTGTGCACGAGTAGAAGGTTCGCGATCGAGCTGAGAAGGTGGGTCTTGCCGACGCCGGGAGGTCCGTAGATAAAGAGTGGGTTGTAGGCCTGGGCTGGCATCTCTGCGACCGTGAGGGCTGCGGCGTGAGCGAGCCGGTTGCAGTCGCCGATGACGAATTGGTCGAAGGTCAGCTTGGGGTTGCCAAGCGAGCCGGTTTGCATAGACGTGCTGCCTGTGGTGCGCGGATGGGCGCGCGCATGCGAGGTGGGCTTCGACGTGGGGTGGCGTGCGCTCGAGCTCGACTCGACTGCGTCGGCGCTCACCGACGCAGTCGGCGAGCTGACGAGCTGAACGGTCGCGGTGGGGCTGACGGCTAGCTCGACGCTCGCCTGGATGACCCTGCCGAAGCGCTCGCGGATCCAGCGGCACGCGTGCGGAGGAGCTTCAACGACGAGATGGTTCTCGGAGAGCTCGAGGGCGCGGAGCGGCTCTAGCCAGATGCGATAGGTGGACTCGCCGACGGTGAGGGCAAGCTGGGTTTGCACCTGTGACCATATGTGCTCGAGCTCGCGATTCACGGCAGCGTCAGTTCGCTCCTCTCCGAGGGGCAGTGCTGAGAACTATTCAAAGGGGACCCGAGGGCCCGGTCGGGCGACTATACCCAACGCCGGCGAGGCGCTCGGAGGGCTGCCCGCATTTGGCGGGAAAAATCGGCGAGGCGACGCCGGTCCTATACTGCAAGCTTCGATGAAGCGCACCTACCAGCCAAAGAAGCGCAAGCGAGCCCGTGCCCACGGGTTTCGAGGTCGCATGGCCTCGCGTGCGGGGCGGCTTACGCTTAAGCGCCGTCGCAGCAAGGGACGCAAGCGCCTGTCCGCCTGAGCGTTGTGGTGGCGCGAACCTCGAGGCCGATGGACGTGCGATGAAGCGAGGGCCATCGACGCGTGGTCGCCTGTCGCGCAGTGCCGAGTTCGAGCGGGTCTACCGGCAGGGACGGTCGATTGCCAACCGCCATCTGGTGCTATACACGTTCCCAAACGCCTCCACGCAGAGACCACGGCTGGGGCTGTCGGTATCCCGCAAGGTCGGGGGCGCGGTGCAGCGCAACAGGCTTAAGCGACTGCTGCGCGAAGCGTTCGCCAAGGCGGAGGGTGGGCTGATCCCCGGCCACGACGTGGTTGTCGTTGCTCGCCCACAGTCAGGAGAGCTCGCCGAGCGTGAGGGGCTTTCCGGTGTGGACGCGTCGCTCGAGGAGCTGCTCGTCAAGGCGGGGTTGCGCACTGGAGCGGCGGATGTGCGAGAGGAGGTGGGGCGATGAGTGCGTCTGCCTCACGGGAGGTACACCCGGCGTGGATGGCCGCGGTGTCGCGCGTCGCGCGCACCATCGCGGTTGCCCCGATCGTCGTTTACCAGCAGCTGATCTCGCCCGCGATACCGCGTCGCTGCAAGTACGAGCCGACGTGCTCCCGCTACGCGGTTGACGCGATTCGGCAGTACGGCATACTTAGGGGCCTGGTGCTTGCGGGGTGGCGCCTGCTCAGGTGCAATCCGTGGAGCCACGGCGGATACGATCCGGTGGAGGCCCAGCGAGTCTTCAGGATTGGGAGTCCCACCCCGGGGTCCCGATGATGTCGGCTGAGCGGGCGCGGGGCTCGCAGCCCATAGTCGCAGGATAATCGCAGCGCATCAGGCTCTACCCACCTGCCCACCATCACGATCGCCGAGATTCCTCAGAGCATGCCAATCCTTGCCAACGTGATCCAGGATGCGTTCTCGCCTCTGATCAGCGTGTTCGAAGAAATCATGGTCTTCATCCACGCGCATGTCGTGGGTGGCAGCTGGGGCCTTGCGATCGTCGGGCTGACCGTGCTCATACGGGCGATCCTCGTGCCGCTGACGTACAAGCAGCTGAAGTCGATGCAGGAGATGCAGCGGCTGGCTCCTGAGATCAACGCGCTGAAAGAGAAGTACAAGGAGGACAAACAGCGCCAGCAGCAGGAGATAATGAAATTCTATCAAGAGAATAAAATCAACCCGTTGGCATCCTGCCTGCCCCTGCTCATGCAGCTGCCGGTGTTCATCTCGCTTTTCTACATGCTGCGTACCGACCTGAAGAAGCACATTTGTGGCCCCGCTCTGACCGCGCACCACATCGTCACGGCCAAGGCGATCGAAAAAGCGACGTGCAACGAAGTGGCGCCACACTCGGCGAAGTTCCTGTTCCTGCCGGACATCACGGCTAAGGCAACCGGCGTGGCGCTGGTGGTTCTGATCTTGCTCTATGTCGGTTCGCAGCTGGCCTCGACGCTGATCGCGACTGCCACCGCCGATCCCAACCAGCGCCGCCTGATGCTGCTGATCCCGCTCGTCTTCGTCGTGATTCTCTATCGCTACCCAGCGGGACTGCTGGTCTACTGGATCACCACGAATCTATGGACAATCGGCCAGCAGTACCTCATCCGCCGCCGCTTGCCACCGCCGCCGCGACCGACAGGCTCCTCCAATGGAAAGCCGAGCCGCTCCCTTCGACAGGCAATCGCTGACGCAGCCGGCAGCGCCACGGCGGGCGCTGCCGCTCAGGCCGAGGTTGCGCCTGCCGGCGGTCTATCAAGCGGCTCTCCGCCGCCGCGTGCTCCGCGCAAGAAGAAGAAGCGCTCGGGTAGAAGGCGATGAGCGCCCGTGGCGAGGATCCCGACCAGGATCTAACGATAGACGAGCTCGAGCCGGCGGAGGCGCTGGAGGAGCTGCTCGAGGAGATCGCCGACGGCTTGCGTCTCGATGTCGAGGTGCAGGTCGATGAACAGGGCGATACCCTCGTCGGAAGGCTCGAGGGTGAGGACGTGGGCTTGTTCATCGGCAGGCATGGCCAGACGATCGATGCGGTGCAGCACCTGGCACAGAGGATCGTCTTTCCAGAGGGCCCTTCGTCAGTGCGGGTGACCATCGACGCGAACGGATATCGCGAGCGGCGCGCCGAAGCGCTGCGCGCCGAAGCAGACGACGCAGCGGACGAGGCGCTGAGCTCCGGTAAACCCGTCGAGCTCGACCCGTTGCCGCCGTTTGAGCGACGGATCGTGCACGAGTACCTGCGAGAGCGCGGCGGCGTGGAGACGCACAGCGAAGGCAACGAGCCCGAGCGGTATCTCGTGGTCACGCCGCTCGCAGGCTGAGGACGCGCCGAGTGTTTCACGTTTTTCTTGACGGTGAAACAATGTGGTTGTGGGCGACGAGAGCCAGCCGGAGCTGACCGACGTCGAGCGAGGGCTCGTGGTGGGCGTACTCATCGGGGAGGGGCACTTCGGCGGCGACGGAAGATATCCGCAGATAACGCTGCGGATGCACGTTCGTCACGAGACTCTCTTTCGCTGGCTGCAAGCGCTGTTCCCTCGTGCGCGCCTATATGGGCCATACAGCCATGATGGGCGCAACTACTACCAGTGGATGGCTCGTGGGGCGGCGCTTGCAGAGGACGTCCTACCGGTGGTCGAGGCAGTCCTGACCGACGAGATCGACGCCCACGTGCTTGAGCGGATACGCGACATGCGTCGTAAGTACGCCGACTTCTTTCGACGCTATGAGCGATGATCGGTCTCTCGCTGTAACGCCCTGGCAGGGGGGTGGGCTGACCGCCAGACAGCAACGCCAACTCGCGGTTGTGCTACGGATGCTTGAGGTGGACGAGCACGCTCCGACGGCGATCAGGGAGCCGAAGCGGGCGGCACAACTGCATATTGCGGACTCACTGGTAGCGCTGGAGCTAGAGGCCATCCAGACAGCTGAGTGCATCGCCGACCTGGGCAGCGGCGCGGGGTTCCCGGGTCTGGCTCTCGCGGTAGCGCTGCCGGCTGTCGAGGTCAGCTTGGTTGAGAGCCAGCGGCGCAGGTGCGAGTTCCTGGAGAGGGTATGCGCAGCTGCTGAGGTCGAAAACGCGCGCCCGGTGTGGGCGCGCGCGGAGGAGTGGGGCGCGGGTATCTCGCGCAACGATGTGGTGGTGGCGAGGGCGCTTGCACCGCAGCCAGTGGTGCTCGAGTATGCGGCACCGCTGCTGCGCTCAGGGGCGACACTGGTCGACTGGCGTGGTAAGCGCGTGCAAGAAGAAGAGGATGCAGCTGAGCGAGCGGCAGCGTTGCTGGGCTTGCGCAGGGCTGAGGTGCACAGGGTCATCCCGTTCAAAGGTGCTGCGGATCACCACCTGCACCTATTTGTGAAGGTGAGCGAGACGCCGCCGCGGTTTCCCAGACGGGCCGGGGTCGCGCGCAAGCGACCTCTTGGAGGCTGAAAACGCGCCAGAAAGCGACTTTGCCGGCGATGAGCAGCCACGCGGAGGCGATCGGCGCTAGCGTGCGGCAGATGGGCACGGTTTACGCGATCGCCAACCAGAAGGGGGGCGTCGGCAAGACGACGACTGCGGTGAACGTGGCAGCGTGCATCGCAGAGGCGGGATACGGGACTCTGCTGGTGGATGTCGATCCACAAGCGAACGCGACGGTGGGACTGGGCATCGCGCGTACGCAGACACCCGGGTTGTACGAGGTGCTGACTGGCGAGGCGACCGCGCAGGAGGCACTCACCGACTCGCCAGTCCCGGGTCTGCGGGCACTGCCGGCTGGTCCCAATCTCGCGGGCGCGAACATCGAGCTCCCGCGTATCGAGGGATACGAGCAGCGCCTGCGCGAGTGCCTGATGCCGGTGAGGGACAGTTTCCAGTACATCCTGCTGGACTGCCCGCCGTCGCTTGGACCGCTGACCGTCGCCGCACTGGTGGCGGCCGATCGCGTGATCGTGCCCGTCCAGACTGAGTACTTCGCGCTAGAGGGACTCGCCGGCCTGCTGGAGACGTTGACGCTAGTGCAGCGCGAGCTGAACCCGCGACTAACGGTGGCGGGAATGCTGCTGACGATGCACGACGGTCGCACGCGCCTTGGCCAGGATGTGGAGCGCGAAGTGCGGGCTCATTTTCCGGACCTTGTGTTCAACACGGTGATCCCGCGCAACGTGCGAGTGGGTGAGGCTCCGAGCTACGGTCTGCCTGTGACTCACCACGATCCTCACAGCGCCGGCGCGGAGGCGTACTTCGAGCTGGCCAAAGAGGTGGCCGCGCGTGGCTAAGCCGAAACCTGGCATGGGGAGGGGCCTGGACGCGATCCTGTCGGTGTCGGCGGAGGGCACGAAGGGGAGCGGCGAGGAGCTGCGTGAGCTGCCGATCGAGCTGATCTCCCCTAACGCTAAACAGCCACGGCGGCGGTTCGACCAAGAGTCGCTGGAGTCGCTGGCGGGGTCGCTGGGGGAACGCGGTGTGCTGCAGCCGGTGCTCGTACGCCCGCGGCCAGGCGGTAGCTACGAGCTCGTGGCGGGCGAGCGGCGCTGGCGGGCTGCGCGGATCGCCGGATTGCAGAGCATCCCGGCGATCGTGCGCGACCGCGAGGACGCTGAGGCGCTGGAAGCGGCGCTGGTCGAGAACATGGCACGCGAGGACCTCAACCCGATTGAGGAGGCGCGGGCGTGTGCAGCGCTGGTCGAGGAGCTCGGGCTGACACGCGAGGACGTTGGGCGCCGCGTTGGGCGCAGCCGCGTAGCGGTTAGCAACCTGGTGCGACTGCTGGACCTCCCCGACGAGGCGATTGAGCTCGTGCAGTCGGGTGAGCTCAGCGAAGGTCATGGACGGGCGCTGCTGCTAGCCGAGGATCACGCCGCACGTCGCAGGCTTGCACAGGCGGCGTCCGAGCAGGGATGGTCCGTGCGGCTCACCGAAGAGGCACGCACGCGCGAGCAACGGCGGGACGGGACGGGACGCCGCCGCACGCCGCCGCACGCCGCCACGGGCGACGCACCCCGATCAAGAGCAGGCGGCGAGGGAGATCGCGGACGCACTTGGCGGCGCACTTGGCACGGAGGTGCAGGTCAGGCCGACGCGTGACGGCCGATACAGCGCGCAGCTGTCGTTCGCGACGGCCGACGAGGCAATCGAGCTGGCACGCCGAATCCGGCCTCGAGCGGTGGCATAGATCCCCGTCGGGGGCTCGCGATGCTCGGGGCATCGCCCGTTGCTCTCCTTTCGGGAAGCAGATCAGCCGCAGTCGTTATCGACGCCTCTGCGCTTGTGCTCAACGCTGACGCCAGGTCGCCGGCGACTATCGCGCTCGCTGCCGGCGCGCGTGACCCGGCAACGATACGATGCCCCGGCGATGCAATGCGCATCTGGGCACGGTTGTTCAATGGAAGTTCCATCTAGCAGTGCGGGCTTCTAGGGGAGCGCGTGTAAGTAGCATTGCAGAGCCAAAAGGGCGATTAGCTCAGTTGGTTAGAGCGCTTCTCTGATAAGGAAGAGGTCCCAGGTTCGAGTCCTGGATCGCCCACTTTGTGAACTTGGGTCTACAGAGGCTGTCGCGTAAAGGGTTATGGTTGGCCCGGCGAAGCGTTTGTGGTAGACGGAGGGCTTGGCGGTGTGCCGGGCGAGGCGTGGATCTGGCCGAAGATGGGCTCGATTGCGTGTTTTCGCTGGCGGTAGAGGGCGTGTCCGGTGTCGCTTTTGATGACGCGGCGCATGAAGTCGTAGCGGGGGGCCGTTGCGGTTGGTGCCCTGGTTTCGCTTTTTGGTGCTGCTGTCTGGCGGCACGAGTGGCCGCATACCGGCGGCGGCGAGGTTCTCGATCTGCTCGCTGTCCCAGTAGCCAGCGTCGGCGAGTACGACATCGATCTGTTCGCTCACACCTGCCGCGGCCAGTTCCCCGACGGCGGCGTTCGTCACCGATTCCAGCATCCCGTAGTCGTTGGCGTTCCCGAGGAGCTCGGCAGCGATGATGATCTGCTCGCTGGTAGCGGCGGCCTGCGCGTTATAGCCCTGGAGAAACCCCTGCTGCGCCTTCACCGAACGCGAGTCGGGATCAGTGATGTTGACCCTCGTCTGCGGCGGAACCTGCTTCGGCGGACGCCCGGCCAGCCTGTGCCCCAGTTCGGCCTTCCGTTCAGCGCGCCACGTAAGACGCTCGCTGTGAGCATCGATCGCTGCTTGGTCCTCGGCCTCCATCGACCGTCGGACACCCCAGTGGCTGGGATGCCGCAGTCGAGCAGTTGTGACGCGCGTTGGATGCTGCAGGCGGCGGTCAGGCCGCGGCGCTCAAGTACTCGGTGAGCACCTCGGCGGGTGTCCTCCACGCGAGTGTCTTTCGCGGCCGACCGTTCAACGCCGCCGCGACAGCGACGAGCTCCTCGGCGCTGTGCCTGGCAAGGTTGGTGCCTCTCGGGAAATACTGGCGCAGCAGCCCGTTGGTGTTCTCGTTCGACCCGCGCTGCCACGGGCTTCGTGGATCACAGAAGTAGATCTGCAGACCGGTGTCGAGCCGTAGTTGCACGTGCTGGGCCATCTCGACTCCCTGGTCCCAGGTCAAGGACCGCCGAAGTTGTTCGGGGAGGGTCGTGATCGTGTCGGCGATCGCGTCACGAACGGCCGCAGCACCAGCACCCGTGAGCGCCGAGCTACTTGTTCGCTCTCGCTCGTGTGCCCATCTGGGGCGAGGACCAGCTCGATGGCCTCAGCCGTATCGGTGTCGTGCCCACCTTCGAGAAGGACTACGATCGCCTGGTTGAGGGACCGACGGAGGTGTCCTTGGGGTTCGACGTGGAGACCCATGCCGAGGCACAGGGCGCTCCTGCGATCGGGCGTTGGGAACGAGGCGCGCATTATCTCTCCGACCGCACGCCAAGCACTGCCGCCCGACGTCGATGGCCTTACATCCGTACGGCCGCACGCACCTCTGGTCTAGTCATGTTCGCGCAGGAGGCTCGCCTGCTGCCGCAAACTGCGGTAGCTTCGACGCCATGACGACAGCCGAGATTGTTGAACGGGCGGGCCGCCTCCTGGCCGAGGCTGCGCCCAGCCAGTCGAAGGTGATCCTCTTTGGGTCGCACGGCCGTGGAGATGCGACGGCCGACAGCGATTTCGATTTTCTCGTCATCGAGCCGTCGGTCGCGAGCAAGGCCAAGGAGATGGTGCGACTGCGGGATGCGCTCAACCCGCTCCGGGTCGCCGCAGACGTTGTGGTCGTCCCGCGCGACTACGTCGAGGAATGGGGCGACGTTCCTGGGACGATGCTCCACGATGCTCTGACGGAGGGGCGTGTCCTCGCCGAAACATGACCTCAACGATCTCGCTGTCCGCTTCGCGCGCAAGGCCCGAAGCGATGAGATAGCGCTTGAGAAGCTCGCCGACGATCCTGACGTGCCTGATGACCTCATCGGCTTTCACGCACAGCAGGCGCTGGAGAAGCTGTTGAAGGCGGCTCTTGCCCACGCCGGAATCGCGCCACCTCGGATTCATGACTTGGGAGAGCTGATCGCGCGACTCTCAGATGTCGATCTGACTCCGCCGGCGTCGGCCAGTGAGGCCCGTGCCCTCGTCCCGTGGGCGGTCGAGTTCCGCTACGAGGATATCCTCGACGAACACCTCGACCGAGCGGCAGCTCGAAAGGCAGTCGCAGACTTGCGCGGCTGGGTCGATGGCCTGCTCGACGTGCCCGACGACCGCGGAGCGCCGGAGCCAGAGTCTGCGTAGCGTTTCAGGTGGGACACAGCCCACCCCGACGTACTTAGAGCTCTATTCAATGGCGGTGAACACGACGCGGTTGCCAGAGAGAGCATCGTGTGCTGGTGTTGGCTGGTCGAAAAGGCAACCGGACTCGCCGCTTTGCGAGGTACCTCCCGATGGATATCTCGTATGCGTGAAGCTGTCGCGTCGATGGAGGGTGTGTACGCATCACGTTCTCAGGCTGCGGGGTTCGGCGAAGTGGCGATGCCGTTTTATGCGGCACTGTTCATGGCTACCGAGAACAGGCCGTTTAGAGGTATGGCAATGGGCATTCTTCCCTTGCTAGCTCTGATGCCGTCTCCAGTCACCGATGCAGCGTTCATCCGCGAGCGGGTGCTTCCCGTTTATCGCAAGCTCCCATCCACAATCGACTCTGGTGATTACAAGAAAGCACGCGAGCACTTGAGAGAGATATTCGTCCTCGAAGGTCGTGAGCAAGACCGCTACGCAGGGCAGAGCCTTCAGTCGCTTTCGGCTGCGGTTTAGCGGCCCGCAGCCAGGGCACCACAACTGTGGAGCCCGTACTCACGGAGCGCTTCACTGCCGGCCACACGCGTCGTCTAGCGCTCCGCCCGCCGGACGGCCCGCAGAGCGGTTCGACTTGACGTCGGTTGGCCCCATTTTCTTGGCGGCAAATAACCTAGAGACCCAGGACGAGCGCGAGCGCTTCATCGACAGTGCTCAGCTCATCCGGATCGAGGCGTCCCGCCGAGCGTCCTAGGCGCTGGGGATCCACGACAGTCGTCTGCTCGACAAGGATGCGCGTGTGAGTGCCGTCGAGGGTGATCCCCGGCCGGAAGCTCGCCGGTTGCGCACTCGTCGAGGTCGGCGAAACGAGGACGGTGCTCAACGTCAGGAACCAGTCGGCTTGAACGACCACCGCGTAGCGCGCACCTCGCTGCTCCCTACCGCGCGTCTCTCGCGGCGCAGGCAGGCGAAATATCTCGCCACGCACCACCTCAGTCAGTGGGCTGCGGCGCCAGTTCCGCCATCTGTTCGCGGATCGCTCGCATCTCCGCTCGATCGTCCTCATCACCTGCGAGCCGTCTAACCTCAGCTGCAATGGCGGAGCGAGTCCGACGCCTTGCCGCAGTCTCGCGCAGCGCAGTACGCACCGCCTCGGAGTCGCTCAGTCCGTCATTGCGGATGACGCTGAGCGCTGCGGCCGAGCTGTCGTCCAAGCGCACATGAAGAGCGCGACTCACACGACCTAGCGTAGCACAAAACATGCTACGCGATCTTGCTCAGAAGCCCCCGAGCCGCTATTCCCTCGGCTCCATGTGCACCTATCGATCTAGGGTGCAGCCGCTACCCGGACAAGGCGCTCGTCGGCGCCGAGCGCAAAGCCCGGGAGCGAGAAGCGCGTGGCAAGCAGCTCCGGTATGGCCTCTCGCTTGAGCGGCGTCACGCTCGTGCCCGCGGGCGTCTGCTCGCTGAGCGATAGCTCGCTCCAGTCGCACAGCAACGTGCCCGAGCCGTCATCGCCACGAACGCCCACGATCAGGCCGGTGACGAACGGCGAGCGCGGATGCGTGGAGGTCCACCAGTTGCTGGTCTCGACGTCAATGAGCGGAACCGGCTGCGGCAGAAAGCCGTAGAGGTCGACCCACTCATCCCCGGCCAGCTTCTGGAGCACGAGCTCGGAGCCGGCCTCGACGACGCGAAAGCTCCAGCCCGACTGCTCCTGTGTGGGGCCCGGCCCGAATGGGATCGGCTCGAGGATGCCGCGGGAAAACCCCACGTCGGCGTGCCAGCTTACGCCGTTCTCGCTGACGCGCAGGACAAGGTGACTACGGGGCCGCACCACGCCCGGCTTCGCTGGCCGAAACGGGGATGCGCGAGCGTCTCCCGGTTTCGGTAGGCGCATGCGTGCCAGGAGCATGTTCACACCGGCAGGCCCTGGTGCGGGTCGAGGTTCTCGAACGGGATCGAGGTCAGGTGCGCCCTGTGCAGCTGCGTGATGCTCGGGCGCCCGTTCAGGCCGATCCGCTCCAGGTAGGCGTCCAGGTCGAGCATCGCGGCGAGTGTAGTGAGCGTGGCAGCCGTCGCCAAGTCGCACAATCGCCGCTCCTTATGTGGCACTGGATCGACCGACCAACTCGGTCATGCGACTGCCGCGACGCTATGGCTGGACTTCGGTACTGCTACCGGCGGGAGGCGGCGACTTGTCCTCGTGCACGCTCGCGGGACTGCCTGCAAGCCCCTTACTCACGAGGTCGCGGATGTCGCAGCTGACGAGCGTGCCACCGGCTTGGTCAGCCGCCGCTACGTAAGCCGCGTCGTACACGGAGATCGTGTGCTCATCAGCGAGCCTCGCGGCGCGGCTGAGCAAAGTTGTCGTAGACGGTATGACCCCACCGTCGCCCGAGATTCGGTCGATGGCGTCCAGCAATGGAGCGACACGGTCGAACTCGCACCAGCCTCGAACTGCCACGTTCGCTACCTCGTAACGGGCAAGATCGAGCGTGGTGAGCGTCACGTCGGGATCGGCAAGAAGCAGCTGTGATGGTCTGTGTAGCTCGTCGTCGGAATCGAACGCCGCGAGTATCACGCTGGCGTCCAGCAGCAGCGTGCTCACGCTATGGCCTTGTGGCTTTCACCCGCTCGGCAGCCGCACCGCCATGGCATGCAGACTGCCGTAGGAGTCTGTCCATGGCCGCCGCACGATCCGTGCGGCGCCTACGTAGCGCGGAGTCAGCAAACTCTCGCAGCACTGCGCTACGGGACGTACCGAGACGAGTCGCCTCAGCATCGACCTCGCTCAGGAGATCGTCTGGCATCGACACCATGACCTTCGCCATACCTAGAGTATACCGTGGTATACAGCAGAAGCACAACAGCACGCAGACCAGGTGATGCCGGCCACGTCAGTCGTACAAGGGAAGCTGAGCGGCACTAGAGTTGCCGCGAGGCGCCGCACACACCCACGCTAAATATCTCACTATTTCCGAATCTTTGACGGCGCCCAGTCAGATCCTGTGTGCTTGCGTGCCTTGCGGCGACGACGGGTCGCTGTCTGCAGGTGCACGGTAGCTCGAAGATTCGCCAGCAGACTCAGGCGCTGCTGCAGGTCTCTTCCTTCTTCGACGAGGAGCCACGCACCTGGGACGCGCCGCGCAACCAGCCCTCTGCCCGTCAGACGCGATTGGAATACTCCGGGGTGGCCGGCTACTGGTTCCATCGCGGGCATCGCGGCAGGCGCACTGCCCGGATGCTCGGCATCCAGCACCATAAAGCTGTACAGGGACGATTCGTCCGTGGGGGAATATCGGTAGATATAGTGGGTATTTGCGCACGTCAGGTACGGTGGTCCGATCGCCCCCACAACGGGGCGTAGGACCGAGGTTACATTCCCAGAGACGGCCGTCAATCCCGGAAAGTAATCCGCTGAGATCCTGCAGACACCTAGCGCAGCAGGCGCCGGCGCTTCCCAAGAGCGAGTTTCCAATGCCGGGTTCGGCAGCGGCTGATGAGGCGATGACAAAGTACTGATTACCTGACCGCTGGCATCGAGCGGCGTGATCACAATGCGCACGCGATGTTCACTACGGATATTGAGTTCGCTCGGCTTGACGCCAGGGATTTCGTAGATAACCGATCGAAGCCCGTACGCAGGCCCAACAGCGGGAACGGTTGGGATCGGGGCGCCACCGTCAACCGAGACTGCGGCGACGGTGCTGGATGTGAGCAACAAACCACGGACAACGGGCGGTACCGACGAGCCATTTGAGCCGGCTAGCTGTTCCCGCAGGAGGATCGATTCGTCCAGATTTTCGGGCAGAGTCTGTTCACCGCTTTGACCACTGGCTGTCTCGTACCCGACCCGCCTTTCGAACGAGCCTATCGCTGACGCTGGCGGCGCTAGGAACACTTCGTAATGTTCCTGGCTTGCCTGCCCCGCAGGAGCCTCAGGTACCGGCGACGCAGCCACCTCCTCCGGCGTGAGTGCCACCGCAACGAGCATCACCACGATCCACACGGTCAGTCGCACATAGTCAACCATACCGACTCCGATACTCGCGCGAGCGAGATCGTCTACGGTGGGCCTCATGGCGTTGCATCCGCTCGCTGTGCGGTTCGCCGGGGTGGCCGGTGTATATGAGCGCGGGCGACCCGAGTACGCACCTGCCGTCGCCGGCGCCATCGCTGCTGAGCTGTGCGTCCCTGCTGCTGCCCCCGTGCTCGATCTGGCGGCCGGGACGGGCAAGCTCACTCGGGCGCTGCTCGGTATCGGGCTGGATGTCGTAGCCGTTGAGCCACAGCCGCCGCTACGTGAGGTCCTCGCCGCGAGCGTCGGCAGCGAGCGTGTGCGCGATGGAGTCGCTGAGGCGATCCCGCTCCCCGACGGGTACGTCTTTGCTGTGACCGTGGCCGACGCGTTTCATTGGTTCGACCACGCAGTCGCTTTGGCCGAGATTCGGCGCGTGCTGCGCCCGGGCGGCGGACTCGCAGTGCTTTCAACGGTACCCGATTGGGGTGGCGCGTCGTGGGCGCACGAGGTCGGCATGCTGATGGCGGGCTTGCGCCCCGAGCATCCCCACTTCGATGGTCCGCCATGGCAGGACGCGGTACGTGCGGCCGGTGGCTGGACGGCTCCGCGCGAGGTCCGCTTGACCACCATGCAGCCCGCGCTCCCCGAACGGCTCGTCGACTATCTTGCGTCAATGAGTTGGGTCGCGGCGCTGTCCGAGGACCAACGCACCGACACGCTCGCGCAGGTCGCCGCGATTGTCAGCGCGGGCGAGACGCCCGCCGAGTTGCCAGTGCACGTAATCATCGGCCTCGCGGCCCTCCTCTGAGCGCTCAGCGAGAGTGCTGGCGCGTCCCCCTCACGGACCGTCAGCGGAAAGCAGCTCAGCCCGGGGCGTATAGTCAGAGGCGCGTAACGACACACAGATCAAGCGCCGGGCGTCTTCTCTGCTCCTGCCCGCACGCTCATCGATAGAGCCGGGAGAATGAGGCGCTCATGTTGGACGGTCGTGCTCCGTCAGCAGATAGCGAGCTCACCTGTGCGATCTCGGCGGCGATAGTGACCCTGTACGGCGAGGTCTACGGCCACAGCCGAACGACGGCCAGTACGTACATTAACGACAACGTCGTCGTTTGCATCCTCGAGGACATCCTGAGCTCTTCCGAGCAAGATCTGGTTGCCGCTGGTGCCAGAGACGAGGTCATTGACGGGCGCGTGGCATTCCAGGCCGAGCGCGAGGACGACTTCAGTGCCGCTGTCGAACGTCTGACACTACGCCGGGTCGTGGCGTTCATGAGCGCCAACCAGACCTCGCCGGGCATCGCGTGCGAGATGTTCTTCCTCGAGCCCAGCGAGGCTGTTCGGTGAAGCACGCCGCCCCGCTGGAGCTCACGGACGCCGTCCTCATGCAGGAGGTCCAGGCGGGAGGGCGCTCTGCGCTGGGAGAGCTGTACGACCGGTTCGCACTGCGCGCCTTTCGCACAGCGCTGTCCGTATGTCACGACCGCGACTGCGCCCAGGACGCCGTGCAGGACGCGTTCGTCTCGATGTGGTCAGCGCGGGCGACCTATCAGCCGTCGCGCGGATCGGTAGCGGGGTGGGCGATGAGCATCGTTCGACACCGCGCGATATATCTGGCTCGCCGCCGTTCGCTCGCCGCCGGGCGCGAGGAGGGGCCCGCCCGGCTGGACGACCAGCCTGCGCGCGACGACGTGCCCGGCGACTTCGCCGCGCGGATCGAGACGGAGCAGCTGGTGGAGTTCCTCGCGCGGCTGCCGCCGGCACAGCGCGAAGTGATCCAGCTTGGGTTCTTTGACGGTCTCACCCACCAGGAGATCGCGCGTCGGCTCGCCCTCCCGCCCGGCACTGTCAAGGGACGGATGCGTCTTGGATTGACAAAGCTCCGCTGCGAGCTCAAATAGCCAGAGGTGACTCGACCACGGCAAACGCCCGCATGTCACTATCGTCGGACGTGTGTCGCCTGTTCGGCATGAGCGCTGGGAGCGAGCCCGCCCGGGCGATGTTCTGGCTGCTCGACGCGCCCGATAGCCTGACCGCGCAGAGCCATCGTGAGCCGGACGGGACCGGACTGGGCTGGTTCGACGCCCAGGCAGCGCCCCACGTCAGCAAGCAGGCGATTGCCGCCTACGAGGACAGGCGGTTCGCGCGTGAGGCGCGCGAGGTCTGCTCGAGGACGTTCCTCGCCCACATCCGCTTCGCATCCACGGGGGCACTCGACGTGCGCAACACGCACCCTTTCGAGCAGCACGGACGGCTGTTTGCCCACAACGGCGTAATCGAGGACCTGACGGCGCTAGACGCGCAGCTCGGCGACGACCGCCGGCTGGTCAAAGGCGACACCGACTCTGAGCGCTTGTTCGCTCTGATCACACGCGAGATCGCCGCCCGGGACGGGGATGTCGCCGCGGGGATCGAGGCGGCGTGCAGCTGGGTCGCCGCAAACCTGCCGCTGTTCGCGATCAACTTCCTGCTCGCGAGCGCCGACGGGCTGTGGGCGCTTCGCTATCCGCTGACACACCCACTGTACGTGCTGGAGCGGGCGCCCGGCGAGCCGCTTGCGCACTCGAGCAGCCTCGGCAGTCACGTACATGCTGAGGAAGGAGCTAGCCGACCGCTGGTGGTCCTTGCGAGCGAGCGCATGGACACGGACGCCGGCTGGCGGCTACTGGCCTCCGGCGAGCTGTTGCATATCGATGCAACGCTGCGCACAACCACGCGGCCGATCCTCGAGCGCCCACCGGAGCGGCCGCTGAGGATCGACCAGCTCACGCCAACGGCACAGGCCTCGCAGGCCCACGGGTCGACGCGGTGAATGAGGCTCCGTCGGGTCTGCCATCGCTGTCCCCGATCCACTGGGCATTCTGGCCGAGCTGCTCGCGCTAGGGAGCTGCCGGCCCGAAGCGCGCATACAGCTCCGGCAGCAGCGCGGCGAGGTTCGCGTACTCCTCCGCGCAGTGCATCGCCAGCGCGCGAGGCAGGCGTGCGGGGAGCGTGGCGTGGCGCACGAGCGCGTTGTTGAGCAGACGCTCACCGAGGGCGCCCGCGGGACCATAGGGACGCATCGCGGCGCCCAGCCAGAAGCGGCTGCGCAGGACCACGCCCTCGCCCTCGCGCAGGAACACGTGGTACATCGGCGTGTGGCGCACGCGCCGGCGATCGTCGCCCGCGTATCCGCACACGATCGTCGCGACACACGGGTGATCGAGGGCGTCGCTCGCGAAGCCCATCTCGCTCGGCCGGCGAAACGCGATGCGCGCGTGCACGACGCCCAGGCCCACGTCCTCGACCGGGTGGTGGACAGCTCTCCAGTGGGCCTTGGCGCCGCTGTGCGCCGGCGGTTGCAGCGAGTTGGCGTAGTGCGCCTCCGGGTGCCACACGCGGTAGCGCGTTGACTCCCGCGGATGCCAGTCGAACCACCAGTCCACCATCTCGCCGCTCACCGCCGGCATCGCCGTGCGCACCGCCACATAGCCCACGCCGTCGGACAGCGTGCACCAGCCGCTCTCGACGGGCAGCGGCGCAGGATCGAGCAGGCGCTCGACGTCGACGAGCGCGAGCGTGTCAACCGGGTCGATCGGTCCCCGCGCGATCGCCTCTAGCACATCCGACGGTGGCCGCTGCATCGGTCGCCGCAGGTACTCGCTCAGCTCGTCCGGCTGGCGCTCGCTCATCTGTCATTCCTGCATTGACAGGGCAGGGCCGGTCGACCCATCCATGGATGGAAACGCTCGTGCGGGTCGTGGATCGCTCGCAACTCGTCCAGCCGGCACATGTGCCCGTCGGTGACGAAGCGCGCCGGTCGCTGTCCGAGGTTCTCGTCCGCGAGCTGGATGCCGCTGGCGAGCTGCTCCATCTCGCGCATGCGCTCGGCGACCCACGCGAGGTTGGCGCCGTCCTCGGCAGGGTCCTGCCACACCCCGTACAGCGCGATGTATGTGTCGTCCTCGACGCTGTAGGCCATGTCGGGGCGTGCCGGCGCTGGAGTCGCGCCCGGCCCCCAGTTCATCCACAGCATGTGTGACGGCGCCCCCGGCATCGTCTCGGCGATCCGTCGCAGGCCCGGGAGCAGCTCGTCGATCGGCGCGTGCGTCCACATGTTGTCAGCCGAATAGCGGTGCTCATCCGGGTAGGCTGCATGCACCCCCGCATATAGGTCGGCGAGCTCGACCGAGATATACGGCTCCGCGACCTTCGCAGAGTCCAGGACCGGGCAGCTCTCGAGCAGCGCAAGTGCGTCACGCGCCTGGCGCTCGTCGCGCTCGAGCACCGGCCCGGTGACCGCAATCTCCAGCTCGCCGTCGTCGGTACGGTGCACGATCAGCATCAACTCCATCGTGCGCGGGACCCGCGGGCCGATCGCATGCGCCCAGCGAAAGACGTCCTCGAGCGCATCCCCCGGGTACAAGTACACGCCGTTGGCCACCACCGCCGGCTTGGGCTGCAGACGCAGGTGAAAGCGCGTCACCACCCCGAAGAAGCCCGGCCCGGCGCCGCGCGCCGCCCACAGCAGCTCGGTGTTCTGTGCGGAGTCCGCGCGCACGAGCTCGCCGTCGGCAGTGACCACGTCGATCGCCTCGACGCTCATGCACGCCGGCCCGTGTACGCGCCCGTTCCAGCCGTAGCCACCCTGCAGCAGGTAGCCGCCGAGCGCCACGCCGACGCAGTGGCCCGCCGGGAAGAACAGATCCTCGCGGCCGAGCGCGGCGAGCAGCTCGTTGCCCGGACAGCCAGGCTGGACGGCCGCGGTCATCGCGCCGCGGTCGACATCAGCCGCCCGCAGACGCGACAGGTCGAGCAGCATGCCGCCATCGCGCACATGGTTGCCCACCCAGCTGTGCCCGCCAGAGCGCACGCCGATCTTCATATCCATCGCGATCGCGCTGCGGATCGCGCGCACCACGTCCGCCTCGCCGTGCGCGATGACGATCACGTCCGGAAAGCGCTCCGGTGTACGCGCGTTCCAGACCGCTCCACGCCGCGCCTGCTCATAGCCAGGCTCGCCGCGCCTGAATTGCTGTCCATCGTACGCCTGTTCCATGATAGTTCCACGATGCAGGATACACTTTCCGTGATGCAGAACGCAACGGAACTAGATCGCGCCGCGCCTGCGCCCCGTCGCGAGGGCGTGCAGGCGATCGCTCGCGCCGGGCAGGTGCTGCGCGCACTGGAGCCGCACCCGGAGGGACTGGCGCTCGGCGAACTCTCAGCGGCCGTCGGGCTACCGAAGTCGACAGTGCACAGGCTGGTGGGAGCACTTGCCGCCGAGGATCTCGTGAGTAGCCGCCCAGGTGCCAGGATCGTGCTCGGCGCCGCCCTCGCACGCCTCAGCGCGGCCACCGCCCTGAGCCTGCCGAACGCGCTTCGCCCGGCGCTGAAGCAGCTACGCTGCCGGGTCGAGGAGACGGTAGATCTCGCGGTGCTCGACGGTACCTCCATGCGGTTTGTCGACCAGCTCCCCGCCTCGCACCGCCTGCGGGCGGTGTCGGCTGTGGGCGCGCGCTTTCCCCTGCACTGCACAGCCAACGGCAAGGCCCTGCTGGCGGCCATGCCCCCACAGGACGCGCTCGCGCTGCTCCCTGCGCGCCTGCAACGGACGACCCCCAAGACGATTGCCTCGCGGTCAGCCCTGCTCGAGGAGCTTGCGCGGATCCGCCGTCGCGGCGTGGCGTTCGATCGCGAGGAGCATACGCAGGGGATCTGCGCTGTTGGCGCGGCCGTCCTCGACGCCGCCGGTCCCGTCGCGGCGATCTCCGTGCCGGTCCCCACGCCGCGCTTCGGCGGAAACGAGAAGCGCTATGCCGCCGAGGTCCGGGCGGCTGCAGAGGAGGCTTCGGCGCTCCTCCTCCGTGCGCGTCACTTGCCATAGAGTTGGGGCGTGGCGCGCTACGAGCTCACCGGCAAGGTCGCTCTCGTGACTGGTGGCGCGCGCGGGATCGGCTTCGCGACCGCACGCGCGCTCGTCGCACGCGGCGCGTCCGTCGTGATCGTCGACCTTGACGCCGACGCGGCGGTTGGCGCCGCCGCGCAGGTACACGACATCAGGGCAGTCGGCCTCGCCGGCGACGTCACTGACCGTGGCGCAATGCAGCGGGCGGTAGCCGTCGCCGTCGAGCGCTTTGGCGGCCTCGACGTTGTCGTCGCCAACGCCGGCATCGCCTCGCGCGTGGCCACCTTCCGCGCATCCGCCACCGAGACGTTTGAGCGCGTCCTCGACGTCAACCTGATGGGCGTCTACCGGACGGTCGACGCGGCGCTTCCGGAGATCGTGCGCCGGCAGGGGCATGTCGTTGTGATCTCATCGATCTACGCCTTTATGAACGGCGTCGGCGAGGTTCCCTATGCGATGAGCAAGGCTGCAGTCGAGCAGTTCGGGCGCGCGCTGCGAGTAGAGCTCGTCCAGCATGGCGCCAGCGCGAGCGTCGCATACTTCGGCTTCATCGACACCGAGATGGTCCATCAGGGTCTGGACCGTGACCCGCTCGCGAAGGACATGGTGGCGTCGCTGCCCAAGCCGTTGCACAAGCGACTGCCCCCGAGCGCCGCCGGTGAGGCGATCGTCCGCGGGATCGAGCGCCGCCAGCCGCGCATCATCCAACCGCGCCGCTGGGTCGTGATGTCAGTGCTGCGCGGCATCCTCGGCCCGCTCAGCGACGCGCAGCTCGAGCGCGACGAGCGGGTGCAGGCGCATCTGCGCCGGCTCGACGAGCGCGCGGGAGAGGACCAGCCGACGAGCGCGTGAGCGAAACCGCCTGACGGAGTCTGGCGTCATAGCCTCCCGCTCGTCGCGCTGGAGGCCGAGGCGTGGGAGTGTTTGACCGCGGATCGCGAATGCGTCAGCCTGTCGGCGAGCTGACGGTATGCCCGAGCCGGCTGGAGACGAACAGTGCCTCGATCTCCCGCGCCGTACCCGGATTGCCGAGCAGAAAGCCCTGCGCCATCTCGCAGCCCATCGCTTCGAGCATGGTCCGCTGGTCGCGCTCCTCGGCGACCACGCTCAGCGACAGCGACTGGCCCACGCCCAGGATCGCCGCGAGCAGTTCACGGCTCTGCGCCCCATCGCTCAACTTCGCCACAAAGCTCCTGTCGATCTTGAGGATGTCGACAGGCATGCGCTGCAGGTGCGCGAGCGACGCATAGCCCGTACCGAAGTCGTCGATCGCGACGCGCACGCCCAGCGCCTTGACCTCCTCCAGACGCTCGCGCGCCGCCGGGACGTCGCGCACGAGCGCCGTCTCGGTGATCTCGAGCGTCAGCAACGACGGGTCTGCCCCGGAGCTCGCAAGCGCCCGCTGGATGTCCTCAGCGAAGTCCCTGCGATTGAGCTGATACGCCGAAACGTTCACGCAAACGCCGAGCCTGATGCCGTCCGCCATCCACGCTGCAGCCTGGCGGCACGCCTGGTCCAGGACCCAGTGGCCGATCGGGACGATCAGCCTGCTCTCCTCTGCCAGTGGGATGAAGCTGTCGGGTGCCACGACGCCCCGCTGCGGATGCTGCCAGCGGACGAGCGCCTCAACGGCGACCACATGCCCGCTCGCCAGATCGAAGATCGGCTGGTAGAGCAGAAAGAACTGATCCCCGGTCACGGCCGCGCTCAGATCAGCCTCGAGGTCCAGCCGACCCTCCGCGTTCGCGTGCAGGCCCGCATCGAACAACGCATAGCGGTCCTTTCCCGCTGCCTTGGCGGCGTACAGGGCTAGGTCGGCGTCGCGCAGCAGGTCATCCGGAGTGGCGTAACGACCAACCGCCACCCCGATGCTCGCGGTGACCGAGAAGAGCTTGTGCGCGTCGCCGAGCTCGACCGGCTCGCGCAACGCCTCGGTCAGACGGCTGGCAAGCACGTCGAGTGCCGCCTCCTCGGCAGCCGACTCGACCAGCACGACGAACTCGTCTCCGCCGAGGCGTCCCACGGTGTCCTGTTCGCGCACGGCGCTCTGCAACCGCTCCCCCGTGATGCTTAGGAGCCGGTCTCCAGCCGCGTGCCCAAAGTTGTCGTTGACGTGCTTGAAGCCGTCTACATCGATGTATAGCGCGCCCGTCACCATGCCCGGTTGGCGCGCTGTGCGTGCGAGCATCTGCGCGGCGCGGTCGAGCACGAGCGCGCGGTTCGGCAGGCCGGTCAGAGGGTCGTGAAGCGCCAGGTGGGAGAGCTCGCGGGTCTTCTCACGCACGAGCGACAGCGCTCGTGTGCGCCCGGTCCCCAAGACGAGCACGAGCGCGCCCAGCAAGACACCGAGCAGTACTCCACCTAGCAGCAGGATCAGCGCGTCGCGGTGGCCGAACACCCCGCTCGTGATTGCCGCTCCGAAGCTTTGCATGGTCCAGCCGTTGTAAAGCGCGATCGTCGTGCTCTGCGCGCCGTCTGGGGCGGTCCCGCTGCTCAGCTGCAGGCGGGAGTTGCCCGAGTCATAGCGGAACACCACAGCCAGGCCCGGGTGCCCTTCGAGCGCTCTGTTCAGCACAATCTTCGGCATCAGCAGCTCGCCAAGCCATCCCAGAAATGCTCGCTGGCGGGCGTGCAGCGTCGAAGGCGCCACCCCGCCGCGATACACCGGAGTCTCGATCCCGAGCAACGTGGTGCCCTCGGCCTTGAACGGTGCGTAGCTTGGCTGGCCTGAGTTGCGCGCGCCGATCAGCGTCGGAGCAATCGTGCAGTAGTCCACATCAGCTGGCATGTAACTCGCGGCGTTCCTCGCCAGTCCGGCCACCGCAAGGCAGTAGTAGGGTCGGTTGCCAGGTGGCAGCACTTGGAGGCTCTCCGCCGGTGCCACCGATCGCGGCCCGAAGGGTCGCGGCGGTTCGGCGGTGATTCGTGCGTCGAACGCCCGCAGCTGCGAGGCTGGCACCAGCGCCAGCAGGCCGATGTCCTGAAGCTCTGGATATCGCTGCATCGCGCGCACCGATTCCACCCACCTGTCGAAGTCGGCCGGCGACGCGTGTGGGTTACCGGCAACGAACGCGCTTGCACTGACGACGAGGTCTTCCTCGTGCTGAATCGACAGCTTCAGCGTCGCCGCGATCTCAGCTGAGGCCAGGTGGAATGCCAGCCGCGCCTTGCCGGCATCCGAGTGGGCCACCGCACGGGCGCCGAGCACGGACGCGAGCATCGCCGTGAGTACCAGCAGCACCGTGGCTGTGACCCAGAAGTTCCTGTGGCCGCGCGCCAGTCTCTGCAGGCGCCCCAGCCCGCGCGTGCGCGGGCTGGACGACAATGCCAGTCCGGATCTGGAGCCAGTGAGTGAGCCTTCAGCCACGTGTATCGTCTTCGTTCGCAGGTGCACGTACAAGTTCGTACATTCACCTCCAGGGATCGGGAGCACGCCACGCCTGCTGTCGGGCCGCGCCACCGTGTGGACGGATGGCCGGGACGGGATGACGAGGACTGCCGAGTGCCCTGAAGGGGCCGGATGGCCAGGATTCCCCTGCGCTCGCAAGACCACCACGTCGTAGGCCGTCCAGTGAGCTAAGGCAACCGGCCTTCCATGCCGATGAGGGGTTCGTGACGATCTTTGCCCGTTTGCTCTCCTCGCCGGCCCATGTGTGCGCAGCGAGCGTCCGGAGCCGGACGCTCGTGGCAGCCTTTGCAGCAAGCCTCACGGCAGCGCTGCTGCTGATCGCGCCGCCGGCGTGGGCGGTCGTCGCTGAAGTCGAAGGCACCAAGGTTGGGCTGCAGCCGCACAACAACGGCACCGTCCTGGGCACTCCCGGCGACGAACCCAAGACTTTTGCAAACGAAAACGGAAATGTCGTCCTGAATGGAAGCGTCAGCGAGTACGCGATCTACTGGGATCCGAAGGACCAGTTCACCCACGAATGGCTCGTCGACGTCGATGGCTTCCTCCGGGCGCTCGGTGAAAGCGGCCTGGCGACCCCGTTTGGCGTCATCGCCCAGTACCGTGACCGCAGCAACGCGGCCGTACCATTCCACGCACTCTTCAAGGGCGCCTACTCGGACACTGTGAAATTCCCCACCGGGAAATGCACAGACCCAAAGGACCCCGCGGTCACCTGCCTCACGGACGCGCAGCTGCGCGAACAGCTCCAGTCCTTCATTGCCACCCATGCGCTGCCCAAGGGCATGAGCACCATCTACGACCTTCTGACTCCACCCGGTGTCACAGTGTGCCTCGACGTCGCTGCCACACGCTGCTCGGACTACGTCCTCTCGGCAAAAGAAGAAACGGAAGGAAAGCGCGAAAGCGTCAGTTACAAAGAAAGCTTCTGCAGCTACCACAGTGACATCAACCCTGACAATGCCCCCGAGGGGAACGGCAACACGATTCTCTACGCAGCGATTCCATGGACGGCCTATACGACTTCGTATGACTGTCAGGACGGTGGCTGGAACCCGGAAAAGGGCGAAGAGAAGCGAGAGGCGCCGAAGGAACTGACCGCCAAGGAAGAAGAAGCGCGCAAAAAAACGCTCGAAGAAGATACGCCGAAGAAGCGCAAAGAAGAAGAAGAAGAGCGCCGGCTTGAAGGCCCCCACATCGAGGAGCCCAACCAGGAAACAAAAAGCGAATCGGGCGGCTACACAGCCGGCCTGTCCGACCTGCTCGTGAATCAGATCGCCGAGGAGGAGATGAACACCGTCACCGATCCGCTGCTCGACTCCTGGCAGGACAGCAAGGGCAACGAGGCAACCGATCTCTGTCGCAACGTCTTCGCCGCGACGGCCGGTGAAGACGGGAGCGGCGGGGAAATCTCTGGCTCGGTGACAGCGCAAGAACACACCGAAGCCGGGATGCTGTCAAACGTGACCGTGAGCGGTCACCGCTACTACATCAACAACGTCTTCAGCAAGGCTGGCGAAGAATGCTCAGGCGGCCCCGGCTTGATCGCACGCTTCACCGCCCCCAACCCGGTCAACGCGGGCGAAATCATCGGCGTCGACGGAATGGAGTCGACGTTCAGCCTGTTCGACACGGACGCCTTCGGTCCCAGTGGGCCGCCGACGCTCACCTACGCGACCTTCAGCTGGAACTTCGGCGACGACACCCCAGAAGTCAAAGGCTTCGCCCCCGGCGCCCCGACCTGCGAAACCCCCTGGCTCAGCCCCTGTGCCGCGAGCGCCTTCCATTCCTATCAATATGGCGGCACGTACAACGTCACGCTGACGATCACCGACGTCGACGGCGACACGACTAGCGTTACCCACGAAGTCGTCGTGGACGGACCCCCACCGCCGTCCACGGAAGCAGGCTCGGGCAGCTCGGCCACCGGCTCGAGCTCAGCAGGCTCCGGCCAGTCGAGTCAGGGCGCAGGTCCGTCCTCCGGCTCGCCCGGCGGGATTCCTGCCCCGATCGCCGCAGCGGCGATCGTCCGACAGACACTGCGCGATGTCCTGCGCAAGGGCCTGGTCGTCAGCTACTCGGTCAACGAGCAGGTTGCCGGGCACTTCGAGGTGCTGCTCAGCAGCGCAGTCGCACACCGCCTGGGCATCAGCGGCACTCCGGCCACTGACATGCCCGCCGGCTCGCCCGCCGAGCTCGTGATTGCGAAAGCCATCTTGATCACCACCAAGGGCGGACGCAACGCGGTGCACATCCAGTTCTCCAAGCGCACGGCCGCGCGCCTGGCCCACGTCCACAAGCTCTCGCTGATACTGCGCCTGATCGTGCGCAACGCGGCCACAAGCAACCCGGCGACGACGACCGTAACGAGCGGCGTCACGCTCACCGGCTGACGACCGCGCCCCAGCCGCGACTGCACGCGCCGCCGGTCAGTCGGAGGAGTCCTTCTTGCGCTTCGAGCGCGACCTGTCGCGGAACACGAAGAACCACAGGGCGAACAGCCCCACATAGCCGAGACCAATAGAGACCACCGAGATTACGCCCAGCCCCGTGTTGTTGGACGTTTCCGCTTCACCGCCAAGGGCCATCGGCAGGGAGGAGATCAGGCTCGCCAGATGTGTGAGCGCGATCGACATCGCTACAGCCCCGGCCAGTGGCGCACGATATAGCCAGCGTTGTCCGTGGGCTCGACCTGCCAGCGCGAGGCATACACGCCGCTGCGCCCAGCCGTGTCATACAGAATCCCGTCTACGTACATGTAGGTGTGACCAGCGTTTGCATACACGGTGATGTACTTGCCTGGGCCCGGCACGCCCCAGCTCTCAAGCTGACCTGAGGTCTCCGGTGCGCTCAGCAGTCCGCCCGCCGCCAGCGCGTAGCTAACGGAGCCCGAGCAGTCATATGCGTTGTCCACGAACGAGGCGTGCCCGCCGCCGTAGACATACGGGAAGTCGGCGATCTCGTTAGCGCCGGCGATCACCTTCTGCACGACTTCGGGGACGTCAGTCGGGATCGGGATCGTGCCGTTACCGCCGACCGACTCGCCACCCGCGACCGGGGTCAGCGTGCGCTGCTGCGCCTTGCGCGCGTTGCGTTCCACAGCCTGCATCTGCGCCAGCTCCTGGCGTACTTCCGCGTCAGAGGGCGCGCCTGCCGCGACGATCGCTTCGCCGGCCTTGGCGGGTGTCGCCGCGCTGGCATGCTTGACGGAGGCCGGGGCAGGGTAACTGTCCCCTTCCAGGGGGTCAGCTACCTCCTTGGCGCTGCCCGGCGAGCCTCCCGTTGCCGATGACTTCGCGACGGCGCTCGCCACCACCCCGGCCGGGGTCACCGACTTCGCGCTCGTGCTGTGCCGCTTGCCGCTCGAACCCGAGCTAGAGCCCGAGCCACCGCAGGCGGCAAGCATGACAGTGGCCAGCAGGCACGCGCACGCAACAGTCGGCTCGCGAACAGGACGCACCCGCACAAGGCTAGCGACACCGTCCGCCGGGATGGGTCGCTACCCTGATGCGATGCGCGAGGAGGCCACCGCCGTGGAGATACGACCGCACGTCCGCCTGCTCCACGGGATGCGCCGGCCCGCCAACTGGCTACAACTGGTTCGCTTCGGCTTCGTCGGGGGCGTGGGCTTCCTGGTCAACCTGGCCGTGTACACATTGTTCGTGCACTCCGTCGGGGTCGACTACCGCTTCGCCTCGGTCGCCGCCTGGCTCGTCGCCGTGCTCAACAACTTCGTCCTCAACCGCTACTGGACATTCGACGCTCGCGACGGTCAGGCACGCTTCCAAGCGCTTCGCTTCCTCGTGGTTAGCCTCGCGGCGGAGGTCTTGAGCCTGGTACTGCTCACCCTGCTCGTGGAGGGTGCGAGCGTCGCCAAGGTGCCCGCGCAGGCGCTCGCCGTGGCGGCCTCGATGCCGCTCAACTTCCTCGGAAACAAGCTCTGGAGCTTCCGCTGACAAGCTCTAGCTGTTCGCCCCGTTGAGCCCTCTGCCGCGCCGTTGCGCCGTGGGCTGGCGGTCCACTCGGTACCTATACTCTGACTTCCCCCCTCTCGGAGGATCCTTGTGCAGGAGATGGTGATCTACGGCGTCAGCTTCGACATGGTTGGCAAGCAGCCGATCGTGCTCCTGAAGACAGTCGACGGCAACAAGTTCCTGCCGATCTGGATCGGGCATCCGGAGGCCGCGTCAATTCTGATGAAGCTGCAGGGGGCCGGCACGCCCCGTCCGATGACCCACGACCTGCTGTGCGACATCCTCGGCGAGCTCGATGTCAAGTGCACGCAGGTATCGGTCACCGAGCTACGCGAGAACACGTTCTTCGCCTCGATAACTCTCAGCGTGGGCGGCCGCGAGCTCGAGATCGACTCCAGGCCGAGCGACGCGATCGCGCTGGCGGTGCGCTCCGGCGCGCCCATCTACGCCGCCGAGGAGGTCATCTCCGAGTCCGCCATCGAGTTCGAGCACGACGTCGAGGAGTCCGAGGACGTGGTCGAGAAGTTCAAGGAGTTTCTCGACCAGGTATCCCCCGAGGACTTCGCCGCCGGGGATAGCTGACCGCTGACGCGTCGCTGGCCGCGCGTGCGCGACCCACGAACGACGTTTAGCGCGTGAAGGCGCTGGCGAGGATTCGCTCTATGAGCTGATCGAAGCCGATGCCCGCGGCGTCGGCCGCCAGCGGCAGCAAGCTAGTTTCGGTTAGACCAGGGACGGCGTTTGTCTCCAGCACCGTCAACTCGCCCGTGTGCTCGTCGAGCAGCAGATCCACTCGCGCGACACCGTGGCAACCCAGCAGCCGGTACACCTGCACCGCGAGCTCCTGCGCGCGCGCGGTCGTATGCGCGTCCAGCTCGGCCGGGCAGACAAACGTCGTCATGCCGATCTCGTAGCGAGCCTCGTAGTTGTAGAAGTCCTCTTCGCGTGGGATTGCCTCGAGCACCGGCAGTGCGACCGGCTCATGGGCGGGCGGGCTTTCATTCACCGCGTCGAGCACCGAAACCGCCAGCTCACGTCCTGCGACGTAGCGCTCGATCAGGATCTTGCGATCGTAGGAGAACGCCCCCACCATTGCTGCGGGGAGCTCCTCATCCGAATTTGCGAACTTGATTCCCAGCGCGGAACCTCCTCCTGCCGGCTTAACCACCAGCGGGAACCCGAGCGTCTGCTCGACGCCTCCAAGCGCACCTCCTGCACCCAGTCCCTTGACGGCTGCCTCACGAAAGGCGCGAAAGGCAGGCGTCGGAATTCCTGCCTCGCGCATCAGGTACTTGGCGAGCGCCTTGTCGGCGCAACGCATGCACGCCGCCGGGCCCGAACCTGTGTAGGGAAGCTCGATCGCCTCAAGCAGCTCCTGGACAGTCCCGTCCTCGCCCTCGCCGCCGTGTAGCGCGACGAATGCCGCGTCCGGCGTCACATCGCGTAGCTGCGTCACCAACTCCCCACCAAGGTCGATCGCAACCGTATCGTGCCCCAGGCGACGCAGCGCGTCCTGTGCATATGCGCCCGAGCGCAGGGAGACGTTGCGCTCCAGCGACAAACCTCCGCTGAGCACCGCCACGCGTTTGCCAGACATCGAAGCAGGGCCCGTCGAAGGGCGGCCCCGATCGCTCATCGATCGTGGCGCCGACGTGCCTGGGTCTCATCGCGGCGGCGCGGCAGCTGCACCACATCCGCCAGCCCGTGACCCGCAACGGGGTGCTGCGCGGCGTCAGCCACGCCACCGGTCTGTGGCCCGGCGGCGTCCGCGGCGTCCGTTGCGCTCGCGGCACCGGCGGGCGACCCCGTCAGGGCCCCGAACAGCCCCGCCTGCCCGCCCATCGCCCGCCCGATCCGCCGCACCCCCTCGCGGATGTCATCGTCGGGCACGCCCGCGAAGTTCAGACGCATCGAGGACGAGCCGCTGCGCCCGTCGACGTAGGCGGCACGGCCCGGCACGAACGCCACCCCCTCGCTGCGCGCGAGCAGGTCGGTCGTGTCGACATTGCCGTGCAGCGTCGCCCACACGAACAGGCCGCCCGCCGGCGTCGTCCAGCTGGCTCGCCCGCCGAGATGCTCCTGCAGGGCCTCCAGCATCGCGTCCCTGCGCGTGCGATACAGGTCCCTGAGCCTGTGAATGTATTCAAGCCAGGCCGGCTGGCCGTTTGCGCCCTGCTCGGCGAAGTACGCCGCCACAAACGTCTGCGTCACCGCCGAGGAGCACAGGTCCGCGCCCTGCTTGCCGAGGTTCAGCTTCTCGAGCACCGGCCGTGGCGCCACCGCCCATCCCAGGCGCAGGCCCGGGGAGAGGATCTTCGAGAAGGTTCCTAGGTAGATCACGAGGTCCGAGACCCCGCCGCGGGCGGCGGCCTCGGCGTCGAGTGAGTACAGCGTCGGCAGCGGCTCGCCCTCATAGCGCAGGAGGCCGTACGGATTGTCCTCGAGCACGAGCAGCTCACGCTCGCGCGCCACCTCCACCAGGCGGCGGCGGCGCGCCAGCGACATCGTGACCCCGCCCGGGTTCTGGAAGTTGGGGATCGTGTAGATGAACTTCGGCCTGCGGCCCTGGGAGTGAAGGCGGTCAAGCGTGCTCTCCAGGGCGTCGATCGGCATGCCGTCAGCGTCGATCTCGATCTGCTCGACGTCCGCCTGGTAGGCGCTGAACGTCGGCACCGCACCGGGGTAGGTGGGCGCTTCGGCGACGATCACGTCGCCGGGGTCGATCAGCGTCTTGCACACCAGGTCGATCACCTGTTGGCCGCCGGTCGTGACGATCACCTCCGAAGGGTCCACCAGCGTGCCCTCACACGCCATCACCTCGACGATGCAGTCGACCGTCGCGGCCATCCCCTCCGTTGGCCCGTACTGCAGCGCGCGCGCGGTCGACTCGGCGGCCACCTTCGCCATCAGCTTCGCGTACAGCTCAGGCGCGAACGTGCTCGTGTCAGGCAGGCCCCCGGCGAGCGAGATTACCTCCGGGCGCTCGGTCAGAGCCATCATCTCACGCATCGCCGAGCTTCTTCATCCCGCGCGTGCGCGCTGCGAACAGTCCCTCGTAGCGCGCGAGCTCGTGTGCCGCCGGTCGAGCTCCTCGACTATCGTCCCGCCCGCTCATTCCCGCACGGTAGCGCACCCTTACAAGCACTCTGCATGAACGGCATCTTCTTCTACATCGGTCTCGGCGCCGGACTCGCGGCCGCCTGCGGGCTGCGCCCGTTCCTGCCGGTGCTACTCGCCGGTGCGCTCGGTTCCGCAGACGGGCTCGGGGTTGGCTTCGCGCATGGGCACTTCCGCTTCCTGCAGTCTGGTTGGTGGTTGCTAGCCGTCGTGGTAGCGCTGGTGATCGCGTATGGCCTGCAGCTGCTGCTCAGGCTGGCGCCAATCATCGATCCCAGCGACCGCAAGACGCGCAACGATCCCCTCGCCGCATCGCTCACCGGGCTGGGGCTCGGCGCGGGAGCGCTCCTGTTCGGTGGCACGCTCGCCGCGCATGGTGACAGCCCATGGCCGGGTGTGATTGGCGGCTTGCTCGTCGTCGGTCTCGCCCAGCGGGCGTCCTGGCCAGTGATCGTCCGTGCCCGCTCACGTCTGAGCGACCGTGCGGCGCGCGAGGCGCTGACCGTCTACCTCGACACGGCCGCCCTGCTGTTCGCGGCGCTCGTCGCACTACTGCACCCGCTCGGCTACGTGGCGGTCGCGCTGCTCGCCTGGTTTGCCTGGCGGGGACGCGGCCGTGGGGATGAAAAGTACGCAGGGCTGCGCATCCTGCGTCGCTGATGTCGACCCCGCCCAAGCTCGTCCTGTGTGTCATCGATGCGATGGCGCCCGCAATGCTCGAGCGCGCGATCGACGCCGGCGTAGCGCCCATCCTCGAGCGGCTGGTGAACGGCGGGCATTACGTGCCCGATTGCGTCGCCGCGTTCCCGTCGGTCACGCCCGTGTGTGCCGCCTCGATCGTCACCGGCTTCAGTCAGGACGCACACGAGATTCCGGGCATGAACTGGTTCCACCGCGAGGAGCACCGCTATATCGAGTACGGCTCGAGCTTCCGCGCCGCGCAGCGCTTTGGTATCGCACGGCAGCTCACCGACACCGTCTACAACATGAATCGCGCCCACCTCTCGCCCGACACGCCGACAGTGTTCGAGACGCTCGACGACGCCAACGTGCGCACCGCCGGCACCACCTACCTGATGTATCGGGGACGCCACCGCCACGAGCCCCAGCGCGACACCGCCCTGACACGCGTTGCCTCCGCGCTCATGCGCCACCCGGTGATGGGCCCGCGCGAGCTGTTTTACGCCGACATCTTTGCCTCCCGGCGCACCGGCTGCCGCTCGGGCCTCGGCATGCCGGGTGTGCGCGACAGGCACTCCGGCTGCGTCTCCGCGTACATGGTCGAGTACGACCTGTTTGACTTCCTCCTGCTGTCCCTCCCGGACAACGATTGGTACTCGCACAAGCACGGTCCCGACGCTCAGGTCCAGTCGATCGGGCAGGCCGATCTCCAGCTTGCCCGTGTGATGAACGCGGCCGGCGGTGTCGAGGAGTTCCTGGCCGAGCACGCCGTGATCGCGATGGCCGACCATTCGCAGACTCCCGTCACTGCCACGATCGCGCTGCAGGACGAGCTCGCCGAGCTGGGGGTATTGAGACCCACCCACCCCACCTCCCGCCGCTCTGCTCACTCAGCGCAGGGCGCGCACGACGATGAGCCGCGGATCGCCGTCTGCCCCTCGCAGCGAGCCGCGATGGTCTACGCGCTGCACGAGTCAGAGCGCGACGCCATGCGCGCCTCGGTCGTAGCTCGCGCACTGGCCATCGAAGGCGTCGACCTGGTCATGTGGCTTGAGCGCGATGCGCACGACGCGCCCCGCGAGGGCGTCATCTCGAGCCACCTGCACGGCGAGTTGCGCTTCGCCCCCGGCGGTCGCCTCGTCGATCCTCGTGGCATGTCCTGGAGCGTTGACGGCGCGCTCGCGGGCATCGACGGGACGGTCGAGGATGGATGCATACTCACTCCCGCCTACCCGGACGCGCTGTCCCGTGTGTGGGCGGCGCTCACCTGCCGGACCTCCGGCGAGGTACTGCTGTCGGCCGCTCCCGGGTTCGAGTTCGTCGACTGGGGCCGTCAGGCTCATCTCGGAGGCGGCAGCCACGGCTCGCTGCACGCCTGCGACTCGCTCGGTGCGCTCGTCCTCAGCGGGGTGGCGCTCCCCCAGCCCCAGCCAGCCCAGTGGGGGATCCGCGACCTCGCCACGTTGGTTCTCCATCACTTCGGACTCGATCGTTCGCGCTGACGCCGTTACGCTCGCTCGATGCGTGCCCTTGCCCTAGCCACGCTTGTCGCGTCCGGGACGCTCGCGCTGGCGAGCACCCCTGCAGATGCCGCCTCGGTGGCGTTGCGCTCGCACACCTCGACGCTGACGAGCGCAACGAACTCGGAAACGCCGATCCCAGTGGCGCTCTCGAAGGTGCCCCCGGCCGCACGCAGGTTGTCCTCAGACGAGGTCCTGGCGATCGCGAACCGACTTCCCAAGATGCGCGCTGTGCGCGCCGAATACCGTGGCTCCTTCGGCGATGTCTACCTGAAGGGGGGCTTCCAATGGCAGGTCAGCTTCTTCACCCACAACGGCAAGAAGGAGATCGGCCTGGTCATTATCGACGACCTGTCAGGACGGGTGGTCGAACAGTGGACCGGCTTCCAGATCGCTTGGACGATGGCGCGCGGCTACCCCGGTGCGTTCGGCAGGCACGTCAATGCGCTGTACATCTGGCTGCCGCTGTGCGTGCTGTTCATGCTGCCCTTCTTCGACTTCCGCAGGCCGCTGTCGATGTTGCACCTCGACCTGCTCGTGCTGCTGTCGTTCTCGGTGTCGCTCGCCTTCTTCAACCACGCCCACATCTACGCCTCAGTCCCGCTCGCCTATCCGCCGCTGCTGTATCTACTCGCGCGCATGCTCGTGCTGCTGCGACGCGGATCGAGACCCCACCCTGCCGCTCATTCCCCCCGGCCGCTGCGCCTGCTCGTGCCCACGCCCTGGCTCGCGCTCGGCGTGGTCTTCCTGCTCGGCTTCCGCATCGCCCTGAATGTCACCGACTCGAATGTCATCGACGTCGGCTACGCGGGCGTGATCGGGGCGCAACGGATCGCTGACGGCAAGCCCCTCTACGGCGGCTATCCGTCGGACAACGAACACGGCGACACCTACGGCCCGGTCAACTACGAGGCGTACGTTCCGTTCGAGCAGATCTTCGGCTGGAGCGGCACCTGGGACGACCTGCCGGCCGCCCACGCAGCGGCGATCTTCTTCGACCTGCTCGCGACAGCGCTGCTGTTCCTGCTCGGCCGGCGCATGCGCGGTCCCACACTCGGCGTCGCCCTGTCCTATGCCTGGGTTTCCTACCCGTTCACGCTGTTCGCGCTGGAGAGCAACTCCAATGACAGTCTCGTAGCCGCACTCGTACTCGCTGCCGTACTCGCCGCCAGCTACCGCTCGCAGCTCGCCCTGGCCGGTCGCGGCGCGCTGGCGGCGCTCGCGGGTCTCACCAAGTTCGCACCGCTCGCGCTCGCACCGCTGCTGGCCACCGACGGCCTGTCCGTGCTCTCGCGCCAGCAGCGTGCGCGCGCGCTGGCGCTATACGGGGCCATCTTCGCGGGCGTGTCCGCGCTCGTCTGCATCCCCGCGCTCAGCCACGACTCGCTGCACACGATCTACGAGCGGACGATCGCCTACCAGTCCAATCGTGGCTCGCCGTTCTCCGTGTGGGGGCTGTATGGGCTGCACGGGCTGGAGCGCGGCGCCGAGCTCGGCGCCGTCGCGCTTGCGCTTGCGCTGGCAGCGGTGCCACGTCGCCCCGATACCGTCGGCCTGGCGGCGGCCTGCGCGGCCGCGATCCTCGCTGAGCAGCTGGGGATCGAACACTGGTTCTACCTCTACATCCCATGGTTCTTCCCGCTGGTGATGGTCGCTCTGCTGGGGCGCCTCAGCGATCCCTATGGCCGGCCGCCGGCCGCGGCATCAGCACCTGCTCGATCGAGTCTGCGCGCCGCGGCGCTGAGCAGCTGATCAGCACTCCCATCAGCCACGGGTCCTCCTCCGAGGTCTCGAAGCGAATCGGCATCTGCGTGAGCAGCGCCTCGATCGCCTGCTCGCGCTTGACCCCAATCACGCCGCCGCGCGGACCGGTCATGCCGACATCCGTTATGTACGCGGTCCCCCCCGGTAGCACACGCGCGTCGGCGGTCGGCACGTGCGTGTGCGTGCCGACCACGGCCGTCACCCGCCCGTCGAGGTGCCAGCCCATCGCCACCTTCTCGGAGGTGGCCTCGGCGTGCATGTCGACGAGGACGTGGTCGACCTCGCCGACCTCCCCCAGCGCCACCTCGATCTCCGTGAACGCCGAGCGCCCGGCGCGCAGATACAGGTTGCCGCTGAGGTTCACCACACCCAGCCGCACCCCGCCGTGCTCCACCACGCACGCGCCGCGGCCCGGCTGGCTGCGCAGGAAGTTGGCCGGCCGCAGGATCCGATCGTGGCTCGCCAGATATGGATAGATCTCACGCCGGTGATAGGTGTGGTTGCCCAGCGTGATCGCATCGACGCCGGCCGCGAACAGCTGGTCGGCGTTCTTCGGTGTGATCCCGAGGCCGCCGGCTGCGTTCTCGCCGTTGACCACGACAAACGTGGGCGCGTGGCGCTCACGCAGGATCGGCAGACAGTCGATCAGCGTGTGCCGGCCGAGGCCACCAACGACGTCGCCGACGAACAGGATGCGCACGGCGCCCACGCCAGGCACTGCGTGCTCCTCCTGAGCGCCTGCCAGCGTCGCTCGCGCGAGCCCGGCGGCCGCCTCGGACTCAGCCATACTCTGGCCATGGTGGGAGGTAGGTGAGAGGCGTCTCCGCGTCGTCCCCGGAGGGGGAGAAGGCCCCCGCGGCGGATCGACCCCGCGTCGATCCGCCCGGCGAGCACGAGCAGGAGCTGACGGACTCCGGGGCGGGCGGGCCACCATCACCGCCCGAGCCCCCGCGCGTGGTGATCCCACGCTGGGTCCAGCTCGTGCTGCTGCCGCTGGCGCTCCTAGCGTTGTGGGCGCTGGCGAAAGCCGCGGGGAAAGTGCTGGTGGTGTTCATTATTGCCGGCCTCATCGCGCTGATCCTCAATCCGGCCGTCGCCTTTCTCCATCGCTCGCGCCTTCCCCGTGGGCTGGCGGTGCTCGCCGTATACCTCGCATTCTTCCTGACGCTCGCCGGTATCGGGTTCCTGCTAGCGAACCCTATCTCCGATCAGGTCCGCACGTTCAGCGACAACCTTCCGCACATCGTCGAAGAAGCCAACAAGAAGATGGCTACGTTCCAGCATGAACTGGACCAGCACGGCATTCACTTGGAACTCGTCAAGCAGGGCAAAACGGCGCTGCAGAGCATCGAGGGTAAAGTCGCCAAGAGCGCCAGCAAACTGGCGTCCTTCGGCGGCGCTCTGGCGACCGAAGCAGCGAACGCGATCTTCGATCTGGTGCTGGTGTTCGTGCTATCCGTCTACATGCTCATCTACGGCGAGCAGATCGGGAAGCTCGTGCGACGCGTGCTCCCCGACGGCGACGGCTCGCGCGCGGACGACTACCCGACGCTCGTGCAGAACGCCGTCGGGCGCTACGTCGGCGGCCAGCTGCTGTTCAGCACAATCATGGGCACCTCGACCGGCCTCGCCCTGTACCTGTTCGGCGTTATCGGGATCTTCCCCAGCGGCAGCAAGTACGCGGTGGCCTTTGCGGTGTTCTACGGCGTGATGGAGCTCGTTCCCTACGTTGGCCCGATCTTGGGCGCTTTCCCACCGGTGGTGGTGGCGCTGTTCACCAAGCCGATCACCGCGCTATGGGTGGCGCTGCTGTTCGTCGGCATGCAGCAGCTCGAGGGCCACGTCGTGGCGCCGCAGGTCTTCGGGCACACGCTGCGGATCAATCCCCTGCTGGTGATCTTCGCGCTGCTACTGGGTCTACAGATCTACGGGATCGTCGGCGCCCTGATCGCGCTGCCGATCCTCGCGGTCCTACGCGAGACGACCGTCTATCTCAGCCGCCACCTGACGTTCGAATCCTGGGACCGCGGCCGCAGCGGACTGCTGTGAGCACCGTGCTGCGCATCAGCGCGCTCGGCAAGCGTTACGGTCAGCTAGAGGCGCTGCGGGACGTGAGCTTCCAGGCCGGTGCTGGCGAACTGGTCGCAGTCGTCGGACCGAACGGCGCCGGCAAGACCACACTGCTGTCGATCATCGCCGGGATCTCAGCGCCCAGCGCCGGTAGCGTCAACCGCAGCGCCGGCGAGGTTGGCTGGGCACCGCAGCAGCCCGCGCTGTACTCAAAGCTGTCGGTCGCGGAGAACCTCGAGCTGTTCGCTCGCCTGGAGGGCGTCGCCGACCCGCACGCCGCCGTCACGCGGATGCTCGAGCAGACCGGCCTCGCCGAGCGCGCCCGCGAACCCGTCGGACGGCTCTCCGGCGGCAACCGCCAGCGTGTGAACGTCGCCCTCGGACTGATCGGCGAGCCGCCGGTGCTCGCGCTGGACGAGCCCTCCGCGTCGCTCGACCCGGGCCAGCGCGAGCGTCTATGGGAGTTCGTTGCCGAGCGCGCCGCGGGCGGGACGACCGTGCTGTTCTCGACCCACAATGTCAGCGAGGCGCAGCGCTATGCCGAGCGCGTGCTCGTGCTCGCGGACGGACGGCTGCTGTTCGACGGCACGGCCGCAGCGCTCCTGGCGCACGGTGGCGAGCGCGAGGACGGCAACCTCGAGCGAGCGTTGGTGCGCTTTCTGCGCGAGGGCACGTACGTGCCCTCGCAAGCGTCAGTCCCGGGAGGGCGGGCACATGATGACCAAGCGGGCGAGCGCACGACCAGGCGGCCCGACGCGTGAGCTGGCTGCTGCGCAAGGACCTCCTGATCCTGTGCCGCTCGCGACTACTGGTCGCGCTGTTGATCGTCTACCCCGTCGCAATCGCGCTGCTGATCGGGTTTGCGATCTCCCGCAGCCCGTCGCGTCCGCGCGTGGCGATCGTCAACGAAACGGCGCCCGGGGAGACCGTCAAGGTGGGCAGCCAGCGCGTCGACGTCAGCGAATATGCGCAGCAACTGTTCAGCCAGGTGCAGGCGGTGCGCGTGCCTACGCGCGCGCAGGCGATCGCGAAGGTCAAATCCGGTGCGGTGCTAGCCGCCGTGGTGATCCCCCCGGACATCGCCGCGCGGCTATCCTCGGACATCGACCAAGCCCAGCTCGAAGTCCTCTACAACGGCGACGCGCTCGAGCAGTCACTCGTGCAGTCGACGCTGAGCTCGGCACTCGCCCAGGCGAACCTGGGCTTCTCCGAACAGATCCAGAAAGCAGCGGGGACAGCCATCGGCACGCTGCTGAGCGGCGGTAACCTCGGCAGCATCGGCGGGCCCGAAAATCTGATCGGGCTCACGCAGATCCCACCGACGCTAGGCGCGATCATCGACCGTCAGCCGCGCGGTCGCGAAAGGGTCGAGCTCGAACGGGTCGACGCGTTCGCCGGCTTCGCCGCCGAGAACCTGTCGCTGGCCAAGCGTGTGCTGTCGACCATCAGCCAGCCGATCCGCGTCAAGAGCACGCTGCTGCACGGCCGGCGTACCCCGCTGAACACGTTCGCGGTGGTCGTCGCCGCGAACGTGTCGCTGATGTTCGTGTGCGTGCTGCTCGCCGCCGGGAGCGTCGCGCTCGAGCGCGAGGAGCACGTGCTCGCGCGCCTGATCAGAGGCCCGCCGGGGGCGGGCGGGCACCTGATCTCACGCGAGGCGCTGCTCGCCGAGAAGACACTCCTCGCCGCCGGCTGCGCCTTCGCGATCGCTTTCGCGATGCTCGCTGGCATCAGCGCGTTCGTCGCGCTCGACTGGAGTCGCGTGGGCCTGTGGGTAGTGGCGCTCGCGTTCGGCGCGCTCGCGTTCGGCGCGCTCGGCGTGGCGATCGGCGCGCTCGCGCGCGAGGTGCGAGCAGCCTCGCTGCTGGCGTTCCTGCTGTCGCTGCCACTCGCCCTGCTGGCGCTCGTGCCCGCCGGATCGGTGTCCAGTGGCTTCTACGATGCGATCGGCGCGATCTCGTTCGTGTTTCCCTTCAAGGCCGCGCTGCAGGCGCTCGACACCGCCGTCAACGGCGCGTCTCCCGGAATCGATCTCCCGCTCGTGCACCTCGCCATCCTGACGCTGCTGTTCGGCGCGCTCGCGCGCGCGGGACTGCAAAGTGCCGAGTAATCGAACTGCGAACGCCCGCGCGAGCGCCGCAGGCGCCGGGTGGGCGGGCATCTAATCATTCCCAGCGGGGTATCCTCGGAGGCGATGGGCTTTCCACAGACGCGCATGCGCAGGCTGCGGACCACCGCCGGTCTGCGTGGCCTCGTGCGCGAGACCGACGTGCGCGCCGGGCAGCTCGTGCTGCCGCTGTTCGTCACCGAGGACGAGCTGTCCGGGGATCGCGCGCGCCGGCATGAAAGCCCGCCTGCACGGGCCGGACATCAACCAATCGCGACGATGCCCGGGGTCGATCGCCTGTCGCTATCGGCGGCCGTCGCCGAGGCGCAGGAAGCAGCCGCGCTGGGGATCGCGGCGGTGATGCTGTTCGGGCTGCCCGCCGAGAAGGACATTCAGGGCTCCGGTGCGTGGGATCAAGAGGGTGTCGTGCAGCTGGCCACGCGAGCGATCAAGCAGGCGGTGCCCGCGCTGCTCGTGATCACCGACGTGTGCCTATGCGAGTACACCTCCCACGGGCACTGCGGCGTGCTGCGCGGCGACGGGGGCACAGCGTCCGTGGACAACGACGCGACGCTCGAGCTGCTCGCGCAGACGGCCGTCAGCCACGCGCGCGCCGGCGCCGACCTCGTCGCTCCGTCGGACATGATGGACGGGCGCGTGGGCGCGATCAGGGAGGAGCTCGACGGCGAGGGTTTCGCCGAGACGCCAATCCTCGCCTACTCAGCTAAGTTCGCCTCCGCCTTCTACGGGCCCTTCCGTGAGGCCGCCGACTCGGCCCCCGCGTTCGGCGACCGCTGCGGCTACCAAATGGACCCCGCCAACGGACGTGAGGCCGTGCGCGAGGCGCTGCTGGACGTGCAGGAGGGCGCCGACATGGTGATGGTCAAGCCCGCGCTCGCCTACGGCGACCTGATCCGCGCGATCAAGCGCGCTACGCGCCTGCCGGTTGCGGCCTACAACGTCAGCGGCGAGTATGCGATGGTCAAGGCCGCCGCTGCCGCCGGCTACATCGACGAGCGCGCGGCGGTGCTAGAGATCCTCACCTCCCTGCGCCGCGCAGGCGCCGACACGATCATCACCTACCACGCAAAGGACGCAGCCACATGGCTAGCAGAGCAGAGCTGAGCGCCGACGCCGAGCGCGCAAGCGCGAGCGCGGCGCGAGCGAGCGCGGCCACACCGAAGCTACGCAGCCGCAAGGACGGCGCGGCAGTCGCGCTCGACGACGTCGACCGCCGGCTGCTCAACCTGATGCAGGGCAAGTTCCCGATCGCGCCTCGGCCATACCAGCACGTAGCCGAACTGGGCGAGGTATCTGAGCAGGAGGTGATGGAGCGCGTGCAGCGCCTGCTGGACAAGCGCATCATCCGCCAGGTCACGCCGATCTTCGACACACGCGCGCTCGGCTACTCCTCGATGCTCGTCGCCGCCAAGGTCGATCCCGAGCACCCACACAGAGCCGCGCAGGTCATCAACGAACACCCTGGCGTCTCGCACAACTACCTGCGCAACCACGAGTTCAACCTGTGGTTCACAATCGCCACCGAGCCCGACTCGAAGCTCGGCCTCGAAGGCACGCTCGAGGTGCTCGCGCGCGAGGCCGGCGCCGAGTCCGTGCGCCAGCTACCGACGCTGCGGCTATTCAAGATCCGCATGGATCTGGAGATGGAGGGCGACACCAACGTGCTCTCCAGTGCCGCCGAGGTCAAGGAGCCGATCGAGCTCGAGCCCCAGCCCTACGACGAGCTCGACATCGCTGTCATCCGCGCGCTCCAAGGCGACATGCCCGTGATCGAGGAACCCTACGCGCCGGCCGCCGCCGAGCTCGGGATGACCCAGGAGTGCTTCCTCGACCATCTCGCCCGCATGCAGGAGCGCGGCATCCTGCGCCGCGTCGCCGCGATCCTCTACCACCGCCGTGCCGGCTTCTCCGCCAACGGCATGGGCGTGTGGAAGGTGCCCGACGAGCAGATCTTCGAGATCGGCTGCCGCATGGCCGCCGTGCGCGGCATCTCCCACTGCTACCAGCGGCCCACCTACGAGGACTGGCCGTACTCCGTCTTCACCATGGCCCACGGCCGCTCCAAGGAGGAGTGTGATGCGGTGCTCGACTCGATCGCCGAGCGCACCGGCATCAACGAGCGCGCCACGCTCTACTCTTCCACCGAGTTCAAGAAGATCCGCCTGCTGTACTTCACCGAGGACTTCAAGGACTGGGAGCGCGCACACGCTTGAGCGCGCAGGTGTGGCCGGTGTCCGCACCCGTAGCCCCGAAGTGCACGCTGCACCGCGATCTGGCCCGCGACAGGTTACCGCCGCGACGATCGCGGGAAAAGAAACAGGCATGGATGACGTGGCCTGGGCCTGCTTCTTCGTCGGGTTCTTCTTGGAGTTCGTCGTCGGGCCGTGGCGGCGCTGAGCTGCGCCCATCCCGTCGGGTTACGGCGGGGGCGGCGGTTCAACGTAGAGTTGTCCCATGCATCGACGTGGGTTCGTGACGGCGTCGCTCACCGACACGCGCTCGGCCGAGCTGTACGCGCGCGCCGTGGAGCTGATCCCCGGCGGGGTCAACTCCCCCGTGCGCGCAATGCGCGCGATCGGGCGTGAGCCGATCTTCATCGCCCGCGGCGAGGGCGCGGAACTGACCGACGTCGACGGAAATAGGTTCGTCGATTACGTCTGCTCATGGGGGCCGCTGATCCACGGGCACGCCCATCCGCACGTACTCGCCGCAATTGCCGGAGCCGCCGCCGGCGGGACCAGCTTCGGCGCACCGACGCCCGGCGAGGTCGAGCTGGCGGGCGAGGTCGCCCGCCGGATGGAGGGCGTGGAGATGCTGCGCATGACCTCCTCGGGGACCGAGGCGGCGATGACCGCCGTGCGCATCGCCCGCGCGGCCACCGGGCGCGAGCCGATCCTGAAGTTCGCGGGCGCTTACCACGGCCACGCCGACGGACTACTCGTACAGGCGGGGTCCGGACTGGCCACGCAGGCGCTGCCCGCGAGCCCTGGGGTCCCCGCGGCGGCCGCCGCGGGGACGATCGTCGTGCCATGGAACGATCCCGACGCACTCGTTGCTGCCACCGAGCACCACGAGCTCGCCGCGATCCTCGCCGAGCCGCTGCCGGCGAACATGGGTCTCGTGCCCGCGGCCGACGGGTTCATGGCGCTGCTGCGTGAGCGCGCCGACGCCAACGGGGCGCTGCTCGTGCTCGACGAGGTGATCAGCGGCTTTCGCGTCGCTCGCGGCGGTGCACAGGAGCTGCTCGGCGTTCAGGGCGACCTCGTGATCATGGGCAAGGTCATCGGCGGCGGCCTGCCCGCGGCGGCCGTCGGTGGACGCGCGGAGCTGATGCGGATGCTCGCCCCCAGCGGCGAGGTCTACCAGGCGGGGACGCTGTCGGGCAACCCACTGGCGGTGGCCGCCGGGCTTGCGACGCTCGAGCTGCTCGACGAGCCAGCCTACCTGCGCCTCGCCGCCGTCACCGAGCGCCTCGCCGACGGTCTGCGCGAGGCGGCCCACGGGGCGGACTCCTATCCCATCCAAGTTGCCAGCGTGCCGGGCCTGGTAACCGTGTTCTTCAGCGAGCGGCCGGTGCGCTCATTCGCCGACGCGCAGGCATGCGAGCTGGATGCCCACGCCGCGTGGTGCCGCGAGCTGCTCGCGCGCGGCGTCTACCCTCCCCCCTCCCAGTTCGAGGCCTGGTTCCCCTCGCTGGCACACACCACCGAGCACGTCGAACGCACCGTCGAGGCCGCCGCCGCGGCCTTCGCGTGCCTGCCGCAGCCGGCGGCGCACCGATGAGCGCCGCGGCGGAGCGCACGAGCGCGGGTGCCCTGGAGCGCCTGCGGGCGCTGCTGCGACGTGAAGGTGGGCTGATGGCGACGCTCGTTGAGGCCGGCGCAGAGGCCGCGTCGGGCGCGGTATCGGACCCGGCCGCCGCGGAGCTTCGGGCCGATGTCGAGGAGCCCGAGAGTCCGGCTAGCATCGCCGCCAACGGTCCCCGCGCTGCCGGTAACCGCGAGGAGTACGAGCTCCTGGTGGAGGCGATCTACGAGGGCTACTTGCTGCACTATGGCGCGCCCCGCGTGGTGCAGGTGCCCGAGGCCGACATGAAGCTGCTGGCGGGCGATCGGCTGTATGCGATCGGCTTGGCCCGCCTGGTCGAGCTGGGCGACACGCTCGCCGTCGCCGAGCTCGCGGACACGATCTCGCTGAGCGCGCTCGCCCAGGGCGCCGGCCGCCGTGAGCTTGCCGACGCCGTGTGGAGCGCCGGCGCGCGCGCCGTTGGGTGGGGCTCCAGTGCGGCCCACGTTCGCGCCAAGGATCTCGTGCTGGCGGGCGCCTCAAACGCGATCGAGGCGATGCGCACAAGCGCTATACCCGGTACGGCATCGCCCTGAATCGCGCCTCGGTATTGTTTGTCGCGCGGTGGCAGACAGGCGCAACAAACACAAGTCCAAGTACACACTCGACCGCGGGATACCCGGCGCCTTCGAGGGCGAGACGATCACGCGGCGAAGGTTCATGACCGGGACCGCCCACACCGCGGGAGCGGTCGCCGCCGCCTCCTTCGCCCTGCCTGCGCTCGGCTTCGCGATCGGCCCGGTCTTCAAAAGCACCCCGCACCACTGGGAAACCGTGGGAACGGTCGACGAGTTCCCCGACAACAACTACATCCCGGTTGTGATCACCACCTCTCCGAACATCGGCGAGGCGGGCAAGTCGACGGCGTACGTGCGCAAGCACAACCCCGCGATCGACACCGACATCTACGACCGACACACGCCCTACATCGCCATCTCCAGCCGCTGCGCGCACCTCGGCTGCCCCGTGCGCTGGGTCGACGCCGCCGAGCGCTTCATCTGTCCGTGCCACGGCGGTGTCTACGACCTGCTCGGACGTCGCGTCGGCGGACCCCCGCCGCGACCGCTCGACCGCTTCTACACGCGCGTGGTCGGCGAATACGTGCAGCTCGGCCCGCGCTTCAGCGTCAACAGCCAGCTGCGCCGCTTCTCCCCCCGCGATCCCGGCGAGCCGCTCGACGGGATCGGCCAGTACCTGTACCCATCGCGGCCCGGCGCCCAGAAACTGTAAGCCCGGATCCCCCAACGACCACCATGCCCAAGCTCCCCGCCCCCCCGCTCCCCGCCCCGCTGAAGACACCGCCCCCCCGTCCCGGGGAGGGCAACGGCAAGGCCGGGCCGCTCGAGGACGCCCGCAGCGCCGGGATCACGGTGGTGGACTGGGTCGACGAGCGCACCTCGCTGAGTGGAGCTGCGCGCTGGATGATGTTTCGCAAGGTGCCCAAGGGCACCAACTGGTTCTACACGCTTGGCTCGGCCACGATGTTCGCATTCCTCTCGCAGGCGGTCACGGGCGTGTTCCTGGCGATGTACTACCGCCCGGATCCGGCCGGCGGGGCCTACGAATCGATCCGCTACGTCACCAACGACGTATTCCTCGGCCAGTTCGTGCGCGGCATGCACAAGTGGGGGTCGAGCGTGATGGTGGTCCTCGTCTTCCTGCACATGGGGCGAACGTTCTTCTTCGGTGCGTACAAGTATCCGCGCGAGCTCAACTGGGTAATCGGCGTGGTGCTGTTGATCCTGACGATGGTGATGTCGTTCACCGGGTATCTGCTGCCGTTCGACCAGCGCGCCTACTGGGCGACAGTGGTCGGCGTGAACATCAACGGCACCGGACCGCTCATCGGCCCGTACCTGAGCGACTTCCTGCGCGGTGGCTCGGAATTCGGCGCGACCACGCTGTCGCGCTTTTACGCCATTCACATGCTGCTCGTGCCGGGGCTGATCGCCGCACTGCTGGGCGCCCACCTGTACCTCGTTGCCAAGCTGGGCACGACCGCGCCGCCGTGGACGAAAGCCGAGAAACGCCCCGAGATGCGCGAGACCGAGGTATAGAGTCGGTGGCGCCGAGACCAGCAGCCCGCGAGGGTCGACCCGCGGTGGCCACACGATGAACCAGCGTCAGAAGGAGGAATACCTCCGCGAATACGCACTCCTGAAGTCACAGGGCAAGCCGTTCTTCCCGTATGCGGTGGCCAAGGACGCAGCGATGGCGTGCGTGGTGATGGCAGTGATCATCACGATGTCGCTGGTGCTGGGGGCTGAGCTCGGCTCCAAGGCCAACCCCACGACCACCACCTATGTGCCGCGGCCGGAGTGGTACTTCTTCTTCCTGTTCGAGGTCTTGCGTGTGATCAAGCCGCCGAACTTCGTCGGGCTGGCGACGATCGGCGTGCCGACGATCTGCATGATCCTGCTGTTCCTGCTGCCGTTCTACGACCGCGGCCCCGAGCGCCGTCCCGAGCGCCGCCCGATCGCCACGCTGACGGGCATCGTTGTAATCTGCGCGATGGCGTTCCTCACCTACCAGGGCGCCAACACCGGCTCGCCCACCGCGATCGAAATGGCCACGCCCACAGCCGTCAAGCAGGCAGGTGGGACCCAGCTCGCGCAGTACGAAGAAGGCAGGAAGGTGGTCGCCCAGTCGGGCTGCCTGGCGTGCCACAAGCTCGGCGAGAACGGCAACTCCGGTCCGGGTCCCGAACTCACGCATATCGCTTCACGGATTCCCCGCCAGGCAATCGCGCGGACGCTGGTGAACCCGACCGCGCCGATGCCCTCCTTCAAGAATCTGCCGGCGAAGAAGTTCGCGGCGATCGTCAACTTCCTCTCGCAACTTAAGTAGCCACGCCCGTGCCCGCCCGTGAGGGAGCCGGCGCCGGGAGGCTGGAAGCGGGGGAGGTGCGCACGATGTTCAATCGCATCGCCGGCGTGTATGACCCGCTAAACACCGCAATGAGCGCCGGCCTGCACCACCGCTGGCGCGCGCGCGCCGCGGACGAAGCCCGCGTCGGTCCAGGCAGTCGCGTGCTCGACGTGGCCACCGGCACCGGCGATCTGGCGATCGAGCTCGCGCGGCGTGTCTCCCCCACGGGCGAAGTGGTAGGCAGCGACTTCGCCGAGGGGATGCTCGACCGAGCCCGCGACAAGGTCGCCACCGGGGATCAGCATCAAGTGCGCCCCCGCTTCGAATGGGCCGACGCGATGGAGCTGCCCTACTCCGACGGCTCCTTCGACGCGGCGACCGTCGGCTTCGGTGCGCGCAATTTCGAGGACCTTGCACGCGGTCTAGCGGAGATGGTACGCGTGGTGCGCCCGGGAGGGCGGGTGGTCGTGCTCGAGATCACTACCCCCACTCGCGCCCCGCTATCAATTTTCTACGGGCTGTGGTTCGACCGGATCGTGCCCGCGCTCGCCCAACTGGCCGGCGCGCTCGCAGCGCGCTCGCGCGGTCGCGGGCCCGCCGCCGGGGACACGATCGCGCAGGCTTATAGCTATCTGCCCAACTCGGTCAAGCGCTTCCCCGGTCCGGCAGCGCTCGCCGCCGAGATGGCACATTTGGGCCTGTCGGAGATCAGCTACGTGATCATGGCCGGTGGCATCGTGGCCATCCACGCCGGCACAGTTCCCAACGAGCGGGCATCATGAACGCAGTGGGCAGCACGGCGGCCAGCGTTCCCGTGGCAGCGGAGGACGGACTCCACACGATCATGCGCCGTGGCGGCGAGAGCTTGCGCAGACGGATGGAGCGCACCGAGCGCCACCTCGAGCGGGTGACCGCACAGGCCGGCACGCCGCTGGCCTCGCACGCCAACGCCACAGTGATCGCCGGCGGCAAGCGCCTGCGCCCGCTGCTCGTCGTGCTCGCCGCCGAGTCCGCCGGGGGACCGCCGGACACCCCTGACGGGGAGGAGCGCCTGGTGCGCGCGGCCGTCGCCGTGGAGCTGGTGCACTCGGCCACGCTCGTCCACGATGACCTCATCGACGGGGCTCTGCTGCGGCGTGGGCACCCAACCGTGGCAGCCGTGGCCGGCCGGCAGATGGCGGTGGCCACCGGCGACCTGCTGTTCTCGAGGGCTTTCGCCGAGCTCGCACGCAACGAGGACGCCGCCCAGCTATGTGCCCTCTCGCAAGCCAGCTCCGCGCTCGCCGAAGGCGAGCTGCTGCAGCGCGAGGACGCTTACGCCGCGCACGTGGCCGTCGAGCGCTACCTCAGACGCTGCGAGTTGAAGACCGCCGCGCTGTTTGAGGCGGCCTGCCGGCTGGGTGCGCTAACAGCGGCGGAGGGATCGTGCGCGCTCGCCGACGCACTCGGTGCGTTCGCGCGACGCATCGGGCTGGCCTTTCAAATGCTCGACGACGTGCTCGACGTGTCTGGCCCGGTGGAGCGGACCGGCAAGTCGCGCGGCACCGATCTGCTGGACGGCACCGTCACGCTCCCGTTCATCCTCGCGCGCGAGCGCGATCCGGGTCTCGCTGCGTTCGACCTGTCCTCGCTGAGCGGGGCGGGTGGGCCGCAAAAAGCCGAGGCCCTGTGCGAGCGCATCGCCGCCACAGGCGCCCTGCACGAGGCTCGTGAGCAGGCCCTGGCGGTCGTCGCCGAGGCCAAGGCGGCGCTGCCGGCGATCCTCCCCGACGGGCGCTCAGTGCTGCTGGGCATGGTCGCCGACGCCGTCGTCGAGCGCTATCGCTGAACGCGCCGAGGCGGTGCGTCCTCGCGCTGGGGGCCGCACCGGACGAGCGCAAGCCGGCGAGGCTCAGAAGTCGCTAGGCAGTATTAGGTCGGCGTCGAGCGCACGCGCGAAGAACTCGATTTCCTCGGACATGTTCGCGTGCGTCATCCGCCTGAGGTCGCCCAGCAGTGCGCTCGATCCCCGGTCGAGCTCGTCGTCCAGACGTTCCACGGCAGCCTGATCGAAGACGCCTTCGCGCCTGGACTCGCACTCGGGACAGCGCAGGACGATGCGCCAGTGCCGAGGGCCCTCCTCGGACCAGTCGAGCGGGTAGACCAGCTCGCCGGCACAGTGGAAGCAGACGTGCAGCTGAGCCGGCGAGCAGGCGCCGCCCGCACGTTGGCCCTGTGCGCCGTAGACGGCGCCTGTCGGCTTGCCCGTCGGTGGCGGCGAGCGACGCTGGATGTCGGGATCCTTCTCTGATTCCATCAATGTTCTGGGTCGTCATCGACGTGTGAGGCGGGCGCCTTTAGTTGCAGACGCCGGACGCTCCCCATCCTTACTGCGGACTACTACCGAGCAGATCGCCCGGATTTCGACAGTCGGGCCCCAGGAAACTGCGCACAGGCCGGCGCCAGCACGGTGGTAGCTTCTATAAGGCCCATGGCAAGCGCGATCCGTACGATCGGCCACGAGGATCGGCTCAGCCTCGTGGACCACCTCGAAGAGCTGCGCACCCGCCTGATCCTCAGCGCAGCGGTACTCGCCGTGGCGTTCGGCATCTGCCTGTGGCAGAACCACGCGCTGCTGGAAGTCATCAACAAGCCATTGACTAGTCAGAGCCGCAAGCAAGTCGCCAAGGGCCGCGGGACCGTTGGGCAGACAGCGCTCGCCCAGCAGGGGCTGTTGAAGATCGCCACCGACACACGGGCCGCCTTGGGCGTACTCGCGGCCCCGAAGAGCGGCCTCTCGGCCGGTGCCCGTGCCCAGCTCTCGCCGCTGATAGCCGCGCTCAAGGCCGACGTCGCCAAGATCCCGCGCACAGTGCCCGTCGAGGGTCCAGCGACGCTCGGCATCGGCGAACCGTTCACGGTGACGATCACGGTGACGCTCTACTTCGCCCTGATCGTCTCGCTGCCCGTGATCCTGTACGAGCTGTACGGCTTCATCCTGCCTGCGCTCAAGCCCAATGAGAGACGCATGGCCATGCCGCTGCTGACGGCGGTCCCGTTCCTGTTCGCTGCTGGCGTGGCGTTCGGGTACTTCGTGGTGCTGCCGGCCGCGATCCACTTCTTCGTGAACTTCAACTCCAGCGAGTTCAACTCGCTCATCCAGGCAGGCCCCTACTACAGCTTCGCCGCGACAATTCTGCTCGCGCTGGGACTCCTGTTCCAGGTTCCCGTCCTGATCCTGGGTGCCACCCGCCTGGGGCTGGTGACCCCACGGCAGCTGCGCAAGGGCCGCCGTTACGCGCTCGTGGGGTGCGCCGCCGCCGCCGCGCTCCTACCCGGCGAAGTGATCACGCTCGTGCTGGAGACCGTACCGCTGTACCTGCTCTACGAGGCGAGTATCCTGCTTGCATCGCTCCTCGCGCGGGCGGATGCTCGGCGCGAGGAGGGCAGCGCGACTGCCGCAGGCGCCCGGCATCCCGCGGAGGATGCGGCGCCACCACCATCGGAGGAACCAGTGCAGCCAACCGTGCAGGAGCTGATCGACCACATAGACCCAGGGCTGTCGGACTGATGCTGTTCGACCTCAGAGGACGCGGCCGTCGCCGCGCGGTACGGGTGCTCTATACCGGCCTCGCGTTGCTGATGGGTGTAGGCCTGGTCGGTTTCGGGATCGGCGGCGGCTTCGGTGGCGGCGGGCTGCTGAGCAACCTGAACAGCGGCGAAGGCGCCAACAGCGCCAGCTTCGCCGCCCAGATCAAGAAGTACCGCAAGCTCACCCAGAAGCAGCCGCACAGCTTGAGCGCGTGGGAAGGTCTGACGAAGAACCTGCTGCACGAAGCCGGCGGCGAACAGTACGTGACGAGCTCTGGGGCAGTGACGAGCAAGGGCAAGGCGCTGTTCAAGGAAGCGGCGCAGGCTTGGAGCAGCTACATCGCGCTCAACCCGCCCAAACCCAACGCCGAACTGGCACTGTTGATGCGTTCGGTTTACAGCGAAGCGGGGCTCAACGAACCGGCGAAGGGCGTGCAGATCATGGAACTCGTCGTGGCCGCCAAACCGACCGTTGCCGCCTTCTACGCCGAACTCGCCGAGTACGCCTACAAGGCTCATAACACCAGCGTCGGTGACCTCGCCTCCGCAAAGGCCGTAAGTCTCGCGCCAGCCACTGCGCGTACGCGCGTCAAAGACGAACTGGCCGAAGTCAAGAAGAACCCATCCGGCGAAAAGACATATACGGTCACGACCAACGGCAAAGCTTACGTGGGCAAGCTGAACTCCAAAGGGGAATTCAAAGCAACCGAAGTCAAAGCGGTGACGACTCCAGCCGGGAAGACGTCGACCACCACGAAGACCTCGACCACCAAAAAGAAATAGCCCACTGGGTGTGCGCATGGAGGGGGGATCGCAGCAGGCTCACGAGCAGGCCCCGGGCGGCTCCCGCAGGCAGGAGACGCCGCGCTACACAGCCCGGCTGCTGATCGGTTGTCCCGATCGCCCGGGGATCGTGGCTGGCGTGTCCGGCTTCCTGTTCGAGCTGGGAGCGAACATCGTCTCCTCCCACCAGTACTCAACGGATCCCAGCGGCGGAAGGTTCTTCCTGCGCACCGAGTTCTTCCTGGAGGAGCCGGTCGAGCGTGAGCGCTTCCAGGAGGCCTTCGGCGCTGCGCTCGCCAGGCGCTTCGGCATGGACTGGGAGATCCGCTGGTGGGGCGAGCGCCGCCGCATCGCCATCCTGGTCTCCCGTCACGACCACTGCCTGCAGGACATGCTGTGGCGCTGGCGCCGCGGCGAGCTCGACGGGCAGATCGTCGCCGTCATCTCCAACCACGCCGACCTCGAGGGCGAGACACTCGCGGCCGGTGTGCCCTTCCATCACGTTTCGGTGCAGAAGGACCGCAAGGACAGCGCCGAGGCGGCAATGCTCGAGCTGCTCGACGGCAGTGCCGACCTGCTCGTGCTGGCCCGCTACATGCAGATCCTCAGCGGCGGCTTCCTCGAGCGGGTGGGTGTACCCGCGATCAACATTCACCATTCCTTCTTGCCCGCCTTCCCGGGTGCCGACCCCTATGGCCGGGCGCGCGAGCGCGGCGTCAAGCTGATCGGCGCCACCGCCCACTACGTCACCGAGACGCTCGACGACGGACCGATCATCGATCAGGACGTCGTCCGTGTGGATCATCGCCAGAGCGCCCAAGATCTCGAGCGCGTCGGTCGCGACGTCGAGCGCCTGGTACTCGCTCGCGCGGTGGCCCTGCACCTCGACGACCGCGTGATCGTCGACGGCAGGCGCACGATCGTTTTCTGAGGCCGCCGGTGGCGTGCGCGCTTGGGTAGAATCGGCCTTCGAGCCGGCCGATTCTCGCGGGTGCGCTCACGGGCCGTTAGCTCAACCGGCAGAGCAGGGGCCTCTTAAGCCCAAGGTTCCGGGTTCGATTCCCGGACGGCCCATTTCCACAAAATGCCTGCAAATCGGCTGGTTTTAACACGGCTTGAGCGGTCCGAAAATGAGGTCGTTTCGGCCGTGGGTACCACATGTGGGTACCAAACAGCGCTGTAGAAGGCGTCTCTCAACGCCCGGCCGATCTAGCCTCTATAACAGTTCTGTTATGCTTTCAGGGTGCGCGCGCGCGACATCATCGTCATCGCCCGCCGCCGTGCGGGCCTCACCCAACAGGAGCTTGGTGGGCGCCTGGGCACCTCGCAGGTGACCGTCGCGCGGTGGGAGAGCGGCGCGACCGAGCCCAAGTTCGAGACGGTGCGAGAGGTCGTGGCGGCGTGCGAGCTCGACCTGACGCTTGGGCTCGCCACGGCGGACGACGGCTCGTGGACGTCCTTGATCCACGAGCAGCTCGCGCGCGAGCCGGCGGAGCGGGTCAGCCACCTGAGCCGCGACCGCTTCGATCGCGTCGCGGCTCTTGAGCTTGTCGCGGCGGTTGGCCTGCGGGTGGTGGTGGTGGGGGAGGTCGCCGGGGCCCTGCACGGCTGGCCGTTGATCCTCAGCGATGAGGGAACGCTCGATCTCGTCGTGCACCCAGAGGACCGCTCGCTCGCTACCGAGACGGTGCTCGCTGCGTCGGCGGCACCCGATCGCCTTCGTCTGCTTGACGCGCCCCCCGGCACCTATGGCTTTGCCGACCTCGCACGCGCCGCGATCGAGGTCACGGTCGGTGGGAGCGCAGTGGAGGTGGCGGGGCTGGTTGATCTGCTGCGCATCGCGCTAACCGATCCTGCGCCGTACAGCCAGCGATTCGCACTCGCCCTCGATGCGACGCTACAGCTCACCGCACGCGGCCTGCGCCCCACGGCGGATGAGCCCCCGAGCCTGCCCGAGCGTCGCGCTCGGGCTGATGAATGGCTGGCCAGGCAGACCCAATAGATCGCGGGCGCGAGACGCTGCTCCGCGCGCTGCGCGAGGGGGACGTGCGGTTCGTGGTCATCGGCGGCGCAGCGCTTCAGAGTCACGGTCAGCGCTACGAGACCGAGGACATCGACGTTACGCCCGACCGGGCGGAGCAGAACCTCGCGCGGCTTGCCGACGTACTCAACCGCCTGGAATGCAGTCTGGAGGTCGATCCGGCGCATCCCGAGAAGGCCGTGTCGCTCCCGCCGGACTACTTCACAGCGAGCGTGCTCGCACAGGCCACCGTGTGGAACCTGCGCACCGCTCATGGCAAGCTCGATTTGACGCTCGCGCCCAGTGGCTTCCCGGAGGGTTACACCCAGCTGATCGCAGACGCCGAGCAGCGCCTCGTTGCCGCGACGACGATCACGGTGGCGGTTGCCAGCCTCGCCGACGTCGAGCACTCCAAGCGCACCGCCGACCGAGCCAAGGACCGCGCGTACCTCCAGCAGGTCGGAAGGCTTGGCCCGCCCCAGCCGACGGCGGAGACGCCGCCGAGCGGATCGTCGGTCGCGCACGACCTACTGCGAGCCTATGCGCGCCGTGAGGAGTTGCGCGCAGCGCGTGCCCAGATCGCCGATCCGCAGACCACGCGACGTGACCGCGCACGCGCTCTCGCATACGACCTTGGCCTCAAGGCGATCGAGGAGGAGATCGCGGGGCTTGAGCAGAGCAACGGCGGCCCACTCACGGCACAGCAGCAAGCCGAACTCGAACATCCCCACTCCACTGCCTGAACGATCTATACGCTCAGGGGTTCAGCAACACCGTGGCCGACACAGGCGGATTGCCGTTGCGCCGAGAGCGTGGGTCTACGGGCGCTGCGGTCGCTGATCGACTACGACGGTGTGCGTCGGAGTGGTAATGACGTCTACCCCGCTCGGCGAGAGAGCAGGAATGGAGCCCTCGTCCCGCAGCCCCCAGTTGGTGACCATTGCCGTCATATGATCCAAACCGCTCAGGAGCGCCCCCACGCTCGGAGGACCCCGTTCGGTTGGATTCGCAAAGTGTGTGAGTAGGTCGGATGTGCCAGAGTCCATCGCACCTACGAGAACACGCACTCGACTGACGATGTCCCTCGAACGCAGTATCTCGTCACTGGAAGCATCTACGGTCGTTGCGACGCCGTAGGGCGCGGCATGGCGTTGCAGCGTCGAGTGCAACCCTGCGATCAACCGTAGCGTTTCCTCGGCTGTTGGGTCTAGTCTTTGTGCCGTCTCGGCCTTGGCTGCTCTCTGTCGCGCCTCGTCAAGCGCGCCTTCCAGATGCACTGCCTTAAGGGCGGCGCGATAGCTGAGCCAGTAGAGCCCCAACGTCGCCAGCAACATCGCGGCACCGGCTGCCACCACTGTCCATGCTCTCACCCTCACGTGATCGTGTAGCACGACGCTGCCCCCCGATATCGCTGCGAGCACGATCGCCGCGACGATGGCAGATCGCACATCCTTGAGGACTACACCAACCGCTCTGAGTCCAGCCGGCTTCGTCATGCGCTTACGATTTCTGCCTCATCAATCCATCGGGCGAGGAGCGACAACGCGGCGAGTCGCTCCAAAGCCTCTTGCTCGGACAGCTCGTTCTCCTCGTTTGGTAGATGCCCAACCGGATTGCGGATCGCGTGAAAACAGCCGGCACCAAAGTTCATAACGCCATGCCTCATCGACTCACGGGTCTGCTCATCCTCGATTGTGGAGAAGCGTAGCCGCGGCTTCCCGGGAAGAGCATCGTCCTTGGACAGTGCCTCTTGGATGAGCTTTCCCTCCGATAGGTCTCGCCGACCGAGCTTCGTCTGCAGCATCGAGTTGACTGCCTTTGCCCCAGAGAGGACAGCCTCATGTCGATGGCCCGTTGACCATTGTGCTGACGCTGCTCGCCACACCAGATGATGGAGCTGACCGGCCGAAAGTTGTGGGGAGGCATCATAGCCCGCCAACATCTCGGCTACCTCGTCGCTCTCCGTGATTCGTGCATGTAGACGCTGGCAGGCGTCACGCTCAGCCGCGAACTCAAAGTTCGTGTCGCGCTCGTTCTCGTCCCTCCAATCGGGATAGAGCTTGTCGAGGATTGGTCTTACCCGCTCGGTCATCTCGATTGCGCGCTTCCGCCCGCAGCCCGGGGCACACCGCGAAGTGATGGATAGCCCGCTCGACAGGTTCTTGGGAGTCGTGGCGCTTACATATGCGTCGAGCTCAGCGATAATCCGCGAGCGATCGATGCCATCGTATGCGGCCACGAAGTGATCGTAGCCCGCCTCTCCTCGTTAGGGTGTTTCGCGGCAGGGATCTAAGCGTTGCGGCCGTCACTTCTCTCAGGGTTGAGAGAGCGGAGGCGTGGCTTGCCGTGTTCGGCCCGCGCTTGACCGCCGCGCCGGTGATGCGGTGATACGAGAACTCAACGGTGTAGTCGATAGCTAAGCCGAGCGCATGGCACTAGGCGGTACTCCAGAGGCACGATCGTGACCTGCTGCGCAGCCGAGCAGACGGCGGATTCCCGATCGACTTGAGATCGGGCGCGGGTTCTGCTCTGATCGCACGCCAAGCTAAGACAATCGAGTGGCCGGACGGGTGTTGTCGCACCCGCCCGGCCGTGTAGCACCGAAGGATGGGCCTTCGATGCCACTGGGCCACCGTAGCTTTCTGCGGGGACGGTCTTGCGGCTCGCTGCGCCCGTGCTGGTCGGTGCTCGAAAGGAGCCGCGATGAGCAAGACAGACACGGACGCCGAGGGGCCGGGCGGACGGAAGGGTCGGCTGGGGTCGGAGGAGCGAGCATCCAGGCGACTCCAAAGCCTCTACCGCGCGGATCTGCGCCCGTTCGAGCCGGTCTCAGACGCGCAGGTTCTCGCCGCGATCCACCGTGCCGAAGTCCACGACCAGCAGGACCACGCTTCCCGCTCGGATATCGCTGCGCATTTGGGTTTTGTGCATAACTCGTGGACTACGCGACGGCTTCGCCCGCAGCTCGACGCGCTCCGGTCCACCGGCAGCGTCCGTGATGTTCGCCGCTACGGGCTCGACTTGCTCGCGTTGACCGACGCCGGCCGCCGAGCACTTGCGAAGGCGCGGGGAGAGGTAGAGGTGATCTTGCCGGAGTCGCCGCAGCATCGGAGGTGGCGCCACTCGCGGACTCTCGCGGGCGAGCGGATCGACGGGTTCCGCCAAGCACTGCGAGCGTCACTAATCGAGGCCGGGGCGCTGCTCGACACGGCGCCGGCACCATCGACGGCTTGGGTTGAGTTCGCCAAGAGGCTCAGTCGTGACTGCAAGCGTCTCGGGTCGGCCACTTACTGTCTGTTCGAGTGGCCTGAGCCTGCTGACGAGCGTGCCGACGTGGATGACGAGATCAAAGGCCGTCGCAACGTGTGGGATTGGGATAGTGACTACTACGGCTACTAGCAGCGGCGCGTAGGCGTCGATGGGAGGACACCGGTCATTGAGCCCCCGGGCGAGACCAGAGCTCGATCACGTGGTCGGGCTCCGAAGGTGCCTATGAAAGTATGAAAGCAATTGCTTTCACGTTTGATGTACTTGTGGAGTTCTGACGGGCTGGGGCGTACGGTCGCCTCATGCGAGGAAGAACAGTTGCTGTCGCCCGTCATGCTCACCGTCTGATCGAGGGGTCGGCGCGGCGCCATCACGCCGCTCTCGCTGGCCGTGGCGTGCCTGATGGACGGCTGAGCGGCCTGGCTCATCTGGCAGGGGTGTTGTGGTTGCCGGTCGTGGTGCTCGCGGCCGTGGTGTACGTGGGGTGGCTGGTGGGCCGGCTGTGGGGCCGGCGTCGCCTGTTGCGGTCGGGTTGTTGGTTTGAGGTGCGGTTGGGGGAGGACGTGTCGCGCGCGGGGTTGGAGGCGTTCTTGCGGACGTTGGCGCATGGTTTGCCGCGCCCGTTGGTGGGTGGTGTGCCGTGGGTCGGGTTGTCGGTGTCGGCGGTGGAGGATCGCGCGGCGTGCTGGCTGTTCGTGTCAGGCGGCTTGTCCGCAGCGCAGGTCCGCGCGGCTCTTGAGCAGGCGCTCGGCGGTGTGACGGCAGAGGCGCCGGGTGGCCCTGTGCTGGTCGGTGGCGGGGCGTGTCGGGTGGCCTGTTTGCGGGCGGTGGAGTCGCCGTTCTTGCCGTTGCGGGTGGATCAGCGGGTGGACCCGGCCGGGCAGTTGTTGGCGGCGTTGCGTGCGCAGGCAAGCGGGGAGGGCGGCGTGATCCAGCTCGTGTTGCAGGCGCCGCCGCGGTCGGCGCGGGCTGGCGCGAGGCGACAGGCGTCGCGGTTGCGCGCGGGGCAGGGTTTGGGGCCGGGTGGTCCTGCGCGGCTGGTGGGCGAGTTCGCGGGCGGGATGTTGGATGTGTTGACGCCCGGCTCGCCGCACCCAATGGGCCGGCAGGTGTCACGCGCCGCAGATCAGTTTTCGTTGGAGCGTGCGCGGGCGATCGAGGCGAAGGCGAGCGGCGCGTTGCTGGCAGCGACGGTGAGGATCGGTGCGTGGGCGGGGAACCGTCGGCGGGCGCGGGGTCGGTTGGCGGGCGTGTTGGCGGCGTTCGGCCAGTACCGGGAGCTTGGTGGTCTGCGCCGAGGCCGTGAGCTGTTCTGCGCCCGGCGGCTAGGGGCGTGTCTTTCGCCGGTGAGGCCGGGGTTGTTGTTGGGGTGTGGGGAGGCAGCAGCGCTGGTGCCGGTCCCGCAGGAGAGCGGGCTGGCGCCGGTGTCGTTCGCGGAGGCGCCGGCGCGGAGGGTCGCCCCGGTAGCGCAAGCACCAACACGCGGCCTGCTGCTGGGTCGTAGCGACCACTCCGGGTTTGACCGTGAGGTTCGTATGGAGCCGCGTGCGCTGTTGCAGCACACGCATGTGCTCGGCCCGACGGGGAGGGGTAAGAGCACGTTGTTGTTGAACATGACGGTCGAGGCGATCCGCGCGGGGATGGGCGGGATGGTGCTCGACCCGACCGGCGAGCTGACGGGGAACATCCTCGCGCGTGTACCCGAGGGCGAGCACGGCCGTGTCGATCTGCTCGACCTGGGTGACGAGCGGTTCCCGCCCGCGCTGAACCTGCTGGCCTGCCCGCCCGTGCAGGGGGATATGCAGGTGCAGGCGATCTGCGGCATTTTCGCTCGGCTGTTCGCCAGGTTCTGGGGGCCACGCACCGAGGACATTCTCCGCTCGGCGCTCGCTACCCTGCTCTGCAATCGGCGTCTCGACAGTGAGCCGCCGACGCTCGCGGACGTGCTGACGTTGCTGTCGAACCCTGGAGAGCGAGCGAATTATCGGGCGAGTGATCCGGTGGCGCTGGATGTGTTCTGGCGTCAGTGGCAGACGCTGAGCGAGCCCGCGAGGGTGCAGGCGCTCGCACCGTTGTCGAACAAGCTGCGTGCGCTTTTGGGGAATCGCATGTTGCGCAACATGCTCTGCCAGCCCGTCGCACCTGACCTCGGACACGCGATCACTCAGGGCCGGTGGCTGCTTGTGTCGCTCCCCCAGACGCTCGGGGAGGACGCGGCTGATCTGGTTGGGTCGGTGTTGTTGCATCGTGCGTGGCAGGCCGCGCAGCGCCTCGGGCCGATCGCGATGAACGACCGTCCGCCGTTTCTGTGTCGGGTCGATGAGTGTCACCGCTTCTGTCATCTGCCGCAGGGCATGGCGACAGCGCTCGCTCAGGCAAGGGGTTACGGGGTGGGGTTCGTCCTCGCCCACCAGCACCTCGCACAGGTATCCGATCACGGATTGGCGGAGGCGATCGACGCGAACTGCCAGACCAAGATCTGCTTCGCGCTACAGGCTGCTGACGCGAAACGAATGGCCGCGCACTTCCTCCCGCGGCTGGACGCCTACGACTTGCAGCATCTCGGCTCCTACACGATCGCGTGCCGTGTTCTGCACGAGGCGCGCGAGCTGCCCGCCGCGACAGCAGCGACACTCCCACCACCCAAGCCGACAGCCGGTGACCCGGCCGGGGTGATCCGTGAGCGTGCGCGCGAGAGCGCCCATGAACGGAGCGCGGTGGAGGCAGCGATCCGTGCGCGCTACGGGAGGATCGAGCAACCGCCGCCCGGTCGTGCTGACGCTGACCAGCCGATGCGAGTCAGTAGCCCGGCCGGGTTTGATGACGGGTTCGATGGTGCCGGCGCGCCGGTCGAGGACGAGTGCTTTGCAGAGGTTGAGGGTTCTCCGTGCGTTATTCCGTCCGGTTCTCCTCCCAACGGAGGACCCCCCACGCCCAGAACCCCGCACCACGACACGGGCCGCAGGCGACCGGGAAACCCCGACAGTAGACAGTTGCTCCCTCCTCGCCGGGGGCGGTCATGCTGACAGCCCGCGTAACCCTCCGCGACCGGGAACTGCTCGACCGGCTCGCCCAACATGAGCCTCTCTCTACCTCCGAGCTACGCCTGCTGTTCTTCACTGGTGCTCGTGCCTGCCGTGGCCGACTCCTGAAGCTGGAGCAGCAGAAGCTGCTGGCGAGGGTTTATCCGTCTCGGGAGTGGCGCGGCGGTGCTACCGAGGCGTTGTGGTTCCTCTCACCACACGGCCGCCAAATGATCGGCGCGAGCTCGCGCCGGCCGCCGGGACTGTCGATCCCTGATCTCGAGCACCGCCGTGCCGCAGCCGGATTCTTCCTCGACCTCGTGCGCGGGAGTCTCGACGAGGCGGGTGAGGGTTTGTATCGGTGGCTTGGTGAGCAGCAGGCACAGCACGGCACCGGCCCGACGGTGCGCCCGGACGGGTACGGGCGCTACCTGCTCCCTGAAGGAGAGATCACGTTCTACCTAGAGATCGACCGAGGCACCGAGACAACCAAACGAGTCAAGGACAAGCTCACCGCCTACCAGCAGGCGCTCGCCGCTGACCACAACCGCGACCGGGGAAACATCCTCCTCGTCTGCGAAAGCCGACGGCGGCTCACTAGCCTCGCACGCTGCGCACCCGCCGGGCCACCATGGGTATGGGGCACCACCGACCGCAAGCGCTACCGGCTCCTACCCGCCTGCGATCAGGACCGTGGTTTCCGGGAGCTACCCGCATGGCCGCGGCAGCCAGAGCGCGGGATAGCTGACTGTCTCGGTCGTCGCTGGAGCCAACCCCTCCCCGTAACCACGGCACGAAGGCAGGCAGCATGAGTTCGCCCCAGCGTTCCGCTGGGCGACGCCCAGCGGCAGCGCAGAGCAATACGCCTGGTAGCCGCCGACACCGAGGCGACCCTATGCATCCCGACCTCCCTCGGCCGACATGCACCACCAGCGCATCCCGGCAACCGATGACAGTCGCGCCGAGGGGGCTCACTGCAGATGACGTGATGACCGCCTGCGACGTCGCCGTCCTGCTCCATGCTCCAACCTCAACCGTCGAAGACTGGGCACGCCGAGGCATCCTGCCGAGCGTCAAGATCGGCAGGCGCCGGCTCTACATCCGATCGCACATCGAAAGGGCGTTGACGAGAGGGGATACCCGATAGGTCGGCTAGTCGGTGATAGACGGCGTAGCGGACAAGTCACCATCCCAAATGCCTTGGACGCTGTAAGACTGCTCCTATGGACCAAGACGACGACCCTGGTTGGTTCGCGACGCGGTTCACCGAGGAGCAGGTCGCGTCGCTAAGGGAGGGCATGGCCGATGCCATTGAGAACGCAAGCTCAAACTTTGGTGTAGCGCTGCGCCGGCTCGAGGCAGCCGTTACGGCTGTGCCATCGTTTGACTTGATCTGTGTCCTGGCCTTCTACTTCTTGACGGGAGAGGCAGGTGTAAATCCGGAGTACAACCGCCCTGAAGACATCTTTCAGCACCATGTCGAACTGATCTATGCCTTCGCACTACGTCACCGGCTTGACAAGGTGACGCCCACCGCTCCATTGCAGGGCAACGCGCTTGAGATCCTGGACGCGGCCAAGGAGGTCATGAGAACTTACACGCTCGTTGAAATGGCTCGCGTCGCGACTGACGACGACGAAGCGCACCGTCGTCGTACTATGACAATTGCTGAGATGCGTACCCATGCAGCGACCGTCCGAGGTTGGTCGTACTACACTGATCTTTCCGAGGTTCTCTCGGAACTCTTTGCGCCGATCGAGTCGGACATTGAAGGGGTGCTCGGAGTCAGTCCTATCGGCTTGGTGGCCTGGTGGTGGGCCGTAACACAGAGGGTCGAGGAACGAATCGCGATCCACCGTGAACACGTTCGGGATCTTCTGACGACACCGTTCACTGATGCCTGGCCGGCATTGGTGGAGGAGGTCTTTCCACGATTGCCCGCAGATGTTGAGGGTGCTCTACTTGCTCGGCTACGTAGCGATGAGGACCAGCGGCAGGCATTTACGATTGTCACCGCAGATCTCAACCTCTATCAGGTCTTCGGAGTAACGGCTAAGGAACTGCTCGAATGCTATCCCGGTGCAGTAGATAAAGAGAAGCTTGAGTACGTAGCTGATGCTTGGAGTCTCGCGTTCGGAGAGACGGGCGAGAAGTCGCTTCACGGGCTGATCCAAGACAACCCGGTTGCGGGTCGGCCTCTGGTGAAACTCAAGCATGGTCTCTACCTCTGGGCCAATGCGGCGGCGTTCAATCATTCTGCATTCGTGATGCTAGAGCGGCTACTTGAAACCAATGATGCTCTCTGGGACAGCTACAGTGGCCGTCGCGCAGATTTTCTCGAGGAGAGAGTGGCTATAGCGCTACGACGGGCATTTCCCAACGGGCGCGTCTGGACGAACGTGGTATGGGTCGATCATGCCGATGGCAAGACGTACGAGACGGACGTGCTTCTGCTCGTGGGAAGTCACGCGGTGATAGCCGAGTGTAAGTCGGGGCACGTCTCACATGCCGCGCGGAGAGGTAAGGGACGGGCGTTTCGAGAGGATGTAAACGACCTCATTGTCGAGCCAGCGCAACAGGCGCAGAGGTTTGCGGATTTCCTCGTCGGCCAATCGGGCCGTGTTGAATTGGCAACGCGTGAGGGAGAGCCTGTGTTGGTCGATGCGGATGGCGTTGGTGCGGCGATCACATTGGGCGTCACGCTTGAGCCAGTCGCCGGATGCTTCCTCGCATCGGCGAGATCGTGGAGTCTGAATTCTCCGATCAGGCTATCGAGAACTTGACTCACTCGCTCACTCTTTTCGATTTGCTCGTCGTCGTTGAGATGCTTAACCATCCGAGCGAGTTGCTTCATTACTTTCTTCGGAGGTCGCAGATCGAGAGGAACCAATTTCTTATCGGTGACGAGACGGATCTGCTCGGTTTCTACCTTCTCACCGGCTTTAATCTCGGGGACGCAGAGTTCGGGGCGGAGTTGCAGCGAATGCGTCTGATCGGACTCTCGGACGCGATCGATACGTATCACTATGCTGTTGAGGCTGGGAAAGAGCCTGAGAAGCCCCAAGTGCGTAGAACGGAATGGTGGGAGGCACTTCTTAGCACCGTCGAGCTGCGCGCTGGGCCGAAATGGACTGAGCTGGGTCTCGCTCTATGTAACGTGGCGTATGACGAGCAACGGGAGTTTGAGACGGCCTTCGAAGAGTTGCGGTCGTCAATACAGAAGGGACAGAGATCTGCGACAGATCTTGTCTTGTTTGCAAACGGACCTACTGAGCGGCGCGACTATTTCATAGGGCTTGTCCTGGGCGAGCCTCCCAGTGAGCAAACGAGGCAGCAGATCGCAGACGCCGCGCGCCAAGCGATGGCTGAGGATGACGAGCTTCGGAGAGTGATAGTCATCGGGTGGCCGCCTGTGCGCCAGAGAGCGCCCTACCACACGATCGGAGTATTCGACAGGGGCAGTCAATAGCGCGAAGTCGGCTGTCCGTCACTTGTCGCGTCAGATGGAGCTGTGGTAAAGGCGGCGGTGAACGCTTGGGCCTGCTCGGAAGCCGGGCGCGCGTGCAGGTAGCGGCTCGTAGTCGAAAGTGCGCTGTGCCCCATCGCCTTCTGAATCGTCACAACGTCAACGCCACGCGCAGCCAGCAGCGAACCGAACGTATGCCGCAGGTCATGGAAGCGCAGCGGCCGGACCTCGGCTGCGATCTGCGCGCGCTGGTAGCGCCGACGCAGCGCAGATCCATCCAGGGGACGCCCGAACACGTTGCAGAAGACCAGCTCGTCCGGAGCCGTGAAGTGCTCGCGCCTGCTTAGCCGATTGAGCGCGGCGGCGGCTTGATCGGCGAGCGGCACACGGCGAACACGCCCCGACTTCGTGGACGATTCCACGCCCGCGCTCATCGCTCGGGCGATGGTCAGCGCAGACCCGGTGAAGTCAACGTCATGCCAGCGCAGAGCCAACAACTCTCCCTGCCTCAATCCCGCATAGGCCGCGACCCGGACAATCTCGGCGTCCTGCTGATCCTCGGCGCTCAGCGCCTCGCGCTCCTGATCGGTGATGCTCGGCGCCGATCGGCCCCGATGGCGACCGTCTGCGAGTGCGCGGGCGATCGCCTCGATTTCCTCCGGCGAGTAGAACACGAGCGCGCCAGGGAGCGCCTCGCGGCGCTTGTCCGCGCCCTTCGCCGGGTTCACCGGCAGTGCGTAGGTGGATGGCTTGCATCCGTAGCCGAACACGGCAGCGATCACGTTCCTGTGCTTGTTCACGGTGCGCGGCGAAGCACCCGTCTCGCTGATCGTCGTCAACACCGCCTCGATCTCCCGAGTCGGGATCTTCGTGGCGGGCCGATCGCCGAGTGCAGCCATGACGTGTCCGAGCGTGACTCCGCTGCCGCGCTTGTACGGGATACCCGGCTCGGCGAGCACCGAGCGATGACCGGCAAGCGTGGACGGCTTCGCGCCGCGCACGCCCTCCAGCCATCGCAGGTAGGCGTGGGCGACCTCGCGGAAGGTCGCGCCCTGCGTGCGGCGCTCACGCTCGGCGCGCTCGAGGTCCGCGGCCTCGGTGACGTACTCGGACACGAGCTGGGCGGCGGTCACGTGAGCAGTGCGTTCGTCGTAGGCGCCCTCGGCGACGCGCCCGCGATGCCGGCGCCAGCCTCCGTCGGGATCGCGCTCAAGCCACGCGGGGCCGATGCGGCGCTTGATCTGCCTGCCCCCGTATCGGAACTTGGCCTCGTAGAACGGCTGGCCGCGTTGCTCGCGGACGATGATGCTGGCCGTTGGACTCGATGCTGGCATCGGGGACATCTCCGGCGTCCTGCCCCGGCGATCACCGCTCGCGCGGGGGACTTATCGTTGGTGCGGAGCGCCAGTTTATCACGTGGGTACCACGTGGGTACCACGCCGGCCCAGGGTACCGCTTTGGGTACCAAACTAGCCTAATCTCGTGTGCCTAAGCCATGTTTGAGGGCACTAAACCGCCCGTAACCGCGCGGTTCGGGGCGCGTCTAAGGGCCTCTTAAGCCCAAGGTTCCGGGTTCGATTCCCGGACGGCCCATTTCCACAAAATGCCAGGGTGCGTGCGCGCGACATCGTCGTCATTGCCCGCCGCCGCGGGCCTCACCCAGCAGGAGCTTGGGGGGCGTCTGGGCACCTCGCAGGTGACGGTTGCGCGGTTGGAGAGCGGCGCGACCGAGCCCAAGTTCCAGACGGTGTAGGAGGTGGTGGGAGCGTGCGAGCTCGATCTGACGCTCGGGCTCGCCACGGCGGAGGGGACGCTTGATCTCGTGGTGCACCCCGAGGATCGAGGACTGGCTACGAAGAGGTCCTCGCAGCGTCGGCGATACCCGATCGCGTCCGGCTGCTTGATGCGCCCCCCGGCACCTACGGCTTCGCCGACCTTGCGCGCGCCGCGATCGAGGTCACGGTCGGCAGCACAGTTGTAGAGGTGGCGGGATCTTAGACCTGTTGCGCATCGCGCTCATCGACCCCGCGCCGTACAGCCAGCGGTTCGCGCTCGCCCTCGACGCGACGTTGCAGCTCACCGCACGCGGCCCGAGGTCCGCGCAGAGCAGATCCCCGAGCTTGCGGGAGTAGCGCACTTGCTGACTTAGCTAGCCGGTGAAGCAGCGTTCATCCGAGGCGGGATCGGAGCCCTTCTCCAAGCGCACGAAGCTCGGTGAACTCATCACTCTCGCTCGAAAGCCGGGATGCCTGTGGCCGTACCGGCGCTAGATACTTCTGGTCGTCGTCGTCCCGCGCTGGGGACGGCTGCTCCAGGTAATGCACCACAAGTTGGGCGATCCTTGTGCCTGGCGTCAGACGGATTGGGTTATCGCCATCATTGACCAGCTCAAGCGTCAGACAGCCATGAAATCCTGGCTGTACGTAGACCGCAGTCGCCACGACCAACCCCAGTCTTCCCCATGAGGATCGGCCAACTACGTACGCACTCATATCGTCGGGCAAGCCGATGAACTCCAGCGTCGCGGCGAGTACGAAGTGATGTGGGTGGAGCCAGAGCTCCTCATCAAACGGCACCACAACACGCTCCTGCGCCTCATCAATCTCTTGCTGGGTGACCAGTCCCACGCGCAAGCCGGCATGACGAGTCCGGCGCAGCAGCAAGAACTCTGTACCGAGGCGCAAGTCGATCGCTCCGCGTCCGACTTGGCGCGGGTTAAGAAGTGGTGTCACGATCAGGCGACGGTCGAGGTTCTCCTCGCTGAGGGCTTCCTCAAGATCCTTGCGTCCAAGCACGCTCACGGCGCGCTCCATGTCTCGGAGACGATGCTCAGCTCGATCGCCTTCCCAATCAAATCCTGAAGGCGCGTATCGGACAACGCAGCAACAATGCCTTCGGGCATGTCGCCGTGTCGCCGGAATGCCTCCTGCCAACCACCGAGCAAGATCGAGCGTGGCTTGAGCGGTTTATCCAAGCCAACCGGGAGGATGAGATGCTGGATGAGGCTAGCCGCCTCATTAGCTTCGGATTCCACGCTGGTCCGATCCAATACCGCATGTGCGGTTCGGTTGGCGGCCGTGTCGCCGATGGCGACAGCATGTCGTTTGAGTTGCTCACGCAGAAAGGCAAAAGGCTCTGCCAGCGGGATGCTGTCGGCATCATCGCCGATCCCTTCGAGCCAAGCCATGACACCTGGCGCGAAGCCCTTCATGTACTCCTGCCATTTTCCTCTCTCGAGGTGATCGAGCGCCAAGCGAAGGCGAAGTGTGTTGGGCGGATGCGATGGTGCTGGCTCAGCGTAGCCAAAAGGTAGTGCGAAAGTGACAAACGCCCAGATAAACGCGGGACCCATCGTTTCAATCGCCAGGTGATCACACAGAAGCTCCTCAATCCACTGGCGAAGCAGCCCACGAATCGTGCCGGCAATCGTAGGCGGCGGCGACGCTGTCCACGTTGACGCCATCGTCGTTACGATTTGCTGAAACGCCGTCGTGAATGTCGCGTCGTTGTGGAAAGCCGTCTCCACTTGATCAACCAGCGAGTACTCGTCACAGCTGGCATGGCCGATCTCGTGAGCAAAGATTGGATGCATCAGCAGGCGGTCACCGTCGGTGAGCGGGTAGTTGAGGACGATCGGACGACGGGAAGTTTTGGGCACGAACCCCGGCGTCGAGTTGATCACCTCAGCAAAAGGCTCGCTCGTGGTCGTGTACATGAACTCGGGATTCGGCACCATCACTAGATCGATCTCTTGCCGGACAAGGATTCGTGCGCATTCCTCAGTCAGGTATAGGCTGCCCATGTTGATGGTCGGTGAGCGTGTAGCCGTGAGCCACGGAAGAGCAGCTTGCGCCCCTCTCAGCATGACGATGCTCTGTCGCATGTTGCGGGCGAATGCGCTGCGGGCGGCCTGCGCGGCACTCGCCGGGGGCTCCCGACTCATGCGGTGCTCTACCGCGCCTAGGAGGTCGAGCACATGCTCCCGCAGCGCTGCTCCGCGATTGCCAGGTGGGGCCCCGAGACGAGGATCTTCGCGGAGGCTGGCGGCCTCCTGCCGCGCGCTCGCTAGGAGAAGCTTGAAGTCGTTCGCATCGCCGTCCATGTGTCCGCATTCTTGCGGGAGGTCAAGACGGAGTTGCTCTCCACCAATTGCATCTCGCCCACCTTTCCGAAAAAGTCGGCGGCTGGTGCGATGGCCTCAGGTGTCTTCGCGCCGATCATCTGACCCTTGGCTGCCTCACGAAGCAGGGCGGCCAGCGACGACAAGATCGCCGGCACCCGCTCGGTGCTCTCTTGCTCATCTTGACTCGTCGTCTGCGCAAGCGAGACGACGATACTCAGTGCAGTGTCCGTGGCGGCAAGGGACCGTGCCGATCTAGGCATGGCGGTCGGCTGCTCGGCCCGCTCTCGGGTAGCATCGAGAATCTTGGCAGCGGCATCAAGCAGCTGCGAGTCTGCCTCGTCGGGCCCCGGATCTTCTGTGGCCCTATGTAGAGCAAGCACAACATCGTCAGCCCACAGCCCGAGGGCCGCGGTACTGCTTAGTTCCTCTAGGCGTTGGAGATCACGCATTACGTTTCGCTTTGACTCTAGTTCCTGACGAGTTATCGTTCCCGATTGATCTTCCCGTGCTACACCGTACGGTGTAGCACGGACAGAAACTCATGGCGCGCACCGACCCACAGATCAATGTCCGTCAGTCTCAAGGCCGATACGCGATCCTTGAGGCGGCGGCATTCGTCGAAAACAAGGCCACACCGAGCAAGCTTGTCCAGGAAATCGTCGATGAAGCAATCGATCGATACGCTGAGCTGCCTGCCGTCAAAAAGGCCCTTGAGGCTCGCGCCGATCAGACGAGTGCAAACGCAGGAAAGCTGGCCCGGCTTCCTCAAGATCGAGCGCAAAAGGCGAATGCCACGCGCCCCGAGTCCAGCTAGGGCACTCGTCCGGCGGGCTGTCGCCCCGGCACTATCGGAAGTGCGGTCGCCGCGCAGTGGGTCTTGAGCAGACACGAACATATGTTCGCATACGAGGAGGACGCGACAGCCCGGCTGACCTTTCCCGCCCGACTTGAGATCCGCCGCGAGTTCTGAATATCAAATCACGGGGCGCGTTGCATGGGATCGTGCAACAGGGGATGCGTGCGCTGCTGGGGAATCGCATGTTGCCCAACATGCTCTGCCAGCCCGGCGCCCCGACCTCGGGCACGCGATCACCCGGGGCCGGTGGTTGCTCGTGTCGTCCCGCAGACGCTGGGTGAGGGGGCGCAACCTCCGCGATGGCGCACCAGTCCGGTTGCGCCTCCGGGGAGCAGACCGCACGAGACAGGCACACGCACGCGTCGACGATCGCAACGGAGTGATCGTCGAGGTGCTGCTCGACCCAGGCGCCTAGTCGACGCGGGCCGAAACGGGCGGGAAGCGCCGCCCCGAAAGAAAGATCATAAAGTCAGTTGAAATTATGATGATTATGCCCTAGCGTGCGCTAAACGGGCTGGGCCTCACCGGTTCACAGCTCGCAAATCACAGGCCAAACCACGAGAAAGGAAACACACGATGCTCAAGCGAACCTCTTCAAGCGCGCCCCGAAGCGGGTTGCAACGACGGCTCCAACTGGTCATCGGCGCCGTCGCGGTAGCCGTCGGAGCTGCCGCAATCGCTGTGGCTGGTGCCAGCTCTGCCCTGGCTGCCCCGACATCGCCGCCACCGATCACGATCCTGACGTCGACGCCCTTTGTAGGCCAGGGTGGCGACTTCTTCATCACCCCGACGGGCGACTCGGGCACGTACGCTAACGGTCCCGAGATCGTCGACAGCCAGGGTAACGTCGTCTGGTTCCATGCTGTCCCCCAGGGAGTGACCGCGTCTGACTTCCGAGTCCAGAGCTACCTCGGCCAGCCGGTTCTCACGTGGTGGCAGGGGACGGGGCTCGGCGGCCTCTCCAGCGGCACCGACTACATCTACAACAAGCACTTCGAGCAGATCGCCAGCGTCAACGCCGGCAACGGGCTCAGTGCCGACGGTCACGAGTTCCTCATCACCCCATGGAACACGGCGCTGATCCTCTCCTACACGACCGCGACCGCGAACCTGACCTCGATCGGCGGTCCTGCCGACCAGACCGTGATCAATGGGGTCGTGCAGGAGATCGACATCGCTACGGGCAGGGTGCTGTTCCAGTGGAACAGCGAGGACCATGTTCCCTTCAGCCAGAGCGAGCAGCCGCTGCCGGCCTCGGCGAGCACGCCGTGGGACTGGTTCCACATCAACGCCGTCAAGCTCGACACCGACGGCAACCTACTGATCGACGCCCGCGACACGTGGACCACCTACAAGGTCAGCCTCGCCACCGGGAACATCATCTGGCAGCTCGGCGGCAAGGACTCGAGCTTCGCCCTGGAGGCGGCCCCGGGCCAGGTTCTCGACAGCGCAGGCGAGATCTTCGCCTGGCAGCACGATCCACAGGCGCTGGGTAATGACGTGTACACCTTCTTCGACAACGAGTCCTCCGGCACGCCGCTGCTCCCCTACAGCCGCGCGATCACAGTGAAGCTGAACCCGTGGACCAAAGTCGCCACGCTCGTGGCCTCGGATAACCAGCCTGAGGGGCTCTCGGCGGCGTCGCAGGGCAATGCGCAGACGAACACCGATGGCAATCTCGTCGTTGGCTGGGGAGCGCTTCCATACTTCTCCGAGTTCGACCCGTACGGCAAGCTCATCTTTAACGCCGAGTTCCCGGCCGGGGTAAACACCTACCGCGCCTACCAGTTTCCGTGGCCCGGGAACTCCGGGTTCTTCGGCGTGTAAACAAGCCAGCAGGCCCTGACGCACGGTACGGCCCGGTTCGGGAATGCGCGTCAGCGCACGACCGGGCCCGTACCCGTGTCTAGGCCGCGCGCGGCCTAGCAGGTAGCGCAACGTGCCTGTACCGTTGAGCCGTGGCTCCTCGCTCGCGCATCCTGGCGTTTGGGTCGGCCGCAGCGCTGGTGATCGCTGGCGCCGCGTGCGCCGCGCTGGTCGGTGGAGTGACAGGTGAAGTCCTCACGATCGTCCTGATCTCCGCGGGACTGGGCGGAGGCCTGCTGCTGGTCTTTCTCGAAGTGGGCCTCGGCGAAGAACGGGAGCTTGCGCGCGATGAGGAGCGCCGACGCAGGCGGGACAGGCGGCCTCTCGACGCCAAAAGGCAGCCACGGCTGAGTCGCTGGCCGCGACGTCCTTCCTGAGTTCGCCGTACCCAGTCGCCAGCTCACCGCCGTCACCGTTCCACGCCGCCGGGTGGCAGGATCGATCCGCCGAAGAGCGCCCAGAGTCGGTTGGGGCTTCAGGAATGCACCTGCAGCCCGTCGCCCGCAACGATCGTCTGACGGCCGGCTTCCGTCCACACGATCTGCTCGCGGCCAGGCCCCACGCCGATCAGCGTGACCGGCGCGCCGACATGCTCGGCGATGAAGTCCAGGTATTCGCGCGCCCCGTCGGGCAGGTCTGACATGTTGCGGCACTCGCCGAGGTCCTCCTTCCAGCCGCCCAGCTCGGTCAGCTCGGCGGTGGTGTGGTGCAGCACGGTCTGGTGGTAGGGGAAGTCTTCAAAGACCGCTCCGTCGGCTCCGCGGTAGCTCGTGCAGACCTGGATGCGGTCCAGTCCGGACAGCACGTCCAGCTTTGTCACCACCAGCGCCGTCAGCGTGTTCAGGCGTGCCGCGTAGCGCAGCGCAACGAGGTCCAGCCAGCCCGTGCGCCGCGGGCGCCCGGTCGTCGTGCCGAACTCCCCGCCGCGCTGGCGGATCGTCTCGCCCATCTCATCGTGCAGCTCGCTCGGGAACGGGCCGGCGCCCACGCGGGTGGTGTACGCCTTGGAGATGCCCCAGATTTCGTCGATCGCCTTCGGCCCGATGCCGCTTCCCACGCACGCCGCGCCGGCCAGCGGGTTCGAGGAGGTGACAAATGGGTAGGTGCCGTGGTCGATATCCAGCATCGCCCCCTGCGCTCCCTCGAGGATCACCGTCTTGCCGTCATCGAGCATCTCCCACATCAGCTTCGACGTGTCCGCGATGTGTTGCTCTAGACGGTGGCCGTAGGTCAGATACTCCTCGGTCATCGTGTGCAGGTCGAGTGCCGGGTCCTTCTCAAAGGGCCGCAGCGACAGCCGCTTGGGCTCCATCGCGGCGACGATCTTCTTCTTGAGGATCTTCTCGTCGAGCAGGTCCTGCACGCGGATGCCCAGGCGCGCGGCCTTGTCCGCGTAGCACGGCCCGATCCCTCTGCGTGTGGTCCCGATCTGCAGACTGCCGAGCTTCGCCTCGCCCGCGGAGTCCAACAGCAGGTGGTAGGGCATGATCAGGTGTGCGTTGGCTGAGATGCGCAGGCCGCTGACGTCCACGCGCCGCGCACGCAGCGCGTCCAACTCGTCGATCAGCACCTTTGGGTCGATCACCACGCCGTTGCCGATCACGCAGCGCTTGCCCGCATACAGGATGCCCGAGGGAATCAGGTGCAGCTTCCACTCCTGATCGCCCCTGACGATCGTGTGACCAGCGTTGTTGCCCCCCTGGAAGCGCACGACCGCGTCGCCGTGCTCGGCGAGCAGATCGGTGATCTTCCCCTTGCCCTCATCGCCCCACTGGGCGCCTACTATCACTATGCCCGGCATGTCGAGTGGAGTTTAGGTCAGGGGCGGGTAGCAGCTTGAAACTCCCGCCGCTTGTCCTCGCCGTAGAGGGGCAGCGGGTCGCCGCACATCTCGACCAGGCGCGAGACGATGCGCCTGCCGACGACCTCACTCGAGTCGTCGGAGACCACTTTGCGCTCCCGACTGGACTGCCCCTCATCCCCCTGCGAGACGGTCGTGAGGATGCGTCGGCCCATCTGCTCGGCGAGCTCGTCGGGCATCAGGTGCGTGGTGGCGACGATTGCCCGCCTGGCCTGATAGCGGGCGTCGACGATTGAGTACAGCTGCTCCAGGCGCCACGGCGTCGTGTGCTGCGCGCCGAGGTCGTCGATGTGCAGCAGGTCGACCGAGGAGAGGCTGTCGAGCAGGTCGAGCAGGCTGTTTTCGGCGCCGATCTCGTCGCGGATGAGGTTGAGCAGCCGCGGCAGCGAGTAGATCGCCACGGAGTGCCCGGCATCGATGGCAGCCTTGGAGACGATCATCGCGAGGCTGGTCTTGCCCGTCCCCACATCTCCCGTCAGCCACAGGCCGCGACCCTCCGCCAGGCGGGCGTCGAGGTTGCGTACATAGCGCCGAACCTCCGAAACGATGGTCTCCGGCATGCCAAGAACGGGCGGGCGATCGAAGGAGACCCCCCTGTACAGGTTGGGGATGCGTCCCTCGAGCGTCGCCGCGCGCGTCGCCGCGATGCGTCCGCGGCGACACCCGCAGTCGGTGGCGGTGTTGGTGGCCTCGTCGACCACGAAGCCACTGCCGTCGCACGCGCCCAGCGGACAGGCCTTGCCGCCGCCCCCACGGCGCGCTCTGAGCTCGAGCGGCTCCGGGGGGTCGGACCAGTCGCCGCCGAGGAGCTGCTCGCCTGCCTGCCCCCCGCCATCGGGGGTGCCCTCCAGGATGCTCATTGCGCGTAGCGCTCGCCGGCGTAGTTCATGAACTTCGGGTACTCCTTCTGGAAGGTCAGCGTGACTTTGCCGACGGCGCCGTTGCGGTGCTTGGCGATGATCAGGTCCGCCTCACCGGGACGTTCGGAGTCCTCGTCGTAGTACTCGTCGCGGTAGATGAACATCACCAGGTCGGAGTCCTGCTCGAGGTTCCCGCTCTCGCGCAGGTCCGACAGCTGGGGCTTCTTATCCGGGCGCGTCTCCACCGCGCGGCTGAGCTGCGACAGCGCGATCACCGGCACACCCAGCTCGCGCGCCAGGATCTTCAAGCCGCGGCTGAGCTCGCCCACGGCGGTCACGCGGCTGTCGTAGCGGCTGTCCGTACGCATCAGCTGCAGGTAATCGATGATGATCAACCCCAGCCCGCCCTCGCACTGGCTGTGCAGCCGCCGCGCCTTCGCGCGGATCTCCAGCATCCCGACGTCGCTTGAGTCGTCCACCCACAGCGGCGCCCGCGCCAGGCGCTGACTCGCCTTCAGGATCTTCGGCCAGCGCTGCTCGGCAACGCGTCCCTTGCGCAGCTCCTCGCCCTTGATCCGCGCCTGCGATGCCACGAACCGCTGCGCCAGCTCGGCCTCGGCCATCTCCAGCGAGAACAGCGCCACCGGCCGGCCGTGCTCGACGGCCGCATTCTCAGCGATGTTGCACACCAGCGCGCTCTTGCCCATCGCCGGGCGCGCGGCGATGATGATCAGGTTCCCCGCCTGAAAGCCGCCGGTGATCTCGTCGAGGTCCTTGAAACCGGACGGGGTGCCGGTCAGCGAGGTGCCCTCCAGCGACAGTCGATGCAGCTTGTCGAGCTCCTCGTGCAGCACATCCTCGATCGCCCGGAAGTCCTGCTGGCGATCATCGCGCGCGACCTCGAGCATCGCCTTCTCCGCCTGCTCCACCAGCTCGCGCGGCGGCGCTCCGTGGCCGAGCACGCTCTCCTGGATCTCATACGTGCTCTTCAATAGACGCCGCAGCAGGGCGTTCTCGCGCACAATCTGCGCGTAGCGGCGGGCGTGGCCCGCGGCCGGCACCACACCGGTCAGCTCATCCACTGTCGCCGGGCCGCCGACATCCTCCAGCTTGCCCATCTGGCGCAGGCGGTCGGTGACCGTCAGCACGTCGACCGGCTCGCTCTCGTTGTACAGCGCGAGCATCGACTCGTAGACCGTGCCGTGGCGCTCGCGGTAGAAGTCCTCCGCGCGTAGTCCCTCTTCGATCACCAGCGCGTACAGCGACCGATCCGACAGCAGGATCGCGCCGAGCACCGACTGCTCGGCGTCGAGGTTGTGCGGCGGGGTTATCGCGCTCGCGGCGGCGCCGTTGGCGCCGTTGGTTTGAGAGACGGCGCTCATGACCATGACTGTGGCGAGTCTAGGTTGCGCCTGACCCGCGCCTGAGTGGGTTCCCCGCTATGTCGGAAGATTTCGCGCCTCACGAACATATGTTCGCACAGGGCGATGACGAACCGGTTAGGGCAGTGTCCTGAGTAGATGCGTCTTTGGCTCAGGACACCGAAGCGAGGCGAGCGGCTATTTCTTGGCCACAACCATCGTCTTGATCGTGGCGGTCACGTTCTCGACCACTTCGACCACGACCATGTACGTGCCGACATTCTTGATCGGCTCGGGCATGTGCACATTGCGTTTGTCGATCCGCAGGCCACGCGCTTCGCGGATCGCGCTGGCAATGTCCTGCGCGGTGACCGACCCGAACAGCCGCCCGTCCGCACCGGCCTGCTGGGGGATCGTGAGGACCGTACGGTTGAGCAGGTTGACGTTCTCCTGCGCCCGCTCGACCGCCTCGCGAGCGGCCCGCTCGGCTGCCGCCTGGCGCTGGCGGACCGTTTCGATCGCACCTTTCGTCGCCGGCTGGGCGAGCTTGCGCGGGATCAAGTAGTTGCGCAGGTAGCCCTTGGAGACCTCGACGACCTTGCCCTGCTCGCCGAGCGTGTCGACGTCCTTGAGAAGAATCGCCTCAGGCATGACAATCGTCTAGCGCTCGCGGTCCCGGTCACCGCGGTCGCGGCGAGGGCTGTCGTCGCGACCGCCCTCGTTCACGTACGGCAGCAGCGCCAGCTCACGAGCGCGCTTGACCGCGCGGGCGATCTGCGCCTGGTGGCGCCGACAGGACCCGGTGATCCGTCGCGAACGGATCTTGCCCTTCTCGGAGATGAACTTGCGCAGGGACGCCACGTCCTTGTAGTCGACCTGCTCGACCTTGTCGCGGCAGTGCTGGCACGGCTTACGCCGTCCGCTGCCGGGCCCGCCCTTCTTGTCGCGCCGGCGTACCGGCTTGCCGCGACCGCGTGCCTTGGCCATCAGCGTCCTCCGCCGCGGCTGCAGTGATGATCGGGCATGGCTACGGTGGAAAGCACTGGGACCTCGCTGTACTGGCTAGAACGGAATGTCATCGTCGCCGGCCGCGCCGGAGACAGGTGCGGGCTGGAAATCCCCTTCGTCGACGGGGATGTCGCTGCCCTTGGAGGCTCCGTTGCCGGTGAACCCGCCTCCACCCGAGGCGTCGTCGCGCGAGCCCAGGAACTGCACCGAGTCGGCAATGATATCGATTGCCTGGCGTTTTGTCCCGTCCTGGGCCTCCCACTCGCGCCACTCCAGCCGCCCATCGATCGCCACCGGGCGTCCCTTGGACAAAAAGCGCGACGCGTTCTCGCCCTGCGCGCCCCACACGGTGATGTTGAAGTAGTTGGGCTTGTCCTCCCATTCGCCGGTGCTCCCGTTCTTGCGGCGGGTGTTGCACGCGACCCGCAGGCTACACACCGAGTTGCCGCTCGGCAGCGAGCGCAGCTCCGGGTCAGCGGTCAGGTTTCCGGTTAGCACGACCCGGTTGATGTTGGTGGCGGCCACGGCTATTTCCTTTCAGCTCATTGCTCAATCGTCACGGACCAACGGTTCGTGAGCTCGAGCACCGAGTCTAGAGCGGCCTGCGGGCGCGACTCGCACGCGAGCGGACTTCGATACCGCTTATTGCGAAGATCGCTTCGCGCGCGGCGAGGTGCCGAACACCTCATCCCAGTAGGGCGCGCTGATCCCGAAGCCGCAGGTGTCGTCCTGGAAGTGGTGGCGCATGTGCCGTTCGCGCAGTGCCCGCCCAAGCCGTCCGCGCGGACGGAAGTGGTGCAGGTAGTAGTGCGTCAGGTCATACACGAGGTAGCCGGCGAAGAACCCCGCGCCGATGGCGGGCGCGTAGTGTGAGCCGAAGATCAGGTAGAGCACTCCGAACACCGCCGCCCCGAGGGGCACGCTCACGGCCGGCGGCATCACCAGGCGCAGTGGATCGTTGGGGTGGTCGTGGTGGACGCCGTGGATGATCCAGTGCACGCGCGCGCCAAACCCAGCCTGCGGCTCGAAGTGGAACACGAGCCTGTGCAGCCAGTACTCGAACAGCGTCCACAGTGCATAGCCGCCTGCGGCCAGGCCGACCACGCCGGGCACATTCACGCTCGAAAGTCCCCATGCGCCGAGCGCAACGATGGCGGGCAGGAAGATGATCACGGGAACCGTCGGATGAACGCGCGAGAGGGCGTCGAGCGCCCTCGAGTCGAACATCGGCGGCGAGGCTCGCAGTACGTCGGTTCTGCTCCCAGATCGATCGCTCATGTCCTCAGCCTCAGCCCAGCCCATGGGCCGATGTTATTACGCTCACGGCCTGTGCATAAGGGCCGCCGTCGCCCCGCGGCCATGGCACCGGCTGCTAGGCCGGCTCGGCGACGGGGAGGTCGGTCTCGACCTCACCCTCTGGCTGCGCATCAGGGCGCGCGTCGGTCTCGACGCGGCGCGGCGGCGCTGAGGACGAGCGCATGTCGGGTGCGTCGGGGACGCCCGGCTTCAGCTTGATGAGGCGGAAGCGCAGGACGCCGTCGGCGATACGCAGTGAACGGTCGAGGCCGCTGAGCAGCTCGGCGTCGCCCGCGTGGAACTGCAGCAGGTGGTACTCGGCGCTTGCCTTTTTGTCGATCGGGTACGTGAGCGCGCGCTCGCCCCACTCGTCGTGGCGCAGCAGCTCGCCCTGCGCCTGCACCGCGGCGCGGGCGTCCGCAACTATCTTCGCGCGCGCGCTCTCCTCGGCCTGCAGGTCGAGCAGGAGCACGAGATCGTATGTGGGTGCGGTCAGCGTCATCGGGTCTCGGCCGCAAAGACTAGCGGGTTCAATGTTCCGGGCAGTGCATGCACTGCCCGGCGGGGCCGCACATGTGCGGCCCCGAAGAACGGCCGCATGCGGCCGTTCTGGCCATGTCGCATGCGACATGGCCTCCTCAGCACACGTCTAGCGCGAGCGGGCCTTGGCGCGAATATCCGCTAGCTGCTCGTCGATCCAATCGCCGGGGTCGCGCGAGGTGACGATCTGCGCGAGCCCCTTTGCCCGGCGGGTGCGCTCGCGTGCGTCCATCGTCAAGGCGGCGTAGATCGAGTTTGCCAACTCCTGGATGTCGAACGGGTTCACCGACAGCGCGTACTCCCCGAGCTCCTCGTGGGCGCCGGTGTTCTCCGACAGGATCGAAACCCCCTCGCGCTCGTTCACGATTGGTCCCTCCTTGGCCACGAGGTTCATGCCGTCGAACATCGCGTTCACCAGCAACACGTCGTAGTGCTTATACGCGGCCATCGCCTCCTCCAGGTCATCGCGCAGCTTCAGCTGGATCGGCATCCAGTCTGGGGTCCCGTGGCGGTGGTTGACGACAGCCACCAGCGCCTCAATCCGCTCGAGGTACTCTGCGTACTGCGGCACGTCGGTACGCGACGGCATCAACTGGGCAACAAATGTGATGCGCTCGGTGAACTCTGGGTGCTCCTCCAGGAACAGGTCGAACGCGGAGAACCCACGCAGCACGTTCTTGCTCAGGTCGGCGCGATCCACGCGCAGGATCAGGAAGTCCCGCCGGCGGCGCAGCAGCCCCTCCTCGAACTCCCGCACGCGCGTGCTCTGCGCGATCTGTCGCGTCGCCTTGTGATCGATCGGCAGTGGGTAGGCTCGCACCCACACCTCGCGCTCCCCAATCCGCACCAGCCCGCGCTCGAAGTCGACCTCCAGGTCCATCAGGTCGCGACAGCACTGCAGGAAGTTGTGTCTGTAGGAGCGAGTGTGGAAGCCGATGATGTCGTTCGCCAGCAGCCCCGTGTAGATCTCCTCGCGGATTCGCGTCGGTAGCACGCGCCATGCGTCAGGCTGGGTCCACGGGATGTGGATGAAGTGGTGCAGGAACACATCCGGCCGGGCGCGGCGCACGAGGTCGGGGAGCGTGTACAGGTGGTAGTCGTGGACCATCACGACCGGCTCGCAGGTGCCCTCCAGCTGCTCGATGACCGCGCGCGCGAGGTCCTCGTTGACGACGTTGTAGCCGAACTCGAAAGCCTCGATCTCCTCGCGGCGGATGTCCGGCGCGTTGGACAAGTCCCACAGGTAGTGCTGGATGAACCACAGCATTGGGTTGGCAAATACGTTGTAGAAGCGGTCGTAGGCGTCCGCGTCACTGACCACCAGGCGCACCTGGTACTCGCCCCCGGCCGGCGAGCGAACGCGAAACGCACGCCCGTCGTGTGCACGCGAGACCTCCACGTCGTGCTCGCTCATCGCCGAGGCAATCCAGATCGCTTCACGGTGCGAGGCTAGGCCGCTCAGCGCCGTCACCAACCCGCCAGAGCCGCGCTGCACGACTCCATCTGCGTGGAAGGTGACCGGCCCGCGGTTGCTCACCAGCACCAGCGGAGTCCGCTGTGCCGGCTCGCCGATCATGCTTTGCTCAGCTCGTTGAAGATGCGTAGATAGTCGCGCAGGTAGCGCGGCGTGAGGAAGTGCTGGCGCACATGCTCCTTGCCGCGCCTACCCAGCGTGCGGCCGAGCTCCGGGTCGCGCAGGAACTCCAGCGTGCGTTCCGCGCACTGCTCGGCGCTGGATACGAGGTATCCGGTGACGCCGTCCTCGATCTGCAGGGGTATGCCGCCGACATTCCCCCCAATGAACGGGCGCGCCTTCCAGATCGCCTCGGAGACCGTCAGTCCGAAACCCTCGCGGGTGGACTTCTGGATCAGTACGTCCGCGTGCGACTGGAACGCGTTGACCTCGATCGCCCCGACGTTGTTGAAGTTGTTGAGGATGTGTATGTCCGCGTCGCCGTCAGCGTGGGCGACGGTCGCGTTGAAGTAGTCCCATCCCTCGGGGTCGTCACTGGCCATCGAGCCCACCAGCGCGAGCTGTACCTCAGGCATCGACTCCTTGAGTAGGCGATAGGCGTCGATCACTCCGAGGGGATCCTTCCAGGGGTCAAAGCGCGATACCTGACAGATCAGCGGCCGGTCGATGTCGATCCCGAACTGTCCGCACACGAACGCGCCGTCTTCGGGGGACAGCGCCATGTTCTTCGGAGTCAGCGGGTCGATCGCCGGTGGCACGACGTTGACGTGGCCTTTCATCCCGGCTGGAACGTACTCGCGCATGTGGAACAGCGACTGCGGATAATTTTCGATGTAGGGGAGTAGCTGGGCGATCGTGTCCGGATTGGGGGTTGACAGGTCGATGTGACAGCGCCACACCCAACCCTTCGCCTTCTCGGGCACCAGCTGGCACAGCGCGGCCGGCTGCGGGTCGTGGACCAAGCACACGTCCCAGCCGCCGGTGAGCTCGCCGGCGTTGATCTCGTTGTACCTGCGCCACGTCGCCCACTGCTCCTCGTCGAGGTCTTGAGGGGCGCCCTGCAGCGCGTTGTGCATGAGCTTGGTCGCGTTGAAGAACTCTTCGCGTCCGTAGATCACCTGCCACTCGCAGTCGAGTCCCACGTCGCGCATCAGCGGCACCAGCGTGTACAGGATCTCCGAGACGCCGCCCCCGAACGCGGTGGCTGAGATGTGCACCACCCGCTGACCCTGCAGTGGCTCGGCGAGCTCGCGGATTTCGGCGATCAGCTCGCGCCCGCAAATGTGCGTGTAATCGGCGAGCGTCTTGTTTGCGACGGCGACGGGCTGGAGCACGCGCCGGCACGATACCTAACCGGACGTATGGATCGCAGACGCCGGATTGGCGCCAACGACGCGATGCCTCCCCGCCGATCGCGTACGTGGGTGACTCGCGCGAGGAGCCGACGCGCGGACTATGGTCTAGGCGCATGCTCAACGGGCGCCTCTACCGAGCGGCCTTTGTGCCCTTCTTGTTCGCGCTTGCGATCGCCGCGTTCTCACTGGGCGCCCGCCCGCGGACGCTCACCTCGACGCTCGCCCCCGACGCGTTCGAAGGAGCTCCCGCGTTTGCCGAACTAGAGAGCATGGCTGCTCGCTTCCCGCAGCGGCGTCCGGGCAGCCGGGGCGATCAGGAACTAGCCGGGTATGTGGCGCACAAGCTCGAAGCGCTTGGCGGCACGGCCGGAGGCGGCTTCTCAGTGCGCACGTATCACTTCCACGCCCAGACGATCGACGGCGAACGCTCGCTGAGAACAGTCGTCGCGCAGCGCCCCGGCTCGACCAGCGCCACGCCGATCCTAATCCTCGCGCATCGCGACGCGGCTGCACGCGGGTCGGTGGCCGAACTGTCGGGGACCGCGGCGCTGCTGGAGCTGGCACGCGTATTCGCCGCGCGCGAGACCAAGCGCACGATCGTCCTGGCCTCGACGAGCGGCGGCAGTGGTGGCGCCGCGGGCGCGGCGCAACTCATGGCCAACCGGCCGGAGCTCGGGGGCACCGCCGCCGGTGGCGGTCAGGGACCGCTCGACGCGGCGATCGTCCTCGGGGACCTCGCCGGTGCGCAGGCGCGCCCGCCGTTCGTCGTGCCCTTCTCCGACGGTTTCGGCTCAGCTCCGCTCGCGCTGCAGCGCACGGTCGCCGGCGCGATCACCGAAGAGCTCGGCACCAACCCGGGCACACCGAGCACGCTCGGGCAGCTTGCGCACCTCGCCTTTCCGCTGAGCGTCGGCGAACAGGGCGTGCTGAACGCCGGCGGCCTTCCCGCGGTGCTCGTCCAGGTCTCCGGAGAACGAGGCCCTACCTCCTCACCGTCGCGGGATCGGGTGAGCGTGGAACGCCTGGAAGGCTTCGGCCGCGCGGTGCTGAGTGCTGTCGACGCGCTCGACACTGCGCCCGACATCTCCCCAGCGATGCAGACGGGCTTGCTCCTGCAGCGCAAGACAGTGCCCATGTGGGCGCTGCGACTGCTCGTACTGACGTTGCTGCTGCCGCCGCTGATCGTCGCGTTGGACGGGCTTGCCCGCATGCGCCGTCGGCGTATGCCGATCGGACGCTGGGTCGGTTGGACGCTGAGCTGCGCGCTGCCGTTCCTCAGCTGTGCCGTGTTCGTGTACATGCTCGGTTGGTTGGGGATCCTCGGCGCGGCGCCGTCCGCGCCGGTGCTGACGAGCGCGCTGCCATTCGGCGAGAGGGCCGCTGCAGCCGTCGGGGCGCTCGTGCTGACGTTCGCGCTCGCCTGGCTCTTGTGGGGCATGCTGGTCCGGCGCCTGGACTGGGGCGTGCGCCCGGAGGCCGACGTGGCCGGCCTGTCGATGCTGATCATTCTGGTGGCGATCGGGCTGGTCGTATGGGTCGGCAATCCATATGCCGCGCTGTTGCTGCTCCCGGCGCTGCACCTGTGGCTGGCGCTCGCCTCGGCGGACCGATTGGAGATCGGCCAGCGCTCCCGTCGCCTCGTCTCGCTCGCGCTGGTCGCGCTGGGTGTGCTGCCGCTGGCGTTCTTGATCGTCTTCTACGCGCACCAGTTCGGGCTGGGGGTGGGGGATGTCGCGTGGATGGGCGTGCTGCTCCTTGCCGGAGGACATATCGGGCTCGGGAGTGCGATCCTGTGGAGCCTCACGTTCGGCTGCGCCGCCGCTGCCGTGCTGCTCGCAGCCAGAGCCCCGCAGCCGTTCGCGGTCGCACAAGGTGTGGACGGGATCGAGGTCACGATCCGCGGTCCGATGTCCTACGCGGGGCCCGGATCGCTCGGTGGTACGGAGTCGGCTCTGCGACGATAGGTGGCAGTGTCCGAATCGTTCACCACGACAGCGCCAGGGGGAGACCGCGCGTCGGCGCAGGATCGCGTTTCTCGCTCCGCACGTGTCCTACACGCCGCGGCGGTGCTGCTGATCCTCGCTGGTGGGCTGGCGCTGCTCGACGCGGTGGTCACGCTGCTCTGGCAGGAGCCGATCACGGCGCTGTACGCGATGCTGCAGCAGGATCATCTGAGCGGGGATCTGCGCAAGGTCGAACGCGCCGCGCCCACGCCGGTCGAGCGGCGTACGCTCGCGAGCCTGCCGGACGAGCGCCGGCGGATCGCGTTTCTCGCCGGCGAGCTCGAACGCCACGCCGGCAACGGCAGCGCGGTTGGGCGCATCGTGATCCCGCGTGTCGACGCGAGCTACGTGGTTGTAGACGGTACGGACACCGAAGATCTCAAGAGCGGGCCGGGCATCTACACGGAAACGAGCTTCCCCGGTATCACCGGGACGACCGCCATCGCCGGACACCGGACCACCTACCTGGCGCCCTTCCGCGAAATCAACCTGCTGAAGCCGGGCAACCACATCCTGCTGTACATGCCCTACGCGCACTTCACCTACACGGTCGTCGGCCAGCGGGTCGTCTCCCCGACCGACGTCCGCGCAGCGATCTCGCGGGTCGGCTATAGCCGCCTCGTGCTGTCCGCCTGCACACCCGTGTTCACCGCCGAAAAACGCCTGCTCGTGTACGCACGGCTCACGCGCACCGTGCCGGTGGGTGCCGCACGGCGGCTCCCCGGCGGCGCTGTGCCCGAGCCGATCGAAGCGCAGTCTCGCCCGGCCGCGAAGCACCAGGGCAGGCGTGAGCTCCTAAAAAATATGCTCGTATCCCTCGAGTCGAACGGTGTCTCCCCGCTCGTCTGACAGCGTCACGCCGGGAGCCCCCTCGAGCACCTCGCCGATCCAGGTGATTCCCACCTCGCCATGTGCGCGCACGGCGGCCTGTGTGCGCGCACGATCCTCGGCGGCAACGCAGAAGCACAACTCGTAGTCTTCACCCGCCATGGCTGCGAGCTGCCAGGGGGGCGCCCTGAGCTCGGCGGCGATCTCCGCCACGCCAGTGTCCAGCGGGAGCGCGTCGAGATCCACCCGCAGGCGCACGCCGCTGGCGCGGCCGATGTGCGCGGCGTCGGTGGCGATGCCGTCGGAGAGGTCGATCATCGCGTGGACTCCCGCGGCCGCCAGCGCGCGGCCCTCCGCCAGCCGCGGCGTCGGGCTGCGGGCGTGCGCGAGCGCAGCCGCGGCTGCGGGCGTGCGCTCGACGCGTCCCTCCATCACTGCCAGCGCGGCGCCCGCCGCCCCCAACCGGCCGGTTACCCCGACGAGATCTCCGACACGCGCGCCATCGCGGCCGACGAGTGCATCGACACTGTCGGCCCAGCCGACCGCAGTGACCGAGACGGTGAGGACAGGGCCGCCGACGACATCGCCGCCGGCGATCGCCGTGCCCGTCCGAACGGCGAGTGCATCCGCCGCGCGTACCAGTTCGAGCGCGCGCTCCTCGCCGAAGCCGGCCGGCAGGCCCAGCACGAGGTAGGCCTCGCCCGGGTCGGCCCCCATCGCGGCCAGGTCAGAGAGCGCGCTGGCGAGCGCACGGTGCCCGACCTCGCCCGCCGTCGCCCAGCCCTCCTGCAGACGGAAGTGAACGCCGTCAACCATCGCATCGACCGAGGTCACGCACACCGGCCGCGCGCGCACGACCGCGGCGTCGTCTCCGATCCCGCGCACGACCCTTGCCGCCGACCGCGAGCTTGCCAGCTCGGCTGCGATGGCTTCGATCAGGGAGCGCTCAGCGATGCCAGTGCTCGCGACGCCGGCGTTCAGCGGTGTCGGTAGACGATCCGCGCGCGGTCCAGGTCGTAGGGCGAGAGCTCACATCGAACACGATCGCCGGGGAGGATGCGAATCCGAAAGCGCCGCATCTTGCCCGCGACGTGTCCAAGGACGACATGGTCGTTGTCGAGCTTCACACGGAACATCGCGTTCGGCAGGGCCTCGATCACCTCGCCCTCGAATTCAACCTTGTCCTCCTTTGCCACGCCAGCATCCCATCTGGCCCTCCGCGCCTGGCGCGGATGACCGTTTGTTCTTGGTATTGGGACTCAAACTACCAGCGCCGGGGCTGCGAAGGGCTGTGGGCGCACCTCAGGGGGCGTGCTGTCCGGGGCCCGCTCCACCGGTCTGCTTGTCGACCGGTTCTTCGGCGACATGCTGAGCAGGCGGTGTGCTCGGCTGCTCGACGGGAGGAGTCGGGGTGCTCGCTTCGGTGGGGCCGGGCTTGGGGCCGGCGCCGGGTTCGGTGGGTTCAACATGCCGGTGGGGCGCCTTCTTGACGGCGTGTTCGGGCGTATGCGCCGCTTCCTGGGTTGCGAGCGCGAGCCCGGTGCTCGCGTATTTGCCGTAGAACGGCTCATAGGAGATCGCTTGCTTGGATGGGGGGAAGGGCACGCACGGCTTGCCTTCGGTGACCGCCGCCATGTAGGCGTGCCAGATTTCCGCCGGCAGGTAGCCGCCCTGCTGAGGCTCGCCGTGCACGTCGGTCATCGACACGCGCTTGTTCGGGTAGCCCATCCACACGGCCGTCGCGTAATCAGGGGTGTAGCCGTCGAGCCAGGCGTCGATCAGTTCTTCGGTCGTGCCCGTCTTGGCGGCCGTCGGGCAGTCGATCGCCGAGCGCGTCGCGGTGCCCTCCTCCACATTCTGCTCGAGGATGCTCGTCTCCACGGCGGTGACGGCTTCGCTGAGCACTTTCACGCGGTGGGGCTTACCCCAGTTCTCATCGACCTGGCCGTCGGGGAAGACGACCTTGGTGATTGCGATCGGCGTGTTGCGATAGCCACCGTCGGCGAGCGTCGCGTACACGTCGGCCATTTCCAGCGGCGTCACACCCAGCGTCAGCCCGCCGAGCGCTTCCGCGGGATAGCTCGAGAGATGCGTCTTGACGCCCATCTCATAAGCGGTGTGCGTGATCGTTTCCTCGCCGAGATCGGCGGCAAGCTGCGCATAGACGGTGTTGTCGGATTTGAGCGTCGCCGTGACGAGGTTCATTGCCTTGTTTTCCGAGACGCCCTCGAACGTCTGCACTTTGTACTTCGGTTCCGCCGCCAGCCAGCCTGGCTCGAGTGTGTGGGAGAAGTAGTAGGTGGTGTACGGGTCGATCCCACGCGTGAGCGCGTCGGCGAGGTCGATCGCCTTGAACGTCGAGCCCGGCTGGCGGTGCCCGTCGGCGGCGAGGTTGTACTGCGACTGCTCGTAGCTCTCGGACTCGGCCATTGCCTCGATGTCGCCGTTGTGCGGGTCGATCGTGACGATCGCCGAGGCCGGATCGCCAGGCTCGTCGAGCACTTCGGCGATCGCTTTGCGCGCAAGTCGCTGCATGTTCAGGTCGATCGTCGTGTACACCTTCAGCCCGCCCTGCTCGACGGTCTTTTTGCCGTAGCGTTCGATCAGCTGTTGGCGCACGTATTCGAAGAAGAAGTCCTCTTTGCGTTCGGTATAGTAGTGGCCGAGGTGCACCTCCAGCGGCGCCCCCTCGGTGGCCTTGGCCTGCGCCGTGGTGATGTAGTGCAGTTCGGCCATCTTCGCCAGGACCTCGTTGCGCCGTTCCCTGGCGGCGGCGGGATACAGGAACGGGTTGTACTGCGACGGTGCCTGTGGCAGGCCCGCGAGCAGCGCCGACTGCTCGAGGTCCAGCTGGGAGACGGGCTTGTTGAAGAAGATGCGCGCCGCGGCCTGCACGCCGACTGCCGTCTGGCCGCCGATGGTGCCGTAAGGAACGCTATTGAGGTAGCTAGTGAGGATCGAGTGCTTGCTGTGTTCCTTCTCGTATTCGATCGCCATCGTGGCCTCGATGATCTTCTGCCTGAGGGTATGCTGGTCGCCGCCCAGGTAGAGGTTGCGCATCAGCTGCATCGTGATCGTCGAGCCGCCTTGCAGCGGGGCGCCGCTGAGGATGTCCTTGACCGCCGCGCGGAAGATCCCGGTCAAATCGACGCCGTCATTTTTGTAGAAGCGCTGATCCTCGATCGCCACGGTCGCGTTCTTGAGGTCGGCCGGGATTTCGCTCCAGCCCACGGGGGTGCGCAGCTCATCGGATTGGATGAAGCCCAGGCGCGTGCCATCGGCGGCGAACACCTGCGAGCTGCCCCCGCTCACGCGCGGGCGCAGCTTGCTGAGCGACGGTGCCGACTGGGCGACGTGCAGGACGTAGGCGATCGCTGCGATCGCGCCGACGGCGAGCGTGATGGCGAGCACGGTGGCACCAACGAGAAGGATCCGTGTGCCTCCGCGGCTGCTACGGCGACGCTTTCGTGATTGTCGAGACATCTCGGGGATTCGAGATTACCGTGCGCAGTTGTGATTTCCTGCCGCTTGCGATCGCGGCGATCTCTACGCTCGGTGCCAAGCGCTATGAACTCCGAAACTGCCGACCCGGCGGGCACACAGCGCGTAGCGCTGGGTCAGACCGTGTGTCCGCTCATGAGCGACAACGGGGGCGAGCTGGTTGTCCCGCTGGATCGATCGACTCGAGGACCGCTCGTCCCGGTGGGAGCGCGGCTCGCGCGGCTGCGTGCGGACCCCGCGCGGATGACCGCCGTGCGCGAGAGCTGGCGGGCGCTGTGGAGCTCGCGCCTGCTCGTGTGGGCGGCGGGCGTGGGAACGGTCGTGGCGTTCGGCTTCGGCCCCCTGCGCAAAGCCTTCAATCCTCCGGGCGTGACCAGGGGCTTTGGCTGGCTCGGCGACCTGCTGGCCGCTCCGGCGGCGCGCTGGGATGCGGCTTGGTACCTGGTGATCGCACACTATGGCTACCGCCCCGATCTCGGTGTATACACCTCCTCGCGTACGGCCTTCTTCCCGCTGTATCCGCTTGGCCTGCGGACGATCGCGTGGTTCGGCACGCCACCGGTGCTCGCCGGCGTGCTGCTGTCGGTGGCTGCCCTCGCGTTCGCGCTGTACGGTATCCACCGTCTGACGACGCTCGAGCTGGCGCGTGGCGCGTGGCCGTCGCTGTCGGGCGATCGCGTCGCCGACGCGGCGCGCTTGGCGGTGATGCTCACCGCGTTTGCGCCGATGGCGTTCTTCTTCTCGGCGGTGTACTCGGAGTCGCTGTACCTGGCCCTGTCGGTGGGACTCTTCTGGAGCGCGCGGCACGGGCGCTGGACGTGGGTCGGCGTGCTCGGGGCGCTCGCAGGCGCCACGCGCAGCACCGGCCTGGTGCTGGTCTTGCCGGCGCTGATGATCTACCTGTACGGGCCGCGCGAGGATCGCCCGCCGGATCGCTCAGGCGAGCGCCGCGCGCGCGTTGAGCCCGCGCTATCGGCTGCGCGGCGACGTGCTGTGGCTGGGTCTGCTGCCGGTGGGCGTGTGTCTGTATGGCGCCTACCTGGCGCTCGCGGGCGGGAACCCGCTGGCGCCGCTGCATGCCCAGGACGTCTGGAGCAGACACTTCGCGGGCCCCTATGTGGGCTTGTGGGACGGCGTACGGGCGGCGTTCGAGGGTGCTCGCCAGCTGCTGTCCTTCCAGCGCCGGCACCTCTACTTCCCGACCGGTAGCGGACAGCCCGTTCGTGAGCGCCGGACACAACCTGATGCTGGTCGCCTTCCTGGCGGCGGCGATCCCAGCCGTCGTCGGCGTGGTGCGCAGGCTGCCGCTTGCCTACGGCGCGTACGTGATCGCGGCGCTGGCGCTGCCGCTCTCCTACCCGGTGAGCTCGCAGCCGCTGATGTCGCTTCCGCGCTTCCTGGTCGTGCTGTTCCCGCTCGGCATCTGGCTCGCGGCGTGGCTGACCGAGCATCCGCGCGTGCAGCGTCCGGCGCTTGCGCTTTCCGCCGTGCTGATGGTGTTCTTCCTCGCCCAGTTCGCTACCTGGCATTGGGTGGCGTAGGTGATGGAGGAACCTCGCGAGCAGCCGTCCGAGGACGAGCGGTTGCGGTCTCCCACCACCGGCTGGCCGCCGTGGACCGCGCCGGTTGCGCTGATCGGAGGGCTCGTGCTGGCCGCTCGTGGGCGGTCTTGTCGTGGACGTCCCGGCGCTTGTGTTGGGGGTGAAGATTTCGAGCTCGCACACACCCCCCGGCGTGACGATCGCGGACACGGTCGTACAGGACATCGGGTTCGTGCTCGCGGCCGTCTACTGCGCGCATCTCGGCGGACGAGCGGTGCGCTCGTCGCAGTTCGGCCTGCGCCGTCCGGGGATCGGCTGGCGATCGGCCGGCGGCCTGATCTTGCTGCTGCTCGTGGCGTTCATCGTGCTAAGCGCGATCTGGTCCGCGGCGGTCCATCCGCGAAGAGAAGTCGCTCGAACGCTCGGCTCCAACGAAGGCACGGCGCTGCTACTGCTGAGCGCTGGGCTGACGTGCGTGGTGGCGCCGATCTGCGAGGAGTTCCTGTTTCGTGGCTACATGTTCACAGCGCTGCGCAACTGGCGGGGGACGCTACCCGCGGCGCTGATCACAGGGCTGGTATTCGGCGGCGTACACATTGGCTCGGCGCCCGCGCTCGATCTTGTGCCGCTGGCAGGGCTCGGCTTCGGGCTGTGCCTGCTTTACCGCTACAGCGGTTCGCTGTACCCGTGCATGATCGCCCACTCGCTGAACAACTCGCTGGCGTTCTCCAGCCTGGAGGGCTGGGGCTGGCAGGCGCCTGTTTTGATCGTGTGCGCGCTCGTCGGGATCGGTGCGCTGGTGCAGGTGTTCAAGCGCGTTGGTTTGATCGCGCCAGAGGCGCGTATCGCCCACCCGGGTGCATAGGCATCTGCTTTCGCCAAAGGCTCCTACACCCTGACGCGGAGCACCCGTGCCAGGTAGCCGAGTCCGAAGCCGTAGACGGCGAGCGCGAGCAGCAGCTTCACGCCGCGGATGACCCATTCGCTGCTGGACCCGGAAACCACGCCGGCAAAGGGCGAGGTGAGCTGTTCGGAGGCTTCGTCGATCGTCTTGTGCAGGGTGCTCTCGTGTGCGCTCGACGTTCCAGGCGAACCTCGTGCGCCGGGGCCGCTGCTCGCCGTGACGGGGGCCGCGCCGGTGATCTCTTCGGTCTGATGGCTGGATGCGCTTTTGGTCTGATCGATGACAAACAGCGCGAACGACGCAACCACGATGATGCAGATGGCAATCGAGGCAAACCGGAGCAATTGCACGATCGAGGACATCACGACGCTAGATTAGGTGGCTGCGTGGACGTCATGGGCGGATATACGAGTGACGCCGCACGCACGCGCTTGGTGGCGGAGCTTCGCGAGCATGCGCTGGTGATCGGCGAGGTGACCCTCACGAGCGGCACTCGTGCTCAGTACTACGTAGACGTCAAGCGCGCGATCCTGCGCCCGGAGGGATTTGCGGCCCTAGCGGCGCTGCTCGCCGCCCAGGTGTCCGATTGGGGAGGCACGGCGGTGGGGGGCATGACGATGGGCGCGGACGCGGTTGCCTGCGCGGCGCTCGCCGGAGGAGCCCGCGCGAAGGCGTTCTTCGTGCGCAAGGATGCCAAGGCGCACGGGCTGCAGCGGCGTATCGAGGGACCGCCGCTGCACCCCGAGGACCGCTGCGTGGTCGTCGAGGACGTCGTCACGACCGGCGGCTCGACGCTCGCGGCGATCTCCGCCTTGCAGGAGGCCGGGCATCAGATCTGCGGCGTGCTCAGCGTGCTCGACCGGCTGGCCGGCGGCGCCGCGGCGATTGAGCGCGCTGCCGGCGCCCCCTACCTGGCGCTGAGCACAATCGACGACATCTATCCCGAGCGCCCCGACCGAGCGGCCGGCTAACGGGCATGGCGCACGACGATCACGCCGCGCCGCCCGTTGTGCGAGCCGCGCGGCAGCAGGACGTACCCGTGCTGCTGGAGCTGTTCTGGGAACTGGCCGAGTATGAGCACCTCGAGCACGAGATGCGCGCAACCGAGGAGCTGCTAAGCGAGGCGCTGTTCGGAGAGCGACCGGCAGCAACGGCGCTGATTGCCGAGCAGGACTCGCAGATCGCCGGCTACGCGCTGTTCTTCCCCACGTTCTCGAGCTTCCTCACCACCCAGGGCGTGTGGCTGGAGGACCTGTTCGTACGCCCAGCCCATCGCGGCGCGGGTGCGGGCCGGGCGCTGCTAGCGGCGGTCGCGGCGCGTGTACAGGCGACGGGAGGCGAGCGACTGGAATGGGCGGCGCTCGACTGGAACGAGCTGGCGCTCGGCTTTTACCGGCGTGTTGGAGCACAGACGATGGGCGAATGGATCACCCACCGGCTGGTCGGCGAGCAGCTCGAGCAACTGGCCAGCGAGGCGGCAGCCGGCCCGGGCGTCGAGCGTCGGTAGCCTTCGCGGAGCCATCGCCAGTGCGATCGGCGATGCCCTCGTAGTCCAATGGATAAGACGACCGCCTCCTAAGCGGTAGATCCAGGTTCGACTCCTGGCGGGGGCATGGCGCGAAATCCGTGTTCAGACGCTGGTTTCGGGTCGCGTACAGCGCGGCTGCCAATCGAGCCGCCAGCACGCTGGGTGGCAGCCACTGCCGGATGCGACCCCGACAGCTCGTGGGCTTTTCAGGTTTAGCACGGTTTATCGCATCACGATAAAGTACGCTAAGCTTGCTAAACCATCGACCGCTCACGCAACCCGTACACACCAAATGCCGGGGCGCCCCCGGCGTACCTTGCCGGCCGTGCGGCGGAGGTCGATGACTTTCGCGTCTTGCTGCGCCGGATGGCCGCCGGCTACACGGAGCAGTCGAAGATCGTCACGGGCCTGCGGGGTGTGGGCAAGACCGTGCTGCTTGGCGAGTACGAGAAGATCGCCAACGAGGAGTCGTGGGTTCCGATCAAAGCCGAGGTCTCGAAGAACACGGAGTTTGGACCCCAGATCGCGAATCTCGCCCGACGTGCGCTGTTCCAAGTGTCGCCGAAGGCGCGCTGGACCGCGCGAGCACGGGAAGCTGGCGCGACGCTCAAGTCGTTCTCGCTGACAGTCAGGCCTGACGGCTCGCTGACGGCAGGGCTTGACATGGAGGCGGCGCATGGGCGTGCCGACAGCGGTGACCTCAACGACGACCTCGCCGATGTCTTCGTCGCAATCGGTCGTGCCGCTCAAGATCACGGGCAGGGCGTCGTCTTCCTCTTTGACGAGATCCAGTTTCTAAAGAAGGCAGAACTGGAGGCCCTAGTCGGCGCAGTCCATCGCGTGGTGCAATACCAATTGCCCCTGACGTTCGCGGGTGCCGGCCTTCCGCAGCTCCCGGGCCTTGCTGGCGATGCGAAGTCGTATGCGGAGCGCCTGTTCAAGTTCCCGATGATCGGCGAGCTGATTGGCGATGCGCCCCGCGAAGCGCTCGTCGAGCCGGCCCGACAGGAGCAGGTGGACTTCGACCAGCGAGCCGTTGAGGCAATCATCACTTACACGGAGGGATATCCCTACTTCATTCAGGAGTTCGGACGTGCGGTGTGGGATATCGCCGAGGGACCTACCCTCACCCTCGAGGACGCCACACGCGCTCAAGGGGTCGTTGAGAGCGAGCTAGACGAAAGCTTCTTCCGAGCACGGATCCAGCGGTCTACCGCAGAGGAGCGTCGCTACATGAGGGCGATGGCTGAGTTGGGATCGACTGAGCAGAAGGCGTCGGACGTTGCTGAGGTTCTAGGGAAAGCGTCAGAGCAGATCGCGCCGCTACGTGCCCGGCTAATCAGCAAGGGCTTGCTCTATACCCCACGCTACGGCTACGCAAAGTTCACGGTTCCACAGTTCGATCGCTTTATGCGACGGTACATGGACCTTGACAAGCCGCAGCCTGCCGAGCATTAAGCGCCAACGGTTCCAGCCCGCTCGCCTTTCTTGGCGGATTCGGTGCTGCGGTCCCTGGTGGTTCGTCGCCCGGTTTGTCGACTCTGCGTCAACCCTCGATGCCGTGCATGCGATGGCTCCGCGCCTTGCTAACGGCGGCGTAGTCGCGGCGGGTCATACCGGCGACTACATTCAAAGCCGTAGCGTTCGTATTCGCGCTCATATCGCGTGGAGCAGTACTCGCCGGGGCCTAGGCACTTGTGCTCCCCGTGAATCGTTGCCGACACATCATGGCTGCACGCGATGTGCGCGGACGGCTGGGCAGTACTCGTGCCCGGCACCGCAAGTGCTGCCGCTGCAAGTGCTGCCGCGATCACCGTCGTTGGAAAGTGTTTACTCAGACCCATCGCTGCCTCCCGTCATCTCGATCCCGTTTGACATTCGGCCGGGTTCCGGCACCGCAGACTCAGCCATCATGCTGGTCGTATCCTCGGTCCCGCTAGCTACGTAAGCGGTGCCAGGAGGTCTTCGTTCACTCGGTATCCGTCCACTCGTACTGGGCAGCGTGGAGCCTTCCGCAACCTGCGCCATCTCGATCCGGTAGAGGCGACCGGCAAGCTCATCGAGGCGGTCCATGATTGCCCTCTCACCTTGGCTCAGCCTTTGCGCGCCATTGACCGGGGTGCCGGCGAGGAAGTGCTGTGCGATGGCTCCCGTCATGACGGAAAACACACCGATCCCGGTGAGCATCAGCACGATCGCGATGACCCGTCCCGCAGTGGTCGTGACTTCGACGTTGCTTCCCTCGGTCGTGAGCGTGCCGAGCGCCCACCAGATCCCGTCCCATGTAGAGACGTGATGGCTGACGTGACTCTCAACGCCGGCGAAGATGGCGCCACCACCTATGACCAGAAACACTGCCAGGGCAACGACGAACTTCAGTCCGTCAAGGGTCAGCAGCTTCGAGAGCAACTGTGCGCCGCGAGCGACGCGAATGAGGCGCAGCAACCGGAATAGCCTCAGCGCCTGGAGTCCAGCCGGGGCGAACGGCGGCGTGAGGACGATAAGAGCCGGCGCCAGCGGGTAGGCGCGCAGCCACGATCGCCAGTCCTTGGCGAGCACGATGATCCCCGCAAACTCGGCTAGGAAGACGAGCCAGATCAGCCAGTCTCCGACGACGGCGAAGGTGTGCCATGGCGCGCCAAGCGGCTGTGCCTCTAGCACGAGCACAGGGATGACCAGCAGCGTTGCCGTGATCATTACGGCGCTCATGTGGCGATCGATCGTGGCGGCGTCCAAGCGTCGCGCACGCCGCAGCACAGCTGGCAAGCTCGAAGCACGCTCCGAGTTGACTCGCCCCGCCTCTGTCTGCTCGATCGACATAGTCGCCCCTCCGCCGGAAACTCTAGACATGTTGAACGATGCTGGCTAGTCGGTCCCTGCTGTCCCTGGCTCGGCGTCGGGGTTCTTCGTTTCGTCTGCTCCCGGAACTACCTGCTGCCAGTAGGGCTGTGTCACTGCCGGATAGCGGTTCCCTCGGGGGGTCTCAGGGGTGCTCGCAGAAGGCGATGCGCCCGCCGTCCCTCGGAACAACCAGTGTTCTCGGGCTCCGAGTGTCCCCTGTGATCGTTCCTCCTAAGCGGTAAATCCAGGTTCGACTCCTGGCGGGGGCACTACTCGGAAACGTCCCGCTAATCAAAGAGTTCCGGAGTTCCGCTCTCGCACTCCTCGCCGACGTCAGGGAGCGTGTTGTGCAGCACCTCTCGGGCATACGGCCGCGACCGTTCTATGTGCCCAACTCGCCAGCGTCGATTTTGCGTCTGATCTCGGCGGCCCCGGGCCAGCGTGTCTCAACGCCTGCGTCCCTGAGCATGTCTTCGCGAGCTGCGAGGAACTGCTCTGCGGTTTCGCCGGGACCCAACACGAAGCCGCGCGTGGCCTGCATTACGCCCCGATCCTCGCTATCAGCTGGTAGATCTCGTTTGCTAGCCATAGCGGTTGTCCGAGCCTCCCTTGAATACGTTCGCGCACGACCAACGCATAAGTTTCAGCGATCAGCTCATGGATGTACTCGCGCCGAGCATAGTTCCCCTGCCGGATGCGTTCTCGAAGTCCCTCCGGGGCCAGCGCCAAGAGTGTTGCGCCCTCGTCGGGATCGTGCGGAGAGGTGCTCGTGACACTCAGCGCGTGGCCCCACTCATGCCAGGCGACCCACATCAGCAGGGCTTCACGGGTCGCCGCGTCGGCGCTGAGAATCTCCGGGTGCGCCTCATTGATGAGCATTAGGCGAAGCTCCGGCACCCACATGCCTAGGGCCTTGTCGTCCGCGGTCGTCTGCGCGCTGTCGGGGACCTGGTGTCCGGCCGACCTGAGGCGGTTTGCGACCGCTTGGCCTAGGCCCTCGTTGACTATCTCCCATTGCCAGGCGTGGACCTGGGTAAGAAGCTGTCGGTGGGGGGAGGGCAATGCGTCCCACGCCAGTCGGAGAAGCTCCTCGGTGTTTAGATAGCGCACTCTCTGCACCCCGTTCCGCAGCGGCGTTATCGCAGCGCCCGCCGTCTACGCTTCGCGGCGCGCCTCCCCTATCGGCAGCGGCGCGGTCTACTGCGATGCCGTCCCAGGCCGGTACGCGCGTCCATGTCGGCCTTGGCCGTGGCTGGCTCTCCACTGCCAGATAGCCGTCCCCCTTGGGGTCTTCCGGGGGCACTCGCGTAGTGCCTTACGGCTTGAATCGACCGGAGCGGCCAGTGTTCGCGGGGCGCGGACATGCTTCCCGATAGCGCCTCCTAAGCGATAAATCCATGTTCGACTCCTGGCGGGGGCATGGTGGGGTTTGAGTGATGCGCAGTTGGCGCGACTCGCGGACGGACTAAGCTTTGCGGAGCTTTATGCAGCTTTGTGGCGTTTACGTAGATTTGTGGCGTTTACGTGGACGTGGTTTGGGTGCATCGGCCTCAAAGCGAAGTTCGACGATCACCTCAGCTGATCAGACCCACCGTACGAAGGAGGAGAACATGGATGTGCATATGTTTCGCTTGATAGGACCGCTCGGTCGAGGATTGTCATCTCTGCTGATCGCGGGTGGCCTCATGCTCGGCCTTGCGACAGTCAGCGCCAACGCGGCTGCGCCGGATGCACGGCTCGCCCCGCTGCCTGGCGTCGCCCGCGCGGCCACACGAACGCTGACCTGTTCTGGTACCCCTGAAGAACCCGGTGTGCTCGCGGGACGCTACGACGGTAACGTGTCGATCGAAGGTCTCTGTGAGGTAAACGCCGGCCGAGCCGTCGTCACCGGAAATCTGACGCTGCGTCCTGGTTCAGCTCTGCTGGCGGCGTTTGCTCTCAATGATCAGACGGGAAATGGCGACTCAAGTCTGACCGTGCATGGCGATGTACATGTACAGGAAGGTGCGACCATGTTGGCCGGGTGTGACTTCGAAAGCTTTCCCTGTCTCGACGATCCAGAACCGGAACATCCAACGCTCTCGAGTCGGGACCGTATATATGGCAATCTCGTGGAGCAGCAGCCACTAGGAGTTGTGGTCCACAACAGCATCATCTTCGGCAACGTCAGCGAGAACGGCGGTGGGGGTGGTTTGACCTGCGAACCAAGTGGCTTCTTCGCGCTTTTCGGGAGTCCTGTCTACAGCGACTACGAGCGCAGCATCATCAAGGGCAGCCTTGAGGTGACTGGCGTCACATCCTGCTGGCTAGGGGTGATAGAAGAGCACGTGAGTGGCAATGTGCGCGTCAACGAAGACCAGCTTGCCGACCCCGATGCCATCGAGATCCTTTCCAACAAGATCCGTGGCAACCTCAGCTGTCAGGGAGATAGCAACACCTGGGACACGGAAGACCTCACCGAAGAACTGTATCCGCGTTCGCCCAAACCCAACAAGGTGGATGGTCTACGACGTGGACAGTGCGTTCTGGCGAGCCCCACCGAAGAAGGTGTGCCTCCGATCCCCAGCCCGTTCTAGGATCCGCTCGAGTTAGATCACTGGTTAGGACCCCGGAGCAGCTCGGCTCCGGGGTCCACCATGTCTCCCGGTTTAGGGTTTGGCCGGCGACGCTCAGCCGAACGCGACCGGTCCCGTTTGCACGACCGGGCAGGCCTTGACGCTGCTGGCGTGGGCCGAACAGGACGCGGACGCGCTCGAGAAGTCGATCTGCGGGGAGAACAGGTCGAGGGTGAGTCGGTCATCGCTCGGATCGAAGGCCGTGGCGTTGATGCCGTCGACGCCCGACGATCCGCTCGGTGCCCACGGCGCGACGGTCGTCGCTAGGCCAGGGAGCGCGATCTGCTCCAGCTGCGAGGCGACCGGCGGGTAGATCCCGTGTTGGGAGTACAGAAACGCGTACACGAAGTCGCTGGTCAGCGTGAGACCGTCGAAGTACTGCTCTGATTCGTCGATCGGGACGCCGTCGGAGACGACCTTCGCGATTAGCTGCGGGACCGCTGTGCCGTTGTCGAGCCAGATCTCCGAGACGCTCATACTCTGGTTGGCCGAGAGCGGGGCCTCGCTGAAGGCAACCTGCGCTCCGTTCGTGCTGATGTCGTCGATCGTGGCGCCATTGGGCGTCGGCACCTGCATGGCGTGAGTTGATGTGCCAGTCAGCCGTGCGGTCTCGACACGGGCGGGCTGGTGGTCTCGGGCTGTGTTGGGCTGGACGGCGAAGACCACCACGCCATGTTCGGCGACGCCGACGTTCGTGTCTGCCGGCGCTGCATCGATCCGGTGTGCCTCGCCGCCGGTGGTCGGCGCCCACCACAGTCGGCAGCCATCGGTGCCGGCACTGCCCACGCTCGCGGTCGCGAACGGCGAATGCGGGCAGCGTGAGTAGACCACGATCGAGCGACCGCCGGAGGCGGTTCCAAGCTTGACGCCGTCGATCCAGCCCACGGCCGAGGTCGCGCTCAGCGCATGGTCGTGTCCGTCGCGGCGGATGACGATCTCGAAGCGGTGGCCGACGCCAGACTCAGCCGCCCAGGCGATCGTGCCGCCCGCGGCCGAAACCGCGCTAGGGAACGCGGGTGTCGCGACGCTCGCGGCGACGCCTAGCGCCCCGGCCTCGACTGCTGCCGCAGGCATCGTCACACCCACAGCGACCAGCGCCGTGACAGTAGCCACGCGCACCTTGAACCTCATGCCAGATCCCCCTTGATCACTTGTCTCTCTGCGAAGGTAGCGCCAGGCCACTCGCAGTCAGCTTGCAATCGTTACAGGTCGGAGATGTTCACAACGATCGAACCTGGCTGATGGTGGGCCCTTGGCTGAGGGACTCGCTAGCCTTGCCCGATCTGTGTTCGCCCGACCGGCCGGATGGCCGCGAGCGAGCATTTTTCTAAATTCAAGGGGGACCTATGATTGGAAGGCGATCCCCGTTGCTCGTTGCGGCGCTGCTCTGTGGAGCGTTCGTCGCCGGGTGCGGGAGCAGCAGTAGTAGCTCCACCACGAGCAGCTCCACCGCGGCCAGCACGCCCGGAACGACCTCGACGAGCAGCCCAGCGGCTAACGCAACGACCTCGACGAGCAGCCCGGCAGCCACCGGAACGACCTCGCCGTCCCCGACCACCTCCCCGAGTACCACGGCCGGCGGTGTTGCCGGCCTCGCCGGCGTCGCCGGGTATGTGGCGATCTGCAAGGAGCTAGTTCAAAGGCAGCCGAAGCTCCCAGCGAATGTGAAGGCCAAGGTCGAAGGGATCTGCAACAAAGCCGCTGCCGGCGATCCTGCGGGTGCGCGCGCGGCTGCCAAAGAAGTGTGTGTCGAAGTCATCAACGCCTCCCCGGTTCCGGCTGCGGCCAAGGAGAAGGCGCTGGCCGGCTGCAAAGCCGCATGACCACATCATCTGCAGTTTGCAGCGAGGCAGGATGGGGCTCGCCGTGTGTGAGTGGGATCGTGGCTAGCGCGCCGCGATCCCCTCCCCTCCGCTCTCGCCTTCTCCTCCGTCGTCCTCATCCTCATCCTCGCCCGTGTACAGCGACTCGCACGCGAGCTCGCGGCCCTTACCGTCGAACAGCTTGATCTCCAGCAGGTCCTGGCGGTAGTCGTCCGGGGCGATCAGCGCGAAGCGCTCCTCGATCAGTTCGCACTGGTCGACCGCGAGGTTGGCCAGCTCCGCGGTGACGAGTTTCCCCCCGGAGATGAGCGGGCGCCCCCACACGAGTGTCATCATCGCCACCGCCCCCGACTCGCCGCGCCACGCACCGATTATCTCGTCGCACAGGTCGAGCTTCCAAGCGGGGTTTCGCTCGGCCGTCTCGTCGGTGAAGTCGACGTGCGCGGAGAAACCGCTCGGCTCGCCGTCATCGAGCGCCGGGAGGAAGCGCACATAGCCGAACAGCTCGTATCCGGCGGAGGTCAGCGTGGTCGCCGGGACATATGTGTGTCCGTGCCACGTGCGATCTGGATACCACACGATCGCGCCCGGCTCGCCCAGGTCCTCCTCGTCGGCGTCAAGCCCCAGGGCCGCGGCCAGGAACTCCTGGCGCAGCCGCTCCTCCCAGCGGCCGTATGGGAGCTCCTCCTGTGCAGGCTCGGCTGCGAAGCGGGGTACGAAGCGTTCCTCCGGGGGCATCGCTGCAGGCCAGCCTAACCCTTTGCCGCAGTGGGTGGAGCACTGATCGGTGGGCGGGCATCCAATCCCCGTTCACGCCTCTCGTAGCACGGCCGCGGCGTGCTCGGGTGCGACGATGTTCAGGTTCACATCGGTCGATAGCTCGAGGCCCGCCAGGTGCGTGAGACGGGGGAGCACGTCAATCCGCCAGCAGAAGTCCTTCACTCCGCGTGGAGCTGTGCGCACCCACAGGTTCAGCGGCGGGCTCGATCCGAGGTGGCGCGCCAGTCGGCACAGCCCGTCATGCAGCAGCGCCGCTCCCGACGGCCCGCCGTCCTCGAAGCGCGCGCGCGGCGTTCGCGGTGCGAGCATCAACTGGAACGGCAGGCGCGAGGCATACGGGGCCATCAACACCGCCTCCTCGTCGATCGCCACGATCCGCTCGCGCCGGCGCACCTCCTCGGCGACGAGATCGCCGAGGAGGCTCTGGCCCATCGTGCGCGTCGTGTACGCGCTCGCGCGCTCGCGCTCGCGCGCCACTGCTGCGGGGACGAAATCAAGCGCATACAGCTGCGCGTGGGTGTGCGGCAGAGAGGCCCCAGCCTCGCGCCGCTCATTGACGATCAATTGCAGGTAGGCGCTGGCGGCGTGCGTGCGCATTCGCTCGCGCCACGTCTCAGTGGCGGCCACGACCTGCTCTACCGGTAGGTCCGCCAGCGAAAGCACCGGCTGCGGGCCGTTGATGATCACCTCGTGCGCTCCGGTCGCCGGCAGCGACGCGAACAGCTCCGGTTGATCTCGCATGGCCGGTGTGCCGCTTCGGTCCTCAGCCTCATCCACGGGCGCCAGCGCCGGATACAGATTCGGGACGACCCGCACACTCCAGCCGGGCGAGTCGGTGGGACCGCCGTCCGGACGCACCGCGTAGAGCTCAGGCGGCGTACGGTGCTCGTGACCCTCGGCGAATGGATCTTGCTCTGGATCGATCGGCTCTGCCGCCGCGCACCGCGGCTCTCCTCCGGGGCGTCGCGAGCGCTCGCCTGCGACGATCGTCCTGTGCCCGCTCAGCGGGTCTATCCGCAGTTCCGGCAACGCCTAAGTACCCAGCGCGTAGCGCCTGACGTCCTGTTCGAGCTTGGCCACGCTCGGGTAGGGGCCCTGGTGGATGAACAGGCTGCCGGTGCGGTTGCGGAAAACAGTCACCGGCGTGAACGACGAGTCGGTGATCGCCAAGCCCATCTGTCCACTCGGGTCGTAGTAGCTGGGGTAGCTGACCGGAAGCGAGCGCAGGAAGGCGAGCGCGATGGCGCGGTTGCGCTCGTCCGTGTCGATCCCGATGAACGCCACCTCGCGCCCCAGCGAGACGGAGGCGCGCTGGAAGACCCCGAACTCTTCGCGGCACGGTTCGCACCAGGAAGCCCACTTGTTGATCACCACCGGTGTTCCCCGCAACGCGGCCAGGCGGGCGCGCAGCGCCGGCAGCCCACCGGAGAGGATCTCGTTGGCCTGCGCGTGCAGCGCCACCAGCGCCGGCGGCGAGCCGATCAGGCGGGCGCGCATCTGCGTGAGCGTGAGCGTCGACGGCGCGGTTTCCCCGGAGAAGCTCATCAGCTGGAGCAGGCCGACGAGCAGCAGCACGAGGACAGTCGTCGTGGCCGCGGCGATCGACAGGCGCTTGGGCTTCATCGCCGTAAGGGTGCCAGATAGCGTCCCACTTCAATCGCGCCTCCGCGTGCTATATCCTGAGAGGACGTCAGGTCGGGTCGCTTTGGGCACCCGGCGAAGGGCGCCGCGGGGCGCCAATCTTACGAGCCGCGCCGAAGTCCAGCTTCGATGGCGGTTCTGTCTCGTAGTCCACAGCCTCAATGGCCGAGTCCACCTCAGTGGCCCTCGCGGCCGCGACCATTCCAAGTTCCGCCGACATAGCGCGTGCGGAGAAGTTCGTGCGCGAGCGCTTCCTGCACGAGGGCGAGGACGCTGGTGTCGCCCTCGCGCCCGGGACACCGCGTAGGCGCGCGCTCGACCAGGCGCTCGCTGAGCTCCAGAAGGATCCGAAGACCAAGAGTCCCTCGACGGCGTGGCGACGAGAGTTCTCGCTGCTGCTCGGCCTGGAGCGGCTGATGTCCGAGGAGGAGCCCAAGCTGGAGGACGGCACCGTTCTCTCCGCCCATCAGGTCGATGCGTTGTCGGGCACGCTCACGGCGCTGCTGGCCGAGGCGCAGCGCACCGCCGCCGACGGCAACGGCCGCGCCGCAGCATCCGCGTCCCCGGAGCTGCTTGCCTCCGCCGACATCCTCGGCCCGGACGGCGCCTCCTCCCCCTCCAGGGACGATGCGGCGAATGGCAGCGGCCTTGCGCCGGGTCGGGCTGCAGACCAGGACGCTGATGCGGCTGACGACGACGAGGACGAGGACGAGGAGGACGAGGACGACATCGACGAGGAGGACGATGACCTCGGCCCTGTGCAGCGAGCGGCGCCCGACGAGGATGACGAGGATGACGAGGACGAGCCCGAGGAGGAGCCCGAGGACGAGGACGACGAGCTCGAGGCGGAGCTCGAGTCCGAGGGCGACTCCGAGGAGGAGCCCCGCGACTGGGTCGACGAGGAGGACGAGGAGGAGTCGCTCGCGGAGCAGCCGGAGGACCCGAACGCGGCCAAGCGTTTCTGGTTCGAGCATGCCACCGGCGCCGGCAAGACGGTCGCGGCGCTCGGCTTCGTCGAGGCCTCGCACACCGGCGGGGTGCTGATCCTCACGCATCGACGCAACCTCGTCGACCAATTCCTCGGCGAGTTGCGCGACCGCGGCTACTCCAAGCGCATCAGCCGGCCGCTGCTGAAGGGCGAGGACTCGGTCAAGGGCCCGGTGACGGTCGAGACCTATCAGTGGTTCGTGCGCAACGCCGGCAAGATCTCGAGCGCGTACACGATCGTCATCTGCGACGAGGCCCACACCGCGCTGGGCGAGAAGACAAGCGGCGCGATCCGCGAATGGACGGGGCCGATCTTCATCGGCATGACCGCCACGGGTGCGCTGATCGCACGCCACGTCACCGATCTGTTCCCCACCCAGACCTCGCGCTTCGACCTCGCCCAAGCGGCCCGTCGCGGCGTCATCTCGCCGCTGCGCTGCGTGCGCATCTCACCCGGCGTGGGCGTACGCACGATCGCCAAGGTGCCATTGCGCCGAGGAGAGGTGGACACCGAGTTCGACCAGGACGAGCTGGCCAAACTGCTCGACCAGCAGCCGTTCAACCTTGCCGTCGCCAACCTCTACAAGACGCGCTTCAACGGCGTCCCCGGCGTTGTGTATGCCGCTGGTGTGCGCCACGCGTACAACCTTGCCGAAGCCTTCCGTGCGGAGAACATCAAGGCGCAGGCGGTCTCCGGCGAGACGCCCAAGCGCGAGCTCGTCGAGATCCTCGCGCGCTACGAGCGCGGCGACATCGACGTGCTCATCAACGCCCAGCTCCTGGCCGAGGGCTGGAACAGTCCGCGAGCGACCGTCTGCGTGCACCTGGCGCCGACGGCGTCCAAGCGCATCTACCAGCAGCGCGTCGGGCGCGTCACACGACGCCATCCCGGTAAGGAGGCGGGCCTGGTTGTCGACTTCGTCCATCCGGCCACCAAGCACGACGACCCTGTCGTCACGCTGCACTCGCTGCTCGACCGTGATGTCTACCGCGGCGGCGCGATCGTCGTCGGTCCGGTGCGTCGCGGTCGCGGACGCAGGATGCGCGTCGAGCGGCGCGTGCTGCCGGTTTGCGCTGAGGAGGAGCGGCGCTTCCAGGTCTTCGAGCGCGAGCTGTGGCGGATCGCCGTCGAGCATCTCGACTATGGCGAGCAGCACCTGTGGGCGGCACTCGCCGGCGCCCGCGTGGCCCCCAACGGCTGGCGCAGGGCGCGGGCGATGCTGCACTTCGACCGCACTGGCGAGCTCAAGAGTCGCTTCCTGATCACGGCGGTCAAGCGCAATAAGAACTCGCAGCTGCGGCTACGCGCGCTAGCCGACATTGCTGCTTTGCGTGATCCTGACGCGTTCGACGAGGCGATCGACATCATCGGCGGCTGGCCGCGCGAGGAGCGCAAGGAGGCCACCAAGATCATGCTGCGCGCGCTCGTCGAGCGGCGGATCGGCCGTCGCGACCAGGCCAACGCGTGGATCTGGCGCCTGGCTGAGTACACGCGGGACGTTCACGAGGAGTACGCGGTCCAGCGCTGGCCGGAGACTAAGCGTCTGCTCGGGCTGCTGGTCAACTCGGCCGGGGGTGCGCACGCGCGCAACGCGCGCCGCCTGATCCACGCGGCGCGTAAGCAGGATCGCCGCCTGGCCGCCGCCCTGCTCGCGGCGGCGCTCGCCCACACCCCTGAGGCCGAGGAGGCACTGCGTGGCGCGCGCACGCGGATGGCGCGCAAGCCTCCCGCATTGGCGCGCGAGCTGCTGCGCAACTTCCCCAAACGCCGGGCCCGCAACACCCGGCGCAGGCGCAAGGGCGCTAAGGGCGCCAGCAACGGATCGGGCCCGAACACGCAGCAGGCGCCCGCCGGGATCGAGCAGGCGAACGGCGGGGCGCCGGCGCAGGCAGTCGCGGACGCGGAGCTGCGCCGCGACGTGCGGGACGCGCTCGACCAGCACCCGGCGTAGGTCCGCTAAGCGATCTCCCGCAAGTGGACCTCACCCGCGCCGAGCGTTGTGCGCCCGCTGCCATCCGCGAGCGCAACGATCAGCCGGCCGGTTCCATCGATGCCCTCGGCCCGCCCGCGGCCCTCCGTCCAGGCGATCTCGCGTCCTTGCAGCGCGTCTCGAGCGCGCCAAGCTCGCAATGTCGCGGCGGGCGGCTCGGCCAGCCGCCGCCCAAGCACGTCGATCACCCGGGCCAGCATCGGCTCGACATCTGCGGGCGCCAGGCCCAGCGTCGCCGCCGGCAGGCCGGCGCGCGAAGGCGCGTCCGCGGATGCCCCCGGGCGCAGCTCGGCGGGTAGATCATCGAGGCGGACGGCCACGTTCAAGCCGATCCCCAGCACAGCCCACTCCTCCTGCGGCCGGCCCTCGACGAGGATCCCGGCGAGCTTGGCCAGCTCCAGGCCGGCGCTCGCGGTGGTGGCTTCCCCCTCCGGGGACGATGCGACGACGACGTCGTTCGGCCACTTGATCCGGGCGCCTGCTCCCGCCACCTCGCAGACGGCCACGGCGGCGAGCAGCGGCAGCAGCGGTGGCGGGGAGCGCAGCAGCAGCGACATCAGCAGCGAGCTTCCGGCTGGTGCTGACCAGCGCCGACCCTGTCGTCCGCGCCCGGCGGTCTGCTCGGAGGCGGTCACAAGCGTCCCGTGAGGTGCGCCCGCAAACGCGAGCTCACGCGCACGCTCATTGGTTGAGCCGGTGCACCGGAAGTGCACACGTGGATGGCCGAGGGTCGTGGAGGTCTGTGTAGTTCGGGGAGGCGGAGGTCCGCTCACGCCGGACGCACTGTCAGCTCATCATCGGCGTCGGCTCCAAGCAGCTCCGCGGCCGAGCCGCGGTTAACGGCGAGCGCCACCATGCGCGTGGCATCCTCGTAGATGAGGAGCTCGCCGGGAGTCACCTCGGCGAAGGTGGCTGCATAACGCGCGGCGCGAACTGCGCCCGCGTGGCTCACTGTCAGCGTGTCTCCCGGTATCGCCCCCAGCGCGGCGAGCTGCTCGTCGGCGGCATCGAGGATCAGGTTGCCGAACGTGTCGCTGCGCAGCACGTGGACTGTGAGCACGCCGTCATTGATTTGCGCCGTGGGTAGGCCGAAGCGGCGCAGTTGAGCCGCCGCCAGCGGGTCGCCGACGGCGCTGAGCGGCTCCCCCGCCGCCAACGCGGCCGCTACCGGCGCGAAGATGTCCCTGCCGTGGAACGTCCGCGACACGGGCTCCAGGCGCTCGGGCGATTCGCCGATGTCGACGGCCTCGGCCACTCCCGCCAGACGCTCGGCTGCAGGCATCAGCAGTCCGTTGTCGGGACCCACGAGCACGTGATCCTGCTCGACCGTGCGCATTGCAACCGCGCGGCGCGCATGCCTTCCGACGGCGCTCACCCCCGGATCGACGATCGCCAGATGCACACCGGCGGGCAGGAACGGGAGGGCCGAGCGCAGCACGATCGCCCCCGCGCGCACGTCGTGGCGGGGGATCGAGTGGGTTAGGTCGATCACGCGCGCGCTCGGGCAGCGGCGGGTCATCACGCCGTGACAGACCCCGACGAACTCGTCGAGCTGGCCATAGTCGGAGAGGAACGTGATGACAGGTGGGAGTGCTCTATCGGCCATAACTTGCCCGAGACGCCACGTCGGCGAGGAGGGCGTCGACGATACCCTCGACGTCGGACCGATCGGACTCGACATGTGGTTTCAGGCCATGCTCACGCAAAGCTTCGCTCGTCACAGGACCGATCGAGATGATGCGAGTAGTCGGTGAGATTTCTGCTTTTCCGCCGACTGCCTGCACAAAGAAGCGCACCGTCGAGGACGAGGTGAAGGTGATGTAGTCGGCCTCTCGCACTGCACACAGCTTCTGCACAGAGAGTGGCTCGGCGACGGTTTCATACAGCGCCAGTACATCCACCTCGATGCCGCGCGCGCGCAGGGCGTCGGGGAGTACGTTGCGCGCCTCACGCGCCCGCGCGATCAATGCACGCGTGACGGGGAGCTCGGAGAGCGCCTCGACGAGCGCCTCGGCGACGAAGCGCTCGGACACCACGTCTGCGACGATGCCGCGCTCCGCCAGCGCGCGCGCCGTGGCAGGCCCGATCGCGGCGATCTTCGCACCGGCGAGCGCGCGCGCGTCGCCGGGTGGGTGGGTCCCGTCATCGAGACGCTCGAACAGGCCCGTCACCCCGTTGGCGCTGGTCACGCAGATGAGGTCGTAGGGCGACGGGTCCAGCGCCGGGCGGGTCGGATCCGATATTTGCCGGACACGGATGACGGGCGCCTCGACCACGCTTGCGCCGAGCGCTTCCAGCCGCCGGGCAAGACCGCTTGCCTGAGCGCGCGCGCGTGTGACCGCAACGGTCAGGCCGCCGAGCGGTCGCGGCTCGAGCCAGGCGAGCTCCGCGGCGAGCGCGGCCACCGGCCCCACGATCGTGATCGACGGGGGGCGGATGCCCGCGCGTTTGACCGTCTCGGCGATCGTCTCCAGCGTGGCGGTCACGGTGCGCTGTCGCGGGAGCGTCCCCGCTTCCACCACTGCCGTCGCCTGCGAGCCCGGACGCCCGCCCGCGATCAGCGAAGTTGTGATCTCGGGCAGCCGGCGCACGCCCATGTAGAACACGAGCGTTCCCGGGAACGCCGCCAGCGCCGACCAGTCGATTCCGGCTTCCTCCTCGCCAGTGGCGTCGCGTAGATCTTCCCGAGCATGACCGGTCACCAGCGCCACCGCGCTCGCAAGACCGCGGTGGGTGACCGGAATCCCCGCATAGGCACTTGCGGCCACGCCCGCGGTCACGCCGGGCACGACCTCGAAAGCGATGCCCGCGGCGTGCAGCGCGAGCGCCTCCTCGCCACCGCGCCCGAACACGAATGGGTCTCCGCCCTTCAGGCGCACGACCGCCCTACCCGCCTGCGCCCGGTCGATCATCAGCGCCTGTGTCTGCTCCTGCGCCACCGACGGTCCTCCGCCCTCCTTGCCCACGAACAGCAGCTCGGCGTCCGCGCGCGCGCCGTCGAGCGCCGCATTCGGGATTAGGCGGTCGTACAGGATCACGTCCGCCGCAGCGATCAGCTCCAGCGCACGCGCCGTCAGCAGGCCGGGGTCGCCAGGGCCGGCGCCGACGAGGTACACGCATCCGCTCACGTGCCGTCCGGTCTCGTGGCCGCCATCCTCACGGCGTCTGCCAGCAGCTCCCCGACTCCGGCCGCGAGCAATCGCTCCGCGACGCGGCGTCCGAGCGCCTCGGGGTCATAGAAGTCGCCGACCGAAGCCGGGAGACACGCGCCTTCGGCGCGAATCCCCGTTTCGGCCAGCTCGTCGCTGATCCACTCGGAGCCGTCGGGCAGCCCGACCCAGGCGCGCAGGTGCAGGCAGCCGCGGCCGTCGGGCACGGCGTATGCCCCGAGCGGCGTGTGGCAGCTTGCTCCTAGCGCGCGCGCGAGCGCACGCTCGGCCAGCAGGCACGCGAACGCGTCCGCGTCGGTGATCGCCTGCACCGCCGCGCGTGTGGCGGCGTCCTCGGTGCGTCCCTCCAGCGCGAGCATACCCTGCCCGGGTGCCGGCACGAAGCGTTCCGGGTCGAGCACCCCGCCGGCCTCGGACGCGCGTCCCAGCCGCTGCAGCCCAGCGTGCGCGAGCACGATCGCGTCGAGGTGTTCGCCTGGATCGCTTAGCTTGCGTAGGCGCGTGTCGACGTTGCCGCGGATCGCCACCACCTCGAGGTCCTCGCGGGCTGCGCGCAGCTGACCGAGACGACGGATGCTGCTCGTGCCCACGCGCGCCCTCGCGTGCAGCTCGTCCAGTCCGGCCACCCCGCAGAGGACGTCCTCTGCGGACGCGCGCGCCGGCGCACCGAGCAGCGCGAGCCCGTCCGCGAGCTCGCCGGGAACGTCCTTGGCGGAGTGCACCGCAAGGTCGATCTCCCCGGCAAGCAGCGCCTGCTCGAGCTCCGCGACCCAGCGCGACTTGTCCGCGACTCCCTCCCCCGAGGCTCCCTCCCGGTAGTCCCCACTGGTGAGCATCGGCACGATCTCGCAGTCCTCGTGCCCACCGCCCGCCAGCCGCTCGGCAATGAGATCGGCCTGCGCCAACGCGAGCGCGCTGCGGCGCGTCCCGATCCGCATCAGCGGGGTGCGCGGCCTCCCTGGCCGGGCCGGCGTTGGCGCACCCTGAAGGGCACAGGCAGGTCGTGAACCTCGGCCAGCTCCGCCGGGCGTTGCTCTTGCTCGGGCGTGTCCTCGCGCAGCCCGAACAGCTCCCGCACGAGCTCTAGGCTCGCGTGGCCGCGGTCTTCGCCGAGACTGCGCAGGCGGATCGTCGGCTCGTGCAGCAGGCGGCTCATCACTGCCCGTGCGATCGCCTCCACGCGCGCGAGGTCGCGCGCCGACGCGGACTCCCAGCGACCGGAGTTCTCGGCGAGCACCTGCTCGACGATCTCGCTGCCGTGGGCGCGCAGGGCGCCGACGGTGGGCAGCGCATCGAGCTGGCCAAGCCAGCGTGCGAAGCGGTGGATCTCTTCCTCTACGATCTCCAGCGCCTGCGGGGTCTCCTCGGCGCGCGTGCTGAGGTTGCGCGCGACGACCGCCTGCAGGTCATCGATGTCGTACAGGCTCACTCCCTCCAGCTCGCCGCACGTAGGGTCGACGTCGCGTGGCACGGCGATGTCGATCAGCAGCAGCGCTCGCCACCCGCGCTCGCCCATCACCAGCTCGAGCTCCTCACGCCCGACGATCGGATGGGGCGAGGCTGTCGAGCACAGGACAATGTCGGCGTGCACGAGCTGGTCAGGCAGTTTGTCGAGGCCGACGACCGACCCGCCGAAGCGCTGGGCGAGGCTGAGCGCGCGGTCGGCATGGCGGTTGGCCACAAAGATCGTGCCGGCGCCCTGCTCGGCGAGCGCGCGCGCGGTCAGCTCGCTGGTCTCGCCGGCGCCGAGGATCACCACGTGACGGTCCTCCAAGCGGCCGAGCACACTCAGCGCAAGATCGACGGCCACCGACGGGACGCTCACGCGGCTGGAGCCGATGCCGGTCTCCGAGCGCACGCGCTTGCCCGTCGTAAGCGCCGCGGCGAACAGGCGGTTCGATAGCGGGCCCGTGCAGCCGGCGCGCATCGCTGCCTCGTGGGCGCGCCTGACCTGGCCCTGGATCTCGGCCTCGCCGAGGATCATCGACTCGAGGCCCGCCGTCACGCGGTAGAGCTGGCGCGCGGCGTCGCAGTTGCGCGGCGAGTAGATCGCCTCGGCAAGCTCAGTCGGGCGGATCTCGGCACGACGCGCGAGCAGCCCGAGGACGTCGGACTCTGCGCGCACGGGGTCGCCCACCACCAGATAGACCTCGGTGCGGTTGCACGTGGAGATCACGACCGCCTCGCGCACCTCCTCCGTGGCCGTCGCCTGACGCGCGAACTCGCTCGCCTCGCGTTCGCTGAACGCCAAGCGTTCGCGCAGCGCCACTGGTGCTGTCTTGTGCGAGATCCCCAGGGCCAGCAGCTCGCTCATGCCGGCGTCGACTCCCGCTGCGGGTCCGGCTCGCCGGCGGCCGAGGGTGGCTCCTCTGGGGAATGCTCGGACATGCTTAGTAGCTCGCCGAGATCACGCTCGATGTGACTCAGCCGCAGCGCCATGATCGCGACATAGACCAGGACGAGCACGAACAGCACGACGTAAGCGCCCGCGACGTACTTGCCGGCCGTGTGCAGCGGCAGCGCCGGGATTTCGGCGAGCACCACCGACGGGATCACAGCGCCGGCCGTCCCGTCGATGGCGCGGATGCGGGCATGGCGTGCTGCAGCGAGGGGGCGGCGCTGCGCTGTCGCGCGGGCGCGTCCGCGCCGGCCAGCCGCCGCCGCAGCGCGCGCAGCTGCGCGCGGGTGTGCTTTGCGGTCAGCTCGTACTTGCAGAGGGTCGCGAACAGCAGCGACAGCGCGAGCAGTGAGACCAGGAACGTCAACGCCATCGGGCCCGGGAGGTTGGAGGTGCTGCCGAGCACCCGTGGATGCAGATAGGCGGTGGACAGGCGCACGGCGATGAAGTTCATTGGCACGAACGCACCCGCGGTGATCGCGAACACGGAGGCGTAGCGCGACTGGCGCTCGGGGTCCTCGATCGCGAAGCGCAGCGGCTGGTAAGTGGCGTACAGCAGGAAGATGATCAGGAACGACACGAGCGTCGGCTCGCTCCACACCCACCAATGCCCCCATGAGCCCTTCGCCCAGATCGAGCCGGTGATCAGCGTGCCGACGGCGAAGATCAGGCTCATATGGATGACGACGTAGGAGCGCATGTCCCAGCGCTCCTCGCGCGTGCGCAGGTGCTGGATGGCAAGCAGGCCACCGAGCACGAACCCGCTCAGCGCGATGATCGCCAGCGGCACGTGTACGTAGAAGATCTTCTGCAGGAAGCCCTGTTCGGCTTCCAGCGGCGCGTAGAAGAACACGAGCGCGAGCGAAATCGCCACCGCCACCACGGTGGAGATGCTCAGCGTGCGCAGACCCTTGCCGTACATGGTGCTACTAATCCTCCAGGAGGAAGTCGAACAGGGCGTAGGCGATCAGCCCGAACACCAGATCATAGAGCCCAAGGGTAAGCAGCCAGCGGATTGGAGGCCCACCCACCCCCGCCGAGTGGGTCCGAACGAGCAGCGGCGAGATCGCACGCGCGCCGCCGATCACGATCGGCACGAACAGCGGCAGCGCGAGTAGCGGCCCGAGCAGGTCGCGCGCGCGGGTCTGCACGGCCATCGCGGCGACGAGCGTGCCGATCACCGCCACGCCGAGGTCGCCGAGCGCCAGTGTCGCCAACAGGCCTGGAAGCGCCGGGCCGAGGGGCGCTCCGAGCAGCAGCAGCGCGAAAGCCGGCACGGCTACCAGCTCGAGCACGACCAAGAACGCGAGCAGCGTCAGCGCCTTGGCGAGGAACATCGCGCTACGGTCGACCGGAGCCAGCAGGAAGCCGTCGAAGCCGCCCTCCTCGGCGTCCGCGACGAACAGCCGGTTGACCCCGAGGATCGCGGCGAACAGCAGCGTCACCCACAAGATCCCTGCTGCAAGGTCACCTTCGACGCTGCCGCGGTTGAGCGCGAAGTGAAAGACCACGAACGTCGTCACCGCGAACAGTGACATACCGGGAACGGACTCGAGCGTGCGCAGCTCGACCAGCAGCTCCTTGCGCAGCAGTGCGCCGACCGTTCGCCAGAGCCCGACGGCGCGTGTGGGGCGCGCGGCCTGCAGTGGCCGCCCAGGTGCCTGCACCCCGCTCACCGGTAGAGCTCCGCGATCTCATCACGATCGACCTCGCCGGCCGCCCGTAGCAGCATCGGGCGCCCGGCGCGCAGCCCGAGCACGACGTCCGCCTCGGCCAGGCCACCACTCGGGTCGTGGCTGCAGATCACCCGCGTGCGCCCCGAGGAGGAGCCAATCAACGGCGCTACGAGCTCGACGGCGGCGGGGTCGAGGTTAGAGGTAGGCTCGTCGAGCAGCAGCAGCTCAGGGTCGTGCAGCACGGAGCGCATGACCGCGACGCGCTGAACCATTCCGCGCGAGAGCGTCCGCAGCGGCTCGTTCGCGCGAGCGCCCATCGCGACCGACGCGAGCAGTTCGCGCACGCGCTGCTCGCCGACACCGTAGAGGCGCGCGTGAAAGCGCAGGTTCTCGTGCGCGGTCAGCTCGCGATAGAGCAGCGGCTCGTGGCCGAGCAGGCCGACGCGCCCGCGCACCGCCCACGCTTCCGCGGGCAGGCTGAAACCCAGCACGCGCACGGCGCCCGCGTGCGGGCGCAGCAGCGTCGCGAGCACGCGCAGCAATGTGGTCTTGCCGGCACCGTTGGGGCCGAACACGACGAGCGTCTGGCCCTCGCTGAGCGACAGCGATACGTCGCTCAGCGCCTCCCGTTCGCCGAAGTGCCGAGCCAGTCCCTCGACCTCGAGCGCGGCCATGCGCGCATCGTATCCGCAACCTGCGCGAGCCCAAGATCGCATCAGGGGGGAGTGCGCCGGGCAAGGCGCTCTACGCCAAAATGTCTAACCCGCGGCGCACACTTTGGACGCCAGCAACCTAGCAGGCGCGCAATCATACTGTGTCAGATCGAGTTTTTAGTACATGACCACATTGTGCACTTCGGCTAACCCCACTACATGGCGATTGTGAAATGGATCCCAGAGACTGGCCACTTGACCCGGTAGCCGCGGCGGCGGTCGTCGTGCGCGTGATCGAAGAGGTCGACGCCAGCAACGATGACCAGCTCGACGAGCTCCTGTACCAACTCGTGAGCACGGCGTGGGGAAGCCTCTGGGCCCAGGACCAGTGATGCTCTACGCGTGCAGCGCGTGTGCGCTCTGCGCTCGCGCGATCAGCTCGCGAACGGCCTGTTCGCCGGCCGCCCCGCCCGCTCCAGTCCCGCCGTTGCCTGACTCGATCTCGCCTGCCCCGCCCCTACGCAGCAGCGCGATCGGGTCGGGGTCGCCGTTGACGATGCTCTCGAAGAACTCCTTGCGCTCCTGGTATGTCGCCAGCGTGCCCTTCGCCCAGCCGCGCACCTCGTTGAGCAGCACCGCCAGCTGCGCGTAGGGCTCGCCGAACTGCGCTTCGATCTCGCGCTTCATGCGCTTGGCGAGCGCCGGCGAGGCGCCGGCGGTCGAGATCGCGATCGCGAGTGGGCTGATGCGCACGATCGCCGGCAGGATGAAGTTGCACAGCGGCGGCACGTCGACGACGTTCACGAGCATCGCCCGGCGCTCGGCATCCTCGTACACGGCGATGTTCACGTCGGTGTCGTCGGTGGCGGCGATCGCCATGAACGCGCCCTCCAGGTCGGTCGCGCCCGCGTATGCACGCCGCTCCCAGTGGATCGAGCTCTCGCGCGCGTACTCCTCGAGCGCCGCCTCGGCCTCAGGAGCGATCAGCGTTACCTCGCCGTCGCAAGCGAGCAGTCCCTCGACCTTCTCCAGTCCGATCTCACCGCCGCCGATCACCAGGCAGCGCCGTCCGGAAAGCTTCAGACAGGCGATGTAGAAGGGGGTATCCAGCATCCCCTGCACACAGCTCTGGTCGCAGATTCCCCTGCGCAGCTGGCAGACGCACTCCTTGCCGGCGTAGGCCTGAGCGGGCATTACCTCAAAGAGTAGTGCAGCCCAACGGGTCGGCTATCGCGGCAGCCCCCGCCCGAAAGCCCTTGCACCCACGCGCGCCAGCGCGAGCGCGCCCTCCCGCCACGCCCGCTCGCGGTCGGACTCCCGGGCGGAACGGAGCTTGGCGACGGCACGCATGGCACGAACGCTGGTGGCGTCGTAGGGCCCCCACCACAGGCCGCGCATCGCGGGGGGGTCCCAAGTGATGAGCTTCTCCTGTGCGCAGGCGCGCAGCCCTGCCTGCCCGAGCGTGCGCCCGAGGCCGCCGCCCGCGGCTGCGCCCCACGGGCCGCGCGAGACGGTTGGTCCAGGGAGGTGGTCGTTGAGCCATACCATGCCCGCGTGCAGCTCGCGCGCGATGCGTATTCCCTGGTAGCGATCGGCCGTCCACACCGACGCACCGAGACCATAGTCGTCGCTGTTGGCGGCGGAGATCGCCTCGTCGATCGAGTCGACCGCCACGACGACCAGCACCGGCCCGTCGATCGGCTCGCGCAGCACGCGCATCTCTCTGCTGGCTCCGGTGATCACGGCCGGCGCGTAGAAGGCACCACCGTCGCAGCCAACCGGGCGCACCGGCCCACCGCAATGAAGCCGCGCGCCCGCCGCGACGGCCTCGTTCACCAGCGCGCTGACGTGCTCGACACGGCGGTTGGAGGCGAGCGGCCCGACCTGCACGCGCGGGTCGCCCGGATCGCCGACGGTGAGCGCCCGCGCCCCGCTCACGAGCCCTGCGAGAAAGCGCTCGTAGATCTCGCGCGCTACGTACACGCGCTCGATCGATCCGCGTGCCTGTCCGGCGCCGGCGCAGCCGGCCCATAGTGCGCCGGCAATCGCGCGGCGCAGGTGCGCGTCGGCCAGCACGAGCATCGCGTCCTTGCCGCCGAGCTCGACCGTGACCTCCTTCTCGCGCGAGACGCATGCTCGTGCGACGACCCGCCCGACCGCGGGCGAGCCCGTGAACAAGACCTTGCGCACCGGCGCCTCCGCCAATGCCACGCCGACATCCGCGCCGCCATGCACGACCCGCACGAGCCCCTCCGGCAGGCCCGCGCGGGCCAGCACCCGCGCGACCCGCTCGCCCGCCATACACGCCCGCGCGGCGGGCTTGAAGACGACGCCGTTACCGGCCAGGAGTGCCCCTGCGATCTGCCCGAGCGGCTGCGCGAACGGCGCGCTGCCGGCGCCGATTACACCGACGACGCCATATGGCTCGAACGCGATGCGCGCGCGCTTGGCGATCGTCAACGAGCGGTTGATCCCCACACGCCGGGCGCTCAGCACGTCCGCGCCGTCGTCGGCGACCCACTTCAGGGCGTCGATCGCCGCGAGCAGCTCGAGTGCCGCGATCTCCGCGCGCGGCCTGCCCTGCTCGCGCGCGAGTCCCTCCTGGAGCTCGTCGAAATCGTCGATCAGCGCCTGGGCCATCCTGCCCATGTAGCGTGCGCGGTCCTGCACCCGCAACAGCGCCCACAGCGGCTGCACCTTGGCCACCGCCTCCACCACCGCGTCGATCTGCTCAGGCGGCGTGATCGCGACAGTGCCAAGCAGCGCGCCCGTCGCCGGGTCGCGCGCCGTGAGCTGCACCGGCACCGGCTTGGCAGTCTCGCTCAGGGACGTGGAGGTATCGCTCGGGAGTGCGCTCATCGCCCGGCCGATTATCGCGCCTGTGGGCCGCGCAGCCGGCGAATTCGCTGCAGGCGCGCTGCCAGCTCCGCCTCCGCGTCATCGGGCTCGTAGAAGCGCTCGCCGGCAACGCCCTCCGGGAGCAGCTCCTGCGCTGACAGGTGTCCCGGATGGGCGTGAGGGTTGTCATAGCTGGTGGGCGGGTTCCCGTCCTGACGTGGATCGCGTGGGCGCGGACCAGATTGAAGCCAGCCCGGCACCGCGTCGGCGCCGTGCTCGCGCACATGGCGCTCGGCTGCGGACAGGGCGAGCCCGGCGGCGTTTGACTTGGGCGCCAGCGACATGTAGATCGCCGCCTGGGCCAGCGCATAGCGCGCCTCAGGCAAGCCCACGTGCTCGACTGCCTGCGCCGCGGCGGTCGCCACCGACAGCGCGCCCGGATCGGCATTGCCGATGTCCTCGGAGGCGAGGATGATCATTCGCCGCACGATAAACCGTGGGTCCTCGCCGCCCTCGAGCATCACCGCCAGGTAGTACAGCGACGCGTCCGGATCGGAGCCGCGCGTGGCCTTGATCCACGCGGAGATGTAGTCATAGTGGCGGTCGCCCTTTTTGTCATACAGGACCGCTCGACGCTGCAGCGCGTCCTCGACACGGCCGAGCGTGACGCGTTGCTCTCCCAGCTCGGCCGCCGTCGTGGTGGCCAGCTCGAGCGCGTTCAGCGCCGTGCGAGCATCGCCTTCGCTGCGTGCGGCCAGGAAACCAAAGGCCTCGTCATCGACTGCGAATGCCCGATCCTCGGTGAGCAGCATGCCGTCGCCGCCAGCGCCGGCCGCGCGGCGCAGCACCGTCTCGACCTCCTCCGGCGTGAGCGCCCGCAGTGCGTACACGCGCACGCGCGAGAGCAGCGCGCCGTTGACCTCGAACGCGGGGTTCTCGGTGGTGGCGCCGATCAGCGTCAGGAGCCCCTCCTCGACCGCCGGCAGCAGCGCGTCCTGCTGGGCCTTGTTGAAGCGGTGGATCTCATCGAGGAACAGCACCGTCTGCGCGCGGGGCGACCCGCTGTCGGTCAGCTCGCGCCGGTGCGCGGCGCGCTCGATCACCGCGCGCACCTCCGCCCGCCCGGCGGCGACGGCGCTCAGCTCCTCGAATGTCGCCCCCGAGCGCTCGGCAACGATGCGCGCGAGCGTCGTCTTGCCCGAGCCCGGTGGGCCGTAGAGCACCATCGAGTGCGCCCGTCCCTGCTCGATCGCCGTCCGCAGCGCCGAGCCCGGCGCGAGCAGGTGGGATTGGCCGACGAACTCGTCGAGACTGTGCGGACGGGCTCGCACAGCCAGCGGGTGCTCGCGCCCGACCGTCGAGTGCCGGCCACCGTCCGGCCCCACGTCTTGCCCCCGCCCGTCGCTGCGCTCCCGGCCCGCGGCGGCGTTGGCGTTGGCGTTGGCGTTGGCGTTGGAACTATCGTCGAACAGGGTATCCATGTGAGTGAGTATCGCTCGTGTGGAGGAGCTCCCCTTTTGTGGCATTAGGAGGTTGCCCACGAGGGTTGTCGAAGGTGTAGATTCGGTGTCGACGTTCACAAGTGCTCATATCCCTCGTAGGAGGCAACGCCGAGATGAGTGCCGGCGCGGCTGAGGTACTGCCATCAGGAGGGGGGTCGCTTGAATTCCTGGACGTCGGCGGAGATATCGTTGCCCGCTCGCCGCTGCAACTGTTCTGGCGGCGCTTCCGCCAGGACCGCGTCGCGCTCGTGTCGCTCGGGTTCATCGTCTTCCTGATCGTGCTCGCGATTGCGGCTCCGCTGGTGGTCAGCCTGCTCGGCCTGCCGGGGCCGTATGTGCAGAACCTGAACCTGACCGACTCATTCGGCAGTCCCTTGGGTCCGAGTCTCGCCCACCCGTTTGGCGTCGACCAGCTCGGTGAGGATGTGATGTCACGGGTGATCTACGGCACTAGGGTCTCGCTTGAGGTCGGCATCATCGGCACCGGCATCTCGACGGTGATCGGGGTGACGGTCGGCATGCTCGCTGGCTTCTACCGCGGCTGGGTGGACATGCTCCTGTCGCGCTTCATGGATGTGGTGCTGTCGATCCCGATCCTGCTCTTGGGCCTGGGGCTGGGCGCTGCCTGTGCGGTGCGCGGTTGCGTGAAAGGGCTGATCCAACCAGGCCTGGGATCGATCATCTTCATCATCTCACTCGCCACCTGGCCCTACATCGCCCGCATCGTCCGTGGCCTGGTCCTCTCGATGCGCGAGCGCGAGTTCGTCGAGGCCGCACGCGCCCTCGGGGCGTCAGACATGCGGATCATGTTCAGGGAGATCCTCCCCAACCTCGCGGCGCCGATCATCGTCTACGGGAGCCTGCTGATCCCCACAAACATCCTGCTAGAGGCCGCCCTCTCTTACCTCGGCGTGGGCATCCGCCCACCGACAGCGAGCTGGGGCCAGATGATCGCCAACGCGACACCGATCTTCAACACCGCGTGGTGGTACATGGTCTTCCCGGGCCTGGCGCTACTACTGACGGTGCTGGCATTCAATCTGCTGGGCGACGGGCTGCAGGACGCCCTGAACCCGAGGAACGCCCGATGAGGGCATCGATACACAACATAGGAGGCGTCTTGATGAGGTCGATTAGAACGGTCGCGGCTGCCGTGCTCGTCGCCGGGCTCGCGCTGCTGCTCGGCGCTTGCGGCTCCAGTGGCTCCAGCAGCTCGAGCACCACGGCGCACTCCGCCAGCGCACTCAGCACCGGCGGGTACATGAGCCCGTTGACTGAGTCGCTGACGGGCGGCAAACGCGGGGGCACGCTGCAGGTGCTCCAGGAAACGGACTTCGAACACCTCGATCCGGGCCTCTCCTACTACGCGGTCGACTATGAGGTGATCTACGCGACGCAGCGGCCGCTGTACTCCTACAAGCCGGATACGTTCTCGGAAGTGACTCCCGACATGGCCTCGGGTCCCCCGGAAATCTCGCCCGACAGCAAGACGGTGACCGTGCATCTGAAGGAAGGCATCCGCTTCAGTCCGCCGGTCAACCGCGAAGTGACCTCCGAAGACGTCGCTTACGCGATCGAGCGCGGTGCGAACCCGAATGTGGCCAACCCGTACTTCCTCTCCTACTTCAAGTCGATCGAAGGTGCGCCCACGGCCAACGGGGGGCCAATCAGGGGCATCGAAATGCCAAACAAGCACGAGATCGTTTTTCACCTGACCGAACCGAAGGGCCAGATCGTCGCCAACGCGCTGGTGCTGCCGCTGTCCGCGGCCGTGCCGAAGGAATATACGGAAAAATTCGACAAGAACAAGCCGTCGGACTACGCCAACTATGAGGTGGCGACCGGTCCGTACATGCTCAAGAACAACGCGGCCGGCAAGGTGCTCGGCATCGGCTACGTCCCGGGCAAGTCGGCGACGCTCGTGCGCAACCCGAACTGGAACCCCAAGACCGACTACCGCCCCGCCTACCTCAACGAAATCGACATCAAGATCGGCGGCACAAACACCGTCATCGGCCGGCAGGTGTTAGAAGGCACGAACATCCTCGAGAACGAACCGCCGGCGCAGTCGAGCGTCAAGCTCGCGGCCGAAAAGTTCAAGAGCCAGCTGGAGATTTCACCGGGCGCGGGTAGTCACTACATCGGCGTCAACAATAAGGTCGGGCCGTTTTCGGACATCGACCTGCGCAAGGCTTTATGGGCGGCGCTCGACCGTGCGGCGATGGACAAGGCTCGTGGCGGTGAACTTGTCACCAACGTCGCCACCCACTTCATCTATCCGACGATCCCCGGCTTCGAACAGGCTGGCGGGCTGGCGGGCCTGAAAGTCGACTACAACGAACACCCCGAAGGCGACATGGCGGTCGCCGAAAAGTACATCAAGCTGGCTGGCTACCCGAGCGGCAAATACACCGGAGGTAAGACGATCCAGATCGTCGGGGCGAAGGGCGACCCGGCCGAAGAGGACGCGGAAATCGTCAACCAGACGCTGAAAAACCTCGGCTTCCCGACGAAGTTCACGCTCGTCGAAACGGCGACGATGTATGCGAAGTACTGCGACGTTCCCAAAGAAGAGATCGACGTGTGCCCGAACGTCGGCTGGGTCGCCGACTTTGGTGACCCGCAGGCCGTGCTCAACATCACGTTCAACGGTAAGACGATCACCCCCGTGGGCAATGTCAACTGGGGCCAGACGAACGTGCCGAAGATCAACGCCGCGATGACGGCCGCCGAAACGGTCGTAGGAACGGCGGCCCGCGCCACGGCCTGGGCGAAGATCGACAACGAACTGGTCGAAGACGCGGCGGAGATCCCGTTCGACTGGGACAAGCAGGCGAACATCGAGGGCAGCGACGTCGACGGCGTCGGCGACCTGTGGGACGTCGGTGAGTGGGATTACAACTACACCTCACTGAAGTAGGCACAGATGTGCGGTGGGCGTACGGCATCGCCAGTACGGAGTTCCACGCCCACCGCACACGTTCCCTGCCCACACCGAGATCCAAGCCCGTGACAGAGCGACGATGACCCCGACGAACACGACACTCCGGTGAGTGCGGGCCGCCGATGATCCGCTACATCATTCGCAGGCTCCTGTGGGGGGTCGCGCTGCTGATCATCGTCGCCGCGGTGGTGTTCGTCCTCTTTCGGATACTTCCGACGGGCAACCCTGCCGTCTTGCGCGCAGGACGCGACCCGCAGCCAAGGTTGATCAAAGAGATCGAAGGCGTCCTCGGCCTGAACAAGTCGCTGCCCGTGCAGTTCTGGGACTACCTCAAGGAAATCTTCCTGCACTTTAGCTTCGGCTACAGCTACTACAGCCAGGAGTCCGTCAGGAGCCTGATCGCCGAACGCCTGCCGGCGACGCTGTCGTTGACGCTCGGCGCCGCCGTGTTGTGGATCGCGGCGGGGCTGAGCGTGGGCATCGTCTCGGCGCTGCGACGGCACTCGCTCTCCGACCGCGCGGCGATGGGCACCTCGCTGGTGCTCATCTCGGCGCCCGAATTCTGGCTCGGCTTGGTCTTCCTGTACCTGTTCGCCTCAGACATCGGCCAGTTCAAGATCCTCCCCGGTTCCGGCAGCTACGTGGGTATCACCAGCGACCCCTGGAAATGGTTCACCTCGTTGATCATGCCGTGGATCGTGCTCGCGTCGGGCTCTGCTGCGATCTACGCGCGCCTCATGCGCAGCAGCCTCAGCGAGACGATGCGGGAGGACTACATCAGGACCGCGCGTGCCAAGGGTCTGCCGGAGAAAGACGTAGTGCGTCAGGGGGTGCGCGCGGCGATCAACCCGATCTTCACCCTGTTCGGGTTGGAAGTGGGCGTGCTGCTGGGCGGCGCGGTGCTGATCGAGTCGGTCTTCAACATCCCAGGCGTCGGGGAGCTGAACTACAAGGCGATTCAATCCTCGGACTTCCCGATCACACAGGGGACGGTGCTGCTCGCGGCGATGTTCATCATCGTCGCGAACATTGTCGTCGACATCGCCTACGCGTATCTGGACCCAAGGGTCAGATACTCGTGAGCGCCGTCGATACGCACCCAGCGGACCCGAGTGCCGTCGAGCCGCTGCTGCGCGTCGAGGACCTGCGCGTCGAGTTCCCGAGCGAGGACGGAGTCGTCCACGCGGTCGACGGGATCACCTATCAGGTGCACGCAGGGCGGACACTGGGGATCGTGGGGGAGTCGGGGTCGGGCAAGACCGTGTCCTCGCTGACGACGCTCGGCCTCACGCGCCGTCAGGGCGCGCGCATCTCCGGGCGCATCCTGTTCGAGGGGCATGATCTCGTCGCGCTCTCCGAAGACGAGCTGCACGCGATCAGGGGCAATGACATCGCGATGGTCTTCCAGGACCCGCTGTCCTCGCTGCATCCCCTCTACAAGGTCGGTCGCCAGCTGATCGAGGCCGTGCGCGCCCACCGGGATGTCTCCAAGGCGATGGCACGCGCGCGTGCCATCGAGCTGCTGGGTCTCGTGGGGATCCCCGATCCGGCCAGACGCGTGGACCAGCATCCCCATGAGTTCTCGGGCGGCATGCGCCAGCGCGTGATGATCGCGATGGCACTAGCCAACGAGCCCAAGCTACTGATTGCCGACGAGCCGACGACGGCCCTGGACGTGACCGTGCAAGCACAGATCCTCGCGCTGTTGGAACGCCTCCAGCGCGAGCTGGGGATGGCGATCGTGATCATCACCCACGACCTCGGCGTCGTCGCCGAGATGGCCGACGACATCGCGGTGATGTACGCGGGGCGCATTGTCGAGACCGCCTCGGCTGCGCGCGTCTTCTCTGCGCCCGAGCACCCTTACACGTGGGGCCTGTTGAAGTCGATCCCCACGCTCGAGCGTCCACGGGCTGAGGACCTCGTGCCGATCCCCGGGACCCCACCGAGCCTCATCAGCCCACCGTCGGGCTGTCACTTCCATCCGCGCTGCCCATACGTTCAGCCGGAGCACACGCGCATCGACCCTGCGCTCGAGCCGGTCGCGGGCGAGCCCAGCCATCACGTCGCCTGCCTGCTCGAGTCAGACATTCGACGACGCCTGTGGGGAGAGTTGCGCGCCGGCAGGACGCCGGAGGAGGCGCTGGTCGAGGTCGGCTCGCCGTGAGTGCCGCCGTGGGCGCAGCGGGACCGCTTGTGCGGGTACGCGACCTCGTCAAGCACTTCCCGCTGACACGCGGGATCATCATCCAGCGCAAGATCGGCGCCGTCAGAGCTGTGGACGGCGTGAGCTTTGACATCCAGCGCGGGGAGACGCTCGGGATTGTGGGGGAGACCGGTTGCGGCAAGAGCACCACCGCGAGGCTGATGATGCGCCTGCTCGATGCCACCGCCGGCGAGATCGACTTCGAGGGGCACGACATCACCCGCCTGAAGGGCGCAGCGCTAAAGGCGGTCAGGCGTGAGGTGCAGATGATCTTCCAGGACCCCTACTCGTCGCTGAACCCGCGCAAGACGGTCGGCTCGATCATCGCGGAGCCGCTGGCGATCCACGGTCTCATGCGCGAGAAGGGCGAACGCAAACGCGAGGTGCAAAGGTTGATGGAGACGGTCGGGCTCAACCCCGAGCACTACAACCGCTATCCCCACGAGTTCTCCGGGGGCCAGCGCCAGCGGATCGGCGTGGCGCGGGCGCTCGCGCTGAGCCCCAAGCTGCTGATCGCCGATGAGCCGGTGTCGGCGCTCGACGTCTCGATCCAGGCGCAGGTGCTCAACCTGCTGCGCGAGTTGCAGCGCCGGCTCGGTCTGACGGTTGTGTTCATCGCGCACGACCTGTCGGTCGTGCGCCACATGTGCGACCGCGTGGCGGTCATGTATCTCGGCAGGATCGTCGAGATCGGCCCCAACGAGCCGCTGTATGACTTCCCCCGCCACCCATATACAGGCGCGCTCCTGGCCGCGGTGCCGGTGGCCGACCCGTCCCTGCATGGAAGCGAGCGACGACTGCTCAGCGGCGACGTTCCGAGCCCCGCAAGCCCGCCCGGCGGGTGCCGCTTCCACACGCGCTGCCCAAAGGCGCAGGAGCTGTGCTCTACGCATGAGCCGCTGCTCGAGGACAAGGGCTCGGGGACGTTCGTGGCCTGCCACTACCCGCTCAGTCGCGAGGAGGTCGTGCAGATCGGCGTACGATCTGCACGATGAACGCAAACCGATCGGCGGCACCGCGGGCGCAGCCGGTGGGCCGGCCCGAGGCGGAGGCCGAGGAGCTGCTGGCGCGCCTGATCCGCTTCAACACGGTCAACCCGCCTGGCAACGAGCGCGCGGCGCAGGAGTACCTGGCCGGCCACCTCACCGAGGCCGGCTTCGACTGTGAGCTGCTGGGTGCCGAGCCCGAGCGCCCGAACCTGATCGCGCGGCTGCGCCCCACGGTGGCAGGGGCCGACGTCGGCTCCACGCTCGCCGAGCCCGCACCCGCCGGCCCTACGCTCTGCTATCTCGGCCACGTCGACACTGTGCTGGCGGACCCGGCCGACTGGACGCATGACCCGTGGTCTGGGGACATCGCCGACGGCTTCCTGTGGGGACGGGGAGCGCTCGACATGAAGTCGCAGGTCGCGGCCGAGATCGCCGCGGCGGCCTCGCTGGCGCGCTCGGGCTGGCGCCCGGCCCGCGGCGAGCTGCTGATCGTGACGGTCGTAGATGAGGAGACCGGCGGGTCACTGGGGGCGGAATGGGTCACCAAGAACCATCCCGAGAAGGTGCGCTGCGATCTGCTGATCAACGAGGGCGGCGGCGCGGTGATCGAATATGGAAGCCCGCCCGCCCGGCGCCGCTATGGCGTGTGCTGCGCGGAGAAGGGTGTGTTCCGCTTCAAGGTCACGACCGATGGTGTCGCGGGGCATGCGTCGATGCCGGGCATGGGCGAGAACGCGCTGCTGAAGATGGGGCCTGTTCTGCAGCGCTTCGCCGCGCGCCAGCCCTCGTACCGGCCGACGGAGGAGCCGCTGGCGTTCCTGCGCGGGATCGGCGAGGACCCCGAGGACCCGGAGGGCTCGGTCGCGCGCCTGCGGGCGGTCGACCCGCGCCTGGCGATCATGTTCGAGCCGATGCTCGGCGTCACGTTCACGCCGACGCGGATCACCGCATCGGAGAAGATCAACGTGATCCCCAGCCGCGCCGAGCTGAAGGTCGACTGTCGCGTGCCACCGGGACTGGGCGAGCAGGAGGTGCGCGAGGGGCTGACGGAGGTGCTCGGCGACGAACGCGAGGGCGGTTGGCAGATCGAGTTCACCGAGCAGGTCGTCGGCAACCGCTCACCGGTTGCATCGCAGCTGATGGACACGATCTCCGCGTGGATTGCCGAGCACGACCCCGGAGCTGAGGTGGTGCCGGTGGTGCTGCCGGGCTTCACCGACTCGCGCCACTTCCGTCTGGCGTTCCCCGAGTGCGTGGCCTACGGGTTCTTCCCCCAGCGCCATCAGTCGCTGCTGCAGAGCGCGCCGCTGATCCACGGTGCGGACGAGCGCATCGACGTGCGCGACCTCGCCTTCGCTACAGAGCTATTCAGGGATCTCGCGGTGCGCGTTCTCGGCTGAAGCTTGCAGCGCTCGACAAGCGCGTGCAAAAACCCCATAATGGGACGCAATGCCAAGGATGGTGGATTTGCTGGAGAGGATCGAAAGGTGAGCAAGCAGGCCACAGCTGCGCTGCGCTCACCAGGCGGGAACGCCCCGCTCGCACGCGCTGCGGCGGCGGCGCACGGCGCTGTTGCCCATGGCCGCGCCGGGCACGTGGCTGCCCGCGCCGGTGCTGGGCACGGGGCTACCCGCGCGGCGCTCGTGCATGTGAGCACGGTGGCCGCGCCCGTGGCCACACCCCACATCTCGTTCGCGCAGGAAATTCAGAACTGGGCGCTCAATTGGGAGCCGGTGATCGCGATCCTGTTCTTCAGCGCGCTCATTTTCATGATGTGGCGGATGCTGAAGGTGATGCCGCGGATCAAGCCGCAGCGGATCAAGCCGGCGTCCAACCAGTCGGTCACGTTCGCGGACATCGCCGGCGTCGACGAGGCCAAGGCGGAGCTGCAGGAGATCGTCGAGTTCCTACGCGCGCCAAAGCCCTTCAAGGCGCTCGGGGCGAAGGTACCCAAGGGAGTGCTCCTGCACGGACCGCCGGGGACGGGCAAGACACTGCTGGCGAAGGCGGTGGCAAACGAGTCGGGTGCGCAGTTCTTCGCCCAGTCGGCGGCGTCGTTCGTCGAGATGTTCGCCGGCCTGGGCGCGGCGCGCATCCGCAGGCTGTTCGCGATCGCGCGCAAGCACGAACCGGCGATCATCTTCATCGACGAGCTCGACGCCGTCGGAGGGCGACGCGGGATGGACATCTCGGGCGAGAAGGACCAAACGCTCAACCAGCTGCTGGTCGAGATGGACGGCTTCGCCTCCAGCGGGCGCGTGGTCGTGATCGCCGCGTCGAACCTGCTGGAGAAGCTCGACCCAGCGCTGCTGCGCCCCGGGCGCTTCGATCGCCAGGTGTTCGTCGTGCCGCCTGACATCAAGGGCCGGGTCGGTGTACTGGAGGTGCACACGCGTGACAAGCCGCTGGACAATGTCGACCTCGGTCTGGTGGCCCAGCAGACGAGTGGGCTTACGGGTGCGGATCTAGCGAACATCTGCAACGAGGCTGCGATTTTCGCCACCAGGCGCGGGGCGAAGGCGATCTCGATGGTGGACTTCGACGCGGCGCTCGAGCGTGTGATCGCCGGGGTGCAGTCAAAGCGCGTGCTGAACGAGCACGAGAAGCGGGTGGTGGCCTACCACGAGGCGGGGCACGCACTGTGCGGCGAGCTGCTGCCGTCGGTCGACCGGGTGCACAAGATCTCGATCGTCCCGCGCGGGCGGGCGCTCGGCTACACGCTCAACTTGCCCGCCGAGGACCGCTACTTGAAGACGCGCGAGGAGCTGCTCGACTACATGACCGTGCTGCTCGGCGGGCGCGCCGCCGAGCAGATCGTGTTCGGCGCGATCACCACGGGCGCCTCGGATGACCTCAAACGCGTGGCGGATATCGCCCACTCGATGGTCCACGACTTCGCGATGGGCACCGCCGGTGTGGGACGCTCGCCGGAAGGGAACGTGAGGCTGTCGGAGACGACGCTGCGGATCCGCGACGAGGAGCGCCAGGATCTGATCGAGGAAGCCAGGCGGGCAGCGCAGAAGATGATCGTCTCCCACCGGCGCCAGCTCGAGGCGCTCGCGCAGGAACTGCTCGAGCGAGAGGTCCTCGACCGCGAGGCGATCGACCGGATCATGGCGGGCGTGCCACGCCTGGAGCGAGCGCCCGGCCTCGGCCTACGGGTGGTGGCGGCGGCCGCGTCACACGCCCCCCCGGCAGCGCCCGCCCCGATCAGCCTGCCCGAGGCTCCCGACGGGGGCGAACCCAGACGGCTATAGACTGCGGCTCATGTTCAGCCGCATCGACCACATCGGCGTTGCCGTCGAGGAGCTCGAGCCCGCGCTGGAGCTGTATCGCGACAGCTTCGAGCTGCAGGTGGCCCACCGCGGAGTGCTCCAGGATCAGGGCGTGGAGGCGGCGCTTCTGGACGTGGGCGAGAACCACGTCGAGCTGCTCGCCCCGCTCGGCCCGGACACCCCCGTGGGCAAGTTCCTCGCCAGGCGGGGACCGGGTCTGCACCACGTCGCCTATCAGGTGCTCGACATCGACGCGACGCTGCAGGCGCTCAAGCAGGCGGGCCTACAGCTGGTCGATCAGGAGCCGCGAAGCGGCATCGGTGGCTCGCGCGTGGCATTCATGCACCCGCGAGCCGCGATGGGCGTGTTGACCGAGATAGTCGAACCGGCTGCCGGCGCGGGGAGCCACTGATGCCCTCAGGTGCGCGACGCGTCAGCATCGGCTTCCACGGCGGTCAGGTGCTCGCGCTACGGGTCAGCGACGGGGCGTTGAGAGACCTCAGCAAGGCGCTCGGCGGTAGCGGCTGGCACGACATCGAGAGCGAGGATGGGCCCGTCCGCGTAGACCTCGCCCAGATCGTCTACCTGAGCGCAGATAGCGACGAGCCCCGCGTCGGCTTCGGTTAGGGGGCCGATGGGCGGCGCGATGCTGCGTCCTCGATCGCTCGTGTGCTGAGCACACTTCGCTCACTGCGTCCTTGCCTCGCTTGCCCCTCGGCCCCCTAACTCCTTGTCCTCCCGAAAGTTGAATCTGGATGAGTGGGTGCTGCGGGTGGCGCGCACGCGTGGGCACACGCCACGGGCCGAGCGGGCGGTGGCGCGGTTCTCGCGGCTGGGCGAGCACGCTGGTGTCTGGCTTGTGATCGGCGTGGCCGGATCGGTGCTCGACGGGGAGCGTAGGGGGGATTGGCGACGCGCGACGGCGACGGTTGCGGGTGTGTACGCGCTCAACACGGCGATTAAGCAGGTTGTCGGTCGCCGCCGCCCCGAGCTGCCTGGCTTGCCGGCGCTGACGCGCACACCGACGGCATTGAGCTTCCCGAGTGCGCACGCGTCGACCTCGTTCGCGGGGGCGCGCCTATACGCCCAGATGGGGCTGCCGATCGTCCCGCTGTACTTGCTGGCTACGGGACTGTCGTTGTCGCGTTTGTATCTTGGCGTGCACTACCCGTCTGACGTGCTTGTCGGAGCGACATTAGGGTCGCTTGTGCCTCCCTGGAAAGATGGGCCGCAATGAGCACACGTATCGGGATCGTCGGCATGCCCAACGCGGGCAAGTCATCGCTGTTCAACGCGCTCACGAAAGCGGGTGCGGAGGCGGCTAACTACCCATTTACGACGATCGAGCCGAACGTGGCGGTGGTGCCGGTGCGCGACGAGCGCCTGGAGGAGGTCGCGCGCACGGTCGGCGCGTCGGAGATCGTGTGGGACACGGTCGACTTCCACGACATCGCCGGACTGGTCGCCGGAGCGCACCAGGGCGAGGGTCTGGGCAACCGCTTCCTGGCGAACATACGCGAGACGCACGCAATCGTGCACGTTGTGCGCGCGCACAACGACGAGAACGTGATCCATCCGGAGGGCCGTGTGGACCCGCTGGCGGATATAGAGACGATCGAGACGGAGCTGGTGATGGCGGACCTGGAGGCCGCGGAGCGCCGAGTGGAGAGGGTCGGCAAACAGGCGCGCGGGGGCGATCGCGTTGCAATTGCGGAGGAGGCGTGGCTGCGCGAGGTGATCGCGGCCCTGCAGGCCGGCCGGCCGGCGCGCACCGTGCCCGTGCCCGAGGAGGCGCCTAATGCCGCGCGCGACCTCGGCTCGCTGACGAGTAAGCCGGTGCTGTTCGTGGCCAACGTCGACGAGGGCTCCGAGCAGATCCCTGCGGCGGTAGCCGAGCACGCGGCCACGCATGGCGCGCGCGCGGTGGCGGTGTCCTCGCGCATCGAGGCCGAGCTCGCGGAGCTCGACGACGAGGACGCTGCTGCGATGCGCCTTGAATTGTTTTCCCGCCCACCCGGCGAGTCTGGCCTCCAACGGGTTGTGCGCGAGGCGTTTGCGCTACTTGAGCTGATCGCGTTCTTCACTGCCGGTGAGGCCACGATCGCGCAGTCCTGGCATCTGCGCCGCGGCCTCAGCGCGTGGCATGCAGCGGGCCAGATCCACACGGACATCCAGAAGGGCTTCGTGCGCGCCGAAGTAATCGGCTGGCGCGAGCTGGTCGACGCGGGCGGCTACGCTGGCGCGCGCGAACGCGGCACGCTGCGGCTGGAGGGGCGCGACTACGTCATGGTTGACGGGGATGTGATCACAGTCAAGTTCACCCCGTAGGGGCCGCTCGCACGGCGCCAGGCGGTGTCCTCTACGCGAGCTTCTGCAGCCGCTCGGCCAGTCGCCGCATCCCAAGCTCGTCCGCTGCGCGGGCTCCCCCAGCGAAGTCGGTCGACCGGTCGACCGCCGGGTCGACGTCGATGCGTTGCAGCGTGGCGATCTGCTTGAACGTACATAGCAACTCAGCGTTCTCGCGCAGCGTGGCGGCGATCCGTGGGCGCATCACTCGGCTGGCCCTGACCGCAGCAGCGGCCGCATCGTCCGCATCTGCGTCGGCGCCCGCGGTGCTCAGCACCGCCTCCAACGAACCGTGCACCTGCAGCAGCTCGGCGGCGGTCTTCGCGCCGATGCCCGGCGCGCCGGGCAGGCCGTCGGAGGGGTCGCCGCGCAGCGCGATGAAGTCCGGGACCTGCTGCGGATCCACGCCGTAGCGCTCGCGCACCTGCTCGGGCCCGATCTCTGCGTGGGCGCCGCCCTTGAGCAGTTCCGCGACCGCCACGCGCTCGCTGACCGCGCCGAACAGGTCACGGTCGCCCGTCAGCAGCAGCGCCTGCCCGCCGCGCTCCTCCTCGGCGCGCGCGTAGGAGAACATCACATCGTCCGCCTCCAAGTCGGGGCTCGTCGCGTACGTCCAGCCGAGGCTCTCAAGTAGTGCTGGCGCCTGCTGCCACTGCGCCCTCAACTCCGGCGGCATCGGATCGCGGTGCGCGTGGTAAGGCTGGTACAGCCGCACGCGATAGTCCGCTTGCTCTGCGCCCATACACGCAACAACGCCATTCGGCGCACGCGCCGGTAGGCGCGCATCATAAAAAGTTAAGATCGCGTTGACCGTGCCCAGTAGCGCGTTCACCGGCTGGCCGTCGGCGCCGACGATCGATTTGGGCAGCGCGAAGAACGACCGGCACAGCAGCCACGGTACGTCGGCGATCAGCAGCGAGGCGGGCACCGGCCCAGCGTACGCGCCACGCGCCTGCCGCAGGTGCCCGGCAGGTGGACTATCCGGCCTGGACGCCGCCGGTGGTGGCCGCCGAGGCGACCGTGCCCGGCGCCTGCGCGCCACCCTGTGGTCCGGTGCTCGGCGCAGGAGCTGGGGCCGGGGGCGGGCTTTCCGGCGCCGGCGGCGCAAACGGCGCCTGTCCGCTGAGGTCGGGCTCGGGCGTGACGCTCCTGCCGTTTTTGACGCTGAAGTACGCCCACGCGCTGTCTAGCCCAAGCCGAGCCTCCAGTTCCGGCCCGCTCACCGAAGTGTTGCCGCGCGAGCCGAGCACCTGCGCCGCGAGGATCCGTGGGGAGACGCCGCGCCTGAGCACCTCAATCCCGCGGAAGGATCCCCTGACGAGGCCCTTCAGGCGCGCCGCCACGGAGGCGAAGCTCATGCTGAGCTTCCAGCTGGATGACTTGGTTTCGTAGGCGTCGGGCACCCCCCGCAGCCACGGCTCCGGCTGCGAGTCGAGGAACGAGTTCTCGTTGTTCTCCGTCATCCCTCCAGAGCTCGCGAAGTAGTAGGTGATCGCCGGCTGGCCTCCGTACAAAACGATCTGCCCGGCGGTCGCCGCTACCGCAGCGTTCGTCTGGGCGGTTTCCGCGGCGGCGCCCACGTACATCTGCGAGCGGGTGTCCGAGTACACGTCAAAGCGAGACCCGCCCGCATCGTCCGTCAGCGCATACGTGCGGCTCGCGATCGCCTGTGCCTCGAGCGCCGCCATTGGCCAGCTCGAAGGCATCTCCGCGGAGACCACACCGCGGACGTATCGTTCAAGCGGGACCTTCACCACCTTCGCGCCCTCGAGCACCTTCACGACAGAACCGGATGGCGCCTGGCCGATCGTCGTGCCCGTGTAGTAGTGCGCCAAGATCGCCCCGTCGCTCCAGCCATGCTCGGCGTAGCCGTACGCACCGTCCTGGCTCATGCCCACGCCATGCCCGTCGCCCGCGCCTTCGATCAGCAGCGTCGATGCGCCAGCCGGAGCGGCGCCGAGCGCGAGCGCCACGATCGTCGTAAGCGTTGCCCAGCGCACAGTCGGGAGTGTCACGGGCATGAGTTCGTAGGGACGGCGGCGGCCGTCCGGGCGGGCACGTACGCGGTGGTAGGTTGATGCGATGACCCGCATCCGTGCCCACGCCAACACGGGCAGCATGCGATCGTCGCGCTCGAGACGGGAAGATCCCATAGGTCCTCGTTCGGGTGGCCGCGTTCGCTTCCTGAGCACTGCACGATGACTGGCGTCGAGGCACGATGACCAGCGCCACCGATCGGAGATCGGCCAGCGAGCGGGCGGTGCTCGAACGCGTCCCCACGAGCCTCCACATCGCCGGCGAGTGGCGTGCCGCCAGCGGCAGTGGGACGCTTGCCGTCGAGGACCCTGCTACCACGGAGCCGCTCCTGTACGTCGCCGACGCGCAGGAGCAGGACGCGCTGGCGGCGCTGACGGCCGCCGCGGACGCGCAGGCCGAGTGGGCTATACATCCGCCGCGCGAGCGCGGGGAGATCCTGCGGCGCGCGTATGAGGCAATCGTCGCCCAGACCGATGAGTTGGCGCTGCTGATGACACTCGAGATGGGCAAGTCCGTGGCCGAGTCGCGCGCCGAGATCGCCTACGCCGCTGAGTTCTTCCGCTGGTTCTCCGAGGAGGCCGTGCGCATCCACGGTCGCTACATGGTTAACACCACCGGCAAGGGTCGCATCCTCACCATGCGTCAGCCCGTCGGGCCGTGCGTGTTCGTCACACCGTGGAACTTCCCCACCGCGATGGGCACCAGAAAGATCGCCCCCGCGATCGCCGCCGGCTGCACAATGGTCATCAAGCCCGCCAAGCAGACGCCGCTGTCGATGCTCGCGCTCGCCAAGATCCTGCAGGACGCCGGGCTGCCCGGAGGGGTGCTGAACGTGATTACCGCCAAGAGCGCCGGCGACGTGATCGGGCCACTGTTGAAGGACCCGCGCACGCGCAAGCTGTCTTTCACCGGGTCCACCGAGGTCGGACGCTCGCTGATCGAGCAGTCCGCGCAGCAGATCCTGCGGGTGTCGATGGAGCTCGGCGGCAACGCGCCGTTCCTCGTGTTCGAAGACGCCGACCTCGATGCTGCCGTCGAGGGCGCGATGCTCGCCAAGATGCGCAACGTCGGCGAGGCGTGCACCGCCGCCAACCGCTTCCACGTGCACGAGTCCGTGGCCCAGGAGTTCTCGCGGCGTCTAGCCGAGCGAATGGGCACGCTGAAGGTCGGCCGCGGCACCGAGACCGACGTTGACGTCGGTCCGCTAATTGACGAAGACCAACGCGTCAAGGTGACAGAGCTCGTCCAAGACGCCGTCACACGCGGCGCGTGTGTGCTGCTTGGCGGCGCCCCGCTGTCGGGGCCCGCGCACCCCGGCTATTTCTTCGAGCCGACCGTCCTCACCGACGTCCCCGAGGACGCGCGGCTGCTGCGTGAGGAGATCTTCGGGCCGGTCGCCCCCGTCGCGACGTTCACCTCAGAGGAGCAGGCGCTGACCGCGGCCAACCGCACCGAGTATGGGCTCGTCGCCTACGTCTATACCCGCGACCTGGGTCGAGCGTTCCGCGTGTGTGAGGGGATCGAGTCGGGCATGATCGGCCTAAACCAGGGCGTCGTGTCAAACCCCGCAGCTCCCTTCGGCGGCGTCAAGCAGTCAGGTTTTGGCCGCGAGGGGGGGTTCGAGGGGATCGGCGAGTATCTGGAGACTAAGTATGTGGCCATGGGGGTTTGAAGGCGTAGGAGAGTGGCCGCAAATGACTCTGAGTCTGGGCGTCACCGGTGCGCCACTGCGTGAGCGGTTATGCTGCGCCGGCGCAGCATACGGAGATCACCAGCGAAAGGACTGACATGCACACAAGACGTGTACTTCTGGCAGTGGCAGCTTGCGCCCTCGCCAGTCTGGCGCTAACGGCAACAGCTGAGGCTGCTACGCCGGCAGCTGCACCAGCCAAGCTCACCGGCGCGACGCCGGCTAAAGCGAAAAAAGGCGTGGTGTACGAATGGTGTTACGAAGGTTCCTGCGAATACGCGCCGCTCGTCACCTACTCGCATCACGTCTGGGCGTTTGAAGGCTACCCAGGTGACGGCGGGGTATTTGCTAAAGAAGGTAAATACACGTTCTTCCACTACACCGAATCATTTGACACCGGCTCCGAGTTGGTGATGACAAAGGTCAAACACACCAAAAACTACATCGGCAGCTTCTACTACTGGGACGGGGAAGAATACATCCTCGAGCCCGGAACAATCGAATTGAGAAGAACCTGACAGCTCGGACTCTTTCCGTCCGCGATCCCTCCCTTCGTGGGGGGATCGCGACGCGGATAGATGTGCTTGCGTCGCGAAACGTACTCCGCAATCGCTTATCGCGTGATCGCCGGCGCCGCGGCGTCCCGCGATTACTCAGGCACGCGCGTAGAGCTCGTGTGCGCCGCAGGCAGGCTCGCGCTAAAGACAGTCTCGATTGCGTTGGCCGGGACTGGTTTGCCGATGAGGACACCCTGCGCCATCGTGCAGCCCATCCCCTGCAGGGTGCTCAGCTGCTCGTGAGTCTCGATTCCCTTGGCGATCACCGTTAGCGACAGGTCGCGCCCGACGATCAGGATGGCCTCGAGCAGCCAGCTGCGATAGTCCTCATCCTCGGACTCTGCGAGCGAGCTGCGGTCCACCTTCAGGAAGTCGAGCGGCATCCGCCGTAGGTCGGAGTGGTAGGCGTAGCCGCTGCCGCCGAAATCGTCGATCGCAATGCGCACACCGAGCTGCTTGATCTCTTGCAGGCGCTCGACCGCTGCTGTGACATCGCGCATCACGGTCGTCTCGGCGACCTCGAGTGTGAGCAGCGATGGCTCTATCCCGGACTGCTGCAGCGCTCGCCTGACGTCCGTGGCAAATCCGTCTCGGTTCAGCTGATTGGCCGACACCTCCACCGAGACGCCGACCCGATGGCCCGTCACGTGCCATGCTGCAGCTCGGCTACAGGCCTCTTCGAGCACCCAGCGACCGATCGGCACAGTCAGTCCCGTTTCCTCGGCCAGCGGGATGAAGTCGGCGGGAGCCAGTACGCCCTGCTTTGGATGTAGCCAGCGGACGAGCGCCTCGAGACCCGCGACCTTTCCGCTGGGCAGATCGTAGATCGGCTCGTAGAGCAGGAAGAACTGTTTCTCGGCAATCGCCGTGTTCAGCTCGACCTCGAGCACCCCGCGACCCTCGATCACCGAGCGCATGTTGGCGTTGAACAGTGTGTAGCGGTCCTTGCCAGCGGACTTGGCGGCGTACAGTGCGAGCTGCGCATCACGCAGCAGGTCCTCGGGAGCGGCATATCGGCCGAAGGCGACGCCGATGCTCGCCGTCAGGAAGAAGTTCGGCCCAAAACCGTCGAGCTCAAAGGGCTTGTGCAGGGCCTCGACCATGCGTCGCGCGAGGGAGTCCAGACGGGCCCCGCGAGCGGCCGACTCGACCAGCACCACGAACTCATCTCCACCCAGACGGCCCACGGTGTCACCCGCACGCACCACGCTCTCGAGTCGTTCCGCGACGATCTTCAGAAGTTGATCGCCGGCGGTCTGCCCGAGCCTCTCGTTGACGTCCTTGAACCAGTCGATATCGATGAACAACGCGCCCACCAGCAGTGAGGACTGGCGTCCTGCTCGCGCGAGCATGCACTCTGCCCGGTCCAGCATGAGTGCCCGGTTGGGCAGCCCAGTGAGGGCGTCGTAGAGGTCGTCGCCGGGCGCCGTGTCACTGGGCGCCTTGCTGGGCTGTGGTACCCGCACCGCCACCGGCCCGCGACCGCCACCAAGCACGAAGACCAGCAGTCCGAGCAGCGTGCTCAGCGCGCAGCCGATGATCAACAGCGCGAGCGCGTCCCCGTCGCCAAGCACGGTTGTGCCGGGCACCACAGCGAAGCTCTGCACGGTCCATCCGTTGTGCAGTGCGATCGTCGTGCTCTGCGCCGCCGGCTGCGGGGTACCGCCGGCGAACGCAAGGTTCGCCGAGCTGGTGCGGTAGCTGAGGTGCACCGCGGAGCCCGGGTGGCCCGCCAGAGCTTCCTGCAGCACAACATTCGGTGAGAGCACCTCGCTCAGCCACCCCACGAATGCACCCATTCGCGCAGCTGTGGTGGATGGCGGTTGCTCGCCCCTGTACACGGGCGTCATGATTCCCAGCGCTTTGGTCTGGCCCACACGGACCGGCGCATAGCTGCTCTGCGCCGAGTCTCGCGACAGCAGCATGCCGGGGGTCACCGCGCAGTAGTCCAAGCCCGCCGGCGGGCTCTTGACGGGGCTCCTGACGAGGTTGGCGACCGCGAGGCAGTAGTAGGGGCGGCTACCCGCGGGGAGGACTCGCAGACCTGCACGAGCGGGTTGCGCCGGCGCTGATCCCGCCGGCTTGACCGGCTGGCCCGTGATCCGTGCGTGGAACGGGGCGAGTTCCGATGCGTGGACCAAGGCTATGAGGCCGAGCCCCTCGAGCTCCGGATAGCGACGCAACGTATGTGCCCATTTGACCCACACGTCGAATTCCGCCCGCGATGTTTTCGAATTGCCGGCAAAGTACGTACCCGCGCCGATGGCGAGGTCTTCCTCGTGCCGGATGGCCAGCTTCACCGTCGACGCGATCCCCGCGGAGGTCTGCTGGGAGGCCTGCCGCGCCTTAGTGGCATCGGTGCGCGCGACAGCATGTGCTCCGAGCACCGAGCCAACTACTCCCGCCGCAGTACACAGCGTCGCCACTGCAGCCCACACGAGCTTCCGGTTGCTCACGGGTCCTCCAACGGAGGGGCCCGCAGCGCGGCCGCGCTCGGGGTTGTCCTGGGGGGTTTCGCTATCTGACACGGCGACCTTGTCTGCTTCCAACATGCGGGCATGCGTTGTCCAGGGCTGATCGAGCCTGGAGGGGGATATGCATCTGCATCGTGCACCCATCTCGACGAAAAGCCGATGAAGGTTTACCGATGCAGATTTGCTTGCCGCGCGAGCTGCAGGGGGACTAGGGTTATGGAGGCGACCATGGAGACCTCCAGCCAGCACTCCACGCCGCCAAGAAGGCCACGACGGCGGGACTCGTTGCTGTTGCCCGCGCGCGACGTGCGCGCCATCTACCGCAAGCACTTCAAAGACCGGCGCAAGGAGCGCCAGCTCCTCTCCACGGGGGCGTTCTTCGTGACGTTTGCGGCGGTGCGGGGCATCACTCACGCGATCAGGGCTGAACGCGGGCCGTTCAAGAACATAACCCCCGGCGGACGGCACATCCACCACATGACCTTCGGGATCACAGGTCTGCTGACGGTGGGCTACCTGTGGCTGTTGGAGATCGGCACCAACGAGCAGCGGCGGGCGTCGCGGATCACCTCGATCGCGTACGGGAGCGGCGCTGCGCTCACGCTCGACGAGTTTGCTCTATGGCTCAACCTCGCCGACGACTACTGGACCAAGCAGGGACGGGAGAGCATCGACGCCGTGGTGCTGTTCGGCTCGCTGCTCAGCCTGAGCGTTCTCGGCAAGGACTTCTTTCAGGAGCTCGTGCGTCGCGATCGCCGGTCCTAGCGGCTATCGTCGGTGCGTGGCAGGCGATGCTCGCGTGGTGTGGATGCCGGGAGGCGTTCGCACTGAGATCCACCTCGCCGCCGAGGACTCCGGCGGCGCGTTCTGCCTGCTCGTCGACCACCCGCCCGTCGGTTGGTCGCTGCCGGCTCACCGACACCTGGGCGAGGCTGAGACAATCCACATCGTCGACGGCGACTTCGAAATCGAGGTCGACGGGACACGATCGCACCTGCTCGCCGGACAAACCATCCACATACCCCGAGGCGTAATCCACGCGGGTGCCAACGTCGGACGGCGGCCGGGCCGCCGTGTAGTGCTGTTCAGCCCCGCCGGACTCGAGCGCTTCTTCCTGGAGGCCGGCGCCCCCACGCCCGACAGCGAGATCGACGGCGCCGCCGCGATGACCTGCGCTATCCGCCACGGCTGGGAATTCGCCGCTCCTCGGCCCTGACCGGCGATGCATCCACGATATCCGCCCCTGGCAGCCACCTCGCTCGTGCTCGCCGTGACGCTCGCCGGATGTGCCAGCCCGTCATCGTCGGACAACGGTGTGGCGTCCAAGACGCCCGCGCAAATCGCGGCCATCGCCAAGTCCGCAGCCGCCGGCGCAGCGACCGTCCACATTGCAGGCTCAATTGTGAGCGAAGGCAAGCCGATATCAATCAATATGGAACTCGTTGCGGACAAGGGCGGGGCTGGACGGATCGCGCTCGGAGGGGGACTCGACATCGAGCTAGTCGACGTCGACCGAGCCGTCTACATCAAACCAAGCGCCGCCTTTTACAGCCGCTTCGTCGGTCCCACAGCCGCTCGGCTGCTCCAGGGCAAATGGTTGAAGGGGTCAGCTGAGCACGGAGCCCTGGCGTCGTTTGCTTCGCTCACCAACCTGCACAAGCTGATCGACGACGCACTTGACAGCCACGGAACGCTGTCGTACGCAGGCAGCGCAACCATCGATGGGCAGAGGGTTGTCGACGTGCGCGATCTCGTCAAGGGTGGAACGCTGTGCGTCGCCGCCACCGGTGTCCCCTACCCGATCGAGATCGTCGAGGATGGTGCTGGCGCCGGCAAGCTCGTCTTCGACAAATGGAACAAGCCCGTGACGCTCGAAGCGCCCGCTAGCGCGATCAACATCAACCAGCTGCAGAGCGGGCACTGACGACCCTTGGATCATATGTCTATCCGCGCTGATACCAGGTCAAGCCTGTTGCGACGGTCGTCGAACGTGCAACGTGCAAACAACGCGTACTTTGGACCGGGCAAGAACGCGAGAGTTCTCAGTGAACGGCGCAATCCAAGCCAGCTTTCTGCGGCGACCGGCCGAGCCCGGGACGGACTCCGGGGATCCGCCCGGTGGAGCCTCCGAGAGCTCGAGGATCGGTGCTCTCATGCGTAATCGAGCTGGCACGGAGTACCACCCCGGCCGCCGGCCACCCCGCCGTCCCGCTGAGCGCAGACACCGGGCCGTGGGCGTCCTGCCCTGGGCGCTGCTTGGCCTGGCGTCGGTCGCAGGGGCGCTCCTGGCGGGTGCGTCCTTGCTCGTCGCCGGCTGCCTGGTAGTGCTCGCGTGTGCGGCAATGGCGCTCGGTTGGCATGTCGGCGAGGGCGGCAGGGTGGCGCTCGAGGACGAGATCGAGCACCGCACCAGCGAGCTCAAACGCGCTCTGTCGGAGCTCGAGATAGCCCAGGCAGAGACCGTGCAGCGGCTGTCGATGGCGGTCGAGTTCAGAGACGAGGACACGGGCGCCCACATCGAGCGGATCGGCCGCTTCTCGGTGTTGCTGGCCGAACACATCGGCATGGAGCCTGAGTTCTGCGAGCGCCTGCGGCACGCGGCGCCCCTACACGACGTCGGCAAGGTGGCGATTCCGGATGCGATTCTGCTCAAGCCCGGCCCGCTGACGCCGGAGGAGCGCGCGATCGTCGAGACCCACGCCGAGGAGGGCCACCGCCTCGTCCGCGGCTCGTCCTCCTCGATCCTGGACATGGCGGCGACGATCGCACTGAGTCATCAGGAGAAGTGGGATGGAACCGGCTACCCACGGGGGCTGAAGGGCGAGGCGATCCCGATCGAGGGACGGATCGTCGCGGTCGCGGACGTGTTCGACGCCCTCACCAGCGATCGCGTCTATCGCAAAGCGTTCTCGATCGAGGATGGCGTGCAGATGATGCGCGAACAGCGTGGACGCCACTTCGACCCGGTGCTGCTGGACGCTTTCATGGAAGTGCTCGGACGAACCGGTCCCGATGCCCGCGAACAGCTGCGCTCGGACCCGGCCGCGCTCGTGGAGAGCACGCTCGAGACATTCGCCACAGCGCTCGAACGTGGCGACGCAGAGATGGCCGAGGGCGCAGTCGCGACTGCGATCGAGGACGGCATCACGCCCACCACCCTGCACGCCGAGGTGATCGGCCCGGCGCTGCGGCGCATCAACGTGCTCTCCGAAGCAAGAGAGATTGACGCCGATCGCGAGCACCGTGCGACGACCATCACCCGGCGCGTACTGGCGACGCTGTACCGGTACATGACTGGAACCACCGAGCCCACGCGCGAGCGCGTGCTGCTGGCTGGCGTGGAGGGCGACGAGCACACGCTCGGCCTGCAGATGGTCCACGATCAGCTCGCTGCTGCCGGGTTTCACACGATCTTCGACACCGACCTGTCCGCGCAGCGGCTGCTCGAGATGGTCGATAGCCAGTCCCCCGATCTGGTAGTGGTCGGCGCGACGGCGCCCACGGCCGCGGAATCGGTCGAGCTGGCATTGCGGGATCTGCGCTGCAACCGTCCCGGCCTGCCGATCGTACTCGGAGGGCCCGCCGTGGGCGGGAGCCTGCCGCGCGAACGCAAGGGCATGCGCGTGCTCGAGCGCATCGACGAGTCGGTGGAAGCGGTTGAAGACATGCTCGCCACCGCTGCCTCGACAGCGCCCGTATAGATTTCTCGGGTATGACCCCTCGCGCGATCGTGACCGGTGGTGCCGGCTTCATCGGTTCGCACGTCGTCGAGGCGCTGCTCGCGGATGGCTACTCGGTGACGGTGATCGACGATCTGTCCTCGGGCGACGCCGCCAGGGTAGCCGGCGCCGCGCAGCTGCGGGAGCTGGACATCGTGGATCTCCCGGCGCTCGAGGCGGTGGTAGGCGAGGTTCAGCCGCGTGCGATCTTCCACCTGGCAGCGCAGGCGAGCGTGGTCGCCTCCGTGGAGAACCCGGGCCGCGATTGCGAGGTCAACGTGAAGGGCACGCTGAACGTGGTGGCGGCCGCCGGACGCTGCGGCGCACCGGTGGTGTTCACGTCGACCGGCGGAGCACTGTACGGCGATGAGGCGCCGATGCCCACCGGCGAGGAGCGGATCCCGGCTCCCCTATCGCCATACGGCGCGTCGAAGTGGGCGGCCGAGGCATATGTAAAGACCTGGTCGCTGTCGTCTGGCATCCCCCACGCGGTGTGCCGGCTGGGGAACGTGTATGGCCCGCGCCAGAGCCCGCACGGCGAGGCCGGCGTGGTGGCGATCTTCGCCCACCACCTGCACAGCGGGCGTGCGCCCAAGCTATATGGCCACGGCAAGCCCACGCGCGACTACGTGTATGTCGGCGACGTCGTCAGCGCGCTGCTGTCCGCGTCGGGGCGCTCGGGTACCTACAACATCGCCACGGGCATCGAGACCGACGTCACGAGCCTCTGGCGGGAGCTGAGCAGCGTGGCCGGCAAGCAGATCGAGCCCGAGCTCGCCGATCTGCGCCCCGGCGAGCTCGAGCACAGTTGCCTGGATATCGGCCTGGCCGAGCGCGAGCTGGGATGGCGAGCGGAGGTGCCGATCGCGCAGGGGCTGCGGCGCACATACGAAGCGCTCGTGGAGGAATTCGAGCGCGGATAGGGCGTAGTGCGCGACTTCACGATCCGCAGCGCCGCCGACCAGGACATCGACTCGGTGCTGTCTCTGTGGCGTAGAGCCGAAGGCCCGCCGACCGTCACCGACACGCGTGAGGGGCTGCGGTGTCTGATTGCCACCGACCGTGAGGGGCTGCTGGTCGCGCAGACCGATGGGATCGTGGTGGGCTCGTTGATTGCCGCCTGGGATGGGTGGCGGGGCAGCTTCTACCGGCTCGCAGTTAACCCCGATCGCCGACGACAGGGGATCGCCACGGCGCTGCTGCGGGAGGGTGAGCGTCGCCTGCGCCTACGGGGCGCAGTCAGGCTCACCGCGATCGTCGTTGACGATGACCGTCGCGCGCTCGGGTTCTGGGAGGCCGTTGGCTATGTCAGGCAGGGCAAGCGCACTCGGTTCGTGCGGGTCGTGGAGGATTGATCGCCAAGGCCCGTCGTGCAGCCTGAACGGCGAGAGGTCGAAGGAGCGGGCAGGGGGCTGGCTTCCATGCGTTTGGGGTGTCGTCACGATGAGGGCTATCGGGGCGCTCAGCGAGGCTTCCTCAGCGGCTAAGCTCTTGAACTGATGTCGCTGCTACCAGCCATATCGACGACATTTCCGCCGCGGGAGATGGGCTGATGGGCGGGCCCCTAGATGGTGCTGCGTGTGGATCTGCGATGGGGAGTGGGCCTGAAGGTGGGCCTAGGGGCGGAAGGCGCCGAAACATCCTGGTCGTCAAAATGGTCGATTAGCAGGCGTTTCGGCGAGATAGCTCAGTTGGTAGAGCACACGACTGAAAACATAGGTCCGCCGCCTTCGAGGTTGCAGTCTCCCCGTCGGGCTTTTCTGCTGCTAGTCCGTAGTTTTTGACCGCGCGCCGGTCGGCGAGGTGAGGGTGTTTTCCGGGTCGTTTTCGGCGTCCCGGCCCAATCCCCGGCCCAAACCCCATCCGTGGTGGTCGTTTGCTCGCGCTCGGTCGGCGTGTCGTCGCCGTACAGCGTGGCCTTGGCCTCGCGGATGAGCTGGTCGAAGGTTGCGCCGTGTTCGCGCTTGGCTCGCTGCTGTAGCTGGTTGTAGACGTCCATCGTCATCTTCGAGTCGGCGTGCCCGACCTGCTCCATCACCCACTTGATGTCGTATTCGCTGCCGAGCAACGCGACGGTGATGTAGGTTCGTCGGAGGCTGTGCGGGGTGATGTGCGGCAGCGCCGGCATTTCCCGTTCGAGCATCTTTGCCGTCGCCAGCTCGGCGGCCTCGCGCACGATCGTTCCAACGCGCTTGCGGCTCATGCGATTGCCGCGTTCGTTCGGGAACAGCGGAGCGGTCGGTCCGGTATCGAAGCCAGCTTTCTGTAGGCGCTCGATGTGCTCGATGAGCACTTCGGCGTGGTAGGGGCTTGTCTCCACGACCCTGATTCCCGCTTCGGTCTTTGAGTCGGGAATCTCGAAGCGCGCGTTCTGGAGGTCGTGGGCACGCAGGTGCCCGATCTGGATGCCAGATAGCTCGCTGTTGCGCACGCCTGATCGGCCGAGCGTGCAGATGAGCGCCTTGCGACCGACGTAAACGCCGACGCGCAGGGCGCCGAGGTTGCGGACGTGGAAGTGGATCGTGCCTGCCGTCAGTCCGAGTTCGGTGGCGATCAGTTTTTGACGCTTGCCTTCGGAGAGTCGCAGCGCTACGGCTCCGGTGGTCGATCCGGCTGGCGCTGCCTGAGCGGCGAGGGCGAACCGCTCGAGGTTGGGGTCTTGCTCGGCGGCGGCGTCTTCGGTCACGGCCAGCTCGTCCATCTCGAGGAAGGTCCGCTTTGGCTTCGGTACGTGGAGCTTCAGTCGCTTGCCGCGCGCGGGATTTGTGGGAATCCATTTGTCTTCGAGCGCCTCTTGCAGTACCTCCGCGAGCAGGGTGATGAGCCCTTGGATCGACGCGGGGCCGAGCGGTTCGACCTTTCGGTTGCGCTCGTCTCGGATGTCCGCTCCGGCTTCGAGCGCCTCTTTCAATTCGTGCGCCTCTTCGATCTTGTGCTTCCTGAATGCGCCGCAGAGGTCGTCGTCGATTTCATCGAGGCGGTAGCGGCCGAAGAACGGGAGCAGGTGCCGGCGCAGCATCGACAAGTACCCGTCGTGAGTGCCCTTCGTGATCGGCTTCTTTCCGATCAGACCTTCTAGCTTGGCTTTGAGCCAGTAGGAGGAGAACTCGTGGAAGTTCGGCATCTCCGTAAAGGTCTTCTCGATGACCGGCTTCGGTTTCGGGCGCTCCCAAACGCCTGCCTGAATTCGCGCGAGGACGTTGTTCAGCTCAAGCTGAGCGGTGCGCTCGGTCCATCCGCCGGTGCAGCCGCAGTCGCAGTCGCGGTGTTCGTGCAGGGTTACGTTCTCGCGTTTGCCGTCTACGCGGAAGCGCAGCCGAAACGCGAAGGTTCCGTCGGTCAGCTTTTCGGGTTCGACTCTGCCTGTAGCGGGCCGTGCCATTACGCACACTCCCGCGCTGAGGATCTAACGTATCCGCGCATCGGGACTCAACCTCCCGGTCGGGTCGGGGGGGCGTTGCTGCGCCTGCCCCGGCCACCTTTTGCTTGTCCCGTACATCGTACCTCTGTGTAGGGGATCAGCTCAACGCCGCGGCGCCGTTTCGGCTCCGCGCGTCGCAGCCGCCGGCTGGGTCGGCCGCTGCCGGCGTTTGTGCCCTGGATGTTCGCCGGGCACGCCACGTAGCGGCGAATCCGCGCGAGGTCAAATCGCAGGCGCCCACGTCCGCCGCCGAGCCGCGTCGCACCCAGCTCGCGGGCGTGGGCGTAGACCCAGTCTCGGTCTACGCCGAGCATCCGCGCAACCTCGGCGGCGTCGACTAGCCGCGCTTGCGCGGGCGTCTGGTCGCGGAGCAGCTCAGCGACGCGGGCGGCGATCAACTCGATGTCCTCGGCGTTGAGGGTCATGCCTCGGTTGTCCTCCTCGCCCGAGCGTTTCCCGCCGCGCATCCACGTTGGCGGCGAGACCAGTACGTGATTCTGGCGCGCGCGATCGGGACGTAGCTCGCTTCGCGCTCGATCCCGTGGAAGCGGACCCCCTCAAGAACTGCGGCGGCGCCAGTGCTTCCAGACCCGGCGAACGGGTCGAGCACGAGACCGCCCTGCGGTGTCACCAATCGCACGATCCAGCGCATGAGGTCGATCGGCTTGACTGTGGGGTGAATGTTTGCGACCGGGTTCTCAGCTGCGGCGCGCCGGTGGGCCGGGCTGAACGGGATGGTCTGTCCGACGTGGCGCGGTAGCTCCTCACAACCTGCCTCCCGCTCGCGTCGCGGCGGCTTGGCGCAATAGAAGAAGCGATGGCGCTCGCCGAGACTTCTAGCCGGGCAGTCACCATCGCAGCGACCCTCTCGACACGTCGGCGCATGTGACAGCAGAACATTCGCGGGATGACGAGTTCCTTGTGTAGATCTCCGCGATCGGGGGGGGGGGGGGGGGGGGGGTGAGTGCTTAATTCGGCAGGCGCCGATGTTCAACGCTCCGGTCCCGTACTGTGCGAGGTTCTGCTTAACGGTTCCTTTGATCGGCTTGCGCGCAAGCACGATCGGCTCCCACGCTGGCTTTAGCTGGGTGCCGAGTCCGTCCGGCAGGAAGCTGCTGCCTGGGTAGCCGGTGCCCTGGAGCCACATCAGAACGTCGCGGACTTCGTAGCCGGCTTCTTCGATGCCGCACGTGAGGCGGTGAACGGTTCGCGGTGATGCGAAGGCTGCGGGATACCCGCCAGGCTTCAGCGCGCCAAGACACGCGCAGCTCCACGCGTGCGAGAACGCCTGAAAACGGTCGTTCGGCTTTTCCGATCGTGCCCGCCTGGCTCGCGTTTCGCTGGGATACAGGTGGGATGGCCGATCCCACTTGAGCCCGTTCACGCTGATGCCGTAGGGCGGGTCGGTGACGATGGCATCGACGGTGTCCGCTTTGAGGCGGGAGAGCACCTCGAAGCAGTCGGCTTGTGTAACCCGCCAGCGCTGGCGGCGGTTGCAGGTTGTTTGGGGTTTCATCGAGGGTCTACCTTCTCGGGGTCGCGTTGGAACACGAGGACGTCCTCGTGACAGACGAGGTGCCGGCGCTCACCACGAGCGAGCGCATGACGGACGTGCGTCATCTGGAAATAGAGGGCCGCGGGACAAGCCCGTCTTCGCGGAGGCTCGCGAGCAGCGCAATGACGTGCTGCTGATACGCGAGCCCGACCTGCTGGCAAATGACCGTCGTGTCGCCAGCGATGTTCCGCAGCGCGCCGTTCGCGCGCATGTTCTTTGTGACTGTGACGAGATAGCCGCCCGGCTTGAGCATCCGTGCGCAGGCGGCGTAGACGTTGCGCATCGCCGACAGGTAGCTCTCCCCCTCACGGGGGGAGAGCTTCGTCGGTCGTGCCGTAGCGCAGGCGCGCGACGCTGCCCTCCCTGGATGGCGGTTTGCTCCGGTAGGAATCGCCCACGGCGCTGAAACTGGATCGTGCGTGAGCGCAGGGCCAGAGCGCGAGAGGGAGGTCAGCGGTGCGGCAGGTTGACGGGGTGACGCTGCCGCGTCGCTGCGGGCGTTGGGTGCAACTCATGGTCTTTCCTCGTGTGGTTGGGGCTGGCCGAGCCAGTCGACGGGCTGCTTGGGGTTCTGGGCGGTGAAGAAGATGGGCGCGAAGGGACCGTGGCGTTCGAGGTCGGCGAGCGCGACGAACGACACGGGGATCGCGCTGGAGCGCGCGGGGTCGGATGCGTGGAGCACGAGCGTTCGTTGAAGCCGGAGGTTCATCCGGGCACGCGACTGGTTGGCGAGGACGACCAGTAGGTGTGGCCAGGCGCGGTAGTAGCTGCGCCACAGCGGCTGCGCCTTGGCGTCGGTCGGGCCTGTGAACTGGCGGAGCCTCGTGTAGCGGGTGATTTTGCTCGCGAGCTGCTCGGTCGAGAGCGTTCCGCGGTCCAACTCGACGAAGCGCTGGTGCAGCACGAGACCGCCATCGCTGCCGGCTTGGAGGTAGGTCAGGAGCGCGTCGGCGATCACCAGCTCTGCTGGCTTGCGTCCACGCGCGAGCGAGATCGGGTGCGCGATCTCGTTACGCCATGAGTCCGGCGTGCACTCATCACCGCGTTTGCGTGCGGCGAGCACGAACGCGACCCCGACCTGATTGACGGCGATCGTGTGAGCCTTCAGCGGCCCTTCGGCTTGCTCGCGTGTGGCGACCTTCCGCCGCGGCTCGGCGATGGTCCCGGTCGTCTCGATGGCATCGGCGCCGTTCTCGGTCACGAACCACAGTGACAGCCGTCGTGGGCTTTCTACGCGATCAACGAGCGCTCGCCGCTCGAGCAGCGTCAGCAGAGTTCTCGTCCAACGCGCGCTCGCCGACGGCGTGTAGAGGTCGTGCAGCTGCGTTGTGCTGAGCAGCCGGTGTTGGTAGATGCCCGCGAGCATCGTCGTCGCGACGGTGGGAAGCGGGCGTGCCCGGCTGCTCATGCTCGACCCTCTGCGACTGCTGGACGCCGTGGTATCGAACATGGCCGCTGTCGGCGATGGCTTGGCTCAGGGCGAGCGTCGCCGTGCTCCCCGCGCCGGCGGAGCATAAAACTCGCACCAGGGCCGCCTGACGCCGATGCAGTCCAGGGCTGATCGTCGGTCACGGCGGCCCGCCTGCCGCCGGATTGCTGTTCGAGGTATTGCTTGATTCGTTCGTCGAGGGTGTCGAGCGCTGCGATCGTCTCGGCCGCGCTCGTGCGGCCCGACGCTTCGTCGATCGTTGCCTGCACTTGAGGTAGGGCCTCGGGGTGGAAGGCGTCTGCGAATAGCTCCTCGACTGTTTCGCCTTTGAAGAGAAACGGCCTCGTGGGTTGCCCTTCGTGCGTGACTTGCGCGATGAACGTCCAGCGCGGGAGGCTTGTGATCGCGGTGGCCGGAGGGTCGCCTCCCCACTCCCGCGCGATCAGCGCGGCGGCATGAGCGTTGAGCGCTGTTGTGATGAGGTGCGAGCGGTTCGTCGTCAGTGCGTTCAGCGTGTCGGCGCTCAACCGCTCTGGGTTCTGGTTCAGCAGCGTCGCCTTGATCTGGAACTTCGCGGTCTGCTCGAGCAAGCTCGCCAGGTTGCCGCCGGCGGCACCGTCGTAGGTCTGTACCTCGTCCAACGTCACGAAGAATGGGCGGCGCTTCTCGGGCGGGATTGCTGCACGGCCCTTCGCTGCGTGTAGTAGATCGAAGACGAGGAGGTTGGCGATCAGCTTGTCGTTGGAGCCGCCTGCCCCTGGGCACGCGAGGACGATCCTGCCTTCGTTCATCAGGCGGGCGATGTCGTAGCTCGAGGTCTGCGCGCCGAGCAGCGCGGCGAGCTGAGTCGATGAGCGAAGCCGGTCGATCAGGTTCGTTACCGGGGTGATCGCCTCTTCGGGGAGGCGCGGGAACCGTTCGGTGAAGAACTGGCGGCGCGGCGGCGAGAGGAACGGCAGCGCGGCAGCGAGCCACTCTGGGTTCCCCAAGATCGAGGGGATCTGGAAGATCGTTGGTTGCAGCCCCTCCGGCAGGACTCTGGAAAGCTCGATTAGCGCGGCGGTCGCCTGCGTCGTGAGCGTGAGCGCGCGGTTGTTGCGCTCGGTCCACTTCAACCCTGAGGCGAACGAGTCGACGATCGCTTCGACCCTGCGCTCCGCCGCGTCGGCGTCGAGGTCTCTGGCAGCAAAGAGGTTCCAGCCTGGCTGTCCCTGGCGGCTGCGCGGCCCGACGAGGTCGAGCTCGAACACGCGCTCGGCGAGCCCTGGCTCGGTCAAGCAGCTCTTGACCTTCGCGACAGCATCCTGGTGGGGGTCGAGGAACATGCCACCCGCGCCTGAGCGCACGAGATGGATGAACTGCTTGAGCCCGAGCTCGGTCTTGCCCCATCTCGATTTGCCGGCGCCGTAGGTGAAGAAGCTGTCCTGGACGCGCAGGCCGATCCGTCGCCCGCCGTTCTCGTCTTCGACGTGGCCGAGTGGGACGAGGTTGCGCTGCCCGGTGAAGGTCGGCAGTGCACGCGGCGCCGGGTACACAGCGGGTCCGAGGCGCACCACTTCGGGTGCGGCGCACTTCACGGTCGGCGGCTTCAGCAGCCCGACCATCTCGCGCGCGGTCACGTAGTCACGCCGCGCGGGCCTGAACAGCCCGGTCCTCATCCGCCGGTCGAACCAGCCACGCCGCCCCGGAAGGTCAGAGCCGAAGAACGCGAGGCCGAGGAACCGCACGCCGACGACGCGCAGCGAGTTCGCGCCAGCGAACCCATCGAAGCACGACAGCAGCCCTTGGAGGCAGGCGACCGCGCGGCCTCGCTCGGGTGAGCAACAGCGGATCAAGACCTGGAGCCGGAAGATCGGCTCGGCCTGGACGAGCTTTGCTGCTATCTCCTCGCGCTCGGCTCGCTGCTCGACCATTTCCGCCGGCCGGCGACGCCCGACGTACTGCCTGTCGAAGTCAAGCCAATCACGGCCCGCGGCTGAGGGATCGCCCCCTCGATGAAGCGCCTCCTTCAACAGTCGGCGTCGAAGCCGCCGGCGTGTCGCTGCGGTCGTCGGTAGGAGGTCGACGGCGACCTCCGCGTGCTCGCGGTGAGCGGGATCGAGGCGCGCGAGGACAGCAGCGAAGCCCTGCAGCGGGTCGGGCGTCAACGGCAAGTGAGCCAGCGGCTCGCTACTCGGGCGCGCGAGACGCAGCTCCGCTCGAACGACCTCGACTCGACCAGTCCCCTTCGTCACGGGCTCAGGGTTCGCCTCGATCGCCTGGATCTGCACGCGATCGAAGGCGCCGAGCGCGGAGCGCACGGCAGGCAACGCCTTCTCGTGCAGCGATAGCGAGTACCGCATCCGGCCCTCGCCGTCGGTGTCGAGCAGCACCCGAACTGCGCGTGCTCGAGGATCGAACCAGCCACCGACCAGCCTCCGCACACGCGAGAGCTGCGCAGCGCAGCGAAGCACCGCGTCGAGGCTCGGGTCAAACGAGTCCGGCGCGAGCACGACCAGCCGCACCCGCGAGCGAAGTGCACGGCGGGTAACGATCACCCGACCCCCGACCGCGATAGTCGCGAGCATTCCCGCCGGCATGAGCACGAGCGGCGCGAGCGCCTGGACTCGCGCTACCGGGTCGAGCGATGGTCCACCTGACCCGACCAGCGTCAGCACCGCGACCACGGCGACGACAGCGAGCAGCGGCCGGATGTCTTGATCCTGGCGGCCACTCACAGCGCATCCCCGCGCGCGCGTGGCGGCGCCGTGCGCCGCCTGCCGTTACACCGTCTGCCGGCCAGGCGATGCGACAGCGTCGCCGGGACGGCGCAACCCAAGCCGGCAGACGCCGGTAGCACAGCGACGGCTCGAGCGGGACTCCGACGTGCAGGCCAACGAAGCCGACGACGACCAGCGACGACACGATACGCGAGCAGCCGCCGACTATCTCCCGGTATCGGGGGATCAGCAGCACGAGGTTGACTAGCGAGCACATAGATCTCGAACGACGCAGTCGCCCCGAAAGCCGCACCAGCGCGGGGAAAACCACCGCCCTCGACTCTCATGAATGGGAACAGCAGACGGCACCTCAAACGGAACCGCAAACGGACCCTTAGACGGAACCTCAAACGGAAGTAGCCAGTCATCGCGTCTCACCCTTTCGCTTGCGGGGCGGGCGGTACGGCATAGCCGTAGATGTGCTTGCCTTGGATGGTCGCTTCGCTTGGAAGGAAAGGCCCGGCGGGTCCGACTTCGCCATGTTCGTCGTTGCCGTTGATCGTGGTGATGCGCCCGTCCTTGAAGACGCGTTGAACGATCGCGACGTGGACACTTTCGCCCTGTCCAGGTCCGCTTCCGAAGAAGACGAGCTCGCCTGGTGCCGGTGTCGCCGACGGTGGGAGAGTTGCCTTGTGTTCCTTTGCCCAGGTGTAGAGCGTTCCGCTGTAGGCGAACTCAGCGGTCGTGCCGCCCAGTGGTACGCCGGCCTTTATCCACACCCATGACGCGAAAAGCGCACACCATTCGACACACGGCCCGAAGATCGTGCAGTTACTCCCCTTCGGGTGTTCGGTCTGCCCGATCTCTTCTTCGGCGATCCGCACGATGCGCGAGCTCGACACTGGCGACGGTGCGGGGCCGCTCGCCTCGCAGCCGCCGCTCACGGGTTCCGCGGCGGCTGGGCTGCTCGGCGCTGGCGCCCCTGAGCCTGTGAACCCGTACTCAACGGCGCGCGCCATGACCTCTTCGGCGTACGCGACCGTGCCTGTGCCGCACGCGCCGTAGTAGTGACAGGCGGCCTCGAAGTATTCGTGATAGGTGCCGCCGGTCGGCGGCGCGCCCATGCTTTCTCTCAGAATCCTTGCCGTCGTGTAGATCGCGTCGGCGGGGTTGTTGATCGACAGCGGGTGGCCGGGGTCGGCGTTCACCGCGAACCGTTCCCAAAGCGTCGGCCCGTCGCCGGGGCTGCATTCGCTTCCACGCACGTAGGCGATTTGCATTGGTCCGGCGCAGCCAGCCGGGTTCACATCTGCGCAATCGCCGCTGCCGCACTCCTGCGCGCCGATCGACGCGAGGAAGCTCCAGTCGATGTCGAACCGGACGCCGGCGCCCTCATACAACTCGAGGCGTTCGGGCGCAATGTTCGCCAACGCATACGCGGACGGCGTCGGCCCCGAGGTCTGAATCGTTTCCGCACCGGACTGGCATCCGCTGAAGCTGGCGCCGAGCACAGCGACGGCGAGCGCGAAGATCACGAGAAGCACAGCGCCGGTCCCGGCGAACCCGCCGAGCAGCCACAGCCACATCGCGCGGCCTGCTTTCGACTGCGGCGCGCTCATCGTTCCTCCAAGCCCGAGACGAGCTCACGTCCCTGCGAGCTGGCGAGCACGATGGCGATGCGGTAGTCGACGTCTTCCTCATCGCTGACGGTCGCGGTCGCGGCGAGCATTCCCGACGGCCCTGGAGCCGGCTCGATGGCGAGGATCCGCGGGCTGCGCGAGCGCATACCCGGCGGCACACGCAGAGGCTGGTGCTCGAGCGAGCGCAGGAACGCTCCCGTCGTGTCCTTGACGGTGCTCGCCGGCGCGCGACCGTATAGGTACTCAAGGAACCCGTTGAGGAACACGTCGACCGTCGACCGCGTCTGCGGCGACAGCTCGGGGCTCCGTCGCACCGAGGTGGCCTGCTGCTGGATGCGCCCGTTCTCCTCGATCGTGGCGGTGGCTTCCCTCGCGGGCCTGGTGAGGACGAGCACGATCGCCGCGAGCACGAGCGTGATGCCGAGCAGCGCCTTGAAGGCGAGCCGCCGATCGACCGGGCCGAGGGGCTGATCTGGCGCGCTCATTCGTTGCGCTCCAGCGGCCCTGCGAGCCGGCGGGCTGCGCTGGCTGCCAGGTCATGGTCGTGCTCGATGCCGAGATAGCTCCGGCCGAGGCGCACGGCGACGCTCCCGATTGACGCGATGCCGCAGAACGGCTCGAGCACAAGGCAGCGCCCGCGGTCATTCGTGTGGCTGCACGCGGGAATCCAGCGCGCTGGTGCGCTCTTGGAAGTGAGTCGGTGTCTCCACGCCGCGCCGCAGATACCGCAGGCGAATGGGGAGCTCGCGGCGAGGATGCACGCCTCGGCGAGCTGATCCTCGATCACGCCGCTCGCCGGCACACACCAAGCGCGCCGCCTCAACGCCCGAGCTGCGCGTCCAGGGCAGCGCTGTGAGCCTGCTGGGCAATGCGGCTGGCGATCGGCTGTGGGTGACAGCGAGAGCCTGCGGCGGGGGTTGAAATAGAAGTCGGTCTGCTTGGTCAGCAACGTGAGGCCGCCCGACCAGCTTTCGCCATAGGCGACGCGCCAGCCGAGGACTTCGATCAACTCGATGAGGTGCTTTGCGCTAGCGCGGCCTGGTAGCGCGAGCCAGAGCGTTCCGTCCTCGCGCACGACGCGGTGAAGGTCGTCGAGGATCGACAGCAGGCAAGGCGCGGGGAGATCGCGCGGAACCCGCACGAAGCAGGTCTGTGCCCAGCTATCCGGTAGCTCATGCACGAGCACGAAGGGGTTTGCGTGTTCGATGCGCCAGCTCATGCGAGTTCGTCCTCCTGGGTTGCGGGGTCGGGCGGGGTGTGTTCCTGGCGGGCGCGCAGCAGCTGCGCCGCCGGCTCATCGGTGGGCACAGCGGCCGCGCTCGTCGGCGCCTGGGCTGGCTGGGCGCTGGGCGGCGTCGGTGCGCTGTGCTCGTGGAAGTCAGGAGGCGCGGTGCTCGCCGGCGCGGCGATCGGCGGCGGTGCAGCTGGCGGCGTCTCCATGCGCGCCGCCGGGGGTGTCTGAGTCACCGGGAGCGTCGAGGTCGTTGAGGACTCGCCGCGAGCTACGGGCGTCGCGGTTGAAGGCGATGGCTGCTGCAGCGCCGCTGACGCGTTGCCCGCTGCCCCTGTGCTCGGTGAGCTTGCCGTGTCTGTCTGTGCCGCCCTTGGATGGGTGCCTCCGCAGAGTTCCTCAGCTTCGAGCTGGTTGCGTGGCGGCGCCGCGCCCGTCAATGGCGAGTGATCGGGAGCCGTAGTGCTCGCCGTCGCAGCATCGTGCTCGCGAGCTGGGCGCACGTGGTCGTCCTCGCTCGACGGGTCGCCCTCGTTGCTGACCGGCTCTGTGCCGTCGCCGGCGTCGTCGGTGCGCGCTGGCGAGCCGGGTCCTTGCGTGGGTGTTTCGTGTGCGCCTGGAGCGCCCGCGCCCGCTGGTGGCGCTTCTTCTCCTGGCGCGCCGCCGGCTGGTGAGCCCGCGCCGTGCCCGGTTTCCGGGTTGCCTCCGCCTCCGCCGGAGGAGAGTTTCGGCAGTGACGGTAGGTATCGGGCCAGGCGCGAGGCGTAGTAGAGATTCGCGAGGCGGTTCGTGCTGTCGCCTGCCGCGCGTGGGCCGGCGATTCCACCGATCAGGTCTTTGGTGAGCTTGTTTCGCTGGATGAAGACGGTCCAGAGAAATGCCGCCTGTAGTGAGAAAGCGAGCAGCCAGCCGAGGTTGCTCGTGGCGTCGTCGAGCGCCTGGCAGACGGCGAGGATGACCGCGAGGATGAGTGAGTAGACGACCTTCCGTGTGAGGTAATCGCACAGCTTCGTCAGCCAGTTCTTGAAGAACTCGTGCCCGCGGCCGGGGAAAATGCCGATGAGCAGGGCGACCGGCGCGAACGCGAGCAGCGTCAGCAGCAGGATTTGCGCGAGGATCACGCCGAGGGCGAGTGCACCGAGCAGGAGGTAGGCGCCGACCTCGCTAATCAGAATGACGATCGCGAGGAGCAGTCGCTGGTACTGGCCGCCCTTGCCCATGCTTTCGCTCGCGGGCTCGTCGGCGGGACCGAGTGGATATGTTCCGCTCGTCTTACCTGTATCTGAATCGGGGAGGTCTTCGTCGTCGCCGTGTTCGAGCGCTTCGTGCTCGTGTTCACGCGACTTGCTTCCAAACTGGTACTCAAGGAAGTGCGTCGCGTACTTGTTGCGGTTGTTGATACACGTCTTCCCTTCGGCCGTGACCTCAGTGCCGTTTTCGAGCTGCCGTGCGAGTTCGGTGTCCTTAGCGGGGCTGGAGCTGAGCGGCCTCACGGCGACGGAGGTCGCTTTGCCGTGGTTGACCTTGGCGCAGTGCTCGAGTCCGCCGAACTCCAGCACCGTCCACGGATTCAACACCAGCAGTTCAAAAAGCTGGTCACTCGCGCCGACCTTCGCTTTTTCTTCGCTGCCCACGCTGCCTTCGTTGGTGAGCGAGAGGATCTCGGTGGAAAGCTGGTTGGTGAACTTGCTCGCCGGCCCAATGGTGCGTTCGGGTTGCGTGACAATCCCGATCGCCAGCAGGAAGAATAAGAAGGAGACTCCGAGCGCTCCGGCTGTCTCGGTGTACTTGCGCTGCACGAGCGCCTTCCATATCGCCCAGCAGCCGATCAACACCACCATCGCGATCAGCCACGGCGTACCGAAAGTGCTCGCGTACATGCCGTGAATCGCCTGCGACACGGGTGTCAGTGCACCCGAGCCCGGCGCCCCGCTACCTGTTACGAGATTCAGGTTGAATGCGAGGCCGAATAGGAGAATGACCCCGTTCGCGAGAAAGCAGGTAAGTTCCCAAAGAAGCTGCGCGCCGAAGTAGGCGATCGAGGGGATAAGGCCAGACGCATCGACACCGCTGAATACGCCGACGGAGATCGCGGGAAAGAATTGGTCGAGCGAGTAGCGTTCGACGGGGTAGCGGCCGACCCAGCCGCCCGGCGGAATCTGCGGCGCGGGGGAGATATTCCCCATCACGTCGTCTGCGAGCGCGCCCGGATGCGCGAGCAGTACCAGCCCGAAGGTGAGTGCTATCAAAGAGATGAGGCGGCGGTGGCGAGCAGTCCAGCGGAGCGCCCGAGGTACGAGTTTCATGCGGCGGCCCTCCTTTGGTGCTGCTGCGGTGTGGTCCCTAGCGCTTGCAGGAGATGCGGGTAGACGAGGTCGATTTGCACCTCCCCGACTCGGCCGTGCAGGTCGCGCATCAGGCAGTGGCCCGCACGGAATTCGCGGACCTTCGCGATGAGCTCACGGGTCGGATCGAGGCCGATGAACCGCAGCGCGGCGGCGGCCCCAGCGTCGGAGTCTTGGCCGAACACGAACACGACGCCGATCAGCTCCGCGAGGTCGCCGAGATCGGCGATCCTGTGAGTACCGAGGAGCACCACGGCATTGAACGCACGGCCCAGCCGCACGAGCCGATGGATTATCTGGCGGCCCTGCGGGGAGGCGAGTAGAAACCAAATCTCGTCAAGACCGACAATCTTGTGACGTGAACGATCCCCGGAGATGAGTTGCAGCGCGTACGCAGCGACGAGTGAAAGCGTCGCTACTGACACCCGCTCGCTACGTGTATATGTGTCACGCCCGGCCGTCGGTTCCGGTAGCGACAGACCCGGCATTCGAATCGTCGTGACCGGCATCTGCGCCTGCGTCGCAGCGGTTTCACCATTACCGAAACCCAAACGGACGAGTCCGAAGTCACTGATTACTCGCAGCGCTTCGCCGGCATCCTTCGCTGCGGGCCTGTCACTTGCCAAGAGAAGGTCGACGACGCGCAGCAGGCTTCGCGACCCCTCGCGAACGGTGTCCTTAACCGCGAGTGAGACTGCGTTCTCCCACTGCACGGCGTTGCCGGGCAACAGCTCGAGCAGGTAGCTGCACGCAAGCTCCTCGCGTATATCGGGCAGCCCGATCGCGAGCGGGTCAAGGCGCCCCTGTTGTGACTCGGCGCCCGATAGTTCGAGCACCTGAAGGCGACCATCCAGCTCGGGCAGGAGGTGAAGCCCGTGGTCGGGCTTAGGGTCTAAATCGACCAGCAAACTGCCCCTGCGCTCCGCGGCGTACTCGATCGCCTGCGCGGCGACGGTCTTACCCGAGCCGAGGGTTCCGATCAACAGGACCGCGGATGCGCGGTCTTCGCACGGCGCCTGTGTCGAATCGAAGCGAACGGGCAGCGGCGCGCCGACGGGCGTGTAGCCGAGGTACGGCCCGCGCTGCGAGCCAACGGTGCGGCTCGCGGTGGCGACCATCGCCCCGAACTGCTCGACGGTGAGCTGTTGGGTCCAGTCGCGCATCACACCCACCCGTCCGCTCGCGGTAGGTGCTCGAGCCAGAGCTGATACTGGACTCCGGCCGGACGATGCAGCGTTATGTCGCCGAACTGCTCTTTGATCGCGGCGACGCGCCGCTCAAGCTCCTCGAGGTCCGGGGCTCCTACTGCGAGGCCGAGGAACCCGTAGAGCATCGGTGGATGCCCGCCCGCCGCCAACGTGGCCTCGTATTCGCGTGCGAGCACGCGGTCGACGCCGGCGAGGACACTCGGGCCGTGCGCTGCGCCCTGGACTTGCTCGTTCCAGGCGTGCTCGACGTCAGTGATCCGCTTGCGCACGGCTGCGAGGGCTTGCCTGTTGCCCAGCCACCGGCAGTGTGCGACCGCGTCGACCGGCCACGGCAAGCTCTCCAACGGCGCGAACAGCACCTCGGCGCTCCAGCCGGGGAACTCGGGTGCTTCGGCGAGCGCGCCGACCGCGAGCATCGCCTGATAGGAGCGCCCGCGGTTGCCGTCGACCTCGAGGTGGTGGGAGTGCTCAGTGATCGCGGCCTGCGCGCACTGGCGAAGATCGCTGCCGAGCGGCTCGAAGGTCACTCCGCCTTGCGGCCCTGTGACGATGAGCGCGTCGGGCGCCCAGCTGCCGTCGAGCTCAGGCTCGCCGAGGCCACGGCAGGCGCAACGGCGAAGCAGCCATTGCAGCTCCTCCGTGCGAGCGCGCCGGGCATGGATGACGCCGTTGACGCGCTCGAAGACACGCTGCTCGCGGGTCTGGAGCTCTGACAACTCGCCGGCCGTGATCGTCACGGCTGCGCCGATACCGGCGGCGTCCTCGACACGGCGGCGTACGCGGTCGACGCCGCGCACAAGGCCCGAGCCGAGCCCAGTGGGCTGCCTGCCAGAGAGTGAGACGGCGAGATAGACCTCGGGTATGTGCGAGCCGAGCTGCCGCAGCCGCTCTTGATGACCCTCGAGGAACGCTCGCCACGCGGCAGGGTCCTGGTGGCGCTCGTCGAGCAGCCCTGCGGTGTGCTCGACGTACTCCTCCGCCGGATAGGCACGCGAGACACGCCAAAGGCTGAAGTCGGCGGAGACGACGTGCGCAAGACGCTGAAGCCGACGCTGCAGCGCCCACTTCCCGCCGACAGGCAGAAACGGATAGGCGGTCATCGCCAGCCGGTACAGCGCAGCGCTGTCACCACCGCGTCCGACAAGCAGATTTCCGTGCGCGTAGCGCAGCGAGAAGCCCGTCATGGCCGCACCTCGACGATCTGGCCCTCGTCGAGCTCGATGACTTCGGCAAGCTTCTCGCCGGCGCGCATCCGGTGGCCCTCCGCGCGACGCACGATCAGCTTGCCCCTGGCGGGGATTGCGACGACCGGGTGCCCGAACACGAGCCGCGCGGGGCCAGTGACGCGGCCGTGGCGAAGCACCGGCGCGTGCTCATCGGGCGCGATCCACACCTGTGGCGCCCAGGTGTGCACTTCACCGTCTTCGCCGAGCGCGCGATCGAGCGACCGACGGGTCGCGCGCATCCGCAGCCCAGCGAGCGAGGCGAGGTAGCGGTGCGTTGGACGGCCGTCGGGCGACGCCTGCCCGGCGACCGTGGCGACCATCCCTGGCACGATCAGCAGCCGCAGCAGCCAGTCGAGCCAGTCGAGCACGACGCCCGCGAGCATCACGGCGACGAATGCCGCGAGCGCCCCGAGCACGACGCCGGACCAGCCGTGGAAACTCCCGCCGAGTAGACCGCCGGCGGCGGCGAGCACGACGGCGAGCACAAGCGAGCGCTGGCTCAGCACCAACACCGCAATCAGCGAGCAGAGCGCCCAGCCCAGCCACTCAAGCGGCACACCGCCCGGCACCGGCAGGCGCCGTCCGTCGATCGCGTAGATGCGGCGCGAGGGCTTGAAGATCCGCTGGTAAGAGCGGATCGTGTGAGTCGAGTCACTCATTTCACCACGCCCCGGCTTCACCCAAATATCTGCTTGCCGAGGGCTTCCGCGGCGCTCGCAATGTCAGACGAGGCGAACACCATCCACGCGACAACAATCGTCGCGCACAGGAACACCGCGAGCTCGGTGTACCGCCGGTTCACCAGGAACATCAGCGAGGCGACCGCGACGATTCCGCCATACAGCTCGGTCGCGTAACCCTTCAACAAGCTCGCTACGTTCTGCCCGATGTTGTTACCTGACGCGAACGCAGCTGCTGGGAACACCAGCAGCACAGCGAACGCAAGGCCCGCCAGTAGGTAGATACGGCCCTTGTGCGACATTCCGCTCACTTCCTCCCTGCCGGTGCCGGTTCGGCATGAGCGGGCCGTGTCACAGTCACCGTCGCGCCGCGAGTGGTCGTGACGACGCCAGGGCTCGTGCTGAGCATGGAAATCGCGCCGCGAATCAACAGCAACAGCACGCATCCCCACAGCAGCAGTCGCCCAACCAAGCGCGCCACGCGAGTCAGCCCGTCATCCGAGGAACGAATGACGTCCGGCTCCCTTACCTGTGAAGTCATCCTACGAAAACGAGTCATAGGGCGAAGGTAAGGAGCGACTGTGCTATTTACTACGAACTACCTGTTACGTATACACGTGCATATGTAATTAGTTAATTGCGGATCGCACGAGTGACTGCGGGCAGGGGTAATCGACCCCGCCCGAGTGGGGTAGTAAGCACTGCTATATGCGCGGTGAGCGAGACCGCGCGGTGCTAGGAGGTGGCGGCGTAAGCTAGGCGTCGAGACCGGCGATGAGCGCCTGCTCCTCGACGTAGCCCGCGGCGCTCTGCGCCGCCTGCTCAACCAATCGTAGGGCGGTGAAATCCGCGAGCGTGTACCAGACCGTTCTCCCGTCCTTGCGGCGGCTGACCATGCCGTACTGATAAAGCACAGCGAGGTGTCGGGATACGTTCTGATGCGTCGTGGCGAGTTCGTCCGTGAGATCCTGGACGCTCGCTTCGCCCCGCTCGAGCATTTTGAGGATGCGTATGCGATTGGGCTCCGCGACCGCCTGCAACCGTCGGGCGACCACGTCTATGAAAAGCTCGGACAGAGCTGCGCTCATCACGACTCCTCACCGTCGCGCGCGAGCAGCCCGCCACGGTAAAGCGCGTTCAGGCCCCGCGAGGCGTTTCGGCGCTCGGTCTCAAGCTTGTCAGCCAGCTCCTGCAGACACGCCTCACCGTCCCCCAACGCCAGCACAAGCCAGATTCGCAGCGGGCCAGACAGAAGCTGCATCCTGCGAGAGACCAGCTCCAGGACCTCGTAAGAAATAGCCACGCCCATACAGTTAATGACCGTGACGGGCCGGAAACTGCCATGCAATTCACAGCCAGACGACGAGAGACAAATCCAACGTAGGGCACCCGTGAGGGGCCAGCCGTTTTATTCGAGTCATCCCGTCGTCTGCCACACTCTCGACGGAGCACCGGACGCCACTGCATCGCCACCGCTCCACGGCGGCGAGCCCGCAACCACAGGGACCCCTAACAGGCCCGAAAGAAACTGGCCTTTGGCGTTTTGTCAAGTTTGTGTTGGCAGGGGTGTTCGTCCGCGCTGTTGGCGCGGTTGTTGGGCGGGCTGGCTGTGCGCTTCGCGGGTGGCGTTTCGTGAGCGGTGTGGTGGCACGCCGTGGCCTGATTAGGTGCGGTTGCGGCCTTGGTGGCCGGGGGTCTTGTGCGGTCTTTGGCGTGCGCAGGGGCCCTTGTTTCAAAGCGAGCTCGAGAGGGCTCGAAATTACGAATGCGGGCTTGCGCTCGGGTGGTCTGGTGAGGCGGTAGCCGTGGTGGGGTGTGGGCTATCGGTTCAGGGCAGGGGCGACCTTCGCGGGGTTGTAGTCGACGTCGCTGTTGACCATGCGCCAGATCACGCGCAGCAGGCGGTTGGCGCAGGCGATCACGGCTTGTGTGGCGGTGAGGCGTTGGCGCAGCGTGTGGTAGAGCGCCCTGAACGCTGGGCAGGTACGGACGATGCGTCGTGTGGCTTGGAACGCGGCGTCGCGCAGCTGGTAGCGGCAGCGCTCGGAGATCTTGCGTTTCGGGGTGCTTTGTCCGGAGTCACGGGCGATCGGCGCGCAGCCACCGAGCTTGCCGAGCGCACGCGGGGACCCGAGCCTGCGCACATCGCCCGCGGCCGCGAGGAGCAGTGCCCGGTCGAGGTCTCTGAGGCCCGGCAGGCTGCGCAGTCGTTGCGCTCCGGGGAGTCGTGGGTAGATGCGCAGGAGTTCTTCCTCGAGTGCCTCGAGCTGGCCTTCGACGAGCGCGCGGCGTCGCATCAGCCGCTGCAGCCTGGCGGCATAGGCGGATTTCGCGGCGCGGTAGCCGACAGGGCGGCTGGTCTTCTCTGTGAGTGCCTTGATCTTGTTGTGGCCGATATGGCGTCCGGGTGCGGCTGCCCTGACTCGACGCTCGAGCTCGTGCGCTCCGAGTCTGGTTGCGCGTGCGGGGTCTCCGCCGGTGACAGTGATCACGGCGCGGGCTGTGATGCCGCGCTCGCCGCCGCGGAAGGTTTGCAGGAACTCGGGCCAGATCGTGTCCAGGCAAACCTTCACGGCGCCGCGGAGCCGGCGGCGCTCACGGCGCAGACGCAGCCGCTCGAGACACAGCGCGTGCGCGCACGCCACCGCCGGCGCGTCGGGCCGAACGAGGTGGGAGTAGCCGGCCGCGCCGGCGAGGGTGCGTGCATCGACACGATCAGACTTCGCGCCCGTGACATCCAGCGCGCTGCGCAGCTTCGCGACGGTCGCCGCGTGGACCTGGCGCACCTCAATGCCCTGGCCCGAGAGCTCCTCCGCGAGTGCCTGCCAGCGCGTCGCGGTCGGCTCGATGATCACCAGGACACGGCCCTGGAGGCCGGCGAGCTCCCCGAGGAACCCCTCGATGCCGTCACGCGAATGAGTGAACCTGAGCTGCCGATTGGTCCCGTCCGGTGCGCGCACCACCGCTTCGTGCGCGGCGCGGCGCCCCAAATCGATGCCGACTGTCCACGCGGGCTCGCCCGCGTGGACAGTCCCAGGCACGTCCGTCATCCTCTGCATCCAGCCCCCTCCGACAGTGGTTTAAGCCCGCACACACCTGGGCCAATGAGCTACTCGAAGAGGAGGCTGACCTACGTCCCGGCGGCTACCAGCGAACCCCAGCTTCCGCGCCAACCTAATTACATGGCAGTTTTCGCGTGCTCGCGGTCAATAACTACATGAGCGAAAACGCGGTCCCCCACGAACTACCCCACGACCAGCCACCATCTGAGCGCACGCCGACCGAGATCATCACGGATGAGTACGAACAGGCCGCACCCGCAGAGCCGACGACCGGCCAGAACACGATCATCCTCCAGCTGAGCGAGCGCCACTGGCCCCTCCGAGCGCGTGTTAGGCGCCAGACAGACACACCTGATGATCTCCAGGAACACGGGCACGCTCGACCTTTGTGGATCGCATCGAGCACGGTCACGACACTCCTTGTGTGCTTCCTTGTGTGCCTGGCGGTGCTCATCACGCACGATCTCAGCGAGCGCTCAGGGCGCGCTCGCAGGGTAACGCCGCCAGCGAGCGCCACCCATTGCGCAGAGCCCCACAAAGCCCACGGCCAAGAGCGCAGCCACGGACGCGTGACACAACCAGCCCTAACGCACCACAGCCAACGCCACCCGACCAGCCGCCAACATCACTCTCCTGAAGTGCCAAAGAGTTCAGGCACGATGAGCACCATCAGCCCGCCATCTGCCCCAGAACGCGCCAGTACCCCAGGCACGACATACGACGAAGAACAAACACAGGGCGGCGGCCCCTTCTCGCCATAGATGCGCCACTGATAATGCTCGTTCAACAGCATGGATGACTAGACGAGCGTTGGAGGCACCAGGCGAGGTGTGCACAAAAGATTGCAGTGGTTGTGAGGATTGGGACAATTCTGTTTTCTTAGAACATTCGTTGAGGGTCAAGGCTGACCCTTATGTGGGGGCAATTTCATGGATGGAGCAACGGAGCCACGCGCCGACGGCGCGCAGCCGCAGGTATTACGGCTGCACGCGAACGGCAAACAGCAGCTAGAGCGCTCGTGCGTCGCCGAGATGCTTGGGCGCTGGCAAACCCGCGAGCTGCGGGTCGTCCGCGGTTTCACCGAGACCAGGGGCCTCTCCGACGAGCAGCTCGAGGATCTCTACCAACAGACCACCCTCGCGCTGCTGCATCGGCCCTATAAAGACGAACAGCATCTGCGCAGCGCGCTATACAGAGGGCTCAAGCAGCGCGCGCTGAACCTATATCGCGACGAACGCCGACGCCAGGAAATCCTCGCCGAGAGCGCCCCCGGCATCCATGTCTTGGAAACCGCACGAAGCGCCGAGGAAGGCCCTGAACACTCTCTGCTCCTGCACCAAGACGGCCTTGTCGTCGAGGAGTTCCTAAGCGAACTAAACCAGCTCGAGCGACGCGTCTTCCGGTGCATGGCAGAGGGCATGAAGTTCAACAGCATCGCCAAGGCTCTCGGCATCCATGTCAATCAGGCGCGCAACACGACCCACGCATGTGAACGCAAGCTCGACCGCTTCCTGAAGCTGTATGAGCACGGCCGGCTATGCGGATACCGCGCCACCACGATCAAGGCACTGCAGGCCGGCAAGGCAACCAGCGAGGAGCTCGCGCACTGCGCGATCGCTCATCTAGAGCTATGCGCGCACTGCCGCGCAGAGCACAAAACCAGCGCTCGCAGGCTCAGGCACGCATTCCAGAACCAAGCCGCCGCGCTGCTGCCCGCCCCCATGCTGATCGCTCGCCTGGGCTGGCTAGCCCGAGCCAGCTTGCGCACCAGAGCACTTCAACAACGACTCCTCACCGAAGGCACCTTCCTCGGCACAGGCAGAATTCGCGAACGCGCCGCGGTGCTGCTCGCCAGCGGCGGCGCCAGCGCGAAACTCACCGCCGGGATCGTGACCGCAGCCGCGATCGCAGGCAGCACAATCGCAGCGACCCACGCACTCGATCACCCACCCACACCACCCCACCATCGAGCGCCTCGCAGCACCGCCGCCATCACGCCGGTAGCGCCAGCCGTCTTGAATACCGCTGCTGTGGGTCTCCCGCAGTCAAACCTCGCTGTCCTGCCCGTGAGATACGCACGCCACGTGCGTACTGGGACCCGCTCCCGCTCACGGCCAGAGCACTTGAGTCCGGGGCGCGTGGTGCCCATCCCTGCAGTGACCCGAGCAACCGCGAACACACAGCGCGAACCTGGAGGGTTCGCCTACCTCGGAGTGCCCACCACGAGCCCGCCGCGGAGCACCCAGCCGCTGCGCGCCGCTGCTCAAACGGGGGGAGGCCCGTTCAGCCCATAAACGCAGGACACAAAGTCGCTAGCAGATTCGCGGGCTGCCACGGTCTTAACCCATAGAAGCCCGTTTACCGACAGCAGCCCAGGCCACCTGGTCGCGATCTCGACAGAGCAGCCATCGAGGCGGCCGGTCCGCTGCGCTCACAGCTAACAAGTAGCACAACACCCAGGGATGGAGAGGAGAGAACCAAGGATGACCAAGCAACCCACCACAACCACACCCCCACCACGAACGATCACTAGCCAGCGCCGGCGACGCACACTCACGTGGATCGCACTCACAGCCAGCCTCCTGGTACTAGCGGGCGCCTCGACCGCGCACGCGGGGACCTACGTGATCAACAACTGTCCCTCGGCACCCACACCCAACGGGGATCCCGGGCCGTGGACGATCTTCGGAAGCCCACAAACCAGCAAGGGGGGCTGCGGCGAAGAAAGCGGTGGATGGGTCGGACCACGCGGCGGCAGCATGGGCTATGCAACAGCCGACGGCGTGCAGGTCACCGTGCCCGCCGGCAGCGGCATCACGATCCAGCAAGCGAAGGAGTGGTGGTCTGTACCCCACGAGATCTCCGGGGCAGAAAACTACGCGCTAGCGATCGCAAACGGCAGCATCATCGGTGAATACACAACCCCAGCGGAATGGAAAACAGCCCCCGCCGTATATGCGCTGCCGTCGACCACGACCACGTTCACGCTCGAGGACTTCTGCTCGGACAGCCTCGGCGGCACCAACTGCACCTTCGGCGGCGGGCTGAACCCCGACCTGCAGCTATACGGCTCGCAGCTGACGCTCGCCGATGACCGGCTCCCCACCGGCAAAGTCACCGGCGGAGCACTCGCCGGCACCCAGCCACTCTCAGGCACCCAATCACTCGCGTACACCGCCGAAGACACGGAAACCGGGGTACGCGCCGTGCGGCTACTGATCGACGGGCAACCCGGCGCCAGCAACGACTACCTCCCGCAATGCCCCTACAACAACTTCCAGGCATGCCCCGCCAGCGAGGTCTCCACGATCAGCTGGAACACCGCGAGTGTCCCCGACGGCCAACACACCATCGAAGCGATCGTCGAAAACGCCGCCCAGAACACCAATACCTTCTACGACGCCGCGATCACCACCCAAAACGCACCCGTCAACAACACACCACCAACGATCACTACCACCGGCCAACCCGTCACCGGGGCGACGCTCACAGCCCAGCCGGGGATCTGGTCTACACCCGCCGGCGCAGGTACCGTCACCTACGGCTACCAGTGGCAGGACTGCAGCGGCGAAGGCGATGCCTGCCAGGCGATCCCCGACGCACAAAACACCAGCTACACCCCGGCGTCCAGCGACATCGGCCACACCCTCACCGTCACCGTCACCGCCACCGACAACGACGGGCAGAACTCCATACAGAGCAGTCCGAGCAACCCGGTGCTCTCCGCTGCGGGATCACTCGACGCACCCCCAAGCCCGGGGACAAGCCCAGGCGCCAGCTCATCCACGACCGAAGTGGGGGCACCTAACGGTACTTCCGCGGCCGAGACAGCCGTCATCCACCTGGAAGGCAACCACGTGATCTCCCGTACGTTCGCCAAACGGGCATTCAAGCTCACCGGCCGGCTCACCGACAGCCAGGACACCCCGATCACAGGCGCGACCCTCGACGTGCTGCAGCAAATCGCCGGCACCAACACCCTAAGCCTCCTCAAGCACACCACCACAAGTCTCACCGGCGCGTTCACCGTCGCGATCCCTGCCGGGCCATCAAGACGTATCGAGTTCGCCTACCGTGCCTATACAGGCGACGCCAGCTACGCCGCTACAGCAACCGTCACAGAGACCGTAAACGCCAGCGTGCAACTACACATCCGCGCATACGACACCAGCCCAACCACGATCGTGCTCAGCGGACAAGTATCCGGGCCAATCCCACCCCAAGGCACGCTCGTCGAGCTGCTCGTTTACTACCACGGATACTGGGAGCCCTTCCGCACCCCACACACCAACCAACACGGCAGCTTCCACGCCACCTACCAGTTTCAAGGCGCCATCGGACGCTTCCCCTTCAAGGCCGAAATCCCCCCAGGGCAAGCCAGCTTCCCCTACACCCGAGGCTACAGCCACACCATCGATTTCACCACCGGATAGGAATCCAAAACGGATGCTACCGCTCACAGTAGTTTCCCCCGTGAGACGGGGCGTGGCTTTGGTGGGGCCCTTCGTGGTGGTTGGCGACGGTTGAAGCGCTGCTGTGTAGCGGCTTTGTGGGCGTTTCTGCGATGGCGGTAGGTCCTGACTCAGGGCCTACCTCTGTTCTCTGCAGGTGTAAGGTGTTTAGCTGCGTGAGTCCCACTCGCAGAGACCTCTGGCTCCTATGGCCGCCTGCATGAAGGGCTTTGCTGCGTTGGCTGGTGTGCTTGGCCTGATCCTCGCCGCCTGTAGTTCGTCCGCGGGGATCGCGACAGAGAGCGTGACGCACATGTCGTCATCCTGTATACCGCCCGCATTCAGGCTCTTTGGATCCCGGCCAGCGCTCCCCAAAGAACTCTCGACGCCGTTGGACGCTACAATCTTGTCCAGTTTCGCCATCTTTCGCAGGTCGGCGTTGCCGAGCGACAAGCTTTCTGGGCTGAAACCGGGGGGCGACGGACTGGACCGCGAACTCTCCAAGGTCTACGAGCTCTCGGGCTACTATCCCGCCTATGTGCGTCAGCTGATCAGGCTCCCCGACGGCCGACGCTATTTCGTGATCCCCGCGTACGGGCGCTCTGAAGCGGTGCTTGCGGCCCACTGTCTGCCGGCCGGGAGACGACGCGTACTGATCGCAGAGCAGCACCGGCGCTTGGTCGAGCCGGTCGACTGCATCATCGAGGCGGGAGGCGGTGAAACCGCGTTTCCCCCGGGGTGTGAACCATTCGCTGTGATCGACGAAGCTGGCCGGGCCTTCCAGCCGGCCTTGACCAAGGAACTGATTGTCGAACTCGTGCCCGATAGCGTCGTCTCGGTGCGGGTCGTCTATCGGGAAACGCCTCCGATCGTCGTGCCTGTCAGCGAAAACGCTTTCGTGTTCACGCCGCCGCCACCCACGCCTCGCGTCGAGGCTGAGCTGAAACGGCTAGAGCCCTCGATCGTGGCGAGGTACCTCACCACGGCCCGGCGTCGCCGTTTCGCGTTGCAGTGGGACAAGGCTGTGGATGAAACCAAGCCGACGAAGATCGAATGGCTCGACAACGCCGGCGGACTGGTGCGCACTATCAGCCCTCCGGCCGCCGTGAGCAGGTCCGTGACCTCGGTCGGCAACCTCCGTGCGCCCGTCGAAGGGTGATCGCTGAGTAGCGGGCCTGGCCGAATTAGCTATGCGCCTTGGGGGCGGCGTGCCTACCATGTCGCACGGGGCGTGCGGGGCATCCGGTCGTGTTCGTATCGTTGTGTGTGACTTCGGCCGCGGGCTTGGAGGTCGCTGCGGTGGTCCCTTCGTGACGTGTGTTCGCGTTGACAGAGAGGAGATTCGCGGCTGTTTGTCAGACCTCTCACTCGATTTGCTGAGGAGCTCAGCCGGTGAAGCGCTGAGACACCGAGACCTAGACGCAAGAGCGCGTATGAGGATCAAACAAGATCTCCCAACCGGAGTTGGACGACATGCTTCTCTAGCGTCGGGGCCGAGGGGAGTTCGTGAAACACAAACCCAACCGCGGGCGAATGCCTTCCCGTGAACGCCTGTGACGACGCTGGCGCGTCAGGGGATGTTCTCGGTCGCAAGAGCAGACGTATATGCAAGGTGGCATACACCTGGCGTATCACGACCGAGAGTCTCTGCGCGGAGCTGGCCAGGATCAACGCCGCTCGAACGGGTCAGCAGGCCGCTCTGTCACCGCGCACACCCAGCTCGGGACGCCGGTTGGTCGCGTGGCCGAAGGCTCGTTGAGGCTCCGTCGTCGACGCGTACATGTTGCTGCGTTCGGTAGTCGGCGACTCGAGGACATCATCGTCCGCCATGTGGAGTTGTGGCGCCCGGAGCTGACGAACGTAGGCGGCGGCGGACGCAAGCCCAAGCAAGCGAAGGCGAAGCAGGCCGGGGGCGACGCACTCACTGACGCGGCCTTGCGGCCATTGCGTTTCCACGACCTGCGCCATACGTTTCGGTACGCGCATGATCCCCAGCCGGACATCCGCCGCGTGCAGGAGTGGATGGGCTACGCGGACATCCAGCAACGATGCGTTATCTGCACTACGCGCCGTGAGCTGAGGATGCGGTCCTGGTCGCAGAGGCGTTTCGGACTGAGAGGGCGGCGGCTTGTCTATTTTCCTAAGGGCATGGCACTGTTGTGTAGGCGTGTGCGTGGCTGCCGTCGAGGAAGGAGAGGGTGGCGCTGAAGGCGAAGCCTCGGTGGGGGCATTTGTGGGGTAGGAGAACTCCTTGGGGCTGGTAGGCGATGAGCTGGCCGTGGATGTGTTCGTAGTAGGTGAGGCTGTGGGGTCCAAGTGTGGCGTGTAGTTCTATGACGGCGACGTCGGGGGCTTCGGGGAGGCTTGGGACCAGTGGCACGTTGATGTGGATACTTTCCTCGCTCCCGGGTCCTGGGAGCAGGAGGCCGGGGAATATGATCGGCGCGGATACTGGTGTTTCCCCGTTTGCGTAGAAGAGCAGCGCGAGCTGGCCTTCGTGGGGGGCGCGGACGATGGTGACCTGGGCGGTCTCGTGGATGATTTCTGGTCCGAAGGGGACCTCGGCGAGTGCGCTGCCGTGGCCCATGCGGGAGTCCGGTGGGCAGCCGTTGGGGCCGAGGGCTTCGAGTGTCGCTTGTGAGCAGGTGGCGAGTCCTAGGCCGCTGACGTCGAAGCCGAGGTCGCTTGGGTAGCGTATGTTGAGTTCGCTTAGCGGGGGCGGGACGTGGCCGGGCGGCGCGGTGATGTGGATGCCGATGTTGACCGTTGTGCCGTGGCCGAGGTGCTCTGGTGTGAAGCTGACGTGGAGCCTTGCCGATTGCGCAGCGTGTGTGGTGGCTGGTAGGCAGGCGCAGGCGAGCAGGAGCAAGGCGAGGAGGTCGCGAGCTTGGCGCAAGGTGTCTGCCGTTACCCGGCTGGGTTGTCTTAGTAGGTGAGTGTCCCGGTGGTCTGGATGAGCACCGAGTCGGTCCGGCGATCGAACACGCCGTAGAGCCCCGCGCGGCCGCTGATGTGGGCGTAGCGGCCGCTGCCGCTGGTGGCGAGGAACGAGCCGCTGAAGCTCTGGTAGCGCCCTGACCCGTGTGGGGTCGCTCGCCCGTGGCCTGTGATCGATCCTCCGTGGGTGTGGATCGTGAAGCTGGCGGTGAAGACGGCGCTGGCATTCAGTTCGGCGCGGGCAAAGCCGGCGAGTGCTCCGGAGACCGGTCCTTCCTCGATCAGCTGCGATCCTTCAGCTTTGACGAGATGCAGGTGCGCGGTGGCGGTGCCGTTGAGCGTGCGTGCCACGTGTGCGGTTGCGTGGCGTCGGGCGGCAACGGACGCGGCTGTGTTCATCAGCATGGCGCCTACGGTCAGGAGTATCGCGAGCGTCGCCGTGCGGCGCGCGCGGCTGTGGCGTCTACGATGCGCGTTGATTCGAAGTGGTCTGTCCATGATGGCGACATGCTGCGGGCCCAGGGTGTCGGGCGATTCTTATGAACGATATCGTGCTGTGGATTCCATTTGGTCGGATGGTCCGGTTTCTCGTCGGGTCATGACGGCACCTGAGGGTGCGTCGGCGGTCATTGAGGTGGCTTGAAGCGGTGTTTGGCGATCAGCATTTGCTTGCGCCAGGTGGGTACGCTGATACGTCCCGGTTTGCGCCCGTAGCCGTCTCGTTCGATCTGGCGGAGGATCTCTCTGTAGAGAGTTGCGCAGAGTGCGATGCCTTGCTGTCCTCTCGTTAGCAATGATGTGGCGTCTGCTGCTTGCTCGTATAGCTGATCGGCTCGGTCGATTTGGTCGCGGAGTAGCGCGGTGCGGGCTCCGGGGATGGGGGCTCCGAAGCGTTCGATGGTGCTGCGGGCGATGTAGACGCGGCCGTGGGCGAGGTCTTCGTCGATGTCGCGCAGGATGTTGGTGCGCTGTAGAGCTCTGCCGAGGGTGGCCATCTTCGTCTCGCCTTGCGGCCGGGTGGTCCCGATGATCTGCGCCAGCATGACTGCGGTCGCGCCGCCGACACGCTGGCAGTACGGTTCGAGATCGTCCTCGGTCTCGATCACGGTGTGTGCGATGTCGTCTCGCATCGCATGGCAGAGTTCGAGGAACGCTTGAGGCGAGAGTGGATAGCGTCGTGAGAGGTCCGTTAGGACGCGCGTCTGTGGGGTTTGGGCCGGCTCACCGAGGGCCCAGCGCTCGACGGCTTTGACGTGTTGTTCGGCGTGTGGCTCATCTTCGTCTACGAGGTCATCGAGCGTGCGCAGGACGTGGTAGAGGCGGTATACGTCTGTGCGGACATTTCGCGGCAGCAGGCGCAGTCCCGGTGCGAGCGTGCTTACGTCTGGAGCTGAGGTCTTTTCCTTGTCGGCCGTGTGGGTGTGGCGGAAGGCGAAAAGACGCATCGTATGTGAGTGCACCTTATGACCTCCATGGCGGCGACGCCGGATGGCGGGCTCTGGCGAGGGCTTGGGTGTTCACTCGGTGGAGAAGGCCGCCTTTGGTTGGAAGCTTACGGTTCGCAGGACGGCGATCATCGACGCGAGGATCGAGATGCCGCTGGCGATCAGGATGGTGCGTATGTCGAGTTGCCACGCGGGGGCGAAGCGGATCTGTGTGTCGGTGACGAGATGGGCCCAGCGGTCGCTGAGGAATTGACTGAGGATGCCGCCCGCCATGCCGATGAGGCAGCCGCTGAGCAGTACAGTGCCGCTCTCGTAGAAGACCAGTCTGGCGAGTTGTCCGAGGCTCATCCCGATTGCCAGTAGCGCGTCGAGCCGGCCGCGCCGCTGGGAGACGGCGGCGACCATCATGGCTACGACTGAGGCTATGGCGGCGATCAGCACGATGGTCGTGGTGACGCTTAGCCGTGAGAGGGTGCTGCCGAGCACGGTCCTGATTTCCGATTGTCGTTGCGCGGCGCTCTGCACGACTAGCGCCGAGTCGCTCGGGAGCGCTGTTTCTACCGCGCGCTTGCCTTCTTCAATAGGGGTTGCCGGGGAGAGCGTGATAGCGAGCTGGCTGGCGCGGGTCGTGTTCCATAGCCTGCTGTAGTCATTGCCGTTCATGAGCACTGTGCCGGATGGCCATCCGTAGTTGAAGATTGTTGCGGCGATGCGGAAGCTCGCGTTGCCGGAGGGGGTGGGTAGGGTGAAGCGCTCGCCGAGGTGCAGGTGATATTCGCTTGCGATTGCCTGGCTGACGACCGCCCAGCCTCCTTCGCGTAGGTGTTGGGAGGCGGTGGCGAGGGAGCCGTCGAAGAGCTGGACGGGGGCGATCGGCGTGCGTGCCTGTGGTGGCACTCCGATTATCCACACTCGGCGATTGGGTAGGTCTAGGAACGATTGGCGGTAGGGCAGCACCGAGCGCACGTCGCTCAGTTGTTGGAGTTTGTGCTGGGTTTCGGCGTAGGTGAACGGCTGTGTTGCGTAGATGTTCTCGGCCCCGCCGGGCCTGATCCACAGGTTGGCGCTCGTGCCGGTCTGTTCGGCGCCGGCGCGCACAGCTCGTTGTACGTCGGCGATTGAGCCGCCGATTGTCACCATCAAGAACACGGCGATTGTACCGGTCGCCAGCAGCGCGACCGATCGTGTCGGGGAGCTTTGAAGCTCGCCGGTCGCAAGCCGAGCGGCGGGATCGCTTGAGTGTCGAGAGGCAGCGTGGCGTGCGAGCTTGAGTGTGTAGCGCGCCGTCATCGGCAGGCAAAGCATCACGCCAGCAGCGAGCGCCAGCAGCGCAGCAATGGTGAGGGTCGGCAACAGCAACGATGTACCCACTGCGACGCACAAGAGCAGCCCTCCGCAAGCGAAGACGATCGAGTCGCTGAAGCGGGGGCGGCGAACGAGCGAGAGTGCACGACCGGCAGCGTCCGGTTCAGCTGCGTCGCTGCGCAGGATCGCGATTGCCGGCAGTGCCGCTGCGGCGAACGCTGCGAAGATACCGGCGGCGAGCGCGATCAGGACCACCTGCAGGCTGATGACGCGTTGGCCTCCGATCGGGAATGCGGCGGTGAGATATCCGGGTGGCGCGCGATACGCCAGCAGCGAGATCGCGTCCCCGATGAGCAGACCAAGGACCGAGCCGGCGATGCCGAGGAGGAGCGCGTCAAAGGCCAGCGAGGCGATGATCGTGAGATCTGGCGTGCCGAGCTGGATCAAATAGGCGATGAATTTTCGTCGCTCGCCGCTCGCGAGCAGCAGCGCGTTATAGGCCAGGATCACTCCCACGACCAAGCTGATGGCGCTGAAGAGCGCTGTCAGCTGTGCCTCGGGCTTGGCGGCATTGGAAAGTAGTCTGGCTTCAGTGTCGACTGAGCGTACGTTCAACATGCCACCAAAACGCTGAGTAAGCGCTTGGCGCAGTTGTGATTCCTGCCCGGGTCTGGGCTCGATCAGGATTCGCGTGATGCGGCCGGGCAGGTTGGCGAGGAGCTGTGTGATGGGTAGCGAGGCTGCCGCGACCGGGCTTTCGGCCAGTGGGCCCAGCTGGTCGCTGGGCACCGTGGCGTCGAGCGCGAGATGCTCGGTCCGCTCGCCGATCTTGATCGCGACCACGCTGCCGGGCTTTGCGCCGATCGCCTGAGCGGTCGGCTGGGTCACCACGATCAGCCCGCGTTGCGAGGCTTCGGCGTAGCGTTCGAAGTGTGAGATCAGCTTGCCGCCGAGTGCAGCGAGTCGTTCGTCCGCGCCGATGAGAGTGAGTGCTCTGCTGGCTTTGGGACCAACTACAACGATCTGCTGCTCGAGGAGTGGCGCAGTCGCCTGGACGCCCGCCATGCCCGCGACCTGTTCCTCGATGTTCTCGCCAAAGCCTTCGGGCGATCTCGTGGCCACTTCGAGTCTCGCGCGACCAGCGACACCGTGCTCGACTTCTTCAAAGGCACCGGTGATGCTCGTGTTCGCGATCTGCACCGCAAAGAGCAGCGCCACCCCGGCGGCGACGCCGATCACTGCCATGAGCTCTCGCAGCGGCTGGACGCGCAGGTTGCGTCGGTAGAAGAGCAATAGCGTTCGGGCGCTGATCATCGCTCGATCTCCGCTGCCTCGCGCTCGTCTGCGACGAGCTTCCCGTCCCGCATCACGAGAATCCGATCCGCATAGCGGGCCACGCGCGTGTCGTGCGTCACGAGGATCACCGCCACGCTGCGCTCGCGCGGGAGCTGGCTCAACAGCTCGAGCACGCTATCTCCAGTCTCGCTGTCAAGGTTGCCGGTCGGCTCGTCCGCGAGGATCAGCGTCGGCTCGCCGACGAGCGCACGCGCGATCGATGTGCGCTGCTGCTCGCCACCGGAGAGCTTCGCCGGCGGGTGAGCGGCGCGGTGCAACAGACCGACGTCGTCCAAGGCTAAACGCGCCCGCTCATGCGCCTGGCCACGTGCGATGCCTCGCAAGAGCAGCGGCAGCGCCACATTTTCCTCAGCGCTCAAGCCCGGCACCAGGTTGAAGTTCTGAAAGACGAAGCCGAGCTTCATGCGCCGGTACTCGAGCACTTCGCGTCTGGAGAGCACCCCGAGGTCGCGCCCCTCAAAACAGACCTCGCCCGTATCGCAGCGCAGTAGCCCTGCCGCGAGCAAGAGCAGCGTCGTCTTACCTGAGCCGCTTGGACCGAAGAGCGCCACCAGCTCCCCGGCGTGGACTGCAAGGCTCACGTCATCGACCGCCCGGACCTCGCCCGCGGGAGTCGTATAGTACTTGCGGGCGCTCTTCAGCTCAAGCATCTACAGAGCGACGCGACGCCGTCGGCAAGGTGTAGAGCCTGCCGGTCTCAGGCAGTGGGTCGCCGCTGAGGAGCTTGCCGTCTCGCAAATAGAGAATCGGATCCGCACGCAGCATCGCGCTGGCGCCGGTGTCTGTGACCAGCACCGCTACCTTCGCCTCACGCGCGAGCGAGGCAAGCAGCGTCATGATCGCCTCTTGCTCGACCAGCGATAGATTCGACACCACGCCGTCTGCCAACAGCAGCCGCGGTTCGATCACCAGCGCACGTGCGATCGCGACGCGCTGGCGCTCCCCATCAGATAGCTCATCCGGGTCGAGGCTCACGCACTGCTCGGCCTCGCAGACGAGCAGGCACTTGCGGGCCAGCCGCTGCGCCACACGATGCTCGCAGCCGTCCATTAGCAAGGGCAGTTCGACGTGCTCCAGAACGCTGAGTCCCGCCGCCCAGGTTTGCCCGGCCCAGACACAGCCGATCTCTCGGCGGCGATAGCGTCTCTGCTGGGCCGCCGACATCTGGTCCATGCGCTCGCCCTTGTAGATGACGATGCCGCTGTCAGGAGCCTCCAAACCCGCGGCTATATGCAAGAGCGTCGTCTTGCCAGCGCCGCTCGGACCGAAGATCCCCATGATCTGACCGCGGTCCAGCTCGAGCGACACCTCGTCCAGCGCCACCTTGCTCGCGCCGGGCCTTGGATAGCGCTTGGATATCTGCTCAAGGCGAAGAATCACCTCAACGCGCCCCCCGACCCACGCTCCGGGCGCTCTGCGCGTACGCGACCTCCTCCGGTCTCACGGCTCGCCCTCTGGGCCGGACATCGACTGCAGATGTCTGGCGGCCATTTTGCCGAACAGCTCATCGCGGGTGTCTTTGCGATCGTGTGCCTCATCGCCTGGCACGCCCGAGTGCTCAGAGGCCGAGGGCCATATCGCCTCCCGACCCAGCAGCAAAGAGACCATCTCGCGAGCGTGCGTGGCCCAGCGCAGCTCTCCCTCCAGCTGGAAGATATCGGCGCTGAGATTCAGGCGAAGCAGCACATGATCCGCTCGTACCTGCGCTCCCTGATCTGGAATCTCTTCCCGCTTGCGGGAAAGCTCCGTCAAGCGCGCTGCACAGTCGAGCTCGTAAGACTCGATCTGTGCAAGCGCGCCTGCGATGCGCTTAGGACCAGCCAGGGTGACCTTGACCAGCAGCGGCCGGCGAGATAACCGCGCGCCACCAAGCGTGTCCCCAAACCACCGCTCGAAATCTTCAGCACCGGGGTCGGTGATCTCGAAGATATGCCGATCCTTGCGGCCCTTCACGGCGCCCTCGACCCGCTCAATCAGTCCATCCTCCTCCAGACTAGCGATCGTCTGATACAGCTGCCCTGAGTTGATCGCCCACGTCGGCCCCAACCGTGCCTGCAAGCGATCGGCGAGCTCGTACGGGTACGCCGGCCTATCGAGCAGCAGCCCCAGCAGCGCGTACTTGGCAGACATTCAGCATCCCTCTCGGCAGCCGACTCGCATAACTCGATCCCCTACGACAGGAGTATTCCGTAAGCCAGAACCCTACACCTGGGGGATGCTGGATCGCGTGCGGCGCCGCACGTATACCTACTTAAAGGGTGCCTAGAAGCCGGCCCGCTTTCCCTTCGCGAGGCCACGCGAGATGCCTCAATTTGTTTCCAACCCCGCAAAACGCCTTCAAGAGAGCCAAATTTCACGACGAGGACACCCGTTCGGATGCGCAGATCCGTGGGTCTGAGCGGCCTTTTCGAATGCCTACTTTAAAGGTATTGACTTCGACGAGCAGCGCTGCCCATGCTGTGTCTGCGTGATCAGGAAGACACATACCGACGCAGGCACGAGCCGGGGTCGTCGAGAGATCGAGGACATCGCGCACCGACCAGCGGCTGTGCTGATGAGTCAAACGTTGTGATGGCGCGTTCAGTTACCGCAGTATCTCCTACGAAGGGAAGGACTCGCCCCACAGGCGAGAAGGCACGCGGAGAGGTTATCGAGCTGACCACGGCGCAGGTCGATCAGATAGTTCGCGCGTCGTCTGGTGGCGGAAGCATGACGGTCCTAATGTTCGGCCTTGATCGTGTACGGGACATACTCAAGTATCGGCCGGAGCATCTGAAGGATTCGCACCTGTCACGCTCGTTGCTGTTCGGTCTCCTACTGCTTGCATTTCTTCCCGACGACCCGAGCGACATCGCAGTCACCGCGCTTGCCCGCAGGATCGGGGCGAGCAACAGCACGACCCATCGATACCTATCAACGCTCGTGGCGGTTGGGCTGGTAGAGCGCGATCCCCACACCCGCCGTTACAGGCTCGCTAGCCACGCGCCTGTACCCGAGTTTGCGAACGCCGAGTGAGGCGCGGAGACAAACGCGAGGATGCGAGGTGAGCCCGCTGAGAGGCATCTGCGTGCGGCGAGCGAGCGGATGATGATGATGCGCGCCTTCGGTGAGAGACTGCGGGATTTGCGGCTAACGGCGGGACTGAACCGCTGGCAGCTTGCTCGCAGGTGTCGGATCTCGTCGTCCAAGATCAGAAAGACTGAGTTGGGTCGCAGTGAGCCAAGCCTGTCGCTGATCCTGATCCTGTGCGACGGGCTCGATCTCCCACCCGACACACTCATCGGTGGGCTACCTGTCCCCCAGGAGCGCAGAATATGACCGCGAGCGCCCAGACTGCAAGCTCGGGCGAGTCTCTCGGGACGTGCGTCATCTCTGATGCAGCCGCCGTTACCGTCGTGGCGGGTAGCTTCGACGCGTTGATGGGGCGCGGCCTGGCGAGCGTTCTCGATGAAGATACCGGCGTTCGCGTTCTCGACAGCGATCTCGAAGGCGCCAAGCTAACGCGGGCCGTCATGGAACTGGCACCCCACGTCGCCATCCTCGACGAGGTGAGCCTGCGCTCGCTGTCGCGGGGCTTGTGGGCAATTCAGCCCGAGATCGGAGTCCTCGTGCTCGCACGCGAGCCGACGCTCGCCTATGGCATGGTGCTGCTCGCGGCAGGGGTTAGCTGCGTCGCCGGTAATGCATCTGTGGGAGATATCCTCACCTCGGTTCATACTGCGGGCCAGGGCGGGTGCACGTTTGTGTCTACCGACGGAGGTCGCGTCGAGCGACGTGATCGAAAAACGGAGGGAATTCTAACCCAACGTGAGAGCCAGGTACTTGAAGGTCTCAGTGAGAGCAGATCTTATGTCGAGATCGCGCGGGACTTGGAAATCAGCGTCGCGACCGTCAAGAAACATACGACTAGCCTGCTCCATAAGCTCAGGGCGTCGAGCAAGCGAGCGCTGGTGGGTATGCCCATCTTCAGGGATCGGTCAAGCTGTGTTGTCTAGCGAGCGTCGTCCTGGCTCTACGCGAGATCGCGACCAACGCTCTCTAGACAAATATATCTTCACGTGGCACTTATTGTCACTGGCCCAAACTCATGAAATAGACCATAGACAACTCAGTCATCGCTCAAGTACGCTCGCCGGAACTATTCAGCTGATGTGTCTCGACCAGAGTCGAGGCATCTCTTCGACTGGGGGGCAACATGAGGCTTGCTGCGCGATGTCTGGCGATGTGCCTGTGCTGTTGTGTAGGGCTGTGCTACGCATCAACGGTCGCCGACGCCGAAAGCAACTCATCCTCCGCCGAAGGTCCCCTTGGCGGTTCGTTGGTGACCTCGGGATCGCCGGTCGAAGACGAACAACTGCAGGCGCAGGAACAGGCCAAGCTGACGAGTCCGGAAGCGATAGCGGTGCGCGAAGAATCGCGCACTAAGTACGAGAGCCTGAACGCCGGACAGGCTATGAAGCTGGCTGCCGAAGCATTCCCGAGACTAGTCGATGAACCGGCCGGTGGGCCACCGAAGCCCCCGGCGGGGCAGAGCATCACGGGCTATGTGAGCGACAATGCCGCTTCGCTGGATCTCGGCGAAGGCAAGCATGGAGTCCTCGAATCGATAGCGCCGATAGCGCTTGAAACTTCGTCCGGGCAGCGGACGCCCGTCGATCTCAGCTTGAGCGAAGTTAGGGGTGCGTTTGAACCGAAGACGCCGGTAGTGGGGGTATCGATTCCCGAGCGGCTGAGCGCCGGCGTATCGCTGTCAGGCATCGGCGTGTCGTTGACGCCGGTCGATGGGTCGGGGGTGGCGCTAGGCGGCTCTGAAGGCGTGATCGATGGCGCAAGCGTGCTGTATGCGAATACGCAGACCGACATGGACTCGCTGGTCAAGCCCACTACCGACGGGTTTGCGGCCGATACTTTGCTGCGTTCGGTGGAAAGCCCGCAGCAGCTGTTCTTCCGGATCGGGCTGCCAGCAGGCGCGAGTCTCGTGCAGGCGCGGGATGGGTCGGGGGATGTGGAAGTGGTCAAGGAAGGCGCGACGATTGCCACTGTCCTACCTCCAGGCGCACAAGACGCCGCCGGCACAGCGGTCCCGGTGTCGATGTCCGTCTCGGGGGACACGCTGGTATTGAGCGTCGATGATCACGCGGCGGAATACCAGTACCCGGTCGAGGTCGATCCGGAAGTCTCAGGCAAAGATGTGCAGTTGATCAAGGAAGGTAGCAAGCGTTCGAATTGGGAATTTTACACGGGAAAGGGAAATGGGAAAAATGAACCCAGCACAAACTTCGCATCCTCAGAAGAAGGCGGCGTTCTAAAGACGTATGGGGTTCATGAATACAAAGAAGGGGAAGAGGCGTTCTGGGTGTACCAGACTCGCGGGGTCTCCAAAATCTACGAGTTCGAAGGCGAAACAGAAGCAAGCAACAGGGAAGACCGTATCGAAAGCATCGTCGAACTGCAGTATGGTGAAGTAAAGACTGAACACGGCATCATCGAAGCCGAAGGAAAAGCAAAAGAGAAGCTTTCGACAGAAACCGAAGGCACAAGCGAATACAAACAGAAAGCTCTTCCCAAAGTGTTGTGTCCATCAGGTGAAGCATCGTGTCCCTCGTCGGCCGGGCATGAAGGAAACGCGGTGCACTTCCAGCAGTCCGTGGTCAACAAACCGACCAGCAAATACTCGTTCTCCGATGAGCTCGATAAGGGCACGGTCTACATCTCCGAGCCAGAAATCGAAAACGCAAAAAAAGAAAAAGAAAAAATACATTCGACCACCAGCTATAACAGCAGTACCGCGGAATTCGAAATAGAAGTCGAAAACAGCAAAAAAGAAAAGGTCAAAGAGAAGCGAAAAAATGCGCTGGACGGGACGAGCAACTGGCTGAGCGAATACGACGGGGCGCTCCAGTTCACCGCTGAAGACAAAGGCATCGGGGTCGCCAAATCGTGGCTGGAATATGAAAACTCCGGTAAATGGGAAGTGGTGTCCGGGTCCGAACATAATTATCTGGAAGAAGGCTTGTGCAAGGGCGTACAGTGCGAATCAAAACAGCAAGAATACTGGACACTGAATCCACACTTGCCTAACGGCGAAGACAAGATCCGCTACCGGGCTGAAGAGGCCTTTGGCGATGCGACGCACGAAACGGAGTCACTCGCAACGGAAGGCGTGGGGATCGTAAAAGTCGATACCTCCAAGCCGCACAGTATATTCATCGCCGGGCTGCCGTACGGTAACGAACTGAGCGAAAAATCCTACAAAATCACGGCGTATGCGACCGATGGGGAAGGGTCGACGATACCGAGTTCGGGGATCTCGTCGCTGGCGGTGTTTATCGAAAACAGCAAAGGAGAAAAGAAGGAAATTGCCAAGACGGGCGGGACGGGCGAATGCTCGGAACCGAAAGGTCAATGTACCGCGAGCGCTGAATATACGATCAACGGCGCTGAAATCGGCGCCGGCCACCATGGGATCGTGATTGTGGCGAAGGACAGGGCGGGCAATGAAGGACGCGAAGAAGAAACAATCTCGATTCGTCATTCGACGCCTGTGCCGATGGGTCCGGGGGACGTAGATTTGGAGTCTGGGGACTTTACGTTGGGTCCGACCGACGTCTCGTTGGGTGGCGGACTGTCCGTCTCGCGGGTCTACAGCTCGCGGGATCTTACGGCGGGCGGGGAAGCGTCGTTGCTGGGGCCGCAGTGGAGCCTCAGCGTCGGGAGCGAGGAGTCGCTCCTCGAATTGCCCGATAAGAGTGTCATGGTGAGCAGCGGTAACGGTGGGCAGACGATCTTTGCGGCGATGTTTAACGAAAAACATGAACCCACAGGAAAGTTCGAAGCGCCGCCCGGTGATTCGAACTTGACGATGACGCTTGAAGAAAACGAAAAAAAAGAAAAGGTTGCGTATTATCTGAAGGACCTAGCAGAAGGGACCTCTACGAAGTTCACGCTTAGCAGCACCGCGAAAGTATGGGTGCCAGCGACGCAGGAAGGGCCCGTGCCCACGGACACCGTCAGCTACTTCTACGAAACGGTCGAAGTGGGAGGCAAAAAAGTCACCAGGCCCAAGGAAGAGCGTGGGGCGACACCCGCGAAAGTCTCATGCTCGCCGAAAATGGAACCGGGCTGTCGTGCGTTGAAGTTTACGTATGCGACGACAAAAACGGCCAAAGGCAACAATGAGAGCGAATGGGGCGAATATGAAGGCCGTCTCAGTAAAGTCTCTTACGAAGGGTATAACCCGGCGACCAAAACAATGACTGAAACACCGGTCGCGGAATACGCTTATGATTCGAAAGGCCTGCTCAGTGCCGAGTGGGATCCGCGTGTTTCACCTGCGCTCAAGACGATCTACGGATACAACGGCCGTGGGGAGGTTGTCGCGTTCAACCCACCCGGGCAAGAGCCATGGACGTTCATCTATGGGACGGCTGCCGGCGACGCTGGCGTGGGCCGCCTCATTAAGGCGGCGCAGGCCTCCACATCTGCCGGCCTCTGGAACGGTAAATTGTTGGGCGAGCAGAGCAAAGAAGCCAAACTGACGGGCACGCTCACAGCGGGGTCCCGATTGCTTGCCACCAACCCCACATGGTCGGGCCCCCCGCTCGCGTACGTATATCGATGGACGGAATGTGAACTCGAACGCAAAAACTGCAAAGAAATTCTCGGTGCGACGAATCAGGGCTACACAATCACGGCCGCCAATGTGGGACATGAACTCTCGGTCAGTGTGACTGCCATAAACGGTGGAGGGGCTGCGATAACCGGGTCAACAGAAGAATACGGCTCGACAGTGTGGACAAGCGGCCTCGTGAAGGCGGCGACTGAATACGCGCTGCCGAGCGAAAGCAAGCCGGTGGGACTTGTCCTCGGGCCAGACGGCAATATGTGGTTTATGAATAAGGCCGACGGCAAACGCACCATCGACAAGCTCACGACGTCGGGAACGATTACTGAATACCCCCTTCCGGCAGCAGACGGCGAACTGATCGAAATTGTCGCGGGTCCGGAAGGCGACCTGTGGTTCGCGGTTAACACGGAGATTGAAACCACAGGCAAGATCGGGAAGATTACTACGTCCGGCACAATCACCGAATACACCCTGCCCAAAGAAAGCCGCCCGAGCGGGCTAATTACGGGCCCAGACGGCAACCTGTGGTTTCTCGAGCGGAATTACCTGGGGTCGAAAATTCCGCGGGTCGCGAAGATCACCCCGTCCGGCACGATCACTCAATACTCCGTCGCGTCGAATCCGAGTGGCCTGATAGTAGGACCTGACAACAACTTGTGGTTTATGGAGCCCGAAGCCAGTGACATCGCGAAGATCACGACGTCGGGCACCATCACTCAATATGGGGCCGGGGGGACGCCTGTTGGGCTCACATCCGGTCCGGACAAAAACCTGTGGTTCACTAAGTCAGGCGGAATTGGCAAGATGACCACCTCGGGCGAAGTCACGACGTACTCCCTCCCCACGGGGCGCGAAGGGGAAAGCCACCTTGGCGAAATCGTCACGGGGCCGGACAGCAATCTCTGGTTTACGCTGTACGGCACCAAAAAAGTGGGTGAAACCACCACGGACACGTACAGCGTCATAGGCAAGATCACCACAGGGGGGACGATCACCGAATATCCTCTGGCCAATGCGGAAGATGTTCCACGCGATCTGATAAGCATGTCAGGTGGGAACCTGTGGTTTAGAGAGAAAGGTGAAAAGATCGGGAGCATTACTACCGCGGGTGTCAGCGCGGAATACCCGCTCCTGACCGAATACAACTCGACAACGAGCCTCGCTGCAGGCCCAAACGGTGATGTCTGGTTTGACAATACCGACGGGCACTGGAACAAAGAAGACGATTTTGAAGAAGGCGCCGCCATCGAGAAGCTCAATGCCACGCCCGAAGGCGAAACGTATACACCGGAGGCTGGCTTCAGCCTCGAGTACGCCGTCCCGGTCTCCGGCACCGCCGCGCCGCACAACATGAGCACAAGCGAAGTGGCGAAATGGGGGCAGAAGGCTGAAGAGGCCCCGGAAGAAGCGACCGCGATCTTCCCGCCCGACTCACCTCAAGGCTGGCCGGCGTCGAGCTATACCCGAGCGTCTGTCTACTACCTTGACAGTGAGGGCCGCGTGGTAAACATCGCCACCCCTAGCACCGGAACCTATGGGTCCATTTCCACCACCGAATACAATGAAACGAACGATGTAGTTCGGACGCTCTCGCCGGATAACCGTGCGGCGGCACTCAAAGAAGGCTGCGAATCGGAATCGAACTGCGCGTCGGCCAAGACGGCGAAGCTGCTGTCGATGGAAAACACCTACAACGGCGAAGGCGAAAAAGAAGCGGAACTGCCAGAACCGGGCACGCGCCTCGTCGTCTCGCGCGGCCCAGAGCACATGGTCAAGTACGTGGCCGGCGAAGAACACTACGAAGCCGGCGAAAAACCGAAGGAAGGGATGGCTCGCAGTCTCACCAAGTACTTCTACAACGAAGGTGCGCCCACCGAAAACCCCAGGACGAAAAAGAAAGAAATCTACGACCTTGCCACGGCTACGCAGAACTATGCCGAACTGATAAACGGAGAAGGCAAAGGAAGCGAAACGGTGGATGTGAGCGAGACGAAGACCGGCTACTCGGGCCAGGAAGACCTTGGCTGGGAGTTGCGAGCGGCCACATCGGTCACGGCTGCTCCGGGAAGTCAGGATCTGACAAGCACGACGGAATACTATGAATCTGGTGAAGCGATGGGGAAAGTCAAGGAAATGAGGACGCCGAAAGGCTCCGGTGGCAAATCGGCGCACGACAAAAAGATCGGCTATTACGGCTTGGAAGAAGATAAAGAATATCCCAACTGCGAAAAACACCCGGAATGGGCCGGTCTGGTGTGCGAAACGGATCCCGCCAAACAGCCGGAAACGACCGGTGTTCCCAACCTGCCGGTGACGAAAACCACCTACAACATCTGGAATGAGCCGGAAACGATCGTCGAAACGTTCCCCAAATCAGGCAGCTTCGCGGAACACACGCGTACGACGAAAGATGAATACGACGCCGCTGGACGAATGAAAACTAGCGAAGAGACGTCCACCGCGACCACGGAAACCACCGACAAGGCGCTGCCGAAGGTCACCGAGGAATACAACACGGCGACGGGCGCGCTCGAAAAGCAGAACACGACCGTCAAAGAAAAAACAAAGACGATCACGAACGTCTACAACACGCTCGGGCAGCTCGAAAGCTATACCGATTCGGACGGCAACATCGCGAAATTCAAGTACGCCGGGCCTGAAGGCGATGGCCTGCTCGAAGAAATGAGCGACAGCAGCGATGAAGGGACCAGCAGTCAGAAATACACGTATAACGTGACCACTAAGCAGCTGGATAAGCTGGTGGATTCTGCGGCCGGCACGTTCACCGCGTCCTACGACACTGAAGGCAGGCTCTCGAGTGTTGTCTATCCGAACGAAATGTGCGCGAACTATATGTACAACTCGATCGGCGAAGCGACCCACATCGAATACACCAAGACCACGAGCTGTTCAGAAACAGAAGGGGTGTGGTTCAGCGAAACAAAGGTCCCGTCGATACGTGGTGAAGTGATGAGCAAGACAAGCACGCTCGCCAAAGAGGAATACGGCTACGATACACTGGGGCGGCTGACCGAAGTGCACGAAACCCCGACGGGTGAATACTGCAAAACACGGCTCTACGCGTATGACGAAGAATCGAACCGCACGAAGCAGACCACACGCGAACCGAACAGCAAAAAAGAATGCGCCACCGAAGGCGGCACCGTCCAGGAACACACCTACGACGAAGCGAATCGCCTCATCGATAGCGAAATCACTTATGACCCGTTGGGGAACGTCACCAAGCTCCCGTCCGGCGACGCCGAAGGCCACGCGCTGGAAAGCACGTTCTATGTCGATAACGCGGTCGCGGCACAGACCCAGAACGGCGTGACCAACGACTACTACATGGACCCTGACGGGCGGGTCCGCGAAACAATCAGCGGCGCCCAAAAAATCATCACCCACTACGACGGTTCCGGCGAAGCCGTCGCGTGGACCTGCGAAGGCTCCGAAAAAGCCGAAACCTGCGAAAGCGGAGGGAAATGGACGCGCAACATTCCCGGCATCGACGGAACGCTGACCGCCGTCGAGAACGGTAAAGGCGCGACCTACGAAACACCGATCCTGCAGCTCCACGACCTCGAGGGCGACGTAGTCGCCACGATCAAGGACAAAACCGGCGAAACCAAACTCGAATCGACCTACAACCCCACCGAGTTCGGCGTCCCCAACGGCGGCAAAGAACCCCCCAAGTTCGCCTGGCTGGGAGCCGGCGGCGTCGAAAAGTCACTCGCCTCCGGCGTGATCACCGAGGGCGCGACCTCCTATGTACCGCAAACCGGCCGCGCACTGCAAAGCGAAGAGGTGGCGCCCCCCGGCCTACCAGACGGCTCCGGCGGCCAAGCCGCAACCTTTGTGTGTTCGCCTTGGA